>NZ_LMSX01000002.1:0-128844 GCF_001429655.1 Terrabacter sp. Soil811
ATGCCGCGGTTGATGGCTTGGGTGGCCAGGGTGTGCCGGAGCTGGTGGGGGTGGATGTGGCCGAGGCCGGCCGCGGAGCCGGCTGTGTTGATGAACCGGGTGACGGCGTGCCGGTCCAGGGCCCTGCCGTTTTCGTAGGGGATGAGCAGTGGGTGTCCGGGTGGGACGTGCGCGGCGCGGTAGGTGTCGATGAGCTCGACGATGCGTGGGTGCAGCGGCAGGTAGCGGTCTTCGTGGAGCTTGCCGACCGGGACGTGGAGCCAATGGGTGTCGCCGATCAGGACGACCGCGTCGCTGGCCAGGGCCGTGTATTCCCCGACGCGTAGGCCGGTGCGTAGGAGGAACTCGACGGTGACCCCGACGAGCATCCGCTGGTCGGCTTGCGCGGCGCGCAGCAGCTTGGCTGCGCTCGGGTCATCGAGGGCCTTGGGCAGGGCGTGCTGTTGTCGGGGCACGTCGCCGAGGAACATCGGGACCCGGGGTGGGGCGTCGTCCCAGCCCCATTCATCGATCCGGGTGAAGAACACGCGCAGGGTGCCGAGGCGGTGGGCGATGGTGGCCAGGGTGACGCGAGCCTTGTTCTGTCCGGGCCTGGCCGCCACCCACGTCTTGAAGCCCTCGACCTGGGGACGGTCGATGTCCCGAACGCGTTGCAGGGCAGGGTGTTCCGCGGCGAGGTAGGTGGTGAAGGAGCGCAGCGCGAGGTCAGCGCCGGTGACGCTGCCCGGGCGTAGGACGCAGGCGACCTGGGCCAGGTAGGTGCGCATCGTGGCCACCACCTGCGGGTGGGTCGCCTCGAGCTGCTCCCAGGTCGGCAGCAGCAGCGGGCCGCTCACCGCAGCCTCCGGAACCCCGGGACCGGGGCTCGGTCTTGCCGGTCTGGATGGTCCCGAAGATGCGGCGGCACGAGTGGGACGGTCGACGCGCTCGGGCCTGTCGACGCAGGGGACGTGCCGGCGAAGACCTGGGCGTCGATGACTTCCGCGGCGCGGCGGTACTGGGAGGCGAGCCAGTCGTCGGCCAGGTGCAGATAGATCCGGGTCGACTCGATGGCGTGTCCGGCTTGGGCCTGGACGGCCTCCAGTGGCATCCCGGCCTCCCGCAGCCGGGTCAGGCAGGTGTGGCGCAGCTCGTGACAGGACGCGTGCGCCAGCCCGGCCCGGGTCCGGGCGCCGTCGAGGACCTCGTCGAGGCCGTACGCGCTCAACGGCCGGCCCCGCCGGGGGCGTTTGAGCACGAGGAACACGGCGTCGGTGTCGGCGTCCTCGGGTCGCTCCTGCTCGAGGTAGGCGCCCAGGTGCTCGAAGAACCGGGAGGAGATCGGCACGAATCGTTGGTGCCCGCCCTTGCCCTCGGCGATGAACAGCCGCCGCTCCGCGGCCCGGACATCCTCCAGGCGCAGCCCGAGGACCTCGCAGCGCCGCAGCCCACCGAGCAGCATCGCGGCGACCATGGCCCGGTCCCGGTGGGTGCGCAACGCGGTCGTCAGCGCGTCGACCTCGACCGGGGTCAGGATCCGCGGCAACGTCCGTCGCGGCGCCCGGATCAACGGCACACCCTGGGACGGCCGGTGACGTTCCCGCCGGGTCGGCAGCCCGCGTGGGACTGGGTTGACGGGCACGTCGCCTCGGGCGGTCAGGAACGCGTACAAGCCTGCGACCGTGGACAACCGGCGACGCACGGTCCGCAGCGACACCCCGACCATGTCACCGCCGACAGGGCCGAGCAGCGGGTCCGGAAGGTGCGTGGCGCCGCTGCGCTGGGCGGTGATGAACCCCAGAACGTCCGTCGCCGTCACCGCCTCGATCGGCTTGGCCACCACACGGAAGAAGACCGTCAGGTCGAACCGTGCAGCCAGCACCGAGTTCGGCCGACAACGCCCCGACAAGAACTCCAGGTAGGCATCCAACAGCGGATCACCGAACAGCTCCTGCCGAGGCGCAGCGGACGGAATCAGACACGACACAACGCTCGACATACGGGGCCTCCTCGAGGAGAACGGACACCCCAACGTAGGAGCGCCGGCGACCCCGAAGGATCACCCACATATCAAGCATGCACACCAATCCGTACCTGTCCTGAGTCTTCGCCGGCGAGGGGGGTACCGCCTCCGGATGGTGGTGGTCAGCGCGCAACTACCGTTCCGGGCCGCTCGAGCCATTGACCGAAGGGGTCGCCTTGCGGACCCTCTGTCCGGGTCCACTGGTCGGCAACCGCTTGAAGACCGAGTGCCACGACTCCGGTCTCGGCTGGAATGATGTCCCACCTTTCACGGCACCACGAGCGATAGGCAGCCAACCCCGGGTCGTCATCCTCCGGAGGACTGGCCCAGTCCTCGTTCCAACACGGCTCTGGGTAGCCGACCGCCAATAGGCGTAGGACGTGCAGGGCGGAGGGCAGCACCGCGAAGAGGATTGACCCCGAACCCGACCCGTGGTGGACCACCTGTTGCTGCCCCTGGTCATCCAGCCACAGGCACACTGAAGACCCATCTCCGCCCGTTCGGAGGACGAACCACAGTCGGTCCGGGCCGGTCAGATACCCGCTCCAGCCGACGCGAGCAGGGTCGCCGATCTCGACGAGCGAACGCCCGTCCTGGCCGGGGTCGACCAAGGAGCCGTAGCCGTTGCGCACGTACCTGACCCGCTCCGCCCACTCGGCGAGCTCCAGGAACTCCATCGGCATCTCGAAGTGCGCTGGCATTCCGGCCACGAGGTCCAATGCGGGCTGAGTCATGAGCACATCTTGGTGGTTCGAGTATGCCGATTGTCCGGTATTGACGACTGTCTGGCTGCAGGGTGGGACGTCCGTCCTCAACGCGGCTACATGAGCGTGCACCTGTTGAGCCCCGACTCAGCGAGTGTGAACCGGCTCGGAGGAGGGCTGCCAGTCCCGCCTGAGCAATCCGAAGACCCAGGAATCAGAGACCTCGCCATTCACGACGCAGTCTTCACGCAACCGCCCTTCGCGCACGAACCCGAGCTTCTCAAGCACACGGGCGGATGCGATATTGCGCGTATCTGCCTCAGCCTGGACACGATTCAGGTCCAGCGTGTCGAACGCCCACCCGAGCAGAGCACGCGCGGCCTCCATCGCGTAGCCGTGGCCCCACGACGCCTCGGTGAAGCAATAGCCCAGTGAGGCGCTCCGGTAGTCCGGATCCCACTTGCTCAGGTGGCACCACCCGATGAACGCTCCGTCGGAGTCGCGGTCCACGGCTACTCGCGCCCCCGTACCCTCTTCGGCCATCTGCCGGCAAGCCTCGATGAAACGCTCGGAACGCCCGCGATCGCTCCAGGGCGGTGAGTCCCAGTGGCGCAGCACAAACGCATTGCTCTGCAACTCGAAGAGGTCGTTGGCATCCGTGTCGTCGAAGGGACGCAGTCGAAGGTGACGAGTCAGCAGCGTCGGGGTCGGCAACATTTGCGTCAGGTCCCTCTCCGGTCGTTGGGCCAGTCCACCCAACATCTCGGGATGCCCGTTCGCAACGCATTTTCCCGGCCCAAGACAACGAGAGCGCTCATCGGAACGACCGATCGGCGGCATAAGCGCGTGTCTCGCCGTTGCAAGCAGATTTGCGTTGGCTGCGGGGCGTCCCGAGGCGTTCATGTATGGACTCGTTTGAGGCACATCGACACTACATCGGCATCTGAGAGGTGTCTGCATTACTCATGCGGGCCAAGACGCTGGCCCTGTGCACCTCACGACTGCATGCAAACGTGTCCGCGTTGATTCGTTCGTTCTGAGCGAGAACGAGCATCCCGATGCCAAGGTCTGCAGCACGCCGGATCGTGGATCCTCGAAGTTCGCGCAAGGTCGTTCGCCGCGTGCCATCCTGAGATAGGACCGGTTCCGAGGGATCATCAAATGGCCGAGGACAACCGCACGTGGCTCGTGCGAGCGATCGTGCAAGGGGTATTCATCACGCTCCTTGCCACCGCATTGGGCGCCGTCTTCAGCGCCAGAGTGACGGAGGCCATCGCTCCACCGACCTGCGATGCGACCAAGGACCTCGCTAGCCTCCGCCCAGCTGACCAAGAAGCGAGCTCGTCGCGCGACCCCGAACATGACTCGCAGGGACGAGAACTCACCTACGGAGCCGACCGGGTTGTCGATGGTGACACTGCGACCGGTTGGGCTGAGGGTGCCCCAGGGCTCGGGCTGAACGAGTCTCTAACCTTTCATTTCGACCATCCTGTGGCCTTGTCTCTGCTGTGCATCGTCAACGGATACGGGCAGTCCTGGCCCCTCTACACCCGCAATCCACGAGTTCGCGCCCTCGCCGTCACCGCGTCACAGGACGAGGATGTCCTTGCGGCCGCACCGGGACAGCAACGCGTGCTCCGAAACGTCCCAACCCAGGGTGGCGACACGACACCGGACGGCGCGGCGAACCGTCTGCTGACGCTCACCGATGCTGGGACTCAAGATCACGTCGCCGTATTCCAGACGGCGGAAGTCGACTTCACAGACGTGCGGACACTCACGCTGCGGATCGTGAGTGTCTACTCGGGCGTGACCGTGGACCGCTTTCCTGACACCTCGATCTCCGAGATCGAGTTCTGGGGATCGCCATGAAGGGCCCATGCCGGCAGACCGGGTGATTTTCAGAATAGGACGATCAGCAAAATCGAGAGCGCCATCACGCGGTGACGTGCGACCTGAGGTCAGCAAGAGCGGCTGGATTCGACTCCATGCCTCGGTCGAGGCGAATACTTCGAATCTGTTGCTCCAATGAGCGAGGGTAAGGCCTGAGGGCTTCCTTCCGTGCGCGCACCTTCTGGAACTCTTCGATAGCGCCGTCCACCTCCGCCGCCAGTTCCTTCGGAAGCACATTGGTGCGGTGGCTCGCGTGCATATGGTCCATCGCTCGACGCAGTCTCACCAAGACCTGCCCGTAGTCGCTGGCCAAGGCCGCGGACTGCTTCGAGCATTCTGCGTAGCCTGCCGTGCTGGGCCACATGGCCAGCCCGGCCGAGGCGACGGCCATCGCCGTGACGACGAGCTGAGCCACCACACCTTGCGACTCGCTCAACGTCGTCCACACAGCGGCGCCGGTCAGCGCACTCAGCAGTGCTGCCGCGAGCGCGAAACGGTTCGCGCGTCGCGCCATCTCACTGCCGTAGCCGCCGAGTCGCTCGCTCCAGAACAAAGCGCTGTGAATCTCGTACTCGATCGTCGTTGAGATCTGGCTCATCAGGATTCCTCCTGCCTTCCATCTCCATTCTCTCGCGGTAACAGTTCGTGGACCCTGTCTCGTTGGTCACGACATCTCCGTGAGCATGTCGCTGCTCCAGCGGTCATGACAGCGTCAGAGGCGGGGCGATCCTCGTCGACGCACGGCATGGTCGGAAGGGCGTCCTCAACTCGGCATCACCGGAAGACCTCCATCCGCGACGAGAAGTGGGCGAGCGGGCCTGGGTCGTGTGAGTGGCGGGGGAGTGCGCGACCCCGTCCCGTCCCGTCCCGTCCGAATCTAGTCCGCAAAAGTCCGCAACGTCTCCGAGCAGGGCCCTGACGAGCCATCGCACCCAACAGTGCCAAAAGCACGTTTGCGCAGGTCAGAGGCTTGGGACGCCACACGCAGCACGAAGCGATGGGGCCGTCTCAATCACCGGCGTATCGGCCGACTCATCCACTTTCGGCCTCTGACCTGCGGTGACGTCTCCGCAAATAGCGGAGGACTCCGGCCGTGGCTTTCGCCTCCCGACAGGGGCAAGAGGCATCCGGCCCCGGACTGCGGCCGCTACGTTGGCGTATGGCCACCTTCTACAGGTACAGCGACCGCATCGGCGAGATCACCGGCTACGCCATCTGGGCCCCGGCCTACCGACCCGAATTCGAGGTCGACGCCGGGGCCGCCGCCCAAGCACTGGACGTCGTCATCGGATCAGATCCGAGCGGTCTCTGCGCCATCTCCCCGGGCATGTTCCCTGGCTCGGCGCACGGCGAATGGGGCATCTGGGTGCCCGAGCAACTGCACCCAGCGTTCGAGACCGAGCTGGCGAAACACGGGCACGACGTCGTGGACGGCTGACACTGAGGGAGCCCATCTGCGGTTGGGCGTCCAGGGGCACGCAAGCCGCGCCTCGACGTGGAGGGTGGGCGCGCCGCCGTGGCTCACTCCGAAGGGGCTTCGGAGGGGTCATCCATCAGGGTGACCAGCCAGTCACCCAGGGCCGCCAGCGTCTCCTGGGTGATGGTGTGGCCCCCCGCGTCACGCCGGGAGACGACCACAGCGCCGGACTCGCCGTGGAGGTAGGCCCACGTGCGGTCGAGGAGGTCCCTCGGGATCACGAAGTCCTGGTCACCCTGCGCGACGAAGATCTGTGTCCCGTCGAGGCCGTGTGCGGTCACGGGTACCCCGGCCTCGAAGGGCAGCGTCCCGAGGAGGATCGCTGCCCCCGCGTACCGGCGCGGGTCGGACAGCACGAGACCGCCGGCGAAGGCGGCCCCGCCGCTGAACCCGACGAGGACGACCGGGCGGCCTTCCGGCGCGACGGAGTCCAGCCACGCGGTGAACCAGGTGAGGGTCTCGGAAAGCGACTCCGCCACGGGCCGGCCGATCCCGCGGTTGGCGAACCAGGCGAAGCCTCCGCCCTCCACGATCGGTGCCCGGACCGCGGCGTAGGTGGGACCGGTGGGTAGGTAGGGCACCAGCGAGAGGATCGAGGACTCGTCCGAGCCTCGTCCGTGCAGGAGCACGACGAGCGGTGCGTCCGGGTCTGCGGAGCCTGTGGTCACCGCGACGGGACGGCCGAACTGGGTGGAAGGCATCGTCTGTCGGAGGTGGGTCAGGCGATGACGGCGAAGCCGGCCGACCAGGAGACCTTCTCGCTCGCTGCGAGGGAGATCTGGAGGAAGCCGAGGGCCTCGAGCTCGCGGGCGCGGGCCAGTGAGCCGGCGTCGATCGCCTTGAGGCCACCAGCGGCGATCGCGTCGGAGAGCTCGGACTTCGCGTCGGCGTCATCCCCGGCGATGAGAACGGTCGTCGTGTTCGGCCCGACGACACCCGAGGCCAACGTGCCAGCGAAGGTCGTGTTGAACGCCTTGAGCACCGTTGACCGGGGGAGTGCCCGTGCGATCTCGGCGGTCGCGGAGCTGTCTGCCGGGACGACGAGGGAGTCGAACGTCTCGAAGTTCACCGGGTTGGTGATGTCCACGACCGTCTTGCCCGCGAGGCTCTCGCCACGCTCGGCGACGATGGCCGGCACCGCGGCGTAGGGCACCGCGAGGACGACGATGTCGCCGGTGACGGTCGTGGAGCCGTCGCTCTGGCCGAGCAGCTGTACGGAGTGGCCGCCCTTGCCGAACACGCCGGCGATGGCCTGACCCATGTTGCCGGTCCCGATGATGCTGATGTGCGCCATGGCTGTCTCCTGAAGTGATTGGTTGATGCTTCAACCAAGATGACAGTGATTACTTCATGTGTCAAGTAATCGGCTATGCTCGGTTCATGCGATCCCCATCGAGCTCCGAGGCCCAAAGCAGCCTCCTGCCCTCCGGGGGGCCCCTCTCGACGGGTTCATGGCTCGACCCCGAACAGCTCGTGGCCTGGAAGCGCCTCGTCGCCATGGTCGAGCTGATTCCGGGAGTGCTGGATGCTCAGCTGCGGCGTGACTCGGGGCTCACGCACTTCGAGTACTTCGTCCTCGCCATGCTGTCCGAGGCGCCCAGCTGGACCCTGCGCATGACCGCCCTGGCCCAGCAGACCAACGCGTCCCTCACGCGTCTGTCGCACGTCGTACGACGACTTGAGGAACGTGGGCTCGTGACGCGGTTTCCCTGCCCCGAGGACGGCCGCGCCACGAACGCGCGGCTCACCGACGACGGCCACCAGGTGCTCGTCGCTGCGGCGCCGGGGCACGTCTCCACCGTGCGTGAGCACGTCATCGATGCCCTGACTCCCGAGCAGGTCTCGGAGCTGTCCGAGATCGCTGGTGCGATCCTTCGTCGCCTCGACCCTGCCGGCCGGCTGGCCATCGCGGCCGGTTGAAGAGCCTGGACCACGCGCCATCTCGTGGAGAGCGACTGAGCCAGGGGGCTCTGCGTCAGGCGCTGCTCTCGACGACGGGAGCCGGCTCACTCGGTGTACGGCTGCTCCCTCTGGGCCGCGGAAGCCTTGGTTCAGCCGGGCTACTTCGCGAGATAGGTCAGGGCCGCGACGACGAGCGCAGACGTGCCCGTGTCGAGCGTGGGCTGGATCAAGGGTGCGAAGTAGGGGGAGTGGTTCGGTGGCGCTGCGGAGGCGTCGGCGAACCCACCGACGCCCCAGTAGGCATACGGCGTCCCGAAGGCGTCCGGGATCCGGCTGAAGTCCTCACTGGCCGTCACCCGTCCGAGGTCGACCACCCGGTCGGCGAAGTGCTGCTCGAAGGCGCTGCGCACCCTCGCACCGACCCGGTCGTCGTTGCTCGTGAGGGGGTACTGGTCGTAGTAGTCGAACGTCGGTGCCTGCGGGGATCCGGCAGCGTCGCACTCCGCCCGCACGATGCGTTCGATCGCCGCAAGCACCTGAGCGCGGACGTCGTCGTCGTACGTGCGGACGTTGAGCAGCAGCACGGCTCGGTCGGCGATGACGTTGCTCTTCGTGCCGGCGACGCTGCTTCCGACCGTCACGACGGCGAACTCTCCGGGTCTGGTCTCACGGGCCACGATGGTCTGCAGCCTGACCACGATGGATGCTGCGAGCACGACGGGGTCGACGCTCAGGTGTGGCATCGAGCCGTGTGAGCCGACCCCGGAGACGGTGATCCTGATGCTGTCGCCTGCTGACATCACGGGACCGATGGTCGTTGCGACGGTCCCGGCCGGGAGGTCCAGGACGTGCTGGGCGAAAGCGACGTCGGGTCGTGGGACACGTCCGGTCAAGCCGGCATCGAGCATTCCTTGCGCGCCCGAGGCCGTCTCCTCGGCCGGCTGGAACAGGGCGATGAAAGTGCCGTGCCACAGGTCGCGTCGACTCGCGAGCAACTGGGCAGCACCGAGGAGGCAGGTGACGTGGACGTCGTGTCCGCAGGCGTGTGAGACCCCGACCGTTGCTCCGGTCTCGTCCGTGGCTTTGGCCGTGGACGCATACGGCAGGCCGGTCAGCTCGGTGACCGGCAGCGCGTCCATGTCGGCCCGGCACAGCACCGTCTGTCCGGACCCGTTCGGCAGCACGCCGACCACTCCACCACCGAGCTCGTGGATCTCGAAGCCCCACCCGGTGAGCCGCTGGGCGACGGCCGCGGCTGTCTCGGACTCGCGTCCGCTGAGCTCCGGATGGGCATGCAGGTCGCGGTAGAAGTCCTCTTGCCAGGCACGCGTGTGGTGCAGCTCGGCCAGCACCTCGTCGGCGGATGTCATTCGGCGTCACCCCTCGTGGACTTCGAAGTGCCGGTCCCACGGCGAGGTGACCGTACCCACCCACGCTGTGAGATGGCTCCGAGGGCCACTCGCCCGCTGTGAGTGGCCGCTGTCTCCGACGGTTCCGCAGACCCCTGGGCGCGGGTACGTCCTCAGTCCGGCCATGACTTCATCCCTCCGCGGCACGGGAACTGATCGTCCTCGGGACATGACCAGCGCCATGCGCAACCGACCCCTAAATCCCTTGACCCATAGGGGAATCCACGGGCGGGAGTCCCGTCCGGGCGGCTCTGACCGCCTCGGCGCCTACGTGCTCGGAAGAGCCGAAAACAGAGCTTCCCGAGTCATTGACAGCCGACTATGCCGTCGAAAGGATGACCTCGTCGCCGCGCCCGGTCAGGGCGTCGGGACAACAAGACGGGGAGAATCTGTGGACGTTATCAGTGGTTCACGCAAGGGCCTGATGGCCAAGGGGCTCACCCTGCTGCTCGCGGTTCCCGCGGCAGCCGTGGTGACGGCTCCGTCCAGCTACGCCGCCTGTGCGGAGGTCGGCAATGTCTACTACACGACGACTCAGTCGCCCACCTACCGCGGCGACTCGGACACCCGGACGTACGGGCGGAGTGGCGGCACCCTGACCATCGCTCTCGGCGAGTCGGTGACCACAGGGGGATCCATCACCGGAACCACGTCGGCAGAGGCGGGCGTCATCTTCGCGAAGGCAAGCGTGTCGGTGGGCGTCACCATCAAGAAGGACTGGACGAGTTCGGTGACCCGTTCGTACTCCTGGAAGGTCCCCTCGACGCAGTCGACCGGCTGGATCGAGGCGGGGCACCACGCATACAAGGTCAGCTACACGAAGAAGACCCTCATCGCTCCGTGCACCCTCCGCACCGACAAGACCGGGACGATCGTGGGCAACACCAGCGCCATCGAGTTCACGCACTCCTGAGTCGTCTCGGTGGTCCAGACACACATCATCACTGCAGCCCCGGCCGGACCGACCGGGGCTGCAGTGCCCTCGTCACGACCCGAGCGAGGACGGTCACGGCGCGGGGGATACCTCTCGGTTCTCGTGGCTGTCCTCGTCGCCTCTACCGCGGCGTGCTCGACCAGCCCGACGCCGGCCACGGGCAACGGACCGGCTCGCGCTTCCGTCGGGGCAACGAGCGTTGCCCCGAGTTCGAGCGGTGCGTCGACCCCCGGCACGCCGGCCGTCGCTGCGGCGCCTACTGACCCGATGAATGATCTGAGGGACAAACATGGGCCCGCGGTGGGCCCCAGTCCGCTGTTGTCCGAGCGCGGGACGACGACGGCGACGTACTCGTTGAAGGCGCCACCGGGCTCCGAAGCCTTCGTCTCAGTGAGCTGTCCGGGTCCGGGTCGATACACCGTCACTGGTGACGATGAGGTCCTCATCAGCAGCGTGTGTGCAGGAGCAGCCGCAGCAGACATCAGACTGCCGCTCGCGAGCATCGGCACAACGCTCTCTGTGCAAGCTCCGGGACCCTTCTGGCTGGTCATCGCACCTGTCGACTGATGTGCCTCGGACGCACTTTCGCTGCTCGGCAAGGACCCACACCCTGCGTGAGGGTCCGTCGGCCGACACTACGAACGCGGCTGCACCGACACCGGACCGGCGTCGGCGGACATGACGCGCTCCTCGAACCATTGCAGGGTCAGCAGAAGACCGAAACCCAGGACGGGCGCAGTCAGGGCCAGGGCAATCACGGCGAGCTCCTCGCATAGGGAAGTCGTGCCGACACGCCGCCCCGCCGACGCATCACACTGGTCCGTCACCTACCCGGAACAGCCCCGTCTGCGACACACGTTCTCGTGACCCGCCCTCCTGGTGCGCCGGGTAGGCGTGGACCACAGCCGTCGTGAGCCTGGCCGTGGTGCGCACGAGCTCGGCCTCGGCGCGGTGGGCGACGGCGTGGGCAGCGACCAGGCTCGTCGTCGCCTCGACGTCGAGCTCGGCCTCCGCGTGGATCTCGTGGCCGATCCAGCGCATCCGCACGCTGCGCACTGCGGTCACGCCCGGTACGCGGGAGAGGGTGTGCTCGGCCGACTCGACGAGCGAGGGGTCGATCCCGTCCATGAGCCGACGGAGGACGTCTCGGGCCGCGGTGCGCAGCACCAGGACGATGGCGACGGTGATGACCAGGCCGATGACGGGGTCGGCCCAGTTCCAGCCGACCGCGACCCCGCCTGCGCCCACGAGCACCGCGAGGGAGGTGAAGCCATCGGTCCGTGCATGGTGGCCGTCGGCCACGAGGGCCGCCGAGCCGATGGCCCGGCCCTCGCGGATGCGGAAGAGCGCGACGGTCTCGTTGCCGATGAAGCCGACGAGTCCCGCCACGGCGACCCATCCCACGTTGTCGACCGGCGCCGGGTGCAGGAGGCGGTCGACGGCCTCCCATCCGGCGAGCACGGCCGACAGGGCGATCATGGCGATGACGAAGAGTCCGGCGAGGTCCTCGGCGCGGCCGTAGCCGTACGTGTAACGGCGGGTGGCGGCGCGCCGGCCGAGCACGAAGGCGATCCAGAGCGGCACCGCGGTGAGCGCGTCGCTGAAGTTGTGGATCGTGTCGGCGAGCAGCGCCACCGACCCGGAGACATAGACGACGCCCAGCTGCGCGAACGCGGTGACGCCGAGGACGACGAGGCTGATCTTCACCGCGCGGATGCCGCGGGCGCTCGACTCCAGGGCCGAGTCGATGGAGTCCGCGGCGTCGTGCGAGTGCGGGGTGACCGCGTGGCGCAGCCGAGCCCACGGGCTCGCGTGCCCATGGGCGTGCCCAGGGTGCGGTCGGGCGCCGTGCCGGTCGTGCGGGTGGTCGTGCTCGTGGTCATGCTCGTGGTCATGGGGAGACGTGTTCACCGGGACTGCTCGTTCCTGCCGATCGGGGTGATGCTCGAGCCGGCCGACCGGTGGTGTGCGGGGACGCCGTCCGACGCGTGCTCGGCGTGGTGGATCGCGTCACGGACGAGGCTCGCCACGTGGTCGTTCTCGACCCGGTAGAAGACCTGGTTCCCCTCGCGCCGGGTGCGCACCATGTGGGCCATCCTCAGCTTGGCGAGATGCTGCGAGACCGAGGGCGCCGCCTTGCCGAGGGCCTCGGCGAGCTCGTTCACCGGACGCTCGACGTCGCGCAGCGCCCAGAGCAGCCGGATCCGCGTGCCATCGGCCAGCATCCGGAAGACCTCGACGGCCAGCTCGACCTGGTCGTCGGGTAGCGCATCAGTCTGCCTATCTGCATCCATACGCAGATTGTAACGCTGCCTCCACGGACCGGGAGGGGGGAGGGCCGACAGGCTCGCGGGGTCGACCCACCGGTCACCTCGGGGGTCTGGTGAGCGTGGGGTGGCGGTCGGGCTCGTTGACGACCTCGCTCGCGACGGCGCTCAGACCGAGGCCCGCGCCTCGTGCGTACGAGCGCAGGAGGGAGAAGGCGTCGTCGACGCCGATGCCGTGGATGCGCGAGAGGATGCCCTTGGCCTGCTCGATGCTGATCCGGCTGACCAGGGCGTACTGCAGCTGCTCGGTGAGGACGCCGCTGGCCCGGATGGAGCGCTCCTGCAGGATGCCGATCGTGGCGATGTCGGCGACGGCCTGCACGACGCGTACGTCCGCGTCCTCGAGGGGATGCGCGTGGACGCTGAGCAGCGTCAGTGCACCGATCGCGGTGCCCTGGTGCCGCAGCGGCAGCGCGTGAACCGACTGGTAGCCCAAGGAGGTGGCGAGCCTCGCGAACGCCGGCCACCGGCGGTGTGCCTCGGTGTCACGCAGGTCGGTGTTGACCACGGGCCCACCGGTGTGGAAGCAGTCCTGGCACGGACCGCTCTCGCTCTGGACGGCAAGCGCCTCGAGCAGCCGGACCGACTGCTCGGAGGCTGCCACGAACTGGAGTCGCCCGGTCGGGTCGCCCAGGACGATCCCGGCCGCGCTGGCCGCGCTGATCGTCGCTGCCTTTTCAGCGACGAGCTCGAGGAACTCGATGATGTCGAAGTCGGCGACGAGGGTGTCGGCGACGGCCACGAAGACGTCGGTGAGCTTGTCGAGGGCGATCACGAGCGGTCAGCTCCTTTCGGCAGGCGCGCGTGTGGGCGCATGGTCCGCAGACGGTGTCGAGGCGTCATGGGTGCTCCCCGGGATCGTGAGGGGGAAGGTCCCGCTGCAGATGGAGTATGCCGTCGATGACGTCCCGGGCCACGGCAGCGATGTCCTGGCCGGCCGCGAAGGCGTGTCCGCGCAGGCGTGCCATCGCCTCGGCGGGCTTCACCCCCAGGTCGACCATGACCATCCCCTGCGCCTGGTAGACCTCCATGCGGTGGGCGAGGACGTCGTCCAGCCCCTCCGGAGCCCGGCCCTCGGAGGCCCCAGCCTGCTCCTGGAGCAGCAGCCGGAGCGCGACCTCGGCGAAGCCGTAGCCCGACGCCAGCGCCTCGGCGGAGAGCGGACCGGGCTGCCTGCGGTAGATGTCGAGCACCCCCACCCGCGCCGAGCCGATCTGCAAGGGAAAGGCGAACACCGCGCCGACTCCGAGCTCGGCCGCGCGCGGGCCGTAGATCGGCCAGCGGTGCGACCCGGCTCCCACGAGGTCGGGCTCGAGCATCGGCCGGCGCGAGGCATGGGCGTCCAGACAGGGACCCTCGCCCAAGGTGAACTGCAGCTCCTCGAGACTGCGGCTACGAGGACCCGCCGCGGCGGCGATCCCGGCCGACCCGTGTCCCTCACCGACCAGGCTGATGCCTGATCCCGACGCCGGGAGGTGACGCACCAAGGCGGCGCACAGCCGGGTCAAGGTGCTCACGAGTCCGTCCGCTCCCGCCGGGAGAGGCTCGTCGGCGAGCTGCAGCAGGATCCGAGCCACTGCTGGGTCCGGCCGGGACGTCGTCACGGGCAACCTCGGTTCTGGGGCATGAACCACAAGCCCGCCGCCGAGGTCCGGGGTCGACCGGCCTGAGATGGCTCCACCCTACGCCTCGTCCGCCGGACGACCGTCGTCCTGACGAGGCAGGAAGGCGCAGCCCGCTCGGGTGGGGTGAGCGGGCCGCGCCGGGTGCACCAGCAGCAGGGGGGTTGCTGCTGGGGCGTGGGCGCGCCCGCCGAGACAGGGGAGCATCGACGGGCGCGCGAGAGTGAGAGTGCCACAGCAGGCTGAGCGAATCCTGCACGCCACGCCGACGGGAAAGCGCGTCATGATCCGGGCTCTCGATCGTCTTCCTGATGACGACGGTTCACCCCGAGTTGCCGACGTCAGGGGTCCCGGGTCTGCTCATGGAGGGGTGCCTGGGACCCCATCCCTCGCAGGTGCCGGGCCATCGCGACGTCAGGTGCGCAGCTCCATCGGGCGCTCCGGCGGCTCATCGATCGGCCACCCCTCCGGGACTCCGGTGTCGACGAACCCGGCCCGTTCGTACGCCGTCCGCGCCCGGACGTTGTCGTTGCGGACCATGAGATAGGTCGACATCCCCTGGGCCGCAGCCCAGTCCGCCACCGCGCTGATGAGGTGACCCGCCAGTCCGGGGCATCGACCCAGTCGGCGTACCGCGAGCCGAAGGCTTCCGGTGACTCGGACAACGACGCGAGCCGCGCCGATCGGAACCGCTCCCAGTCGTCTGCTCCGATGCGCGTGATCTCCACGCGGCGAACCTAGCAAGTGCGCCGGCGCCCACGCGGTCATGGCGTATGCGTGGCGCTGGCTCCGGGGTGACGGCCCGTCACCTCGTCGCTCGGGTCCATCGCAGAAGCCCGTTCCGGTCTTGCGTCCGAGTCCTCGGGACTGGCGACTCCCTCCTCCACCATGCGCATGACCTCGAGGTTTCCAACTGGTGGCCACGTGAGCCCGACCGGAGCATGCGTGACACCATCGAGTCGGTCGACCCCGGTGTGGCAGGCGCGCTCGAGCCGCAGCCCACCGACCCGCTAGCACCACAAACCGTCCTGCCCGGACAAGGAGGCGCCCGTGAAGGTCCTGCTGCTGGAGAACGTGCACCCCGTCGCCGTCGAAGCGTTTCGAAGCAACGGCCACGACGTCGAGGTCCGGTCCGGATCCCTCACCGAGGGCGAGCTCATCGACGCTCTGGTCGGAGTCTCGCTCCTGGGTATCCGGTCCAACACGAAGGTCACCCAGCGGGTGCTGGCAGCGGCCGACGACCTCCGCGCTGTCGGGTGCTTCTGCATCGGGACCAACCAGGTCGACCTCGCCGCGGCAGCCGCGCACGGGGTCCCGGTCTTCAACGCCCCCTTCTCGAACACGAGGAGCGTCGTCGAGCTGGTCATCGGCGAGATGCTCGCCCTCGCCCGTCGTCTGCCCGAGAAGACCCAGCGCATGCACGACGGGATCTGGGACAAGTCCGCGCGCGGGAGCCACGAGACGCGTGGTCAGACCCTCGGGATCGTCGGCTACGGCAACATCGGCACCCAGCTGTCCAACGTCGCCGAGGCCATCGGCCTCCACGTCGTCTTCTACGACACCGCGGACCGACTGGCACACGGGAACGCCCGGCGCCTGAGCTCGCTGGAGCAGCTGCTCGCCGAGTCCGACATCGTCAGCCTCCACGTCGACGGTCGACCCGGCAACGCGGGCCTCTTCGGCGACGAGCAGTTCTCGCTCATGAAGCCCGGCTCGGTGTTCATCAACGCCTCGCGCGGCATGGTGGTCGACGACCAGGCGCTGCGCGCGCACATCCTCTCCGGTCACCTCTCCGGTGCGGCCATCGACGTGTTCCCGTCCGAGCCCAAGGCCCAGGGCGACCCGTTCGAGTCGCCGCTGCGAGGTCTCGACAACGTCATCCTCACCCCGCACGTGGGTGGCTCGACCCAGGAGGCGCAGGAGGAGATCGGGTCCTTCGTCGCGGCCAAGCTGCTCGGGTTCGTGCAGTCCGGTGTCACCTCGCTGTCGGTGAACCTGCCCGAGGTGTCGGCGCCGCCGGCCGACGGCGGCGGCTTCCGGGCCGGCTACCTCCACCACAACGTGCGCGGGGTGCTGGCGTCGATCAACCAGACGCTCTCCGAGGCAGGTGCCAACATCACCGGGCAGTCGCTCTCGACCCGCGGTGAGCTCGGCTACGTCATCACCGACACCGACGTGGCCCTGTCGGACGAGACCCTGGAGCGGCTGCGGCAGCTCGAGGAGACCGTCTGGCTCCGGACCTGGGCGACCTGACGGACGGCTCCGAGCCGGGGCCACAGAGCTCGGTGACTCCGGCAGCCTCAGAGACAGAACGAACTACCGTCCCAAGTGCCCGAATCGTCCCGGTCTGAGCCTCTGACCTGCGGATTCGTGAGACGCGGGCCCCTGCCGTCCGCATAATTTCTCAGTGAGGGGCTCGGGGGAGCCCGGAACGTGGGGGTGGGGACGATGAGCGTGACACTGGGAGTGGGGCCCGGGGTGGGGGCACTCGAGGACTACGTCCGCGTGCTCGTGGTGGACGACCACCAGGCCGTGGCGTCGGCGATGGCGCTGGCGATCGGCCTGCAGGCCGGGCTCGAGTGCATCGGATCGGCGAACTGCGCTTCAGAGGCGCGCGCGTCCGTCGCCGCTCTGCGTCCCGACGTCATCGTCATGGACGTCAACCTCGGTGACGGGGACGGCATCGAGCTCTCTGCCGAGCTCATCCGTGAGGACCCGCGACTGCGTGTCGTCGTGCTCACGGCCGACGTCGACCAGACCCTGCTGCGCCGCGCGGCCGATGCGGGCGCGAGTGCCCTGCTGCTCAAGGACGGCACGCTCACCGAGCTCTTCGAGGCGTTGCGCGGCTGCAAGGGAGACGGGTTCGTCGTGCATCCGCGGGTCCTGCGTGACCTCCTTCGCTGCCCACCTGTCTCGAACCACACGCCGCTGACGGTCCGGGAGACCGAGGTGCTGATGCACCTCTCGGAAGGACACAACGTCGCGACGATCTCCGGACGTCTGGGGATCACGCGCCTCACGTGCCGTGGCTACGTGAAGAACATCATGGTCAAGCTCAACGCGCACTCGCAGCTCGAGGCGGTCGTGACTGCTCGACGGTTCGGACTGATCGGCTCCTGACCGTGCGTCTGCGACCCCGAAGGTGGTCGATGGGGGACTCTCGAACCGTCCGCGGCCGAGCCGTTCGACGCTTCCTGATGTGGAGCCTCATCGCGTTGACGGTGTGCGCCGGCGGCGTGAGCCTCGCCGTCAAGGCGGCAGCCCGCGACATCGCGGTCCGCGACGCCAGCACGCACGGGATCTCCTTCGCGCGCGACGTCGTCGCGCCGCTCATCAGTGCGGCCGTCCGCCGGGGCGACCCCGGCTCCGACCGCATCCTCGACGCCGTCGTGGGCAGCCCGCTGCGTGACGACTCCCTGGTGCGGATCAAGGTCTGGGGCGTGGGCGGCCAGGTCATCTGGTCCGATGTGCACGAGCTGCACGGCGAGACCTTCACCCTCGAGCCCGAGGAGGTCGCCCTCTTCGGGACCACCTCGTCGGTGGCGTCCCTCTCGGACCTCTCGAAGGAGGAGAACCAGCACGAGCAGGGGTACGACGAGCTCCTCGAGGTGTATGCCGGGGCCGTCGACTCCGAGGGCAAGCCGATCCTCGTCGAGTCGTACTGGAACAGCGACCGGATCGTCCGCGACGAGATCGTCATCTCGACCCGCATCCTGCCGCTGGCGATCGGCGCCCTCGTCCTGTTCATCCTGACGGTGATCCCGTTGGCCCTCTCCCTGGCCCGGCGCGTCGACCAGGCCCAGGCAGAACGGTCGTCACTGCTGCGCCACGCGCTGGCCGCCTCCGACGTGGAGCGCCGCAAGATCTCGCGCGAGCTGCACGACGGGCTCATCCAGGACCTGACGAGCCTCGGCTACTCGCTGCCCGCTGTCGCGGCGGAGCTCCCGGCCCAGTCGACCTCGGCCCGCGGGGTGCTCGAGTCGGTGGGCCGTCGGCTCCAGAGTGACATCGCCTCGCTGCGAGGGCTGCTCACCGACCTCTACCCGGTCGGTCTGGCCCGCGAGGGGCTCGAGGCCGCCGTCGAGCAGCTCGCGCAACCCGTCCGTGCCGAGGGGGTCGACGTCACGATCGACGTCGACGGACGCCTCAAGGAGATCTCGGCCGAGTCCACCCAGTTCGCCTACCACGTCGTGCGGGAAGGCCTGCGCAACGTCGTGAAGCACGCCCACGCCCGGACCGTGTCCGTCGTCGCCACGGTCGACGGCAGCGACGTCGTGGTGACGGTCGACGACGACGGGGTGGGAGGCCCCTTCCCGGCGCCGGCGAAAGGCCACCTCGGACTGCGCCTGCTGCAGGACGACGTCGCCGACATCGGCGGCGAGGTCAGCCTGAGCGCCCTGCCGGGTGGGGGATCGCGGCTGCGAGCCCGCTTTCCGCAGAGGTTCGCCTGGTCCTGGGCACCCTGAGGGCGTACGCCCCCGGGTCGCGGGCTGCCGGTCAAGGTGCACCCCCCAAATAGGGGGTTGACGGCACCCCCAAGGAGGGTCGCGCGCAGCCCCCTCTTCGGCACTGTTGTGGCACAAGGGTGCTCAGCACCATGGATGCATGGGGAAAGAGCAGTTCGGGTGGGGGCACCGACAGGGGAGCGGACGACGTCGACGTGTCGCGGACGACACGTCGCCGATCCGGCGGCGGTGCGCGTGCCGACCCGATCTCGCGAGGGAGTGCCCAACCATCACCGAGGAGTCGGTGCCGTCGTCGGCGGTCGCCGTTCTCCTGTTCGTGACCGCGGGCGCGCCCGCGGTCAGAGTCGTGACTCTCACGGCAGACGGCGTTGCGACGACAGACGGCTCGAACTCCCCCGTCCGTCCCGGGCGTGCCGGTCACGTCACGCACTGCGCCGATGCAACCCCCTCGTGGGAGTCCCGCGGCGGCCGGTCAGGTCGGCGGTGTGGCCGTCGGCCTGACCGTGCCGCTGTCACCGTCGACGAGGCGCGGACATGAGCATCCACGTGGCGCGCACCGTCACGGTGGCGCCGACCGGCCGACGTCCGGGCACGGCCGC
Organism: Terrabacter sp. Soil811; assembly: GCF_001429655.1. NCBI lineage: Bacteria > Bacillati > Actinomycetota > Actinomycetes > Micrococcales > Intrasporangiaceae > Terrabacter > Terrabacter sp. Soil811. Next base: position 19,336 of record NZ_LMSX01000002.1, read on the forward strand.
GGTGCAGGTCAACCTGCTCGGCGGCCTGCACGTGCGCGTCGGAACTACAGTCCTCGGACCGCGTCAGCTCGGCGGCGTCAAGCCCCGCCACCTGCTCATCGCGCTCGCGGTCGCCCGCGGCGTCCCGGTGTCGAAGGAGGCGCTGGTCTCGATCCTGTGGGGCGACGACCGGCCCACGGCGGCGACGGCGACCCTCGAGTCCTACGTGTGCGTGCTGCGCAAGCACCTCCAGGTCCCGGGCGCACCGCGGCAGGGGACGATCATGACCCGCGCCGGGTGCTACTCGCTGGACCTGGACCAGGTCGACCTCGACGTCGCGACGCTGGCCCGTGACGTCGGACGAGTCCTGCACCCGAGCGTCCGACCCGAGGTGGCACTGCCCCTGCTGCGCCGGACCCTTGCCGTCGCCAGGACCCCATTGCTGCCGGACGAGGCGAGCGCCCTCTGGCTGGACGCGGCGCGCGCAGAGCACGAGCGGATGACGAGCGAGTGGCTCGTCGCCGCGGCCGAGAAGGTCGTGGACCTCGCGCCCGGCGACGCGACCCGCTGGGCCCGTCAGGCCATCGAGGCCGACCCGCTCGACGAGGGTGCCTGGTACGCCTACCTGCACAGCAAGGACGTGTCCGGGCACCATGCCGAGGGCCTCCGGGCGTATGCCCGGTGCCGCAGGGTGTTCGCCGACGAGCTCGGGTGTGCGCCCGGGCCGCGGCTGCAGGAGATGTACGGGCGGTTGCTCGGAGGCCCCGACACGGGCGACTCCGAGCTCGAGGGCCTCATCGATGCCGTCGTCCGCCTTCACCGGGTCTCTCGCGGCGGGTTCGCCGTCGGGGACGTCCCCGACTCCGGCCCCGACTCCGGGACCGGCAGGCGGGGCCCGGCTGCCGACGAGGCCCGACGCACGCTCGCCGCACTCGTGCGGTGCGCGTCCTCGGCGCCATCACGACCGATCCGTTCGGCCAGCGCATGACGCCCGGGAGCCCCGGGCTGCAGCGCTCTCCGGGAGTCACGCCGAGCCGGCACGCGGTGCCGACACGGCGCACTTCCAACCCGTTCCACACGCACTCATCGGGTCTGCACAGGACCACGTCGGGGACACCAACAACAACTCACGAGGCAGGTGTGCAATGAAACGCTCAACCGGCAAGTCTCCCGGGCGGATTCACGCCCGGATCTTTGACGTGGACGCTCGTCGGTCCGCGCACCGGGCGGGGCCGCAGTCACTAGCGGTCCGGTTCCGGTGGGTGGCGGCGAGCGTCGCGTTCGTCGTGCCCTTCGCCATGGTCGTGCCGCTTGCGGTCACGTCCGCGCAGGCAGCGCCCGCACCCGCGGGCAACGGCTTCGTGGTGACGGCCTCCGACATCGCCTACATCCTCAAGCAGATCAAGATCGCCGAGGCGCACTCGGCGACGCAAACCCCGGCGAACCGCTGCGGCACTCTGGTCGGCCCGGGTGTCGACCAGGTCCCCGACCGGCTCACCTCGTACGGTCTTCGCACCGTCGACGGCTCGTGCAACAACCTCTTCACCAACCGGGAGACGTTCGCGGCGGCCGACCAGCCCTTCCCGCGGTTGACGACCCCCGACTTCCGGGCGGCCGAGACCAACCCGTCCCTGTTCGGGCCGCCGGTGGCGTCCTCCTACGCCCAGAAGAAGGGCAACGTCTTCGACACCCAGCCGCGCTTGGTCAGCAACCTCATCGTCGACCAGACCTCGACCAACCCTGCCGCCATCCAGGCAGCAGAGTTCCCGCTGCGGGCCCAGGGCGGCAACAAGGTCATCGCCTGCACGACCGACCCCACCCCGGCAGTCCCCCTCGGGGTGCCGGCGAACTGTGTGCCTTCGCACAAGACGCTCTTCATCGAGAACGTCACGACGGACGTCGGGCTCTCCCCGCCGTTCAACTCGATCTTCACGTTCTTCGGCCAGTTCTTCGACCACGGAGTCGACCAGACGGTCAAGGGCGGCGGCAACGTCTTCGTGCCGCTGCGTGCCGACGACCCGCTCCTCACGGTGGGTCCGGACGGCATCGCCGGCAACGGTGACGAGGTCCCGGCGAACCAGGCCTTCATGGTGCTCACCCGCGCCCAGAACCAGCCCGGACCCGACGGGATCCTCGGCGACAACCCGGCAACGCCGGCGGACGAGTCGGCGGATGACGTCCAGAACGCCAACAACACCGACAGCCCCTGGGTCGACCAGTCCCAGACGTACACCTCGCACAGCTCGCACCAGGTCTTCCTCCGCGAGTACACGAACGTCGGTGGACGGCCTGTCTCCAACGGCCGCTTCCTCGATGGTGGACCGGTCGGAGAGGCCTACCCGGGCTCGCCCGACGGCAGCGGCGGTCTCGCCACGTGGGCCGGCATCAAGAAGCAGACGGCCGACCTGCTGGGCATGCGCCTGGTCGACAAGGACGTCTTCAACATCCCGATGGTCGCCGCCGACCCCTACGGCAACTTCCTGCCGGGTCCGGCCCGAGGGCTGCCGCAGTACGTGACGACCACCGGTCTCGTCGAGGGCTGCCGCGCCGCGACCGTCGGATGCACGGGACCCGTCCCGGTGCCGGCCAACGTGCTGCACTTCGACACGCCGTTCCTCACGGACATCGCGCACAATGCCGAGCCCACGGGTGCACTGACGCCCGACACGGACACCGTCCCCTCGGCCGACTTCGCGAACCAGCCCGCCGGCACCTACGACGACGAGCTGCTCAACTCGCACTTCATCTGCGGTGACGGCCGGTGCAACGAGAACATCGCCCTGTCGTCCATCCACCAGGTCTTCCACTCGGAGCACAACCGCCTGGTCGACGACATCACCAACACGCTGAACAACAACCCGTCCCTGCTCGCTGACTACCTGGCCCCGCACACCGTGGGTACGGCAAACATCAGCTACGGGTTCGGCGGTCGCCTGTTCCAGGCCGCGCGCTTCGTCACGGAGATGGAGTACCAGCACCTGGTGTTCGAGGAGTTCGCACGCAAGGTGCAGCCGGGCGTCCGGCCGTTCCACGTCTACTCGCCCGACATCAACCCCGCCGTCCAGGCGGAGTTCGCCCACGCGGTCTACCGTTTCGGGCACTCCATGCTCGATGACCAGGTGGCGCGCACGACGACAGACGCGGCGGGGGTCAAGACCGACAACTCGCTGCCGCTGCTGACCGCCTTCCTCAACCCGCCGGAGCTGTTCGCCAAGACGCACGGGGCGAGTCCGACGTTCTACACCGCGCAGGAGGGCGCGGGGGCCATCTTCATGGGCTCCTCCGACCAGGCCGGCAACGAGATCGACGAGTTCGTCACCGAGACCCTGCGCAACAACCTGCTCGGTCTCCCGCTCGACCTGCCGACCATCAACATGGCGCGTGCCAGGGACGCGGGCATCCCGCGGCTCAACGACCTGCGCCGACAGATCAACGCGCAGACCAATGACGGCCAGCTGGCTCCCTACACCGACTGGACCGACTTCGGCCAGCACCTGAAGCACCCCGAGTCGCTGGTCAACTTCGTGGCCGCCTACGGTCTGCACCCGTCGATCACCGGCGCCACGACTGCAGCCGCCAAGCGTGCGGCAGCACGTGCGATCGTCAACCCCGCCGTCGGGGACGTCCCGCCGGCAGACGCGGGCGACTTCATGTTCGGCACCGGCGCCTGGGCCAACGCAGGCGGACGCACCATCACGGGCGTCGACGACATCGACCTGTGGGTCGGTGGCCTCGCCGAGATGACCAACCTCTTCGGAGGCCTGCTCGGCTCGACGTTCAACTACGTCTTCCAGACGCAGCTCGAGAGCCTGCAGGACGGCGACCGCTTCTACTACCTGCTCCGGACTCCCGGGATGAACCTCCGCACCCAGCTCGAGGGCAACTCCTTCTCCGAGATGATCCAGCGCAACACCGAGGGGACGAACACGCTCAAGGCCGACGCCTTCGCCACGGCTGACTGCAAGTTCCAGATGTCGTTCCTCAACAACCCGCTGAACGCGCCGAACACGCTGGTGCGCGCAGCGACTCCCGACGTGCCGGCAAGCCTGACGGGCCCCGGAACGGTCAAGGACGACCCGAGCACGGCCGACTGCGACGAGAACCTCTTGCTGCTGAAGAAGGCCGACGGCGCTATCGCCTACCGTCAGATCAACACCGTCGACCCCTCCGGCATCAACGGACAGTCGGTCTACAACGGCACCGCCGCCGTGGACCGGATCATCGGTGGCAACGACAACGACACCTTCTGGGGTGGCCTCGGCAACGACGTCATCGAGGGCAACGGCGGAGACGACGTGGCGCTCGGCGGCGAGGGCGACGACATCCTCACCGACCTCGGTGGTGCCGACGTTCCCAAGGGTGGTCCCGGCGACGACGCCATCGACGCCGGCATCGGCGACGACATCCCGATGGGCAACGACGGTCAGGACTTCATCAACGGCGGAGCCAACGACAACGAGACCTTCGCGGGCCCCGGCAATGACTTCGTGATTGCCGGCCAGGGTGCCGACGCCGTCTTCGGCGACGGTGGCGACGACTGGATCGAGGGCGGCTCGGGGCAGGACCTGCTCCAGGGCGACCACGGTGCACCGTTCTTCGACGACCCGGCCCAGACCGCACCCGGCAACGACATCTTCGTCGGCCAGGTCGGTGAGAACGACTACGACGCCGAGGGCGGAGACGACCTCATGTCGCAGAACGCGGCCGTCGACCGCAACGCTGGCGCCGGCGGCTTCGACTGGGCCTTCCACCAGTACGACACCGTGGGCGGTGACGACGACATGGAGATCAACAACAACCTCGTCGGAGTCCCGATCCAGCTCGTCGTGAACCGCGACCGTTGGCAGGAGACCGAGGCCGACTCGGGCTCGAACTTCAACGACGTCATCAAGGGTCACGAGGTCGCTCCGTCGACCTTGGGCGGTGCCGGGTTCACCGGGTGCAACGCACTCGACCCGACCGGTGTCGCACGCATCGGCGGACTCAACCGCCTGGTCTCGACCTTCCCGAGCCAGCTGGCACCCATCGTCGCGGCCTCCGCCGCCGGCTACTGCCCACTCACCGGACAGGCCGGCACGGTTGCCGGAACCGGGACGGTCTGGGCCGAGGGCGACATCCTGCTCGGTGGCGGTGGCAGTGACACCATCACCGGTCGGGGCGCCGATGACATCATCGACGGCGACCACGCCCTGTCCGTGCGGATCAGCTACCGCACCAACCCGGCCGACCCCACCACCCAGACCGGCACGACGGACCTGATGGAGAACAAGGCGGTGCCCGCGACCACCACGAACCCGTGGGGAACCGGCACCACCGGCATGACGCTCCAGCAGGCGGTCTTCGCCGGACTGGCCGACCCGGGCAACCTGGTCGCGGTCCGTGAGATCACGGGCATGGGCACCACAGCAGCCACCGGCGCCGCAGGTGACTGCGCCCTCGGAGCTGCCGCGGTCAACTGTGACGTCGCCGTCTTCACTGGGACGCTGGCGTCCTACACGATCACGCCGAACGCCAACGGCAGCATCACCGTCGACAGCAACGGCGGAGCCGACGGCATCGACACCGTGTGGAACGTCGAGCGCCTGCAGTTCAGCGACGCGAGCCTGCCTGTGGCAGTGCCCGCCGCGCCCAGCATCACGAGCCTGGTCGCAGGCAACGCCTCGGTGACGGTCAACTTCACCGGGCCTGCCACCGCGACGAGCTTCACGATCCGGGTCTTCACCGGGACGAACACCACCGTCGCTCCGGTCCAGACCATCACCGGGATCTCGCGCACCGCGACCTCCCGCCTCGTCACCGGTCTCACCAACGGCACGCTCTACACCTTCCAGGTGGCCGCGGTGAACCAGTTCGGCACCGGTCCGTCGGCATCGGGGACCGCGACACCTGTCGCCCCGACCGCACCGGCTGCCCCGACGATCGGCACGGCCACACCGGGCAACGCCTCGGCCACCGTCCGATGGACTGCGGGAACCAACGGAGGCTCGCCCATCACCGGGTTCTCCGTGCGGGTGGTCAACGCTGCTGGAACCCAGGTGGGTGCCCTTCGCCCAGCGGGTGCGGCGGCGACCAGCCTGGTCGTCACGGGGCTGACCAACGGGACGGCGTACCGTTTCCAGGTCGCTGCGGTGAGCGGGTGCGGCGGCGACCAGCCTGGTCGTCACGGGGCTGACCAACGGGACGGCGTACCGTTTCCAGGTCGCTGCGGTGAACGCCGTCGGCACGAGCGGCTTCTCGGCTCTGTCGAACTCGGTCACGCCGGCGACCGCACCGGCTGCCCCGACGATCGGCACGCCCACCCGAGGCAACGCCTCGGCCACCGTCCGGTGGACTGCGGGAACCAACGGAGGCTCGCCCATCACCGGGTTCTCCGTGCGGGTGGTCAACGCTGCTGGAGCCCAGGTGGGTGCCCTTCGCCCAGCGGGTGCGGCGGCGACCAGCCTGGTCGTCACGGGGCTGACCAACGGGACGGCGTACCGTTTCCAGGTCGCTGCGNCCAGGTGGGTGCCCTTCGCCCAGCGGGTGCGGCGGCGACCAGCCTGGTCGTCACGGGGCTGACCAACGGGACGGCGTACCGTTTCCAGGTCGCTGCGGTGAACGCCGTCGGCACGAGCGCCTTCTCGGCTCTGTCGATCGCGGTGACGCCGGCAACCGTTCCCGGCGCTCCCGTCATCGGGACCGCCACGGCCGGAGTCGCCGGTGGTGCGATCAACGCGACAGCGCGGTGGACGCCTCCGGCAGCGACTGGTGGTTCGGTCATCACCGGCTACCGGGTCTCGGCGCTGCGCATGAGTGCAGCGGGAGCGGTCCTCGCGACCACCGTCTCAGCGGTGCAGCCGAGCACGGCCCGGTCGCTCGTGATGACACTGCCGGTCGCCGGTAACTACCGGTTCACCGTCCAGGCCGTCAACGCGGTGGGAGGCGGGGCCCAGTCGGCCCGGTCGAACCTCGTGGCCGGCCGGTAGTCCGGTAAGCAAGCAGGAGGGTGGTGGCCCCGCAGGGGTCACCACCCTCCGTCGTGTGGGGGCGTGAGTGGTCCACGCGATGTCGTGCCGCCGGCCCGGCCGACGCCGCGACTGCCCACCGAGGGCGTATGCCGTCCGCCGGGCTCCCCGGTGCCGGTGCCGGTGCCGGTGCCGGTGCCCGTGCCGGTGCCGGGGGGCGGGTCGGGGCCGGTCGGCGCCGGTCGGCGCTGGGGCGCCGGGCCTCAGGCGTCGGCCGCGATGGGCACGGTGAAGACGACCGTGGTCGGTGATCCCGAGGTCGGGGTGAGCACCAGACGGACCGACCACGGGCCGACGTCGTCGAAGGTGAGGCCGACCTCGGTGGCGCCGTCGGCGCCGGACCCCTCAGGGCTGACCGGGAGCCGGACGGCGGCCGCGGTCACCCCGGGACGGCTGACCGATCCCGTCACCGACGAGATGGAGCGGCGGCCACCCGGGGCCGCGACCGTCACGAGCGCGACCGTGTCACCGACGCGGGGGCGGGGCAGCTGCACCGAGACCGTCGCGCCGTCGGCCGTGATCACCCTGCTCCACGGCTCGACGTAGTCCGAGCGGGCCGGGACGATGACGACGAGCGCCGTGGTCAGGCCGAGCACGACGCCGGCCGTGAGTGTCTCGCCGGCGAGCCCCGCCCGCAGGCCCCTGGCCCCGACGGCGGCCGCCGGGACCGTGGACTCCGGAGCCCCGGCCTCTGCTCGAGGAGGCGTTGGTATGCGGTGTCGCTCGACCCACACCCGCGCGCTGTTGCCGAGGGCGACGAGGACGAGCACGCCGCCGACCTTCGCGAGGAGCACGCGTCCGTAGGCGGTGGGCGTCAGGGCCGAGACGGTGCCCACCTCGGACCAGGCCAGCAGGACTCCGGTGACCACGAGCGTCGCGACGCACGCGAGGGCCACCGAGGAGAAGCGGGGGAGCGCCCGGGCGAGGGCCGCCTGCTGTTCGGGCTCCCCGGACCCGACGAGCAGGCCGACGAGGCCACCGAGCCAGACGACCATGGCGAGCAGGTGCACGACGTTGAGCGCCACGGTGAGCGCGGGGTGGGTCGTGGCCGCGGAGTGCCCGGCCAGCGGCCACGTCACGGCGAGAGCGAGGGTCACGGTGACGGCGGCGGACCGCAGGCCGAGCAGGAGGCGCCCCGTCGCTCGCGGCCCGAAGCTCAGGGCGGCCACGAGCAGCGCGACGAGGGCGACGAGGAGGAAGGCCCGCACCGAGTGGACCGTGTCGAAGGTCCGGGAGTGGGTGTCGAGGGAGCCGGGGTCGGCCCAGAGCGCACTGAACGGCTCGCCGCTGGCATAGACACCCTGCACGACCATGCTCCCCACGGTGGCCGCAGCGAGCAGGCCCGCACCGATGCCGAGGAGGCGACGGGTCCGGGGTGACGAGAGCCCCTCGGGCCACAGCCACAGGACCATGAGCAGCAGGCCGGGGGCGAGGACCATCCCGGCGTACCCGAGCCAACGCAGGGGGCCCAGCACCGCTCCCGCGAGGTCGTTGTGGCTGTCGTCGGGTGGAGTCCCCTGGACCGGGGTCGGGGCGCCGACGGAGAAGCGGAACGACCCGGTCACGGGATGGGTGTCGGCCGAGCTCGCCTGCCACACCACGACATACGTGCCCTTGGTCAGTCCGGGTCGCAGCGGGACCCGGAGCGAGTCCGACGTGCCCTCGACGGCGAGAACCTGACCCTGGTCGACGCGTTCGTAGTGGTCGTCGTAGACGTGCGCTGCCCCGTCCGCGGCCGCCACGGGCTCGGCGAAACGCAGCGTCACCGCCGTGGGCGCCGTGGCGACGACCGAGCCGGCAGACGGGTCCGAGGACCGAAGGCGCGTGTGGGCGCCGGCCGGGCCGGACGTGACGAGGACGACGGCAAGGGTCAGGAGGGCGACGAGCGCTCCGCGCCGACGTCGTCCCGGGCTCCCTCCGAGGCCCCCGCGCGAGCGGGGCCTGCCCAGCGTCATGGTCCGAGAGTAGGCGGGAGCTGTTGCGCCCGGGGGAGATTGGAGTCGGTCGCCCGTGAAAGGCGTGGCCGTGCTGTGCAGTGGGGGCGGTGGCGGACCCCAAGGTAGGTCGAAGGTCGCCCTGCGACGCTGGTCGGATGAGAAGCCTGCGCCCGGAACCGCGTCGGGGACGCACCATCGTCCTCGCGCTGCTCGTCGCCGTCGGGCTGGTCCTCGGGGGGTGGCACACCCGTGCCGTCCTCGCCGGGCCGCCCGACCCGACGGTCCTCACCGTGGGTGGGGTGTCGTTCAGGGTGACGGGCGCCGAGGAGGTGACCGGCCTCTCCGACGCCGACCTCGGGGGGATGTCCCACGGGGTGAACGGGCTCGTCACCAGCGACAAGGCCCTCGTCCGGGTCGTGCTGACCGTGACGGCGGGCGACGTCGACACGACGTACGACGCGACCGCCCTCAGGGCGATCGCCTCGGGACAGCCGTCCGGGGCGGCCCCGCTGGCCGGGTCGCTGCCGCTCCGGGGCCGTCTCGCGGCCCACGCCCACCTCGAGGGGTCGCTGTCCTACGTCCTGCCCCGTGACGGCTCGCACGTCGTGCTCGGCGCCGGCCCGGGCACGCCACGGGTGCCCCTGCTCTACATGTCGACTGCCGGCGGCTCGCCGGGCGACACGCACGACTCGCACGTCGCGCCGAAGCCTTCCCAGAAGGAGTGACCATGGCCATCCCGTCGCCCACCACCCGAGCGAGCGCGAAGCGGCACGTCACCGTGGCCGACCTCGTCACGGCGCTGGCGATGGGGGTGGTGGGCGGGCTCTGGCTGTCCTGGCTCGACCTGCACGACGTCGGAGCGGGCGTCGTCCAGGGACCGGTGGGTCACTCGACCACCGTCGTGGCGTTCACCGTGCCCCTCGTGCTCGTCGTCCACCCCGTCCTGGCGGCGTCGCTGCGCCGAGGGCTGCGCGAGTCGGCGGTCCTGGCACGGTGCATCCTCGCGGTGGCGGCCTCGGTCGCGGTGGGCAACCAGCTGCGGCTCGTGGCCCTGGACGAGCCCCGGGGCGGCCTGCCGGTGATCGGCCTCTTCGGGGACGCGACGACGGTCCTGATCGTCGTCGTGCCCGTGGTCGTGGTGGCCTCGTCGCTCCGGTCCCTCGCCGGGACCCGGCGCCACGGGGGCCTCTCGCGGTCCCACCGTCGTGCCCACGGGGCACGTCTGCTCGCGGTGGTTACCGGGGTCATCGGCGTCGTCGCCGTGCTCGCCCTCGCACCCGTCGCCGAGGCGTCGTCGCCCACCGTGGCCCTCGCCGGGACGCCCGGATGCCTGGACGGGGGGACCGTGAACCGCTCGTACGACGTCACGGCCATCGACGTCAACATCCCGCTCAACCGGTTCGGCGACCACGACCCCAAGGGCAAGATGTACGTCCTCACCTCTCGGCTCGCCGCGGTCCGGGCCCAGGAGACCTCGCAGAAGGTGTCCGTGGGCCTGCGCGACGACGCGATCCAGCCCCTCGTCATCCGGGCCAACGAGGGTGACTGCGTCTCGATCCGGCTGACCAACGCGGCATCGGGCGGGCCCTACGGCCTGCACATCGACGGGCTCGAGTTCGACATCAGCTCGTCGGGCGACGAGGTGGGCCAGAACGACCCGTCCGACGTCGCGGCGGGGCAGAGCCGCACCTACCGTTTCGCCATCCCGCTCGACCGTCGCCTCGAGGGCGGCCACTACATCCACCCCGGGCCCGGCTACCGCGCCGCGGTCGCGCACGGGCTCTTCGGCGCGCTCGTCGTCGAGCCGCCGGGGTCGACCTACTGGAACGCCTCGGTCGCCGGTCGCCAGCTGGAGTCCGGCTGGGAGGCCATCATCAAGCCGGCCTCACCGAGTGCCGCCTGCGTCCCGACGAGCGCGATGCCGACGTGCGGCTTCCGCGAGGGCGCCCTGCTGCACCACGAGATCGGCAACGACAACGAGCTGATCAAGAACGCCGCCGGCGCCGACATCCCGCTCGTCGACTCGACGACCGGCTCCTACCGGCCCGGCGCCTTCGCGCTCAACTACCGGTCGGAGCCGTTCCGCAACAGGCTCCTCGCCTTCCCGAAGGAGAAGTCTCACGCGTACAGCTCGTACACCTTCGGCGAGCCGGCGACGCCGATGATGCGCGGCTACCTCGCCGACCCGACGAAGATCCGGCTCATGCACGTGGGCAGCGAGAAGTTCCACGTCTTCCACCTCCACGGCGGGGGTGACCGGTGGCGCTTCAACCCGGTCGCCGACACGTCGTTCAACTACGCCGACACAGGACTTCGCAAGGACCCGCCCACCGTGCTGTCGCCGTCGCAGCGTCTCGACTCCCAGTCGATCGGCCCCGGTGAGTCCTACGACCTCGAGATCGAGGGCGGCGCGGGCGGCGTCCAGCAGTCCGCCGGCGACTTCCTCTTCCACTGCCACATCGCCAAGCACTACAACTCCGGCATGTGGGGCCTGTGGCGCGTCTACGACACCCGCCAGCCCGACCTCGTGCCGATCGCCGACCGAGCACTCCCGCCGACCGCCGTCGACTCGCGCGGCCTCATCGGGCGCACCATCAACGGCACCCTGATCACGGCCACCAACCTCGACTCCTGGGTCCGCCCGCAGCTGCCGCCGGCCGGGGTGCCGCGCAACGGACAGGACGCGACCGTCTGGAACTGGAAGGTGACGGGCACGGGGTCGCAGCAGCTCTACCTCGGAGCCCCGGCCGACCCCACGGTCTTCGCCGACTCCCCGAAGGTCGTGTCCGGCCAGCCGAACCTCCTCGCCGTCGACGTGGGGCGCATCGTGACGGGACGACCGACGATCCTGTTCAACCCGCGCAACGGTCGCCCGGCCTACCCGCTCTTCCGCACGAACATCGGTAAACGACCACCCTTCACCCCAGCCGGTCACAGCGGGACACCATGGCTCGGGGCGACGACGGGCCAGACCTCCGCGAGCACCAGTCCGTGGACCAACCGCTCGGATGCCTTGTGCCCCAAGGGGAGACGGGTCCGCACCTTCAACGTCGTCACCATCGGCAAGTCGATCCAGCGCACGCCGACGCAGGTCGACCCGGACGGCAAGCTGTTCGTCCTGGCCAAGGACAAGCAGGCAGTCGCGAGTGATCCGCGCCGGTCCGACCCGCTCGCGATCCGTGCCAACCAGGGCGACTGCGTCGCGATCACGCTGACCAACGAGATCCCCGACGCGTCCGCCTTCGACAACTTCTCCAAGAGCTCCATGCACATCCACCACGTCCAGTTCGACGTGCAGGGGTCCGACGGGGTGAGTGCGGGCTACGCCTTCGAGCACTCCGTCCGGCCCTACCGTGTGGTCGACCCGCGCCTCAGCACGGCGGCCGCCAAGGGGTCCCGGACGCTCGTCCTCAGCAGCGTGGCCTCGCTCGTCGGCGTCGACGCCGGCGGCAAGGCCACGAGACCGTGGATCGCCGTCGGTGAGGGCCTCGAGTCCATCGAGACCCACCAGGTCGTCGCCGTCAACCAGACGACCCGCACCGTGACCCTCGACTCGGCGCTGGTCGCCGCCCACGCGTCCGGGGAGTATGCCGGGAGCGAGTTCATCCAGTACCGCTGGTACCCCGATGCCCTGCTCGACAACGTCTTCTGGCACGACCACGTCGACGGGATCCACGGCTGGGGCCACGGCCTCGTCGGCCAGCTCGTCGTCGAGCCTCCCGGCTCGACCTACCATGATCCCGTGACCGGGGCCGAGGTGGACTCGGGCACCCTCGTCGACATCCACACGACGAGCGCCCTGTCCCCGGGACTCGTCAACGGCAGCTTCCGTGAGCTGGCGCTCTGGACGATCAACGACAACGACGCAGGGGCGTACTCCACGCTCAACCTCAAGGCGAACCCGCTCGCAGACCGCCCGGACACGGCGCACCAGTTCAGCTCCTGGACCTACGGCGACCCGGTGACACCCCTGCCCCGGCTCTATCCCGACGACCCGCTGGTCGTGCGCACCATCAACGTGTCACCGACCGTCGACACCCTGCACCTGCAGGGGGGCCGCACGCTGCTCGAGCCGCGCTACACCCACGACGACGGGTCGGGCCCGAGCCCGGCCGGATCGATCATCGACACGATCCACTACGGCGTCAGCGAGAAGTTCACCCTGGTCTTCAACGGCTCGGCGCCCGACATGCGGATGAGGCCGGGTGACTACCTCTACGCCAACGGCGTCGAGAAGCACACCCAGCAGGGCGCCTGGGGCGTCGTGCGGGTGCTGCCCGGAACCGTCGACGACCTCCAGCCCCTCCCGGGGGTGGCGCCGCCGAGCACCGCCTACGTGCCACCGGTCGCCACCGGTGGACCGCCTCCGGCAGCCGAGCCCCAGGACAGCCCGTGCCCGCCGACGGCGCCGACGCGCAGCTTCAACCTCAGTGCCGTCGACAAGTCGCAGACCCTCAACGGTGCCCGGACGGCGTTCGTCCCCGACGGTGACGTCCTCAGCATCAAGAAGGGCCTGAAGAGCCCGGTACCGCTCGTGCTGCACGTCGTCGCCGGCGAGTGCGTCTCGGTCCGCCTCACGAACACGCTGACCACCGCAGTGGGGTTCTCGGTGGGCAAGCTCGACCGCGCCTCCGACTCGGGCGGCGTCGACGTCGGCTTCGCGCCGGAGCAGAACGTGGCTCCGGGGGCCGTAGGCACCTACACGTACTACGCCGCCACCGACCGGCTCGGCACCGCCGTCATCTCGGACCTGGCCTCGCCGGGCTCGGCCAAGAACGGTCTCTACGGCGCGATGGTCGTCGCCCCCGCGTCGAGGGTCGACGGTCTGCGCACCGAGTTCAGCGACCCCGTCACGGGACTGGCCAAGGACATCGGCGCCCAGGTGATCGTGCACGTACCGGGCGGCGACGTCACCGACTACCGCGACTTCACGGTGCTCCTCGCCGACGACGACACGCAGATCGGGCAGGACTTCATGCCCTACCCGACGAACGCCCGGGCGGGACGGTCGCTGCTGAACTACGCGGCGGCTCCGGCCGGTGACGGTCCCGGCGCGTTCCGTGACCCGGGGCAGGTGCCCCTGCTGACGGCGTACGCCGGCGACCCGGAGGTCGTGCACGTGGTCGTGACGCCCGGGAGCGAGAGCGCCCACGTCTTCGGCCTCGGCGGGCTGCACTGGCCGCAGGACCCTCACATCGGTGACTCGGACTCGACGACCGCGCAGGGCATGGGGCCGTGGGAGTCCTTCGACCTCGACGTCGTCGGCGGCGCGGGCGGCACGAGAGTGGCACCCGGTGACTACTTCTACGGCGACCTCAGGAGGCCGTTCACCGCAGTCGGGGTCTGGGGCCTGCAACGGGTGCTGCCTTACACGTCCCCGACGTGTCCGATCCTCCGCGTCGACGGGAGCACGTGCTGACGGGGGCTCAGGACCCGTCCGCGGTGGGAGCCGAGAGCGCCACGACGAGCTCGCGCACCGCGGACGGGTCGAGGAGCCGGTCGCCGTAGAGCTCGCGCACCTGGCCCATCCGGTAGCGGACGGTCTGCGCGTGCACGTGCAGCTCGGCAGCGACCGCGTCCCGACGTCCCTGGTGCAGCAGCCACGACAGGAGCGTCTCCGCCAGCCGGTCGCGGGTGCCGGGAGGCAGGTCGGCGAGGGGAGCGAGGACGTGGTCGCGAAGGTCGGCGAGCGCGTCCGGGTCGGCCGTGAGGACGAGGTCGGTCAGGTGCCGCTCCGTGTCGACGGGGGCCCCGCTGCGTGACGGCCGGACGAGTCGCGCCGTCCGCGCGGCGCGGTCGTAGGACGCGCGCGCGTCGTCCCACGGGCGCGGCGGCCCGACGACGGCATGGCGGCCGGCGAGCACCCGCAGCACGTGGACGCGGCCCGGCCCGTCGGCGTCCGGCACGAGCAGCAGCGTCAGCGGGTGGTCCGGGTCGACGTCGTCGATGCCCGGCAGGTCCTCGCCGACCTGGAGGGTGTCGGCCCCGAGCGAGGCGAGGGCGCGGCGTCCCTGCGCCGCCGGCAGCAGGACCGCAGTCAGCGTGGCCGGGGGAGCCCACTCGGCGCGGGCGGCCGCCGCGGTCAGCGTGTCGATGCCGGCTCGCGCCAGCAGGTGCTGACCGAGCCGTTCGCGGTAGCGGTCTCGCACCCGGCCACTCGTCGTCAGCTCGTCGGTGTGACCCGCGACGCTCGCGGCCGACAGCTCGTCGATGTAGGCGAAGAGCAGCTCGGCGAACTTCGCCATCGTCGCCGCCGGCAGCCCGGCGTCTCCCGCGGCCCGGGCGAGCTCGCGCCACGACACGCGGGCACCGACCCGGTATGCCGCGAGCAGGCTGTCCATCGACCGTCCCCCGCGCGCCTCGCCGCGTCCGAGGGCGTAGGCCCCCTCGCGGGTCGGGCCGAGCGGGGTGCTCGGATCGACGTCGCTCCCGCTGCCCGCGAGCTTGAGGAAGCCGGCGATGGCCATCTGCACGGCGCGCTCGATCGTGTCGCCGGCGACCCCGCCGAGGGCGCCGCGGTAGTCGGGGACCTCGTCGACGACGGCGGTGACCGTCGTGGACGCGATGGCGGGGAGCCGCTCACGCAGCACCCTGAGGACCGCGTGGTCCAGCTGCAGGTCAGCCGCGCCACGGACCGTGGCGCTCGTTGCCTCTGAAGCCATCGACTGTTCCCTCCGCACAAGAGTTCCCGAACACTTCACGCCCTGTGGTCAGGATCTTACCCTTGGGTGTCAGTCATGCTGGGGGCATGAGCCTGACCGCGCCCTCGAAACCCTCGACCCGAGCCGCCCGCCCGTCCTTGCGACGCCGGTTCCTCCAGCTCGCCGAGCGCGCGACCTCCCCGCTGCTGCCCGCCGACTACCTCGACCTCTTCGACCCGTTGCGCCCAGGCGCCGACCTGCGCGGACGCATCGTGGACGTCCACCCCGAGACGGCCGACGCGGCCACCATCGTCATCCGCCCCGGCGCCGACTGGGCCGGCCACGTGCCGGGACAGTACGTCCGCATCGGTGTCGACGTCGACGGCATCCGCCAGTGGCGGGCCTACTCCCTGACCCACGGCCCGCGCGCCGACGGGAACATCTCCATCACCGTGAAGGCCGTGCCGGACGGGCTCGTCAGCACGCATCTCGTGCGCGAGTCGCGACCCGGCACCCTCGTGCACCTCGAGCAGGCCCAGGGCGAGTTCGTGCTCCCCACCGACGGCGGGAAGTTCCTCTTCGTCACCGCGGGGTCCGGCGTCACCCCGGTCATCGGCATGCTGCGCAACCTCTTCCCCGTGGCCGACGACGGCGTCGTGCGCCTGGCCCGCTCGGCGGCATACGACATCGTCGTCGTGCACGTCGCCCCGAGCGAGCCCCACTCGATCTTCATCGACAACCTCCGCGCCCTCGACGAGGCCGGGCTCATCCGTCTCGTCGCCCGCTACGACGACGAGCACGGTGTCCTCGACGTCGCCGACCTCGAGGCCCTCGTCCCCGACCTGCCCGACCGGACGACGCTCGCGTGCGGTCCGGGCGGGCTGCTCGACGCGCTCCAGCGCCACCACGACGAGCGCGGGCTCGACCTGCTCACCGAGCAGTTCCGCGCCACGACCCTCGTCGTCGGCGAGGGCGGCACGGTCGACTTCACCGGCTCGGGCACGACCGTCGACGCCGACGGCGCCACCCCCATCCTCGACGCCGCCGAGGCCGCCGGCGTCCTCATGCCGTCCGGCTGCCGTATGGGCATCTGCTTCGGCTGCGTCCTGCCCCTGCGCGAGGGAGCCGTGCGCGACCTGCGCACCGGAGCCGTCACGACCGCGACCCCCGGCGAGACCGAGGGCCAGGGCGTCCCGATCCAGACCTGCATCTCCGCAGCCGCCGGCGCCTGCGTCATCGACCACTGACCTGATCCACAGACCCCAGACCCCCTGACCAGAGGAGTCATCATGACCGTCCTGCAGAAGAAGTCCCACAACCCGATCGGGCACCTGACGCCCGAGGACGTCGAGCAGATCGGCGTCGAGCTCGACGCGATCCGCCAGTCCGTCATCGACACCCGCGGCGCCGACGACGCGGCCTACATCCGCAAAGTCATCGCCACCCAGCGCAAGCTCGAGCTCGGTTCTCGCGCAGTCCTGCTCGTCTCGATGTTCCCGCCCGCCTGGGTCGTCGGCACCGCCGGCCTCGCGGTCGCCAAGATCATCGAGAACATGGAGATCGGGCACAACGTCATGCACGGTCAGTGGGACTGGATGCGCGACCCGAAGATCCACTCGACGACGTGGGAGTGGGACAACGCCAGCCCGTCGGAGCAGTGGAAGCACTCGCACAACGAGCTGCACCACACGTACACGAACGTCATCGGCAAGGACAACGACCTCGGCTACGGCATCATGCGCGTCGACGAGGACCAGCGCTGGGTGCCGCTCTACGCCGCGCAGCCGCTGTGGAACTTCGTCAACGCCTGCTTCTTCGAGTACGGCATCGCGGCCTACGACCTCGAGCTCGGCAAGAACCTCGCCACCAAGGAGCGCCGCCAGGACCCCGACTTCCGGGCGCGCGCCAAAGTGACGCTGAAGAAGATCCGCAACCAGATGACGAAGGACTACGTCATCCACCCGCTGCTCTCGGGCCCGTCGTTCCTCAACACGCTCGCCGCGAACGCCACGGCCAACCTCATCCGCAACCTGTGGACCCACTCGGTCATCATGTGCGGCCACTTCCCCGAGGGCGTCGAGACCTTCGAGCGCCGGTCGATCGTGGGGGAGACCCGCGGCGAGTGGTACCTGCGCCAGATGCTCGGCTCGGCCAACATCAGCGGCAGCAAGGCCATGCACTTCATGACCGGCAACCTCAGCTTCCAGATCGAGCACCACCTCTTCCCCGACCTGCCGAGCAACCGCTACCAGGAGATCGCCCCGCAGGTGCAGGACCTCTTCCGGCGCTACGGCCTGACCTACACGACCGGCTCGCTGCCGCGCCAGGTCGCCTCGGCCTGGAAGAAGGTCGTCCGGCTGTCCCTGCCGAACGACTTCCTGGGCCGCAACAAGGGCGCGTCCGTCACGGACCTGCCGACGCCGGAGCCCGCACGGGAGCACGCGGCCGCCTGAGGTCTCGCCGTCTCGTGTCGACGTGCGAGCACGAGTGATCCTTCTCAGCGTGTGCTCAGTGCCGCTGCGACATCGTCGTGAGGCCGGGAGACCCCCTCCCGGCGTCTCGACGTCCTGACCCGCGCGGCCACCGACGGCCGCGTCACCCGCTCCACGAGGGCCGACCGACGGCGCCACGCCAGGTCACCCGGGCCGGCAGGACGGTGGAGGCAGCTCTCTTCGTGGAGGATCCTGCATGTCTGACGCCCTGACGTCCACCGTCCCGGGGACGGTGGCGCACGACGCGCGCCCCCCTGTGGCCGCCCAGCTGCTCAACAAGGTGCCGGCCATCACGGCCACCTTCTGGCTCATCAAGATCCTGTCGACGACGATCGGCGAGACCTTCGCCGACTACCTCGCCGTGCAGGTCGGCCTCGGGACGCTCGTCACGGACGGGGCCATGATGACCCTCCTGGTCATCGCCCTCGTCGCCCACCTGCGCACGCGGCGCCTCGTGCCGTGGCTCTACTGGCTGACGGTCATCCTCGTCAGCATCGTCGGCACCCAGATCACCGACTTCTTCACCGACACGCTCGGCGTCAGCCTCTACGTCAGCACTGCGGTGTTCGCCCTGGTGCTGGCCGCGGTCTTCACGGTCTGGTGGCGCCAGGAGCGCACCCTGGCGATCACCGCGATCGACACGCCCCGACGCGAGCGCTACTACTGGGGCGCGATCCTCACGACGTTCGCCCTCGGCACGGCGGGCGGTGACCTCGCCACCGAGGCGCTGTCGCTCGGCTTCCGCAACGGCGCGCTGATCTTCGGCGGCCTCATCCTCGCCGTGTGGGTCGCCCGTCGTGGCGGCCTCAACGCGGTCCTCGCGTTCTGGATCGCCTACGTCCTGACGCGACCGCTCGGCGCGTCGCTCGGTGACCTGCTCACGCAGAGCCGGGCCTTCGGTGGGCTCGGCCTCGGCTCCAGCCTCACGAGCCTCGTCTTCCTCGCCGTCATCGTCGTGCTCGTCGCCCGCGAGCAGGTCAACGTCAACCGCCACGGCATCCGCGCCAAGGGCGAGGCCCCGGCCGTGCACCCGCGCCGCGACTACGCGTGGGCCGCCGCAGGTGCCGTGGCCGTCGTCTCTGCCGCGACGGCCCTCGCGCCCTCGCCGACTCCCGCAGCGGCCGTTTCCACCAGCACGTCCTCCGGCGCGTCCTCGGGTCCCGCGGGCAGCGCCACGCGGGCCAACCCGTTGGAGACGGACGCCACGTCCCCCATCGGGGACCTGCGGCCGTTCGCTGTCATCGTCGACGACGTCGCGGCGAAGACCCGGTCGGGCGACCTGTCCGCAGCGACGACGCGCATCAAGGACCTCGAGGTCGCCTGGGACGACGGAGAGGCCGCGATGAAGCCGGCATCCCCGGATGACTGGCACACGATGGACTCCGCGATCGACGGTGCGCTGACGGCGCTGCGGTCGACACCGCCCTCCAAGGCGGACAGTGCCGCCGCGCTCCACGCGCTCCAGTCGACGATCGGCTCGCTGGAGAAGAAGGCGTAACAGCCCGATCGGGCAGAATCGTGGTGGCACCGACCGTGCCTCCTCGGACCGGAAGGAGACCGATGACGGCCCGCTTCCGACTGCCCACGGGAGTCCGGGGGCAGGCGACGGTCGCCGCCGCAGCCGTGGTGGCCGTCGCCCTGCTCCTCGGCAGCGCCGTGCTCGTCCTCGTGCTGCAGGGGGCACTGACCCAGACGCTGCAGGACAGCGTCACCTCCGTCGTCGACGAGGACGCCGCGGTGCTGTCCGTCGACGGCACCGCGGGTCTCGCGCGAAGCGAGCGCGACGAGGGTCCCGACAACGTCCTCGTCCAGGTCATCGGGTACGAGGGGGGAGCGGCGCACGTGGTCTACACCTCGAAGGCGTCGCGGACCGAGCCGGTCACCGACGCGCGGCCTGCGGCCGGCCAGACCGTGGTCACCGGTCGCTCCTCGCTCCCGCTGCCGCTCGACCTGCGGGACCCGCTCGTGGTCGCTCGCGGGGTCGAGGTGGGCGGTGACACCTACGTCCTCGCGGCGCAGGCGTCCCAGGAGGCGCGTGAGCAGGCCGTCCGGACCACGGCCATCCTCCTGGCGGTCGCCCTGCCGTTCCTCGTGGCCCTCACCGCCATGATCACGTGGTGGCGGGTCGGGCGCGCCCTCAGCTCCGTGGAGGCGATCCGCTCCCACGTCGAACGCACGAGCGCCTCCAGGTTGCAGGACCGCGTGCCCGTGCCGCCCACCCACGACGAGATCGCGCAGCTGGCCGTGACGATGAACTCGATGCTCAGCCGACTCGAGGTCTCGCAGCGCGCCCAGCGCCGCTTCGTCTCCGACGCCAGCCACGAGCTGCGGTCGCCGCTCGCGACGATCCGGGCGTCGCTCGACGTCGTCAGTCCCGACGATCCCGAGACGTCGTGGGAGCAGCTCGACCCGATTCTGCGTGGCGAGTCCGAGCGGATGAGCCGGCTCGTCGACCACCTGCTCCTGCTGTCGCAGGCCGATGACCACGCCCTCACGGTGAGCCGCCGCGACGTCGACCTCGACGACCTCGTCGACCGTGAGGTCCGGCGACTGCGCCGGCTGACCCCGTTGACCGTCCGTCTGACGAACGCCGCCGTGCGGGTCCGCGGCGACGAGCACCAGCTCGAGCAGGTCCTGCGCAACCTGCTCGACAACGCCGCCCGGCATGCGGTGGGCACCGTGGACGTCACCGTCGAGCGGGGTGGCGGCAGCGCCGTGGTGCGGGTCGAGGACGACGGACCCGGCATCCCCGTGGCCGACCGAGCGCGCGTGTTCGAGCGCTTCGTGCGGCTCGACGAGAGCCGGTCACGCCACTCCGGGGGAGCCGGCCTCGGTCTCGCCATCGCCCGGGAGCTCGCTGTGGCACACGGCGGGACGCTCTCGGTGCGCGAGTCACCGTCCGGTGGCGCCTGCTTCGAGCTGACGCTGCCGCTGCCCTCCTCGGCGCCGGAGCCACCGACCGGCGGGTCCGGGGCCGGGGATCAGGCCGGCTCGACCGGCGCGACCGGCTCGGCCTCGAGCATCCGGTAGCCCACGCCCCGCACCGTCTCGATGCTCGCCTCCGCGAACGGGGCGTCGATCTTGCGGCGGAGGTAGCCGACGTAGACCTCGACGATGTTGACGTCGCCGTCGTAGGCCGGATCCCACACGGCGTCGAGGATGGTGGCCTTCGTGACGACCTCACCCGCGTGCATCATGAGGAAGGTCAGGAGCGCGAACTCCTTGGGGGTCAGGGCGATCTCCGATCCGTGTCGCAGCACGCGCCGTCGCACCGGGTCGAGCGACAGCGAGCCGTTCGTGAGGACCACAGGACGTTCCGGGGCGCCCCGTCGGATGAGTGCCCTGAGCCGGGCGACGAGCACGACGAAGCTGAACGGCTTCGTGAGGTAGTCGTCCGCACCGAGGTTGAACGCCTCGGCCTGGTCGTGCTCACCGTCGACGGCGGTCAGCATGAGCACGGGCGTCCACACGCCCGCCTCGCGCAGTCGTGCGATCACCTGGTAGCCGTCGAGCCCGGGCAGCATGATGTCGAGGACGATGACGTCGTACGCGGACTCGGTGGCCGCCCACAGCCCGTCCTGGCCGTCGTGCATGACGTCGACGACGAAGCCTTCGCGTGTCAGACCGCGTCGGACGACCTCCGCGAGGGACGTCTCGTCCTCGACGACGAGCACGCGCATCCCTCAGGCCTGCCGGGCGTCGAGGCCGGGGCCTGCGGGTTCGCGGATGGCGCTCATGGCTCCGAGGGTAGGTCGGCGAGCCTGAACAGCGGCTGAGAACCGGCCTCAGGGTCCTCTCAGCGGCGTCGTCGCACGATGGCGGGTCAGACGACCGTCGTCGGAGGGATGCGCATGTGTGGAATCGCCGGGTACTTCGGCCTCGAGGAGGACCGTGGGCTGCTGGACCGGATGAATGCGGCCCAGCGCCACCGTGGGCCCGACGACTCGGGTACCCACGTCGACGGCCCCGTCGGGCTCGCCCACCAGCGCCTGTCGATCATCGACCGCGAGGGCGGGAGGCAGCCGATGGCCACGCCGGACGGCAGGTACGTCCTCGCGTACAACGGTGAGGTCTACAACTACCGCGCGCTGCGGGACGAGCTCGCTTCGGCGTCACGGACGTTCGTGACGCACAGCGACACCGAGGTCGTCCTGCAGGCGTATGCCGCGTGGGGACGTGAGGCGTTCGACCGCCTCAACGGGATGTTCGCGATCGCGGTCTGGGACCGCGACGAGCAGACGCTGACCCTGGCCCGCGACCAGTTCGGCATCAAGCCGCTCCACGTGAGCCGGGTGTCGGAGGCGCACGGAGGCCGAGGCGGCCGCGGAGGCTCATGGCTCTTCTCGAGCGAGATCAGGCCGATCCTCGTCAGCGGCCGCCACGACCGAGCGCCCAACGAGCGCAGCCTGTTCCGCTATCTGCGCCATCGGGTGCACGACGACGGTGCCGAGACCTTCTTCGAGGGCATCGAGCGCCTGCTGCCCGGTGAGATGGCGACGATCAGCGCTGACGGGTTCGAGCGCCGGCGCTACGGCACCCTGCAGCACGACCTCGAGCGCGCTCGTCCCGCCGCGACCGGTGCGGGCGCGGAGGAGGTCGCGGCCCTGCGCGACGGGCTGACCGACTCCATCGCGCTGCGGCTGCGCTCGGACGTGCCGGTGGGAACGTCGCTCTCCGGTGGGCTCGACAGCTCGACCATCGCCGTCGGGATCGACCGGCTGCTCACCACGCACGACACGTCGGCCGAGGCCGTCGGGCCCCGGCAGCAGACCTTCTCTGCGGTCTTCCCCGGCTACCGCAACGACGAGGAGCGCTGGGTGGATGACGCCGTCGACGCGTGCTCGGGTCCCGTCCAGTCGCACCGGATCCGGCCGACCTCCGACGACCTGCTCGCCGACCTCACCGACTTCGTGCGCACCCAGGAGGAGCCCGTCGTCTCGACCGGACCGTACGCGCAGTACCGCGTCATGAAGGAGGCGAGCCGGCACGTCACGGTGATGCTCGACGGACAGGGCGCGGACGAGATGCTGGCGGGATACGTCCCCCAGACCGTCACGCACCTGCGCAGCCTCGTCTCCCGGGACCGACGCGCCGGCCTCGCGGAGATCATCGCCAACCGTGACATCCTCGCCGGCCAGGTCCGCTCGCGGCTCCGGACCCGGCTGCAGGGCGGGGGATCGGTGAGCCTGCTCCTCCGACGGGACTTCAGGGCCGCCCACGCCGAGGACACCTACGCCGTGGAGGGGGCGACCCTGCGACAGCGCCTCGTCCACGACCTCTTCGTGGCCTCGTTGCCGGCCCTGCTGCGCTACGAGGACCGCAACTCGATGCGCTTCTCCGTCGAGGGCCGGGTGCCCTTCCTCGACCCCGACCTCGTGCGCACCGTCTTCGCGATGCCCGACGACGCGATCATCCGGGACGGCTGGAACAAGCACGTCCTGCGCGATGCCGAGGAGCACGTCCTTCCGGCCTCGATCACCCGACGGCGCAACAAGATCGGCTTCACGACCCCGCAGAACGAGTGGTTCCACGAACAGCGCGAGTTCATCTACCGGGTGTTCCTCTCCGAGTCGTTCGCGAGCCGCCCCTACTTCGACCGGACCGAGGTCCTCAACGCCTTCGAGCAGTGGCTGAGCGGCCGGGGCTCGCTCGACTCCATGGCCGTCTGGCGCATCCTCAACGTCGAGCTCTGGCTTCGAGAGTTCTTCGACGCGCCAGCCGAACCCGCCGCCGACGACAGGTCCGACGCCCGGTCCGACCCGGCCGACGACGCGAGGTCGGGCGCGGCCGGCCCCACGGGCGGAGCGGTCCGTGGGGCAGGCTCCCTGACCGCCCCCGCCACCAACGAGGGGAAGGACCTCGACATCGAGCTGCCCGACGGCACACGGGTCCGTCGCCTCCCGGTGCGCACCCCGCAGGTGGCGGACACCGACGACCTCGTGGCCCTCGTCGTGGACCGGGCCCGCGCGCACGTGCACGCGCTCGGTGACGGCCGATCCGTCGCAGGAACGGGGTTCAGCCGCTGGTACGTCTTCGTCTCGGAGAAGGTCGTCGCGATCACCCAGCACCGCTCGTTCTTCATCTGGGACATCCCCGTCAGCCGAGCCGCGCGCGTGCTGAGCCGTCACGTGACGCGGACCCCCGCGGGCATCGGTCTCGGGTCACCGTTCACGATGCAGCTGGCGATCGACGAGGCGGGTCTCCCGCGTGTGCTGCTCGCCGCGGCCGCGGGAGCCGCGGGAAAGCTCGTCGGACGCCGGGGCCTCTTCTACACCGTCGTCGGGGGCGACGTGCGCGCCATCGACGGGCCGACCGAGTACTCGGTCCACCCGGCCAACCTGTCGGCCAAGCTCGCCCCCGAGGATCCTGACCGCGTCTGCGCGACGATCTCCGCGGCGATCCGGACGGCGCTGCCCCAGGGCCTTGCCGACACCTTCGGCGGCACCGTCGTCATCGACGCGAACGACCTCGGCTGCAACGTCCTCGGGACCGATGCCGCGGGCGACCGGACCCGGATGGAGCAGATGTTCGCAGACAACCCCTTGGGCCAGGGGTCACAGCGCACCCCGGTGGCGCTCGTCCTCGACGACCTCAGACTCCTGGACCCGAGCCCGCCGACGAGCCCCGACACGAGCGCCGACACGAGCCCGGCCACGAGCCCGGCCACGGACCCGGCCACGGACCCGGCCACGGACCCGACGCCGCTCGTGACGGCATACGCGGCTCCCGCCCGGGCGAGCGGACGGTCCGCATGACCACCGTCGTGACCTCCGAGCCGGCCTCGGCGGAGCGCCGGCGGGCACGTCGGCGGGCCTGGGTGGTCTGGGGGATCGCGCTCCTCGGCGTCGGTCTCGCCTTCGGCTTCGCGGTGACGGCTGCCGGCGCCTCCCGCACCGGCGAGCTGGGGCTGGACGTGCTCCTCTCAGGGCACCGGGACCGTCTGCTGACCGCGGCCGCCCAGGTCGTCGACGTCGGCCTCGGCACAGGCATCGCCCCGGTCCTGCTGCTCGTGGGCTGCGGACTCGTCTGGACGAGAGACCGGTTCGCCGCCGTGACCGTCGGGGTCCTGACGGTCGTCGGCTGGCTCTCGGTCGAGGTCGGCAAGGTCCTCGTCCACCGGCCCCGGCCCCCGGCCGCCGCCGTCCACGCCCTCGTCGCGGAGACCGCCGCTGACAGCTACCCGAGCGGACACACCGCGTTCGCCGCAGCGACGGTCTTCGCGGTCGTCGCGGCACTGGTCCTGACCGGTCGGTCCACCCGGGTCGCCTGGGTCGTCGGCCTGCCCATCGTGGCCGTCGTCGCCCTCTCGCGGCTCTACCTCGGGGTCCACTACCTCACCGACGTGGTCGCCTCGGTCGTCTTCGCCGGCGCATCCGTCCTCGTGGTGACGGCTCTCGCCGCGCCCGCACTGCCGTCGCTGCGGACACGGCTGCGTCCTCGCGCCGGCGAGTCGGAAGGGAGGGATGCATGACTCCACAGGAGCCGGCCGCCGACCGGCCCGACGTGGTGCCTGCCTCCCGCCGTGGCACGTCTCGGAGAGCCGTGCTCGCCGCGGCCGCAGGCGCTCTGGGGACGGCCGGTGTCGCCGCGTGCTCGCCGGCCCCGGAGACCCCGCCGCCCGCGGCGCAGGGAACGCTCCGGGCGACCCACGCACCCACGCCGACCTCCGGCGTCCCCGGCTCGGCACCTCCGGTGGCGACCGGGTCATCGCCGGCTCGCACCACGTCGACCGAGGCCGACACGGTCCTCGGGTCCGTCGGCCCCGACATCCGGTCGGGCTCGTCCGGCCGGCACGAGGTCGCTCTGACCTTCCACGGCGCCGGACCTGCCTCCCTGACGGCGACCGTCCTCGACATCGCCCGCGCCCACGGAGCCCGGGTCACCGTGTTCGCCGTGGGCCAGTGGCTCCATGCCAACCCGGCGCTGGGCCGCGCGGTGCTCGCGGGAGGCCACGACCTGGGCAACCACACGTGGAGCCACCGACCCATGCGCAGGCTCACCGCCGCCGAGGCCGATGCCGAGGTGAGCCGAGGGGCGGCCGAGGTGGCTCTCGTGCGCGGCTCGGCCGGGCTGCTCTTCCGGCCGTCGGGGACTCCGACGAGCACCGCCGTGATCCGGGCGGCCGCGCGCGCCTGCGGCTACGCCCGCTGCATCTCCTACGACGTCGACCCCCAGGACTACCTCGACCCCGGGACGGCCGCCGTGCGCGAGCGGACGCTCGCCGACGTCCGGGCCGGGAGCATCGTCAGCCTCCACCTTGGTCACGCCGGCACCGTGGCCGCACTGCCCGGCATCCTCGCCGGAATGCGTGCCCGTGGCCTCCGGGCGGTCACGGTCAACGAGCTCCTGGCGTGAGCGCGTCCCGCGCTCGTGTCGCCGTGGGACCGCTTCGCGGCGTCGTGGTCCTGCTGGCCCTCACGGTCACGACGAGCGCGCTGCTGGCCGACTGCTCGACGTCCCGGACCGCCGCGGCCGGTGCGCCGAGTCCGTCGTCGGGGGTCGTCGCCGCCCTCGGACCGGGCCCGACGGCCCCTGCGCCGACCTCCTCGGGGTCACCCTCGGTGCGTCCGTCGGGGACCACGCCGCGGGACGCCGGGACGATGCAGCCGTATGCGTTCACCGGCGCGGGGAGACTCGCCGCGGAGGCCCGCCGGGCGCGTCCGCTCGTCTACGTGCCCGAGCAGCTCGCCGGGACGGTGCAGGTCATCGACCCGAGGACGTATGCCGTCATCGCAACCCGACGCGTGCCGCGTTCGCCCGAGCACGTCGTGCCGTCCGCGGACCTGCGTCGCCTCTGGGTCAACAGCGACGCGGGCAACGCCCTGACGCCCATCGACCCGCGCACCGGTGCCGTCGGCACCCCCGTCCCGGTGCGCGACCCCTACAACCTCTACTTCACCCCCGACGGGAGGAGCGCGCTCGTCATGGCCGAGCGGCTCCGTCGGGTGGACGTCCGTGACGCTCGCACCATGGCCCTGCGGCGTTCCCTGCCGGTGCCGTGCGCTGGGCTCAACCACGCCGACTTCACGGCCGACCTGACGAGGATGCTCGTCAGCTGCGAGTTCAGCGGTGACCTCGCCGAGCTCGACGCGTCCGCCACCCGGGTCGTCCGGATCGTCGACCTGAACCACGTCCGGACCCCGGGAGCGACCCGCCCGGCCGATGCCCGGTCGATGGGCGGTCCCGCGGCCATGCTCGCGTCGGGCGCGACGTCGATGCCCCAGGACGTGCGTCTCTCTCCGGACGGCCGGTCCTTCCTCGTCGCCGACATGCTGCGCAACGGCATCTGGGTCCTCGACGCGACGACCTTCCACGTGACGCGGTTCGTCAGGACGGGCCTGGGCGCGCACGGCATCTATCCCGCCCGGGACGCGCGACGCGTCTTCGTGAGCAACCGGGGTGAGGGGAGCGTCAGCGTCCTCGACGGCGGCACCCTGCGCCGGCTCGCTACGTGGCGGATCCCCGGCGGGGGATCCCCCGACATGGGAGGGGTGACGGCCGACGGGAGCGAGCTGTGGTTCTCCGGTCGCTACGACTCCTGCGTCTACGTCCTCGACACCGTGACGGGCCGTGTCACCCACCGCATCCGGGTGCGACCGGGGCCACACGGCCTGCTCGTCTGGCCGCAACCGGGCCGCTTCTCGCTGGGTCACACGGGCAACATGAGATGACCTCGTGGCCCGACGTCGCGCGGTCCGGAGATCCGCTGAAAAACCGTGTCATGAAAACGCAGGCCGATCGTCTACAGGGGGAAGGGACGCCCCCGGGCGTCCTGGCAGCAGCCTCGGGTGTTCGTGGAGGGGTACCCCAGGCTGGCCCGTCGGGGACGGGCAGCACCGAACAGAGCCCCCGCTCGCCCACCTGAGCGGGGGCTCTGTGCTGCCCCGGCTCTCGGGTCCACCTGCGGCGCGGTCGGCGACTCGAGCGACTCGAGCGACTCAGCTTCGCACCGTCGGGTCCCAGCGCCACGTCTCGAGACGGGGCCGGTCCGCGAGGGCGCCGCGACCGCAGCACCACAGCAGGACCTCCGTCGGGTCCCCGTCAGGTGCCTGCGGGAAGAGTCGCGCCAGCGCGCCGGCCGTGAGCTCCTGGGGCGGCACCCAGTCGAGCCCCAGCCCGCGGGTGACGTCGTGGGTGTGCACGAGCACCTCGACGACGCCCATGGCCGCGAAGCCCTCCGCGTCCGCGACGCCGGCCGGGTGCCAGGCCCGCAGCCCGGCCGGCGCGGCCCGGCAGGCCAGGTGGAGCAGCTCCGCGCACGTGACGACCGAGGCGACGAGACGGTCGGGCGTCGCGGCGTCCTCGACCACGAGCTCCATCGGCAGGTAGGCCGCGTCCGGCTGCGCGACGACCTGGCCGGCATACGAGAAGAGCACGTCGGCCACGTGCGCCGCGGTGCGCCGGCACGACCACTCGAGGTCACCGGCCGGCATACTCCACTTGCGGTCGACGGCGGCGTCGAGGACGCGGCGGCACTCCGCCGCCACGGAGGGGATGAGATCGGTGATCGGGCGCGGATCGGTGAGAACCCCGGGACTCGTCGCTGTGGTCATGACCCGACCGTGCCACCAGATCCGGACGGTCCCCGACCGGGAAGGCACGGACTCAGGCGCGTTGCCGGCGCTCGCGCTCCAGGACCAGCTCCTCGACGGCGCTCGGCAGCGTCGTCTCGAAGTCGATGAGCTTCGCCCACGTCGGGGTCACGACGATCCGGACCATCCCGTCGTAGAGCGAGCGGACCTCCGCCTCCCACCCGACCCGCTGCTCGGGCGTCATCGTGTACGTGCCGTTCATCTGGAGATACTCCTCCGGGATGCCGTCGACGACATCGAGCTCGGCCGTGCCGCGGACGAGCAGCATCGTCGGCGGGTGCACCTCGGTGTCGATGGTGAGCGCGACCACGGGGTCGCGACGCAGGGCAGGCAGCTTCGGGGCGTTCTTCGTGGTGCACATGACCAGCTGGGTCCCGTTCCAGGTGAAGGCGATCGGGATGACGCGCGGTGTGCCGTCCGTGGCGACGTAGGCCAGGCGGGCCACATCGCGCGTGAGCATCTGCTGGCTCCCGGGCCGGTTCAGGACCTCGGTGATCTCGTTCGGTTGCACGGTCGACCTCCGTGTTCAGGTGGGCCTCCGGGGTGGCTGCCCGTCACGGGTGGGACGGAGCCGGCCCGCGGGTCTCGACATCGGACCGCTGGCGAGACCGTGACCGTCAGGTGGCATCCGTCACGGTCACCGCCCGTCGGCTCGCGACGAGCGGGCACAGGAAGGGGTCGTTGTCCTTGAGGCCGACGGCATTGAGGTGGCTGATGACGCTTCCGTATGCCGTCCAGAGCGTCGTCTGCGTGTAGCGCACTCCCTCGGCCGCGCAGTAGGCGACGACGAGCGGCTGCACCCGCCGCAGGTGGGGCCGCGCCATCGACGGGAAGAGGTGGTGCTCGGTCTGGTGGTTCAGCCCACCGAGGAGCACGGACATCCACCGGCCGCCACTGATGTTGCGGCTCATGAGGACCTGGCGGTTGAGGAAGTCGAGCTTGAGCCCCGGCGCGACGAGGGGCATGCCGATGTGGTTCGGGGCGAAGGAGAGGCCCATGTAGAGGCCGAACAGCGCGAGCTGGACGGCGAGGACGGCGACGACCTTGGCCGGCGACATGACGAGGAGCAGGAGCACCGGCAGCCCCGCGAGGCGGGTCGTCAGGAAGGCCAGCTCGACCCACCGGCGCTCGACCCGACGACGGCCGGCGACCCGGTGGATGCCCTCCCAGTGCAGCGACAGTCCTTCGAGCAGCAGCAGCGGGAAGAAGTACCAGCCCTGGTGGGCCACGAGCCAGCGCACCAGTGGTCGATGGGAGCGGCGGCCCTGCTCGGGGGTGAAGGCGAGCACCCCCGGCGCGATGTCGGGGTCGTAGCCGACCTTGTTGGGGTTGCCGTGGTGACGGGTGTGCTTGCTCTGCCACCAGCCGTAGCTGATGCCGACGAGCAGGTTGGCCACGACGAGACTCACCCAGTCGTTGAGGCGTCCGGAACGGAACATCTGGCGGTGCGCGGCGTCGTGGCCGAGGAAGGCGATCTGGGTCATCAGCACCGCGAGGACCGCAGCGGGCGCGAGCTGCCACCAGCTGTCACCGATCCACACGACGATGAGCACCCACCCCGCCATCGCCACGACGGCGCCGACGAGTCTGGTCCAGTAGTAGGCGTACCGCCGACGCATCAGCCCGAGGTCGTGCACCTGGCGGGTGAGCGCCGTGAACGTGCTCCCGGTGGTCTGGTCATGGTGGGTGCTGGTCACGGCGATCGATCTCCTTGGGCCACGGTGTTTCCCGTGTCTCCGGGCGTTCGCGAGAACGGCACGGGGGTGCACGGGCATGTGAGGAGTGACCGGCGCGGAGACGGCGGTGCCGGACGATGCGCGACGTCACGTTCACGGGAGGGACGCGACCGGGGTCCAGGGACTCGCCTACCAGCCCGAGTGTACGCGTCCGGAGCGGCCGGCCTCGCGGTCGACCACCCTGTCGCTCGTCATGTCGAGTGACGCCACGACCTCACACGGGGCGGATGAGCCGGAGCCGGTGGGCCCGGGGCTGTGAACGCGTACGCGGCTCGCGACGCTCACCCCGAGGAGGTGGTGTCCCGGGAGAGTCCCTTCGGTACAACGGAACGAGCGCTGGGGACAGCGTCCCGTGAGACGTGCTGGAGCGAGAGGGTGGCGGATGGCGAGGACGCTGGTGCCGGGGCTGACCCGGGAGAACGTCGGGTCCGAGGCGCTCGCCGGGGTGACCCTCCTCGCGATCGCGGTGCCACTCAACATCGGCTACGCCCAGATCGCCGGGTTGCCTCCGACGGCAGGGCTCTACGCGCTCGTGCTTCCGGCGGTCCTCTATGCGCTGACGGTGTCCTCCCGGCAGCTCGTGGCCTCGCCCGATGCCGCCGCAGCAGCGCTCGTCGCCTCGTCCATCGGCGGTCTGGCTGCGGCGGGGAGCCAGTCCTACGCGTCGCTCGCCCTGGCCCAGGCGATCATCAGCGGCCTCCTCTTCGT
Organism: Terrabacter sp. Soil811; assembly: GCF_001429655.1. Taxonomy (NCBI): domain Bacteria; kingdom Bacillati; phylum Actinomycetota; class Actinomycetes; order Micrococcales; family Intrasporangiaceae; genus Terrabacter; species Terrabacter sp. Soil811. The sequence continues at coordinate 50,425 of NZ_LMSX01000002.1, forward strand.
CGCGTTCGGACTCCTGAAGCTGGGCTTCATCGCCAACTTCCTCTCCAAGCCGATCCTCATCGGCTTCGTCGGCGGCCTCGCCCTCGACATCCTCGTCAGCCAGGTCGCCAAGATGCTCGGGGTCAAGATCGACAGCGGTGGGGAGTTCGTCGAGAAGGTCGGCGACCTCGTGACCGGGCTGGCGAAGCTCAGCGTGGTGTCGGTCCTGCTCTCGGCGGTCGCTGTCGCCGTCCTCATCGGTGGTCGACGCCTCGCCCGGACGGCGCCGTGGGCCCTCATCGTCCTCGTCGTCGCGACGGTGGTCACGGTGCTGGCTCACCTCGACGAGCACGGTGTCTCGGTGCTGGGAGAGGTGCCGGCGGGACCACCCACCTTGACGTGGCCCGAGCTCGATCTCGGCCAGTGGTTCGCGGTCGTGCCGTCGGCCATCGCCCTGACGCTCGTGACGACGGCGGAGGGGCTCCTCGTGTCACGCAGCTACAGCGAGCGGCGGGGCTACCCGATCGACGCGAACCGCGAGCTCGTCGCGTTCGGCGTCGGCAACGTCTCGGCCGGACTCACGGGCGGCTTCGCCGTGGGGTCGTCGACCTCGCGCACGGCCTTCATGGACTCGGCGGGGTCGCGGACCCAGCTGCCGAGCATCGTGGCCGCGGTCTTGACGCTGCTGCTCCTGCTCTTCGGCACCGGGCTGCTCGCCGACATCCCGTCCCCGGCCATCGGGGCCATCGTCGCCGTGGCCGTCGTGCCCCTCCTCGGGATCGGCGAGCTGCGCAGCCTCTGGACGAAGGACCGGTTCGAGTTCGGGGTGGCGGCTGCCTGCTTCCTCGGAGCCCTCCTCCTCGGCCCGATCCCCGGAATCCTCATCGCCTTCGTGCTCGCGCTCGTGAACCTCACCCGACGCGCGGCCAACCCGGCAGTGGAGGTGCTCGGCACCACGGGCGACCCGGATCAAGCCCTTCCCGTCCTCGGCGACGCCACGGAGAGCGAGCCCGGAGTCATCGTGCTGCGCTTCTCCGCCCCGATCTTCTTCGCGAACGTCGGCCTTCTGCGCGACCGCGTGCATGCCGTCGTGGAAGAGGCGGAGTCCGCGGGCTCGGGGGCGTCGAGACCCTCCGGGGAGGTGTCGGGTGCGGAGCCGTCACCGGTCGTGCGCCACGTGGTGCTCGACATGGAGGGCGTCACCGACATCGACGTCACCGGTGCCGAGGGGCTCGAGCAGCTGAAGTCGTGGCTCGAGGGTCGAGGCACGCGCGTGCACTACAGCCGGCTCCGCCCGGCCGTGGCCGACCGGCTGCACCACTTCGGCCTCGACGAGGGGACGTCGGCGTTCGGCACCAACCGTGCAGCGCTCGAGGCACTGAGGCCGCGATGACTGATCGACGTGTGCCCGAGGGGCGCGGCCGGCGTCAGTAGGTGACGTCGTCGGCGAAACCGGCGGTGCAGAGCGCCCAGAGGACGATGGCGTTGAGGGCCAGCAGCACGATGGACCAGAACGGGTAGAGCGGTATCGAGGCGAAGTTGAGCACCATGGCGAGGGACACGGGGACCAGGCCGAGGATCCGGCCGATGGGGCGCTCTGCGAGGATGAGTCCGCCCACGACGACCAGGACGATGCCCCAGACGAGGTGGATCCAACCCCATGCCGTCGTGTCGAAGGCGAAGATGTACTTGGGTGTGCTGACGTAGAGCGTGTTGTCGAAGAGTGCCGACAGGCCCCGGAGGAACTCCAGGATGCCGGAGATGAGCAGCACCGTTCCGGCGAAGAGCACGGTGCCGTACCTCCAGCCGTGCGGGCGGGTCGGAGCGGTGATGGGCGAGGTGGTCATGCGTCCTCCCGTGCTAGGCGATGCCTCATCGTCGGTCGGGCGGGTGTCCACCGTCGTCACCCGGTCGGCATGAGATCGCCAGGTCGGCGAGGGGCTGCGCGGAACGGGACGTTCGTCAGACCACGGCCAGGGTGGAGGCACCCTCCCGGTCGACGCGACGGACGCCGACGAGCTCGAGGGCGAGCGACTGCACCTTCAGCAGGATGCCGAAGAGCGCCGACTGGTCCAGCTCGCCCTCGAGGGAGGTCCGGCTGCCCTCGGTCGCCGTGATGGTCATCCCTCCGAAGGCGGCCCGTGCCGCCGTTCCGAGACGACCTTCGACCGTGATGACGTATCGCACCGGCTTCACCTCGGGGGCCTCCTGCTCCGCGCTCTGGGCGAGCGCCGAACTGCGCTGCGCGCCTCGGAAACCATACGTACCCGCCCGCGTCGCGGATCGGTCCGAGGCGCGCCTCACAGCAACCGGAGCTCGCGCCCCGTCGCCACGGCGTCACGTCGTCGCGCGACACCGAGCTTGCGGTAGACGGCCGCGACGTGCGTCTTGACGGTGTTCGTGGAGACGCACAGCTCGTCGGCGATCTCGGCCACCGACATCATGGTCGTGAGCCAGCGCAGGACCGACAGCTCACGATCGGTGAGCGACTCGGGAAGGCCGGTCCGGGGCGTCGGGTGTTCGGCGGCCCTGTCGTGCAGCGGGACCGGCCACCGCTCCGCGAGCGTGTCGTGGCGGGTGATGAGGGAGAAGAGCCGGGGAGCAGCCTCGACGAAGGGCAGCACGACGTCCGCGCTCCGGCCGAGGTCGATGGCGTACACCGCCTGTTCGACGGCGCGCCTCTCGTCGCCGGCCGCCAGGGCCACCTCGGAGCCGACGAGCACGGCCTCGACGAGCGCCGGCAGCGCGGGTGCCGGCGCGCTGGCGGTGATGACCCGACGCACGAGGCGTTCGGCGCTGCGGAGGTCCCCGTCGGCCAGCTCCGCCCGCGCTCGGGCGATCTCGAAGAGGTTCGACAGGTGCTCGTTGGGGTCGGTGGCGGCCGGGTCCGAGGGTCGTTCCGGCCGCCCGGACAGACTGGCCAGCTCCGCCGCCATGGCCTGGGCGACGGCCACGAGGTTGAAGGCGCCGGGTGACGACAGGGACCGGTCTCCGACGAGGAGCGACCGCGCCGGTCCGTAGCGACCGGCCGCCTGGAGCGCCTTGGCGCGCAGGAGCGTCACGGTGCCCCACAGCGCGGGGTCGGCCTCGGGGTCGAGCGCCCGCGTGGCGCGGTCCGTCGCCACGTCGAACTCGTCGATCCGACCGCGGGTGACGGCGACCTCGGCGGCGGCGACGAAGTGCGCCGCCGTGTGCCGACCGGTCAGTCGTGGGTGTTCCCGAAGCAGCCGGTCGCCGTATGCCACGTGGTCCTCGGCCCTGGCCACGCGACCCAGCGAGCAGTGCTGGATCCCGAGCAGCCCCGTGCACTCCAGGGCGAGGGGCGTCATGCCGAGACGTCGAGCGTCCACGAGGGCGGCTGTCAGGTGCTCGACGGCGGCGTCCTCGTGCCCTCGCCAGACGGCCGACGCTCCGATCCGGCTCCGGGCGAAGACTCCGAAGGGCCCGTCCGGGTCCGTCGCCAGCATCCGTCCGGCCACCACGTCGGCGGTGTCGACGTCCCCGTCGCACGTGGCGAGGACGAGTCTGGCGAAGTCGGCCAACAGGTCGGTGTCGCTGGTCACCTCCGCCGGATGCCAGGGCCCGAGCATGGCCCTCAGTGAAGCCACGTCGCCGGTGGCGGCGGCGACGGCGGCCCGGGCCGCGGCCTTCGAGGAGCCGGCAGGGCCGTCGTCCACCGGCTGAGACCACGGGGCGCGGAGGAGGCCGTGGAGGTCGCCGATGGAACGTTCGCCGTCGCCGAGGAACAGCCGCGCAAAGGCCCCGCGACGCAGGAGGTCGGCCGCGAGCGACCAGTCGTGTGCCCGGAGCGCGTGGTGCATGGCCTCGATGACGTTGCCCTCCCCGTCGTGCCATCGTGCGGCTCGGGCGTCCACCAGTCGCCGCGCATCGAGGGTCTCGCTGGACAGGAGATGGACGAGGACCTCGCGCATGAGGGGGTGGTACCGGTACCAGCCCACCTCGTCGGGCAGCGGGGACACGAACGAGTTGGACTGCGCGAGCCGCTCGAGGACCAGGGCGCTGCCCGCCTCGGCACAGACGGCGTCGGCCAGGGAGCCACAGATCACCTCGCACGCACTCGTGCGGATGAGGAGGCGTCGGGACCGGGCGTCGAGCGTGGCGAGCACCTCCTCGAGGAGGAACTCGCCGATGCTGCCGCGGTCCATGGCGAACGCCGTCACGAAGGCCTCCGGCTCCTCGGCGGCCTCCATGCGGACCATCGAGAGGCGCAGTGCCGCCACCCAGCCCTCGGTGCGCTCGACCAGGAGCGTTCGGGCGGACGGGGCGATGTCGAGGGCGTGCGTCCGCAGCAGGTCGTCCACCTCGCTGACGGTCATGGCCAGGTCGACGGCGCGCAGCTCGGACAGTCGTCCGTCCATCCGGTACCGGTGGAGCGGCAGGATGGGGTCGCTGCGTGCGGCCAGGAGGATGTGGAGCCCGGGAAGCGGGTGGCGGACGAGCGCGTCGAGCTGGCCGATCAGGCCCAGGTCGGCGAGGACGTGGGCGTCGTCGAGCACGAGGTACAGCGGCTCGCGGTCCGACACGGTGGCAGCGAGCAGCTCGCGCACCTCGTCCGCCGGCGGTCTCTGCACGCCGGCCGAGCCCGGTTGCCCGGCGAGACCGACCTCCTCGAGCGACTCACCGACGAGCGCCCAGAAGGCCGCAGGGGTGTTGTCGTCGCGTTCGAGCGACACCCAGGCCGTGCGTTCCCCACGATGTCGGACCCATTCGCTGAGCAGCACCGTCTTGCCGGACGCCGCTCCGGCGGCGACCACTGTCAGCGGTCGCTCGAGGGCGGAGTCCAGGGCCGAGACGAGGCGTGGTCGTGGCACGTGTCGGGAGGGGAGGGGCGGCACGACGAACCTGCGCGCCCGAAACTTCGAGTACAACCCACCACCCCCGACCCTGTGTTGGTGGACACGGCGCAGCCGGTGGCACGACCGGTTGCCTGTCAGCAGCGTAGGCCACGCGGCGCCGTTCGGCCCGTCGAGAGACCTCCCGCAGTGGCCGCGGAACCGGCGGCTCATGCCGCAAGGGTGAGCCGGTCGGGGCTGCGCTGGTCCACGCTGACAGGTGCGCGACGTGGAGGAGGTCGAGCCGTGGGTCTGTCCAAGGACTACGAGGTGCGCGTGGCCGGCACCATCGGGCCGGCAGCACGCGAGGCCTTTGCCGACCTCGAGATCACGGTGGAGCCCGGATCGACCGTGCTGGCGGGCGAGCTGGACCAAGCAGGTCTGCACGGCGTCATCGAGCGCATCGCCTCGCTGGGCCTCGAGCTGGTGGACATCCGGCGAAGAACGGCCGACGGCGAGTTCCCTTGGCCCTGAGACCCGCTCGCGGGTCGTCACACGAGAACGAGGACAACATGGGACCGATCCACTATGTGATGGTCGCGTTCGACCAACCAGACTTCCACGGCCGCCTGGCGCAGGAGCTCGCCGTGCTCGTCGACGCCGGGGCGGTGCGACTGCTCGACCTCGTCTTTGTCAGTCGCGCCGCCGACGGCGCGGTGTCGATCCTGGAGGTGGATGCGCTCCCGGTCGACGCAGACGCGTACGACGATGTCGAGGGCGAGTTCGGTGGCCTCGTCAGCGACGCGGACCTCGACGAGGTGGCCGACCTCCTCGAGCCGGACACCGCCGGTGCGCTCCTCGTCTGGGAGAACACGTGGGCCGAGCGGTTCGTCTCGGCTCTCGCCGAGACCGGCGGCGTCGTCGTCGACGAGGGCTTCGTCCCCGTCGAGACGATGGAGACCGCACTGATGCGCCGCCGGGCCCGGATGGGCCAGCAGGAGCAGGAGGCCGGCGCCTACGAGGCACAGGCGATGGCCGCCGCGACGCCGCCACCTCCCGTGTCGCCGACCACCGGCGCGCCGAGCCTCATCGACCAGCTCCGCGAGCTCGGGCAGCTGCGGGACGACGGCGTGCTGACGGAGGAGGAGTTCGCCGTCCAGAAGGCTCGCCTGCTCAACGCGTGATCGGTCCGCCGCGTCGACGAGGGCGCCTCATCCCGGTCGGGTGAGGTGGCGGGTGCGACGCCACCGGATCGTGGTCACAGGTCATCCATCAGCCGAAGGAGTGCCGCCATGCCCGACTCGAAGCCGAACATCCTCGTCATCTGGGGTGATGACATCGGGATCACCAACCTCAGCTGCTACAGCGACGGGCTGATGGGCTACCGGACCCCCAACATCGACCGGCTCGCCGACGAGGGAATGCGCTTCACCGACTCCTACGGCGAGCAGTCCTGCACCGCCGGCCGGGCGGCCTTCATCACCGGGCAGAGCGTCTACCGCACGGGCATGAGCAAGGTCGGCGTCCCGGGCGTCGACGTCGGCCTCGCGGCGGAGGACGTCACGATCGCCGAGGTCCTCAAGCCGCTGGGCTACGCCACGGGTCAGTTCGGCAAGAACCACCTCGGGGACCTCAACAAGTACCTCCCGACCGCCCACGGCTTCGACGAGTTCTTCGGCAACCTCTACCACCTCAACGCGGAGGAGGAGCCGGAGCTGCCCGACTTCCCGAAGGAGGAGGACTTCCCCCGGCTCTACAACCTCCAGCTCCCGCGAGGCGTCATCCGCTCATCGGCCACGGACGAGGACACCGGCGAGGTCGACCCGAAGTTCGGTCCGCACGGCAAGCAGCAGATCGAGGACACCGGCCGACTGACGAAGAAGCGGATGGAGACGATCGACGACGAGACGGCGGACGCCTGCATCGACTTCATCCGGCGCCAGCACGAGGCCGAGACGCCCTTCTTCGTCTGGATGAACTTCACCCACATGCACCTGCGCACCCACACCAAGCCGGAGAGCATCGGTCAGGCGGGGCGCTGGCAGTCGCCGTACCACGACACGATGATCGACCACGACCGCAACGTCGGCCAGCTGCTCGACCTGCTCGACGAGCTCGGCATCGCCGACGACACGATCGTCATCTACAGCACCGACAACGGCCCGCACGGCAACACCTGGCCCGACGGAGCCACGACCCCCTTCCGCAGCGAGAAGGACACGAACTGGGAAGGTGCCTTCCGGGTGCCCGAGCTGATCCGGTGGCCCGGGCACATCCCGGCCAGTGTGGTCTCCAACGAGATCATCCAGCACCACGACTGGCTGCCGACGTTCGCCGCCGCCGCAGGTGAGCCCGAGATCGTCGAGAAGCTCAAGCAGGGGCACGACCTGGGCGGGACGACGTTCAAGGTGCACATCGACGGCTACAACCTGCTGCCCTACCTCACGGGCGAGGTCGACAGGAGCCCACGCCAGGGCATGATCTACTTCTCGGACGACGCCGACGTGCTCGGCATCCGCTTCGACAACTGGAAGATCGTCTTCATGGAGCAGCGGGTGGGCGGCACCTTCGCCATCTGGTTCGAGCCGTTCACCGAGCTGCGCATCCCGAAGCTGTTCAACCTGCGCACCGACCCATTCGAGCGGGCGGACCAGACGTCCAACACGTACTACGACTGGTTCATCGACCACGACTTCATCGCCGCCTACGGCACGGCCATCGCGACGGTCTTCCTCGAGACGTTCAAGGAGTTCCCGCCGCGGCACGAGCCCGCGTCGTTCACCATCGACCACGCCGTCAAGAAGCTGCACGCCTTCCTCGGCAGCAGCTGAGCGCGCCAGGACCCGGTGGGAGTCGACGTGCCCCTCGAGAGCTGGCGTGACGGGACGGCCCGGTCCGCGATCACGGACTTCGTGGACCGGGTGACGACACAGGGGGGTCCCGACTTCGTCGAGCCCGCTGCGCGCGTGGCCGTCTTCGACAACGACGGGACGCTCTGGTGCGAGAAGCCGATGCCGATCCAGCTCGACTTCACGATCCAGCGACTGGGTGAGATGGCCGAGGAGGACCCGTCACTGCGCGACGAGCAACCCTTCAAGGCCGCCTGGGAGAAGGACGTGCACTGGCTCGGCGCGGCGATGGTCAAGCACTACCACGGTGACGACGGGGACCTGCACCTGCTCATGGGTGCGGTGACGCGGGCCTTCGACGCGGTCACCGTCGAGGAGTACGACGCGCGGGTGCTGTCCTTCTTCGACCGGGCCAGCCACCCGACCCTCGGGCTGCCCTACCGCGGCTGCGCCTACCAGCCGATGGTGGAGCTTCTCGAGCACCTCGAGGAGCACGGGTTCACGACCTACATCGCCTCCGGCGGTGACCGGGACTTCATGCGCCCCGTCGCGGGCGACCTCTACGGCGTGCCGCCGGAACGTGTCATCGGCAGTGCCCTCGGGCTCACCTACGTCCCCACGGGCCCGACGACGAGTCTCGTCTACAAGGCCGCGATGGACTTCTTCGACGACGGCCCCGAGAAGCCGGTGCGCATCTGGAGCCGCATCGGTCGTCGCCCGATCCTGTCGGTCGGCAACTCGAACGGTGATCTCCCGATGCTGGCGTTCGGCGGCACGGCCGAGACGTCAACGCTCCGGCTGCTCCTGCTGCACGACGACGACGAGCGGGAGTTCGACTACGTCGCAGGCGCCGAGCAGGCGCTCGAGACGGCCAGGCAGCAGGATTGGACCGTGATCAGCATGAAGGACGACTGGGCCGAGGTCTTCGCGGGAGCCGGCCCGTGACGGTGGATGTGGAGATCGGGCTGTCCTGGGTCCCGTCCCAGACGTATGCCATGGGCTCAGACGAGCACTACGCCGAGGAGGCGCCGTCCCACCCGGTCACCGTCGACGGTTTCTGGATCTCGCCGACCCAGGTGACCAACGCGTCGTTCGCCGCGTTCGTCGACGCGACGGGCTACGTCACCGTCGCCGAACGACCGCTGGACCCGGCCGACTTCCCGGGCGCACCGCCGGACAACCTGCGGGCCGGGTCGATGGTCTTCACCGGGACCCCGGGCCCGGTGGACCTGCGGCACATCAACCTCTGGTGGACCTGGACCCCGGGCGCCTGCTGGCGGCGGCCCGACGGGCCCCACTCAGGTCTGGACGGACTCGAGGACCATCCGGTGGTCCACGTCGCCCACGAGGACGCGGAGGCGTATGCCGCGTGGGGCAGTTCGGCGCTGCCCACCGAGGCCGAGTGGGAGGCCGCGGCCCGCGGCGGTCTGGACGGCGCGCGTTTCGTGTGGGGGGACCAGCCCGAGCCGGCAGGGGAGGCCCTGGCCAACTACTGGCACGGGGACTTCCCTTGGCGCGCTGAACCGGGCTACGGCACGACCCGACCGGTGGGCTCCTTCGCGCCCAACGCATACGGCCTCTACGACCTGGCTGGCAACGTGTGGGAGTGGACGTCTGACTGGTACGCGACGGGGCACGCCGGTGAGCCGGACCCGAAGCCGTGCTGCGTGCCGCGCAACCCGCGCGGGCCCGACGTCGAGGCGAGCTTCGACGCGAGGCAGCCGCAGTTCCGCATCCCACGCAAGGTGATCAAGGGCGGCTCGTTCCTCTGCGCCGACTCCTACTGTCTGCGCTACCGCCCGGCGGCACGGCGGCCGCAGATGGTCGACACCGGCATGAGCCACATCGGCTTCCGCGTGGTTCGGCGTCAGCCGGCTGTCCCCGAGTCCGGACGGGCGATGCTGCCGCTCGCAAGCCCGACGGCGCCGTGAGGGTGGCCGACGTGGCCCCGTGACCTCGTCCGGTTGGGCCGGTGGTGCGCCGGTCCGTGCCCGACTCGGGTTCGTCGGGCCCTGCACGGGGTACGACGAGCAGGAGGCGGACGAAGGGGCAGCGTGACGACGACGGATGCAGTGGTCATCGGCAGTGGACCCAACGGGCTCGTGGCGGCCAACCTCCTCGTCGACGCCGGATGGTCGGTCGTCGTGCTCGAGGAGCAGGACCGGCCGGGGGGAGCGGTGTCCAGCGACGACGCCGTCGCGCCCGGACACGTGCACGACACCTTCAGCTCCTTCTACCCCCTGGCCGCTGCGTCGCCGACGATCCGCGGGCTCCGTCTCGAGGAGCACGGGCTCGAGTGGTCGCACGCCCCGTCCGTCCTCGGCCACTCCTTCGGTGACGGCCGGTGGGGGGTGCTGCACCGGGACCGGGCGGCCACCGCCTCGGCGCTCGACGAGGACGCACCCGGCGACGGCGAGGCGTGGCTGGCCCTCTGCGAGACGTGGGACCGTGTCGGCGACGACGTGCTGCGTGGACTCCTCAGCCCCTTCCCACCCGTGCGCGGCGGCGCGGGTCTGGCCCGTCAGGTGCTCCGACCGGGCGGCCTGGAGCTGCTGCGCGAGATGACGATGCCGGCCCGCAGCCTGACCGAGCGGCTCTTCCGCGGGGAGGCGGCACGGATGCTCGTGGCCGGCAACGCCGGACACGCCGACATCGGTCTCGAGTCGCCGGGTTCGGCGGCCATGGGCCTGCTCCTCGCGCTGCTGGGCCAGTCCGTCGGCTTCCCCGTCCCACGCGGCGGGGCCGGCCGCCTGGCGACGGCCATGGTGGGTCGGCTCGAGTCGCAGGGAGGCGAGCTCTGCCTCGGCGAGCGAGCCGAGGGCGTACGCGTTCAGGGCGGTCGCGCGGTCGCGGTGCGGACCGCGTCGCGCGAGATCCACGTACGCCGCGCCGTCCTCGCCGACGTGTCGGCGCCCGCCCTCTACGGGGGGCTCGTGCCGTGGGGTGTCCTGCCGTCACGACTGCGCCACCGGATGGCGCGATTCGAGTGGGACCCCTCCACCGTCAAGGTCGACTGGGCGCTCGACGGACCGGTCCCGTGGCAGGGCGCACCTGCTGCGGCTCCCGGCACGGTCCACGTCGCGGACTCGATGGATGAGATGACGCTGACCGGGGGACAGGTGGCTGCCGGGCTCGTGCCCGACAAGCCCTTCCTCCTCGTCGGCCAGATGGGCGTCGCCGACGCCTCGAGAGTGCCGACCGGGGGAGAGGCTCTCTGGGCGTACACCCATGTGCCCCAACGGGTTCGGGGTGATGCGGCAGCCGGCCGGCCTAGGGTCCGCGAGGTGCGCGGCACGTGGGACGAGGGTGACCTCGAGGCGATGGCCGAACGCATCGAGCAGCGCATCGAGGACCGGGCACCCGGGTTCCGTGACCGCATCACGGCGAGACGGGTCCTCGGCCCGCGCGAGCTCGAGGCCCGCGACGCCAACCTCGTCGGGGGAGCCATCAACGGCGGCACTGCGGGACTCCAGCAGCAGCTCGTCTTCCGGCCCGTCGCCGGCTCCGGACGTGCCGAGACACCGGTCAAGGGCCTCTACCTCGCGTCCGCCTCGGCCCACCCGGGCGGCGGCGTCCACGGTGCCTGTGGCGCGAATGCCGCACGGGCCGCCCTGTGGCACCACAAGATCCAACTGCCCTGGAGGCGCACATGAGCACCACGACACGGACCGTCCACGGCACACCGGAGGCGGTCTTCGACGTCCTCGCCGACGGGTGGAGCTACAGCCAGTGGGTCGTCGGCGCCTCCCGCGTGCGCGACGTGACTCCCGGCTGGCCGGCACCGGAGACGCACATCCACCACTCCGTCGGCGCCTGGCCGCTCCTCATCGACGACACGACGACGGTGCGGCGCTGCGAGCGGCCAGACCTGCTCGAGCTCACGGTGCGTGCGTGGCCGTCCGGTGAGGGCGTCGTGCGGATCACCTGCCGCGCGAGCGGGGCCGACACCGAGGTGACGATGGAGGAGGACGCGACGAAGGGGCCCGCGCTGCTCGTCCCGAAGCCGGTCCGTGACGTGCTGCTCGACCGCCGCAACCGGGAGGCGCTCCGGCGTCTGGCGATCCTCGTCGAGCGAGCCCAGGCCGACCCTGCCTGACGGTTCGGGGGGTTCGGCGTGGGGGCAAGAGGGTGTTTTGCGAAACTTGCGGCAATCTTGCGAAACGCCTGCGCGAGTCTTGAGCAATCCGGACAATTCGGAGGGCTGGTCCCCGCCCTTCGTCCCGGAGCTCTCACATGTTCAGCACCCCTCGTGCCCGCGCCACCCGCCTCGTCGCCGCGGCTCTCGCACTGGCGGGCTCGGCTGCCGCGCTGGTCGCCATGGCTCCCGTCGCCGCGGCAGCTCCCCAGGCCGGGACGGTGACCGCCGTCGCGTCCGCGGCCCAGGACACTCGGGCCATGTGGGTGTGGGACACGAGCACCCCTGCGGCCACCGTCGACCTCGCCGTGAGCGCCGGCATCGACCAGCTCTTCGTCGCCGTCCCGCCGAACCTCACCACCTCGAGCCAGCTGCCGAACATCAAGGCGCTGAGCGACCGGGCCCGCGCTGCCGGCATCCGGGTGGACGCGCTCGGGGGCGACCCCGGCTGGGTCTACAACCCGACGTGGGTCGTCACCTACTGGCTCAAGCCGGCCAAGAGCTCGGGCCTCTTCACGGGCATCCACGTCGACGTCGAGCCCTACTCGACCTCCGCCTGGGGGACCGACCAGGCCACCGTCGTCAGCAAGTACCTCACGCTGCTCGACAAGCTCAAGGCCAATGCCGGCACCTACCCCATCGAGGCCGACATCCCCTTCTGGTTCAACACGGTCCACGCCGTCGCCTCCACGGGGGCGGCCTCGACCCTCGACCGGGAGATCATGAAGCGCACGGCCGGCGTCACGGTGATGTCCTACCGCAACACCGCGGCCGGCACGGACGGGACTCTCGACGTCGCGACCCCCGCGCTCGCCGCCGGCGCCGCGCTCGGCAAGCCCGTGCGCCTCGGCCAGGAGACGAACTATCTCGGCGCGACGGCCGTCGACACGAAGCAGACGTTCTACGGCTGGACCCGCACCGCCATGGAGGCCCAGCTGGCCCAGGTGAACTCCGGCGCGAGCGCCTCTGCGACGTACGCCGGGCTGGTGATCCACGACGCCACCGGGTATGCCGCGATGGCCCCCTGACCGGGACCGGAGCAGGAACGCGACGGCTCAGCCGCCACCGATCCGGCCGGCGATGATGCTCGTGACGATGACCGACGTGATCGTCACGGTCGAGAAGCCGGCGACGATCATCTTGGGCAGGATCTCGTTCTCGATCGCGGCCACCTCCTCGGGGGTCTCTCCGGCTCCCTTGGCGGCCTCCTGGGACAGGATCATCGTGCCGGGGAAGCCGTAGAGCGAGGTGAGCCCGATCGCCACGGACATCGACACGCTGTAGCCGAGCAGCTTGCCGACAAGAGCCGAGAAGCTCGCGATCCCGACGATCCCGAAGGCGAAGGCGATGAGCAGCGGCACGGCCAGCGCTGACACGTCGCTGGGCTTCACCGTCGCCAGGGGTCCGAAGACGAGGATCATGATGGCGATCATCATGAGACCGAAGGCGTCGATGCCCGACAGGACCGACGGCTTGAAGATCCCCGTCGTGCGCAGGCCGATGCCGAAGAGCAGGGCCACGACGAACGTGTTGAGGATGCCGTCGGTGACGTTGTTGATGCCCAGACTGATGAGCACGACGACCCCGACGATGAAGAGGGTGCCGGCCGTCGTGCGGAGGGCGCCGGGCAGCTTCGTCTCCGGCACGGGCTCGGCGGGCGGCGTGGCGCCGTCCCCGCTGCTGCCGGCGTCGCCCTTGCTGCCGCCGCCATCGCCCCCGCCGCTGGCGGCGGCGGCCCCCGCGGCCACCACCGGCGCCAGCGTGCCCGCTCGGTACTCCTCCTTCAGCCGGGCGGCCTCGCGGCGCAGGATGATCGAGGTGAGCGGGAAGCCGATGAGCCCCTGGAGCGCGGCGATGAGGACGGGGAAGACGGCGATGCTCGTCAGGCCGACGCCGAGGGCCGCCTCCTGGACGATGAGGACCGAGATGGTGCCCCCGCTCAAGGCGCCGGTGCCGGCGATCACGAAGTCGAGAGCCTGCGCATAGCCGTCGGCCGCGGAGCCCGTGATCCGAGGCCCGAAGATGAATCCGGCCAGCAGCAGGGCAAGTCCGATGCCGATGACAGTGGCGATGCCGACGAGCAGCGTCTTCCACTGCTTCTTGAAGTCGTCGAGGCTGATCATGGTGCCGAGGTGGACGATGACGAAGCCGACGACGACGCCGGCGAGCGCGAGCAGGCTCGAGCTCGCGAGGAGGTCCTCGGGGAAGATGTCGGTGAGGAAGCCGACGAAGAAGATGATCGAAGCGACGAAGAGCGAGGACAGCAGCGACCTCGTCTTCTTCGCGACGAGGTCGCTCACGGTCCAGACGAGCATGACGATGACGAACGCGAGCACCGGGTTCACAGCGGCCTCATCTTCCTCGTGGTGGCGGGCTGGTCGTCTCCCGATCGTGCCGGGGGAGCGGGGCGTGCCGATTCCCCCTCCGTGGGTGATCGGCACCGATCTGCAGACCCCCTCAGCCCTGCTGCCAGGCGGGGTCGCAGGAGAGCTCGACGTTGATCCAGGTGGCCACACTCAGGTGGCGCAGCCGCTCGGTGACGGCCTGACGGGCCGGGTGCTCGATCTCGGGGGGAGGCCTCATCTCGAGCAGCTCGCGCAGCATGGTCCGGACGAAGCCGACCGGGGCCGGGAGCACCATGAGTGACACGACGATGACGAGCACCGGGTCGACGAGTTTTGACGCGGTGTCCTTGACGTCACCAGCGGGCAGCACCGTCACGACGAGGAACCCGACGGTCCGTGGCCTCGGTGGCATCTCAGGGAGTGGTCGCCCGCTATCCCTACCAAATAGGTATGTTATCTTCTCTGCAGGTCATGAGTCCCAGCGACAAGCCCCGGCTTGCTGGGCGGCAACCCTCCTCCGCGGTGGGGTGCCCCGGGTGAGGACCAGGCGTCGACCCCTCGGTCGACGCAAGCGCGGGCTCGACGAGGGCCCCACGGACACAAGGGTTCCCATGACGCACACCACCGAACGGCGATCCCGCGGCCACGCCCTGTGGGCTCACCGCCGCCGGCACGTCGACCTCTCCCGGGTGAGCAGCGCCCTCTGTCGGGACTGACGACCAGACGACCGCATGCGCAGTGTCGGCAGCCCCACTGGGTCCTGCTGTGGCGCGCGGCGTCCCCGTAGTCCGTCTCGACCCACCCGCACACCTTCAGGAGCCTTGCCATGCCTCTGCGCACCCGCCCCGACCGGACCACCGCCCTCACCACGCTCTCTGCGCCCGGCACCGGGACGCCATCGACGTTCGCACCACGGACCGCCGTCAACCTCGCGGAGACGGCTCGGCGCCTCGCGGGCGACCGTGCCCTCTGGGCCGGCCTCGTCGACTTCGACCCCATCAGCCGCTACTACGCCCGGATCGCCGCCGAGCCCGACCACGAGGCCTGGCTGCTCACCTGGCTCCCCGGCCAAGCGACGGAGTGGCACGACCACGGGCAGAGCGCCGGCTCGTTCGTCGTCCTGCAGGGACAGCTGAGCGAGCGCGTCGCCGATCTGGACGGTCCCGACCGGACCCCGCAGGTCGGTGTGGACGTCGGCCGGCTGCGGCCCGGCCAGCAGCGCACGTTCGGACATCGCTACGTGCACCACGTGAGCAACGAGGGCCCGGACCCGGCGGTGAGCCTGCACGTGTACTCCCCGCGCCTCACCGAGATGACCACGTACGCGCTCACCGGCACGAACCTCCGGCCGATCGAGCTGCAGCAGAAGGGAGTCGACTGGTGACTGGCCTCACTCCGAACGCCACGCCGATCCACCTCGCCGTCGCCCTCGACGGTGCGGGATGGCACCCGGCAGCGTGGCGCGAGCCTGGTGCGCGGCCGGACGACCTCCTCACCGCCCGCTACTGGGCCGACCTCACCACCACGGCCGAACGCGGCCTGCTCGACTTCGTGACGATCGAGGACAGTCTCGATCTCCAGTCGGCGGACCCCTTCTCCGACGACGTCGACACGCGCACCGACCAGGTGCGCGGGCGGCTCGACGCCCTCCTCGTCGCAGCCACGGTCGCGCCCCTGACGCGGCACGTCGGCCTCGTCCCGACCGTCACGACGACCCACACCGAGCCGTTCCACGTCTCCAAGGCCGTCGCCACCCTCGACCACGTGAGCCACGGTCGTGCTGGCTGGCGGGTGCAGGTGGGTGGCACACGCGGCGAGACCGGCAACGTCGGTCGTCGCACCCTCCCCCCGATCCGACGGGACCTCGCCTCCAGTCCCGAGGGCCGCGCTGCCGTGCGCGAGCGCTTCGACGAGGCTGCCGACCACGTCGAGGTCGTCCGGCGGCTCTGGGACAGCTGGGAGGACGACGCCGAGATCCGCGACGTCACGACCGGGCGGTTCGTCGACCGGGACCGGCTGCACCATGTCGACTTCGAGGGCCGGCACTTCAGCGTCCGAGGCCCGTCGATCACGCCGCGACCACCACAGGGGCAGCCCGTCGTCACCGCCCTGGCGCACCAGACGATCCCGTACGAGCTGGCGGCCCGGTCGGCGGACGTCGTCTTCGTGACGCCGCACGACGACGAGCAGGCCGCGAGCATCCTCGGCGAGGTCCGAGGGGCAGAGGCGCGGGTCGGGCGCAACGCCCGTCCCCTCACGGTCTTCGCCGACCTCGTCGTGGTCCTGGGGAGCACGACAGACGCAGCCCGGACCCGGCGACGGCGGCTCGACGAGGCCGCGGGGTCGCCCTTGACGTCCGATGCCCACGTCTTCACGGGCACCGCTGCCGACCTCGCGTCGCTCCTGCTCCGTTGGCACGACGTCGGCTACGCCGGCTTCCGGCTGCGTCCGGCCGTCGTCGTGGGCGACCTCACCGCGGTCGTGGACGAGCTCGTGCCCGCGCTCCAGCGCGCTGGGGCCTTCCGGACGGCATACGACCCCGGCACGCTGCGCGAGCGCCTCGGCCTGTCCGTCGCCGTGAACCGCTACGCCGCCGCGTCGGCGTGAGAAGGGAGCTCCCATGACGCAGCACCGCAAGCAGGTCATCCTCGGCGCCCACTTCCCGGGGGTCAACAACACGACGGTGTGGAGCGACCCGGCCTCGGGCAGCCACATCGACCTGTCGTCGTTCACCCACTTCGCGCAGACGGCCGAGCGCGGCCGGTTCGACTTCCTCTTCCTCGCGGAGGGGCTGCGGCTGCGAGAGCAACGAGGTCGGATCCACGACCTCGACGTCGTCGGCCGGCCCGACACGTTCACCGTCCTCGCCGCGCTGGCTGCGGTGACGCAGCACCTCGGTCTCGCCGGCACGATCAACACGACGTTCAACGAGCCCTACGAGGTCGCGCGCCAGTTCGCGACCCTCGACCACCTGTCCGGAGGACGCGCCGCGTGGAACGTCGTGACGAGCTCCGACGCCTTCACGGGTGAGAACTTCCGGCGCGGAGGGTTCCTCCCGCACGCCGAGCGTTACGAGCGCGCCGAGGAGTTCATCGCGACGGCCCGCGAGCTGTGGGACTCCTGGCCGGTCGACGCGGTGCGGGCGGACGGGGCCGACTTCCTGTCCGATGCCTCCGCGGGGACCTTCGAGCACCGCGGCAAGCACTTCGACGTCGCCGGCCGCTTCACCGTGCCCCGGAGCCCACAGGCCCATCCCGTCGTCCTGCAGGCCGGCGACTCGAGCGACGGCCGCGAGCTCGCAGCGCGCAGTGCGGACGCCATCTTCAGCCGCCACTCCACCGGGGACGGCGCGCGCGAGTTCTACCGCGACGTCAAGGGACGGCTCGAGCGCTACGGCCGGCGGCCGGACGACCTCAAGATCCTCCCGGCTGCCACGTTCGTGCTCGGTGACACCGACGCCGAGGCCGTCGCCCGGGCGGCCGAGGTGCGGCGCCAGCAGGTGAGCCCGCAGACGGCGATCCTCCTGCTCGAGCAGGTCTGGAACCGCGACCTGTCCGACTACGACCCTGACGGCCCGCTGCCGACCGTCGACCCGATCGTCTCCGACGCGTCCTCGATCGTCCGCGGCCGCGCCCGGCAGGTCGGTGACCCCGCTGCCGAGGCGGCCCGCTACCGAGCCGTGGCCGAGGCCAAGGGGCTCAGCATCCGCGAGGTCGTCATCGAGCTGACCGGTCGCCAGACCTTCGTCGGCTCACCGGAGACCGTGGCCCGCGCCCTCGAGCACGCCGTCGCGACCGAGATCAGTGACGGCTTCATCCTCGTCCCGCACATCACCCCGGGCGGACTCGACGAGTTCGCCGACCGGGTGGTGCCGCTGCTGCAGGAGCGCGGCGTCCTGCGCCGCGACTACGCCGAGGGTGCCACCCTCCGGGATCACCTCGGCCTGGGGCCAGCGCGGCCCGCATCCGACTGGGGGACAGGGGTGTCGGCCGCTCACGGTGCGTCGGCCGAGCCCCTGCGGACCGGCGTCAGGGCGAGCGCGTGACGGCGACGCCTGCGGCCGCTGGCACGGTGGTCGAGGTCGTCGAGCTCGTCGGCAACCCGCGGGTCGGCTCGCGCACGCGAGCCCTGGCGGACCTCGTCGTGCGCTCGCTAGCCGAGACGGTGGAGGCGGACGGACGAGCCGCGCCGGACGGCATACGCCTGGGGGTGCCCGTCGTCATCGAGCTGGGCGACGCGGTCGGCGTCACCTTCGGGGCCGAGGTGGCGCGGGCCTCGGCTCCCGTCGAGGACCCGTTCGGTGTCGTGAGGCGCGCCGGGCTGCTCGTCGTGGCGACCCCGACGTACAAGGCGACCTACAGCGGGCTGCTCAAGCTCTTTCTCGACCACCTGAGCCAAGGCGACCTCGCGGGGGTCGCGGCGGTGCCGGTGGCGATCGCCAGCGCCCCCGCTCACCGCGACGCCGTCGCGACCGCGCTGCGCGACCTCCTCGTCGAGCTCGGTGCCGACGTGCCCACGCCCACCGTTGCGCTGCTCGAGAGCGAGGTCGCCGACCAGGAAGAGCACGTCCGCCGCTGGGTGGGGACGTATGCCGCCACGCTGGGTGCCAGCCTCGCCCGCGCGTCCGAGCCGGTCGGCGCGCAGACGTGAGCGGAGCGGGCGTCACCCTGCACTGGTTCCCGCCGACCGCCGGTCTGTGTGTACGGTGTCAACACCCGTCAACGTCCGGGGCGCCTCCGCCGGCCCGTCCGTTGTCCCGAAGTCCAGCCACACCAAGGAGCCCCAGCGATGAAGCTGCTTCTCACCTCGGGCGGCGTCACGAACACCAGCATTCGCGATGCGCTCGTCGGCATGTTGGGCAAGCCGATCTCCGAGTCTGCCGCGCTCTGCATCCCGACCGCCCAATGGGGGCACCCCATGTGCGGGCCGCGGTCGGTGCACCGATTCGTCACGGGCGGGGACCCGGGAGACGCCATGACCTCGCTGGGGTGGAAGTCCGTGGGTGTCCTCGAGCTCACCGCCCTACCCACCATCGGCACGGAGCGATGGGTCGAATGGATCCGTGAGGCCGACGTTCTGCTCGTCGACGGCGGCGATGCCGCGTACCTGTGTCACTGGCTGCGGCAATCCGGCCTGGTCGACCAGCTGTCCTCCCTGACCGACACGACCTGGGTCGGAGTCAGCGCCGGGAGCATGGTCATGGCGCCCCGCATCGGTTCGGACTTCGTCAAGTGGCCGGCGGCAAGCGACGATCGGACTCTGGGGCTCGTGGAGTTCGCGATCTTCCCTCACTTGAACGCTTTTCCGACGAACACCCTTGCGGACGCGGAGCGGTGGGCCACTGAGATCGGCGGCCCGGCCTATGTCATCGACGAGCAGACCGCCATCAAGGTCATCGGCGACTGTGTCGAGGTGGTTTCCGAAGGCGAGTGGCACACGTTCGGGCTGTAGAGCATCGGTCAACCCCGGGGGGGCAACGGTGGCTTCGATGGAGGGGCGGGCCCGGTGGTTCGGGCCTAGTGTGAGCAAATGAGCCAGGTGGAGGCGTCCGAGGACGATCTGACCGAGGTCGGCGACCCGCCGCTGCTGGGCTCGTCGGAGCGCAACGTCGCCTTCGCGCTGATCATGGGCGGGATGCTCTTGGCGGCGCTCGACGGGACGATCGTGGCCACTGCTCTGCCGACGATCGTGGGCGACCTGGGTGGTGCGCAGCACATGAGCTGGGTGGTGACGGCGTACCTGCTGACCCAGACCATCGCCACGATCCTCGGTGGCAAGTTCGGGGACCTGTTCGGCCGGAAGTCGATCTTCATCGGCAGCATCGTGCTGTTCACCGTCGCCTCGATGCTGGCCGGGCTCTCCCACTCGATGACCTGGCTCATCGCGTCACGCGCCCTGCAGGGCATCGGTGGAGGCGGCCTGACCATCACCGCCACGGCCATGATCGCCGACATCATCCCGTTGCGTGAGCGGGGCAAGTACCAGGGCGCGATGGGCGCGGTCTTCGGGGGAACGACGGTGCTCGGGCCTCTGCTCGGCGGCTTCTTCACCGACCACCTGTCGTGGCAGTGGGTCTTCTACGTCAACGTCCCGATCGCACTCGTCATCATCCCGTTGGCTGTCAAGTTCCTCCCGTCCGTGCCGACCTCCGGGCGCCCGATCTTCGACACCTTCGGCATCGTCTTCATCTCGCTCGGGTCGGCCGCGCTGATCCTTGCGACGAGCTGGGGCGGGTCTGAGTACGGTTGGGGATCGCCGACCATCATCGGGCTGGTCCTCGGGGGCGTCGTGTTCCTGGGCTGCTTCGTCGTGGCCGAACACCGAGCGGCCGAGCCGATCCTTCCGCTGAGACTGTTCCGGCGGAACGTGTTCAGCGTGAGCTCGGTTCTCAGCTTCATCGTCGGCTTCGCTCTGCTGGGCTGCATGACGTTCCTTCCGACGTACCTGCAGTTCTGCCAAGGCGTCAGTGCCACGGTGTCCGGGCTGCGGACACTGCCGATGGTGCTCGGGCTCATCGTGGCGTCGGTGGGTGCCGGCAACGTGGTCAGCAAGACCGGCCGCTACCGGGTCTTCCCGATCGTCGGCTCGGTGGTGATGGCGGTCGGGATGTGGTTGCTCTCGCGGCTCGACCAGCACTCGACGACCCTTGAGACGTCCGGCGCGATGCTCGTGCTCGGTGTCGGCATCGGTCTGTCGATGCAGGTGTTGACGATCATCGTCCAGAACACGGTGGAGTACCGCGACCTGGGGGTGGCGACGTCGGGAGTCACCTTCTTCCGGACCATGGGAAGCTCGTTCGGGGCGGCCGCGTTCGGCACGCTGTACGCCAACCAGCTGGCTCCCAACCTGGCCAAGGCCGTCGTTGCCACCGGCGCGGACCCGACACAGGTCACCTCGCCCGCGGCTGTCCAGGGCCTGCCGCCGGCTCAACAGGCTGCGGTCGTGGCGGCTTATGCCGACACGCTTCAGTACGTGTTCGCCTCCGCCATCCCCGTCGCCGTGCTGGCCTTCGTGGTCGCGTTGTTCCTCAAGCAGGTCGCGATGCGCGGGCTGACTCAGCCAGGGGCTTCCGAGATCGGACCGGCCTTCGCGATCCCGGACCAGCGCTCGGCGCAGGAGCAGCTCGAGGGCCAGGTCGTGCGGATCCTGCGGACTCGGTTGCCCGAGGCCGCCGAGAGGCTGCTGCTGTCCTCCCAGTCCGGGCTCGACGGCGTCCAGGTCTGGACCCTGCGCCAGGTCGCGATCCAACAGATCCATGTGCACGGCCCGGCAGACCCCTACGACATCGCCTCCTCCCACCGGGTGCCGATGGCCCTGATCCAACCGGCGCTCGACGACTGCGTCATGCGCGGGCTGCTCCAGGCGGTGGACAGTCGGATGGAGCTGACAGACCGGGGTCGCGAGCAGTTCCGAGCCTTCGTGCGAGAGCTCTGGCAGTGGCTGGTCGTCGAGGTGGAGCTCGCCAACGGAGAGCCGCTCGACGAGCAGGGCCGCGAGGATCTGCGCACCATCGCCCGACGTCAGATGCTCTCCGACGACCCCGTCACCGAGCCGAAGGAGCTTGCGCAGGCCGGCGCCTGACTGTCGGCACTCTCCATCGGCCCCTGTGTACGGCGAATCCGATCTTGGCGGCCGAGCAAGCGGCCCCTGAACCTCGTCGGTGGCCCGGCCGGGGGAGTTTGAGTACGGTCCGGTGAAGACGCGCTGCGCGCCTCAAGGGAGAGCAACGAGATGAGACCACTTCGATACTCGATCAACGTCACACTCGACGGCTGCTGCCATCACGAGGCGGGGCTACCCCCCGACGAGCAGTCGATGCGCTACTGGACGGCCGAGCTGGAACGAGCCGATGCCCTGCTGTTCGGCCGGGTGACCTACGAGATGATGGAGTCGGCGTGGCGGCAGCCGGCCACGGGCACGTGGCCTGACTGGATGGATGAGTGGCAGATCCCGTTCGCCGAGACCATCAACCGGACGAAGAAGCACGTCGTGTCGAGCACGCTGAGCGGGGTCGACTGGAATGCGGAGCTGGTGCGAGGCGACGTGGGGCAAGCGGTTCAGCGGCTCAAGCAGGAGCCAGGCGAGGGTCTGTTCGTGGGTGGCGTGACGCTTCCCCTGGCGTTGGCAGATCTGGGACTGATCGACGAGTACGCGTTCGTCGTGCAGCCGGTCCTTGCCGGACACGGGCCGACCTTGCTCGCCGGTCTGCGCGAGCGCGTCCAGCTGGAGCTCGTGGATCGCCAAGAGTTCCGGTCGGGGGCGGTCGCCCTGCGATACCGGCCCAGGCAGTAAGGGCTTCACGTGATGTGGCCGCCTGAGAGCCAGTGAAGCCGGTCGAGCCGTCGTGATCCCGCTGCTCTGGGAGGACGCCGGAAGTCGCCGTTCAGACGTCTCGGTGACGCGCACCCGTCTCTGGGTCAATGCGTCCCCGACGGCCCCCGTGGTGCGCCAGCCCGCGACTTCCCGGTGAGCAGTGTGACCGCGGCGAGGAGACACAGCACGGTGCCACCGATCGCGGGGGCCGAGGCCCACGTGGCCGTGCCGATCCCGGCGTTCGACTGGAAGCCTCCGCCCACCTCGAGGACGAGCAGGTAGGCGGCGGCAGAGACGTTGGCCGCCGCAGCGAGCACGGCGCCCCAGGGGCGGCAGAGCCACAGCAGGACGCCGGAGAGGAGGAAGGCCGGCGCGAGAACGCCGAGGTCGAGGGCGTAGACGAGGTGGACCGCCTGCGGTGGCATGACGTCGACGGGCAGGAGGCCGGTCACGGCGAACCGGACCGACAGGGTCCCCCAAGCGGCGACGAGCCCCGCCCCGAGCAGCATCGTGAAGGCCGCGACCAACCGTGCTGGCGGGCCGGTGCGGATCCGAGCAGCCGTGGCTTCGACCCGGAGGCTCGACCCGAGCAGGATCAGGGCGTACGTCGAGGCCGAGAAGGCGGCGACGTGAAGGAGGAAGACGTCGCTGAACGCGGCGCCGAAGGCGTAGTAGGCGTAGTTGTAGATCCCGTAGAAGAGCAGGCCGAGCCACACGGCGACCGACGTGGCCGAGGCGCGGGTTGCGCTGAGGTACAAGCTCAGCGCGAGCGCGGGCACGACGACTGCCAGCGTCACGAGGTCGTTGCCGCGTAGTGCGGCTATCGCCCAGGCCTGCTCGGGGTAGAGGCCGGGCACGAGCAGTCCCAGAAGAGACTGGACGAGCATCAGGGCGAGGACCAGGACCGAGAGCACGCGGGCAGCGGTCAGTCGCGGGCCCGCGCGCAGCAGGGCGATCGCGCCTCCGGGGGGTGATCCCGTGCCCCGGACCCTGTTCTCGACCCGACCGGCGACGCGCTGGGCAGCCATGGGCTACCAACCTCCTCGGCGACGAGGCGTGCGCTCGAGCGGCGCCCCTCAGCGCGCTCCGCGCACGCCTCTTGCTCCACGGTAGCCCGTGGGCGAGGCAACTCGAGCCGCCCTGTCGGCAGCCTCACACGAGGCACGGATACCCGTCATGCGACTGCCGATGAGCGGCTCCGGCAGAGCGAGTGACCTGCGGTTCCCGCAACCTTCCGGAAGCCGACCGTCCTGAAGGGCCCGTAACGTGGCAGGCAACGCTCGCCATGCGAAGGAGCTGGGCCATGACCGGCTACGCAATCGCCCACCTGGATGAGATCGATGAGTTCAGCGACGCAGGGGCCCACTACCGACCTGTCCGCCACCACCTGGGCATCTCGGCCTTCGGGGCCACGGTGTGGACCGCCCGCACGGCGGGTGACGTCCTCATCAACGAACACGACGAAGACGACCCGGCCGCTGACCAGGAACTGTTCCTCGTGCTGCACGGTCATGCGGTGTTCGAGGTCGACGGGGACCGGGTCGACGCGCCGACCGGCACCCTGGTCTTCGCTCCTCCCGGCACCGGGCGCAAGGCCTCAGCCCTCGAAGGCGACACGACCCTCCTGGCGATCGAGGGCACGCCAGGAGGGGCCTACGCGGCCCGAGGTTGGGAACTGTGGGCTCCACTGGCCCCCCGGTACCAGGCGGGGGAGTACGCCGAGGTCGCCGCCCGTCTAGCAGCGTTGGTCCGTGCCAACCCGCAGTACCCCATGTTGTTCTTCAATCTCGCCTGCTGCGAGAGTCAGTGCGGTCGGACGAGCGAGGCACTCGAGCACCTCCAGCACGCCATCGAGCTGTCGGACGAGTTCAGGGAGTCGGCAAGGAACGACTCCGACCTGGATCCGATTCGAAACGAGCCGGTGTTCACGGAACTGATGCGGCCCTAGCACCCCCGCGACCGACTCGGGTCGTTCGCTAGGTTGCGCCCATGCGGACCATCACCTCGGCGCGACTGGTTCTCAGACCATGGGAAGCCGGCGACGCCGACTTCCTCCTCGACCTCGAGGGCCGTTGGGAGGTCGTGCGCTACCTGGGGGCCGACCCCACGACCATGACCTCCCGTAGCCAGGCGCTCGCCTCGATCGAACGCCGACGCGCCATCAGCGAGCACCCCGTCCACGGCATCTGGGTCATCACCGACCAGGCCGGCGCGCGGCTGGGAAACCTTCTGCTCAAACCCATTCCACTGTCAGCAGGGGAAGATCCATCCGACCCCGCGGACGTCGAGATCGGCTGGCACCTGCATCCGGACACGTGGGGCCACGGATACGCGACCGAGGCTGCGCGCGCCGCATCCGTCGACGCGGTCGCGCGCGGCCAGAGCCGGATCATCGCCGTGACCCATCCCGACAACCACCCCTCGCAAGCCGTCTGCCGGCGCATCGGCATGCGCCACCTGGGCGCGACCACCCGCTACATGGACACGTCCTGCGAACTGTTCGAGCTGACCCGGGACGGCTGAGCGCTCCTGCCGCCCGGAGGCGGTCGCCGAGCTCTCGGCACGACGTATGCCGTCTCGGCCTCGCCGGGATGTCGACCACTTCGCGGTCGACCGGGTTTGCGGACGTCTCTCGTCCGGATGCCTTTCTAGTGTGGACGTATGACGAGCACCTTCGGCTTCACGCCCGGCCAGCCACCAGAGTGGGACGTCGAGCGCTTCATGCGCGGCGACGAGGTCGACACGGCCGTGATCACCCTGGAACGAAACCGGTTGACCTTCGCGTGGAAGTGCGCGGACGTCGCCGCCGCGGGGATGAGTCTTCGGCTCGGGGCGTCCTCGGTGACGCTCGGCGGTCTGCTCAAACACCTGGCCTGGGTCGAGGAGCTCTACTTCCAGCACCGGCTCGCCGGTCGTGCGTTCATGTCGCCCTTCGACGCGCTGGACCTCGAGAGGGACTGGGACGACTGGGCCTGGGCCACGGCGGCCGACGACACCCCTGACGCCCTGCGTGCGCTCTGGGTCGAGACCGTGCACCGCTCCCGGGCGTCGCTGACGGAGGCGTTGTCGCGCGGCGGCCTGGACCAGACGACCCACGACGGGATGAGCCTGCGCCGGTTGCTGGCCGACATGATCGAGGAGTACGCCCGCCACACCGGACACGCCGACCTGCTCCGCGAGCACGTCGACGGGGCGACCGGCGAAGGCGCTCCGAGCGACTTCCCGGTGCCCTGAGCCCCGCGGCTCGGAGTCGGCCACCGCTCACAGCGATGGTGGCGGCGTCCGGTGTCGACGGGACCCAACCGCGAACGGTTGCGACGACGACGGAAACGGACCGATGTCTCCGAGCCGTCAACCGTGGTGATCGCAGCTATGGTCCCCGTCTATGGACATGCTGAGGGGCGCACAGATCGCCGAGGCCGACCTGACCGACTGGCGCAAGCTGGCCCAGGGACTGCACGCCCGATACGTGGTCGACGGGTTCGGCACCGGCGTCCGGTTCGTCGCCGCCGTGGGCGAGGCGGGTGACACGCTCCAGCACCACCCGCACGTGTCGATCGGCACGGAGTGGGTCGACCTCAAGCTGGTCAGCGACGACGCCATCTACCGCGACGACGAAGGCACCGAGCACGTCGTCGAATGGGTGACGCAGCAGGACGTCGACCTCGCCCGACGGATCACCGAGATCGCCGCCGACCACGGCTCCGGGCCGACCCGGCGTCGGTCAGCGACATCGAGCTCGGCCTCGACACCGCGCGCTCGTCGACCATCGCCCCGGTCTGGGCCGCCCTCCTGACGGGGAGTGCCGAGTCCCAGGGGCGCGGCACGCCCGGTGACGAGATCCGGGACGCCACGAGGCGCGTGCCCAACCTGTGGTTCGGGGACGCTGACGAGCAGCAGACCACGGGTCAGCGGTTCCACGTCGAGGTCTACGTCGCGCCCGAGGCGGCCGCGCAACGGATCGCCGCCGTCCTCGCCGCGGGCGGGACCGTCGTCGACGACAGCGATGCACCCGCGCTCACCGTGATCGCCGACCAGGACGGCAACAGGGGAGTCCTCTGCGTCGATGCGTCCGCGGTGAAGCAGGACTGACGCCCGAGCCCGGATGACGGGCCGCCGGGGGAGGGAGCGTCGGGGCGACGGCAAGCAGGTCCCTGCGGCGCGGGCTGAAGGCGCTGGTGCCGGTTTCGGCGGACGTGCGCTGGGCGTCCGCTTCGTCCGTGTTCGGCCAGGGTTCACGGAAGCGCCACGTCGAGGGCACCACAGCCCTGCGGGACGTCCCTAGCGTCGAGGGGCCAGCCCAGCCCCGAGCGAAGGATCTCCCATGCACGTACGCCGTCTCCTGGTCAGCCTGGCCCTGACCGGCCCCCTGGCAGCACTGACCCTCGGCCCGAGCGCCGCCGCCACCCCGGTCGCCGCCACAGGCTCCCACGCCGTCCTGCCACAGCAGACCCACTTCGACCTGCAGGCGCACCGCGGGGGGATCGGCATGACGACCGAGGAGTCCCTCGAGGGCTTCGCCAAGGCGATGCGCCTCGGCGTGACGACGCTCGAGCTCGACACGCAGGTCACCAAGGACGAGAAGGTCGTCGTCAACCACGACCGTCAGGTCAGCGTCCAGAAGTGTCGCGACACGGCCCCGGTCACGGCCGGTGACCCGATGTACCCGTACGTCGGCAAGTACATCAAGGACCTGACCCTCGCCCAGATCCGGACGATGGACTGCGGCTATCAGCAGCTGCCCGGATTCCCTGAGCAGGAGCGGGTGCCCGGCTTCCGGATGGTCGAGCTGGGGGACGTGCTGAACCTCGTGAAGTCCTACCGCGCCAAGCAGGTGACCCTCAACATCGAGACGAAGGTCGAAGCCGGCGCGCCCGAGCAGACCGCGCCGCGAGAGCTCTTCGTGCGCCGCGTCTACGAGGAGATCCATGCCTCGGGCATCGAGGACCAGGTGACGATCCAGTCCTTCGACTGGGGCGCCCTCAACGTCATGCACCGGCTCGCGCCGACCTGGCCGCTCGTCGCCCTGACGAACCACGACTTCCTCCAGGTCGGCAAGCCCGGCGCGTCACCGTGGCTCGGCGGTGTCGACGCCGACGACTTCGCTGGTGACTTCGTTGCGACCGCCGCGGCGGCGGTTCCCGGGCTCACGGCTCTCTCGCCGAACTACGGCTTCCCGCAGAACGGCACGGTCGCCGACCCCGGCTTCCGCTTCTACCCCGACCGGGCCATGGTCGACGCCGCCCACGCCCGGGGGCTCAAGGTCATCCCTTGGACCTGTGACGACCCGGCCACGATCAGCGCCCTCATGGACCTCGGCGTCGACGGCGTCATCACCGACTACCCGAACCGCGTCCGCACGATCATGGCCGACCGCGGCATGCGCCTGCCCAAGGCGTACGCGCCGCGCTGAGCCACCCGGCATACGCCATCGCTCACCCTGCCCGAATCCCCACACCACCAGGAGTTTCCATGGTCGACCTCGACCGTCGCCGCTTCCTCAAGATCGCCGGTGGCGCCGCCGCCGCGACGATGCTCGACGAGAGCATCGCCCGCGCTGCCGCCATCCCGGCCAACCGGGCCACCGGGTCCCTCAAGGACGTCGAGCACATCGTCGTGCTCATGCAGGAGAACCGGTCCTTCGAGCACTACCTCGGCAGCCTCCGCGGTGTCCGCGGCTTCGGTGACCCGCACCCGGTCCGGCTCCCGAGCGGCAAGGACGTGTGGCACCAGTCCGACGGCACCCGCGACGTCCTGCCCTTCCACCCGAGCGTCGACGACCTCGGCGCCGCCTTCCTCGAGGGCCTGCCGCACAGCTGGACCGACGGGCAGGCCGCCGTCAACCGAGGGCACTACGACGGCTGGGTGCCGGCCAAGGGCACGACGACGATGGCCTACCTCGAGCGCCAGGACGCGGCCTTCCACTACGCGCTGGCCGACGCCTTCACCGTGTGCGACGCCTACTACTGCTCGTTCATCGGCAACACCGACCCGAACCGCTACTACCTGTGGTCCGGGTGGACGGGCAACGACGGCAAGGGTGGCGGCCCAGTCCTCTACAACGACGAGCTCGGCTACGACTGGCGCACCTACCCCGAGCGGCTCGAGCAGGCAGGCGTGTCGTGGAAGGTCTACCAGGACGAGGGCACCGGGCTCGACGCCGCCGGCTCCTGGGGCTGGACGTCGGACCCCTACATCGGCAACTACGGTGACAACTCGCTGCTCTACTTCAACCGCTACCGCAACGCCGGGCCGGGAGACCCGTTCTACGAGAAAG
This sequence comes from Terrabacter sp. Soil811, assembly GCF_001429655.1. NCBI lineage: Bacteria > Bacillati > Actinomycetota > Actinomycetes > Micrococcales > Intrasporangiaceae > Terrabacter > Terrabacter sp. Soil811. The sequence goes on from NZ_LMSX01000002.1 coordinate 79,116, forward strand.
CCCGTCGCGGCACGAGGGCGCGTGACGGGCAGGACTACTTCGAGCCGCTGCGCCGGGACGTCGAGGCGGGCACCCTCCCGTCGGTCAGCTGGATCGCGGCTCCCGAGGCGTTCAGCGAGCACTCGAACTGGCCGACGAACTACGGCGCCTGGTACATCTCCAAGGTCCTCGACACCCTGACCTCGAATCCCGAGGTCTGGGCCAGGACCGTCCTGCTCATCACCTACGACGAGAACGACGGCTTCTTCGACCACCTCGTGCCCCCGCACGCGAACTCGCCTGTCATCCCTGGCGCCTCGACGGTGTCGACGGCCGACGAGTTCTACGACGGCGAGCACGGCCCCGGCGCCTACGGCATGGGTCCACGCGTGCCGATGTTCGTCGTGTCGCCGTGGAGCACGGGTGGCTGGGTCTCATCGGAGACCTTCGACCACACGTCGGTCATCCGGCTCATGGAGACGCGCTTCGGGGTCAAGGAGCCCAACATCACGCCCTGGCGACGGTCGGTCGCCGGCGACCTCACCTCGGCCCTCGACTTCTCGAAGACCGTGGAGAAGGTGCCCGCACTGCCGAGCACGACGAGCTGGAAGCCGTTCGACGACCAGCGACACCCGTCGTACCGGCCCACGCCGCCCGCTGAGGGGAAGATGCCGTCGCAGGAGCCGGGGACGCGCCCGGCGCGCCCGACCCCCTACGACCTCGTCGTCCGTGAGCAGCAGACCCGCGGGGCCGTCACCGTCGACCTCGACAACCGCGGGCGCCGAGGCACGCACGTCCAGGCACGGCTCGTCGAACCGGCCGGGCCACCGCACAGCTACACGGTGGGTGCCGGCGACGAGCTGCGGGCGACGTGGCCCGTCAACGGCGACTACGACATCCACCTGCACGGGCCGAACGGCTTCTTCCGGCGCTTCGCGGGTGACACGAGGACGGACCGCATCCGCGTCGAGGTGACCCGGGTCGGGCGCACGCAGCGCCTGTCGGTCACCGTCGAGGCGCCGCGCGGAGTCCGCGTCACGGTCGAGGACGCGTACGGCGCCCGCACCACGGTCGGCCGTCGACCCGTCGTCGTCGACACGTCGACCAACGGCGGGTGGTACGACCTCACCGTCGTCGCCGAGGAGGGCACCTTCCTGCGAGGCTTCGCGGGGCACCTCGGGACGGGCCGTCCGTCCATCAGCGAGCCGGCGCTGGGCCACGCCGACGGCTGACCCCACGGCTGGCGTATGCCGGGTGCCGGGCACCCCGGGTCGAGCACCCCGGGTGCCCGGTGACGCCGCTGGCGTCGCCGGCGTCGCCGGCGTCCCCGAGCGACCGTGCCTGCCGTCAGGCCGTGCGCCGACGGTCGCCGGACGAGCGGATCCCGACCTGCGAGAAGACGAGCGCGCAGGCGGCCACGAGTGCGAGCAGGGCGAGCCCGAAGCCGTACTGCGGGAAGACCTTGTCGTAGGTCGCCCCGAGGACGAGGGGCGGGAAGTAGCCGCCGAGGCCGCCGGCGGCGCCGACGAGGCCGGTCACGCTGCCCACCCGCTCCGGCGGTGCGAGGCGCGCGACCCAGGCGAAGACGCCGCCGGTGCCCAGCCCGAGGAAGAAGGCCATGGCGACGAACGACAGGCCCGCCGCCACCTCGAGGGGCGGCCGGAATGCCAGGACGACCGCGAGAACGGTCGTGCCGGAGAGCGAGATGGCGAGGACCGCGCGCGGCCCGATGCGGTCCGACAGCACCCCACCGATGGGTCGCGCGACGACCGCCGCGACGGCGAAGCCGGCCGTGCGCGTACCCGCTGCCGTGAGGTCGAAGGCGTAGACGTCCTTGAGGAAGGTCGGCAGGTAGGTCGAGAAGGCGACGAAGCCGCCGAACACCACGGCGTAGAGGAACGACATCTGCCACGTCACCGGCAGCCTGATCGCGGCCGCCAGCTTGGGGACGACGGGGTCGGTGTTCGGCGTCCAGGCCGGTGAGTTGCGCATGGCGGACCAGCACAGCGCGGCGGTTGCGACGAGCAGGACGGCGATGATGACGTGCGTCAGCGTGTAGCCGAACCACGTCACCATCCGCGGCGTCAGGGCCGATGAGAGCGCCGTCCCGCCCATCCCGGCGCCGAAGACGCCGGTGGCGAACCCGCGCCGGTCCGCCTGGTACCACGCGTTGACGAAGGGGACGCCGACCGCGAAGGTCGTGCCCCCGATGCCGAGGAAGAAGCCGAAGAGGAGCATCAGCGGGAACGACCCGAGGTTGCCGGCCAGGGCGACGAGGAGCACGAAGGGCACGGTGAGCAGGGTCAGCACCGGGAACATGACGCGACCGCCGTAGCGGTCGGTGAGCGCGCCCACCGGGATGCGCCCGAGCGAGCCGACGAGCACCGGTGTCGCGACGAGCAGCGCCTTCTGGCTGCTGCTCAGGTGCATCTGCTCGGTGTACCTCACCCCGAGCGGCCCGATGAGGTTCCACGCCCAGAAGGTCACCGCGAAGGCAAAGGTCGCGAGGGCGAGGTTCCGGCCCTGACCGCTCAGGCCGACCTGCGGCGGGGACGGCGTGGACGCGGTCGGTGCGCTGGTGCTCATGGCTCTCCTCGAGGCAGGGTCGGTCGGGTCAGTGTCTGCGGTCGCGGTCGGAGGTGCCGACGCCGCTCCAGCCGGGCCGGCTGGAGCGGTTGCCGGAGGTCCGGCCGGCGCGCGACCGGTAGACGATGTAGGGCCGGAAGAGGTAGTGCAGCGGGGCCGTGAAGGCGTGCACGAGCCGCGTGAAGGGCCACAGCGCGAAGAGCAGCATCCCGACGATCGCGTGGACGTGGAACTGCACCGGGGCCGCCGCCATCGCCGTCACGTCCGGGCTCAGCAGCAGCACCGACCGGAACCACGGCGAGACGGTCTCGCGGTAGTTGTGTGCCTCGCTGCCCGCCCCGACGCTGACGAGCGTCGTCCAGAGGCCGAGGACGATGGCGCCGACGAGCAGGACGTACATCAGCTTGTCGTTCTTCGTCGTCGCCATGAAGACCGGCCCGGTCGTGCGGCGCCGGTAGACGAGGATGAGGATGCCGGCCAGCGTGCAGACCCCCGCCAGACCGCCGAAGAGCAGCGCGTTGACGTGGTAGAGCCCCTCGCTGACGCCGACGGCCTCGGTCCACGACTCGGGGATGACGAGTCCGCCGACGTGGCCGACGAAGACGAGCAGGATGCCGAAGTGGAAGAGCGGCGACCCGATGCGCAGCAGGCGCGACTCGTAGAGCTGTGAGGACCGGGTCGTCCAGCCGAACTTGTCGTAGCGGTAGCGCCAGACCGTGCCACCGACGAGGCTCGCGATGCAGAGGTAGGGGAGGATGCCCCAGAGGAACGTGCTCATGACCCTCCACCCCTCGGTGCCCCGGTCGAGGCCGGTTGCAGCGGAAGGAGCCTCGGGTCGTAGGGCTCGAGCCCGACCGTCTCCGTCGGGTGCGGTCCGCTCAGCCCGACCATCTCCATGACCGCGGCGCGGTCGGGCGGGGACTCCCCGGGAAGGGTCGCGCACACGGCGACGACGGCGGCGGCATACGCGCTCTTCTTCTCCTGCAAGGCGATCCGCAGCAGCTCGAGGCTCGCGCGGTACTCCTGGAGCAGCGCGACGCCGGCCTCCGGGTCGACGCGTGCGGTGAACTCGAGCACCATCGGGAGGTAGTCGGGCAGCTCTCCGTGCGTGTCGACGACAGCGCCACTGCTGCGGTATGCCGTCTTGAACCGTCCGAGCACCTCGCCCCGCCGGCGCGTGTCGCCGTCGGTCCAGTAGGACAGGTAGAGCGCGTGCTTGCGGCTGAGGTCGAAGGTGTCGACGTAGGCGCGCTGGAGATCGGCCAGAGGGGCTCCATCGAGGTGGGCGACGAGACTCGCCAGGGGCGTGGCGGCGGCCGAGTCGGCCTGCTCCGCAAGTGCATCACGCATCGAGGGAAGCCCGGCGACGAGCTCGGCGGTCGGGTAGTCGAGGCAGCGTCCGGCGACGAGGTGCACGACCCGGTCGTCCCGTGGTGCCGCCCGCCGGCGCAGGCCGATCACGGCGCGTCCCCGTCCGAGCGGCCCGGGAAGAGACCCGGGGGAGCGCCGTTGCCGTCCCAGTTGAGCAGGTTGACCCGCCCGGTCAGGGAGCCGGACTCGGTCGTCGCCATGGCCGTGTCGGAGGTCTGCCGCTGCTTGAGCGCGTTGAACGTCTCGACGGCCACCGGTGCCGGACGTCCGCTCGCCTCGCCGAACGGACCCGACTCGTACATGCCCGGCCCCTCGTCGAAGTCGAGCGAGCAGCCGATCTCCTCGAGCTCGTGGGCCCGCTCGACGTGCGCCGTGGGGATGACGTAGCGGTCGGCGTACTTCGCGATCGCCATGAGGCGGTACATCTCGTAGAGCGACTCCTCGCTCATGCCGACCGCCGCGGGGATCGCGGGGTCGCCGTCGCGGCCCAGCGACACGTCGCGCATGTAGGCGCGCATCGCGGCGAGCTTCTGGAGCACGCCGGTGACGATGTCGGTGCGGCCGGCCGTGAAGAGCTCGGCGAGGTAGTCGACGGGGATGCGCAGCGCCTCGATCGCTCCGAAGAGCACGGTCCGGTCCTCGGCGTCGTGACCCTGCGACGAGAGGACGTCGACGATCGGCGACAGCGGTGGGACGTACCAGACCATCGGCATCGTGCGGTACTCCGGGTGCAGCGGCAGGGCCACCCGGTAGGTCTTGGCGAGCGCGTAGACGGGCGAGCGCCGCGCCGCGTCCATCCAGTCGTCCGGTATGCCGTCACGCCGGGCCGCGGCAACGACCTCGGGGTCGCTCGGGTCGAGCAGGAGGTCGAGCTGCGCCTCGTAGAGGTCGCCCTCGTCGGGGGTCGCCGCCGCGGCCGTGACGCGGTCGGCGTCGTAGAGGAAGAGGCCGAGGTAGCGCAGCCGCCCGACACACGTCTCGGAGCAGACCGTCGGCAGCCCCACCTCGACGCGGGGGTAGCAGAAGGTGCACTTCTCGGCCTTGCCGCTCTTGTGGTTGAAGTAGATCTTCTTGTACGGGCATCCCGTGATGCACTGCCGCCATCCGCGGCACCGGTCCTGGTCGACGAGGACGATGCCGTCCTCCTCGCGCTTGTAGATCGCGCCCGACGGGCAGGACGCCATGCACGACGGGTTGAGGCAGTGCTCGCAGATGCGCGGCAGGTAGAACATGAAGGTCTTCTCGAGCTCGAAGCGGACCTTCTCCTCCGACTCGCGCCGCACCGAGGCGTTGAGCTTCGCGACGATGGGGTCGAGGTGGCCCATCTCGCTCGCGCCGCCGAGGTTGTCGTCCCAGTTGGCCGACCACGTGATCTTCGTGTTCTCGCCGGTGATGAGCGACTTCGGCCGGGCGACCGGGAAGTCGTCTCCGAGGGGTGCCTCGATGAGGGTCTGGTAGTCGTAGGTCCAGGGCTCGTAGTAGTCGGCGAGCTTGGGCTGCACGGGGCTCGCGAAGATGCCGAGGAGCTTCTGCACCCGGCCACCCGCCTTGAGCTTGAGGCTGCCGCGGTGGGTGAGCGTCCAGCCGCCCTTCCACGTCTCCTGGTCCTCGTAGCGGCGCGGGTACCCCTGTCCCGGGCGGGTCTCCACGTTGTTGAACCAGACGTACTCGGTGCCGGCGCGGTTGGTCCACGCCTGCTTGCACGTGACCGAGCACGTGTGGCACCCGATGCACTTGTCGAGGTTCATCACCATGCCCATCTGGGCCATGACACGCATCAGTACGTCACCTCCTGCGATCGCTTGCGCACCGTCGAGACCATGTCGCGTTGGTTGCCCGTCGGTCCGAGGTAGTTGAACGTGTAGGACAGCTGGGCGTAGCCGCCGATGAGGTGGGTCGGCTTGACGAGCAGCCGCGTCACCGAGTTGTGGATGCCGCCGCGGCGACCGGTCGCCTCCGACTTCGGCACGTCGATGGTGCGCTCCTGCGCATGGTGGACGTAGACCACGCCCTCCGGCATGCGGGGGCTGACGATCGCCCGGCCGACGAGCACGCCGTTGGTGTTGAGGCACTCGACCCAGTCGTTGTCGGCGACGTCGATGGAGCCGGCGTCCTGCGGACTCATCCACACCGTCGGGCCGCCGCGTGAGAGCGAGAGCATGAGCAGGTTGTCCTGGTACTCCGAGTGGATCGACCACTTTGAGTGGGGCGTCAGATAGCGGACGGTGACCTGCTTCGACCCGTCTGGCCCGAGCTTCGGCTCACCGAAGAGGCGGTGCATGTCGAGGGGCGGCCGGTAGATGGGCAGCGCCTCGCCGAGGTCCTGCATCCAGTCGTGGTCGAGGTAGAAGTGCATCCGACCGGTGAGGGTGTGGAAGGGCTTGAGGCGCTCGATGTTGACGGTGAAGGGCGCGTATCGCCTCCCGCCGGTCTCGGAGCCCGACCACTCGGGCGAGGTGATGACGGCCACCGGTGCGCTCTGCGTGTCGGCGAAGGTGACGTGCTTCTCCTCCGAGCCCTCGGCGAGGTCGACGAGCTTCTTGCCGACCCGCTCCTCGAGGGTGCGGAAGCCCTGCACCGCGAGGTGACCGTTCGTCGTGCCGGAGAAGGTGAGGATCGCCTCGGCCAGCTTCGCGTCGGTGTCGATCGCCGGACGGCCGTCACCGGCGCCCCCGAGCATGACGCCGTTCCTGGCGGCGAGGCGGGCCACCTCCCCCTCGACCCGGTAGGTGACGTTCTTGACCGTGAAGCCGAGGCTGTCGGCGAGCGGGCCCACGGTGGCGAGCTTCTCGCTGATCGCGGTGTAGTCGCGCTCGACGAGCTGGAAGACCGGCATCGTCCTGCCCGGCACGCCAGGGTGCCCCGTGGCCCGCCAGTCGACCGCGCGCCCACCGGGTTGGGCCGTCTCGCCGGGTGTGTCGTGCATGAGCGGCACGCTGACGAGGTCCTTGCGGACTCCGAGGTGGGTGCGGGCGAGGTCCGAGAGCTTCTCGGCGAGGAGGTGGAAGAGCTCGAAGTCGCTCTTGGCCTCCCACGGCGGGTCGATGGCGGGCGTGAAGGCGTGCACGAAGGGGTGCATGTCGGTCGAGCTGAGGTCGTGCTTCTCGTACCACGTCGCTGCGGGCAGGACGATGTCGGAGAGCAGCGTCGTCGACGTCATGCGGAAGTCTGCCGAGAGCAGCAGGTCGAGCTTGCCCTCCGGCGCCTCGTTGTGCCATTTCACCTCGGACGGCCTGGGTGCCAAAGGGTTCTCGCTGCCCAGGACGTTGTGGTGCGTGCCGAGAAGGTTGCGCAGGAAGTACTCGTTGCCCTTGGCCGAGGACCCCATGAGGTTGCTCCGCCACAGCACGAGGGTGCGTGGCCAGTTCTCCGGAGCGTCGACGTCCTCGATCGCCGAGGTCAGCGTGCCGTCGTGCAGGGCGTCGGCGACGTAGGCCGCTGGGCTGGCGGCGGTGCCCGCGTCGACGGCGGCCTGGGCGTTCTCCGCCACCTGGAGCGGGTTCGTGCCGAACTGCGGGTAGAACGGCATCCACCCCATCCGGGCGGACTGCGCGATCGTGTCGGCCGTGTGCTTGCCGGCCAGATGCCCTCTGGCGAGGGGCGAGTTGAGCGAGTCGGCGGAGTAGCCGTCGTTGCGCCACTGGTCGGTGTGCATGTACCAGTACGACGTGCCCGTCATGGTCCGGGGCGGCCGGCCCCAGTCGAGGGCGTTGGCGAGGGAGATCCAGCCGGTGATCGGTCGGCACTTCTCCTGGCCGACGTAGTGCGCCCAGCCGCCGCCGTTCCGACCCATGCAGCCGGTGAGGATCAGCAGCGAGAGGATCGCCCGGTAGGTCGCGTCGCCGTGGAACCACTGACAGATGCCCGCGCCCATGATGATCATCGAGCGCCCTTGCGACTGCTCGGAGTTCGTGGCGAACTCGCGAGCGATGCGGATGCACTGCTCCGCGGGCACGCCGGTGATCTCCGCCTGCCAGGCAGGCGTGTAGGGCGCGGTGACGTCGTCGTAACCCGTGGGCCAGCTGCCCGGCAATCCTTCTCGCTCGACGCCGTACTGCGCGAGCATGAGGTCGTAGACGGTCGTCACGAGGTGGCCGCCGACGCGCCGGGCGGGAACTCCTCGACGCAGCACCGAGCCGGTGCCGTCGGGCTCGACGAACGCCGGGAGCAGCACCTCGACGGCCTCGGCGGCGCCGCCCGTCATCGTCAGGGCGGGGGCCACGCCGTCGAGGTCGAGGTTCCATCGGCCCTTGCCGGAGTCCGCGTAGCGAAAGCCCATCGAGCCGTTCGGCACGACCGGCTGTCCAGTCACCTCGTCGAGCAGCACCGTCTTCCAGGCATCTTCGTCGGGAACGGCGGCGCCATCAGCCGAGAGGTCGGACGCGGTGAGGAACTTGCCGGGCACGAAGGGGGCACCGGCCCCCTCACCCGACGCGGCGGCATACGGCTCCTCGGGTGCCTCCAGACGGATGAGGAAGGGGAGGTCGCTGTAGGTGCGCACGTAGTCGGTGAAGAAGGGCACCTCACGGTCGACGAAGAACTCCTTGAGGAGCACGTGGCCCATGGCCATCGCGAGCGCTGCGTCCGTGCCGGCCTGGGCGGGCATCCACTCGTCGGCGAACTTCGTGTTGTCGGCGTAGTCGGGGCTGACCGTGACGATCTTCGTGCCGCGGTAGCGGACCTCAGCCATCCAGTGCGCGTCGGGCGTGCGGGTCACCGGGACGTTGGAGCCCCACATCATGAGGTAGGTCGCGTCCCACCAGTCGCCCGACTCCGGCACGTCGGTCTGGTCGCCGAAGACCTGCGGGCTCGCGACGGGCAGGTCGGCGTACCAGTCGTAGAAGCTCGTCATGACGCCGCCGATGAGCTGGATGAAGCGGGTGCCGACGCAGTGCGACACCATCGACATCGCGGGGATCGGCGAGAAGCCGGCGACGCGGTCGGGGCCGTACTCCTTGATCGTGTGGACGTGCGCGGCGGCCGCGATCTCGACGGCTTCGCCCCACGACGCGCGCACGAGGCCGCCCTTGCCGCGGGCGCTCTGGTAGCGGCGGCGCTTGTCGGGATCGGTCGTGATCTCGTGCCAGGCGGCCACCGGGTCGCCGAGGCGGCCCTTGGCCTCGCGGTACATCTCGAGGAGGACGCCACGCACGTAGGGGTAGCGCACGCGGGTGGGGGAGTAGGTGTACCAGGAGAAGGCCGCGCCGCGCGGGCAGCCGCGGGGCTCGTACTCCGGTCGGTCGGGGCCGACGGACGGGTAGTCGGTCTGCTGCGTCTCCCAGGTGATGATCCCGTCCTTGACGTAGACCTTCCACGAGCAGGAGCCGGTGCAGTTGACCCCGTGGGTCGAGCGAACGACCTTGTCGTGGCTCCACCGGTCGCGGTAGAAGACGTCGCCCGCTCGCCCGCCCTCGCGGAAGACGGCACGCCCGTCGTCGGACTCCTCCCAGCGCGTGAAGAACCGACCGGCGCGGAGCAGCGCGGCCGAGGCCGGGCCGTCGACCCCACCCCTGGCCGTGTCGGTGCTGCGGAAGGCCGCGCTCACGGGTGCCACCCCGGTCGGGCAACGCGGTGGGGCAGGAGAGGCATGAGTCCTCCAAATCGACGATGGGGGGTGCATCGAAGCGATCGGTTGCGCGGGTTCGACGACCGCCGTGGCACGGCCCCGGTGTCCCCGAACTGAGCGCAACGCTACTGCTCCCAGCGGGTTCCGGCGCGGCAAACGGCTATCGGGCCAACGGCATTCTCGATCCCGCTTTTCGCTGAGGCAGGCTCTGGCTTATCCTCCAAATCAACGAAAAGGAGGATCGGCGTGCCAGGTGCCATCCGCTGCGACGTCCAGACGTCGCCCATGCGTCGGGCCGTCCTCGACCTGCTCGCCGACTCCGGCGACCCGGTCGGGACCCACGACGCCTCCGCCGGGACGCGCGGCCGCGAAAGAGGCGGGCTCAGCGCCTCCGAGGTCGGTGCCGCCCTCGGCCTCCACGTCACCACGGCCCGCTTCCACCTCGAGCGGCTCGTCGGCGCCGGGCTGGTCGCGACCGTGCAGCGGCGCGGCGCCGTGGGTCGGCCCCGCAAGATCTACGTCGACGCCCGGAGCACGCGGCCGGGCCTCGCGAGCCAGGAGGCCCTGCATGCCTTCACCGAGCTGCTGACGAGCGCCTGGTCCGACGCGGCGGACGGCTCGCCCGGCGACCCCGAGGGCGCCGGAGAGCGCTGGGTGCGTGGACGGCGCGAGGAGCCCGCGCCGCCGCCGGCCTCGACCCCGGGTGGCTGGCTCGGCAAGGTCGGCATGGCCGTCGACCTGCTCGACGAGTGGGGCTACCGGCCCGAGCTGGCCACCTCCGAGGGTGGCCGTACCGTCGAGCTCACCCTCAACGACTGTCCCTTCCTCGCGATGGCGCGGGCCCACCCGGAGGTCGTGTGCGCCATCCACCGGGGGCTGATCCGCGGCACCATGACCGCCGTCGGCGAGGAGGGCGCCGAGGTCGAGCTGCAGCCCTTCGTCACCGATCGCACGTGCTCGGCACGTCTCACGACGCCAGCCACCTTCGGTCGCGAGCGGCCCGCTCGGGCCTGACGCCGCACGGTCAGGTCGGGTCCGAGCCGGCTGGTGGCCGCGGTGAGAGGACCGGGCACCTGCCGGGTATGGGTGCGAGGTGAGCACGTCGTCAGCGCCCGGAGCCCCGCGCGGCCGGTCAGAGGGCGCCAACGGCCGGAACGTCGGCCGGACCCTCGACCGGTCCTCGGCGACCTCAGGGCGGTCGGGTCCGTCCGACGGCATCGACCTCGCAGTGGCCGTCGACCTCGTGGTGGTGCGCCGCGGCCTGACCGCCGACGAGGCCCACGCGCTGCTGTGCAGGCACGCCGAGGCAACCGGCCGCGACCTCGACGACGTGGCGAGCGACGTCATCGACCTCGGGACCTCGCGCCTGCCGCGCTGAGGGGCAACCGCGGGATCTCGCGCCTCGTCGGCGAGTGGCTCGCCGACGTCGGCTAGGGCTCGGGGGGAGCCTCGCCATTGGCCACGGTCTCGACCCAGTCGACGGCGGCGTCCGAGAGCTCCAGCCCGTCAGGCCCACGGCCGGCGACCCACCAGGCGTCGGGGTCGACGGGACCGCTGACTCGCGTGATGTCCTCGACGACGTCGAGCGGGAGCGGTTCGCCGTTGTGGGCGACGATCCAGTCCCTGGTCTCGGGTCGCACAGCGGACCACCACGTCTCGAGTGACATGAGCCCACTGTCGCAGCCTCGCGGGCGCACGTCGAGGGCCTCAGCCCGCAGGCGCCGGAACCCGCGACGGAGGGGCGAGCAGCCGGCGCACGACGAGCCGGCTCAGCAGGAGCGTGAGGATGAGCAGCGTCACCGACACGAACCCGCCGAGGCTGACGCTGTCGCCGAAGACGAGATCGATGGTCTTGAGCACGACGAACTTGCTGCCGACGAGGACGCCCCACAGGAGCAGCCCGGCGCCGACCTTGCCCACGGCGCTGCGCGCGGCGGTGAACCGGCCCCTCGCCCGCTTCTTCACCGCGACGACGACCTCGAGGACGCCCTTGAGCAGGACCGCCGTGAGCAGCGACAGCGTGAAGGTCTCGCTGATGACCGCTGGGACGTACTCGATGAAGAGGTTGAGCACGACGACGTAGACGAAGACGTCGACGACGTCGGCGGCGCGCCCGGTATTCGATCGGGGCGTCGGATCGACCTGACTGGGCACGGAACCCACTGTATGGGTGCCATCTCGCGGCGCCCGTGACATCGCGCCTCGTCGGCTCGTTGGGGCAGGGCAATCCGGATCCGCCTCTGCGGCGAACCACGGAGGCACCACCACGTGCGACCCGCCCCCACCCCACGGCACCCCGGACGCACGTGCACGTTCCGAGAAGGGACCCCAGTCAATGACGACGACGCCCGGCCACCCGCACGCCCAGAGCTCCGTCCGAGCCCATGGCTCACCAGCCGACGGCATCAGCCGTAGGCGCTTCATCGGCTTCGTCGTCGCCGGGGCCACGCTCACCGTCGCGGCGGAGGTCGGCGGCGCCGCTCCTGCCTCGGCCGCGGTCCCCAGTGCGCCGCAGGTGCCCGAGCTCTACGACCTCGGCGACCTCCAGACCCACTCGGCGCTCCCGACGTCGCAGCTGATCACCATCACCGTCGACGACCACGGCCTGGCCCACTTCGCGATCCCGCGGATGGAGGTCGGGCAGGGCATCACGACGGCCGCGGCCATGATCATCGCCGACGAGCTCTCGATGCGCGTCGAGGACGTACGCGTGACACTGGCCCCCGCGCGCCCCGAGCTCGTCTTCAACCAGCTCACCGGCGGGTCGAACACGATGCAGTCGATGTTCACCCCGATCCGGGTGGCCGCCGCGGTGGCCCGTGGGGCCCTCCTGGAGGCCGCGGCGGCCGCGCTCGGCGCCACCGTGGCCTCGCTCGTCGCCAAGGGCGGTGTCGTCACCGCTCCGGACGGCGGCACGCGAACGTATGCCGAGCTGTCGGGCGCCGCCGCGAGCTCGACGACGACGGCCGTGGACGTCGAGCTCACGGCGACGAGCTCGTTCGACGTCATCGGCACGCCCCGCAGCCGGATCGACGCGCTCGATGCCGTGACGGGGCGCAAGCGCTTCACCATGGACCTCGACGTGCCTGACGCCCTGCCGACGATGGTGTGCCGCCCGCCCACGCTCAACGGATCGCCGCGCAGCGTCGACAACCTCGCGGCGGTCCGGGCCCTGCCCGGCGTCACCGACGTCGTCGTCGTCGACACGGGTGTCGCCGTGCGGGCCGAGACGTTCGGCCAGTGCATCGACGCCGTCCGCGCCCTCCGGGTCACGTGGGACGGCGGCCCCGTCGAGGGCGAGTCGGACGACTCGGTGCTGCGCCGGCTCAAGGCCGCCGAGCTGCCCATGACCGTGCCCAAGGTGCCGCTGCTGGCGCAGACCGTCGACCTGCGCTTCGAGTTCATGTTCCGCAGCAGCGCGGCCCTCGAGCCCAACTGCGCCATCGCCGACGTCCGCGACGACCGAGCCACCGTCTGGGCCGGCCTCAAGGCTCCCATCGTCGCCCAGCGCAACATCGCCAAGGCCCTCGGCCTGCCGATCGCCCGCGTCGCCGTCAACGTCGTGACCGGCGGAGGGTCCTTCGGGCACAAGCTCTTCGGTGACGCGGCGATCGAGGCCGCGAAGATCTCCCGGGCCATGGGCAAGCCCGTCAAGCTCATGTGGCACCGGGCCGACGAGCCCCGTCAGGGGCGCACGCACCCGATGGCGACGTCACGGATCCGCGCCACGCTGCTCGCGGGTGAGGTGCTCACCTTCGAGCAGCGGCACACGAGCATCAAGACCGACTTCTCGCACGGCCTGGGCGAGCGGCTGACCGCGATGGCGTCAGAGCTCCCCGCCGGCCTGGGCAACCTCGGTCTGGCCGAGTCGATCTTCACGCTGACCCAGGAGCTGCCCTACGACTTCGGGGTCGTGACCCAGCTGCTGGGCGAGGTCGACATGGGCTTCAACACCGGCAGCATGCGCAACATCTACTCGCCCGACGTCGCCTGCGCCAACGAGCTGTTCATCGACCAGCTCGCCAAGAAGCTGCGCAAGGACCCGCTCGCCTTCCGCCTGGCGTTCCTGCGCAACGAGCGCGTCAAGGCCTGTCTGCGCAAGGTCGCCGAGGTCGGGCAGTGGGGACGGTCGATGCCGTCCGGCACCGCCCAGGGGATCGCGATCCACTCGGAGTACAAGGGCGCGACGGCGGTCCTCGTCGAGATCGACTGCCGCCCCGAGACCGTGAACCGGCAGGTCCGAGACGCTGTGACCGGTCCCCGCGTCACCAAGGCCGTCATCGCCATCGACGCCGGGCTCGTCGTCAACCCGCGCGGACTCGAGGCGCAGATGATGGGCGGCGTCTCCGACGGCATCGCGCTCGCCCTGACGAGCAGCAACCACCTGCAGGACGGTCACTTCCTCGAGGCGAGCTGGGACAACTACTTCTACACGCGCCAGTGGAACGTGCCCCTGACCTTCGAGTGCATCGTCATGCCCTCGGACGCCGAGCTCCCCGGCGGCGCAGGGGAGGCCGGCGTCGCCGCCTCCGTCGCCGCCACGGCGTGTGCCTACGCCCGCGCCACCGGCACCGTCCCGACCCGGTTCCCGGTGAACCACGGGACCGTGTCGTTCACCCCGAAGACCTTCGTCCCCCCGGTGCCGCCGTCGCCCACCGACGGCCTCGCCCACACCTACTGAGGAGCACCCCCATGGCACAGCACACCTTCCGGGTGAACGGCGAGTCCGTCACCGTCGACGTGGCCGACGACGTGCGGCTCCTCTGGGTCCTGCGCGACGTCCTCGGCATCACCGGACCCAAGTACGGGTGCGGCATCAACGTCTGCAAGGCCTGCACCTCGCACCTCAACGGCAAGGCCTTCAACCCCTGCTCGGTGCAGGTCAAGGACGTCGGCCCCGACGACGAGATCACGACGATCGAGGGCCTGCCCGACACGGTCGGCGCCGACCTGCATCCCATGCAGGAGGCGTGGCTGCAACGGGACGTCGCCCAGTGCGGCTACTGCCAGCCCGGCCAGATCATGGCGGCGGTGGCGCTGGTGCGCAAGGTCAGGGCCGAGGGTCGCGCCATCACCGACGACGACCTCGACGGCATCCGCAACGTCTGTCGGTGCGGCACGTACACCCGCATCCGCGAGGCGATCCGGGACGGCGCGGAGCGCATGTAGCTCCGGCGCCGGCCGTCGACCAGCGGTCGGTCGACGGCCCACCGACGGCCGCGCGCCCTTCTGGCCGCGGCCGTCGGCTGACCATCCCTTGCACGTTTCTTGAGACTTTCTTGCAGAAAGTCGGGCAATAGGGACGTATCCGCCCTTTGCGGCTGGTACACCTACTCCTGGGACACCGGCCACAGGGTAGAGCCGGGTGCCGCGACCAGGGAGAACCACGATGAGTGCAGTGACGGCGGCCGACGACGAGACGTTCGCGACCGTGATGACCGGCAGCGAGCGGGCAGCGATGCTCGAGCGTCTCGCGCAGGCCTGCACGACGAGCGTGGTGGCCCCGGTCGGCGCGGCGCGGAACCGAGCAGGGCACTCCGCTCGTTCACTGGTCATGTGGCGTTGCCCCTGACGGGATCCCCCGTCACCGTCGAACCACACCCCGAGCACCCCGCCGTCCGCGGCGCCCCGCCCCAGATCTGAGGCACGGCCACCCGAACGCGGTCGGCGGGGGCTCGACACACCTCGACCCACCTCGGCGCGTCGCCGAGCCGTTGCCCGTCAGAGCTGGCGACTGCTCAGCACCGACGAGCGGTCGATCTTGAGGATCCCGCCGTCGTCGACGAGGGAGTATGCCGTCCGCTCCTCGAATCGACGCCCGTCGTCGAAGGCGTAGCGCAAGGTCGCCACGACCGACCGCGGTGCCGACCCGGTCGCCTGGCGGACGTCGACGGAGGAGACGGAGCCCCAGAAGCGCTCGTAGGTCGCGCGGCTGCCGGACGTCGTGGACCGGTAGCGGTCGGTCAGGCGCGCCCACCCCGCGTCCGTGTTGCCGGGGAGCAGCGCGTAGTAGTCCCGCACGGCACGGGCGAGCTCGGCGTCCGTCGGGCGCCCCGACACCGTCGTGGACGGAGCCGTCGAAGGAGCCGTGGACGGCGTGTTCGACGGGGTCGCCGGGCGCGTGCTGGTCGGAGCGGTCGGCCGGGGCGAGGGCGACTCGGCCCGCGACGTCGTCGGCGACGTCGGCGGTCGCGTCACGCTGGGCGTCACCGGGCTGGTCGACGCGACCGGCGGCGCAGCCTGGCCGCCGGGGTCGGTGGTGTCGCGCTGCAGGCCCCAGATGGCCAGGCCGGCGCCCGCGAGCACGAGCAGGGCCACGACGAGGAGCACGGCGGAGCGGCGGCGGCCCGGGGCCTCGCCGTCTCGGTCCCCGTCAGCGCCACCCACGCCACCCTCGTCACCGTCGTCGCCGCCGCCCTCGAGCCGCGTCGCGTCGGAGGGTGGAGTCGCGATGACTCGGGCCGGCGCGTCGGTGGCGCCGGACGCCCCCGCCGCCGGCAGTCGGCTGGTGTCCGAGGTGTCGCCGCCCAGGTTGTCGCCGGCGACCGACGCTGCGCCGCCCGCGGCCGCTGCGCCGGCCGCGGCCGCTGCGCCGGCGGTCCGGGCCGGCCCGCCCACGGGAAGA
Organism: Terrabacter sp. Soil811; assembly: GCF_001429655.1. Taxonomy (NCBI): domain Bacteria; kingdom Bacillati; phylum Actinomycetota; class Actinomycetes; order Micrococcales; family Intrasporangiaceae; genus Terrabacter; species Terrabacter sp. Soil811. Next base: position 95,243 of record NZ_LMSX01000002.1, read on the forward strand.
ACCCGCGTACGGTCGGGCCGGAGGTCGGTCCCGGCACCGGGAGGTGGCACGGGGCCCCGGGGCGGACGTCCGGCGGCGACCTCGGCGAGGTCGGCCGAGACGTCCTGCATCGAGGGACGGTCGTCGGGAGACGCGGCGAGCATCGCGAGCAGGACAGGGGCGAGTGGACCGTCACCGGGCGGGGTGATCGAGCCGGAGGCCACCCGGTGCAGCAGCGCCATCGGGTTGTTTCCGGTGCCGAACGGCGGCGAGCCCTCGACGGCGGCGTAGAGGGTCGCGCCGAGGGAGAAGACGTCCGAGGCCGGGCTCGACGGCGCCCCGCGCGCGACCTCCGGGGCGAGGTAGGCCGGGGTGCCGGTCACCATGCCGGTCGAGGTGAGGGACACGTCGCCGACGGCGTGCGAGATCCCGAAGTCGGTGATGCGGGCCGTGCCGTCCTCGGCGACGAGCACGTTGCCGGGCTTGACGTCGCGGTGCACGATGTCGGCGCGGTGCGCGGCGGCGAGGGCCGAGCCCAGCTGGGCGCCGAGCTGGGCGACCTCGCGCACCGGAAGGGGGCCGCGCTCGGCCAGCACGGCGTGCAGGCTCCGCGACGGGAGGTACTGCATGACGAGGCACGGCTGGCCGTCGTGGTCGACGACGTCGAAGACGGGCACCGCGTTGGGGTGGTGCAGTCGGGCCGTGTTGCGGGCCTCCCGCATGGCGCGTGCGTGGGCGACGCGAGCGTCGGCCTCGTCGAGGCCGACGGGGGAGTGCAGCTGCTTGACGGCCACGGCGCGGCTCAGTCGCTCGTCCCAGGCCAGCCACACGTGACCCATGCCGCCGGAGCCGATCCGGTTCATGAGCCGGTAGCGCCCGGCGATGAGGTCAGGCTGTACGTCCACCATGCGCGGCCTCTCCCTCCGGTTCGTGTCGGCGCGTGCCGACGTGCGGTCAGTGGTGCCCGCCGTCCGGAGGCGACCACCTGCCCTGTCGGGCGACGCGTAGTGCTTCGTACCCACAGCAGCGCCCCATGCTGCCATTGCCCGAAGACCAGCCGGGACCGGCCCCCGTCCCGTGCGGTCGTCCCACCCACTGGGTACGGGCAGGGAATGGCACCAGCAAGCGACCCCTCACGCAGCAGCCGCAGCCAGGCACAGTCCGACACCCCCGACAGTCCCTCCGACCTGCCTCGGTCCTCGCTCGTCGCGGCCGTCAAGCGCGCCCGGGTCGAGTTCAAGCGGGACAACCTCACTGACCTCGCCGCCTCGTTGACCTACTACGGCCTTCTCTCGATCGCCCCGGCTCTCGCCGTGCTCGTCGCCGCGCTCGGACTGATGGGCCGCGACGCCACCGCGCAGGTGGTCAGCCAGGTCCAGGCGATCGCACCCGGTTCGAGCGCGGACTTCGTGCGCACGCTCATCACCCAGGCACAGGCGAACCGGACGAGCGCCGGCTTCGGGGCGGTCCTCGGGCTGCTCGTGGCGCTCTGGTCGGCCTCGGGCTACGTCTCGGCGTTCATGCGGGCCTCCAACGTCATCTACGACATCCCGGAGGGGCGTCCGATCTGGAAGACGGTGCCGATCCGCGTCGGGGTGACCCTGTTCGCCGTCGTCGTCATGGTCGCCAGCGCGGTGATCGTCGTCGTCAGCGGGCCGGTGGCCGAGCAGGTCGGCAACCTCATCGGTGCAGGGGACACGGCCCTTCTCGTGTGGGGGGTGCTCAAGTGGCCCGTGCTGCTGGTCCTCGTGTCGGTGCTCTTCGCCGTGCTCTTCTGGGCCAGTCCCAACGCGAAGCAGGGAGGGGTCAAGTGGGTCAGCCCCGGCGGCGTCATCGCCGTGCTGATCTGGCTCGTCGTCTCGGGGCTGTTTGCCGTCTACGTCGCGCTGTTCTCGTCGTACAACAAGACCTACGGGTCCCTCGCCGGTGTCGTCATCTTCCTCGTCTGGCTGTGGCTGACGAACATCGCGATCCTGCTCGGCGCCGAGGTCAACGCCGAGCTCGACCGGAGCCGCGCGATCGCCGAGGGCGTCCCGGAGGACCTCGAACCGTTCGCGGTGCCGCGGGACACCCGCGCCATGGACGACATCGACAAGCGGGCCGTCGAAGAGGCCTCGGAGCGCAGGTCCCCGTGAGCGCCCCCGCCAGGAGGCCGGGCGCGGGTGAGCGGGCACCAGGGGCGGCCGGTCCTCCGGACGCGGCGGCGGGTGACCGCACATGAGCCAGTGGCGGGACGACACCAACCAGAGGCTGCGGGCCCTGCGTCGGGCGCTGCACCAGCCCGGGCCGGAACGCGACGCCCTGCTTCTCCTCGTCAAGGCGGCGGTCGCGACCGTGCTGGCGTGGCAGTTCGCCGTGCGGGTGCTCGACAGCCCGGTCCCGTTCTACGCGCCGATGGCCGCCCTGCTCGTCGTCGACCGCACCATGGTGCGTTCCCTGTCGGCCAGCGCCCAGCGCATCGCCGCCGTCGTGCTCGGGCTCAGTGTCGCGTGGGTCGTCGCCACGGTCTTCGGGGTCACGTGGTGGACGATGTTCGGGGTCATCCTCGTCGCGCTCGTCATCGGGCGGTGGTCGCGTCTGGGGGAGCACGGCATCCAGGTGCCGGCCATGGTGCTCCTGTCGCTCATCACGGCCGGTGGCACCGACGAGCAGTTCACCTATCTGACGATCGTCGAGACGGTGGCCGGCGGCATCATCGGGGTGGCGACCAACGCGATCGTGCTCGCACCGCTCCACCTGACCAAACCGCGTCAACGGGTGTCGGCGCTCGCGCGACAGGTGCGTGAGCTCCTCGAGGAGATGGCCACCGGGCTCCGCGGTGACTGGGACGTCCAGTCGGCACGTCGGTGGTACCGCCGCGGGGGCGAGATCGGCGACAAGGCGCCGTACGTCGTCGACGACATCCGCACCGGTCGCGAGAGCATGCGCTTCAACCTGCGAGACAACATCCGTCCCGCAGACGTCGACTGGGACGGCTACGAGCGCACCGTCACGACGCTCCGCCGGACCGTCTGGGAGGTCACGGGCATCGGCCGGACCCTCGTCGATGCCGCTGACGAGCGACGTCGACGGCCCGCGCCCTCCGACACGTTCCTCGCGGAGTACGCCGACGCCCTCGACGGCATCGCGCAGGCCGTCTCACAGCTGGGCCGACACGACGACGAGGCGACCCGGAGGTTCGACGAGGGCGCGGCCAGGGCTCGGGAGGTCCTCACCTCGCTGAGTGAGCAGGTGCGCACGACGCCCCTCGAGGACCCCGAGCAGTGGCCTGTCTACGGCTCCCTCATCAGCGACTCGCTGCGGGCCGTCGCCGAGCTCGAGTCCGCGCGCGAGGCGGCGGTCGTCCCGGGTGACACCGGGTCGCTGCGGCTCCCGCCACCCACGGCGGGGCTGTGGTCCCGGCTCCGAGGTCACGGACAGCCCCGTCACTGATGTCGGCCGGCTACCGACGCGTAACCCCGGGGGGTGTCACGTCGTTCCCAGAGCACGCGGCCACGAGGTGCGCGTCCAGCGCGGTCGTTCCGCGGGGCCGGCGAAGGGGGCCGGGGGACCCGCCCCGTTCGGTCGCCTGCCGAGGAGAGAGGAGCGACCGTGCCGGCACCCACCCCACCTGACGCCGCCGGCTGGGAGTGCTGGACGTGGCCGGACGCCCAGGAGCGACGCCGCGCGTCCACGCGCGGCGTCGGCCGTCGTCGCCAACGGCTGCTCCGCGTCACCGTGTGCCGGCCCGTGTCGGGTGGACGGGAGCACGGCAGCCGCCCTCCCGCTTGACTTCGAGTGTGCTCGAAGCGTCAGCATGGTCCCGTGACCGTCATCGCACCGCCCCAGGGGCTGACCATCGCCGAGGCCTCCGAGCGCACCGGCCTGACCACGCACACGCTGCGCTACTACGAGCGCGACGGGCTGATGCTGCGCGGCGTCGGCCGCACGAGCTCGGGTCACCGCGTCTACACCGAGCGCGACCTCACGTGGGTGCGGATGCTGACGCGCCTGCGCGCCACGGGAATGCCGATCCGCGAGGTCAAGGCGTATGCCGCGCTCTGCCGGCAGGGAGACGGCAACGAGACCGAGCGGCTCGCGCTGCTCCAGAACCACCGGGCGCGGGTGCTGTCCCAGCTCGCCGAGGTCACCGAGCACCTCGGCGCCATCGACAACAAGATCGGGATCTACCAGTCCGCGCTCGAGCGCGCCGAGACCTGAGGTTCCAGCACCGGCGCGCGGCGGCGCGGTCGACTGCTTGACTTCGAGCGCGCTCGAAGCGTTTCACTCGATCGCATGACCCAGATCCCCGAGACCACCACCCCTGCAGGAGACCGAGCACCGCTCGGCACGCGCACCCTCGGCGCGGCGTCACCACTGACCGTCTCGACCATCGGCCTCGGCTGCATGGGGATGTCCGAGTTCTACGGCACGGGTGACGAGGCCGCCGCCGTCGCGACGATCCACCGCGCCCTCGACCTCGGCGTCACCTTCCTCGACACGGCCGACATGTACGGGCCGTTCACCAACGAGAAGCTCGTCGGTCGGGCCCTCGACGGTCGCCGTGAGGGCGTCGTCCTCGCCACGAAGTTCGGCAACGAGCGAGCCGAGGACGGCACCCGGCTCGGCATCAACGGCCGCCCCGACTACGTCCGCCGCGCGGCCGACGCCTCCCTCCAGCGGCTCGGCATCGACCACATCGACCTCTACTACCAGCACCGCGTCGACCCGAACGTGCCGATCGAGGAGACCGTCGGCGCCATGGCCGAGCTCGTCGAGGCCGGCAAGGTCGGCCACCTCGGTCTCTCGGAGGCCTCGCCCTCGACCATCCGGCGCGCCCACGCCGTCCACCCGATCACCGCGCTCCAGACCGAGTACTCGCTCTTCACCCGCGACGTCGAGGACGAGATCCTCCCGACGCTGCGCGAGCTCGGCATCGGGCTCGTGCCCTACTCGCCCCTCGGACGCGGCATCCTCACCGGGGCCATCACCTCACCCGACGACCTCGAGGCCGGCGACTCCCGCCGCACCGCCTACTTCCCGCGCTTCCAGGGCGAGGCCCTCGAGGCGAACCTGGCCCTCGTCGCGCGGGTGCGCGAGATCGCCGAGTCGAAGGGAGCGACCGCCGGACAGCTCGCCCTCGCCTGGGTTCTCGCCCAGGGTGACGACGTCGCGCCGATCCCCGGGACGAAGCGGGTGCGCTACCTCGAGGAGAACGTCGGGGCCGCATCCGTGCAGCTGACCGCCGAGGACCTGGCCGCGATCGACGCAGCCGTGCCGAGGGCCGCGGTGCGGGGTGCCCGCTACGGCGACATGTCGAGCATCGACGCCTGAGCCCGGATGTGGCGATGGTGGATCCGGCGCGCCCGTGTTGCCGCGCCGGGTCTACCGTCGCAGGACGTCGCGCAGGTTGACGACGAGCACGACCACAGCCACCGACACGAGCACCCAGTACGTCACGGGTTGCCAGTTGCCCGCGAACTCGGCCACGAGCGCGACGACGCCGAGCACCGCGACGACGCGGACGGCATACGCCAGGAAGTAGCCGCGGGTGAAGGCCTCGACCCCGAGGACGAGCACGAGCAGCACGGCGGCGCCGAGCGGCCGGTCGGTCACCTCGGGCTTGAAGAAGCCGGCGACGAGGTAGAGGACGAGGGGCGTGCTCACGACGGCCCAGACCGCGAGCAGGCGGTCTCGCGAGCGATCGCTCGCGGTGATCGGCGTCCGACGACGGGACAGGTGTGCGTGGGGTGTTGCCGTGGGGAGTCCGTCACGCAGGGCACGCTCCATCCGGGACCGCTCGTCGCGCAGTCGCACGGCATCCATCCGGAGGGACGTCAGCTCCCGCTCGTCGGACGCCAGACCCCGCACGTCGGGGCTGTCGGGGCCGAGACCGGCGGCGCGCGTCGTCAGGGAGTGGACCCTGGCGTCGGACTGCTCGGTGAGGTCGGCGAGCTGCTGGTCGATCTCGTCGATGCGATCGGCGACGAGGGCCGCCTCGGCCTCCGGGCTCGGGGCGACCTTCGCGAGCGCGGCCCAGCCGACGGGGTCTCCCCACGACAGCCGGACCGTGGCGTTGCGCTCGTAGCGCGGGCCGGCAGGCCCTCGTTCACCTCCGAGACGGTCCTTCGTGTCGTGGCCCCAGAGCCCGCGGTAGTCGCGCACCCACGGGGTCCGGTCGTCGATGACGACAGGACTCCAGGCCAGCTCGGCCGACGGGCCGATGGACGGGCCGTCCCCGCGGGCGTAGTCGATGTAGGGGATGCCCAGCCCGGCGCCCTGGGCCGCTCGCGCCCACGGGGCGAAGAGCTTGGCGAGGCGGCGCACGGCCGGGATGACACCGCCCCAGGACGGGGGTGCGACGGTGATGAGGTAGTCGCCGGGAAGGTAGGCGCCGGAATGGGATCCGGCCCCGGCGAAGACGACGGGATGGCGTCCGTCGACCGTTGCGAGGTCGGGGTCGTCCCAGCGGCGCCGCAGGTCGTCGCCCGTCTCGTCGTGGGCGCTGAAGACGACCCAGCGGGGTGGCGGCAGGCCGTCGTCGCCGAGCGTGCCCGTGCCGTCGAGGAAGACCGTCACCTGCTCCCAGTCGGCCTCGTGCTCGTTGACCCCGGAGAAGCCCGAACGCCAGTTGTTGAACGCGTAGAAGAACCAGTACTGGCACACGACCCAGCCGTCGCTGCGCACGACGCGGCCGTAGTAGGTCGGGCGGTCGGGGGAGAGGTGCGCCTGCTGGACGGCGTACGCGGTCGCGGCGCTGCCGCCGGGCACCGATCCGCGGAGCAGGAGCGAGAGCCGGCTCAACGTGTCGATCGTCCGGCCGAGCAGGCCGACCTGCGCGAGACGGCTGCCGGCGCGGAAGCTCGGGCGGGCGCCCGGCAGCGCGCGACGCAGGCGTTCTCGGAACGACCGCGGCTCGGTGATGCCGGACAGTGACAGGCCGGGCCCGTCGTGGTCCGCACCGTGGGCAGCGAGCGCGGCCAGGTCCAGGGTGCCCGTCGGCGTGAGGACCGTGGCCGACCCCGCCTCGTCGCGGATGAGGCTCGCGTGTGCCACGTAGGCGTCGACGGCGACCGGCAGGAAGTACTCGCCGCGGGTGAGGCGCACGACGGGCTCGTATGCCCGGAGCAGGCGCAGGTCAGCGTCGTGCGCCACGGTGTCCACCCGTCGTCACCCCGATCCGGCCGAGCCAGCACGCGCCGGTCCACGGTGCGACCGGTCCTGCGGTGAGTCTGGCACCCGGCAGCGACGCGTGCAGAACGTTGAGGCCCCGCGTGTGCTGTGTCTCGCGGTTCGGTCGAGGGGACCGTGATTAGGTGGTGGCATGCGTGTGACTCACCTCGGACATGCCTGCCTCCTCGTCGAGGCCGCCGACCGCCGCATCCTCATCGACCCGGGCAGCTTCTCGACGGGTTTCGAGGACCTGACCGGCCTCGACGCGGTCCTCGTCACCCACAACCACGCCGACCACTTCGACCCGGAGCGGGTCAGCGCCCTGATCCGCGCCAACCCCGGAGCGACGGTGCACACCGACCCCCTGACGGCCGAGAAGCTGCGCGACGAGGGCCTGCCGGCGGTGCCGTCCCGGCAGGGCGAGGACTTCGCCGTCGGCGACGTCACGGTCACCCCGGTCGGCGAGCTGCACGCCTTCAACCACGCGGCGATGCCGCGCATCCCCAACGTCGGTGTCGTCCTGCGGGCCGACGGCGAGCCCTCCCTCTTCCACCCGGGCGACGCGTACGACGGCGAGCCCGGCCCGGTCGACGTCCTCGCCCACCCGCTCAGCGCGCCGTGGGCCGCGAGCCGGGACTCGATCGCCTTCGTCGGTCGCATCGCCCCGAAGGTCTTCATCCCCATCCACGACGCGCTGCTCAGCGACGTCGGGCACCGGATGTACTCCGGCCACATCGAGCAGTTCTCCGGTGTCGACGGCCTCACGTACACCCCGCTGCGCGACGCCGAGTCGGCGATCTTCTGACGCTCGATCTCGGGGCTGTGACATGAGCGACGTGACCGATCTGCCTGCACCCCAAGGCGATCCGACTGAGGGTCCGGCGATCGCGTTGCGGGGGCTGGGCAAGCGATTCGGCGACCTCATCGCGGTCAAGGGGATCGACCTCGACGTGCCGCGAGGCTCGTTCTTCGGGCTCGTCGGGCCCAACGGCGCCGGCAAGACGACGACGCTGTCGATGGTGACGGGACTGCTGCGCCCCGACGCCGGACAGGCGTTCGTCCTGGGTCGCGACGTCTGGGCCGACCCCGTCGCCACCAAGCGGCTGATCGGCGTGCTCCCGGACGGGCTCAAGGTCTTCGACCGGCTGACCGGGCTCCAGCTGATCACGTATGCCGGCCTGCTCCGTGGGATGCCGCGCGAGCTCGCGTCGGAGCGGGCTGCAGAGCTCGTCGCCGCGCTCGGCCTCACCGAGGCGCAGGGCAAGCTCGTCGTCGACTACTCGGCGGGCATGACGAAGAAGGTCACGCTCGCCTCGGCGCTCGTCCACGGTCCCCGCGTCCTCGTGCTCGACGAGCCGTTCGAGGCGGTGGACCCGATCTCGGCCGCGACGATCCGCCGCATCCTCGCGGGCTTCGTCGAGTCCGGCGGCACCGTCGTCCTCTCGAGCCACGTCATGGACCTCGTCGAACGCATCTGCACGCACGTCGCCGTCATCTCCGACGGGCTCGTCCTCGCCGCGGGGGAGCTCGACGACGTCCGGGGCGACCGGTCGCTGGAGGAGCGGTTCGTCGACCTCGTCGGCGGGTCCACCGAGGTGGTGGGGCTCTCGTGGTTGCGCACCTCGTCCGACTGAAGCTCACCCTGCTGCGCAACATCTTCCGGCGCAGCCGGGCCCAGGCGATCGGCGCCGTCGTCGGCATCGTCTACTTCGCCGTCCTCGTGGCCGGGCTCGCCGTCATCCTCGCCTCCTTCCGCGGGTCCCTCGACGCGGCGCGCGTCGTCATCCCGCTCGCCGGCGCCGCCGGCATCGTGCTCTGGACCGTCGTGCCGCTCTTCTCCTTCGGCTCCGACCCGACCCTCGACCCGGGTCGCTTCGCCACCTTCGCCGTCCCACATCGCGACCTGACGATCGGCCTCGTGGCCGCCGCCCTCGTCGGCCTGCCGGCGATCGCGTCGATGGTGCTGTCGGTCGGGGTGGTCGTCGCCTGGTCCCACACGCTCGCCTCGACGCTCATGGCCGTCGTCGCGACGGCGATCGGTCTGCTGACGGCGATCACGACGAGCCGATGGGTGTCCGCGGTGATGACCCAGGCGATCTCGAGCCGTCGCGGTCGTGACGTCATCGCGGTCCTCGGCCTGCTCCTGCTCGTCGTCATCGGTCCGGCGATCTCCGTCGTGGCCAACCTCGGAGCGAGCCTGCGCGACGTCGCCACGACAGCCGCCGTCGTCGTCGGCTGGTCGCCTCTCGGCTGGGCCTGGGCCGCCCCGGGTGACGTGGCGGCGGGCGACATCGGCACCGGGCTGGTGCGCCTGGCCCTGGCCGCGGGACTGCTCGTCGTCGTCTTCCTGCTGTGGTCCCGGGTGCTGCGTGACGAGGTCGACAACCCGCGCGCGGTCTCGCGCTCCGACTCGGGCACCTCGTCCGGAGACGACCTCGGCCTGCTGGCCCGGCTGCCCGGTACGCCGCTCGGCGCCGTCGCGGCGCGCGTCCTGACCTACTGGCGCCGTGACCCCCGCTACCAGATCAGCATGGCCATGACCCCCGTCGTGCCGCTCGCGCTGCTCATCCCGTTCGTCACGGGCGACGTGGCGTGGACCCCGCTGCTCATGGGCCCGCTCGTCGCGTTCCTCCTCGGCTGGAGCGAGCACAACGCCGTCGCCTACGAGTCCGACGCCCTGTGGCTGCACGTGGCGTCCGGCACGTCCGGGCGGGACGACCGTCGCGGACGCCTCCTGCCTGACCTCCTCCTCGCCGCCGTCCTCGTCCCCGTCTACGTCGTCGTCGGGGTCGCGGTCGCCGACCGCTGGGACCTGCTCCCGACTGCGCTCGGACTCTCCGTGTCCCTGCTCGGAGCGGGGTATGCCGTCTCGAGCGTCATGAGCGTCGTGCTGCCCTACCCCGTGGCGGAGTCGGGCGAGAGCCCCTTCAACGCGCCGCCGGGGGCTGCCGGGATCACCATCGCCGCGCAGTCGATGGCGAGTCTCGGCACGCTGCTGCTCGCCTCGCCGACGATCCTGCTCGCCTGGTGGGCCTGGCAGGGTTCCGTCGCCGCCGGCTGGGGGGCGGGCATCGTCGGGGTGCTGCTCGGCATCGTCGTCGGGATCGTCGGGGTGGGCGTCGGCGCCCGGCTCTACGAGCAGCGGGCGCCCGAGCTGCTCTCGGCACTGCGGCGTTCGTAGGCCCCGGGGGCGCCGAAGATCACATTCGGGCGCCGGTGCAGGCCGCGCAGATCTACTCTTACGGTGTGTAGTAGATCTGCGCCGGGCAGGAGGACTCACAGCTTCGCACTCCCCGGAGGCCAGAGATGATCACCCAGTTCCTCGCCGCGTCACAGCCGGTTCCTGCAGGTCCTGTCGTCCAGTGGGGATGGCTGACGATCACGGTCGCCAACCTCCTGGTCATCCTGCTCATGGTCGTCGTCTTCGTGCTCGCCCTCCTGCTGCCCTTCCCTGCTCCCCGTGAGGACGAGGACCAGTGAGCGGGCCCTCGACGTCCCTGCGGTCGGAACCAACCGAGCCGCAGACGCGCCACGCCCACGACACGTGGACGGCCGCCCTCACCCGTTGGGTCGAGGGCCTCGTGCCTCGCGGGCAGTGGCTGCCCGACCGGCAGCCCGTCTACGTCGCCTCGTGGATCTACGTCTTCGGCGTCGCCTGCCTCGCCAGCCTCGTCGTCATCATCGTGTCGGGCCTGGTCCTGTCCCTCGGCGGGGTGGCCTGGTGGCACGTGAGCACGCTCGGACACTTCGTCAACTCCGTGCACCTCTGGAGCGTCGAGCTCTTCTTCGCCACCATGGTCATCCACCTCTGGGGCAAGTTCTTCATGGCGTCGTGGCGCGGCAACCGCGGACTGACTTGGGCGACAGGCGCGCTCGCCTTCTTCGGGTCGCTGGGGACGGCCTTCACCGGCTACCTCATCCAGACGAACTTCGACGCACAGTGGATCTCGACCCAGGCCAAGGACGGGCTCAACGCCGCGGGGATCGGGGCCTGGTTCAACGTCATGGACCTCGGCCAGATGATGCTGTGGCACGTCTCGCTGCTCCCGCTCGTCGTCGGGGCGATCGTCGTCGTGCACATCGTCCTCGTGCGCCGACGCGGTGTCGCGCCACCCATCGGAGCCACCGAGCCGGCACCTCCTGTCTCGCGCACCGAGGTGGGGTCATGAGGCGCGGGACGGGCGGGTGGGGGCCCACGCCCGACTCGCACGCCTTCCCGACTCGCCGCTACGACCTCGTCAAGGAGTTCGTCATCGCGCTCGGTGTGGTCTCGGTGCTGTCCGTCGTCGCCGCCCTCGCCTTCTCGTCTCCCGACGAGCCCGCGATCTCCTTGCAGCAGTGGGCGCGTCAGGCGCCGGCGGACGTCGTCGCCACCGCTACGGGAGAGCTCGCCGGTACGACGACCAGCGCCGGCTACGGCCCGCCCTACAACACCGCCGGGGAGGGGCAGAGCCTCGGCCCGGTCAACCTCCAGACGCTGCCCGGGGTCACCGTCCCCGTCGACTCCGCGAAGGACCTCGTCCTCGACCCCGTCCGCAGCCTCACGTCGGACCCGGCCGTCGTCGCTGCGGTCCACGCCTGGGACGCGGCGTCAGCCGACCGGCAGCAGGCGTGGTCCGCGGCCTACGCCGACGCCCTGGCGGCCGCGCCGGACGGAGACCCGGCCAAGGTCGCGAGCGGTGACTACGGACCGGTCCCGATCATCGCGGCAGCCGAGCTGCGCCTGGCCGACGGCGGCGCGCTCGAGGGTCTGCTGACCTCGCGCACGACCTTCTTCGGTGTCGACAGCACGCGGGCGCTGCTGCTGCTCGCCGACGGGACGCACCTCGAGGACGCGGCCCGCGCCCAGAACCTCGGGGGCGACCAGTGGGGGATCATGAACGAGACCGGCAACTACCCGGGTCAGCCGTGGCTCTGGCTGTACTCGCTGTGGTACCAGGTCCCGCCGTTCTCGACGTCGGAGAACGCCGACATCGCCGTCTGGTCCCTCATGATCCTGCTGAGCATCGGCTTCATCTGCATCCCCTGGATCCGCGGTCTGCGCACGCTGCCGCGGCACCTCGGGGTGCACCGGCTCGTGTGGCGGACCCGACGCTGACGCGGGACGGCGGGAGGGGCTGCCCGGCGACCGCCGGGCAGCCCTTCCCGCTGCTCAGACGGGTGCGCTCGGACAGGTGGTCAGGCGAGGTCGGCGGCGAGGTGCGCGGCGCCGATGATGCCGGCCTGGTTGCGCAGCTGGGCCGGGACGATCGGGCAGCGCAGCTTGAGCGCGGGCAGGAAGTCGTCGCTGTCCTTGGAGATGCCGCCACCGACGATGATGAGGTCGGGGGAGAAGAGCTTCTCGATGGTGTCGTAGTAGGTCTGGAGGCGTTCGGAGTACTCGTCCCAGGACAGGCCCTCGGCGTCCTTGACGGATGACGCGGCCCGGTCCTCGGCGTCGTAGCCGTCGATCTCGAGATGGCCCAGCTCGGAGTTCGGCACGAGCCGCCCGTCGTGGATCAGCGCGGTGCCGATGCCGGTGCCGAGTGTCGTGAGGATGACGAGGCCCTGCACGCCCTTGGCGGCGCCGTAGTACATCTCGGCGAGACCGGCGGCGTCGGCGTCGTTGAGGACGGTGACGGCGCGACCCGTGTGCTCCTTGATGAGAGCCTCGGCGTCGGTGTTGATCCACGAGGGGTCGATGTTGGCCGCCGAGAGCACGGTGCCGCGGATGACGACCGCCGGAACGGTCACGCCGATGGGGGAGTCGCCCGTCACGTCGGCGAAGTGGTCGACGATCTGGTCGACGACCTCGGCCACGGCGTCGGGCGTGGCCGGCTTGGGCGTCAGGATCTTCAGCCGCTTGCCGGCCAGATCGCCGGCCTTCAGGTCGACGGGGGCGCCCTTGATGCCGCTGCCGCCGATGTCGATGCCGAGGGGCTTGCCGTGCTTGGCCATGGTCCGTACTTCCTTGTCGAGGACGTGGTCGTGGGGTGTCAGCTGGTGGTGCGGGGTGACGCGGTGGTGCCGCTGCGGCGAAAAGGACGACGTGGGTGGCCGCCCCCGCTCAGGGGGCGTCCGCGGGGAGGGTGAGGATCTCGTGTCCGTCGTCGGTGATGAGGATCGTGTGCTCGAACTGGGCCGAGCGCCTGCGGTCACGGGTGACGACGGTCCACCGGTCGTCCCACATGTCCCACTCGGGGGTCCCGAGGTTGAGCATCGGCTCGATGGTGAAGGTCATGCCGGGCTCGATGACGGTCTCGTAGTGGGGAGCGGCGTCGTAGTGCGGCACGATGAGCCCGGAGTGGAACTCGAGCCCGATGCCGTGGCCGGTGAAGTCGCGCACGACGCCGTAGCCGAACCGCTTCGCGTAGCTCTCGATGACGCGGCCGATGACGTTGATCTCGCGGCCCGGCCGGGCGGCCCGGATGCCGCGCATCATCGCCTCGTGCGTGCGCTCGACGAGCAGGCGGGACTCCTCGTCGACGTCGCCGACGAGGTACGTCGCGTCGGTGTCGCCGTGGACGCCGTGGATGTAGGCCGTGACGTCGATGTTGACGATGTCGCCGTCCTCGAGCGGGCGCGCGTCGGGGATGCCGTGGCAGATGACCTCGTTGACGCTCGTGCACACGGACTTCGGGAAGCCCTTGTAGCCGAGGGGCGAGGGGTAGGCGCCGTGGTCGAGCATGTACTCGTGGGCGACCGCATCGAGCTCGTCGGTCGTGACACCGGGCGCGATGGCCTTCGAGGCCTGGACCATGGCCGTGGCCGCGATCCGCGACGCGATGCGCATCTTCTCCACGGTCTCGGCGTCCTTGATGCGCAGGTCGCCGTCCTCGCGCGGGTTGGGCACGTCGACGTAGTGCGGCCGCTCGATCGAGGCGGGCACCGGTCGTCGCGGACTGAGGGGGTGTGCTGACACCCGCGGCTGGAGCAACGGCATACGGTGGAGTCTAGGTCGTCAGCGGGTGCCGTCCACGAGGGGCGTTCACGAGGCGGACCCGCTCGAGCCGGATGACAAGTCGGAAGAGTCCGAAGAGAGAAGGAGTGCGCACGTGAGCTTCTGGTACAACGTCGACACGGGTCGGGTCGAGACCGACGAGAACCGCAGCCGGGGTGAGCAGGTGCTCGGCCCGTACGCCACCGAGGCGGAGGCCCAGGCGGCCCTCGACACCGCCCACAAGAAGACCGAGCAGTGGGACTCCGAGGACCGCGACTGGAACCAGCGCGGCGGCTCGTCCGCGGCCGGCGACAGCGACGCCTGACCTCTGGCAACCCCCAAGCAGTGCCCCGCCCGACCGGTCCGACCGGTCGGGCGGCGGCGTCTCAGGACTCGAAGGAGTGCTCGGCGTCGGGGAAGGCACCCGACTCGACGTCGGCGGCATACGCCCGGGCGGCGTCGAGCAGCGTGCCGCGCAGGTCGGCGTACTTCTTGACGAAGCGCGGGGCCTTGCCACTGCGCAGGCCCGCGAAGTCGCTCCACACGAGCACCTGGGCGTCGGTGCCGCTGCCGGCGCCGATGCCGATGGTCGGGATGTTCAGGACCTCGGTGACCCGCGCCGCGACGGGCGCCGGGACCATCTCGAGGACGACGGCGAAGGCGCCGGCGGCCTGCAGCGCTCGGGCCTCGTCGACGAGCGCGTCGGCGGCGTCGCCGCGACCCTGCACGCGGTAGCCGCCGAGCTGGTGCTCGCTCTGCGGCGTGAAGCCGACGTGCGCCATGACGGGGATGCCGGCGTCGGTGAGGGTCTTGACGAGCGGGACCATGGCCGTGCCGCCCTCGAGCTTGACGGCGTGGGCGAGCCCTTCCTTCATGAGCCGCACGGCACTCGCGAAGCCCTGCTCGACCGACCCGCCGTAGGAGCCGAACGGCAGGTCGGCGACGACGAGCGCGCGGCGGGCGGCCGTCGACACGGCGCGGACGAGCGGGATCATCTCGTCGAGCGTCACGGGCACGGTCGTCTCGTAGCCGTAGACGTTGTTGCCCGCCGAGTCGCCGACGAGCAGCACGGGGATCCCTGCCTCGTCGAAGATCTGGGCGGCATACATGTCGTATGCCGTGAGCATCGCCCAGCGGCGTCCCTCCGCCTTGAGGGCGTGCAGGTGGGGGATGCGCACCTTCCGTGGGGACGGCGCGGTGCTCGCGGCCGCGGGGGCGTCCTGGGCCCGGCTCCCGGATCCGTAGGGACTCTGCTCCTCGGGGGCGTCAGTGCTCATGGCCGGAGCATATCGGCGCCTCGAGGGATCGCCCCGGTGGTCGATGGCGGGCTTCGCGGATGCCTCTGTGACAGATGGGCTTCTCTATCCGAGACCGGGGTGGTCTGGGAAGGGTGGACGCCCGTCTCTTTACGAAGATTTTACGTTCTTTGCGATGAACTGCCTTGCAGCACAAGTTTTTTCGATTCCTCTGGCACAGAGCGCCACATTGTCTGTGTTCTGTGTTCTTATACGCGAGGTGCCGGATTTGCGGTGCCTTGTGACCAGGAGGACAGATCGTGAACAAGCGCCATTGGAGTGCTGTCTCGGGATTGGCCGTGGGGGCGCTCGTCGTCACCGGGCTCGCCCCGATGCAGGCTCAGGCCACACCCGTCGCCAAGGCCCCGGTGAGCGGAGACCCCGCAGCCGCCCAGGCGTCGCAGCCCGACAACCTGCCCAACCCCCTTGCCGACGCCCAGGCGGCCGAGCGCAAGGACGCCGTCGCCAAGCTCCTCAAGGGCGAGGCCACGACCAAGACCATCAACGGCAACCGTGTCATCGAGGTCAAGAGCAAGGGCAAGGGCAAGGACGGCAAGCCGGCCAAGTCCAAGTACGTCAACTACCCCGTGAACCGTGAGGAGGACATCTTCACGATCCTCACGGACTTCGGCACGCAGACGAAGTCGCCGTTCAACACGACCCTCGGACCGGTGCACAACCAGATCGCCGCGCCCGACCGCACGTGGGACGGCAACGCGACCGACGACAACTCGACGTACTGGGTCAAGGACTTCAACCGCGACCACTACCTCGAGATGATGTTCGGCACGGGTGAGTCGTTCAAGGACTTCTACCTCAAGCAGTCCAACGGCCGCTTCCTGGCCAAGGGTGACGTCTCCGACTGGGTGACCGTCCCCTACAACGAGGCCCGCTACGGCGCCAAGAACGACGCCGACGGCTACTGGAACTACGTCAGGGACACCGCGACGGCCTGGTACAACGCCCAGAAGGCGGCCGGCAAGAGCGACGCCGACATCAAGACGTACCTCGCGCAGTTCGACAAGGTCGACCGCTACGACTACGACGGCGACGGCAACTTCAACGAGCCCGACGGCTACATCGACCACTTCCAGGCGATCCACGCCGGCGAGGGCGAGGAGGCCGGCGGCGGTGCCCAGGGCACCAACGCCATCTGGTCGCACCGCTGGTACGCGTTCTCCAACCAGGCTGGCGTCACGGGCCCGTCGTTCAACAAGCTCGGCGGCGTGCCGCTCGGCACCTCCGGCATGTGGATCGGCGACTACACGACCGAGCCCGAGAACGGCGGCCTCGGCGTGTTCTCGCACGAGTTCGGCCACGACCTCGGTCTGCCCGACCTCTACGACACCAACGGCGGCGACAACAGCACCGCCTTCTGGACGCTCATGAGCGGTGGCTCGTGGCTCAACCGCGGCGGCGACTCGATCGGCACGACGCCCGGCTACATGGGTCCGTGGGAGAAGCTCCAGCTCGGCTGGCTCGACTACACCACCGTCCCCTTCGGTGAGGACACCTCGGTCAAGCTGAGCCAGGCCGACCTCGCCACGAAGAGTGGTTCGGTCCAGGCCCTCGTGGTCCCGCTCCCCGAGCGCACGGTGACCTCCGACCGCAACACGCCGCACTCCGGCAAGGCGGAGTGGTGGAGCGGCTTCGGTGACAACCTCAACTCGACCCTCACTCGCACGGTCGACCTGACCGGTGCCAAGACCTCGGCCTCGATCAGCGCCTGGGTCCAGGGCAACCTCGAGAAGGACTACGACTACCTCTACGGCGAGGTCTCGACCGACAACGGCGCCACCTGGACGCAGGTCGGCACGCCCGTCAACGGCGTCTTCGGCTGGGCGCAGAAGTCGTTCGACCTCTCGGCCTACAAGGGCCAGAGCGTCCAGTTCCGCTTCCGCGTCGCCACCGACGGTGGTGTCTCGAGCGAGGCCTTCGTCGACGACGTCGCCGTCACGACCGACGGTGTCGCCGGCACGGTCGACGACGTCGAGTCGGGCGCCGGTGCCTGGGTCGCCAAGGGTGGGTTCTCCATCATCGACGGCACCACCTCGAAGCAGGTCCAGGACTTCTACCTCGCCGAGAACCGCGTCTACAGCGGCTACGACGCGACGCTGAAGACCGGCCCGTACAACTTCGGCTGGGGCAACAGCAAGCCCGACTGGGTCGAGCGCTTCCCGTACCAGAACGGCATGCTCGTCTGGTTCGCCAACGGTGAGTACGGCGACAACAACACGATCGACCACCCCGGTGGCGGTGAGGTGCTGCCGGTCGACGCCCGTCCGGCGCCGGTCATGCTCAACAACGCCAACGGCACCACGACGATGATGGGCAACCGTCGCCAGCCGTTCGACGCCACCTTCGGGCAGGAGGCCACCGACGCGGTGACCTTCCACCGCAACGGTGTCGCGACGACGGTCCCGTCGTCGCCGGCGATGCCGACGTTCGACGACTCGGACGTCAACCGCTACTGGTCCTCGGCGAACCCGCTCGGCTCCACCAAGGTGGCCGGCTCGGGCACGACGATGACCGTGACGAAGACGCGTGACGGCGGCAACGAGCTGCAGGTCAAGGTCGCCTTCAAGTGACTCCTCCGATGACCGCGAGGTCATGAGTCCGAAGGGCCCCCGGGACACGTCCCGGGGGCCCTTCGCGTGCCCGCCCGGCGGCATACGACAGGGCTCTCGTCCCAAAGATCGTGTGTCGCAACATCCGTGAAACAGCCATGCGGCAGGATCGACACATGAACCGTCAGGAAGAGTTCGTGCTGCGCACGATCGAAGAGCGAGACATCCGGTTCGTCCGTCTGTGGTTCACGGACGTCCTCGGCACCCTGAAGTCGGTGGCGGTCGCGCCGGCCGAGCTCGAGGGGGCCTTCGCGGAGGGCATCGGCTTCGACGGTTCGGCGATCGAGGGATTCGCTCGCGTCTACGAGGCCGACATGCTGGCCAAGCCCGACCCCTCGACCTTCCAGATCCTGCCCTGGCGCGGTGACCCGCCCGGCACGGCACGCATGTTCTGCGACCTCCAGCTGCCCGACGGCACGCCGAGCTTCGCCGACCCGCGGCACGTGCTCCAGCGGGCCCTCGGCAAGGCCGCGGACCTCGGCTTCACCTTCTACACCCACCCCGAGATCGAGTTCTTCCTCCTCGAGCAGGGACGTGGCCCCGACGGACGGCCCGTCCCCGTCGACGATGCCGGCTACTTCGACCACGTGCCCCACGGCACCGGCCACGACTTCCGCCGCGCCGCCATCACGATGCTCGAGAACATGGGCATCTCGGTCGAGTTCAGCCACCACGAGGGTGCCCCCGGTCAGAACGAGATCGACCTGCGCTACGCCGACGCCCTGAGCACCGCCGACAACATCCAGACCTTCCGGACGGTCGTCAAGGAGGTCGCCCTGACGCAGGGGATCTACGCGACCTTCATGCCCAAGCCGTTCTCCGAGCACCCCGGGTCCGGGATGCACACGCACCTCTCGCTCTTCGAGGGCGACTCCAACGCCTTCTTCGAAGCCGGCGCGCCCTACCAGCTGAGCAAGGTCGGTCGGCAGTTCATCGCGGGCCTGCTGCGCCACGGCGCCGAGATCGCCGCCGTGACGAACCAGTGGGTCAACTCCTACAAGCGTCTCTGGGGCGGGGGAGAGGCACCGGCCCACCTCACGTGGGGCCACAACAACCGCTCGGCACTTGTCCGCGTGCCGATGCACAAGCCGAACAAGGGACAGTCGACCCGCGTCGAGGTCCGCTCGCTCGACGCCGCCTGCAACCCCTACCTCGCCTTCGCCGTCCTGCTCGGCGCCGGCCTCAAGGGCATCGAGGAGGGCTACGAGCTGCCGCCCGAGACCGAGGACGACGTCTGGAGCCTCACGGACTCCGAGCGCCGGGCCATGGGCATCAAGCCGCTCCCGTCCTCGCTCGGCCGCGCGCTCGAGGTCATGGAGGAGAGCGAGCTCGTCGCCGACGTCCTCGGCGAGCACGTCTTCGACTTCTTCCTGCGCAACAAGCGCCAGGAGTGGCTCGACTACCGTCACGAGGTCAGCCGCTTCGAGCTCGACCGCTACCTGCCGCGGCTCTGACCGGACCCGACCCTCCCGGACCCGACCCTCCCGGGGCCGACGACCACCGAGCGATTCGACACCGATGTCATCACGCACCAGCACGACCGAGGGGGCCCTGGCCCGGCTCGGGTTCGCCGACCCCGACCGCGCGGTCGGGCTCATCGACGACCGCGCGCTGCTGCCGATCCGCGCGGCTGTCGAGGACGGCCAGCTCGACCCCCTGGCCGCCGTCATGGGCGACACCGCCGACCCCGACCAGTGCCTGCTCGGGCTGGTGCGGGTCGCGGAGTCCCTCGCCCGTCTCGGGGACCCGCCCGACTGGGGCATCTCCGCTCTAGCGGCCGAGCTCGCGGCCCCGGGCGTCGGGCGCGAGCGCGTCCTCGGGGTGCTCGGTGCCTCGACGGCGCTCGTCGACGAGCTGGTCCGGCACCCCGAGCACTGGGTCGACGCCGCGCGTGCCGAGCGACGCCCGGGTGAGCAGGTGCGCAGCGACCTCGTGCGCGCGGTGACCGACGAGCGGGGGGAGCACACGCCGCTCGACGCCCTGCGCATCGCGTACCGCCGGGGGCTGTTGCGGATCGCCGCCCTCGACGTCACGTCCGCCGACCCGCTCGCCGAGATGCCCGCCGTCGGCGAGGCCCTCGCGGAGCTGGCCGAGGCGGCCCTCGAGGCCGCCCTCGTCATCGCGCGGGAGGAGTACGGCGAGGGCCATGAGGTATGCCGTCTCGCTGTCATCGGGATGGGCAAGACGGGCGGCGGCGAGCTCAACTACGTCAGCGACGTCGACGTCATCTTCGTCGCCGAGCCGGCCGAGGGCGCCGACGAGGACCTCGCGCTGCGAGTCGGCACGGCGCTGGCGACGGCCGTCATGCGCGCGTGCTCGACCCCCACACCCGAGGGCAGCCTGTGGCCCGTCGACGCTGCGTTGCGCCCCGAGGGCAAGCAGGGGCCGCTCGTGCGGACCATCAGCAGCCACAAGGCGTACTACGAGCGCTGGGCCAAGACGTGGGAGTTCCAGGCGCTGCTCAAGGCCTGGGTCTCGGCGGGGGACAAGGAGATCGGGCTGCGCTACAAGGCGGAGATCTCACCGATGGTCTGGGAGGCGGCCGGGCGGGACAAGTTCGTCGAGGACGTCCAGGCGATGCGCCGCCGGGTCGAGCAGCACGTGCCCGCCAACGAGGCGGCGCGCCAGCTCAAGCTCGGGCCGGGGGGCCTGCGCGACGTCGAGTTCAGCGTCCAGCTGCTCCAGCTCGTGCACGGCCGCACCGACCCGAGCCTGCGGTCCGCGACGACGCTCGAGGCGCTGGCGGCGCTGGCCCGCGGCGGCTACGTCGGCCGCGACGACGCCGCCATCCTCGACCGGGCCTACCGTCACCTGCGCTGCCTCGAGCACCGCATCCAGCTGCACCGCCTCCGGCGCACGCACCTCATGCCGGTGACTGAGCCCGACCTGCGCCGGCTGGGTCGTGCGATGGGACACCGGACGCACCCGGAGCGGGCCGTCGTGGCCGACCGTCAGTCCTCGGCCCGCGAGGTGCGTCGGCTCCACGAGCGCCTCTTCTACCGGCCGCTGCTCGCGGCCGCCGCGAAGCTCAGCCCGACCGAGGCACGTCTCAGCCCCGAGGCGGCCCGTCAACGCCTCCTCGCCCTCGGCTTCCGCGACCCGGCAGGCGCCCTGCGCCACATCGAGGCGCTGACGACGGGCGTCAGCCGTCGCGCGGCGATCCAGCGCACCCTGCTCCCGGTCATGCTCGGCTGGTTCGCCGACGAGGCCGACCCCGACGCCGGGCTCCTGTCCTTCCGCCGGGTCTCCGACGAGCTCGGCTCGACCCACTGGTACCTCAAGATGCTCCGCGACGAGGGCCGCGCCGCCGACCGCCTCGCCCACTGCCTGGCGCGCAGCCGGTATGCCGCGGACCTGCTCGTCCGCTCGCCCGAGAGCGTCTCGATCCTCGGGGACGACAACGGCCTGACGCCGCGCACGCGTGAGGCGATCACGGCGACGATGCAGTCCGCGGCCGGACGGCGCGACTCGGCCGCCGACGCGGTGGCCGCGGTGCGCGCCATCCGCCGCCACGAGCTGCTCCGCATCGTCATGGGTGACCTCGTCGGCGTCATCGACCTTCCCGGGGTCGGGGCGGCCCTGACCGACCTCAGCGGTTCGACGATCCAGGTCGCCCTCGAGGCGGCCATCCGTGAGGTCGAGCGGCGCGAGGGTGAGCCCGTCGGCGGCGACATCCTCGTCGTGGCGATGGGCAGTCTCGGTGGGCGGGAGCTCGGCTACGCCAGCGACGCCGACGTCATGTTCGTGCACCAGCCGCACCCTGGGTCGTCGGAGAAGGACGTCCAGGCTCGCGCGACGATGGTCGTGCAGGAGCTGCGCAAGCTCCTCTCCGGCTCGGGTCCCGACCCGGGCCTCGGGCTCGACGCCGACCTGCGCCCCGAGGGCAAGGGCGGACCGCTCGTGCGCAGCGTCGACTCGTTCGGCACGTACTACGAGCGCTGGGCGCTCACGTGGGAGTTCCAGGCGCTGCTGCGGGCCACCCCGATCGCCGGCCCGTCGGCCCTCGCCGACGCCTTCCTCGAGCTCATCGACCCGCTGCGCTGGCCCGAGGGCGGCATCAGCGACAGCCAGGTGCGTGACATCCGGACCCTCAAGGCGAGGGTCGAGAGCGAACGCCTCCCGCGCGGAGCCGACCCGCGCACCCACATCAAGCTGGGCCGTGGTGGACTCACCGACGTCGAGTGGGTCGTCCAGCTGCACCAGCTCGAACACGCCCACGCGCACCCGGCGCTGCGGGTCACCGGCACCATGGCGGGGCTGGCGGCGCTCGAGTCCGATGGGCTCGTCGCGACCGACGACGTCAAGGCGCTGCGCGAGGCCTGGCGTCTCGGTGCGCTGATGCGCAACGCGGGCGTCCTGTGGCGGGGGAGACCCATCGACAGCGTCCCGTCGGACCTGCGTGACCTCGACGGGATCGGCCGGATCATGGGTCGGTCCGCGGGCGAGGGAGCGGCGCTGGCCGAGCTGTGGCGCCGCGTCGCGCGACGCTCCAGGCACGCCACTGATTTCAACTTTTACGACACCCCACCTCGGGGTAGCGTCGTCACGTGAATCCGAGCCAGGGGCAGGGCGAGAGCGCGCCGACGTACGCCGCCGTCCTCCGCGTTCCGCGGTACCTGCCGGTGTTCCTGGCCAACGCCCTGTCGATGTGGGGCGACTACATCGCGCGCGTCACCATCGCTGCCGTCGTCTACGAGCGCACCCGGTCACCGCTCGCGACCGCCACGACGCTCGCGGTCAGCCTCGTGCCCACCTTCTTCGGGCGCAGCCTCATCGGACCGGTCGTCGACCGGTTCCCCTACAAGTGGGTCCTCATCTGGTCGCACCTGCTGCGGGCCGCCTGCGTGCTGGGCCTCATGTGGCTCGTCCTCCAGGGGTCGAGCCTCTGGCTCATGTTCCTCGTGCTGTTCGGGCTCGAGCTCATCGGCGGGGCGTCGACCGCCTCGTACATGGTGCTCGTGACCGACCTCTTCGACGACCGCCATCTCTACGCGCGGGCCGTGGGGTTGGGGGCGATGTCCGAGCAGTTCAACCAGGCGATCGGCCTGGCCGTCGGCGGCGGGCTCATCGTGCTCGTCGGTCCCGAGACAGGGCTGCTCTTCGACCTGCTGACGTTCGTCGTCGCGGCACTGGTGACCCTCTTCGTCGTCGAGCTGCGGCCCGTGTCGGGCGAGCGGGGCCGTGGTCTGCGTGGCTTCACGCGCGACCTGACGACCGCCGCGGGCGACCTGGCCAGGCACCCGGTCCTCGCACGACTCGTGACGCTGAGCGCCGTCGCGTGCCTCGGCATCGTCGCGCCCGAGGCGTTGGCCCTGCCGATCGCCGGCCAGAACGGCTGGGGCGGTGTGCTGATGGCCTCCCCGATCGTGGGGGCCGTCGTCGGCATCATCCTCATCGGGCGGCGCGACGTGCACCAGCAGAACCGGTCCATCGTGCCGCTGGCCCTCGCGATGCCGATCCCGCTCCTGCTGATCGCCGTCGAGCCACCGATCTGGCTCGTCGCGGCACTGTTCTTCGTGTCCGGGATGATGCAGGCCTTCATGGTGCCCCTGCAGGCGACGTTCGCCCTCGTGACCGAGCCGGCCCTGCGGGGTCGCATCTTCAGCCTGGCCGGGTCGGTCTCGATCGCGGCCGCTGGCCTGTCCTACCTCGCGGCCGGCTGGGTCGGCCAGCACTCGAGCGCCTACCTCGCCGTCACCATCTGTGCCGGCGTGTGTCTGGCCCTCGTCTCCCTCATCGCCGCGACGTGGCCCCGCAGCCGGGTCCGCTCGGCCGTCGACTCCGCCTACGCGACGACGTCCTCCCGCGCCGCCTGAGCGACGCGGGAGGACGTCGGCACCGGAGCGGGTCCGGCGAGCTGCCCGCAAACGCGGGCCATCGCGTCAGCGCATGCCGTTGGCGGCGAGCAGGGCCCGCCACGTCGACGGGTAGGCGATGCCCGTGGCCCCGAGTCCGTGCGTGGTCTGCCACGTCTTGAGGCGGCTCGTCGTCACGGAGGCGAAGGTGCCGGTCGCCGGTGACACGCCGATGGCGTTCTGCAGCGTGGTCACGGCAGGTCCCGACATGCCGGGACGCAGGACCATGCCCGAGCGCGGGACGAGCTGTCTGAGCAGGGTGCTCGCTCCGACCGGAGCCTTGACGACGGGGTAGCGGGTGCAGCGCTTCGGGTTGGGGGCCGCCTGACCCTCGGACCAGTTGAGGTCGGCAGGGCGGCAGGGGCCCCAGTCGACCGGGGCGACCGTCTTGGTCCAGAAGGAGGTCCGACCGTTCGCGCCCTCCCACGAGAGGCTGAGGTGGATGTGGTTGCGGTGACAGGCGGTGTCGTACGCCGAGGAGGGCGTGTCGGCGCAGGTGCTGTACGGGCGCCATCCCTCCGCCGGGCGGTACGAGCTCCACATCTTGTCGTTCCAGATGATGTACATGACGCCCAGGCGTCGCGCGTTGGCGTAGCGGTTGCCGGACTTGTCGTAGGCGAGCAGCCACGTCAGCACGGCACTGGCCTCGGCGCGCTCGGTGGCGTTGCGCACGTTGAAGAAGGTGTCGATGGCGCGTCCGTCGAAGTGTTCCGAGGAGGGCGTCGTCGCCGACGTGCAGGTGCGCGAGAGGCCGTACGTGTTGCCGTAGGTCGCCTGGATCAGCTTGGCGAGCTTCGCGGAGCCGGTCCGGGTGCGCAGGTCGCAGCCGGTCGGGGGGACATAGGGCGACAGGCCCTCGATCGCGACCGGGAGGCCGGTCGGGGTCGGGGGCACCGCGACGGCGCCGCCGCCGGCCTTGGCCGACGGGGCCACGGTGGACACGATGGCGAGCGACGCGACGGCTGCCATGAGCAGACCGAGCGCTCGCAGGCGTCGAGGAAGGACAGGGTGTTTCATGGTGGGTCTCCGAGACGGGGATCGGTGGGATCCACCCGGGCCGAGGCAGGGTGGCAGGGCGCGAGGGGTGTGGGGTTGTGATCCCGTGCGCGTGGAGAGAGGCCGTCAGGGAACCTGCGAACGCGGGTGTGACAATTTAACCCATTTGTCCCATTACTACCGAGTCAACGCGAAAAGTCGCTGACGCGACACGCCGCGCCGGTCACGAGACGTACGCCCGTCTTGCGATAGAGAACGCCGGTCGAGGTCGCCGGCGCGGGTCGGACGGGGCCGGAGACCGAGGGCGGGTTCTATCGTCCGGTGTGGGTCTCCGTGCGTGCGCGTAGCCGGCGCCCACGCAGGTCGAGGGCGCTGGCGAGCAGCGCGACCGCGACGAGAGCGGCGGCGACGCGCAGGGCGGTCGACGCGTCGAGCGCGCCGCCGGCAGCGGCGTCCGCGTAGAAGACGGCCCCGATGAGGGCGATCCCGGCTGCGGTGCCGATGCGCTGGCCGGTCTGGAGGAGCCCTCCTGCGGTGCCGGCTCGCTCGATTGGGACCCGGGCGACCGTGAGCGTGATGTTGGGGGAGATGACCAGACCGCTGCCGAGGCCCGCGACGAGCAGGGGGCCGGCGAGCCACCAGCCGAGCGAGGTGTCGTGGACTGCGCTGGTGACGACGTCCACCGCGACGAGACCCACGAGCACCACGGTGAGCCCAACGGTCACGAGCGAGCGCCCGAAGCGGCTGACGAGGCGCCCGCCGATCGCGGACGTCACGGCCGACCCGGCGGCGAAGGGGGTGACGGCCAGCCCCGCGAGCAGGGGCGAGTAACCCAGCTGCTGCTGGAAGAAGATCGTCAGCACGAAGAAGATGCCGGTGAAGCCACCGAAGTAGATGGTGCCGACCGCTGCACCAGAGGCGTAGCCGGGCACGTGGAAGAGGGCCAGGTCGACGAGAGGGCTCCGGCCGCGCCGGGTGTACGTGCGCTCCCACCAGAGGAAGGCGACGAGGAGGGCCGCGCCGACGAGGGCCACCCACCACGGGACGCCCGCGCCGCCACGCCCCGTCTCGACGACGGGCAGCAGGACGCCGAGCACGCCGGCGCCGAGCAGCACGACGCCGACCGGGTCGGCGTCGACATGCCGCTGAGGATCGCGAGGCGGGGGATCGGGCAGCCAGCGCATGGCGAGCACCACCGCTGCCACGGCGATCGGCAGGTTGACGAAGAAGATCCACCGCCAGCCGCTCTGCTCGCCCAGACCGTCGAGGATGACCCCGCCGACGACGGGACCCACGGCCGTCGAGATGCCGATGGTCGCGCCGAGCAGGCCGAACGCCCGGCCACGCTCGTCGCCCCGGAACAGCTGCTGGATCAGGCCCGAGACCTGCGGGTTGAGGATGCCGCCGGCCGCACCCTGGACCAGCCTGGCGACGATGAGCAGGGTGCTGTTCGGGGCGATCCCGCAGGCGAGGCTCGCGAGCCCGAAGAGGACGACGCCGACGACGAACACGGTGCGCCGGCCGAGGACGTCACCGAGGCGTCCTGCGGGGACGAGCGTCAGGCCGAACGCGAGGGCGTAGCCCGAGACGACCCACTGCAGGTCGCTGGGCGTGGCGTGCACCCCGGTCTGGATCGAGGGGAGGGCGACGTTGACGATGCTGACGTCGAGGAGGGTCATGAAGCCGGCCACGAGGCACACCCACAGGGACTTCCAGCGCCGCGGGTCGGGCTCGGTGGCGGGTGCGCGCCCACTGGCCCCGGGTACCGGCTCACGGCCGGTCTCGTGCGTGGCGACGCGGGCCTCGACGTGGTCGTCGTTCACGAGCCGAGGATCCCCGTCGTCGCGTCGTCGCGGCGGCCTTCGAAGAAGTGATCGAGCACGCGAGCGAAGGGCGCGGCGTCCTCCGGGTCGCGGGCCGCCAGCTCGAAGAGGGTCATCGACGAGCGCAGCTTCGTCGCGTCGACAGGACCCAGGACGCGCACGGGGTCGTCGGTGTCGAGGGCATCGAGCGCGTCCGCGCACTCGCGCAGCCGAGGTCCGAGGATCGGGTGGCGCAGGTAGGCGCGCGCCTCGCGAAGACCCGACACGGCATACGTCCGGGCGGTCTCGCTCCTGCCGAGCCCGCTGACCTGGGGAAGGACGAACCACATCCAGTGACCGCGTTTGGTGCCGGCCCGCAGCTCGGTCAGGGCGCTGGCGTAGGTGCCGCCCGCATCCTGGGCGCGGACGAAGCGCTCGAGGTCGGGAGAGTCGTCGGTCATGTACTGGGTCGTACCCGTGAGGCCCACCCGAGACGACACCCTGTCCAGGGTCTGACCGCGACGCGTACGCCCGGCGCGGGCTCCGTGTCGCCCGGCCCGCGCGCCTAGGGTGGTGACATGCCGGTGCTGGGCACGAAGCTGCACGTCCCGAGGGCCCGTCGGCCCCTCGTTCTGCGCCGACGCCTGACCGACCAGCTCGACATGCCCGGGGCATCACTCCCCAGGCTCGTGCTCGTATGTGCCCCAGCCGGATTCGGCAAGACCACCCTCATGGCCCAGTGGCTCGCCCAGCAGGACGCCGATGGTCCGGACGGGTCTGGGGGTGGCTTCGCCGGGAGGGTCGCCTGGCTCTCCCTCGACGGCGGCGACGACGACCCGTTCCGGTTCCTGGCCCACCTCGGCGCGGCTCTCGATGCCGCGTCGTCCGGCGACGTGACCTCCACACCGTCGGCGCCGGAGGATCCGGGCCCTGTCGGGACGGACGACGAGCCGCTGCTCGAGATCGTCGCCGCCCTGTCCGACACCGCCCGGACCGTGATCGTGCTCGACGACTACCACGTCATCACCGACCCGGACGTGCACGCTCTGGTGACGTCGCTCGTCGACCGGCTGCCGCACCGGGCCACCCTGGCTATCACCACGCGCGCCGACCCTCCACTGCGGCTGTCGCGGCTGCGCGCCCGCGGCGAAGTCCTCGAGCTGCGTGCGGCTGACCTCCGCTTCACGCCCGACGAGGCGCAGGACTTCTTCCATGACGTCATGGGGCTCGACCTCGAGCGACGGCACGTCACCCTGCTCGAGGCGCGGACCGAGGGATGGGCGGCCGGCCTGCAGCTCGCGGCCCTCTCGGCCCGGGGACGCACCGACCCCGACGACATCGACGCCTTCGTCGACGCCTTCAGCGGCAGCCACCGGCTGGTCCTCGACTACCTCGTCGAGGAGGTGCTGGCCGGCCTGCCCGACGACCTGCGTTCCTTCCTGCTCGACACGGCAGTCCTCGACGCCCTCACCGCGCCGTTGTGTGATGCGCTGACGGGGCGTGAGGACGGCCAGCGCTCGCTCGAGCTGCTCGAACGCGGGAACGTCTTCGTCGTGCCGCTCGACGACCACCGGCAGTGGTACCGCTACCACCACCTTTTCGCCGACACCCTGCGTGCTGGCCTCGTCACCGAGCGACCCGGCGAGACCGCAGGGCAGCACCGGACGGCCAGCAGGTGGTACGCCGGCCAGGGGCTCGTGGCCGACGCCATCCGGCACGCGATCGCAGGCGGCGACGCCGAGCAGGCCGCGGAGCTGCTGGAGCTGGCGCTGCCGGACCTGCGCCGGCGTCGCCAGGACCGGACCCTGCTGCAATGGCTCACGGCGCTGCCCGACGACGTCGTCGGTCGTCGACCCCTGCTCGCGACCGCACGGGCGTGGTCGCGGCTGTCCGTCGGTGACCTCGACGGCGTCGAGGCCTGGCTCGATGCTGCCGAGGCCGGCCAAGCCGGCCAGACCGGTGGCCACGGGCGGGAACCGATCCCGGCCTCAGCCCTCGCCGAGGCCGAGCGGGCCCGCGACGAGGAGCGCAGGAGCGTACCGGCGACGATCGAGATCTACCGGGCCTCGGTCGCCCAGGCCCGCGGCGACGTCGCGGGCACGGTCGCGCACGCGCGGCGGGCGCTCGAGCTGGCGGGCGATCGCGACCACCTCGCCCGAGCCGGAGCCTTCGGCTTCCTCGGCCTTGCGGCGTGGGCGGCCGGCGACGTCGTCACCGCCGTCGACACCTTCAGCGAGGCGCGGCGCAGCCTCGCTGCGGCTGGAGCGCTGGCCGACGAGCTCGGCGCCGTCGTCGTGCTCGGCGCCATGTGGGTGGCGAGAGGTCGTCCTGACGAGGCGCGTCGGCTCTACGAGGACGCGCTCGAGACCGCGGCGCGACACCTCGGTCGGCTGCCGGCGACGGTGGGTGACGTGCACGTGGGCCTGGCCGAGGTGCTTCGCGAGCACGGTGAGCTCGACGCGGCACAGCACCACCTCGAGGTCGCGCGTGACCTCGGCGAGAGGGCATCCCTGCCCGAGAACCGGCACCGCTGGTTCACGACGATGGCCGGTCTGCTCCGGGCGCGCGGGGACCTCGACGGCGCGGTGGCGATGCTGCAGCAGGCCGAACCGCTCTACGTGGCCGGCTTCTTCCCCGACGTGCGTCCCATCGCCGCCGAGATCGCGCGGCTCCGGGTCGCCCAGGGCCGACTGCCGGAGGCCGAGAGCTGGGTCCGTGCCTGCGGCGTCACCTGCATGGACGAGCCCTCCTACCTCGCGGAGTTCGACCAGCTCACGCTCGCCCGACTGCTCGTCGCTCAGGCCCGCGCCGCCCAGCCGAGCCCGGGCTCGGCCGGCGAACCCGACCCGAGGCGGGGTGCGGGCGGGAGTGCTGTCGATGTGGCGACGCGCGTGCTCGCCGCGGGCGAGCTGGCACGACGCGACGGCACGGTCGTCGAGGCGCTGCTCGTCCGTGCGCTCGCCCACCACGTGTCCGGTGACCTCGACCGCGCCGTGAGGGACCTCGACCGCGCCGTGAGTCGTGGTGTCCCTGCCGGCTACGTCCGGCTCTTCCTCGACGAAGGCTCGGCGCTGAAGGAGCTGCTCCGGTCCACCCAGGCTGCTGGGGTCGATGCGTCGCCCGCGCTGCTCGACCTGGTCCACCCGGCCGCGTCGGCGGCCGACGGTGACACGAATGCTCCCGCGGAGCAGGACTCCGGCCTCCGACCGGGCCTCCATCCGGGCCTCCATCCGGGCCTCCACTCGGGCCTCAGCAGCCGCGAGCTCGAGGTGCTGCGCCTGCTCGCCACCGATCTCAGCGGCCCCGAGATCGCGGCGCGACTGTTCGTCTCGGTCAACACGCTGCGCACGCACACCAAGCACATCTTCACCAAGCTCGACGTCTCCACGCGCCGAGCGGCGGTCTCCCGGGCGCACGCGTCCGGCCTGCTCTAGGTCACCACCTCGGTCACCCGATCAGGTGATGTGGGCTCACCCTCGGCGTCCCTAGCGTCGTGGACATCGCCGGACACGCCGTCCAGCCCCAGTCACCGGGAGCCCGACATGACCATCACGACCACCAGCCTCACCCGTGCCGCCGGCGGTGCCGCCGCGGTCGCCGGACTCCTCTTCATCGGGGTCCAGGTCAACCACCCAGCCATGGACGTGTCCTCCGTCGGGAGCACCGAGTGGGTCCTGCGCAACACCGCAAAGGTGGTCCTCAGCGCCCTCGCGCTCGGCGGCGTCACCGGGATGTACCTGCGCCAGGTGCGGCAGACGGGCTGGCTCGGCCTCGTCGGCTGGGTCCTCTCAGCGGTCGGCTTCCTCGTCATGGGCAGCGTCGCGTTCGTGGCGGCATACGTCCTGCCGACCCTGGCGGACACGGCGCCCCGCTACGTCGACGATGTGCTCGTCGCCGCGAGCGGAGGGCACCCCGTCGGCGACATCGGGCTCATGCAGGGCGTGTTCCTCGTCTCGGCCGTCGCGTACGTCGGCGGAGGGGTCACCCTCGGCGTCGCCCTGTTCCGGGCACGGGTCCTGGCTCGCTGGGCGGCCGCCCTGCTCGCCGTCGGCTGCGGCGCCACCGTGCTGCTGTCCGTCCTGCCCCACTCGTTCGAGCGGCCGATGGCCGTCCCGACCGGGGTCGCCCTCATCGGCCTCGGAGTCTCCTTGTGGCGCAACGCGACCCAGACATCCACTGCCACCACGTCTGCCGACGCGAGCTCGTCCGACGCGGCCGTGCCCGCCGTTGCCAGCGCCGTCCGATGACCGACGACGTGGTGGGCCGGCGCCGGATCGCCCGGCGCCGGCCCGGCCGGCGGGCGAGGTCCGCCGGCTGGGGCGGTCCGGTGGCGATGATCGCCCTGTCGGCCGTCCCGCTCGCGGCCGGCGCCCTGCGGCTGGCCCAGCTCGGCGGCGTCACCCAGGTCGTGCCGGCGGACCGCCGCTTCGCCGACGCGCCGGCCCCGCTCGTCCTGCACATCGTGGGGGCCGCCGTCTACGCCGTCGTCGGGGCCCTCCAGCTCGTGCCCGGCCCCCGGCGCCGGCACCCCGCCTGGCACCGCCGCGCCGGTCGCGTCGTCACCGGCGTGGGCGTGCTCGTGGCCGGGTCGGCGTTGTGGATGACCCTGCTGTATGCCGCGAAGCCGGGCACGGGCGCCCTGCTGTACGTCCTCAGGCTGGCCTTCGGGTCGGCCATGGTCGCGTGCCTGGTCCTCGGGATCACGGCCATCCGCCGCGGCGACGTGCCGCATCACCGGGCTTGGATGATCCGCGCATACGCCATCGCGCTCGCCGCCGGGACGCAGATGTTCACCGAGGGCATCGGCGGCGCCCTGTTCGGCACCGGTGGGGTGAAGGGCGACCTCGCCAAGGCCGCCGGATGGGTCATCAACCTCGCCGTGGCCGAGTGGGTCATCCGCCGCTCGGCGCCCGCCCCGACCGCCCGGCGGGGCCGACGCCCGTCCGTCGCGGCCACGGGTCTGTCGTCGTGACCGACCGGACCGTCGTCTACGAGATCCGGGTCGAGGGGCACCTCGACGGCCATTGGTCGGCGTGGCTCGGCGGCCTGACGATCACCCGCCACGACGACGGTACGACGACCCTCTGCGGTCCTGTCGTCGACCACTCCCGGCTGCACGCCGTCCTGGCCCGACTGGGCGACCTCGACGTCACCCTGCTGTCCCTGTGCGCCCTGGGTCACGAGCCGGGGAGCATCGACCGCCGGTGAGGCGGGCGACCTGAGCACCGGATACGCGAAACGCGGGTCCCCGTAGGGACCCGCGTTCCGAGGGTGGCTCTCCCAGGGGGATCGGCCGTGCTGCCGTGAAGACTCAGATGTCGACGTACATCTCGAGCTCGTGCGGGCGGAAGCGCATCGGGTCCACCTCGTTCTTGCGCTTGTGCTCGACCCAAGCCTCGATGAGGTCCTCGTGAAGACGTCGCCCTCGCCGTCAGGCGGCCGGGCGTTCGTTCTTCGCGTGTTTTGCCACCTGCGCAGCAGGACCGCCGCGATGCATGAACCAGGCTGCGACCACGACCGATACGCACAGAGCGGTGATGTCGGTCAGCATGATCGCGAGGAACCTCCAACGGTCGTCGACACCGAGCGGGGCGAGCAGCCACGGCATCGCCCAGCGCAGCATCATCACCAAGAACGCTGCGACTGCTGGAACGTTTCCCCTGGTCCGCAAGGCGGACGCGAACCACACCCAGATCAACGGCAGGAAGAGGACTCGGTACTGGTCGTGCGAAACCGGGAGCAGGAGCACCGCACCCATCACGATGTGCCAGAGGGAGAGCGCGGACTCAGCAGGTCTGCGGAGGACGAGCACGAGGGCAGCAATCACGAGCGCGGCGAGCGCGACGTCGGTCGCTCGCGCGAGGTCTGTCGACACGACGATCGGGATGAAGTTGCCCCGGTCGGTGAACAGTTCAGTCCCTACGCCCCACGCGGACCAGACGATGAACTTCTGGTCGCTCATGGCGTGGGTGCACTCGATCCACCGCACGACCTCACCGGGGCCGGTGACGAGCGCCACCAGCAGGGCACAACCGGTGAGCAGCCCGAGGTAGCCAAGCAGCGATCTGGCTCGGGATCTGGCACCGGCACGCAGGAGCCACATCACGAAGACCACGGGCCAGGTCTTGACGAGCGCCGCCAACGCCAACACGGCTCCGGACAGTCCCGGTCGTCCGCGTCGGTAGAGGAGCAATGCGACAGCCGTCACGGCGAGGACAATCGTGTCCGTCTGACCGAGAGCGAGCTCGACCCCGAGGCCCGAGTCCCCGAGGGCAGTCAGGACGCCGACCAGCGCCACCAGCGGACGCTCCCACGGCGACAGGGTCGGAGCCAGCGCCCAGACGGTCGCTGCCACGGCGACGAGACAGGCGGCGATGCCCAGGACAGTCCACCAGGCGAAGGCGTCCGGAGACCATGCGAGAGGGCGGAGGAACCACGCGACGAGAGGCGAGTAGACGTAGAAGGGGCCTTCATAGACGCTGCCCCCAGACACGGAGTCCCGTGCCGCGTCAAGAAAGAGCCCAGATCCGTCCCGACGACGGTGAGGTCCACGGCGCGGAAGCGAACGACGGAGAGCGAGATGGTGACGAGAGAGACCAGTACCCACATCGCGGAGACGAGCTGCCTTGCTGGCATCGACGGGCGGGGGAGGGGGCGAGGCACCGTTGTCCTGCCGAAGCCCCCGACCATGGCGTCCTCTCGATGCAGGTGCGGCCGGGCTGGCCCCGTCGAAGCAGTCGTAGGGGACGTGAGCCCAGCCTGTGCTGTCGCATCAGCACGTTCAAGCGCGATCCTATGGGCTTTATCGGCAACGCTCGAAACTGAGGCCGATCCGACGGTCGAAAACGAGGCCACCGGGTCGTGTGTTTCTAGTCTGCCGGGTCTTGGGTTCTGATGCTGGGAAGGGTGTCGAGTCCCAGTTGCCGTCGTCGCCGCCGGCCGGCGCCGGGGTCTGGGACACGGAGTCGGACCAGGCG
>NZ_LMSX01000003.1:0-62099 GCF_001429655.1 Terrabacter sp. Soil811
CGGCTCCATTCCGAACCCGGAAGCTAAGCCCTTCAGCGCCGATGGTACTGCACTGGTGACGGTGTGGGAGAGTAGGACGCAGCCGGACAACCATTCACGACAACCCCGCCAACACCGTTGGCGGGGTTGTCGCATTTCCATGCCCTTTTGACGGTGTGGCTCTGCCGTTCCGACACCGGTCCGATCCCCGTCGGGCCGCTCACCGCCAGGGGATGGGGCGTCCGAGTCGGAGGGACTAGGGTTGGTCCGTGCCTGAACTCATCCCCTCCCCGACCCGCATCCCCGTTCCCGGTGGCAAGGTCATCGACGAGCACATCGGTGCCGTCAACACTCCTGACGCCCGTCTGCAGGGCTCGGTCTCGGTCGCTCGCATGGTGGCGCCGGCCGGATGGTCCGAGCCCTTCCAGGCCCCCGAGTTCGACGAGATCACGCTCGTCCTCGCCGGCACGGTGCTCATCGACCACGACGGCGGCACGCTCGAGGTGGGCGCGGGCCAGTCGGTGATCACGCGCGGCGGTGAGCGCATCCGCTACTCGTGCGGTCCCGAGGGCGCGGAGTACGTCGCCGTCTGCCTGCCGGCCTTCAGCCCGGACTCGGTCCATCGCGAGGAGGACGCCGACACGGCGGCCGGGGATGCGTCGTGAGCTCGGATGACGTGCTGCGCGCTCCCAAGGTCCTGCTCCACGATCATCTCGACGGCGGCCTGCGCCCCCAGTCGATCATCGAGCTGGCCGCGGACGTCGGCTACGACGCCCTGCCCGAGACCGAGGCGGCCGCCCTCGGCACGTGGTTCCGTGAGAGCGCCGACTCGGGGTCGCTCCCGCGCTACCTCGAGACCTTCGACCACACCCTGGCCGTCATGCAGACGCGCGAGGGCCTGTTCCGGGTCGCGAGCGAGTGCGCCCAGGACCTGG
The DNA here is from genome assembly GCF_001429655.1 of Terrabacter sp. Soil811. Lineage (NCBI taxonomy): Bacteria > Bacillati > Actinomycetota > Actinomycetes > Micrococcales > Intrasporangiaceae > Terrabacter > Terrabacter sp. Soil811. Next base: position 915 of record NZ_LMSX01000003.1, read on the forward strand.
CTTCCGACGGCGTGGTCTACGCCGAGAGCCGCTATGCGCCGGAGCAGCACCTGACCCGGGGTCTGACGCTCGAGGGAGTCGTCGAGGCCGTCAACGCCGGTCTGCGCGACGGAGAGGCCAAGGCGGCGGCCGCCGGTCACCCGATCCGGGTCACCTCGCTGCTCACGGCGATGCGCCACGCGGCGAAGTCGACCGAGATCGCGGAGCTCGCGATCCGCTACCGCGACGAGGGCGTGTCCGGCTTCGACATCGCCGGCGCAGAGGCCGGCTATCCGCCCACCCGTCACCTCGACGCGTTCGAGTACCTCCGCCGCGAGAACTTCCACTTCACGATCCACGCCGGGGAGGCTTTCGGTCTGCCGTCGATCTGGGAGGCGATCCAGTGGTGCGGCGCGGACCGTCTCGGTCACGGTGTCCGCATCGTCGACGACATCACCATCGACGGCGCACCCTTCGCGCAGTGGGTCGAGGGGAACAAGGACGAGGCCGACGCGCTGACGTCGCTCGAGCTGGGCCGCGTGCGTCTGGGGCGCCTGTCGGCCTACGTGCGCGACAAGCGCATCCCCCTCGAGATGTGCCCGAGCAGCAACCTGCAGACCTCCGCGGCGCCGTCGATCGCGCTGCACCCGATCACGCTGCTGCGTCGCCTGCGCTTCCGCGTCACGCTCAACACCGACAACCGGCTCATGAGCGACACGTCGATGAGCAAGGAGGCGGCCCTGCTGCGCGACGAGGCCGGCTGGACCCTCGAGGACCTGCGTTGGGTGACGATCAACGCCATGAAGTCGGCCTTCATCCCCTTCGACGAGCGTCTGGCACTCATCGACGACGTCATCAAGCCAGGCTACGCAGCCCTCGGCTACCAGGCCCCGCCCATCGCCTGAGAGCGTCCGTACCTCGCCCGGTCCGAGGTGACCGTGACGCCCGCTGGGGGCGCGCGATCACCTCGAACCGGCCGTGTGGCGTGAGGGACAGAGGGGTCAGTCGTCCGCGAGCGCGGCGTCGACGGCGGCCTCGACGTGCAGGCGCGTCGTCGGGAAGACCGGCACGTCCGCGTCGGACTGGTCGACGAGCAGCTCGATCTCGGTGCAGCCGAGGATGACACCCTCGGCGCCGGCAGCGACGAGCCGCGCGATGACGTCGCGGTAGGCCTGCCGGGACTCCTCGGTCACGACGCCGAGGCACAGCTCCTCGTAGATGATGCGGTGGACCACCGCGCGGTCGCCGCCGTCGGGCACGAGCACGGTGAGCCCGTGACCAGCGAGACGGTCGCGCAGGAAGTCCTGCTCCATCGTGTAGGAGGTGGCGAGCAGACCGACTCGTACGAGGCCCGCAGCGCGCACCGCCCGCGCGGTCACGTCGCCGATGTGCAGCAGGGGGATCGAGACGGCAGCCTCGATGGCGGGAGCCACCTTGTGCATGGTGTTGGTGCACAGCACGAGCAGCTCGGCCCCGCCGGCCTCCAGTCCCGCGGCCGCCGTCGCGAGCAGCGCGCCGGCCTCGTCCCAGCGGTCCTCCGCCTGGAGCCGCTCGACCTCGGCGAAGTCGACGGAGTGCAGGAGCAGTCGCGCCGAGGCCAGACCGCCGACCCGCTCACGGACCAGCTCGTTGGCGAGGCGGTAGTACTCCGCGCTCGACTCCCAGCTCATGCCTCCGAGCAGACCGACGAGCCTCACGTCGAGGCACCGACCCCGAGGAGGGTGCCGAGCTCGGACTCCGCCTGTCGGGGATGCAGGCAGCGGGCGCCGTCTGCGCGTGCCTGTGCGACGACCCGGGGCTCGTCGCGCCACAGGGCGAGCCCACGCCGCACGAGGATGTGCGGCGGCTTGCGACGCTCTGACAGGTCACGCACGAAGCGGCGCAGGGCCGTCAGGCTGCGGTTCTGGCGCACGCACAGGGCATCGGCGAGCAGTCCCTCCCGGCGCAGCGGCTCGACGAGACGTCCCGCGAAGAGCCCCTCGGCGAGGACGAAGTCGGTGGGGCGGGCCTCCACGACGTGCCGACCCGTCACCGCAGAGGCGCCGATGTCGTAGACGGGCACCTCGACGCGGCCGTCGTCGACCAGCGTCCGCAGCGCCTCGACTGCGGCCTGGGCGTCCCACGAGTCGGCGTGGTCCCAGTCGGGGATGCCCAGGGGGGAGCGGGGCAGCTGCGGGTCGCTGGCCTCGCGGTAGAAGTCGTCGAGCCGCACGACCGGCCACCCGTGGGTGGTGCTGAGGCGTGCCGAGAGCCGGCTCTTGCCGGCTCCGCTCGGTTCGGTCAGGAGGATGACGCGGCGGCGGTCACGGCCGGTCCCGCCGGTCGCCGGCGCACCGGCGGGGTCGGCGCCGGTCCGACCCGCGGGCTGCTCGCCCGCGGTGTCGCCCGAGCGGTGGTCGACCGACGCCACCTCGCCCTCCTCCACCAGGTCCAGGGACCGGGTCAGAGACCCTTGGGGTGCCAGACGGTCTTCGTCTCGACGAAGGCCCGGATGCGACCGAGACCGGGGTCGGCGTTCCAGTCGGGCTCGACGGGAGCGCCGTCGGCCAGAGCCGGTCGGTAGACGCGCTTGAGGTTGCCGGCGGCCTCCGCCTCGAGCGCGGCCCAGTCGACGCCCTCGGCGCCGGCGACACCGGTGAGGTCGATGGCGTTGACGTCGCGGTGCGCCGCGAGCCACGTGGCGACCTCGGCGGTCTGTGCCGTGACGATGTTGACGACGCCACCGGGCACGTCGGACGTCGCGAGCACCTCGCTGAAGGTCACCGCCGGCAGCGGACGAGCGGCCGACGACACGACGACGGCCGTGTTGCCCGACGCGATGACCGGGGCCACGACGGACACGAGCCCGAGCAGCGAGGAGGCTTGCGGCGCAAGCACTCCCACGACACCCGTCGGCTCGGGAGCCGACACGTTGAAGAACGGTCCGGCGACCGGGTTGAGGTTGCCGAGAACCTGGGCGATCTTGTCGGTCCACCCGGAGTACCAGACGACACGGTCGATCGCGGCGTCGACGACGGCACCCGCCGCGCGAGCCGTCAGGCCCTCGCTCGCGGCGACCTCCTCGACGAACTGGGCGCGGCGACCCTCGAGCACCTCGGCGACGCGGTAGAGCACCTGCCCGCGGTTGTAGGCGGTGGCACCAGACCAGCCGGGCAGGGCGGCACGCGCGGCGACGACCGCGTCGCGGACGTCCTTGCGCGAGCCCATGGCCGCGTTGGCGAGGAACTCGCCAGAGGCAGAGACGACCTCGTAGGAGCGCCCGGACTCGCTGCGCGGGAACTTGCCCCCGATGTAGAGCTTGTAGGTCTTGCGCACGTCGAGGCGGCTCATCGGGCGGCTCCCGTCAGGGTCGAAGGGGCGGTGGTGACATAGGCCTCGAGGCCGTGGCGACCGCCCTCGCGGCCGTAGCCCGACTCCTTGTAGCCGCCGAACGGCGAGCTGGGGTCGAAGCGGTTGAAGGTGTTGGCCCAGACGACGCCGGCCTTGAGCTGGTCAGCCATCCAGAGGATGCGCGAGCCCTTCTCGGTCCAGACACCGGCGGAGAGGCCGTAGGCGGAGTTGTTGGCCTTCGCGACCGCCTCCTGGGGCGTGCGGAAGGTCAGAACGGTCAGGACCGGGCCGAAGATCTCCTCGGTCGCGACGCGGTGCGTCTGCGAGACGCCGGTCAGCAGCGTGGGCGGGTACCAGAAGCCCTTGGTGGGCAACGTGCATGCCGGGCTCCAGCGTTCGGCACCCTCGGCGACCCCCGCGTCGACGAGCATCGTGATGCGGTCGAGCTGCTCGCGCGAGTTGATCGCGCCGAGGTCGCTGTTCTTGTCGAGGGGGTCGCCGACGCGCAGCGTCTGCAGGCGCCGCTTGAGCTTGGCGATGACCTGGTCGTGGATGTTCTCCTGGACGAGCAGGCGCGAGCCGGCGCAGCAGACCTGGCCCTGGTTGAAGAAGATGCCACCGACGATGCCCTCGACGGCCTGCTCGATGGGCGCGTCGTCGAAGATGATGTTGGCGGCCTTGCCACCGAGCTCGAGGGTGGCCTTCTTGGCGGTCCCGGCGATCGACCGGGCGATGATCTTGCCGACCTCGGTCGAGCCGGTGAAGGCGATCTTGTCGACGTCAGGGTGCTCGACGAGCGCCTGACCGGTGCGGCCGTCACCCGTGACGATGTTGACGACTCCGGCGGGCAGGTCGGCCTGCTGGCACACCTCGGCGAAGAGCAGCGCACTGAGCGGAGTGGTCTCGGCGGGCTTGAGCACCACCGTGTTGCCGGTGGCCAGCGCCGGCGCCACCTTCCACGCGAGCATGAGCAGCGGGAAGTTCCACGGGACGATCTGTGCGACGACACCGTGCGCGCGGGCCGGCGCGTCCCCCGGAGCACCCAGCCCGGCATACTCCAGCTTGTCGGCCCAGCCTGCGTGGTAGAAGAAGTGCGCGGCGGCGGTCGGCACGTCGAAGTCGCGGGTCTCCTTGATCGGCTTGCCGTTGTCGAGCGACTCGAGGACGGCGAACTCGCGGGCGCGCTCCTGCAGGATGCGGGCGATGCGGAAGAGGTACTTGCCGCGCTCGGCGCCGCTCATCCGGCCCCAGACGCCCTCGTAGGCGCGGCGGGCCGCGGCGACGGCCTTGTCGACGTCCTTGGGGCCGGCCTGGCTCACCTCGGCGAGGACCGTCTCGTCGGCGGGGTTGACGGTGGGGAAGGTCGCCTTGGGACGCGTGAACGCACCGTCGATGAAGAGACCGTAGGACTTCTCGATCGTGACGATGGCGCGCGACTCCGGCGCTGGGGCGTACTCGAACTTCGGCATCAGGGTGTCTTTCGTGGGCGCTGTCGTGTGAGGCGCGGTCGGTCAGTCAGGCAGTCACAGTCAGTCGATCGTCACGTAGTCGGCGCCGGAGTAGGCACCCGTGGCGAGCTTCTGACGCTGGAGGATGAGGTCGTTGAGCAGGCTCGAGGCACCGAAGCGGAACCACTCGGGCGAGAGCCAGTCGTCGCCGGCGATCTCGCTGACCATGACGAGGTACTTGATGGCGTCCTTGGTCGTCTTGATGCCACCGGCCGGCTTGACGCCGACCTGGCTGTCGGTGAGGTCGCGCCAGTCGCGCACGGCCTCGAGCATGATGAGCGTGACGGGCAGGGTGGCGGCGGGCTGCACCTTGCCCGTGGAGGTCTTGATGAAGTCACCGCCCGCGAGCATCGAGAGGTACGAGGCGCGGCGGACGTTGTCGTAGGTGACGAGCTCGCCGGTCTCCATGATGACCTTGAGGTGCGCCGTGCCGCAGGCCTGCTTGACCTCGGTGATCTGGTTGAAGACGGTGAGGTAGTCACCCGAGAGGAACGCACCGCGGTCGATGACCATGTCGATCTCGTCGGCGCCGGCCTCGACGGCGTCGCGGGTGTCGGCCAGCTTGACCGGCATGCTGGCGCGACCGGACGGGAAGGCCGTCGCCACCGCGGCGACGTGGATGCCGCTGTCGCCGAGCGCGGCCTTCGCGGTCGCGACCATGTCGCCGTAGACGCAGATGGCGGCGGGACGCGGCGTCGTGGGGTCGAGCGGGTCGGGCACGAGGGCCTTGGCGCACAGGGACCGGACCTTGCCGACCGTGTCGGAGCCCTCGAGAGTGGTCAGGTCGATCATCCCGATGGCGGTGTCGATCGCCCAGGCCTTGCTCGTCGTCTTGATCGAGCGGGTGCCGAGGGACGCGGCCCGCGCCTCGCAGCCGACCTGGTCGACTCCGGGCAGGCCGTGCAGCCAGGAGGTGAGGGCATGGTTCGTCAGGCGCGACACCCCGAGGACGTCCCGCGCCTGCGCGGTGAGGTCCTGCGCGGTGCGCGTCGTGGTGCTAACTGTCACCACGGGAGTCTATCCACCTATCGAGACGGCCCGTGACGCGTGAGAGAGTCTGTCCGTGAGCCCCGACGTGTCCCCGCTGCCCTCCGACTCACCCGCCGAGGAGCATCCCGAGCGCGTCGCCCTGCGCGATGCCCGCACGCTCCGGCCCGGCTCGTCGGTCACCGTCGGCGTCATCGGCGCGGCGGCCGGCGTCGCCCTGCTCGTCCCCGGAGTGCTGACCGAGCCGCGCAGCTGGACGCTCATCTCGACCGTGGTGCTCGCACTCGTGCTCCTGTGGCTCTTCGTCGTGCGCCCCTGCGTCGTCATCCACGCCGAGGGGATCCGACTCGTCAACCCGCTGCGGGTCGTCGACGTCACGTGGCCGGCCATCAGCGAGGTCAGGTCACGCTGGGCGCTCGAGGTCGTGGCGGACGGCCGCCGCTACACCGCGTGGGGGGTGCCGGCCGACCCCGGTCGTCCGAGGTACGGCCGCGGCATGCTGACCGTGGGCGCCAACAAGGTGCGGGGCAAGGGGACCACCGAGGAGCCGGCGAAGTCGAAGGTCGAGGCGCAGGCCGTCGCGGCCGAGGTCGAGGCCCGGATGAGCGCCGACCGCAAGCGCAAGGACGGTCGGACGCCACGCATCGCGCACCAGGTCTGGGACCCGGCGTCCGTCGGCCTGCTCCTCGTCGGCCTCGCGTTCTTCGTCATCGGCACGTTCGTCGTCTGACGGGGCCCGCTCTGACGGGGCCCGCTCTGACGGGGCCCGCTCCGACGGGCCAGGGTGACCCGGCCCCACGCGTACGCCGTCGATGGCGTACGCGTGGAGCGGCGTCACAGGGACGTGAGGCGTTCCAGGTCGGCCCGGACCCGGGCGAGGCGCGTCTCGGCGACCGCACGGGACTCCCCGAGCGACGCCGGACCGGCCACCGGCTCGATGACCTCGAGGTAGACCTTCACCTTGGGCTCGGTGCCGCTCGGGCGGACGATGACCCGCGAGCGGTCGGCGAGGTGGTAGCGCAGTCCCTCGGTCGGCGGCAGCCCACCGTCGCCCTCCGCGAGGTCGTCGACGCGGGCGACGTCGACGCCGGCCACGGTGGTGGGTGGCTCGGCGCGCAGGCGGCCCATGAGGGTGTCGGTCTGGGCGAGGTCCGAGACGCGCACCGCAAACGAGTCGGTCGCGTGGACGCCGTGCTCGATCGCGAGGTCGTCGAGCAGGTCGATGAGGGTGCGACCCTGCGCCTTGAGGCCGGCCGCGAGCTCGGCGAGCAGGAGGGCGGCGCTGACGCCGTCCTTGTCGCGGACGAGCTGCGGGGCGACGCAGTAGCCGAGCGCCTCCTCGTAGCCGTAGCGCAGCCGGTCGACGCGGGAGATCCACTTGAAGCCGGTCAGCGTCTCCTCGTGGGCGAGCCCGGCCGCCTTGGCGATCGACGCGAGCAGGCGCGAGGACACGATGGAGTTGGCGAAGACGTCGCGGCGCGAGACACCTCGCTGCACGATGTGCGCGCCGAGCAGTGCCCCCACCTCGTCGCCGCGCAGCATCCGCCAGTCGCCGAGCGCCGGGTCGAGCACGGCGGCGGCGCAGCGGTCGGCATCGGGGTCGTTGGCGATGACGAGGTCGCAGCCGACGGCGCGCGCACGGGCGAGCGCGAGGTCGATCGCACCCTTCTCCTCGGGGTTCGGGAAGGCGACGGTCGGGAAGTCCGGGTCCGGCACGGCCTGCTCGTCGACGACGACCGGGGCCGCGAAGCCCGCCTGGACGAAGGCCGTGTGCACCGTGCCGTGGCCGACGCCGTGCAGGCTCGTGTGGACGATGCGCAGGTCGCGCGGTGAGTGCGGGTCGACGACGCTGACGACGGCGTCGACGTAGTCCTCGAGGAGGTTGTCGCCCAGCGTTTCCCAGCCCTCCGACACGCGGGGCACGTCGGCCACCCGTTCGACGCGACCGATGTGGGCGGCGATCTGGGCGTCGGCCGGCGGCACGATCTGGCTGCCATCGCCGAGGTAGACCTTGTAGCCGTTGTCCTGAGGCGGGTTGTGGCTCGCCGTCACCATGACGCCGGCATCGGCGCCGAGGTGGCGGATCGCGAACGCGAGGACCGGCGTCGGAAGGGGCTGGGGCAGCAGCAGCGCCCGACCGCCGGCCGCGACGACGACCGCGGCCGTGTCGCGGGCGAAGACGTCGGAGTTGTAGCGCGCGTCGAAGCCGACGACGACGGTCGGCGCCTCGCCGGCGCGCCCCTCGTCCTTGAGGTATGCCGTGAGGCCGGCTGCCGCGCGGATGACGACGCTGCGGTTCATCCGGTTGGGGCCGGCGCCGAGGGCCCCGCGTAGGCCCGCGGTCCCGAACTCGAGCAGGCCCGCCATGCGGTCGGCGAGGTCGGCGGCGGCCTCCGCGTCTCCCGCGGCGGCCCGCCCGAGGACGGCATCGAGCTCGTCACGCGTCGTCGGGTCGGGGTCGTCGTCGCGCCACGCGCGCGCCGCGGCATACAACGTCTCGGTCGTGTCGACGGTCGTCATCAGAGACGCCCCACGACTGCTGCGAGCAGACGGCCGCACCGTTCGGCGGCGGCCTGGCCGGCCTCGAGCACCTCCGCGTGGCTCAGCGGCTGGTCCGAGATGCCCGCGGCGAGGTTGGTGACGAGCGAGATGCCGAGGACGTCGAGCCCGGCCTGACGCGCGGCGATCGCCTCGAGGCTCGTCGACATGCCGACGAGGTCGCCGCCGATGACCTTGGCCATCTGCACCTCGGCCGGGGTCTCGTAGTGGGGGCCCCGGAACTGGACGTAGACGCCCTCGTCGAGGTCGGGGTCGACCTCGCGGGCGAGGTCGCGCAGCCGCGGGGTGTAGAGGTCGGTGAGGTCGACGAAGTTCGCACCCTCGATGGGGGAGTGCGCGGTGAGGTTGATGTGGTCGCGGATGAGGACCGGGGTGCCGGGCGCCCAGGCCGGGTTGAGGCCGCCGCACCCGTTGGTCAGGACGATCGTCGAGCAGCCCGCGGCCTTCGCGGTGCGCACACCGTGGACGACCGCCCGCACGCCGCGTCCCTCGTAGAAGTGGGTGCGGGTGCCGAAGACGAGGGCCCGACGGCCGGTGTCGCCGATCGCGACCGAGCGCATGCTGCCGGAGTGGCCGGCGACGGCGGCCTTGTGGAAGCCGGGGACGTCGGCGTTGTCGACGGTCGCGAGCGTCTCACCGATGAGGTCGGCGGTCTGGCCCCAGCCCGAGCCGAGCACGAGCGCGACGTCGTGGTGGTCGACGCCGGTGCGCTCGGCGATGACGGCGGCGGCGTCGGCGGCGACGTCGAAGGGGTCGGTGGAGGGGTCGCTGAGATCGCGGTGGGAACTGGTCACGCTCAGGACTCTAGCGAGGTCGTCGCGGCGCAGGAACCGCTCCCCGGGCGGCGGCTCGGGGGCCGGCCGGGCCTCGGCGCGGGGGATGGTTGGATGGTCCCGTGATCACGCGCGAGACATCCGTTGTCATCATCGGCGGCGGCCCCGGCGGCTACGAGGCGGCCCTCGTCGCGGCCCAGCTCGGGGCGCGGGTCACGATCGTCGAGAAGGACGGCCTCGGCGGCGCGGCGGTCCTCACGGACTGCGTGCCGAGCAAGGCCCTCATCGCGACCGCCGACTACATGTCCGACTTCGAGACGGCCTCGCGCCTCGGCGTGCGTCTGCAGGACGACGACGGTGACGAGGTGTCCGACGCCGTCGCCCAGGCGCACACCGTCAACGACCGGATCCTCGAGCTCGCGGCCGCCCAGAGCGCTGACATCCAGGGCAGCCTCGAGCAGGTCGGCGTCACGGTCCTGCGCGGCACCGCCCGGCTCGCCGGTCGCGAGCGCGTCGTCGCCGAGCTCGCCGACGGCACGACGCGGGAGCTCACCGCCCACGTCGTCCTCGTCGCCACGGGCGCTGCGCCCCGCGTCATGGACACGATGCGGCCCGACGGCGAGCGCATCCTCACCTGGCAGCAGATCTACTCCCTCGAGGAGCTGCCCGAGCGCATCATCGTCATCGGCTCCGGTGTCACCGGCGCCGAGCTCGCCCAGGCCTACCTCGGCCTCGGCTCCCAGGTCGTCCTCGTCTCCTCCCGTGACCGGGTGCTGCCCGGCGAGGACGCCGACGCCGCCACCGTCATCGAGGACGTCTTCCGCAAGCGCGGCATGGAGGTCCTCAACAAGTCGCGTGCGGCCTCGGTCGAGCGCACCGCCGACGGCGTCGTCGTGACCCTCGTCGACGGCCGCACGGTCGAGGGCTCGCACGCGCTGCTCGCCGTCGGGTCCGTGCCCAACACTGCGGGCCTCGGCCTCGAGGAGGCCGGCGTCGAGCTCAGCCCCTCCGGACACGTCCAGGTCGACCGCGTCTCGCGCACCAGTGCCGGCGGCGTCTACGCGGCGGGCGACTGCACCGGGGTGCTGCCCCTCGCGTCGGTCGCGGCCATGCAGGGCCGCATCGCCATGTGGCACGCGCTCGGCGACGCCGTGTCGCCGCTCAACGTCCGGGGGGTCGCCGCCAACATCTTCACCGAGCCCGAGATCGCGACGGTCGGCATCAGCCAGAACGCCGCCGACGAGTCACCCGAGGTCGAGTCGGTCACCCTGCCGCTCGCCCGCAACCCGCGCGCCAAGATGCAGGGCATCAGCGACGGCTTCGTCAAGCTCTTCTGCCGCAAGGGCTACGGCACGGTGCTCGGCGGCGTCGTCGTCGCGCCGAAGGCCTCAGAGCTGATCTACCCCGTGGCGCTGGCCGTGCAGAACCGGCTCAGCGTCGACCAGGTGTCGAGCACCATCACGGTCTATCCCTCGCTCTCCGGCTCGATCGCCGAGGCGGCGCGCCAGCTGCACCAGTCCGACTGACACCCGCGCGGGACGACGCGGGACGACGCGGGACGAGGCGCAGGCCAGCGTCGCCGCGGGACCCGGGCGGACGGCATACGCCGTCGGTGGCTCAGGGCTGCTCGTCGCCCGGCGCCGGCCGGTCTGCCGGACCGCGCTCGAGGTCTGCGCGCCGGTCCTCCTCGGCCCACCGCTCGCGTCGGCGGCGCGAGACCACCTGGCGCAGCTTCTTCTGGAGCGGGTAGAGGATCGCCGCCACGACGATGAGGATGACGAGGTTCGCCACGGAGAAGACGGGCTGCTCGGCCGTGGCAGTGGTGAGGGTCGCAAACACACGTGCAGTGTGCCAGAGGCGTAGCGTCGGGACGGTGGCGGCGTCGTCGCCACGTCAGGGAGGTCGCCCGGGCCGCGGGTCGGACGTTCCTGGGCAGGTCGGACCGTGGAGGCACACGCAGTGAGCGACTGGATCCAGAAGGCCAAGGACTTCGTCAAGGGTCACCCCGAGCAGGCCGAGCAGGGTCTCGACAAGGCCGAGGAGCTCATCAACGAGCGCACCGGCGGCAAGTACGCAGACCAGGTCGACCAGGGCACCGACACGCTCAAGGAGAGCCTCGGGCTGCCAGCCGACGCGGAGGGCACTCAGCCGCCCGGCGCCCCTGAGCCGCCGGCCCCGCCCGCGCCGGCGCCGAGCCCCGCCCCGGCTCCGACGCCCGAGCCGGCTCCGACCCCGGCGCCTGCGCCCACACCGGAACCCGTGCCCACCCCGACCCCGGCGCCCGCTCCGGGACCCACCGAGCCGAGGCCCCCGGTCGACCCGACCGACCCGGCCCCCGTCGACCCCCACCTGCCCGGTGGACCAGGACCGTCGGAGATCCCGCCAGCCGGCGAGCCCGCGGGTGAGCAGGACCTGCCCGGCGTCCCCGACCCCAACCTGCCCGGATCGGGCGAGGGTGACATCACCCTCGGCGACCCGCCCGCCAGGCAGGGCTGACGCGAGCGCCGCTCACCCGGGGGCGCACGCACGAGGGCCGACCTGCCTCGCGGCAGGTCGGCCCTCGTCGTTGTCCGTTCTGCGTCGTTCAGGCCTCGACGACGTCCGCGATCTCGGCGAGCACGGCGCCCGACGTGACGGTCTCGCCGACCTTCGCGGTCAGGCCGGAGACGACACCGGCCTTGTGGGCGGTGATCGGCTGCTCCATCTTCATCGCCTCGAGGACGATGATGAGGTCACCCGCCGCGACGGTCGCACCCTCCTCGACGGCGATCTTGACGATGGTGCCCTGCATCGGGGCCGTGAGGGAGTCGCCGGAGGCGGCGCCACCGGACTTGCCACCGCCAGACCGCTTGGGCGCCTTCTTCTTCGCCGCGGAGGCGCCCCCGCCACCACCGAGCGAGAGGCCGCCCGGGAGCGAGACCTCGAGGCGCTTGCCGCCGACCTCGACGACGACGGTCTGGCGCTCCTCCGCCTCGGCCGTGTCGGCCGCCGGGCCGGCATACGCCTCGATGGTGTTGTCGAACTCCGTCTCGATCCAGCGGGTGTGGATCGTGAACGGCGCGCCGTCGGCCGGTGCGAAGGCCGGGTCGGCGACGACCGCGCGGTGGAAGGGGACGACGGTCGGCATGCCCTCGATGGTCAGCTCGGCCAGCGCCCGACGGGAGCGCTCGATGGCCTGCTCGCGGGTGCGGCCGGTGATGACGAGCTTGGCGATCATGGAGTCGAACGCGCCGGCGACCGTGTCGCCCTCGACGATGCCGGCATCCCAGCGCACGCCGGGGCCCTGCGGCACGACCATGCGGCTGACGGTGCCCGGGGCCGGGAGGAAGCCCCGGCCGGCGTCCTCGCCGTTGATCCGGAACTCGATCGAGTGGGCGTGGGGCTCGGGGTCGCCGTAGTCGAGGGACTCGCCGTTCGCGATGCGGAACTGCTCGCGCACGAGGTCGATGCCGGTGACCTCCTCGGTCACGGGGTGCTCCACCTGCAGGCGCGTGTTGACCTCGAGGAAGCTGATGTCGCCGGCCGGCCCGACGAGGAACTCGCACGTGCCGGCGCCGACGTAGCCGGCCTCCTTGAGGATCGCCTTGCTCGCGCGGAGCAGCTCGGTGTGCTGCTCCTCGGTGAGGAAGGGTGCGGGGGCCTCCTCGACGAGCTTCTGGTTGCGGCGCTGGAGCGAGCAGTCGCGGGTCGAGACGACGACGACGTTGCCGTGCTGGTCGGCGAGGCACTGGGTCTCGACGTGGCGTGGGTGGTCGAGGAAGCGCTCGACGAAGCACTCGCCACGGCCGAACGCCGTCACGGCCTCGCGGACGGCCGAGTCGTAGAGGTCGGGGATCTCCTCCATCGCGCGGGCGACCTTGAGGCCGCGTCCGCCGCCGCCGTAGGCCGCCTTGATCGCCACGGGCAGGCCGTGCTCCTTCGCGAACTCGACGACCTCGTCGGCCCCGGAGACGGGATCCTTCGTGCCGGGCACGAGCGGTGCGCCGGCCTTCGTGGCGATGTGGCGCGCCTTGACCTTGTCGCCCAGCGAGTCGATGGCCTGCGGTCCGGGGCCGATCCAGACCAGCCCGGCGTCGATGACGGCCTGGGCGAACGACGCGTTCTCGGCGAGGAAGCCGTAGCCGGGGTGGACCGCGTCCGCCCCGGCCTGACGGGCGACGTCGAGCAGCTTCTCCTGGACGAGGTAGCTCTCACCGGGGGTCGAGCCCCCGAGGGCGTACGCCTCGTCGGCGACCTTGACGTGCAGGGCATCCCGGTCCGGGTCGGCGTAGACCGCGACCGAGGCGATCCCACTGTCCGCGCACGCCCGCGCGATGCGGACGGCGATCTCACCACGGTTTGCGATCAGTACCTTGCTGATGGGTGCCATGGATCGGACTCTATCGGGCTGACGTCACGTCAATTCGGCGTCCTCCGGCGTATTCCCGGTCGTCTCGGAGTGAGGTCGCGCACACCGCCTCGGTCCGCCTCGACCTAGCGTGGACGGCATGACGACACACGAGTCCGCCCCGACCCTCGACCTCGGCCACGCCTCCACCCCCGGCCTGGCCATCCCGCAGATCGGCTTCGGCGTCTGGGAGGTCCCGGACCGTGCCGTCGACGCCGCCTTCGGGCAGGCCCTCGACGACGGCTACCGCCACATCGACACCGCCCGGATCTACGGCAACGAGGAGGGCGTCGGCCGGGTCCTCGCCCGCGAGGACGTCGACCGCGACGGCGTCTTCGTCACGACGAAGGTCTGGAACGACGACCACACGAACGTCCCCGCCGCCTTCGACGCGTCGATGCAGCGCCTCGGCATCGAGGTCCTCGACCTCTACCTCATCCACTGGCCGGCGCCCCAGCAGGACGCCTACGTCGACGCGTGGCGGGCGATGCTCGAGCTCCAGGGCGAGGGCCGGGTCCGCTCGGTCGGTGTCTGCAACTTCCAGGTGCCCCACCTCCAGCGCCTGCTCGACGAGACCGGAGTCCTGCCGTCGGTCAACCAGGTCGAGCTGAGCCCCTACCTCCAGCAGCGTGAGCTGCGCGCCTTCCATGCCGAGCACGGCATCGTCACCGAGGCCTGGAGCCCGCTCGCCGTGCGCGCCGGCCTGCTCGACGACCCGGTCGTCCGCGACCTCGCCGCCAAGCACTCGGTCACGCCGGCCCAGCTCGTGCTGCGCTGGCACGTCGAGCTCGGCAACGTCGTGCTGACGCGGTCGGTCACCCCGGCCCGCATCGCGGAGAACGTCGAGATCTTCGGTTTCCGCCTCGGCGACGACGACCTCGAGGCCCTCGCGGGACTCGACCGGGGCACGCGCACCGGCCCCGACCCGGACACCTTCGGCTGACCTGACCCGGGGTGGGTCCGAGCCACTAGATTGGCGGGCATGGGACTGTTCTCGCGCAAGGGCAAGGACGACACCGACGAGCCCGCGGGCCTGGAGCCCGGCGTCGGCGAGGACCCGGACGACGCGCTCAGCCCCGACGTCACCGGGCGCCCGGTCGCGGTGCCGCTCGGTGACGAGGAGCGCGACCGCATCGCCTCGGCGCTCGAGCACGCCGCCGCTGAAGGGGTGGACGTCGACGACCTCGCGTCGATCGGCGCCCACTACGACACGGCCTACCGCCGCTGGGCCGACGAGGGTGGCTCGGGAGAGGGGCCGGACGTCGTCGTCGAGACGTATGCCGTGGCCATCGGCGAGCACCTCGCGCGCCACAGCGCGCGGGACTGGGCCGTCGTCACCGACGTCTTCGGCACCGACCTCGGCCTCGTGGCGGCACGTGCCGACACGGTGGTCGTGCCGCACAACCTCGTCGGTGCGCGGTGGATGCGCGGCGAGACCGGCTGGGTGCCGGGCGTCGTGTCCCACCTCGTCAGCATCCGTCCGCGGTCGCGCTGACCCCACCCCTAAGATCGCCGGCATGGACAGTGCCGCCCCGGGAGGGCCCGACCGACGCAGCAAGCGCGACCTGGAGGAGGGGATCCAGCGCGACTTCACGCGCAAGATGTCCTACGGCGACTACCTGCGGCTGGACACCCTTCTCAGCGCGCAGCAGCCGCTGAGCGAGCCGCCCCAGCACGACGAGCTGCTCTTCATCATCCAGCACCAGACGTCGGAGCTGTGGCTCAAGCTCCTCATCCACGAGCTCCGTTCTGCCAGAAGCCTGCTCAGGGACGACGAGCTGGCGCCGGCGCTCAAGAGGCTCGCCCGCGTCAAGCACATCCAGCACACCCTGACGGACCAGTGGTCGGTGCTCGCGACGCTGACGCCGAGCGAGTACGCGCAGATCCGCCCCTTCCTCGCCGCGAGCTCGGGCTTCCAGTCGGCGCAGTACCGCGAGGTCGAGTTCCTCCTCGGCAACAAGAACGCCGACATGGTGGCCGTGTTCTCGCATGACGAGGGCGCCCGCTCGGCGCTCGACGCGCTGCTGCACGAGCCCAGCCTCTACGACGAGTTCCTCGCCTACCTCGGTCGACGTGGGTATGCCGTCCCGGCAGGCCTGCTCGACCGTGACTGGACCCAGCCCTACCGCCACGACGAGGGGCTCGTCGACGTCTTCGCGGCCGTCTACGCCGAGCCGAACGAGCACTGGGGCGTCTACGAGACGTGCGAGGAGCTCGTCGACCTCGAGGACAACTTCCAGCAGTGGCGCTTCCGCCACCTCCAGGTCGTGCAGCGCACGATCGGGCAGAAGACCGGCACCGGCGGCTCGACGGGAGTCGACTTCCTGCGCCGCGCCCTCGACCTGACCTTCTTCCCCGAGCTCTACGAGGTGCGCACCCGCATCGGGGGTTGACCCACGCGTCGTCCGTTGCTCCCGCGCTCTGGTGTTGCCTGAGGGGGTCGGTGTGCCCGAGCGCCGCCAGACACCGTGGGCGACGATCATCCGAGCACTACACGATGGGCGGCGGAGTGCCGAGGCGCCCCGCCGGGCCCAGGCGCGCGTCGTCGCCTTCGTCTTCGCCGGGGAGCGCGAGGCGTCTGCGGACCCTGAGGCCGCGCGGCTCGCACTGGCAGGGACATGCAGCGGTGCACAGCTCCTCGAAGCAGACGTCGAGGCACGCGCACTCGACGTCGGCCATCGGTGGTGCGTCGATACGAGGCTGCCGCCCTCGCATGAGGCGATGGCGCAGCGTGAGCGCCGCCTCAGTCGGATGGTCGGTCGGGCGTCCTCTGAGGGGTGCGGCCTCGGCCAGCTCGTCCCGGGCGGCCCGGTGGCGGAACCAGCCCCGAGCCTCGGGCCGGTCGTAGCGCGGGAAGGCCCAGCGTTCGAAGGGCACCTCGTCCGGAGGGGCGACGTCGAGGTGGGCAGGGAACCGTCGCCCCTGGTTGTCCCGCACGGTGTCGACCGGCACGGGCATCACCTCGTTCCCGTCACCGTCGACGACGGCGAGGTGGAGCCCCGCGAGCGCGAGGATCTCCGCGAAGATGCCGAAGCCAGGCGCCACGGAGCCGGTCTCGTAGCGACCCACGGTGCTCGACGAGACTCCCACCCGTGCTGCGAGCTCGCGCTGGCTGAGGTCGGCGAGTCGGCGTGCCCGCACGACGTAACGCGCAACCACGTCCTCTGCCTGCATCCGTTCCGGGCTCATGGTCGTGATCATCGGCGTCGGTGCCGACACTGCAGCGAGGTCGTACGTTCACGATCCACAGGCGAGCGACACGTCCCGGGGGGTGTGGACAGATCGCCACGTCACTGCCCCGCCCCGTGGGGCAGTGACGTAGCGAGCGCGGGTGGTTGCCCAGCAGGTGGCCGGGCTCGGCGGCTACGTCAGTGCCCCGCTGGGTGGGGCACTGACGTAGCGCGTGCGGGTGGGTGCCCGGCGGGCGGTGGGGTTGGCGGCTATGTCAGTGCCCCGCTGGGTGGGGCACTGACATAGGGGCGGTGAGTGGCGGGGTCAGACGGCGGTCTTGGCGCGTACCTGGCGCTTGATGCGGCCGAGCATGGCCACCATCCCGCGCATGCGCAGGGGTGACACGGCCTCGGCGAGACCGAAGCGCATCGGGGCGTCGTCGGGGACGCCCAGCACCTCGGCGGCCGAGAGGCCGTCGAGACCCTCGTGCAGGATGCCGGCGAAGCCGCGGGTCGTCGGGGCCTCAGCGGGTGCGTCGAAGAAGAGGCTGACGACCCGGTCCTCGAGCGAGGGGCCTTCGGCGACCTCGACCGTGAGGAAGAGCGGCGACTGGCACTCGTCGACACGTTCGAGCTGGTCGAGGTGGCCGGCATAACGCTCGGGCAGTCCCGGTAGCTCGTCGCTGAACTCCAGCAGGAGCTGCAGCTTGAGGTCGTTGCTCGCCGAGCGGAAGTCCTCGGCGATCTCGGCCAGGGAGGCCGGCAGCGGGGTGTCGCTCACGAGGGGCTCCTGTCTCGCGTCGGGGTCATTTCTCGATGGGCACGCGCACGGCGTTGCCCCACTCGGTCCACGAGCCGTCGTAGTTGCGCACGGCCTCGAAGCCGAGCAGGTGGGTCAGGACGAACCACGTGTGCGACGAGCGCTCGCCGATGCGGCAGTACGCGACGACGTCGTCGGACGGCGTCAGGCCCTGCTCCTCGAGGTAGATCGCCTCGAGGTCCTCGCGCGACTTGAACGAGCCGTCCTCGTCGGCAGCGCGCGCCCACGGCACCGACTTCGCGCCGGGGATGTGTCCGCCGCGCATCGCCCCCTCCTGGGGGTAGTCGGGCATGTGGAGCAGCTCACCGGAGTACTCGCCGGGGGAGCGGACGTCGACGAGGGGCTTGCCGAGGTGCGCGAGGACGTCGTCCTTGAACGCGCGGATCGGGGCGTCGTCACGCTCGGCGACGGGGTAGTCCACGGCCGTCGGGGACGCCACCTCGCGAGTCAGCTCGCGGCCCTCCGCGACCCACTTCGCCCGGCCACCGTCGAGCAGCCGGACGTCATCGTGGCCGAAGAGGCTGAAGACCCAGAGGGCGTAGGCCGCCCACCAGTTGCTCTTGTCGCCGTAGATGACGACGGTCGTGTCGCGGCTGATGCCGCGCTGACCCATCACCTCGGCGAACCGGGCGCCGTCGACGTAGTCGCGCGTCACGGGGTCGTTGAGGTCGACGTGCCAGTCGATCTTGAGCGCGCCGGGGATGTGACCGGTCTCGTAGAGCAGGACGTCCTCGTCGGACTCGAGCAGCACGATCCCGTCCGGGCCGCCGATGCCGCCGGCCGAGACCTGCTCCGCGAGCCACTCGGTCGTGACGAGCCGCTCGGGGTGGGCGTAGGCGGAGATCTTCGTGTCTTCAGCGCTCATGTCCCCATCGTGTCACGCGGGGCCCGGCCCCTCACACGTGGTCGAGGCGCCCGAGGTCGTCGCGACAGCGGCGCTCGAACTCGCCGAGCTCGGCGATGGCGTCCTGCACGTCCCGCAGCCGCTGCTCGAGGTCGGTGCGGCGCTCGTCGATCTGGTCCAGGACGTACTCGAGCTGGGTGCGACGACCGCGCGGGGCGTCGAAGAGGTCGATGATCGTGCGGATCTCCTCGAGCGGGAAACCGAGCCGCTTGCCGCGCAGGATCAGGCCGAGGCGCGTGCGGTCGCGGCGGTGGTAGACGCGCTGCGTGCCGCGACGCTCGGGGGAGATGAGCCCGAGGTCCTCGTAGTGGCGCACCGTCCGGTGGGTGACGTCGAACGCCTCGGCCACCTGGGCGATGGTCCACGTCTCGCCGGTCCGCGAGGACCGGTGCGTGGTCGAGGTGTCACTTGTCATGGGGTCGATAGTGCTTTACGTTTACGTCAACGTCAAGCACGCGTCACGAGCGCGTGATGGCCGCCACCCCTTCAGGAGAACAGCGATGTTCGAGCTCAGCCAGGACCACGAGGACTTCCGGATGGTCGTCCGCGACTTCGCCGAGAAGGAGGTCGCGCCCCACATCGCCAAGTGGGACGCCGCCGCCTACTTCCCGGCCGACCTCGTGCCGAAGATGGGTGACCTCGGGCTGTTCGGCCTCGTCGTGCCGGAGGAGTACGGCGGCGCAGGGGAGTCCGGCGACTTCACCAGCCTCTGCGTCGCCATCGAGGAGCTGGGCCGCGTCGACCAGTCGATCGGCATCACGCTGTCCGCGGGCGTGGGGCTCGGCATCAACCCCATCCTCACCTACGGGACCGAGGAGCAGAAGCAGCGCTTCCTGCCCGACCTCGTCGCCGGCCGCGCCCTCGCCGGCTTCGGCCTCACCGAGCCCGAGGCCGGCTCCGATGCCGGTGCGACCCGCACGCGAGCCGTCCGCGACGGCGACGAGTGGGTCGTCAACGGCGCCAAGGCCTTCATCACGAACTCCGGCACCGACATCACGTCCGTCGTCACCGTGACCGCGCGCACCGGCACGAACGAGGACGGCTCGCCGCAGATCTCGGCGATCATGGTGCCCGCCGGCACCCGGGGCTTCGTCGTCGAGCCGGCGTACCACAAGCTCGGCTGGCACGTCTCCGACACCCACGGCCTCACGTTCGAGGACTGCCGCGTCCCCGCCGACCACCTCCTCGGCGCGGAGGGGGAGGGCTTCAAGCAGTTCCTCAAGACCCTCGACGACGGGCGCATCGCCATCTCGGCACTCGCCGTCGGCTGCGCCCAGGCCTGCCTCGAGCTCGCCACCGACTACGCGAAGACCCGCGTCGCCTTCGGCCGCCCGATCGGCGTCAACCAGGGCGTCTCGTTCCAGTTGGCCGACCTCGCGGTCATGGTCGAGGGCGCCCGGCTGCTGACCTACAAGGCGGCGTGGCTCAAGGACGAGCTCCACGCCGGCAAGCGCTCCGTCAAGGAGGTCAAGCAGGCTGCCGCCATCGCCAAGCTCTACTCGACCGAGGCGGCCGTCACGGCCACCCGGATCGCGACGCAGGTCTTCGGCGGCAACGGCTTCATGGAGGAGTACCCCGTGGCCCGCTTCTACCGCGACGCCAAGATCCTCGAGATCGGCGAGGGCACGTCCGAGGTCCAGCGCATGCTCATCGCCCGCGGGATGGGTCTGCCGGCATGACCGGGACCGCACCGAGCACCACCCCCGGCACCACGCCGAGCCCTGACCCGCACGGCGACCCGCACGGCGACCCGCGCGTCGCCGACGTCCGGACCCGTCTCGCGGCCGCCCACACGGCGTCCGCCAGCGCGCCGGAGAAGGCCCAGGCCAAGCTCGACGCGCAGGGCAAGATCTACGTCCGCGACCGCATCGCGCTGCTCTTCGACGAGGGCTCGTTCGTCGAGGACGGCCGCTACGCCAACGCCCTGGCGCCGGGTCTCCCGGCCGACGGCGTCGTCACGGGACGCGGCACCGTCGACGGACGAGCGGCGATCGTCATCGCCAACGACCCGACCGTCAAGGCCGGCTCCTGGGGCGCCCGGACCGTCGAGAAGATCGTCCGCGCCACCGAGATGGCACTGCGTGAGGAGCTGCCGGTCTTCTGGTTCGTCGACTCGGCAGGCGCCCGCATCACCGACCAGGTCGAGATGTTCCCCGGCCGCCGCGGCGCCGGGCGCATCTTCCACAACCAGGTGGCGCTCTCGGGCAAGGTGCCGCAGATCTGCTGCCTCTTCGGTCCGAGTGCCGCGGGCGGCGCCTACATCCCCAGCTTCTGCGACCTCATCATCATGGTCGAGGGCAATGCGTCGATGTACCTCGGAAGCCCGCGCATGGCCGAGATGGTCGTCGGCGAGAAGGTCTCCCTCGAGGAGATGGGCGGCGCCCGGATGCACTGCACGGTCTCCGGTGTCGGTGACCTGCTCGCCCACGACGACGCCGAGGCCATCGAGCTGGCCAAGCTCTACTTCTCCTACGTCCCCGGCAGCTGGCGCGACCACCCGCCCACGTATGCCGCCGAGGAGCCCGCGACGCCGCTGACCCGTGCGACCGTGCCCGAGCGGGAGTCGGTGCCCTTCGACGTCCACGAGGTCATCGACGGGCTCGTCGACGACGACTCCTTCTTCGAGCTCAAGCCCCTCTGGGCCGGCGAGCTCGTCATCGGCTTCGGCCGTCTCGAGGGCCAGACCGTCGGCATCGTCGCCAACAACTCGATGGTCAAGGGCGGCGTGCTCTTCACCGACAGCGCCGACAAGGCCGCGCGCTTCATCTGGCTGTGCGACGCCTTCAACATCCCGCTCGTCTACCTCGCCGACGTGCCCGGCTTCATGATCGGCTCCGAGGTCGAGCGCGGCGGCATCATCCGTCACGGCGCCAAGATGGTCAGCGCCGTCTCGTCCGCGACCGTGCCGCAGTTCTGCGTCGTCGTCCGCAAGGCCTACGGGGCGGGGCTCTACGCCATGGGCGGACCCGGTTTCGGACCTGACGCCACGATCGCGCTGCCGACTGCGCGCATCGCGGTGATGGGGCCGGAGGCTGCCGTCAACGCCGTCTACGCGAACAAGATCGCCGAGATCGCCGACCCGGACGAACAGGCACGATTCGTGGCAGACCGGCGGCGGGAGTACGAGGAGGACGTCGACATCGAGCGTCTCGCGGCCGATCTGGTCCTCGACTCCATTATCGAGGCGGATGAGCTGCGCTCGGACCTGGTGCGCCGACTGGCTTATGCTTCCCGGCGTGACCGTCACTTCAGCGAGCGCCGACGCTCCGTCCCGCCGGTCTGAGCCGCGCCTCGGTCACAGGCTCGAGCACCCCGACCGGGACCTCGAGCGGAAGCAGCCGTTCTGGCGCCGCTTCCCGGTCTGGTTCCCGTTCGCGGTCTTCGCCGTCTCGCGTCTCTTCGTCTGGGTCGCCGCGACCTACCTCTCGCGCTACCAGATCCCGCTGCCCATCGGCACGGCCAACATCCGCATCTTCTACCCCTCGCCCGCCGACCCCGGCTACGCCGCGGTCATGACGGGCTGGGACGGCCAGTGGTACCGCGTCATCGCCGAGCAGGGCTACCCCGCGGTGCTGCCCCGGGTCGGCTGGGGCGGCATCGACATGAACCCGTGGGCCTTCTTCCCGGTGTTCCCGATGACCGCCGGACTCATCATGAAGGTCACCGGCCTGCCCTTCGCCGTCGTCGCGCCGACGCTGTCGATCGTCATCGGCTTCGCCGCGATGCACGTCCTCTTCAAGCTCGTCGACCAGGCCGTCGGTCGCTGGGAGGCGATCGTCGCCGTCGTCGCCACGTGCTTCTTCATCGCGTCGCCGGCCTTCTCGGCCTCCTACACCGAGTCGACGGCCCTGCTGGGCGTCGTCACCGTCCTGTGGCTGCTCCGCAAGCGGCAGTACTGGTGGGTGGCTCTGGCGCTCCTCGTCCTGTCCCTGAGCCGCAACGTCGTCATCGCGATGGTGCCGGTCATCATCGCCCACGCGGTCGTCCGGTGGCGGCAGGGTGACGAGGGCGAGCACCCGGTGCGTCTGCGCGTCGGGTTGGCGGCGCTCGCCGCATACGCGGGGGCCCTGACCTTCCTCTGGCCGACGATCGTCACGATCGCGACCGACACGCCCAACGCGTACAACGACACGATGCTCGCCTGGAACATCGAGACGAAGATCAAGCTCTACCTGTGGTGGAACCTCCTCTACGACTACTGGGGGGTCGTCGGGCAGGTCGCGGGCGTGTTGGGCATCGCCGCGTTCACGTGGTTCATGCTGACGAAGAACTCGTGGCGCTGGGGCCCGGAGATCTGGGGCTGGGCGGGCGCCTATCCGGCGTACATCATCCTCGTGACGAGCACGACGCCGAGCCGCGTGCGCTACGCCCTGCTCGCGTTCCCGATGACGCTCGTCATCGCGTGGTTCCTCAAGCTGCGCTGGTGGCGGCGCTACCGCTACTGGCTGCTCGGGCTCATCGTCGTCATCGGCGCGGCCCAGATGTGGTGGTGGACCGAGCACTACCTCGTCATCGAGAACCTCACCGACGACCTCTACCCCTGACCGTCGCCCCTCGCGACCCCGCCGACGACGTCGAACCACTCGACCCCGGCATCGGCCAGGAGGTCGCGCAGCAGCGGCAGGGACAGGCCGACGACGTTGTGGTGGTCGCCCTCGACGGCCGTGACGAACGCGCCGCCGAGACCGTCGATGGTGAAGGCCCCGGCCACGGTGAGCGGCTCGCCCGTGGCGACGTAGGCCTCGATCTCCTCCTCGGAGAGCTTCGCGAAGTGGACGGTCGTGGACGCCGTCGCGCCCAGCGTGGCGCCGCCGCTGCCGCGCTCGTCGACGAGCCAGTGGCCCGTGTGCAGCACCCCTGACCGGCCTCGCATCCGGCGCCACCGGGACACGGCCTCCGCGGCGTCACCCGGCTTGCCGTGGACCTCCCCGTCGAGCTCGAGCACCGAGTCGCAGCCGAGCACGACGACGCCAGCGTCGACGCGGGCCGCGACGTCCTCGGCCTTGGCGCGGGCCAGCAGCAGCGAGATGTCGGCCGGCTCGAGCGGGCCGTAGCGATCCGTCGCCTCGGCGACGGTCAGGTCCTCGTCGACCTCGCTCACGACGACGACCGGCTCGACGCCGGCGGAGCGGAGGGTCGCCCGTCGAGCCGGGGAGGCGGAGGCGAGGACGAGCTGGACGGCGGGCACGTCGGGGAGGGGACTCGGCGGCATGACGCCATGGTAGGCGGCGCGGTCGCTGTCGGGAACGCCGACGGCGCCGCCCCCGGGGAGGCAGCGCCGTCGATCGCCCACGTGGGACCGAGCGTCAGCCGATGGCTGCCGTCTGCGTCGAGTAGACGGACCTCGTGAGGTAGCCGGACTTCGCGCCGGTGACGCGGACCTTGACGTACGTGCCCTTGTCGGTGCTCGTGAGCTTGTACGTCTTCGCGGTGGCCCCCGAGATCGCCGCGCCCGACCGGTACCACTGGTAGGTCAGGGTCGTCGGGGCCGGGCTCCACGTGCCGGGGTTGGCCGTCAGGGTGTAGCCGACCCGCTGCGTGCCCGACAGGGTCGGGGTGGGCGCCGTGAACGAGCCGAGCACCGCGGTCGTCGCCGCAGACGTACGGGCGACCGTCGTGTAGCCGGGCTTCGTGCCCGTCACCCTGACGGTCATCGTTTTGGTCTGGTCGGTGGCCGTCAGCTTGTACGTGCTCGCCGTGGCGCCGGAGATCGCGACGCCCGAGCGGTACCACTGGTAGGCCAGCGTGACCGGCGCCGGGCCCCACGTCCCGGGGACCGCCGTGAGGGTGTAGCCGACGGCCTTGGTGCCGCTGATCGTCGGCGTCGGGGCGGTGAGCGTGCCCGCGGCGACGGCCGTCGTGGCCGCAGACGTCTTCGACGTCGAGGCGTAGCTCGCCTTGGAGCCGGTGACCTTGACGGTCATCGCCTTCCCCAGGTCGCTGGCGGTCAACGCATACGTGGTCGCCGTGGCACCCGAGATCGCGACGCCCGAGCGGTACCACTGGTAGGCGAGGGTGACTGGAGTCGGGCCCCACGTGCCCGCGGCCGCGGTGAGGGTGCTGCCGACCTTCGCCGTGCCCGTGACCGTCGGTGTCGTGCCGGAGACGGTGCCGGCCAGCACGACCGGACCGGTGGCGTTCACCTGCAGCGTCGCGCCGTCGAGGTAGGCGCTCATCCGCAGCGTGATGCGCTGGCCCACCATGGCGCTCGTCAGGGCCAAGGGGGACAGGCCGCCCCACATGGTGTCCTGCGGCACGCCCCCCACGACCCAGGTGTAGCTCGGCGACCAGTCGCCGGCAGGCGAGATGGCGCCGTGCGAGGCGTTGAGCGACGTGCCTGCGACGCCCGATCCGGTGATCGTCAACGGGCTCGCCAGCGTCGGCGCCGTCGACCGGATCTCGACGCCGTTGGAGTAGTACTGGGCGCTGCGGTAGCCGCTCAGCGTCCCGGTGACCCGGGCGAAGACGTACGTCCCCAGCAGGTCGCTGGTCACGGTGAACGTGCGACCGGTCGCACCCGGGATCGCGACGAAGCCGGTGCCGGCGCCGTTCGGCTTCATCCACTCGTAGGTGAGAGCCACGCCGGAGGGGGCCCACGTGCCCGGGTCGACCGTGAGGGTGCTGCCGACGGTGGGGGTGCCGCTGACGAAGGGCTCACGGGCTGTGAGGCCCTTGCCGGCGACGGGGAGGACGATCGTGAGATCGCGTCGCCGTGTCTCGGTCGTCACGGTGAACGGGGTGGCCGTGGCCTCCGTCGTCGCCCCGTCCCAGCAACGGTCCTGGTACCGGGTCGCGGGTGCCCAGTTGTCGTACCACGTGTCCGAGACGCAGAACTTGTACGTCGTGCCGACCTCGGTGCCCACGGCGACGGTGCCGCCTGCGGAGGTGAGCTTGGGGCCGTACTGCTGGCCCAACCAGTCGCCCTCGGCGGGACGGTACTCGAGCAGGTCCCAGTTGATGTTCTGCAGGGGGTTGCCCGCGGAGTCGGTGACCTTGACGACGACGCCGGTCCACGGGTCGAGGACGAAGTTCACGCCGGTGACCGTCACGCCCGCGGGCACCGACCAGTCGACGTAGTCGGGCGTGCTCGCGGTGCCGTTCCAGGACTCGTTCTCGTAGAGGTTCTGGCCCGAGGTGTCCTCGGCCATGAGGTTGCTCGGACCGGCCTCGACGCCGGTCAGCGTGAAGGTGCCGTCGGCTGCGGGCCTGGCCGTGACGACGTCGCCCCCGGTCGACTTCGAGATGCTGATCTCGGAGGCCGTGATCGGCTGCCCCGAAGTGTTCTTCACCGTGCCCTTGATCGTCGAACGGCGGTCGAGCCGGATGTCGGCGACCGTCGCGGTGGTGCCGGCCGTGACGGGTGTGGCGCTGTCGAAGGCGCCTTGGTTCGCGTACCACTCGATGCCCCACTGGGTGGCGCACGTCATCGTGCCCCAGCAGCCGGCCTGGATGCGGTACGGCCCCGGTGCCGAGAAGGTCGCGGTGTAGGTGCCGTCCGACGCGTAGGCGATGGTGCCGGCGTCGTCGTAGTTGGCGTCGTAGACCCAGACGCCTGCGTCAGGCACCCCGACGACGGTGCCGGTCGAGCTGAGTCCGGTGACTCGACCCTTGATGGTGTAGGTGGCGGCGCTGGCGGCCGGGGCTGCCAGTGGCAGCACCCCGAGCGCGACGGTGGCGGCGGTCAGCACGGTCAGGAGGCGGCGCGCAGCACGGCGCGCGATCGTCCCCCGGGCCCGGCCGACCGCAAGGCGGTGGCTGAACACTGTTGTCTCCCCTGTATGAGCTGTGTCGGCGTCCGCGCTCTCGTCGGACGCGACGTCAGCATAGGTGCGCGCCGACGCGGTGACCATGGGGAGCGGTGCCCGGGACGGAGGAGGCCCCCGACCGCTGGGGTCGGGGGCCTCCCGAGTCCATCAGATCTCCTGCAGAACCGCGCCGCGCAGGGTGTCGAGACCCACGCCGCCGATGTCGAGGGCACGGCGGTGGAAGGCCTTGAGGTCGAACGCGTCCCCCTCGCGCTGCTTGACCTCGTCGCGCAGCTGCAGCCACAGGCGCTCGCCGATCTTGTAGCTGGGCGCCTGGCCCGGCCAGCCGAGGTAGCGGTTGAGCTCGAAGCGCAGGATCTTCTCGTCCATGAAGCCGTAGCGGGTCAGGTAGGTCCACGCCTTGTCGTAGTCCCACGCGCCGCCACCGACCTCCTCGGGGGCGTCGAACCCGCAGTGCACGCCGATGTCGATGACGACGCGCGCGGCCCGAAGGGACTGTCCCGCAAGCCAGCCCATTCGGTTGCCCGGGTCGTCCATGTAGCCGAGCTCGGCCATGAGCCGCTCGGCGTAGAGGGCCCAGCCCTCACCGTGGCCGGACGTCCACGCCTCGAGGCGACGCCACTTGTTGAGCAGCTCGGAGCGGTAGACCGTCTGCGCGACCTGCAGGTGGTGGCCCGGAACGCCCTCGTGGTAGACGGTCGTCAGCTCGTTCCACGTCCGGAACTCGGTGTTGCCCTTGGGCACCGACCACCACATGCGGCCGGGCCGGCTGAAGTCGTCGGACGGGCCGGTGTAGTAGATGCCACCGGTCTGCGTCGGGGCGATCATGCACTCGATGCGCTGGACCGGCTCGGGGATGTCGAAGTGGACGTCCGTCAGGTCGGCGATGACCTCGTCAGCCCGCTCCTGCATCCAGGCCTTGAGCGCGTCGGTGCCGTGCAGGGCGTAGCGGTCGTCGGCGTCGAGGATCTCGACCCCTCGCTGCACGCTCGCCCCGGCCTCGAGGCCCTCGGCGATCTCGCTCATCTGGGCGTGCAGGCTCGCCACCTCCTGCTGGCCCCAGCGGTAGGTCTCCTCGAGGTCGACCGTGGCGCCGAGGAAGTAGCGCGACTCGAGCCGGTAGCGCTCGATGCCGCAGGCGTCGGCCTCGGGGGCGTGCGGCAGCAGCTCGCGCTCCAGCCAGTCGGCGATGTCGGCGTAGGCCGCCGAGGCCACCTTCGCGCCCTCCGCGAGCTGGTCCCTGACCTCGCCCGCGAGCGGCGTGTCACCCACGGTCGCGTCGGCCACGACCTTGGCGAAGTAGCCGTCGTCCGCCACGAGGTCGCGCGACTGCTCGGCGCAGGCCTCGACCTGGCGGCGCGGAGAGACCTGTCCGCGCTCGCGGGCGAGGAGCAGCGACTCCTGGTACCCCTCGAGCGCGGCCGGGATCTTCGTGAGGCGGACGGCGAACGTGCGCCAGTGGTCCTCGGTCTCCTGCGGCATGAGGTCGAAGACGTCGCGGACGGCCTGGAGCGGGGACGCGAGGACGTTGAGGGACATCTCGTCGAGCCCGGCGGCATACCGGTCCTCGGAGAGCCGGAGGCGCTCGGTCATGGCGTCGACGGTGACCCGGTCGACGTCGTCGGTCGGGCTCGCGGCGGCGAGCCGGGCCAGCGTCGTCCGGCGCAGCTCCGAGGCGGCGGCGTTGCCGGCGGGGGAGAGGTCGTCGAGCTCCTCCTCGGCGCCGGGGACGCCGAGGAAGGTCGCGTTGATGGGGCTGAGGGCGACGGACGCGTCGAAGTAGGTCTCCGCGATGCGGTCGACGTCGGTCTGGGGTCGCGCGGTCTGGGTGTTGGCGGTCACCCGGCGAACGTAATCCAGCCCGCGGTCACGTGCCAGTGCATTGTGGGCGCCGGTTCGCGACCCCGGCCGGTGGCTCAGCCGTCGCCGTCGGACGAGCCGCCCTTGGCATCGCCCGACACGACGAGCACGACGATCCCGTCGGCGGTCTGGGCGCCCGCCGACGGCCAGGTCGCGAGGACCTGACCGCTGTCGCCGTCGGACGGGACGGTGACCCGTGTGACGCGGACGTCCTCGCCGCCGAGGGACTTCTCCGCGTCCTTGGCGCTCGTGCCGACGAGACCGTCGGGCACGACGAAGGAGGAGTTGACCCGGTCAGGGGCGTGTCCGCGGCTGACGACGAGCGCGACGGTCTGCCCCTTCGCCATGGGCTGCCCCTCGGCGGGGTAGCTCCCCATGACCGCGCCGTCCGGCTGCGTCGAGCGCACGAGCACCCAGCGCACGTTGACACCGAGCCCGATCAGCTCGTTGACCGCGGCGTCGCGCTGCTGGCCGACGAGGCCGCCGGGGACGGTGCTGCCGTCGGACGGCGGGGCGGTCGTGGACGGTGCGGGCGTCGGCTTCTGGGAGGTCGCCGACGGGCGCGTGCCGGGAGCGGCGGACGTCGGCGCATCCGAACCCGACAGCAGGACGTAGCCGAGGATCCCGACGAGTGCCACGACGGCGACGAGGAGCACCCAGACGACGGGGCTCGGGCCGGACCGGCGGCGGCTCGCCGCTTTCGAGCGTCGGGTGACGGCCGGCCCGCGAGGGACGGGCCGGGCCGAGGCCGTGGCATCGGCGTACGCCGTGGGCGCCGGGTGGACGGCGGTGCGCTCGCCGCCCGCGAGGACACCGACGGTCGGCATCATCGCCGTGCTGGCGCCGCCGGCGCCGAGGTCGAGCACCGAGGTCGCCTCGCCGGCCGGCAGGGCCCGGGTGGCGGCGTCGGCGCGCATCTCGTGACCGACCAGCGCGGCAGCCATGGCGTCGGCATCGGCGTAGCGGTCGGCCGGTGACTTGGCCGTGGCGCGGACGACGACCTCGTCGAGGTTCGCGGGCAGGTCGGCGACGCGCGAGCTGGGCAGCGGCACCGGCTCGTCGAGGTGGCGCATCGCGATCGCGACCGGGGTGTCGCCGTCGAAGGGCACCGAGCCGGTCAGCATCTGGAAGAGCAGGATGCCGAGCGAGTAGAGGTCGGACGACGGCGTCGTGGCCTCGCCCCGGGCCTGTTCGGGAGCGACGTAGGCGGCCGTCCCCATCACGGTGCCGGTATCGGTGAGCGACGCCTGCCCGAGCGCCCGGGCGATACCGAAGTCGGTCACCTTGACGGTGCCGTCGGGACGGATGATGACGTTGCCGGGCTTGACGTCACGGTGGACGACACCGGCGCGGTGGGCGGCGCCGAGCGCTGCGCAGACCTGCTCGGCGACGCGGACCGCGTCGCCGGGGGTGAGCCGGCCGTGCTCCCGGATCACGTGGGCGAGGTCCTGGCCCTCGGCATACTCCATGACGATGAAGTGGGAGTCGCCGTCGACGCCGTAGTCGTAGACCTGGGCGATGTTCGGGTGGGAGAGCGCGGCGGCCGTCAGGGCCTCACGGCGGAAGCGCTCGACGAAGTCGGGGGAGTCGGCGAACCCAGCGGCGAGCACCTTGACGGCGACGAGCCGGCCCAGGCGGTCGTCGGTCGCGAGGTGCACCTCACCCATGCCGCCGACGGCGATGCGCTCACGCAGGGAGTAGCGCTCGGCGATCCGGACGGTGGGGCTCGACTCGACAGACATGGGCAACGAGCGTAGGGCAGCAGGCCGGGTGACGGCCAACCGAAGCGTCTCGCGTCAGCGCGGCAGACCGGTGCGGCGCCACCCGCCGTGGCGAGCCGAGGGCCCGACGAGCCGCCATGACGGGTCGGACCACGCCGAGCGGGCGTGCTCGGGTGCGGGCTCGTCCCCACCGAGGGCGGACAGCACGGCGACGAGCGCCGCGACCTCCTCGGGGGTGGGGTGACCCGAGATGCGGATCGTGGGCGCGACGTCGGCGGCCTCGGGGGTCGTGGGATCGGTCACAGCGGGATGTTCCCGTGCTTCTTGGGCGGGAGCGTCTCGCGCTTGTTCTGCAGGGCCCGCAGGGCGCGCGTGACGTTCATCCGCGTGTTGGAGGGGCTGATGACGGTGTCGATGTAGCCGCGCTCGGCCGCGACGTACGGGTTGGCGAGCGTCTCCTCGTAGTGGGCGATGAGCTCTTGGCGCTGTGCGTCGACGTCGCCGCCCCGCTCCGCGGTGTGCTTGAGCTCCTTGCGGTAGAGGATGTTGACGGCGCCCTGCGCGCCCATGACGGCGATCTGCCCGGTCGGCCACGCGAGGTTGATGTCGGCGCCCAGGTGCTTGGAGCCCATGACGTCGTAGGCGCCGCCGTAGGCCTTGCGCGTGATGACGGTGATCTTGGGGACCGTGGCCTCGGCGTAGGCGTAGATCAGCTTCGCGCCGCGGCGGATGATGCCGTCCCACTCCTGGCTCGTGCCGGGCAGGAAGCCCGGCACGTCGACGAGCGTCAGGACCGGGACGTTGAAGCAGTCGCACGTGCGCACGAACCGCGCGGCCTTCTCCGACGCGTGGATGTCGAGGCACCCCGCGAACTGGAGCGGCTGGTTGGCCACGATGCCGACCGACATCCCGTCGATGCGGGCGAAGCCGGTGAGGATGTTGGGCGCGAAGAGGGGCTGGACCTCGAGGAACTCGCCGTCGTCGACGAGGTGCTCGATGACCTGCTTCATGTCGTAGGGGACGTTCGGCGAGTCCGGGATGCACGTGTCGAGCCAGCGGTCGTCGTCGGTGACCGGCAGGTCGGCCTCGCCCTCGCCGTACGAGGGCGGGGTCTCGAGGTTGTTGCTCGGCAGGTAGGACAGGAGGGCCTTGACGTAGTCGATGGCGTCCTGCTCGTCGGTGCCCATGTAGTGCGCGACGCCCGACTTGCTGTTGTGCGTCAGCGCGCCGCCGAGCTCCTCGAAGCCGACGTCCTCCCCCGTGACGGTCTTGATGACGTCTGGGCCGGTGATGAACATGTGCGAGGTCTGGTCGACCATGACGGTGAAGTCGGTGATGGCGGGGGAGTAGACCGCCCCGCCCGCGCACGGGCCCATGACGAGGGAGATCTGGGGGATGACGCCGGAGGCGCGGACGTTGCGGAAGAAGATCTCGCCGTAGAGGCCGAGCGAGACGACGCCCTCCTGGATACGGGCGCCGCCGGAGTCGTTGAGGCCGACGACGGGGCAGCCGATCTTCATGGCGAAGTCCATGACCTTGACGATCTTCTCGCCGAAGACCTCGCCGAGGGATCCGCCGAAGACGGTGAAGTCCTGGGCGAAGACCGCCACCTGGCGGCCGTCGACCATGCCGTAGCCGGTGACGACGCCGTCGCCGTAGGGGCGGTTCTTGTCCTGGCCGAAGTTGTTGCTGCGGTGCCGGGCGTACTTGTCGAGCTCGATGAAGGTCCCCTCGTCGAGGAGCATCTCGATGCGCTCGCGGGCGGTCTTCTTGCCGCGGGCGTGCTGCTTCTCGACCGCGCGCTCCGAGCCGGCGTTGGCGACCTCGGCGACGCGCCGCTTGAGATCGGCGAGCTTGCCGGCGGTGGTCGTGAGGTCGGGCCCCGGGGCCGCCTCCGCCTGTGGTGTGGCGCTCTCCGGCGACGTGCTGGTCGGCTGTTCTGCGACGGCGTGATCGGTGGCCATGCTCGGCACTCTAGCCTTGTGGACGTGCGCGATTCGCTCGACATCGAGACTGTGAGTGCGGCCTTGGTCACGTCCGGACGGCCGTGGCGCGAGGTGGAGTTCCACCCGGCCCTGGGGTCGACGAACACCCGGCTGCGGGAGCTGCTGACCGGGACGGCGGGGCAGACGGGGGCGTATGCCGCCGCGCGGGCTCTCGAGGACCGCGGACTGTGGTGGGTCGTCCTCACCGACCACCAGACCGGAGGACGCGGCCGCCTCGGCCGGGCCTGGACGGTGCCAGACCGGGCCTCGCTCGCCGTCAGCGTCGCGGTACCGGTCGCCGACCCCGCCCAGGCGGGTTGGATGCCGCTGCTCGCCGGCCTCGCGCTGTCGCGAGCGGTGCGCCGGGTGACCGAGGCGACCGGCGCCGCGCTGACGGCCCGGCTCAAGTGGCCCAACGACGTGCTCCTCGCCGAGGACGGCGACCGCAAGCTGAGCGGCATCCTCTGCGAGCTCGTCACCGTCGGCTCCGGTCAGACGGTCGTCGTCGGGACCGGCGTCAACATCGACCAGACCCGGGAGGAGCTGCCCGTCGACACGGCCACGTCCCTGGCGCTCGCCGGCGCCCGGGTGAGCCGGGAGGACCTCCTCGTCGCCTACCTCGACGAGCTCACGGCCGTCCTGGCCGGAGCCGGAGTCGGCACCGACGCGGCGGGTGCGTCCGGCGCAGCGGAGGTGCGAACGGCATACCGCGCGGCCTGCTCGACCATCGGGCTGACGGTGCGGGTGCACCTGCCGACCGGTGACGCGGTCGAGGGAACCGCTGTCGGCGTCGACGACGACGGCGCCCTCGTCGTGCGCACCGACCACGGCGTTCGGACCTTCGCGGCCGGTGACGTCGTCCACGTCCGGCCCGCGGCCGGTGGACTGGCATGATCGGGCCATGACCGAGCCGGGCACCCGAGGCACCCAGGGCGCCGACAGCCCCGAGCCCGTCGCGCGGGTGAGCGAGGACTACACGGAGCGGCTGCTGGGGCGTCCGCTCGAACTGCGCCGCCGCGAGGTGAGCCGCGGCGCCGAGGTCTCCCTGCTGTCCGCACGCAAGTTCTGGCACGCGCTGGGCTTCCCCGTCGTCGACACCGACGACGAGCTGTTCACCGAGGCCGACCAGAAGGCGCTCGCCGCCGTCGCGGGCATCGTCCGGGACGGGCTGCTCGACGAGCCGACGGCGCTCGCGATGACCCGCGCCTTCGCCCGGTCGGCCGACCGTCTCGCAGGCTGGCAGTCCCAGCTCATCGCCGAGGCCGTCGAGAACCACATGAGCGCGGTCCTCGCCGACGAGGCCGACGACGACGAGCACGAGTCCCGCTCGGTGCCGAGCCTCGAGACCGCCACCGAGACGGCGAAGCGCCTCGCGGTCCTCACCGACCGCCTCGAGCCTCTCCTCGTCTACGCCTGGCGCCGGCACCTGTCGGCCACCGTCGCGCGCATGCTCGCCGACGCCGACCCCGAGTCCTACGGCATGACGAAGATGCGCTC
The DNA here is from genome assembly GCF_001429655.1 of Terrabacter sp. Soil811. Classification (NCBI taxonomy): domain Bacteria; kingdom Bacillati; phylum Actinomycetota; class Actinomycetes; order Micrococcales; family Intrasporangiaceae; genus Terrabacter; species Terrabacter sp. Soil811. Next base: position 34,161 of record NZ_LMSX01000003.1, read on the forward strand.
GGTGGGCTTCGCCGACCTCGTCAACTTCACGGCCCTCGTCCGGCGGATGTCCGAGCGCGACCTCGCGCGGCTCGTGTCCCGCTTCGAGGCGCTCTCGGCCGACGTCATCACCGCGCACGGCGGCCGTCTCATCAAGACCGTCGGTGACGAGGTGCTCTTCACGACGATGGGCGCCGCGCCCGCAGCGGCCATCGCGCTCGACCTCGTCGAGACGATGACCGACGACGACGTGCTGCCCGACGTGCGGTGCGGGATGGCGCGCGGACCGATCATCTCCCGCCTCGGCGACGTCTTCGGCACCACGGTCAACCGCGCCTCGCGCCTGACCGCCGTGGCCCAGGCCGGGAGCGTCCTGGTCGACGCGACGATGGCGCGCGAGCTCGCGAGCCTCTCCGGCTTCGAGCTGACCGGCCAGCGCCGCCGCATCCTGCGCGGGGTCGGCCCCGTGACCCCCTCGCTGCTGCGCCGGGCGACGTCCGCCGGCCGCCGCTCCGTCTCGGGCGAGCCGCTCCCCGACACCACCCACCGAGCCACGTCGCGTACCGACGCGTGACCCCCGAAGGAGACCTTCGTATGCCGTCAACGCCGACCGCAGCCGACGCCACCGCGAGCGCGGGGCCGGGTGAGCCCACCCTCGTGCGCGTCGAGCGCTTCGAGGACCCGGACCTCGCGCACGTCGCCGAGATCGTCCTCGACCGGCCCGAGGCGATGAACGCCGTGTCAACGGCGATGGCCCGCGCCATCGCTGCGGCCACGGCCCGGGTCGCGGCGGACGAGTCGGTGCGCTGCGTCGTGCTGACCTCGAGCCACGCGAAGGCGTTCTGCGTCGGCGCCGACCTCAAGGAGCGCAACGGCTTCTCGGACGCGGACCTCATGGAGCAGCGCCCGGTCGCCCGGGCGGCCTACACCGGAGTCCTCGACCTACCGGTGCCGGCCATCGCCGCCGTCGACGGCTTCGCGCTCGGGGGCGGCTTCGAGCTGGCCCTGTCGTGCGACCTCGTCGTCGCGGGGGACGGCGCCGTCGTCGGCCTGCCGGAGGTGAGCGTCGGGGTCATCCCTGGTGGGGGCGGCACCCAGCTGCTCGTGCGCCGGGTCGGGTGGTCGCGGGCGGCCAGGGCCATCTTCACGGCCGCGCGTCTCCCGGCCCGCGAGGCCCTCGAGCTGGGCGCCGTCGACGAGGTCGTCGCTGCCGGGACGGCACGTGAGCGGGCCCTGGAGCTGGCCCGGACGATCGCGGCCAACTCGCCCGTCGGGCTGCGGAACGCCAAGCGCGCCATGCGTCTCGGCGCCGACGTGGGTCTCGATGCGGGCCTGGAGATCGAGGACGGCTGCTGGCGCGCGACGGCCTTCTCGGGCGACCGCCGCGAGGGTGTGGCCGCCTTCGCGGAGAAGCGGCGCCCGGTCTGGCCCGGTCGCTGAGGCCCCATCTGCCGTGTCGCAGGGGCGTCAGGGTGCAAAACGGGTGGTTGTCGATAGGCTCACGACGGTCGGTGCACCCCCGGGCCGGCAGATCCTGAGGACGGTGACATGACCCGAGTGCTCCTGGCGGAGGACGACCCAGCCATCTCCGAACCGTTGGCGCGTGCGCTGCGGCGAGAAGGCTACGACGTCGACGTGCGCGAGGACGGTGTCGCTGCGCTCGACGGTGCCAAGGAGAACCCCGACCTCGTGCTCCTCGACCTCGGCCTGCCGAAGATCGACGGGCTCGAGGTGTGTCGCCGCATCCGGGCCGAGGGCCGCGCCATCCCCGTCCTCATCCTCACGGCCCGCGCCGACGAGGTCGACACGGTCGTGGGGCTCGACGCCGGCGCCGACGACTACGTCACCAAGCCGTTCCGCCTCGCCGAGCTGCTCGCACGGGTGCGGGCCCTGCTGCGGCGCACCCCCACCGAGGCCGTCCCGTCCGGTGAGCTGGTCCGCATCGACTCCGACGGCCGTCGCGCCTGGTTCAAGGGCGAGGAGCTGCAGCTGACGGCCAAGGAGTTCGACCTGCTGCGGGTGCTCGTGCGTGAGCAGGGCAAGGTCGTCTCGCGCGAGCAGCTGATGCGCGAGATCTGGGACACCGCGTGGTTCGGGTCGACGAAGACCCTCGACATGCACATCTCGGTGCTGCGCCGGAAGCTCGGCGACGACGCGACGTCCCCGCAGTACATCGCCACCGTCCGTGGCGTCGGCTTCCGCTTCGAGCGCCCCCAGGTCGACTGACCGTGCGCCGGGTGCTCGACCGGATGGCGCTCGTCGTGGCCGTCGTGTGCGCCGGGCTCGTCGTGCTGCTGTCGACGGCGGTCGTCGCCTGGGCCGTGACGCAGCAACCCGGCACCGTCACCGCCTGGATCGCCTCCGACCCGTCCGTGGGGATCGCCCGGTTCGGGGCCGTCATGCTCGGGATCGGCGCGCTGAGCGGTGGCGCGGCCTACGTCGCCACCCTGGGCACCCGGGCGCACGTCGAGCAGTCCTCCCAGGAGCTCGTCCACCTCGCCACCCGCTTCGCCGCGGGGGAGGCGCGCCTGACGCCGGTGCACTCGGACATCGACGAGATCGACCACGTGTCGGGCGTCATGACCCGTCGGGCCCACGACATGACGAAGTCGCTCGCGGCCGAGCGCGACTTCGCCGCGGACGCCTCGCACCAGTTGCGCACCCCGCTCACGGCCCTGCTCATGCGGCTCGAGGAGATCTCCGAGACCGACGACGCCGCGGTCGTCAAGGAGGAGGCGACGATCGCGATCGCCCAGGTCGAGCGGCTGACCCGCGTCGTCGACGACCTGCTCGGTCGCACCCGCGGCTCCGGTGGGCCGTCGCCGGCCGTGTCGCTGGACTCCGTCATCGCCGCCCTCCAGCGGGAGTGGCAGCCCGCCTTCGAGCAGGCCCGCCGCTCGGTGCGGGTCCGTGGCGAGCGCGGCCTCTTCGTCCGGTCGACGCCAGTCGCGCTCTCGCAGGTGCTCTCGACGCTCCTCGAGAACTCCCTCGTCCACGGACGGGGCACCGTCGACGTGCATGCACGTCGTTCGGGCCCGTCGGTCATCGTCGAGGTCAGCGACCAGGGCGACGGCGTGCCCGCCGCCATGGCCCCGCACATCTTCGAGCGCTCGGTCAGCAGCGGAGCCGGGGGCAGCACCGGACTCGGGCTGGCCCTCGCCCGCGACCTCGCGGAGTCCAACGGTGGTCGCCTCGACCTCGTCCAGGCCCAGCCGGCGCGCTTCGCCCTCTTCCTCTCCGAGGCCGAGACCGACTGAACGCCGACGGGACCCCCTGTCTGCCGGGGTAGGGTGCCCCGGTGAGGCGCCTGCATGAGTTCCTGTTCGTGCGCCACCGGCACAACTGGCTGCTGCTGCTCCGGTTCGCGGCCGTGGGCGTCTCGGGCGTGCTCGTCAACCTCCTCACCCTCGTCGTCGTCAAGAAGCTCGGGCCGAGCTTCGACCAGGCGATCGTCGGCGTCCCGGGCACGGAGTTCAACGTCCGCTGGTACCACGTCTACTCGACCATCGCCTTCCTCGTCGCGAACCTCTGGAACTTCCAGCTCAACCGCACGTGGACCTTCCGCACGACCAAGCACGCCCGCTGGTGGCACGAGTACTGGCCGTTCCTCGCCGTGGGCCTGCTCGGTCAGGTCATCGGCCTCGTGCTGCTGACGCTCCTCATGCACCTCGACTCACCGATCCACCTCTCGCCGACGGTCTTCGACGACTCCACGGGATTCCGCACCCGGCTCTACTGGGCGCAGCTCATCGTCATCGCCGTCGTCACGCCCGTGTCGTTCGTGCTCAACAAGCTGTGGACCTTCGCTGCCGTGCGTGCCCACCACCCCGACCTCGCCGACCCCAGCCACGTCGAGGCGGTGCTCTCCGACGAGGGGGACGAGGCCGCCGGCTCGAGCGACGCGGACTGGTGCGCCGAACCGGTCCCGGGGCGCCACGACCCGCTCCGCTGACGGCGACTACGCTTGGGCGTCGTGACCCAGCCGAAGCGCGCCCCCGGAGGATTCCCCGTCGTCGGCGTCGTCGGCGGCGGACAGCTCGCCCGCATGATGCAGGGCCCCGCCGTCGAGCTGGGCGTCCAGCTGTCGGTGCTTGCCGAGAGCGACACCGCGGCAGCGGCCCTCGTCGTGCCGAGCTCACCGGTCGGTGAGCACACCGACCTCGAGACGGTCCGCGCCTTCGCGCAGCACTGCGACGTCGTCACCTTCGACCACGAGCACGTGCCGCCGGCCGTCCTCGAGGCGCTCGAGGCCGACGGGGTGGCCATCCACCCCACGCGCGCCGCCCTCAACTTCGCCCAGGACAAGCTCGCGATGCGCGAGCGCCTCACCGCCCTCGGGATCGCGTGCCCCCGGTGGGCGCGTGCCACCTCCGCCGAGGAGGTCACCGCCTTCGGTGACGACGTCGGCTGGCCGATCGTCGCCAAGACCCCGCGCGGCGGCTACGACGGCAAGGGCGTGGCGGTCGCCTCCTCGGCCGACGACCTCGCGGACTGGATCTCGCGGATCGGCGAGCCCGGCCCGCTCGAGCACGGCCTGCTCCTCGAGGAGAAGGTCGACTTCGTGCGGGAGCTCGCCGTCCTCATCGCCCGCAGCCCGTCCGGCCAGGCCGCGGCGTGGCCCGTCGTCGAGACGGTCCAGACCGACGGCGTCTGCACCGAGGTGCTCGCCCCCGCCCCGGCGATCGACCCGGACCTCGCGTCGGTGGCCACCGAGGCCGCACTGCGCATCGCCGGCGAGCTCGGCGTCACGGGCGTGCTCGCCGTCGAGATGTTCGAGGTGCGCCCCGGCACGGGCGGCACGTCGGCCTACGTCGTCAACGAGCTGGCGATGCGTCCGCACAACAGCGGTCACTGGTCGATGGACGGAGCCGTCACCGGACAGTTCGAGCAGCACCTGCGTGCCGTGCTCGACCTGCCCCTCGGCGACCCGCGCCCCCGGGCGCCGTGGACCGTCATGGCCAACGTCCTCGGCGGCGACTACGAGCACCTCTACCCCGCGTACCGCCACATCATGGCCCGCGACCCCGGCGCCAAGGTGCACGTCTACGGCAAGGGCGTGCGGCCCGGCCGCAAGATCGGGCACGTCAACGTCAGTGGAGCCGACCTGGACGACGCCCGCGAGCGCGCCGGGCACGCGGCCGACTACCTCAGAGGAGTGATCACCGAATGACCGAGAGCACCGAGCCCGTCGTCGGCATCGTCATGGGCAGCGACAGCGACTGGCCCGTCATGCGCGAGGCAGCCCGTGCGCTCGAGGAGTTCGGGATCCCCTACGAGGCCGACGTCGTGTCGGCCCACCGGATGCCCGACGAGATGATCGCCTACGGCCAGGACGCCGCCCGGCGCGGCCTCCGCGTCGTCGTCGCCGGCGCCGGGGGAGCCGCGCACCTGCCCGGGATGCTCGCGTCGGTGACGCCGCTCCCGGTCGTCGGGGTGCCGGTGCCCCTGAAGTACCTCGACGGCATGGACTCGCTGCTCTCGATCGTCCAGATGCCGGCCGGCGTGCCGGTCGCGACCGTCTCGATCGGCGGCGCCCGCAACGCGGGCCTGCTGGCGGCGCGCATCGTCGGCACCGGCTCCGACGAGCTCGCCGCCGACGTCCGCGAGCGCATGATCGCCTTCCAGGCCGACCTGCGCGACGAGGCGCACGCCAAGGGAGCGTCGCTGCGCGAGCAGGTCGCCCGCGGCCTCACCGACTGAGCCGGCGCCGCTCCCACGGGCGACCAGGGACCGGGCAGACGGCATACGCCCTCGGTCAGCCCGGCGGCGCGAGGAAGCCGCGCACGGCCGCCGTGAACACGACGGGCTGGTGGGCGTGGACGAGGTGCCCCGCGTCGATGCGCACGAGGCGACCGTCGGCGACGGTCTCGGCCATCTCGGCGGCGTGCTCGGCCGGCATGGGGCTGCTCGGGCCGCCCCAGACGACGAGGGTCGGGGCGGTGACAGCGGCGACGACCTGCGGTCACCCCGGGTCCGGCTCGTCGATCTGCGCGCGCACCTGGAGCACCGCCTCCCAGTCGACGGCGAGGTCGCCGTCGGGGCGCTCCGGCGGGCGGGGGTCGCGAGGGTGGGGGACCGGCACGTCCTCGAGGACGAGGCGCCGGACGAGGTCGGGGCGACCGCTCGCGAGGACGCAGGCGACGAGGCCTCCCAGCGAGTGGCCGACGACGTCGACCGGACGGCCCTGCTCGGCCGCCACGGAGTCGGCCACCATGACGACGTCCTCGGCCAGCTCGGCCAGCGCATAGCTGCCGGGCCAGGGGCTCTCGCCGTGCCCGCGCAGGTCGACGGCCACGACGAGGCGGTCGACGGCGAGACCGGCCGCCACGTCGGCCCAGTCCGCCGACGTGTCGCCCGTGGCGTGCACGAGCAGGACGGAGGGCAGCCCGCTCGGCACGCCCCAGCGCTGCTCGTGGAGGACGACCGCCGCCATCGTGGCGTCAGTCGGTGACGGCCGAGGCGCCGTCCCCCGGCTGGATGCGCGGGTACTCGATCTTGGGGCAGGTGTCCATGACGACCGCGAGTCCGGCCGCCTCCGCGCGAGCGGCGGCCTCGTCGTCGATGACCCCGAGCTGCAGCCACAGCGCCTCGATGCCGAGCCGCTCCCGCTCGGCGATCGCCTCGTCGACGACCTGCCCGACGCGGCCGCTGTTGACGAAGCAGTCGACGACCTTGACGACGGTGCCGTCCGGGATGTCGGCCACCGTCGCGTAACCCGTCGCGCCGTGCACCGTCGCCGCGCTCGGGTGCACCGGCACGAGGCGGATGCCGAGCTCGCGCTGGAGCCACAGGGACACGCGGTAGGCGGTGCGGTCGGGGTTGTCACCGAGACCGACGACGGCCCACGTGGCCGGGGTGTGGAGCAGGTCCCGGATGACGTCGGGGTCGTTGTGGTGCGGACTCATCCCGTCATCTTCACACGTCGGCGTGCCGGGATCGCGCCCCGACGGGGTCCAGCCGACCGTGGTTGGATGGCGGGATGCGATTCGGAATGTTCGTTCCCCAGGGCTGGCGTATGGACCTCGTCGGCATCGAGCCGGCCCAGCAGTGGGAAGCCATGGTCAACCTCGCCAAGCACGCCGACGACGGAGACGTCTTCGAGTCCATCTGGGTCTACGACCACTTCCACACCGTGCCGCAGCCCTCGGGCGAGGCCACGCACGAGGCGTGGTCGCTCATGGCGGGCTTCGGCGCCGCCACGAGCCGGGTGCGGCTCGGGCAGATGTGCACGTGCATGGCCTACCGCAACCCCGCCTACCTCGCCAAGGTCGCCGCGACCGTCGACGTCATCTCCGGCGGCCGCACCGAGATGGGCATCGGCGCCGGCTGGTACGAGCACGAGTGGCGCGCCTACGGCTACGGCTTCCCCAAGGCTGGCGACCGCCTCGGCGCGCTCCGCGAAGGCGTCCAGGTCTTCCGCGACATGTGGACGAAGGGCTCGGCGACGCTCGACGGGAAGTACTACCAGGTCGACGGCGCCCTCTGCGCGCCCCGTCCCCTGCAGGGCACGAGCCACCCGGGCAGCGCGCTCAACGGCATCCCGATGTGGATCGCCGGCGGCGGCGAGAAGGTGACGCTGAAGATCGCGGCGGAGTACGCCGACTACACGAACTTCGACGGCAGCCCCGAGGGCTTCGACCACAAGAGCGCGATCCTCAAGGGCCACTGCGACGACCGCGGTCGCGACTTCGGCGAGATCGTTCGCTCGGCCAACTACAACGTCGTCATCGGCGAGACCGACGCCGACGTCGAGGACCGCCTCCAGTTCTACGGCGAGCTGCTCCGCAAGGGCGGCGTGGCCGACGACAAGGCCGCCGCTGCCGTCGAGGACCTCCGCAAGCAGCCCGCCGTGGGGACGCCCGACAAGATCGTCACGATGCTCAAGGACATGGAGGCCCGCGGGATGACGTATGCCATCACCTACTTCGCGGAGGCCGCCTACGACCGCTCGGGCATCGAGCTCTTCGAGCAGACCGTCGCTCCCGAGCTCACGGCCTGACGCTCCCGCACCGAACCCGCCGTTCGAGGTGATGCCGGCACCCACGTGGGTGCCGGCATCACCTCGATCCGGGACGGAAGGGTGGCCTACCAGGCGGTCCAGCCGCCGTCGACGGCGACGACCTGGCCGGTGACGTAGGCGGACGCGTCCGAGGCGAGCCACGTGACGACGCCGCGGAAGTCGTCCTCGGTGCCCATCCGGCCCAGCGGCGTGAGCCGCTCGTAGCGCTCGACGAACGACTCGTCCTGGCCGCGCGCGATGCCCCCGGGGGCGAAGGCGTTGACCCGCACGTCGGGCGCGAGCACCGTCGAGAGGTAGCGCGTCAGCTGGGCGATGCCTCCCTTGCTCGCCGCGTAGGCCGCGGGGTTGCCCATCCGGGTGCCCTCGTAGAGACCCATGTTGGGCCCGACGAGACCGTAGATGCTCGACACGTTGACGACGCTCCCGTGACCTGAGGCGGCAAGGAGGGGTGCGAGCTGCCGGGTCAGCGAGAAGGGTGCCGTGAGGTTGAGGGCCAGCGCCATCGCGAAGGCGTCGTCGGTCTGCTCCTCGAAGGGAACGGCATACCCGGGGACGCCGGAGGTGCCGGTGAACGCGGCGTTGTTGACGAGGACGTCGCAGGCGCCGAGTCCACGGACGACGTCGACGACGCGCGAGATCCCTTGCGGGTCAAGAAGGTCGGCGCCGACGGGGACATGGTCGCTGCCGGGGAGCGCAGCGGCGGCTGCCGCGCAGCTCTCCTCGTCGAGGTCGACGACGACGACGCGGGCACCCGCCCTCGCCAGGGCGTCGGCGAGCACGCGGCCGAGCGGTCCGGCGCCCCCGGTCACGACGGCCGTGCGTCCGGTGAGCGCCGTCGTGGGCGTGGTCGTCATCGTGGGTCCTCCGTCTGGGCGATCGGGGCGGCGACGTCGAGCCACGGCAGCGTGATGAGCCCGGCGCCGATGAGGGCCTCGATGAGCCGGAACTCGTACTCGTCGTCGATGGAGAAGGCCTGGGCCTCGGGGATCTCGAGCCCTTCGTGGGTGCCCTCGTCGAACCACGAGCTCTCAAGGCGGCGCACGAAGTCGGCCCGCCAGAGGTAGAAGTTGCCGTTGATCCGCAGGAACCTGCCGACGTCCTGCCGTCGGGTGACGCCCGTGCCCGCCTCGAAGTAGCGGGAGAGCGCGCCGTCGCGGGACCCGTCGGGGCGCACGCCCACCCACACCGGGTTGAAGGTGGGTTCGGAGACGCTGATGACGCCGTCGAGGGCGGGCGTCGTGGCGAGGCGTCGGACGGCCTCGGCCAGCTGGGACGGCACCCGGGCGGGACTCGTCGGGTCGAGGAGGAGCACCGCGTCGTAGGAGCCGCCCTCGTCGCTCTCGACCCACTCGAGGGCATGACCCACGACCGGAGCCATGGGGGTGTCGTCGGCCGCGAGCTCGGCCGGGCGCAGGAACGGGGCTTCTCCACCGTGGGCGCGCACGACCTCGGCGATCTCGGCCGAGTCGGTCGTCACGACGCAGCGGGTGACCTCCGGCGTCATCGCCGCAGCACGGATGCTGTGGGCGATGAGGGGCAGGCCCCACATCGGACGGATGTTCTTGCCGGGCAGGCCTTTCGAGCCGCCACGTGCCGGGATGACCGCGAGGACGCGGGGCGGGGTGTGGTCGGTCACGAGCCGTCCTCGGTGTCGGGGTCGGGGTGGGGGCCCTGCGACGCCAGGGCCCTGGCCTCGTCGCAGAGACGGACGGCGTCGATGCCGTCGCCCAGGGTGGCCGGCGCTCCCCGGGCGATCCGCTGAGCCGCGGGGGACCACGGTTTGAGGTCGAGGGCCGCCCGCGCCTGGGTGCCCATGACGATGTCGCGGTCCAGGTCGTGCTCGAAGACCTGCTCGCTCACCTCGCCGTCGGAGGTCGTGTGCCGAACCATCGCGCGCGTGACGTCCCACTCGAGGATGCCGTCCGAGGTGTGGATGACGACCCCGCGCGACGTCGGGCGGGTGACGTAGTCGAGCCGCGCGGTCACGGTGAAGCGGTCGCGGGTGGTCCAGAGCAGCGTGGCGGCCTGCTCGGCCTCGATGTCGAGCGGACCGCTCGTCTCGAGGAACGAGCCGACGAGGTCGGGGCGGCCGAAGAGCACGCCGGCGTAGTCGATCTCGTGGACCATGTCGCGCAGCACACCGCCCTCGTCGCCACGGGCGGAGTAGGACTCGCGGTAGTCGCGGTCGGGCCGCCAGTCCGGCAGCCACGACTGCGAGCGCACGTGGGCCGAGGCCGGTCCGTCGATGCGGCCGACGAGCCGGCGCAGGTGGCGGAAGGCCTCGTGCGCCCGGAGCGGCGCGGCGACCCAGATGTCCTGGGCTCGCGGGTGGGCGCGGAGCACGGCCGCGTCGTCGGCCGACCCGGCGACGGGCTTCTCGACGAGGACCGACGCCGCACCGGCGTCGAGCGCCAGGACGGTGTCACTGACGTGCCGGGCGGTGTCTGTCGCGACGACGACGAGCGCGCCCGGCAGGGCGCCCGGGCCCGTCGCGTCGTCGAGCAGGCGCGCGCCGGTGACGTCGTCGACGGCGCCCGACCCGAGCCCGCGGTCGCGGACCGGCCAGAGCGCGACGTCGGCGCCCTCCTGCCGGAAGACCCGCGCGTGCCGCTGCCCGATGGAGCCGGAGCCGCGCACGACCACGGGCATCGACGACGGAGACGGGCTGGGCACACCTGCAGGCTAGAGGACGGCGCCGCGCACCGCTCAGGTCGCCGGGCACGACGCGGGTGGCTGAGCGGTGGGCCCGCCCCGCACCGGTACCTTCGAGCCTGTGACGAGCACGCCCGAAGGCACCGCGCCCACCGCCGCCCCCGCGAGCGGCTCGCTCGGAGCGCACTCGGTGGTCTACCTCGTCGGCACGGCGGTGCAGGGCCTCGGCGTGCTCCTCGTCCTGCCCTTCGCCACCCGGGTGCTCGGCGCCGTCGAGTTCGGTCGCGTCGCAACAGGTCTCGTCGTCGTGCAGATGGTCGGCACCATCGCCGCCGCCGGACTGCCGCAGGTCGTGCTCCGCGAGCACCACCGCGGTGCCGAGGGCCCACGGGTCGCGCGGGCCCTGGCCGGGACGATGGTGCTGCTGGCCCTCGGGCTCGGTGTCGTCGGCCTCGCGCTGGCCCTGCTGCTCTCCGCCACCGGGCACGCGGACCTCCGACAGTGGGTGCCGCTCGTCGTCGCCGCGGTGGCCCTGACGACGGTCGTGGCCGGCCAGACCCTGATGCGGGCGCGCCTCCAGCCCTGGGGCTTCCTCGCCCTCGCCGTGCTCGCCACCGTCGGGGCACAGCTCGCGGGACTCCTGGCGGCGCGGGGCGAGCCGACCGCGGGGACGTACCTCACGGCATACGCCGTCGTCGTCGTGCTGGCTGCCGTCCTCGCCCTCGTCCTCGGCCGTCCGCTGCCGCCCACGGTCGAGCGCGAGCGGGTCAGGGCGGGCATCCGCCTGGCCACGCCCCTCCTGCCGCAGGCGGCCGCGATGCTCGGCCTGCTCTCCGGGGACGTGCTGCTGGCCAGGGTCCTCGTCGGCGAGGCCGGGGCGGGCAGCTACCAGGTGGCGCTGCAGCTCGGGAACATGCCGTTCGTGCTCGCCGTCGCCCTCTTCAACGCGTGGGGGCCGCTCGTGCTCTCGCACCCCATCGACCGCCGCTGGGCGTGGACGGCCCGCACGGGCACCGCCCTGACGACCGTCGTCGCGGCGGGCGCGGCGGGGGTGGCGCTGCTCGGGCCGTGGCTCGTCGCCGTCATGGCCGACCCCGGCTTCGACCACGTCGCCATGGTCGGCGCGCTCGGGATCATCTGCACCGTGTCGGTGTCGTACATGCTCTACCAGGGCTCGTCGCTCGCCGTGCTCGACGCCGAGCGCACCGGCCGGCTCGCCTGGGCCGCGCTCATCGCGCTCGCGGTCGTCGTCCTCGTCGCGCTCTGGCTCGCGCCGCGGTCGGGCGCGACGGGTGGGGTCGTCGGCGTCGCGATCGCCAAGGCCGTGGGCTACGTCGTGCTCATGGCCCTGACGACGTGGTTCGCGCGGACCCACTCGCCGCTGCGCTGGCCGCCGCGGGTGGCCGTCGTGGCGCTCGCCGGTGTCGCGCTCGCCCTCGTGGGTGCGGTGCTGCCGCTGGAGGGGCCGGCTGCGTGGGTGCGCGTCGCACTCGCCGCCCTCGTCGGGGCGGGCGCCGTGGCCGTCGCGCCGCGGATCCTGCGCGTGCTGCGCGGATAGGATGGGGCGCTCGCCCGGCTCGCCTCGATCCGGCACGCACCGACACGCAGGAGAGACGCTTTCGTGGTGACACCGCTCGTCCACATGGGGTTGGGCTACGACGACCTCCTCGTCCCGGCCCTCGTGCACGCGGGTTTCGAGACGAAGGACCTCATCCTCGTCGTCCGCACGGACGCCAACCTCGCGTGGGTGCGCCGGCACGCGCCGCGCGCCACGACCGTCCGGCTGCCGTATGCCGCCGCGCGCAAGGCCAACGTCGTCAGTGGCCTCGCGCCCCACGCCGCCCTCAAACGGGCCTGCGCCGGGGTGGGTCTCGACCCCCTCGACCTGCTCGTGTCCGAGCGGGCGCTGCGCCGCAACCGGGTCGACACCGCGATGAACTTCCTCAACCTCGCCGCCGAGGAGCTCGAGGCGGCCATCGAGGGTCGCGGCCCCGTCCTGGCCCTCGTCGAGTTCACCGTGACGTCCGAGCTGCTCACGGCCGGCCTCGTGACCCACCACGGTGGCCTCGCGACCTGGCCGCGCGGCATACGCCTCCCGTCCGACCGCTTCGGACTCATCGGCGCGCCCAAGGGGATCACCCTGTGGGAGCGGCAGGTCCAGGACCCGTCGGCCCTCGCCGCCGGTCAGGCCTTCATCGACACGTGGCGGGCCGAGCACGGCCGGCCGATGGGCTTCGCCCGCAACCTCCAGGTCGAGACCGGCCAGGAGATCTGGCGGCTCGCGAGCGACCGCATCAAGGAGTTCGCCGTCGACCGGGGTGCGAACCTCCAGCTTCCCCGGCCCTCGGACTACGCCCGGCTCCCGTGGCTCAACCCCGTCAAGGCGCGGCTCAACCTGCGCGAGTACCAGGACCGTCGCTGGGACCCGGTGCCCGAGAAGTTCGTCTTCCTGCCGCTGCAGGTGCAGCCCGAGTCGAGCGCCGACGTCATGGGCCAGGAGTGGCGCGACCAGGCCTACACCGCCCGCGTGCTCGCCGAGGCGCTCGCACCACTCGACATCGGGGTCGCCGTCAAGGAGCACGCGCACTTCATGTGGCGCCGCGACCCCGACTACTGGCCGCAGTTCGACGCGCACCCCAACATCGCCACGATCGACCCCTTCGCCGACTCGCGCGAGCTGATGAAGCAGGCGGTCTTCACCGTCACCGCCACCGGCACGGTCGGCCTCGAGGCGGGGCTCCTCGGCCTGCCCGTCGTCACGGGCGCCGAGATGCCGTGGAGCGGCCTGGGCAACGTCGCGCAGCTCGAGTCGCCCGACGACCTGACCCGGTTCGTCGCCGACCGCGGCTGGGAGTCGCTGCGGGCCGACCAGGCCTCGATCGACGAGTGGTTCGTCCACGACTACGTGCGCAACTCGTGGGAGGGCCTCGTGCTCGACCCGCCGCGAGTGCCCGCCGTGCTCGAGCCCGACAACATCCGCAAGGTCGGCGGCGCGCTCGGCGAGGCCGCGGCCTCGCTCGGCCACCGGGGCGGACCCGCATGACGGGCGACGGCACCGGCTGGGTCGTCCTCGGCGCCGGCGGCCACGCGCGCTCGGTCGTCGACGTCCTCGAGCGCGCTGGTCACGCCGTCGTCGCGGTCTCGGGCGCCGTCCCGGCAGGCGCGTCCTGGCACGTCGACGTGCTCGTCGACGACCGTCAGGCCTTCGAGCTCCTCGCGGCGCAGGGACTCCACGCGGTCGTCGCCATCGGTGTCAACCGGGTTCGCGCGCGGCTCGTGCGAGAGCTCGTGGCACGCGGGATCTCGGTCCCGCCCGTCGTCGCCGCGACCGCGACGGTCTCTCCCCGCAGCGTCCTCGGGGCCGGTTGCGTCGTGCTCGAGCACGCGCACGTCGGACCCTCGAGCACCCTCGGTGAGGCAGTGGTCGTCAACACCGCGGCGGTCGTCGAGCACGACTGCACCGTCGGCGTCGGCACCCACGTCGCGCCCGGGGCGGTGCTCCTCGGTGCCGCGTCCGTGGGCGAGCTGACCCTCGTCGGCAGCGGCGCACGCGTCCTTCCCGGCCTCACGGTCGGGTCGGGCGTCACCGTCGGGGCCGGCGCCGTCGTCACCACACCCGTCGCCGACGGCGTGACCGTCGTCGGCGTCCCCGCAGCCACGCGCCCGACCGGAGGCACCGCATGAGCGACCACCTGAACGCCGTCCACCCGGTCGCGATCGGCGATGTCGAGGTCCCGACCCCCGGGGACGTCTACGTCATCGCCGAGGCCGGGGTGAACCACAACGGCGACATCGAGCTGGCCCACCGCCTCGTCGATATCGCGGTCGCGTCCGGCGCGGATGCGGTGAAGTTCCAGACGTTCTCACCCGACAAGCTCGTCTCGTCTGCGGCCGCGACGACGCCCTACCAGCGTGACCGCGGGGGTAGCGCCGACCAGCGCAGCCTGCTCGAGGCCCTGACCCTGCCCAAGGAGGCGTGGGTCGAGCTGCGCGACCACGCGACCGAGGGGGGGACGACCTTCCTCTCGACGCCCTTCGACCTCGACAGCGCCGAGATGCTCGTCGATCTCGGGCTGCCCGCGCTCAAGGTCAGCTCTGGAGAGCTGACGAACCTGCCCTACCTGCGTGAGATGTCCCGACTCGGGGTCGTCCTGCTCGTCTCGACGGGCATGGGCACCCAGGACGAGGTCGAGGCGGCCGTCGAGGCCTGTGCTGACGCGCCGGGGCTCGTCCTCTTCCACTGCGTGTCGGCCTACCCGGCACCGGTGGAGGAGTGCAACCTGAGGGTCATCCCGCGCCTGACCGAGCTGCACGGCATACCCGTGGGGTGGTCGGACCACACGCCCGGGCTGACGACGGCGCTCGGCGCCGTGGCGCTCGGTGCGCCGATCCTCGAGAAGCACTTCACGAGCGACCGCACCCTCCCCGGCCCCGACCACCTCGCCAGCCTCGAGCCGGACGCCCTCACCGACTACGTCGCGACGACCAAGCAGCTCGCCCGCGCGCTCGGCGACGGCGTCAAGGTGCGCATGCCCTCCGAGGAGGAGAACGCCGTCCTCGTGCGTCGCTCCTGGCACGCCGCGCGCGCGATGCCGGCCGGCACCGAGCTCGCGGGCACCGACCTCCAGCTGCTGCGCCCCGAGGGCGGCGTCAGCCCCGCCGTCGACATCCGCGGACGCGTCCTGGCCCGTCCCGTCGATGCCGGGGCCCCCGTGACCGACGCCGACCTCGCCGGCTGACCCGCACGATGACCCCTCCGCCCACGGTCGCCGTCTTCGTCGGCACCCGCGCCGACCTCGGACCGCTGTCGCCCGTCCTCGAGGCGCTGCAGTCGGCCGACGACGTGACCCTGCGCGTCCTGACCGGGGTCATGTATGCCGCTGACGACCTCGTCGCCGCCCTGCCCGCGAGCGCCACGGCGGACGCGTGGCGCGCGGCGGTCGTGCCGCTCGCCGAGCCGATGACCGAGGTGACCGTCGACGCCCAGCTCGAGCAGGGCGCGGTGCTCGCCCGCGCCGCCGGCCGGGCGCTGCGCGACGAGCACGTCGACGTCCTCGTGGTGCTCGGCGACCGGTGGGAGCTGCTCTACGTCGTGCCCGCGGCCGTCCTGCTCGGCGTGCCGGTCGTGCACCTGCACGGGGGAGAGGTGACGGAGGGGGCGCTCGACGAGCGGGTCCGCCACGCGGTCACCAAGCTCGCCGACCAGCACTGCGTCGCGTCCGAGGACGCCGCGGCGCGAGTGCGACAGCTCGGCGAGCCGGCCGACCGGGTCCACGTGACCGGGGCGCCCGGCCTCGACCGGCTGGCGACCGCGTCGCCGATCGCCGACGCCGACCTCGGCGAGCTGCTCGGCACGACCGTCGAGCGACCGCTCGGCCTCTTCACCTACCACCCGCCGACCGCCCAGCCCGATGCCCCGGTCGGGCAGTGGGCGCGCGAGGCCGCCGAGGCTGCGCTCGCCGCGTGCGGCACCGTCGTAGGCACCCACCCGGGCATGGACGAGGGGCGCGACGAGATCCTCTCGGCGCTGACCGGCCTCGCGGCACGCGAGCCCCGCCTCCGGCTCGTCGCCGCCCTCGGCCGTGACTACCCGCGCGTCCTCGCGGCCGCCGACGTCGTCGTCGGCAACTCGAGCTCGGGCGTCATCGAGGCCGCGACCCTGCACGTGCCGGCCGTCGACATCGGCGAGCGTCAGCGCGGTCGGCTGCGGGGCGACAACGTCGTCCACGCGGCCGAGGGCCGGGAGGCCGTCGAGGCCGCGCTGCGCACCGCCCTCAGCCTCCGCTGGCGGGAGCACTCGGCGCACGTCGCCAACCCCTACGGCACGGGTACGGCCAGCGCCGCCATCCTCGATATCGTTCGGACAGCGGCGCTCGCCCCACGGGCCAAGCACTTCGTGGACCTGCACCCGGCACGGGTGGTGGGCCGGCAACGGGCGCGCCGCACGAACGAGGAGGAAGAGGAGTGACAGCGCGAGACCTGCGCGCGGCGTGCGCGCCGACCACCGCGACGATCCGCGACGCCCTCGAGGTCGTGGACCGCAGCGGCAACCTCGTGTGCCTGCTCGTCGACGACGAGAACCGCCTCGCCGGGCTGCTCACCGACGGCGACCTGCGCAGAGCCTTCCTCAAGGGCACGAGCCTCGACGACGCCGCCCTCGACCACGCCACCCGGACGCCGCACTTCGTCGCCGCCGGGTCACCGCGGGCGCTCGTCCTCGACCTCATGCAGGCCCTGCGCATCTCTGCCGTGCCCGAGCTCGCCGACGACCGCACCCTCGTCGGCCTGCACACCCTGTCGGACGTCGTCGGTTCAGCGCCGCTGCCCAACGTCGCCGTCGTCATGGCCGGTGGTCGCGGCACGCGCCTCGGCGACCTGACCAAGGACACCCCGAAGCCGCTCATGACCGTCGCGGGCCGCTCGATCCTCGAGTGGATCGTCCTCGGTCTCGTCGGTGACGGCATCCGCGAGATCTACGTCAGCGTCAACTACCTCGCCGAGCAGATCGAGGAGCACCTCGGGGACGGTTCCCGCCTCGGGTGCACGGTCCGCTACCTCCGGGAGGACCCGGAGCGACCGCTCGGCACGGCCGGCTCCCTGACGCTCCTGCGCGACGAGCGGCCCGACCTCGAGCACGCCGTGCTCGTCATGAACGGCGACCTCATGGTCGAGTTCGACGCGAGCGACCTGCTCGACGCCCACCGGCGGACGGGCGCCGCCGTCACCGTCGCGACCCGCACCTACCAGCACGAGGTGCCGTTCGGCGTCGTCGAGAGCACCGACGGGCGCGTCACCGGCGTCTCGGAGAAGCCGACGCTGAGCTTCGACATCAACGCCGCCGTGTATGCCGTCGAGCCGCGGGCGCTCGCCTGGCTGCCCAGCGGGCGCGCCAGCACGATGCCGGGCCTCGTCGAGACGTGTCTCGCGCGCGACGAGCCGGTGACGGCGTGGCCGATCCAGAGCGACTGGATCGACGTCGGCACCCCGAAGGACCTGGCCCGCGCGAAGGGCGAGTCGTGAGCGCCCGCGCGAGCGACGACGTGACCGCCACGGTCACTGCTGACGTGGCAGACGGCATACGAGCACCCATGGACGACGAAAAGGCAGCTGTGACAACACTTTCCGCTCAGAGCACGACCGGTGAGATCCCCGACATCGAGCTGACCGCGCGACCTGTCGAGGGCTCGGTCGCCGGCAAGACCGTCCTCGTCACGGGCTCCGACGGCTTCATCGGGTCGCACGTCGTCGAGCGGCTGCTCGCCGACGGGGCGCACGTGCGCGCCTTCTGCCTCTACAACTCCAACGGCTCGACGGGGTGGCTCGACGAGTCCGACACCTTCCGGGCCGCGGTCCGCGACGGCCAGGCCGAGGTCGTCCTCGGCGACATCCGCGACCCCGAGCACGTCATGGCGACGACCGAGGGCGTCGACGTCGTGCTCCACCTCGCGGCGCTCATCGCGATCCCCTTCTCCTACGTGGCTCCCCGCTCCTACGTCGAGACCAATGTCATCGGCACGCTCAACGTGCTCGAGGCCGTCCGTCGCCACGGCACGCCTCGGATGGTCAACACGTCGACCTCCGAGGTCTACGGCACGCCCGAGTCGGTGCCGATCACCGAGGCGCACCCGCTGCGCGGCCAGTCGCCCTACTCGGCGACGAAGATCTCGGCCGACAAGATGTGCGAGTCGTACGCGTTGTCCTTCGAGACGCCGGTGACGACGCTGCGCCCGTTCAACACGTTCGGGCCCCGTCAGTCGACGCGCGCCGTCATCCCGACCGTCCTGTCGCAGCTGCTCGCCGGTGCGAGCCAGCTCAAGCTCGGCGACGTGACGCCGAAGCGTGACTTCACCTTCGTCGCCGACACGGCCGACGGCTTCGTCCGCGCGGCTCTGGCCGACGTCGCGCCCGGCACGACGATCCAGCTCGGCACCGGGCGCACCGTCTCGGTCCGCGACGTCGTCGAGCTGTGCCGCAAGGTCACCGGCAGCGACGCCGAGATCGTCACCGAGAGCGACCGCATCCGGCCCGAGGGGTCCGAGGTGCAGATCCTGCTGTCCGACCCGTCGCTCGCCAACGAGGTGCTCGGCTGGGCGCCCACCGTGTCGCTCGAGGAGGGCCTCGCCGCCACCGCCGAGTGGCTGCGTCCGCGCGTCGACCCCGAGACGGCCGGGCGGTACCACCGGTGACCACGACCGGGGAGGCGCACGCGCCCGGAGCTCGCGGCCCCGAGGGCACGATCCCGCTCGCGGTCCCCAACATCGGCGAGCTCGAGCGCCGCTACGTCCTCGAGGCCGTCGAGTCGGGCTTCGTCTCGTCCGTCGGACCGTTCGTCTCGGAGTTCGAGCGGCGCTTCGCCGCGCGAGTCGGGTCGAAGCACGCGATCGCCTGCGCGACCGGCACGGCCGCGATCCACATCGGCCTGCTCCTGCTCGGGGTCGGTCGCGACGACGACGTCGTCTGCTCCGACTTCACCTTCGTCGGCTCGGTCAACCCGATCGCCTACTGCGGCGCGCGGCCGGTCCTCGTCGACGCCGAGTGGACGACGTGGAACATCGACCCTGCCCTGCTCGCGGCCGAGCTCGACCGCCGCGCTGCCGCGGGGGAGGCGCAGCCCAAGGTCGTCGAGATCGTCCACGTGCTGGGGCAGCCCGCCGGCATGGGACCGCTCATGGACGCCTGCGACCGGCACGGCATACCCGTGCTCGAAGACGCCGCGGAGTCGCTCGGAGCGACGTGGACGGCAGGCCCCTACGCCGGGCGCCACACCGGCACGGTGGGCCGGATCGGGTGCTTCTCGTTCAACGGCAACAAGATCGCGACGACCGGCGGTGGCGGCATGATCGTCACCGACGACGACGACCTCGCCGCCCGGGCCCGCCACCTGACGACCCAGGCGAAGGTGCCCGACGTCGGCTACCTCCACGACGAGGTCGGCTACAACTACCGCCTCACGAACATCGCGGCCGGCCTCGGGCTCGCCCAGCTCGAGCGGCTCGACGAGTTCGTCGCGGCCAAGCACCGGATCGCGGCCCGCTACGACGCCGCGTTCGCTGACCTGCCGCTCGTCCTGCCGCCGCGCGTCGACGGGCTCGACGCGACGTACTGGCTCTACTCGGTCCTCGTGCCCGAGTCCGACGGGCGCGGGCGTGACGAGTTCCTCGACCACCTCAACGGGCTCGGCGTCGGGGCGCGCGCGCTGTGGCGGCCGCTGCACGACCAGCCGCCGTTCCTGTCGGCGCCCCTCGTGGGTGGCGCTGTGGGTGACGGCCTCTTCGCCCGAGGCCTCTCGCTGCCCTGCGCGACCGAGCTGACCGACGCCGACCAGGACCGCGTCATCGCGGCGGTGCGCTCCTTCTTCGTCTAGGCCTGCTTCGCCCGGGCCGGACGGCCGACGCACCGCGCCACGGGGTGGGGCAGGATGTCGTCGTGGAGATCGCCATCGGGCTGCTCGCGATCGCAGCCACCGTCCTCGGGGGGTCCTGGCTCGCCGACCGCTTCGACCTGCCGCCGCCGCTCGTCCTCATCGTCATCGGCATCCTCGGGTCCTACCTGCCGTTCGTGCCCGAGGTGGCCCTGAGCCCCGAGGTCGTGCTGCTCGGCATCCTCCCGCCCCTGCTGTACGCCGCCGCGATCCAGACGTCGCTCGTGGACTTCCGCAACAACCGGGGCGTCATCCTCAGCCTGTCCGTCGGGCTCGTGCTCTTCACGGCCCTCGGGGTGGCCCTCTTCCTGCAGTGGGTGCTCGGCCTCGAGTTCGGGGTCGCCTTCGCCATCGGCGCCGTCGTCGCTCCGCCCGACGCGGTCGCGGCCACGGCCGTGGGCCGCCGCATCGGGCTCCCACGCCGGCTCGTGTCCATCCTCGAGGGGGAGTCGCTCGTCAACGACGCCACGGCCCTCGTCTCCCTCCGGACGGCGCTGGCCGCGGCGGGTCTTGCGTCGGGGGTCTCGTCCGGCGGGGTGTCCTTCGGTGGCGTCGTGCTCGACTTCGCCTGGGCGTCGGTCGGGGGCATCGCGATCGGCGTCGTCGTCTCGCTCGTCGTGTCGGTGCTGCGCCGGCACTTCTCGACCGAGCCGGCCTTCGACACGGTGCTGTCGTTCATGGTGCCGTTCGCGGCCTACGTCCCGGCGGAGGAGCTGCACGCCTCAGGCGTCATCGCCGTCGTGACGGCCGGTCTCGTCCTCGGCCACAAGTCGCCGCGCACCCAGACCGGCGCCTCGCGCCTCAGCGAGCGCATCAACTGGACCTCGATCCAGTTCCTCCTCGAGAACGCCGTCTTCCTCCTCATCGGGCTGCAGGTCTTCTACGTCATCGCCGACGTCCGCACCTCGAGCCTGTCCGCCGGGCAGATCACGCTGGCCGCGGTCGGCACGCTCGTCGCCGTGCTCGTCCTGCGGCCGCTCTGGATCGTGCCGTTCCGCTTCCTCAGCACGCGGGTGTTCCGCATCGAGGCCCACGCTCCGTGGACGCACACCGTCGTCCTGTCGTGGGCCGGCATGCGAGGCGTGGTGACGCTCGCGGCCGCCCTGCTGCTGCCCCCGGAGACCCCGCACCAGAAGGTCCTCGTCCTCATCGCGGTCGTCGTCACGATCGGCACGCTGCTCATCCAGGGCACGACGCTGCCGGCCTTGGCCCGATGGCTCGACGTGCGCGGGCCCGACCCGCGCGAGGACGCGCTCCAGGCGGCCACCGTGCTGCAGGCCGCGACCCGGTCCGGCCTCGATGAGCTCGACCGGATGGAGGGCGTCGACGACGCGACGCGGGAGACGCTGCGGTCGCGGTCCGAGGACCGGCTCAACCAGATGTGGGAGCGGCTCGGGCCCCGCAGCGGCAACGACGACGAGACGCCGAGCGTCCGCTACCGACGCGCCCGGATGCAGATGCTGCAGGCGGAGCGCGACGAGGTGCTCCGGCTGCGCGACGAGGGGCGGGCCGACCACGTCGTGCTGCGCGTCGTCCTCAGCACGCTGGACCTCGAGGAGACCATGCTCGACCGCATCGACGACCAGGAGAGCCGCCTGGCAGAGAGTGAGATGTTGCCCGTGGACACGATCGAGGCTCCCTGCGAGCACCTCCAGGACACTGACTCGTGCGTCGAACCGCGCACGCCCGAGGGCTGCGAGGAGTGCCTGCGCGACGGCACGACGTGGGTGCACCTGCGCCTGTGCCTCCAGTGCGGGCACGTCGGCTGCTGCGACTCCTCCGAGATGAAGCACGCCACCGCGCACTTCCACGAGACGCAGCACCCCGTGATGCGCTCCATCGAGCCGGGTGAGGCCTGGCGCTGGTGCTTCGTCGACGAGGTCGTCGGCTGAAGCCGAGGATCGTTCAGCCGGCGTGCTCGGCCAACAGGGTCAGGAACGCGGCGCCGTACTTCTCGGCCTTGACCGGCCCGATGCCGTTGACCGTGAGCAGGTCGGCCGTGCTGCCCGGTCGGGCCTTCACCAGCTCCCAGAGCGTGCGGTCGGGCAGCACGACGTAGGCAGGCACGCCCTCGGCGTCGGCGATCGACCGCCGCTGGGTGCGCAGCAGCTCGAAGAGCGCCCGGTCGGCAGGGCTGGCCCCGGCTCCGGCCCCGGCTCCGGCTCCGGCCCCGGCCCCGGACCCGGCCCCGGTCGAGCGCGAGCCCGACGACGAACGGCTGCGTGCCGGCGCGGCCGAGAGCCGACGCAGCTCGACCCTCTCCACGCCGTCGAGAATCGGACGGGCCGCCTCCGTGATGGTGAGGGCGCCCATCCGGCCCGGATCGGGGACGAGGACCGAGCGCGCGACGAGCTGGCGGATGACCGAGCGCCACTCCCGGTCGGCGAGGTCGCTGCCCACCCCGAAGGTCGGCAGCTGGTCGTGCTCCCAGCTCGCGACCTTGTCCGTGCGCTTGCCGAGCAGCACGTCGATGACGTGCCCCGCGCCGAAGCGCTGGCCCGTGCGGATCACGGCCGAGAGCACCTTCTGCGCGGGCACGGTCGCGTCCCACAGCTGCGGCGGCTCCAGACAGGTGTCGCAGTTGCCGCAGTCGCCGGACTCCTCGTCGAAGTAGGCCAGCAGCAGACGCCGGCGGCACGAGGAGGCCTCGGCGTACCCGAGCATCGAGTCGAGCTTCATCGAGTCGACGCGCCGGTGCTCGGGACTGCCGTCGGACCGCATGATGAACGAGCGCTGCTGCACGACGTCGGCGAGGCCGTAGGCCATCCACGCCACCGCCGGCTCGCCGTCGCGGCCCGCCCGACCGGTCTCCTGGTAGTAGCCCTCGAGGCTCTTCGGGAGATCGACGTGCGCGACGAAGCGCACGTCGGGCTTGTCGATGCCCATGCCGAAGGCGATGGTCGCCACGACGATGACGCCCTCGTCACGACGGAACCGTTGCTGGGCGGCGGCCCTCGCCTCGTTGGGCAGGCCGGCGTGATAGGCGATGGCGTCGTAGCCCTGCTGGCGCAGGAGCGCCGAGATCTCGTCGGTGCGCTTGCGTGACTGGCAGTAGACGATGCCGGCGGAGCCGCGGAAGCCTGCGCCGTCGTTGCCGCTCTCGAGGAAACGCAGCAGCTGGGCGCGCGCGTCGCTCTTCTCCTCGACGACGTAGCGGATGTTGGGCCGGTCGAAGCTCGAGACGAACTCGGCGGCGCCGTCGAGGCGCAGCCGCTGGTGGATCTCGTTGCGGGTCAGCGCGTCGGCGGTGGCGGTCAGGGCGATGCGCGGCACCCCGGGGAACCGGGCGGTGACCTCGGCGATGCGGAGGTACTCCGGCCGGAAGTCGTGGCCCCACTGCGACACGCAGTGGGCCTCGTCGATGGCGAAGAGGGCGATGCCGGCGCCGGTGGCCGCGTCGTCGAGCAGACGCAGGAACGAGGGCATGAGCAGGCGCTCGGGCGCGACGTAGAGCAGGTCGAGGCGGCCCTCACGCACGTCGCGGCGGACGGCATCCGACTCCTCGGCGGACGAGGTGGAGTTCCAGAAGGCCGCTCGCACGCCGAGCAGGCGCAGCGCCTCGACCTGGTCGTGCATGAGCGCGATGAGCGGCGAGACGACGATGCCGACGCCGGGCCGCACGAGCGCGGGCAGCTGGTAGCACAGGGACTTGCCGCCGCCGGTGGGCATGAGCACGACCGTGTCGTGACCCGCCACGACGCGGTCGACGATCTCCTGCTGGGCCCCGCGGAACGAGGTGAAGCCGAAGACGTCGTGCAGGACGCGACCTGCGGCCCCCTCGTCGTGCGGGCCCTCGTCCGCGGCGACGGGTGCCTCGACCGTCACCTCGGCGTCGACGACCTCGAGCTCGGACCCGACCAGCTGCTTCTCCATGACCCGGCGAGCGTACCTGCCACCGCCGACCGGCCTCAGGCGAGCCGCTGCGTGACCGTGTGGGTGTCGCCGTCGTGGACGACCGTCGTCATGGCGCCCTGCACGAGCGCGAGGAACGGCGCGACGTGGCCGCACTCGACGTCGGCGACGATCGGCACGCCGAGCATCCCCAGGGCGTCGACGACGGCTGCGTGCTGCGTGAAGCCGTGCGGCTCTGGCGCGCTGGTCCGGGACACGAGGATGCCGTTCGCGGCGTCGAACCAACCACGCAGGCGCATCGCGTGCAGGGCACGGCAGATGTCGTAGGAGTTCCACTCGGCGATGTCGAGGAGCACGACGGTGCCGTCGGGCGCGTGGTCGCGCGCGAAGGCACCGATGTCCGCGAAGCGGCCGCCCGCGAGGAAGCTCACCGTCTCGACGCACCCCGCGACGAGCCTCCCGGAGAACGTGACGGGTGCGTCCTCGTGGCCCGGATCGATGCGGGTCCACGTCCCTCGGCCCTCGAGGGTCATCTCGGAGACCGTCGGGTTGCCGGCGTAGTCGTCCCAGCCGCCGGCACGGTGCCGCCCGGGGGAGTGCTGCCGCAGCTCGTTCCCGGCCGCGGCGCCCGCCACGTCGACCCAGTGGAGTATGCCGTCCGGCACGGCATACGGGGTGTCCATGAGGTTCTGCCCGTGGATCGTCGCGATGCCGGTCGTGAGGGTGAGGGGGGTCAGCCACGTCGAGGTGTCGGAGAAGCCGACGCACCACGTCGGCTCGGCAGCGGCGACCGCATCGAGATCGAGCAGGTCGAGCAGGTCGATGCCGGTCTCACCGCCCCACGGCGGGACGACCGCCCGGATGCTCGGGTCGAGGAGCATCTCCAAGAGCTCGGCCGCGCGGGCCTCGCGGGGCCCGCTCACGTGGCTCGGCGCGTGGTTGAGCTCACCCACGATGACGTCGAAGCCACGGTCGCGGAGGCACTGGACGGCATACGCGAACCGTCCCCAGAGCTCGTCGGAGACGCCGGAGCTCGGCGAGGTCACGCCGATCCGGTCGCCGGGGCGCAGTGGGGCGGGGTAGCGGATCGGCATGGCTGCCATCGTGCCAGCCATGCCGATCCGCTTCAGCCCGGTTTCGGGCGGGTCGGTCGGTGGCGTCAGGCCTTGGCGGCCGTGAAGCCCTGCTCGAGGTCGGCGACGATGTCGTCGATGTGCTCGATGCCGACCGAGAGGCGCACGAGGCCCGGCGTCACGCCGGCAGCGAGGCGGTCCTCGTCGGGGCCCTGGGAGTGCGTCGTCGAGGCCGGGTGGATGACGAGCGAGCGGACGTCGCCGATGTTCGCGACGTGGCTGTGCAGGGTCAGCGCCTCGACGAACTTCTTGCCCGCCTCGAGGCCACCGGCGATCTCGAACGAGAGCACGGCGCCGGCGCCACGCGGCGTGTACTTCTCCGCGAGAGCGTGGAACGGGCTGTCCGGCAAGGACGCCCACACGACCTTCTCGACCTGGTCGTGACCCTGGAGAAAGGCAGCGACCTGGTGGGCGTTCTCGAGGTGGCGCTCGATGCGCAGCGACAGCGTCTCGATGCCCTGGGCGATGAGGAACGCGTTGAAGGGCGACGCGGCCGGGCCGAGGTCGCGCAGCAGCTGGACGCGGGCCTTGAGGATGAAGGCGAGGTTGGCTCCGAGCGGGCTGCCGACGCCGAGATCGCGGGCGAAGACGAGCCCGTGGTAGCTCTCCTCGGGCGTGTTGTAGTTGGGGAACTTCTCCGGGTCGGCGCCGAAGTCGAAGTTGCCGGCGTCGACGATGACGCCGGCGATCGAGGTGCCGTGACCGCCGAGGTACTTCGTCGCCGAGTGAACGACGATGTCGGCGCCCCACTCGATCGGGCGGATGAGGTAGGGCGTCGCGACGGTGTTGTCGACGACGAGCGGCACGCCGTGCTCGTGCGCGAGGGCCGCGACGGCCTCGATGTCGAGGATCTCGCTCTTGGGGTTGGCGATGGTCTCGCCGAAGAGGAGCTTGGTGTTGGGGCGGATCGCAGCGCGCCACGAGTCGATCGACGTCGGGTCCTCGACGAAGCCGACCTCGATGCCGAACTTCGGCAGCGTGTGCTTGAAGAGGTTGAACGTCCCGCCGTAGAGGCTGGGGGAGACGACGACGTGGTCCCCGGCCTCGGCGATGTTGAGCACGGCGAGCGTCTCGGCGGCCTGGCCCGAGGCGACGAGGAGCGCGCCAACACCGCCCTCGAGCGCCGCGATGCGCTGCTCGACGACGTCGGTCGTCGGGTTCATCAGACGGGTGTAGATGTTGCCGAACTCCTTGAGCCCGAAGAGGTTCGCGGCGTGGTCGGTGTCGTTGAAGACGTAGCTCGTCGTCTGGTAGATCGGCAGCGCGCGGGCTCCCGTGGCACTGTCTGGGGCCTGGCCGGCGTGGATCTGCTTGGTCTCGAAGGACCAGTTGGGCTCGGTCATCGGTCGTCCTGCTCTTCCTGGGTCGTGTCGCTGACCGGGTCCCGTGTCACCGGGCCCCGTGCACCGACGGGTCGGTGCGGGAGAGAGGCTCTCCGCGCTTGCCCGAGCGCCGGGTGGCGTCGACGGGCCAGGTCTTCACCCGGGGCACCCCACCGCGGTTGGAGGGTTGCCGGCCAGCGAGCCGGGGCTTGTCGCTGGCGCTCATGACCTACCGGCGAGTGTACGTATGCGTGTCCGCCACGTGGGAGGGCGTGTCCTCATCGTGGACGGGCCCTTTCCGACGAGGGCCTCAGACCGGCGTAGGGCCGGGTCGAATCAGACGGGATGGCTTGCAGGGCAGAGCGGTTCGTCGTCCACAGGGGGTTTCCTAACTCTTGAACTCCGCTCGAACACCTGTTCTGCTTGATGCATCGAAGGATCACCGAGAGGAGGCTCACCGTGCCGTACACGCCGTCGCTGGTGGAGTCCTCCGGTGTGCCGGGGGTTGGCGCGGGCCGGGGAGCGGGTGCTGGCCGAGATCGAGGCGCTCGAGGTCGCCAAGGCGCGCCTCGAGGCCGACCTGCTCGCCGCGTACGGCGCGCTGGCCGGCATCGAGGCCCAACAGGTCGACGCCCTCCCGGTCGGGGCCGTCGCCCGGGTGTCCGCGCGGGTCTCGCCCGAGCGGGTCGTCAGCGAGGAGATCGCCCTCGCGACCGGGGTCGGTGCCGGGGAGGTCGCCCGCCGGCTGGCGCTGGCGACCGCGCCCCGCCGGCACCGGGTCGTCCTCGGTGCGCTGCGCGCCGGTCGGTTGTCGCTGCACCGGGCGCTGCAGGTCGTCTCCGACACCGCCCAGCTCCCGGACGCGGACGTGACCGCCGTCGCGCAGGCGGTGCTCGCCCCGTCCCGGGACGGGCAGCCCGTCCCGCAACGGACCTTCACCGCCCGCCTGCGACGCGCGGTCGCGTCGGTCGATGCCCGCGGCGCCCAGGAACGGCACGCGCACGCCAGGGCCCGGCGCGGGGTGTTCGGCCGGCTCACCGACGACGGGATGGGNGCGTCGGTCGATGCCCGCGGCGCCCAGGAACGGCACGCGCACGCCAGGGCCCGGCGCGGGGTGTTCGGCCGGCTCACCGACGACGGGATGGGCTGGCTCACCGTGACCACCGACGCCGCGAGCGTCGCCGCCGTCATGGACCGCCTCGACACCACCGCCCGGGGGCTGCGCGGCGCGGGCGATGCCCGCAGCCTCGACCAGCTCCGCGCCGACCTCGTCACCGACGCCCTGCTGCACCGACCGGGCCACCCCGGACCCGCGTCGGGTGAGGCTGAAGGTGGGACGGATGGTGAGACGGCGGGTGAGGCGGCGGGTGAGGCGGCGGGTGAGGCGGCGGCGCTGGCGTGGATCGTCGTCCCGTTCGAGGTCGCCACCGGCGAGGCCGACACCGCCTGCGAGCTCCCCGGCCACGGCTGGGTCACCGCCACCCACGCCCGCGAGATCATCACCCGCCCCGGATCCGTCTGGGCCACCCTGCCCGTCGACCTGCCCACCGGCCGGGCCCT
>NZ_LMSX01000004.1:0-33392 GCF_001429655.1 Terrabacter sp. Soil811
GACCGGGTCCTCGAGGGCCTGTACGAGAAGCTCCCCGCCGTGGCCGAGCACCTCGAGCTCGCCCGCGCCGACATCCTCGCCTTCACCGTCTTCCCGAAGGAGATCTGGCGCCAGATCTGGTCCAACAACCCGAACGAGCGCCTCAACCGTGAGATCCGCCGCCGCACCGACGTCGTCGGCATCTTCCCCAACCGGGAGGCGATCATCCGCCTCGTCGGGGCCGTCCTGGCGGAGCAGCACGACGAGTGGGCCGAGCAGCGCCGCTACCTCGGCCTGGAAGCGCTGAAGAACGCCCGAGCCGTCCTGACCGACCGCACCACCGACGACGATCGTGAGGAGGTGACCAACGACCTGATCGCCGCGGCGATCACCGCCTAACCGAACGACCCCGACGGATCACCGTCGTACACCACCGATACGGACTTGACCAACGGGTGCGCTCGTCCGCGATAGAGCAGCCTCGGCAATGACCTTCGACCCACGGACATCTCTGGCGGGCCCGCGGAGGACCCCCCGTTTGTACGTCCCCAGGAGAGGTGCGGGAGCGTCGTCGTGGAGGCCGCTCGCTCCCGTCAGCGGCAAATCCTGAGAGGTTGTGGCGTACCGTCAAAACGTGCAATCTCGTGAGTGCCGCGGCGACGACTGCCCTGATCCAAGGGGCACGAAGCCGAAGTACCTGTTGGAGAGGTCGCGGCGGCGCGATCAGTCCCGACAGCGGGTTGAAGCCGTCGCGCTCGACCTGTTCACCCGCCGTGGCTTCTCCGAGGTCACGGTGGAGCAGGTGTGCGCCGAGGCGGGAATCGCGACGGCGACCTTCTACCGCTATTTCAGCTCGAAGGAGGACGTCTTCTTCGGCTACGAGTCGCTGTTCCTCGACGAAATCTCGCGCTGCGTCGAGCGTGTGGACATCTCAACGTCTCCGTCGGAACAGGTGTCGCGGTTCGTTGAAGGTTTCGCCGCGTTCCTCGAAACACAGCGCGAGTCGCTCGCTCGGCGAGACGGCATGGTCCGCAGCGTGCCGGCGCTCTGGGCGCGCACTATGGCGAATCAGCGCCACTGGGAGCTCACTGTCGCGACGTCGCTCGCAGCTCGGCGCGGCCATGAGGAACCCGATGAGGACGACGAGCTCGACGCGTCCTTGTGCCTGGTCCTCCTGCGTGGCGCGCTGCGGGCTTGGCGGGCGAGTCCCTCCGAACCGTTAGCGCACGCAGCCGCCCTAGTTACGGTCCGTCTCCGCAATCGCATGTGCGAAGGCTAGACAGAGTTATGGCATCCTAAAGGTGATGAGAGGTACTCTCACCACCGAGGTGATGCTCATGGAATCACGAGAGTTGCGCTACTTCGTCACCGTGGCAGAAGAGGGAAACTTCACGCGCGCGGCCGCGCGGCTCTTCATGACGCAACCGGCTCTGAGCCGCGCCATCAGGCAGATCGAGCGCGACGTGGGCTCGCCACTGTTCCTCAGATCCAACAAAGGGGCCACCCTCACGTTCGCCGGACAGGTGCTGCTGCGCGAGGGCCGCTCGGTTCTCGAGGGACTCGACCTCGCCGAGTCTCGTGCGCGAGCGGCCGCCGATGCGTGGGCACCACCCCGACCGGCCTGAACCGTAGCGAGCAGACGGCAGCATTGCGCGGCGGCTGAAACGGACGATCCCTCTCCACGCCCCGAGGGAGGGCACGGCCCAGTTCCTGCCGCTCCTACGCGGTGTGAAAGGCCGCGGGCGGCCGCGGGCGGCCGCGGAACAGCGATACCTCCGCCACTGACCGTCAAAATCCGAGGCGGTGCGAGCGGATGCGCGACGCCGCCCGTTCCACGCAGCGCACCATCGCGTGCCCAGCATGTCGGTGGTCCTGCGCGCCGCATCCTATCGGCAGCCGAAGGCTGTTCCAGGATCGGCGCCCCACAGGACTCGACGCACAACGGTCTGGCCGCTGCCGGCTGGGCTGTCGGTGCCCTCAACGGCCTCGTCCCGGCTCGTCGCCGGATGGGTCGTCAGTGCGTCATCGCAGTCATTCGACCGATTCGCACAGCACGGGACCGGGCGCACGATCGACGCGCGCAGTCGGCGCTGACGTCCATATCTGTCTTACAGCGCATCGGACGCCGAACGGCGGCCGCCGGGCTAGCGCACCAACGTCCCATCGCGCAAAGGATCGCCATGACCAACATCCCCTCGTCTCCGCCCGCTGCGGCCACCGATGCCGCGACGCAGAGCAGCGTCCCGAGTCGGCGGTCGCTGCTGCGGGCCACCGCTGCGGTCGGCGCGGCCGCCGGACTGAGCGTCGTTAGCAAGGCCGGCAGCGCCCGCGCAGACGAGCACGCCCCAACGTCGGCACCCCATCACCGCCCGTCCGCGGCGACGATCGTGACAGCCCACGGCGCGTTCGCGGAGTCCTCCAGCTGGGACGATGTGGTGAGCATCCTGCAACGTCACGGCCACGGCGTTGTGAGCGTCGCCGTTCCACTGCGTGGGGTCGCGTTCGACGCCACCTACTTCAGCGACGTCGTACGCACCCTTCCCGGCCCGCTCGTCCTCGTCGGACACTCCTACGGCGGCGTCGTCATCAGCAGCACGCCTGCCGCTGCCGGCGACATCCGCGGCCTCGTCTACGTCTCAGGGCTTGCCGGAGACACCGGAGAGACCAGCGCCGACCTTGTAGGGAAGTACCCGGGCAGCACCCTTGGGCCCACGCTGACCTCGGTCGAGCTCACCACCGGGGGTCACGACCTCTACATCGACCAGGCCAAGTATCACGAGCAGTTCTGTGCAGATCTCAGCAACCGCAAGGCCGCGCAGATGGCCACGAGCCAGCGGCCAATCCTCGAGTCGGCGTTCACCGAGCCGTTCGGTCCGCATCCCTTGTGGAAGTCCGTCCCGTCACGTTTCCTCTGGGGGGAGCTCGACCGCAACATCCCGCGGCGGGCCCATCAGTTCATGTCCAGGCGGGCAGGCGCCATCGAGGCCATCGAGGTGCCGGGCGCTTCGCACGTCGTCGGGATCTCCCACCCGCGCCTGACGGCTGCGCTGATCGAACGCGCCGCCCGCGCCGCCGCTCGGACCCGCTGAACACCCGGCCACCGTCCCGGCTCCGGCCCCACGGCTTCTCCTGCGAATGGGGAAGCCGTGGCGGCGCCTTCTGGAAGAGGCGACGAATGACCCCCACACCCCCCGGTTCCGACCGCTCAGTCGACTCGAAGCTGCCGTCTGGGCGAGATACCACTTCACTGGCCCGCATGGGCCCCGTCCACCGGGTGAAAACCGAGGTCCTGGACGTCGCATACGTGACCGTTGGCCCAGCCGAAGGGCAGGCCGTCATGTTGCTCCACGGCTTCCCGTACGACGTCCATTCGTACGAACGCGTCGCTCCCTTGCTCGCGCAGGCAGGTCTGCGGGTGATAGTGCCGTACCTGAGGGGGCATGGCGCCACTCGGTCGTTGGGTGGCAGTGCCGCACGCTCGGGTGAGCAGGCAGCCCTCGGCTCCGACGTCATCGAGCTGCTCGACGCGCTCGGCATCGACAGCGCTGTCCTGGCCGGCTACGACTGGGGAGCCCGAGCCGCCTGCGTCGCCGCGGCCCTGTGGCCCTCCCGCTGCACCGGGCTCGTCTCGGTCAACAGCTACCTCATCCAGGACCTGACGGCCGCGAATCAGCCGCTGCCGGCGGCGCTGGAAGCCGGGTTCTGGTACTTCTGGTACTTCGCCACCGTCCGCGGCGAGAACGCCCTTCGCTCCAACCCGCGCGGTATCGCCGAGGTCATCTGGCTGCGCAACTCCCCCGCTTGGAACTTCGACGAGCAGACTCTGGCCCGGGCCGCGGAGGCGTTCGACAACGCGGACTATGCCGACGTTGTCCTGCACTCCTACCGCCACCGGCTCGGGCTCGCCGGCGGACACCCCCGGTACGCCGCGGTGCAGGCGGCACTGACCGCGCTCCCCGTAATCACGGTGCCGACGGTCACCATCGACGGGCTCGCCGACGGGAACTTCCCCGCAACCGACGCGGGAGTCGCGGCCGCGCACTTCACTGGTCCGCGCGTGCACATGCACGTCGCGG
The DNA here is from genome assembly GCF_001429655.1 of Terrabacter sp. Soil811. Taxonomy (NCBI): domain Bacteria; kingdom Bacillati; phylum Actinomycetota; class Actinomycetes; order Micrococcales; family Intrasporangiaceae; genus Terrabacter; species Terrabacter sp. Soil811. The sequence continues at coordinate 4,056 of NZ_LMSX01000004.1, forward strand.
ACGCCGGGCACAACCTGCCCCAGGAGGCGCCGCACGCGTTCGCCGACGCCGTCCGCGAGGTCCTGGACCTCGCTCGTGCCGGCCAGCGCCACCGCACAGTCGATTGACGGATGACCGCACTGCGCCAGCACACGCACGCTGGAGACCACAGCGACAGCGACAGCGACAGCGACAGCGACAGCGACAGCGACATTCAGGAGGATCGATGGGTGCGCTCACGCGCGGTTTCTAGGGTCGGCGCGACCTCGACCCCGACCTGCCGCCCGGCTGTCCTGTTCCGTCGGGAGTTGCTCCGAGGGCGCTGCCGACGTCACCATCCTCTACACCAGCACCGCGCCGCTGGGCCCTCACCGGCCTGCCCACCGGATCAGGGCGCAAGACCTTCCCGAGGCGGGATGGTCCCCGAACGAGCTGCCGACGTGCTACGTGTGCGGGCCCACCTCGTTCGTCGAGAACGTCACGTTCCTGCTTCTCGAGGCGGGGGACGAGCCCGACCGGGTTCGCGCCGAACACTTCGGCGGAACCGGGTTCGGCGAGCTGCCCACAAGCCGACCTCGGGAGAACTGATGCCTGACCATCTGGACGGCAACGCCCTCGCCGGCCCACTCGCCGCCGCCTTCACCTTCGACGTGACTACGGCTCGAGCGGCCTGCGCCACCTGCGCCGACACGAGGCCGCTGGCCGACGCCCACGTCTACGGGACACCGATGGGCCTCATCGCCCGCTGCCGCTCGTGCCATCAGGTCCTGCTGCGTGCCACCGTCATCAACGGCGCCATCACCTTGGACCTGCGCGGGATTGCCCGGCCGCGCGTCCGATGAGAGCGGCCGCAGCGCAGTCATCCTGCCGATGAGACGCCTGCGGCCCGTCGTGGATGCTGACGGGACAGGGCCGTCAGTTCGACTGCGCCCCAGAGGGATTGGACCCCGCCATGTCATCACGAGTTTCGGTCATCTACTACTCCGCGACCGGCTCGGTCCACGCCCTCGCCAACGCGGTCGCCGCCGGGGCCGCGAACGCGGGCGCGGACGTACGCCTTCGCCGCGTACCGGAGCTCGCCGGCGAAACGGCCATCGACGCGAACCCGGCCTGGCGGCGTCACGTCGACGAGACGAAGCTCGCCGTCGAGGAGGCCGCGCTGGAGGATCTCGAGTGGGCCGATGCGTACGCCTTCGGCACACCGACCCGGTTCGGGCTGCCGGCCGCTCAGCTCAAGCAGTTCATGGACCAGACCGGCGGGCTGTGGCAGCAAGGCGTCATGGCCGGCAAGCCCGCGACCAGCTTCACCTCCTCACAGAACCTGCATGGCGGCCAGGAGAGCACGATCCTGGCGCTCAACAACGTCCTGTACCACTGGGGATGCCTCATCGTCCCGCCCGGCTACACCGACGCCGTCCTCTTTCCCGCTGGGGGCAACCCGTACGGCACCTCGTCGACCGGCACGGAAGGGCAACCAGACGCGGATGTGCTCGCCGCCGCCGAGTACCAGGGTCGCCTGCTCACGCAGACCGCCGTACGACTGTCCCACCAGCACTGACGCAGAGCTCGCGGAGATCCGACACCGGCGCCAGAGGCCCAACTCATGCGGTCACGACCGCGACGGCCCGCCATCACCGCAAGGCCCTCGGCCCTTTCCAGTCCCCCCTCGCGCGGGCATCGGGATTGGTCGGTCGTCGTCGAGGTCACCAGTGAACGCGACGTCGACGCGCTGCTGTGGGCGGCTGCCGAGGCCGCCTCGCTGGGGGCGCCGCTGCGGGTCGTACACCCTGTCCCGGTGTCGGCGCTCTCACCGAGGATCGCGAGAGTGCGGGTGACCGGACAGACATTCGCGCATCGAGCCGGGGCGTTCGAAGAGGCCGGCCTACGGGTTCTCGTGTGGGCGCTCAAGCAGGTCAACGAGATGGCGCCCGAGCTGCACGCAACAGCGTGCCTCTCGCCTGGCCGTCCCCTCGATGTGTCCGCGGAGGCATCCGAGGACGCTCGTCTCCTCGTCGTGGGCCGGTCATGGGCACAGCGGGCGCGGTGCGGCCCGGCAGCCCTGTCACCGTGGCGCCGCCTCACGGGCCTCAGCGCCGCACCGGTGGTCGTAGCTTCTCTCGCCGGCCCCGAACCACCCGGCCAACCAACTGGGAGCGTCGTGGTCCTCATCGGCCCACACGACGAAGAGTCAGGCCTGCTCGATGCCTCCTTCAGCGCGGCGCAACGTCGAGGCGTCGGCGTCACCATCATGTTGCTGTCTGAGCCGCCGCTGGGCCCGCACGCGAGTCTCGTGAAGGTCACGCTGAGCGCCGAAAGTGTCGGGACGCGCGTGAACGCGGGACGCGTTGATCCCGGGCGTGCCCGCGCGTGCCGGGCACGAGACGACGAGGCGACGAGGCGATCGAGCATGCGGTCGCCGCCGAGGCCCGAGGCGCCGCTCTCCTGGTCATCGGAATCCGCCGCCGCAACGCTCGCCGTTCATGGGCCCGTCGCGCGAAGCTGGTCGACCGTCTGGTCCTCAGGGCGACCGTGCCAGTGATGCTGGTGCCCACCTGCGAGCGTTGAACGCGTTTGCGTGGCTCTTGCTGCTCGCCTGGCACGCCCTCATTGCCTCGCGACCAAACGCAGCGCCACCTCAGCGTCGCTGGAGCCGTTAGGCGGCTCCGGTGTGACGGCTCAGTCGTGCGGGTGGTGCAGGTCGAAGGCAGGGCGCTCGGACCGGATCGGCGGCAGGGACGTGAAGTTGTGCCGCGGCGGGGGGCACGAGGTGGCCCACTCCAGCGACATGCCGTATCCCCACGGGTCGTCGGTGTCGACCCGGGCGCCGGCCCGCCAGGTCTTCCACACGTTCCACAGGAACGGGATCGTGCTGGCACCGAGCAGGAACGCACCAAGGCTCGAGACGAGGTTGGCAGCCTGGAAACCTTCCTCGGGCAGGTAGTCGGCGTAGCGGCGGGCCATGCCTTCGATGCCGAGCCAGTGCTGGATCAGGAACGTCGTGTGGAAGCCGATGAACAGCATCCAGAACTGGATCTTCGAGAGCCGTTCGTCGAGCATCGTCCCGGTCAGCTTGGGCCACCAGAAGGAGAACCCGGCGAACATCGCGAAGACGACCGTGCCGAAGACGGTGTAGTGGAAGTGCGCGACCACGAAGTAGCTGTCGTTGAGGTGAAAGTCCAGTGCGGGACTGGACAGGATGATGCCGGTCAGGCCACCGAAGAGGAAGGTGACGAGGAAGCCCATCGCCCACAGCATCGGGGCCGACATGCTCACCGTCCCGCCCCACATCGTGCCGATCCAGTTGAAGAACTTGATGCCGGTCGGGACCGCGATCAGCATGGTCATGACGGAGAAGAACGGCAGCAGCACCTGCCCGGTCGCGTACATGTGATGCGCCCAGACACTCGCGGACAGGGCGGCGATCGCGATGATCGCGAAGACCATCGACTTGTAGCCGAAGAGCGGCTTGCGGGAGAAGACGGGGATGACCTCGCTGATGATCCCGAAGAACGGCAGCGCGATGACGTACACCTCTGGATGGCCGAAGAACCAGAACAGGTGCTGCCACAGCATGGCGCCGTTGTTCTCGGGCTGGAAGACCTGCGCGCCCAGCCTGCGGTCGGCCCCGAGCAGGAACAGTGCCGCGGCGAGGAGCGGAAACGCGACGATGACCAGCAGCGAGGTGACCAGGACCGTCCAGGTGAACATCGGCAGCCGGAACATCGTCATCCCGGGTGCGCGCAGGCACACGATCGTCGTGATGAAGTTGACCGCCCCAAGGATGGTGCCGAACCCGGCGAGGATGAGTCCGAAGACCCAGAGGTCGCCACCGAGGCCCGGGCTGTAGCTGACGTCGGACAGGGGCGCGTACGCGTACCAGCCGAAGCTGGCGGCCCCGTCCGGGGTCAGCAGCCCCGCGCACACGGTCAGGGCGCCGAACAGGTAGAGCCAGTAGGCGAACATGTTGAGGCGCGGGAACGCCACGTCCGGGGCCCCGATCTGCAACGGCATGATCGCGTTGGCGAAGCCGGCGAACAACGGGGTCGCGAACAGCAGCAGCATGATCGTGCCGTGCATCGTGAAGAGCTGGTTGTACTGGGCCGGGTTGTCCACGACCTGTAGACCCGGTGAGACCAGCTCGGCCCGGATGAACAGGGCCATCAGACCGCCCAGCAGGAAGAAGATGAACGAGCTCAGCAGGTAGAGGTTGCCGATGACCTTGTGGTCTGTCGTGGTCAGCACGCGCACGACGCTGACCCGTACGGAAGGCGCGAGGTCTTGGGGGGTGCCCGTGCGCGAGCGCGTTGGTCGGTCGGCGAGCTGGGTCACGGTCGGCTCCTACAGGACGTGGCCGAGGAACCCTCGGATGTAGCTCGAGATGGTGTCCAGCTGGCTCTCGAGAGCGAAGTGGCCGGCGTTGAGCAGATGGATCTCCGCGTCGGGCAGGTCGTCCTTGAAGGCCGGGGCTCCGGGCGCTCCGAAGATCTTGTCGTTGGCCCCCCAGACGGCGAGAAGCGGCACCTGGGTCTGGCGGAAGTACTCGTGCAGGGCGGGGTAGCCGTCGATGTTGTTGATGTAGTCGTGAAAGAGCTGGAACTGAACTCGGTCATTGCCGGGCCGGTCGAGAAATGCCTGGTCGATCGCCCAGCAGTCGGGGTCGACGAGGTCGGGCTGGTGGACGCCGTGAAGGTACTGCCACCTGGTGGCCTCGGCGCTGACGAGAAACCGCACTCCGGGCTCGGTCTCGGGTCCGGGGTTCTTGGCATAGGCCCAGATCGGCTCCCAGAACTCCTCGACGAACCCGGCCTCGTACCCGTTGCCGCTCTGGGTGATGATCGCGCTGACGCGCCCCGGCTGTGCGAGGGCAAGGCGCCACCCGATCGGCGCACCGTAGTCGTGCACGTACATCGCGAAGCTGCCGACCTTGAGCTTCTCGAGCAGCTTCGTGGTGACGTCGGCCAGGGCGTCGAAGGTGTACGGGAACTCGTCGAGGGATGGCATGGACGACTCCCCGAAGCCGACGTGGTCCGGTGCGATGACGTGGTACCGGTCGGCGAGGGCCGGGATGAGGTTGCGGAACATGCGCGAGCTGGTCGGGAACCCGTGCAGGAGGACGAGTGTGGGTGCTTCCGGGTGGCCGGCTTCGCGGTAAAACACGGTCAGGCCGTCGATGTCGACGGTTCGGTGCTGGGTGGCAATCATGACTGCCAACTCCTCAGGAGGTGTGACGGTGCGCGCCCCGGCAATCAGGAGCGAGCCTGCGAGGTGTGAGCGAACGCGGGACACGGTGTCGCCTGCGGGTCGAGACGAAGAAGCGGTCTGAGCCGGTCCGTTCGCTCGCCCACTTACCGGCCCTAGTTTCCGCACCGCCACCTCCGCGCTGCATCGGTCAGGCGACTGCGTCCCGGTAGCCCGAGACGATGCCTGTCGCTAGGGCCGTCGTTCGTGGGGTGTCGGTTCGGCGGCGACGACGTCCTCGATGGTGACGGGGCGAGCCAGGTAGAGCCCGGTAGCGCACTGCGGCAGCGCCAGGGCGGCCAGCGCGTACAGCGGGAGGGTCCATGCTCCGGTCGCAGCGTGCAGGAGCCCGACACCGAACGGGCCGACGACCGAGAGCAGGTAGCCGACCGACTGGGTGAAGCCCGACAGGGCTGCGGTGCCCTCCTCCGTCCGTGCCTTCAGCCCGATGAGGAGCAGGCTGACTGGGAAGAGGGCACTGGCGGCCCCCAGCAGTACCGCCCACAGCCATGCCCCGCTCACCGGGGCGGCGACGAGTCCCAGGTAAGCCACCGGGTAAAGCAGGGAGAGCCCGCACACGAGCGCTCCCGGGTGGCCCGCCCGGGCGACCACGAGGGGCATGAGCAGTGACAGCGGGACCACGGTGGCGGTGACCACGCCCAGCAGCATCCCGGCCGCCGAAGCGCTGAATCCCGCGTCACGGTAGATCTGCGCGAGCCACCCGAAGCCGGCGAAGGCCTGGACGGACTGAAGCCCGAAGAAGACGGCCATGACCCATCCGAGACGGGTCCGGGCAACCGCCCCAAAGGTGGGGCCGGACCGTGAGACGGGTCCGGCGTCCGATTGTTCTCGTCCCGCATGGGGGGCGTGGAGATGTGCTCGTCGGACTGCCGCCCACGGGTGCTGAGCTCGCCGGAGCAAACGGCCGACGGGGTAGAGGCCGACGCAGGCGACCGCCCCCCAGAGAGCGAGTCCCCACCGCCACGACCCGGCCAGGGTTGCGACCGGCACGGTCAGCGCGGAAGCGGCGAGGATGCCGCCCGCCAGGACGGTTGTGTAGATCGACGTCACCGGACCGACCCGTGATGCGAAATGAACGTTGACCAGCGAGGGCAGTGCCACGTTGCCGATGGCCATGCCGGCAAATGCCACGGCGGACAGACCCAGGAACGACAGGGCTCCGGGGACTGCGGACCGCGCCAGCAGGCCTACAGCGATGAGCGAGCTGGCCAGGACGGTGAGGTTTCGCAGTCCGATTCGGCCCTCGAGCCAGGGTGTAACCGCTCCAACCACGCCGAAACACAGGACCGGCAACGTGGTGAGTACGGACACGAGCGTCGGTGTCAGGGCCAGGTCGTTCTGGACCTCTTGCAGGACGGGGCCGGTGCTGACCACCCCGGGGCGCAGGTTGAAGGCCAGCATGATGATGCACCCCAAGCCGACACCGACCGGGACCCACCGTAGGAACGGGACACTGTGTCGTGCCTCTTCTGCCCGGGCGTTCGTTGCCATGACGACCTCCGTTGCTTCGGGTCCCCCGCGGCCGGTACGCACGAAAGCCCGGCGGTCGGCGTGGTTCTCGACGACTCCCCGGAACGACACTGCGGCAACACGGCGTCAGCGGCATCGGCCGTTCGACCGCGCGGACGCACCGATGTTCCGGGGGCGAGAGAGAACGAGAGAGGTCACGGCGCTGGCGGGGCGTGCCGAGCGCTCCCCGTGGGATCCAGACCTGCGTCCAGCGCGCCACGAAGCGCAGCCCGGGAGGTGACACCGAGCTTGGGGAAGACGCGGTAGAGGATGGCACCGACGCTGCGGTGTGAGAGGAAGAGCCGATCGCCGATCTCACGGTTGGTCAGACCTGACGCGGCGAGCTCGGCAACCTGCCGTTCCTGGGCCGTCAACGGAGGCTCATCGATCGCCGCGGTTGCGGGCCGCGGGGTCGCCTCGCCCGCCGCGCGAAGCTCTCGTTCGGTGCGTCGCAGCCACGGGTGTGCCCCGAGCTGCTGGAACCCGGCGTGGGCCATGTGCAGGTGGTGACGCGCCTCAGGCATCCGGTGTTCGCGGCGCAGGTGCTCGCCGAAACTGAGCTGGATGCGGGCCCGGTCGAACGGCCACCGGGTGGTGCACGGGTCAGCGAGAGCTGCGGCGAAGAAGGCGGTGGCCTGCTCCGGCTCGTCCGCCGCCAGTGCTGCGCTGCCCGCGGTGAGCATGGCCAGGCGCGCGGAGACTCTGGGCAGCTCGGAGTCGCGCATGGCCTTCACGTGCGCGGACGCCGCCGGGCGGCGGCCGGTCTTCACGGCAGTCTCGACGACGTCGAACAGCAACCAGAGGCGGTGCGGCCGGTAGCGACCCAGCTCGCCGGGCGGGCTGACGGCGGTCACGTGCGCGAACGCCGCCTCGAAGTCCTCCAGCGCGATCGCGTGCAGGGTCCGCAGGTGCGCGGCGAAGGTCGTGCACATGCCGGCGCCCCGCTCGCTGCCCCAGACGGCCATCGCGTCCGCGGCCTGCAGGCCGTCCTCGACCTCGCCTCTGCAGACCCGGACGAGCTGCTCCATGTATCCCTTGAGGATGACCCGGTAACGGTGGAAGCCGTGGCTGTCCCCGAACGCACTGCCTTCCGCGGCCAGGTCCACGGCTTCGTCCCACTGGCCGGTGAGCCAGTCGTCGATGCAGCTCGAGATGAGGGCGTGAATGGCGAGTGCGACGCCCTCCCCTTGTCGGCCGTCGTTGATGAGGCGCCAGAGCACCGGGCGGCAGCGGTCGAGGCGGTCGGTGTAGAGGGCCGCTAGGGCCAGGCGCGTCACCCGGAGCGGGTCGAGCTCCCCAGCCAAACCTGCCAGCGCCGCGTCCAGTTCGTCCATGCCGTGCGCTGCATGTCTGACCGGGTCGCCGAACATGCGGTGGCAGAGGTCGACGTCCGCCGGCACGTTCTCTCCCAGTCTGGCGACCGCTCGCTGGAACGGCTCCCAGAGGCGTTCCCGACCACCGAACGAGCCCATGATCATCAGACTGTGGAGGGCGTCGATCAGGTGCGGGTCGGAGGGATCGGATTTGCCCGGGTGGTTCTCGATGGCGCGGACCAGCAGCCGGTGGGCGGCATCGACCTCGCACTGGCCGTTCAGCAATAGGTACGAGGCGGTGATTGTCGCGGCCAACGAGCCGGTCAAGGCCGGCTCGAGTCCGGTAGCGTCCGCGAGCAGAGCCGCGGCGCGGCGCAGGTCCCCGGTGACGTTGGCGCCGACGAAGGCTGCCTGGATCTCGCGCTTGGCCCGCTGCATGCGGTCGGGGCTGAGCTCCGCCGCCCGCTGCAAGGCGGTCATCGCCTCCGACACCCCTCCCGTCGCGAGGGTGCGTACCGCCAGCGCCTCCAGGCGGGAAGCGACCGTCTCTTGCGGCTCGGTCGACGCGTCAGCCAGATGCCAGGCGTGCGCGGCAGATTCGGGCGAGTACGCGCCGGCAAGAGCAAGGTGGGCTACCCGGCGCTGCTCCGGGGCGGCCTTCTGCACGACCGCCGCACGCACCAGCGGATGCATGAACTCAACACGTGGCGGGAGGTCCCGCACGCGGACGAGCCCGACCGCCTCGGCGCTGGAGAGCCCGGCCAGTTCCGGATCGAGCGAGTAGGCCGCCTGGATGATGGACAGGTCGCCACCAGACCCGGCAAGAGCGGCCAGAAGCAGCTGGGCGCGAGCGCGTTCGGGGAGTTTCTCGATCCGGTCACCGAAGAGGCGGGTGAGCCGCTCCGCGGCCGGCAGGCGGGTGGGTAGTGGCGCGTCCCCGGAACGTTGGGCAGCTGTGAGCGCCAGCGGCATCTCAAGCAGGGCGAGGGGCAGCCCGTCGGCCTCTTCGACAATGCGTGATCGGACCGGCGCCGCGAGCTGCGGGAACCGGGACCGCACCAGCGTGCTGGCGTCGTCCCGGGTCAGTGGACGCACCTCACGATCAGGAAGCCCCGCGAGCAGCAGCGGCCCGTGCGTTCCGGCTCGCACGGTCGCCAGCACGCCGATGTTGCTTCCACGGAGACGCCGAGCCACGAACGCGATCACCTCAGCACTGGCCGGGTCCATCCAGTGGGCGTCGTCCAGCAGAAGTAGCTGCGGGCTGTCCCCGGCGGCACGCTGTAGGAGGGTGAGCGTGGCCCTGCCCAGTACCTCCCTCCGGGCCGGAGGCCCGGAACGTAACCGCAGCGCGACTGTCAGTGCCCTCTGGTCATTTCGTGGCAGTTCACCGATCGACCCGCGCAGTGGGGTCAGCAGCTGGGCCAGGGACGTGAACGGCCCCGGCGGGTCGAACTCTGCCGAGGTGAGAGTGTGCACCTGCACGTGTGCCTCGGACGCGAGGGCTTCAGCGGCCCGCAGCATCGCGGTCTTGCCGACACCGGGCTGCCCGGTCAGCAGCATGGCGGCCCCGTCTCGTTCCAGGTACTGCACGAAGTCGCGCAGCAGCGTTATCTCCGTGGCGCGGCCCGTCAGCCCGAGCGGCTCGGTGGTCACGGGGCTCGCACGCCGTCCACGGCTCGAGTGGCACCCGGAAGGGCCGGTGCGTCTCGACGAGGCTGGGTCCTTTGCCGCGTCGGGTGTCTCAGCACGTCGGCAACCGCTGCTGACGCCGCCGCCGGTTCATCGGGCAGCGTGACCCCCAACACCTCCGCCGGCGCGCCGCTCGGCACGTCGGCGAGCGCGTCGGTCAGGGCAGCGCGGGTGCGGACGTCGAGTTTGCCGAAGATGTTGCGCAGGTGCGCTCCGACGGTCCGCGGCGAGATCTGCAGCCGGTTCGCGATCGCCTTGTTGGCCAGGCCTGTAGCTGCCAGGTGTGCCACCACGCGTTCCTGGGGGGTGAGAGTTCCCGTCCGCTCGGACGCCGGGGCGGTCTTGGCGGGGCTGGTTGCAAGCAGCTCCGTGCGGGCCTGTTCGGCCCAGCCGTCGGCCCCGAGTCGTTCGAAGGTGGCCAAGGCTTCCTCGAGATGACGGCGCGCCTCCGAGGCGAACCTGGCTCGACGTAGCCCCTGTCCGTACCGCAGCTCGATCCTGGCCAGGTCGAACGGCCACCGGCCGGCGTCTGGGACCGCGAGCGCGGCCTCGAACAGGTCGCGGTCGAACGCGGTGGCAGCAATGGCGGTCGCGCCCGCCATGCTCAGGGCACACCGACTGGACAGAGCGCCCAGGTCGTGCCCGTGCATCGCGTCGACATGGGCAGCGGCCTCCTTCGGGTGATGTGACAGCACCGCGGCCTCGACGAGGTCCAACGACATCCAGATCGCCCACGCCAGATGGGGCGCGAAGGTCCCCGGTGGGCACACGCTGGTGATCTCGCGGTAGGCGCGGTCGAAGTCGCCGGCGCCCAGAAAGAGCATGGTCTGGGCGTGTGCCGCGTACACCTGCGCGATCCGGATTCCGCGTGGCAGCGCCCAGCCCAGCAGATGCGAGCAGGTGCGCGCCACCGTGTCCGAGTCACCCCTGCCAGCCGCGAGCATCGCGATCGAGAACTCGAACGGGGCCGTGTAGAGCAGGTGACCGCTCTGCTCGCACAGGACCAGCCCCGCACGTGCCAAGCGGTCCGCTTCGGCCCAGTGGCCCGTCTTGATGCACTGGATGGAGAGCAACGACAGCGCCAGGATGCCTGGACCGACCGGCCCACCAGATTGTGCATCGTTGGCCTGCTGCAGCAGCAGCGCCCGGACTTCGTCGACCCGGTCGAGGTAGAAGGCCGCCATCGCCAGCCGGCCGATGCGGTTCGCGTCCGTGTGCTCATCCAGCCCAGCCAGGGCCGCGTCCAGACGAGGCAGCGCCCGCAAGGCAGTCCGGACCGGGTCGGCCAGTGCGTCGATGCGCAGCTGGAGGTCAGGGAACTCGGACAGGTCGACCCCGGCGACGACCGTGTGGAACGTCGCCCAGGTCCGCTCGTCGCAGGCGTACAGGCACAGGTTCAGCAGGTGATGGAGCGCTTCGCCGAGCTCATCGCGGTTGACGCTCCTCAAGGGAGCCACTGAGGTCTCGGCGCGGATGCCCGCACGGTCGGTCATCGGGCCTGTCATCGGATCGGGTGCCCGGCCTGTCATCTGGTGGAGCGCGGAGGCGATGGCAGGAGTCAGCACCCGCTGGGCGTTGGCCAACTCGCCGGTGGTGCTCATGAGCACCTGGGCGGCTACCGTCGCGGCCGGGACAGTGGCCAGGACCGCCGGATGCACCTGCCGTGCTTGGGCCAGCAGCCGCGAGGCCTGCTGCATGGTGCCCAGGGAGCCCGCACCGACGGATGCGGCGTAGGTAAGCCGCCGCGCCCGCCCGTCAAGTGCGGTGCTCAACTGCGCCGCGAGCAGATAGGACTGGATCGCCAGGTCCGGGCGACCGCGGCGCAGCGCGCGGTCAGCGGCACTCTCGAGCAGGGCAGCGACATCCTCGTCGGGTCCGATGGCGCCGGCGGCCAGGTGCCACGCATACCGGTCCTCGTGGGTCTTGTGGCGCTGCGCCAGCACGACGTGGGCGGCGCGGCGCGCGCTGCTCGTCGACAGGCGAAGGACGGTTGGACCGATCAACGGGTGGCGGAAGCGGATCGCGCCCTTACGCGCGTCGGTGCGGATGAGCCCGTGTTCCTCGGCCACGATGAGCCCGGCTCGTTCCTCCTCACCCAGGTCAGCCGTGAGGTCCGTGTGCCCGTCGTCGAGCGCTGCCAGCAGCAGGACCTGCCGAGCCGCCGCGGGCAGTTGGAGGATCTGCTCGGAGTGCAGACGCTCCAGCCTCGGGCTCAGCGGGACCGCGTCAGCGCTCAGCGCTGACCCACTCAGCTCGGCTTCGCTCAGGGCGGCGGGCAGCTCAACAAGCGCCAACGGGTTCCCGGCAGCGGCCGTGACCAGCGAGGCCAGGACTGGCGCGGAGACAGCAGGGCTCACGCGTCGGACCAGTGCCCGGCTTAGCACGCCACCCAAGGGCCTCAGCCGCCGAACCCGCCATAGACCGACCGGCATGAGCGGCCGGACGGCTGATGGTTGGGGTCGGCGCGCGGCGAGCAGCCCGACCCCCGGGATGCGGGCGGCCACCAGGCTCGAGGTGAGAACCTGCGCGCTCTCCGCGTCGAGCCATTGGAGGTCATCGACCATCAGCAGCACCGGGCCATCGACGCGGCGGAGCAACTCGCCGAAGGCATCGCGGACCTTGTCGATCCGCGCCGGCGCAGCCGTCTCGAAGCCCAGGGCGACGTCGAGGCCAGCGCGCATCTCAGGGGGCAGCCGCGCGATCATCTCCCGCACGGGAGTGAGCAGCTGCCCCAGCGCCGCCAAGGGGATGTCCTGCTCCGACAGGGTCCCTTCAGCCCGCCACACCGCGAATCCTCGGGCTTCGGCCGCCTGCCCCGCCCAGTCGATTAGGGAGGTCTTGCCCAGCCCGGCCGATCCCTCCAGGCACAGGCTCCCGCCGCGTTCGGGAATCTGCTCGAGCAGCTCCTCGAGCATGGCGAACTCGGACTCTCGCCCCAGCAGCGCGCCGGCCTGGCCCGGCCCGAGGGAAAACGGAAGCGCAGTCACTACCACCACTCCTTGGGATCGGGCCGCTGCGTCGTGCAGGGCCAGCACTCCCCCGGGCGTCAGCCACTCGCACGATGTGACCGGACCGCGGTGGAGCACGGGTCTCAAGTACTGCGGAGCCTCCACCATCCCGCCGACCAAACGAGCCTGTCCACCTTCAAGGACCGATGCGAACATGCCCATGCGGCATGCCCGTTTTGTCGACCACGAGTACGACCTGGCGCGGTCACGCCGCAGCAGGCGCGGCCCGCAGCTGCGCGTCCGGCCTTCAGGGCCGTGCATCGTCCGGCGCCGAGCGCGCAGTCGCATGGCCGATGCCTGCAACCCCAAGTCCCGGCAGCATCAAGGACTTGAAGAGCAAGGCGACAACCGGGGGACGGTCCTGGCCGGACCGACGATCTCCGCCGGAAGACTCAAGCCACCGAACGACTCGGTGCGGGCCACCCCGCCAGCGCCGAACCGATGGCGGCTGCTCGCTTGGCCGGCCGCGACGGGGTCACCGCGCAGCAAGGCCGTACGCCGCCGAGACACCCCAGATGGAGCCCGACCATGACCGACACCACAGCAGCACCCGCCCCGATCACCGTCGCCTTGGTGCACGGCGCCTTCGCCGACAGCTCCGGGTGGAGCGGCGTCGTCGAGGAGCTCCAGGCCGAGTTCGTCAGCGTGCAGGCCATCATCAACCCGCTGCGCGGGATCTCCCACGACACCGACTACGTAGCCAGCGCCCTCGGGCAGATCCCAGGCCGCGTCTTGGCCGTCGGCCACTCCTACGGCGGCGCCATCATCACCAACGCCGCCACCCGAGCCGGCAACGTCGTCGGACTGGTCTACGTCGCCGCGTTCGCCCCCGACGAAGGCGAGGTGCTGGGCGACATCACAGCAGGCTCCAAGGACTCCGTCCTGAACACCGCCCTCGTGGAGCTGCAGTACCCGAGCCCAGACGGCCACGCGACCGAGTACGCCATCCATCCGGACCACTTCCACCACGCGTTTGCCGCCGATGTCTCCGAGACCGAGGCGCGGGTCATGGCTGCCGTGCAGCGGCCGGTCGCCGCCGCCGCCTTCACGGAGAAGTCCGGACCTCCCGCGTGGAAGGAACTGCCGTCCTGGGCGATCGTCGCGGGCGCCGACACGGCCGCGGGCGCCGACGTCGTCCGTGCCATGGCCAAGCGCGCCAACGCCACCTCGGTGGAGGTCGACGCGTCACATGTTGTCATGGTCTCGCAGCCCGCGGCCGTCACCGCCGTGATCCACCAGGCCTTGGAAGCCTTGACCTGACCCGCATGGACCGGGGCTGGAGCCGCGCCGAGCCAACGTCTGCGGGTGCAGCTCCTCATACGACGCCGGACCGTCCACGACCAGCGCCCCGTTTCAGCCCGCTGTGTCATTCCGCCAGGAGGTACGACGATGAGTCGCAGTTACCACGCGCTCGCGTTCACCGACGCCGTCCTTGCCGCGCAGGCGAGGTACGGCAGCCGCGCCGCGGTCGAGCGATACCACCGTGCCCACGACGCGCCAGCGCCGCGCCGAACCGCGGTCGGCGTACGGGCGCCCACGCCGGAGGCGCGACCCGGCACCGGTGACCTGCTCAGCCGGTTGGAACGGCAGTTCCTGTCCGAGCTCGACGGCTTCTACCTGGCCACCGTCTCGGAAACCGGCTGGCCGTACGTGCAGTTCCGCGGCGGCCCGGCCGGGTTCATCCGCACCCCGGACGAGCACACGATCGCGTGGGCCGACTTTCGTGGGAACCGGCAGTACATCAGCATGGGCAACCTGGCCCTCGAGGGACGGGCCGCGATGATCTTCATGGACTATGCCCGCCAGACCCGGTTGAAGGTATACGGCTGGGCCAGCGTGCACGACATTCACGCACCGCGCCCAGGTGGGCACCGGCGCCCGGACACGGGAGCGGCTCATACCCGTCCACAGGACCCTGCCATGGTGGGCACGTCGCTGGCTGTGCCGGGCTACCCGGGAAGAGTCGAACGCGAGGTGCGTGTCGACGTTATGGCATACGACTGGAACTGTCCGCAGCACATCACGCCGCGATACACCGTCGACGAGCTCGGCCAGCAGCTCGACCCGTTCCTCAATCGCGTCAGCGAACTGGAGGAGATGAACCGCGTCTTGCGGACCGAGATCGACCGTCTGCGCGACGGGAGGTCGACGCCGGCACCGGAGGGAGGCGAGAGCACGTGAGCGTATCTCCACCGGAGGAGCACTGGCGCATGCGACCCGAACCCGGCGCTCCGACGCGGCAACGACGGGCTGGGCGCTCGAGCACGCGACCCAACGAGTCGCCCGGGCGGCTGAACCTGCGGGCCAACCTGTTCGGTGTGCCGATGGGGGTAGCCGGGCTCGCGCAGGCATGGACGGTGGCCGCTGCCGCGGCGATCGTTCCGGAATGGCCCGGCCTCGCCCTCTGGGTCTTGACAGGACTGCTGTGGCTGCTGGTCTCAATAGCTTTCAGCAGCAACGTCGCCCGGTCCCACCGGTGGCTCGCGGAGGCAACCGACCCGACGTTCGGAGTGTTCACCTCGCTGGCGCTGCTCGTTCCGACGCTGTTGGCTCTTACGCTGGCACTCCACTCCGGCCACGCGTGGAGAGTCCTGTTCCTCGTGTTTGTGGGCCTGTCCACCGCCTACGGCGGCTGGGTAACCGCCGGCTGGGTGGTGACCGGCGGCCCGCTGCAGCAATGGCATCCGGGCTACCTGTTGCCAACCGTCGCCACCGGCCTCGTCTGCGCCGCCGGCGCCGCGCAGCTCGGCTACCGCACCCTCGCGGTCGCGCTCTTCGGGTACGGCCTGCTCTGCTGGTTCAGCCTGACCTCCATCATCTGGCTGCGTCTGTTCACGCTGCCGCCGATGCCGCCTGCGCTGGTTCCGACCTTGGCCATCGAGCTCGCCCCGCCGGTGGTCGCCGGCAACACCTGGTTCGCGATCACCGGGGGAAGGGTGGACGTGGTGATCCTGGTACTGGGCGGTTATGCGGCGCTCATGGTGCTCGTCCAGATGCGGTTGTTCTCCCTTTACCGGCGTCTCAGCTTCGCCGCAGGCTGGTGGGCGTTCGCGTTCTCGTACGCGGCCGCGGTGACGTTCGGCATCCGCTGGCTGACCGCGGCCGAGGCCCCCACCGCCCTGGTGCATCTCCTACTCGGCGCGGTCACGCTGGGCATCGGTGCCCTGACCGCACGATCATTGGTGGCCCTGCGTGCCGGCACGCTGCTACCGCGCGAACCTCCCCCCGCAGCTTCTGGCCCGGCCTCCGCTCAGCCTGAGACGCACGCGAGTTGACACCGTGCGGGAGGCTCTCGGCGCGGGTTCACGGCGTGCACGTCGTCCCGTTCGGCATCACGTCGTAGCCGACGGTGTCTGCGGACCGGTCGCCCGCCTCACCGGGAGGGTGACCACGAGGCTCGTGCGTCCGGGCTCGCTCTGGACGTCGATGGTTCCGCCGTGGAGGGCCACGACGATCCCCGCGGCGACGTCCAAGCCGATCCCCGTGCCGTCACCGATCGGTTTCGTGCTGAAGAAGGGTTCGAAGACGCGGGCCCGGATGTCCTCGGGAATCCCGGGGCCGTCGTCGACGATCTCGATGGTCACGTGCTCGTCGCGGCCCCGGGTACGGATCGTCAACGAGCCGTGACCGTCGATCGCGTCGAGCGCGTTGCCGATGAGGTTGGTCCACACCTGGTTCAGCTCCGCGGCGAATCCAGTCACCCGGGCAGCGCTGCGGTCGTAGTCGCGCACCACTTCGATGTGTCGGTCGGTCAGGCGCGACCGGAACATCAGCAGTGTCGCATCGAGCAGATCGTGCACATCGACCAGCTGCTGCGGATCACGTCCGCCCGGGCCGTACGCCTTGACGCTTTCGAGCAGTGTCGAGATCCGGGCGGTGGCCTCGCCGACTTCCCACAGCAGCAGGTCAGTCTCCAGCGCGTAGTTGACCCATCGCACGGCGTCATCAGCCTGTGCCGGGCCCGCCGTCTCGACAACGGTGGCGAGGAAGTCGGTGTCGAGGCCGGCCTGGACGAACGTCGGCGCGAGGTCCCACCCGTCCGCGACCCCGTGCTCTTTTAGCCAGCCGGCCACGCGGTCCTGGCGGTCGGCCAGTTCCAGCCCGGACAACGTGGCGGCCGGGGCGGCCCGTCCCGACGCCTGCGTCTGTAGCGCCAGCAGGGCGCGAAGCTTGTCCGGGCCGCGCTCGCCCTCCGCGAGGCGGGTCAGTGTTTCGCGCGTGCGTTGCACGCGGTTGGTCAGGGCGACCGCGGCCGCGCGAGCCGCCGCTGCGGGGTTGTTCAGCTCATGCGTCAGCGTCGAAGCCAGCACCGCCCGCGTCAGCGGCCCGTCCCCCTCCTGCCGCGCGGCTGCACCGTCCGCCCCGCCAGCCGGGTCCTGCCCGAGCTTGAGCAGGTGAGCCAGGAGCGGGAACCATTCTTGCAGGACGGCGGCGAGAGCAGCTGCCGGGAGTACGAACAGTCGGCACCTCCTTAGCGCCTGCATGGACGTGGTGTAGACGTGGAGGTCGGGGTCGCCGAGATGCGCTCGGGTGGCGCCTCCGCAGGCCCCCGGAAGATCGGTGCGGTAGACCTCGATCTCCTCGGTGCCGACAACGGCGGTGACCCGGGCCTCCCCATCGAGAAGGACGAACAGCGACTCCGCTCGTTCGCCCCGTCGGTAAACCCACCCCTCCTCGCGGTGTTCTTCATGCCCCTGTCTTGACAGGTGCTCGAGCTGCGCCGGCGTGAGTCCGCGGAACAGCGGCAAGCGCGCCAGCTCATCCGCGAGGGACCCGCCGTCCGGGTTGGTCACGGCCGAACTGGTCACGGCTGGGCCAGGTAGCGGTGCACCAGCATCACTGCCATCGCCCCCTCACCGACGGCGGAGGCGACGCGCTTGCCGGACTGCGCCCGCGCGTCACCGCAGACGAAGACCCCCGGCAGGCTCGTCTCGAGGTGATACGGGGCCCTGTCCAGCGGCCAGATCGTCGACGCGGCCGGGGGCGCCGGGGGCGTTGCGGGCGCCGGGTCGGCCGGTCTCCGAGCGCCAGCGCTACGGGCGGTGACGGGGACGCGCTCTGCCGGTAGCCCGTGGTGCAGGTCAGGCCCCGCGATGATGAACCCGTGCCTGTCTCGGGCTAGGACGCCGTGGAGCCAGCCGGTGTGCGGCTCTGCTCCGATGAAGACGAACAGCCATCCGGTCGGCAACATCTCGGGTCGACCGTCCCGGACATCACGCACAGCGACGGCCGTCAGGTGCTCGTCTCCGTGTGCAGCCGCTACCTCGGTGCAGGTCCTGACGGTGACGTTCTCGAGCGCCTCGATCTGCTCGATCAGGTAGCGGGACATGGAGGCGTCGAGCGAAGGGCCGCGCACCACTATGGTCACCGACCGGGCCTGACGTGCGAAGTGCACCGCGGCCTGCCCGGCGGAGTTCGCGCCTCCGACGATGACAACGTCCTTGTCCGCGCAGTCCTCCGCCTGGCGCGGACTCGCGCCGTAGTAGACGCCGCGGCCGGTGAGCTCGTTCATGCCGTCACCTGCCAGGCGCCGGTAGGAGACTCCGGTGGCGAGTATGACGGCATGGGCGCCCACGCTGACGCCGTCGTCGAGGACGACGCTGTGTTGCGAGCCGGCCCCGTGCAGGGCGACGACCGTCTTGGTCGTGACGATCTCAGCGCCGAACTTGAGGGCCTGCCGGCGGGCCCGCTGGGCCAGCTGAGCCCCGGACACCCCGTCGGGGAACCCCAGGTAGTTCTCGATGCGCGAGCTCTGCCCCGCCTGGCCGCCGGCAGCGGTCCGCTCGACGAGCAGCGTGCGCAGTCCCTCGCTGGCGCCGTAGACCGCTGCCGCGAGCCCTGCCGGTCCCGCGCCAACGACGACGAGGTCGTACATCGGCTCGGATGGGGCTGTGCCCAGACCCAGCGCGTCCGCGACCTGCGTGTGGCTGGGGGCGATCAGGACCTGCCCGTCCGCGGTGATGACGACGGGCAGCCGGGCCGCATCCGCGCCGGCGGCCTCGAGCAGCCGAAGCGCCTCTGGCTGCTCGACGGGGTACCACCGGTACGGGGCCTGGATCCGAGCGAGGAAGTCACGCAGGTCCGCGGTCCGTCGGCACCACTGGTGACCGACGACACGCAAATCGGCCTGAACCGCGTGCCCACCTGCGAGCCAGGCGCTCAGCAGCTCGTCCAGCACCGGGTAGAGCAGCTGCTCTGCGGGGATCCATGGTTTCAGCAGGTAGTGGTCCAGGTCGACGACGTTGACCGCGTCGATGGCAGCTCCGGTGTCCGCGTAGGCGGTCAGCAGGACGCGTCGCGCTGACGGGACGAGGTCCATCGCCTCCTCGAGGAACTCAATCCCGGACATCTGCGGCATCCGGTAGTCCGCGACGAGCAACGCCACCGGCACGCCGCGTAACGAGAGCTCCCGTAGGGCAGCAAGGCCCTCAGCGCCGGACTGGCAGCGCACGATCCGGTAGTCGCGCCCGTAACGACGGCGCAGGTCGCGGGCGACCGACCGCGACACCTCGGGGTCATCATCTACCGTCAGGATGACCGCCGCGGCCCCGCCCTGGCCTGCGCTGGTGGCGGTCGACGCGCCGTCATGCTCGGACACCTCAGGTCACCAGGGTCGCGACCGGTTCGCCCACCTCGACGATGTACGTGGACAGCATCCGCCCCGTGCCGGGACCAAGGTCCAACGCGTTGTGCGGTGTCCGCGGTGGGATCAGGAAGCCGTCCCCGGCGTCGAGGATCAGGGTGTCCTGGCCCCGGATCTGCATCTGCACGGTCCCGGACATGATGTAGCCGACCTCCTCCCCTGGGTGGAAGTGCCACCCGGACTCGACTCCGACCGGGATCTCGGTGAGCACCTGGACGATGTCGCGTCCGGGGATGGACGAGCTGCTGTGCTGCACCTCGGTGCGTTTCAGCGAGGACGCCAGCTCATCAGCCGGACGCGCCCGGGCAGCGGCTGGTTCGGCGGGGTGCGATGTCAAGGGGTGCCTCCTGGGTTCGGGCTCACGACGACGCGTCGGCCTCGTCGGCGGCAGCGGCGATCGTTTCTGTCACCGTTGCCGATGCGCACCGGTGGCTCGTCGGTCACCCGACTGCGATCGGCGAGAACGGAGATGGCCGCCCGCGAGACGTGCCGTCAGGCAAGGCCGCATGTCAGCCCGCTGTGGCCTCGGCGGCGGCTGTGATCATGGTGATGACCTCGTCCGGATGCGAGATGCCGACCACGTGCGACGCACCGGGAACCTCCACCGACTTCTGCGCTTTCGCTCGGTCGGCCATGATCTGGTGCGCGCCCGCGGGGATGTTGTGGTCGAGCTCGCCGAAGACGAACCAGCTGGGCACCTCCTTCCAGAGCGCGGTGGCGCCGGACGGCTCGGACAGGGCGGCTTCGGCGATCGGGCGCTGGGTCGCAGCCATGGTGGCCGAAGCCTCTGCCGGCAGATCGGCGGAGAACTGCGCGTGGTAACGGTCTTGCGCGATGTACAGGTCGGTAACGTCTCCTGGCAACGGCACGCTGCGCAGGGTGTCACCCAGGGTGCCGCCGGCCACCAGCGACGAGGCGTCCGCGCAGCTTTCGCCTGCTTCGAGCGCGAAGCCGGCGACGAAGACCAACCCGGTGACCTCCCCGGCATCAGCCGGGACGTTGCTGATGACGGCGCCCCCGTACGAGTGACCCACCAGCACCACCTTGCCCTCGATGCTGCGTACGACGGCGGTCAGCTGTTCGGCGTCGGACGCGACGCCACGCAGCGGGTTGGCCCAGGCGATCACGGGATAGCCCTGGCCCAGCAGCGTGGCGACGACCCCGTCCCAGCTCGAGGACTCCGCGAAGGCGCCGTGGACGAGAATGACGGTCGGTTTCATGCGAGCTCCTGATGATCGATGGCGGCGTGGATTCCCGAGCCCACCTCGTCGCGAACGTGACTTCGGCATCCGGACGAGGTGGATGCCGGCCGAGCCGGCCCCGACACGGTGACGCCTCGGCGCGGTCCCGCGCATCCGCCATTCGACTGCAGAAGCCGCTCCGCGGCGCTGTCACGGCAGAAACCGACGAGCCCGCTCGGCGCGGCAACCGCCCGGTGATGGAGGACCACGCGAGCTTTCAGCACGCGTCTTCCATGAGAGGACACGAAGGACACGAGAGGCAGTCATTGACCCGATGCGGACATCGGCTCGAAGCCGCTCGATAAGGGAAGCGCGACGGCGACGACGAGGCCGTCGCGATGACGAAAGGAGCGCCGATGACCCGGCCGGAACCCGACAAGACTGCGCCCGACCTTGACGTCATCAACCTCGACGCGTCCCCATCCGGGGACGGCTGCGCCGACTGCGAGTCAGCCACGCCTCCGGGCTGGTGGCTGCACCTGCGCCGGTGCGCCACGTGTGGCCACATCGGATGCTGCGACTCATCCCCCGGCCAGCATGCCAGCGGCCACTACCGCCTCACCGGGCACCGGGTGATCCAGACCTTCGAGCCGGACGAAGCGTGGTTCTACGACTACCCCACGCGAGAGCTGTTCCTCGGACCTGCACTCTCGGAACCGACATCACGCCCGGCCGCGCAGGGAAGTCCCGGGCCATCCGGGCGCGTCCCCGAAGACTGGCGCCGACGGCTGCACTGAGCACCCCGTGCCAGGACGATCGACCCGCTCCGAGAGAGACGTCCAGGTCTCGCCGAAGCCGCACGGCAGTCATGCGACCGATGACGATCGTTCCTCACGTCGGCAAACCTCGTCAGCATGCCCGCGGCCCCTGCTCCAGCAAACCCGCACGCACGGGTGCGTGCGGCCAGCCACCGACCGGAGGAGCCCACGATGACCGATGACGCGAAAGTGGTTGTCGAGCGAGCCGCACAAGCGTTCGCCGACGCGAACGCGAACCCGCCCTTCACGCACCAGCTCCCCGTCGAGGACACCCGGAGCGCCTTGAACGCCCTGCAGTCGGAACCGGTGCACGCCCCGTACGCCGACATCAGCGACCTGACCGTTCCCGGCCCCGAGGCAGACGTCAGCATCCGCGTGGTCCGCCCGCCCGGCGCGCACGGACCACTCCCCGTGATCCTGCACATCCACGGACTCGGCTGGGTCTTTGGCGGCAAAGCCACCCATGACCGGCTCATGCGTGAGCTCGCGGTCGGGAGCCACGCCGCGGTCGTCTTCCCGGACTACAGCCTCTCCCCCGAGGCGAAGTACCCCACCGCGATCGAGGAGATCTTCGCCGTGGCCCAGTGGGTGACCAAGTCCGGTGCGGGGCAGAACTTCGACACCGACCGGTTCGCCATCGTCGGTGACTCCGTCGGGGGCAACATGGCTGCCGCGACGACACTTCTGGCCAAGGAGCGCGGCGGGGTCCACTTCGTCCAGCAGGTCCTCTTCTACCCGGTCACGGACGCCACCTTCGACACTCCGTCCTCGCACCAGTTCGCCGAGGGCTACTTCCTGCGCCGCGACACCATGCAGTGGTTCTGGGACCAGTACCTCGCCGACCCGAAGCAGCGCACCGAACCGACGGCGTCGCCGCTGCAGGCCACCGTCGAGCAGCTGGCCGGGCTCCCGCCGGCCCTCATCATCGTCGGAGAAGCCGATGTCCTTCGGGACGAGGGAGAGGCGTACGCCCACAAGCTTCGGCAGGCGGGCGTCCCCGTCGTGTCCGTGCGCTACCAAGCCGCCATCCACGACTTCGTCGGGCTCAACCCGCTCCGTGTCACAGACGCCGCCCAAGGCGCGATCACGCAGGCGACCGCGGTACTGCGTCGCGCGCTGCGCACCTAAGCGCCGGACAGCAGGCGCACCCCTCACAGCCCACCACTCACTCCTCACAGAAGGCGCGGACATGAAGGGCCACATCCCAGCGACAGCTCGAGGTGAATCAGCATCTGACTCGTCGACTGGAACGCTGGGTTCAAACGCCAACCTCGACCTCGCGCGATCGGTAATGGAGACCAACCTATTCGGGACCTGGGAGGTAACCCAGGCATTCCTTCCGCTCCTGTGAGAAAGCGCTCGCCCTCGCATCGTCAACGTCTCTAGCGGTGCGGGGTCGCACGGAGACGAGGTCTTCGGCTTAGCTAGGCGCGGCGGCCGCGCAGCGAGCTATGGAGTCAGCAAGGCTGCGCTCGGGGCTCTGACCGCGACCCTCGCTGCCGAGCTCGAAGGCACAGGCATCCTTGTCAATGCGGTCTGCCCAGGTCTGACGGCGACATGGCCAGGGGCTGAGCGGATGGCGGCTCGCCCTGTCGAGGACGGCGCCGCCTCCGTTCTTTCCGCTGCCACGCTCCCCGACGACGGACCCACCGGCGGCTTCTTCCGGGACGGCCAGACCCTGCCCTGGTAGCGCTTCGGTACCAACGGCGAACACCCGACTCCCGCGTTGAGGACGGGACGTCCGACCATGCCGCCACGCGTGCTATATCCGTTCCAATCCGAGACAACGACACCTAGGGTGCAGGCGTGTGGGTATCGCTTGAGACATGGTTGATCGGTGACGGACAGGTCCCTGAAGTCGGGCCGGGCGCAGTCCTCCGTGACTGCGGGTTGCGTTTGAACGCCTCGTACCTGAATGTGTCCGACCAGTCGCTCGAAGGTGCCCGAGAAGTTCACGCCGACGACGTAGGCCGAGTGCGGTACGAAGTCACCGGCCGATGCCAGGCGGTGACAAGCCCGATGGCCGCCCTGATCCAACTGCCGGGCTGGCTGGTGATTGCTGAACCCGAGACCTACTGCGCCATTGAGGGCGCCGTCGACTCTCCCGCTTTCGAACCCTGGTCAGAGCAGTTCCATCCTCCGGCTCCAAACGAGATGCTCAAGGCCGAAGGCTGGTTTGGGGTCGTCGCGGACCACGAGTGGGACGCGTTCGCGATTCCTGACTCACGAATGGACTGGCGCCTTCAGGACATCCAGCTCATCGAGCACCAGCTGGTGCGTGTGCCCGGGGAGCCGTCGGACACGCGCACGTTCGGTCCTGTCATCCGCGCCAACGAAGTGGTGCGGTTGAGCCGGGCCGCCGACAGAGTGGCGGGGGCCCAATACCTCGTGGATTTGCTACCGGCCTAACGTTCTCATCGGCCGCCGACCCGGGCGTGCCACTGAGCGGGCTTGCTCCCGTTGCGACGGGCAAGAGGTCCGGTTCGCCGGGCATGGCGCGATCAGCCGGCCGCGTCGCGCCACGTCGGCGCGAGGGCGAGGGCCTGTAGTGAAGGGAACTCCCAGGGGTCGACGGGCTGTGTCGGTCCAGCCTCGGCATACCGGTTCAGCGTGACGACGAGGTCATCAGACCGGAACGCCACAAGGATGCGGACGCGCTCGTATGGTTCTTCGTTCTCGTCGGCTCGCACTTCCTCGTACCAGGCGATGATGCTGCCGTCAGGTGCGCGGACACACTCTGCCACGGCTGCAAATCCGTCGTCGTCACACGACTTCGGCAGGCCTTCGCCGTACCAGAGCGCGAACGCCGAAGTCGACTCGGCGGTCTGGATCAGGACATCCAGGATGTCTGACTCGTCGCCGCCGGGAACCGTCGTCTCTGCGTACCTGGAATGCTCATCACCGGTGTACATCTTGAGCTTTTCCAGCAACCCGGAGACCACACTCTCTGCCCCTGGCGAGATCTCGCTGCTCACGGCGCTGATCTTGTCAGGAACGGCTTTCTGCGGCCAGTAGGCGCACGCTCACACATCCGCTCATGCCGCAGGCCGCGCGGTTCAGGGACCGCATGTTGCGCGCTTGCGTGCCACTCTGCCCTCATGACATCGACCGACTTCCGCGAGCCTTGGCGCCGAGCCGAAGGCGAAAGCGCTCGGGCCTTCGAGGATGAAGCGGCGGCGGAGATCGCCGACGGTCACGAACTGCACGGGCTAGACCTAACCGCCATCGCAAAGTGCGAGGGCTGTGACTGCGTGGTCTATCGCGGATCGGACGGCACATTCGCGATCGTGCACCTCAGCTGGACCACGAGGCGCGAGACGCCGCCATGGCCGCGCACAACCCGACTCGGAAGTTTCATCGCGATTGAGTCGGCGATGGATCAGCACCAGCACTGACCGTTCATGCCGCCGTCAGCGCTCCCCAAACCTCTGCTGGGCAGCCTGACGTGAGATGTCGAGTGCAGCACCGATCACGGTCCACGAGTCGCCCGCCGCACGGGCTGCGCGGACAGCCTCACGCATCTCCTGCTCGGCATCCGCGAGCTGGTTTCGGGCGGCGATGATGCGGCGAAAGGACGCGGCATCACGGGCCGGGTGAGTCGACGGGTCGAGCTGATCCAAACCGGTGCGGTCGTGGTTGGTCTTCAGGGTTGCCATGTCATTCACCTCATCTCAAGTAGTCGAAGAACTTGGGTCGTAGTCGGTCGGCGTGGATGATCCGGGTGGGTTCTCCGACTGGAACGGCGACGAGCTCCAGCATCCGACCGTGTCGGTCCGGGCCGATCACGAGAAGACGGTCCTCGCCGCCATACTCGTACTCGACTAGCCGGATGGCGTTGGTCCATGCGTGTCCGATGTCGGCTTCGTCGATCCCGTGCTTCAGGGCCGACTCCGTCACCTCCACGACGTCAAGACTAGGTTGACGACGCATCAAATGTCAACCATTGATTGACGCACGGACATGCCGCTCCGTGTGCGTTCATTGAAGACGCTGCTTCTCCTGGTCCAGTGGCACGATGTTGCTCGTGCCCACCGACATTCGTGAACTCACTGCCGTCATCGACTCGACATGTCGTATCCGAGGAGAGTTCACGCTTCGCAGTGGACGCATCACGGACGAGTACTTCGACAAGTACCGTTTCGAGGGAGACCCGCACCTGCTGCGGCTGGTGGCCGAGCACATGGTGCCCTTGTTGCCCTCGGATACGCAGGTGCTAGGTGGGCTCGAGCTCGGAGGTGTCCCGATCGCAACAATGGTCAGCGCCCTAACCGGGCTGCCCGCGATCTTCGTGCGCAAGCAGGCCAAGACGTACGGCACCTGCCGGCTGGCCGAGGGCGGCGATTTCGCTGACCGCACGGTCACGCTCGTTGAGGACATCATCACCACGGGCGGTGCCGCGCGGAACGCAGCGGTAGCGCTCCGGGAGCTGGACGCGACCGTGCATAGCGTGGTGTGCGCCATCGACCGGTCCGAGCCGGGCGCCAACACGTTGCACGAGGTGGGCCTGAGAACCGTGTCGGTCATGACAAAGGCGGATCTGGACGAAGTCCTAGGCTGAGCAGCACGTCACCGCGCAATGCTCGCTCATGCCGCTCTGAGGGCGACTACGATCGCCCGACCATGCCGCTGCCAGCGAGCCGTAAAGGTGAGTTTGTCAGGTGGAGTGATGGGCTACGGTCCAGTCGGTATGGAACTCCCTTGGCCCTTGACCGATGGCCGCGTGACTGTGCGCCCTGCCGAAGAAGCTGACGCTCCCGCGTTCCTAGCCTACAAGCGTCGCCCGGAGTGCCAGGCCTACATCACCCGCACCGTCGACACCCTTGAGCAGTCCCGCTCCCTGATCGCCGACCGCCTCGCGGAGCCAGACTCCGTGCTCTGCGCGGTGCTGGTGGACGGGCAGGTCGTCGGCGACATCGGCGGCCGGCGGTACCGCCCGGAGTCCCTCGGCCCCGAGCCGGACGTCCACGACTTCTACCTGGGCTATACCGTCAACCCCGACCACGGGGGCCGAGGCATTGCCAGCGCGGCAACCGGGCTGCTGGTGACGGCTCTGCACCACGCTGGGATCCGGCGTGTAGTGGCGAAGGCGTTCGCCGAGAACGTTGCGTCCATCCGCGTCTTGACCAAGAACGGGTTTCGCCTTGAAGGCACCGAGCGTCTCGCCGTCCTCGGTAGGGACGGTCGCTGGCTCGACGACTGCACCTTGGCGCATTTGGCCGAGTGACCCCCTCGCGGTCGCGGCGCGGTCAGGGCGCGGCAACCTGCACAGACACTCGCCCAGCCGCACGTTGCCCGCGACCGCGCCCGAGGAGCGGCCCGCGCTCAGGGCAGACTCGCTCCTGCGAGACTGCCGGTTGTGACTGGTAGCGCGATCGTGCTGGTTGGTGTCTCGAGCGTCGGGAAGACCTCGGTTGCTGAGCAGCTGCAGCTGACGCTTCGCGAGCCGTACCTGCACGTCGGCCTCGACCACTTCTTCTCGATGTTCCCGTACGAGTGGCGCGACCACCCCCGCCGGCCTGGTCGAGGACTCTGGGTCGACGAGACCCTCGACGCGGACGGCTCGCCACGCGCCAGGATCTACTACGGCGAGGACGGCGCGCGACTGCTGACCGGGATGCGTGCCGCAGTCAACGCACTGCTGGCGGCGGGGAACAACGTCATCCTCGACGAGATGCCGATCGACGACTCCATCATGCCCGCCTGCATCGAGACCTGCGAGCATCCTCCACCTTCTGGGTGCGGCTGACGGCGTCCCTTCCTGTTCTCGAGGGACGTGAACGAGCCCGGACAAAAGGGCAGCAGCTGGGCAACTCCCGCGGTCACTTCGACGTCCTGGCGGGCGACGAGTGGGATCTCTTCATCGACACCGATGACCTCACCCCAGCCGAGACGGCCGCACAGATCGTGAAGGCGCTCGGCATCGTCGACTAATCACCCGGTCGTGAGCGCGAGGCGTTTACCGGACATGCCGCTAGTTGGCACTTCGGGCCACGAGGTAGAGCGGCAGGAACAGCACTACAGCCAGTAGGCAAAGGGCTGCCCACACCTGGGGCCTGTCAATCGTGAGGTCGCCTATGGTCGCGACGACGGGTCGGTTGCGCTCCATCTGGGACTGAGCATCCTCGAGCACCCAAAGGCTGACGGCTCCAACGGCCAAGACTGCGAGGAGCACACCCATCACCGTTGGACTCACTCCTTCAGTATCGGCCCAGGAGCCGACGCTGCTGCTCGTCGGAGGCCGCTCGACCATGCTGGCCGCGATTTCAAGGCCCCATCTGCCTCGACCACAGCCCCGCACGCACCCTCATGCCGCGTTGAGGGCGGCTACGCTCGCCCGATCATGCCGCGGGAGTGCGTTCTCAAACCTCGATCTTGAAGCCCAAGTCATAGTCGCTTGCAGGGACGCCACCCGAGCCCCAGTTCTCGGGCGAGCTCTCGCGCAGCAAGATCGACACGTGGTCGTGAGGGATGCCGTGGACGGCAAGCCGCACGACTATCTGCCGGTACAGATCTCGCTTGGCCTCGATGGAACGACCGGAGAAACAGTCGATGGTGACTCGCATGTACGTGTCCGCGACGCCCTCGCCCGGACCGTTGACCATGGCGTGCGGCTCGAACTCCGTGAGCCGGATGAAGCGGTCGTCGTTCGGGATCTTGAAGGCCGCGACAAGCGCCTCGTGCACTGCGTTCATCAAGGCGACCTGCTGGTCAGGCGTGTACTTCCGGCGGACTTCGATCAAGGTGCTGGGCATGGATCCTTCTCGGTCTCGGTGCGGCCGCTCATGGTTCCACGGCCGGCTCCGGTTCGCATGCCGGGAGGGCGTTCGGACTTCGTACCGACGTCCGCAACTGCCGCGCCGGAGACGTTCAACCATCGTGACGCTCGGCGCGGACATCGGCCCCTCGAGATGCCACCGATCACCGACTTCGCGGCCGCCGGCCTGAGCGCCCCAAGCCCTTGGCTCGCCTTCTGATTAGGTACACGGCCGCGACGCCGAGCAGCAGTACGAAGTTCAGCGTTGAAACCCATCGGGGCGAGAGGACACTGAAGACTAAATACGCATAGCCCGCCAGGAGTATGGCCCCCAAAAGCATCACCAGCCTCTTTTGCATGTTGCTAGGCGCCATGCCGTCCTGTCCTGCTTCCTCTGCACGCGACCCTTGATTAACGCCATGCGGAGCATGACATTCCTGGGCGTATTCGTCGTGGGACCCCCGCCGCGTGGCACCCGCCCTGACGCAAGGGCGTTCCGGGTTGAGGTCGGGACGTCCGACCATGCCGCGTTGAGCACGGGACTCTACCAGCGGCGAGACGCGATCGAGCAGATGCGCGGATTCTCAGCCCATCTCGTAACGGCGCAGCGTTTCTTCGATCTGGGCATCGCTCGCGGCCCAATCCCACGAGCGAATCTCGACCAGCCGGATAAGGCCAAGGAGAGCCACGGCATCGTCGGCCAAGTACTCCTCCTCACCACGCCAAGCCATGACGTGGGTGCCGATGACCTTGACGGCGAACCCGAGGGACTCGACCGCTAGGAGCGCCGGCACGACGGTATTGCCCGCCTGCGCGATGCGTTGGTGCATGGGCGCAGCATCCCACCCCTCACTGACACCCGTGACCGCACCTGCCGCGCAGTGTGCGCTGGCCCCGAGGGCCGCTGCGGCCACTCAAGGAGCCGATCGTTCGACCTAGCTGGCCACCGTGAGACCGGCACTGAGCGCTGTCAGCCACATCCACCACCAGAAACTGACGCGCGCGGAGTAAGGGTGCAGCTGCTCTGGTGCTCGGCATCCGTCCCCTGGGAGGCGTCAACGGTCGTGGTCGCGCCGCTGCTCTAGCTGTACTGACCCGACAGGTTGGTTAAGCGGGTGATGGGTGGCTTGTTCCCGCAGGCGGTGTGGGGTCGGTGGTGGTTGTACTCGTGGAGCCATGCTGGC
>NZ_LMSX01000005.1:0-30799 GCF_001429655.1 Terrabacter sp. Soil811
CGATGGTACTGCACTGGTGACGGTGTGGGAGAGTAGGACGCAGCCGGACAACCATTCACGACAACCCCGCCAACACCGTTGGCGGGGTTGTCGCATTTCTGCGTCCATTCACGCCACCAGAGCGCCTTTCCCGACGGAAAGGCGCTCTTCTCAGTGTCCGAGCACCCCGGCGGGATCTCGGACGAGCTCGTCCAGGGCGAGCAGGGCGGCCCCCGTGGCTCCGGGCGCGGGGTCGTCCGACGCGATGACGACCCGAGGGCTGACCCAGCGCCCTGACAGCACCCGCCTGCCGAGGATCTCCTCGACTTCCGGGGTGAGTAGGTCACCCACCTGCGCGAGGTGTCCGCCGAGGACGACGGTGGGGATGTCGAGGACGTTGACGACGCCCGCGAGGGCGACGCCGAGAGCCCGGGCTGCCGATCGGGTGGCCAACTGCGCCTTCTCGTCGCCGTCTCGGGCCCGGGCCGCCAGTTCGGACGGCGTGGTGGACGCGTCGAGTCCCGCGGCGTCGAGCATGGCGAGCCGGCCGGCATACTGCTCGAGGCAGCCGGTGGAGCCACAGCGGCAGGGGGGTCCGTCGGGGTCGACGCAGACGTGGCCGATCTCCCCGGCCCAGCCGTGGCGGCCGGTCATGACCTCGCCGTCGACGACGACCGCTCCGCCGATGCCCACCTCGCCGCTGAGGTAGACGAAGTCCTGCGGCTGGCTGTCGCGCCCCGGCGCCGGATGGGCGTACGCGTGCGCGGCGAGGTCGGCCTCGTTGCCGAGGCGCAGGGGCAGGCCTCCGAGGACGGCCTCGAGCGCGGCGCCGGGCACGAGGTCCTCCCAGCCGAGGTTGGGGGCGCTGAGCAGACGACCCGCCTCGACGGCGACGATGCCGGGCAGCGCCAGGCCGGCGCCGACGACGCGGCAGCCGAGGGGTGCGCTCTCGAGGACCCGGCCGGCCATCGTCCTCAGGCGACGCAATGTGCTCCCGGGGCGTGAGCCTGCGAGGTCTGCGGTCAGGAGCCGCTCGGCGAGCACCACCCCCGTCAGGTCGACGAGGCGTACCGCGAGGTGGCCGACGCCGACCTGGAGGCCGAGCGCGGCGAAGCGACCGGTCTGCGCCCGGAGGGGGGTGGCCGGACGACCCGGGCGTCCCGGCCCGCCGACGACCGACTCGACCTCCTCGAGGATGCCGCCGGCGACGAGCTCGTCGACGAGGCGCGAGACCGTCGAGCGGGTGAGCGAGGTCGCGGCCGCGACGTCGGCGCGCGACGGTGGGGAGTCGGCGGCGAGGACGGTGCGCGCGACGAGGGCGAGGTTCGCGTGGCGCAGGCTCGCCTGGCGCAGGTTGGCCATGCCTTGACCCTAGCCGGTCCACGACGTAAGTTGCGTGACAAAACTAATCCCCTCGAGGAGTCGCAATGACGCGCCAGCCCACCCCCGACGACAAGTTCTCCTTCGGCCTGTGGACCGTCGGCTGGACCGGCACCGACCCCTTCGGCGGTCCGACGCGACCCGTCCTCGACCCGTGGGAGTACTCCGACAAGCTCGCCGAGCTCGGCGCGTGGGGCATCACCTTCCACGACAACGACGTCTTCCCCTTCGACGCCGACGACGCGACCCGCGCCCGCATCACCGGCCAGCTCAAGGACGCGACCGACCGCGCCGGCCTCACCATCGAGATGGTCACGACGAACACGTTCAGCCACCCCGTCTTCAAGGACGGCGGCCTGACGGCGAACGACCGCGGCGTGCGCCGCTTCGGTCTGCGCAAGGTGCTCCGGGCCGTCGACCTCGCTGCGGAGATGGGGGCCTCGACGTTCGTCATGTGGGGCGGTCGCGAGGGCAGTGAGTACGACGGGTCGAAGGACCTCCACGCCGCCTTCGACCGCTACAAGGAAGGCCTCGACACCGTCGCCGGCTACATCAAGTCCCAGGGCTACGACCTGCGGATCGCCTTGGAGCCCAAGCCGAACGAGCCGCGCGGCGACATCTTCCTGCCGACCGTCGGGCACGCTCTGGCCCTCATCGCCGAGCTCGACCACGGTGACATCGTCGGCCTCAACCCCGAGACGGGACACGAGCAGATGGCGGGTCTCAACTACACGCACGCGCTCGGGCAGGCGCTGTGGAGCGACAAGCTCTTCCACATCGACCTCAACGGCCAGCGCGGCATTAAGTACGACCAGGACCTGGTCTTCGGCCACGGCGACCTCGTCTCGGCCTTCTTCACCGTCGACCTCCTCGAGAACGGTTTCCCGGGCGTGCCCGACGGGCCGCGCTACCGCGGCCCGCGGCACTTCGACTACAAGCCCTCGCGCACCGAGTACATGGACGGCGTGTGGGAGTCGGCCGAGGCGTGCATGGCGATGTACCTCCTGCTCGCCGACAAGGCCGCCGCCTTCCGCGCCGACCCGCGCACCGCCGAGGCGTGGGCGTATGCCGGCGTGCTCGACCTCGCCGAGCCCACCCTGGGTGCCGGCGAGTCGCTCGAGGACTTCCTCGCGACCGACGACGGCTTCGACGCCGAGAAGGCCGCCGAGCGCGACTACGGCTTCGTCCGGCTCAACCAGCTCGCGCTCGAGCACCTCGTCGGCTGAGCTGCCCGAGCGCCGTCGCTGGCAGCTGAGGCGTCCGTCGACGCGGCGGTCGACGGGTCAGCCGACGGGTCAGTCGACGCAGAGGCAGAAGGGGTGGCCGGCGGGGTCGAGGAAGACGCGGAACGACGTGCCCGGCTGGTTGTCGTGCTTGGTCGCACCAAGCGCGAGCACCTCCGGCTCGGCCGCGTCGAGGTCCTCGACCATGACGTCGAGGTGCATCTGCTGCGGCACGACCTGGCCGGGCCACTGGGGCGAGCTGAAGTCCTCGACCTGCTGGAAGCAGATGCACTGGCCCGTCTCCGTGTCGCGGATCTCGCCCCACCCGTCGGACGCCTTGACCGTCCAGCCAAGCAGGGTGCCGTAGAAGGTGGCGAGTGCCTCCGCGTCGGGGCAGTCGATGACGAAGCTGGGATAGCGAGCGATGGCCATGGCGAGAACGCTATGACGTCTCCCGGACGAAAGGCGTCCGTATGCCGCGTGCTTCTTCCCCGTCCCACGCGTGGTCCGGCGTCAGCGGGCATCGCTACGCTCGACGCATGGAGCACCGCATCTTCACGACGTCCGTCGCGTCCGTCTACCCCCTCTACGTGAAGAAGCTCGAGCGCAAGGGCCGCACCAAGGCCGAGCTCGACGAGGTCATCGAGTGGCTCACCGGCTTCGACGACGAGGAGCTCGACCAGCACCTGGCCGCCGAGACGACCTTCGAGGGCTTCTTCGACCAGGCGCACCTCAACCCGAAGGTGTCCGCGATCACTGGCACCGTCTGCGGCATCCGCGTCGAGGAGGTCGAGGACCCGCTCATGCAGAAGATCCGCTACCTCGACAAGCTCGTCGACGAGCTCGCCAAGGGCAAGGCGATGGAGAAGGTCCTCCGAGCCTGAGGCACTGAGGCACTGGGGCAGCGTGGCGGTGTGACCGTCTACGACGGCGCGCCGCGGCTCACTCGCGCCTCGAGCGCGTCGAGGACGAGGTCGAGGCCGTAGTCGAACTCGAGGCCGAAGTCGTAGCCCGGCAGCAGGACGTGGCCGGTCGTGAACTCGAGCAGGTTGGGGTAGTCGGCGGCGAGGTACTCCAGCATCATCGACTCGGCCACCTCGCCCACGGTCTCCGGGCCGTTGATCGGCAACGAGGCCTCGGACATGGCGAAGCCGTAGACGTAGGAGTCGATGAGGGCGTACGCGTGTGCCGTCAGCGCGAGCGAGAAACCGGCGCCGCGGAGGCAGCCGATGACGGCGTCGAGGTGACGCAGGGTCGCCGGCCCCGGGCTCGTGCGTGACTGCAGCAGCGGGATGGCCCACGGGTGGCGGCGCAGGACCGCGCGCGCGGACGCGCAGCGGCGGTGCATCTCCGCGCGCCAGTCCCCTTCAGTGGCAGGCAGATCCATCTCGCCGAAGACGCGGTCGACGATGCCGTCGATGATCTCGTCCTTGCCGCCGACGTAGTGGTAGATCGACATCGGCTTCGTGCCGAGCTGCTCGGCGACGGCACGGATCGTCAGCGAGCCGAGCCCGCCGTCGTCGGCGACGCGCATGGCCCCGTCGAGCACCCGGTCCCGGCTGAGCGGCGCGCGGGTCGCGGGCGCGGGGCTGCCGCCTCTGCTCGTCGTCACGTCGTGCCTCTCGTCGCTCGTGGCGCTGACCCTAGCCAGCGTCGTACTAAGTACGCTACCGTGTTCGTACTAAGTACGACGCGACCGACGCGCCGCAGACGAGGGAGAAGCAGTCATGAAGGACCAACCGGCCACCGTCATCGGTGGGAGCGCGTCAGGTCAGTCGCACCGGGTCGCGGGCACGATGCAGGCCGTCGTCCAGGACGGCTACGGCACGTCCGACGTCCTGCGCGTCGCCGAGGTCGCCCGTCCCGTCATCGGGCCGCGCGAGGTGCTCGTCGAGGTCCGCGCCGCCGGTCTCGACCGCGGCACGTGGCACCTCATGCAGGGCAAGCCGCGGCTGCTGCGCCTCGTCTTCGGCCTCCGGTCGCCGAAGCAGCCCGTCATCGGCCGCGACGTCGCCGGCGTCGTCGTCGAGGTCGGCTCCGAGGTGACGACGTTCGCCGTCGG
Organism: Terrabacter sp. Soil811; assembly: GCF_001429655.1. Lineage (NCBI taxonomy): Bacteria > Bacillati > Actinomycetota > Actinomycetes > Micrococcales > Intrasporangiaceae > Terrabacter > Terrabacter sp. Soil811. The sequence continues at coordinate 4,645 of NZ_LMSX01000005.1, forward strand.
GGACAAGGTCTTCGGCGTCGCCCCCGGCTCGGTCGCCGAGTACGCCGTCGCCCGCGAGGACAAGCTCGCTCACCGCCCGGCCACCGTGACGTGGGAGCAGGCCGCGGTGGTCCCCATCTCCGGGGGCACCGCCGTGCAGGCCGTCGTCGACGCGGGCCGGGTGGCCGCGGGGCAGAAGGTGCTCGTCATCGGCGCCTCCGGCGGCGTCGGGTCGTATGCCGTTCAGCTCGCGAAGGCGGCCGGCGCCGAGGTCACCGGGGTGGCCAGCGCGGCCAAGGCCGACCTCGTCCGTACCCTGGGTGCCGACCACGTGCTCGACTACGCCGTCGACGACGTCGCGGACGGGACGCGCCACTACGACCTCATCATCGACATCGCCGGCCTGTCCGAGCTCTCCCGGCTGCGGCGCGCGCTCACCCCGAGGGGCACCCTCGTGCTCGTCGGTGGCGAGGGCGGCGGCGACTGGACGGGCGGCACGATGGGCCGACAGCTCCGGGCGCGGCTGTCGTCGGCCTTCAGCGGTCAGCGCCTGACGAGCGTCATCGCGCAGGAGCGGGGCGCCGACTACGTGCGGTTGGCCGCGCTCCTCGAGTCGGGCCAGGTCGTGCCGAGCCTCGAGCGGGCCTACCCCCTGGCCGAGACGGTCGACGCGATGAGGCACCTCGAGGCCGGCCGGGTCCGCGGCAAGATCGCCGTCACGGCACGATCCGGCGCATGACGCAGTTGCCCTGGCCCTTGGCCCGGACGTAGTCGAAGCCGGCCCGCTCGTAGAGGGCCCGGGTCCCGTCGTAGAGGACCGACTTCTTCTTGCCGTCGTTGTCGTGCGGATAGCCCTCGACGAGCCCGCCACCGGCCGCGGCCACGAAGTCGAGGACGCCCCGCAGCACGAGGTCCGACAGGTGCTTCCGGCGGTGGCGCTTGTCGACGAAGATGCACGTGATCCGGTAGTCGGGCAGGAGGTCGAGCTCCTCCTCGTACTGCTTGCGGTGGTAGATGTTGGGCAGCTCTGCGGGAGAGCCGAACTGAGCCCAGGCCACGGCCTCGTCTCCGTCGAAGGCTAGGGCGGCGTGCGCCCGGCCTTCCTCGACAAGGCGCTTCTTGAGGTCCCGGTTCGCCTCGTACTCGCGCTCCTTCTCCCAGCTCATCGTGTGGAACCACGTGCACCAGCACCCACCGAAGACGCCGCCGTGCCGCTCGATCATCGCGGCGTACGCGTCCCACGTCTCGGGTGTCAGCGCCTTGACCTCGTAGCCCGTCATCGTCCCTCTCCTCGGTCGGTCCCTAGTCGTCCATGGCCTCGATGCCGAGCTCGGCGAGCTCGCCCATCCGGGAGCGGATGTGCTCGACCATCGCCGCCGGCGGAGGCTCCCAGCCGAGGATCTCCTCGACGACGCGCAGCGGCTCCGTCGTGCGGTAGGACCGGGTCGGATTGCCGGGGAAGCGCTTGTCGGTGACGTTCGGGTCGTCCTCGATCGTGCCGACGGGCTCGACCCGGTAAACGCGCGGCGGCCCGTCGCCGCTGGCCAGCTCCGCGGCCAGAGGTGCCCCCTCGCGGCCGGCCGTGAGGTAGATGTGCTTCGACTGCCGGCCCGAGCCGTAGTTGGAGCGCCACCCCGGGGTGAGCAGCTCGCCGACGGCGACGTCGGCCCGCGTCCCGTGGAAGAAGGGGCCCGGGTCGTCGACGACGCGGGGCGTGGGCGGCGGGTCGCGGAGCAGGCTGTCGAGCCGGGTCATGAGGGCCGCGACCCTGGTGCGCCCGTGCGGCGCTCGCGGGTAGCGCCCGAGCACGTCGAGCAGCTCGGGCGTGGCCCGCTTCGCGGCAGCCGTCACGACGTACTCCGCGACGACGGGGTCATCGCCCCGGGCGAGCTCGGCCGCCCGGGCGGCGTGGGCCGCCGCCCCGAGGATGTGGCGCACCTGCGTCGCCTTGGCCAGCGGGTGGAGGTATGCCGCCGCGGAGGCGTCGCCCGCAGCGGTTGCCGCGTGCCGGGCGGGCTCGGTCGACGCCTCCTTCGCGGCACGGTGGGCGTCGGTGGCGGCCGTCCTCTGGAGACGCGAGCGCGGAGCGCCGTCGACGAACGCGCGCGCTGCGTCGAGCGCGGCCGCCGGGCGCGGGTCGTCGGGCTCAGCCCGCTCGAAGAGGAGGAGGGAGGGCTCGGCGCACGACACGGCATACGCCACCACGGCGCGGAGCTCGTCCGTCGTCAGCTCGAAGTCACCGGTCTGCATCCCTCCGAGTTTTCCACGGAGGCGGCCCGGGAGCGGGCGCTGCGGCCCGGCGTTCTCGATGTCGTGGCGGCGGGATGTCACATCCGGGGCGCGGCCGGTGTCTTCATGTCGACGCAACCCCGACGTTCCCCCGAGGAGGAACCATGACCCCCAGGATCCAGCCGAAGCCGATCACCGGCGCGTACGGCGCTGTCGTGAAGGTCTTCAGCCGCAGGATGTTCGGCCAGGTGCCCGAGTCGCTCGGTGTCATGTGGCACCACGTCCCGGCGCTCAAGGCCGGCATGCGCTTCGGGCAGCAGCTGCAGAAGTGGGACGCGTGCGACGAGGGCCTCAAGTCCTTCGCTCACATGGCCGTGGCGTCGCTCGTCGGCTGCACGTGGTGCCTCGACTTCAACTACTTCATGGCCAAGAACCACGGCCTCGACGTCGAGCGGGCGCGGGAGATCCCGCGCTGGCGCGAGTCCGACGTCTTCACGCCGCTCGAGCGGGAGGTCATGGCGTACGCCGATGCGATGAGCCAGACGCCACCCACCGTCACCGACGACATGGTCGAGAGCCTCGAGGGGCAGCTCGGCAACGCCGGGGTCGTCGAGCTGACGACGGTCATCGGCTACGCCAACCTCACGACTCGCTCGAACGTCGCCCTCGGGATCGAGTCGGAGGGCTTCGCGTCGGCGTGCGGTCTGGGGCCGATGGCCGAGCGCACCGCCGTACGCTCGACGGCATGAGCCGGGACCCGTTCCTCGACCACCGCAGCCTGCTCTTCACGGTGGCCTACGAGATGCTCGGGTCGGCAGCTGACGCCGAGGACGTCGTGCAGGAGACGTGGCTGCGGTGGGCCGACGTCGGTGACGACGCTCGCGCCGTCGTGCGCGACCCGCGGGCCTACCTCGTGCGCATCGTCACCCGGCAGGCGCTCAACCGGCTGCGGACGCTCGCCCGCCGGCGCGAGGACTACGTCGGCGAGTGGCTGCCCGAGCCGCTGCTCACGAGTCCGGACGTCGCCGAGGACGTCGAGCTCGCCGAGAGCGTGTCGATCGCGATGCTCACGGTGCTCGAGACGCTGACCCCGACCGAGCGGGCGGTCTTCGTGCTGCGCGAGGTCTTCGACGTGCCCTACGACGAGATCGCCGAGGCCGTGGGCAAGGGGACGGCGGCGGTGCGCCAGGTGGCCCACCGCGCCCGCGAGCACGTGGCGGCCCGCCGTCCCCGGGTGGCCGTCGACCGGTCGGAGCAGGAGCAGGTGCTCGAGCGCTTCATGGCCGCGGTGACGAACGGTGACGTGCAGGCGCTCATGGACGTGCTCGCCCCGGACGTCGTCCTCGTCGCCGACGGCGGCGGGCTGGCGCAGGCCGCCCGGCATCCGGTCACCGGCGCCAAGCGGGTGGCGAACTTCCTCTCGGCCTTCCCCCGCGTCAGCGAAGGGGCCCGGATCGCGACCCTGTCGCTCAACGGTGGGCGCGCGGTGCGGATCGACCTGCCGGCCTTCGGGACGACGGTCGTCAGCGTGGACGTCGAGGACGGCCGGATCACGCACGTCTACGCGATGCGCAACCCGATGAAGCTCGAGCGGCTGGGGCAGGAGGCCGAGCTGACCCGCTGACCCCGCCCTCACGGCATACGCGATCGGTGTCGGGCGCGTATGCCGTCGGGAGCGCTCGCTGCGGTCGCGGATGGGGCATGCTCGACGCATGGTCGAGCCTGCTGACTGGTTGCTGACCCGGGCCGAGCGCGGCAACCCGACGACCCAGGTCGACGCGCTGCACGGTGACCGGGCGTGGTCCGAGGGCAACCACGTGCGTCCGCTCATCCACGGCGCGACGTACTTCCGCGCGCTGCACGACGCGCTCGAGGCGACGGGGCCGGGCGACCTCGTGCTCTTCACCGACTGGCAGGGCGACGGCGACGAACGGCTGACCGGCGAGCCCGGCAGCGAGGTGGTCGAGGTGCTGTCCCGTGCGGACCGGCGCGGCGTCGTCGTCTACGGGCTGGTGTGGCGCTCGCACCTCGACCAGACCGGCTTCTTCGCCACGGAGAACCGTCACCTCGGGGAGCAGCTGGCGAAGCGGGGTGCCAAGGTGCTGCTCGACATGCGGGTACGCACGGGTGGATCGCACCACCAGAAGTTCGTCGTCATCCGGCACCGTGACGACCCGACCCGCGACGTGGCGTTCGTCGGCGGGATCGACCTCGCGCACAACCGGCGGGACGACGCGACGCACGAGGGTGACCCGCAGCCCCAGCGCCTCGCCGACGAGTACGGCGCGCACCCGCCGTGGCACGACGTCCAGACGTCGATCCAGGGGCCGGCGGTCCACGACGTCGAGACGGTCTTCCGGGAGCGGTGGGAGGACCCGACGCCGTTGACGCGGGCTCCGTGGCGACGCGCGGCCGACCAGGCCCGTGGTCTGGCCAGCTCGCCGGCGCCGCTCCCCGAGCAGTGGCCGCCTCCGCCGCCCGCCGGGGACCACACGGTGCAGCTCCTCCGGACCTATCCCGACCTCAGGCACGGCCGCGACTATCCCTTCGCCAGGGGCGGGGAGCGCAGCGTGGCGCGGGGCTACGCCAAGGCCGTGCAGCGGGCGGAGCGTCTCGTCTACGTCGAGGACCAGTACTTCTGGGGCCACGACGTGGCGCGCGTCTTCGAGGAGCAGCTGCGGATGCAGCCGGGCCTGCACCTCGTCGTCGTCATCCCGCTCGTCCCCGACCTCGACGGGGTCAACCGCGTGCCGCAGCTGCTCGGTCGTGACCGCGCGATCGCCCGACTGAAGGCGGTCGCTCCCGGCCGCGTGGCGGCATACGGCCTCGAGAACCGTGCCGGCGTGCCCGTCTACGTGCACGCCAAGGTCTGCGTCATCGACGACACGTGGGCCGGCATCGGCTCGGACAACTTCAGCCGACGCTCGTGGACGCACGACTCTGAGCTGTCGGCCGTCGTGCTCGACGAGGCATATGCCCGCGAGCTGCGGCTCACGCTGGCCGCCGAGCACCTCGACCGGCTGAAGGCGGTGGGCGACGGCGGCCTCGAGGCGGCGATGGGCGACTGTCTCGATCCCGTGGGGATGTTCGAGGCCTATGCGAGCCGTGCAGCAGAGCTCGAGGCCTGGCACGTGGGCGGCAGGTACGGGGCGCGACCGCCCGGGCGGTTGCGCCTGCTGCCGATGCCGCAGCTCACGGCCCGTCAGCGGGCGTGGGCGCCGCTGCCGCTCGACCTGATCCACGACCCCGACGGCCGGCCGAAGGCGCTGCGAGAGGCCGACCGCTACTGACGTGGGTCGGTGCCGCCGCGGCGACGCCCCGGGCGGGGACGCCCCGGGTCAGGCGTGGCCGCTGAGCTGGCCGAGGCGGGTGGCGAGAGCGTCCACCATGGCGCCGGCGCGCTTCTCCGGGAGGGCCGACTTGCGGTCGCCGCCCTGGCTGGAGACGGGGAGCACGTCGATGGAGAGCTTGGCGCCGCCGGCGAGGGCGCGCAGGGCGTCGACCTTGTCGCCGAACGGCGTGCCGCTGCCGGGCGAGTAGTAGTGAACGGCCTCGTCGACGTCGTCGGGGTAGAGGTCGGTCTTCGTCACGGCGATGATGAGCCAGATCGGCTTGCTGCGGCGGACGGCCAGCGAGGCGATGCGGTGCGAGGTGATGGTCCAGTCCTCGAGCTCGGCGGCGAGCTGCTCCTCGCGGCTCGCGGTGGCGACGCCGCTCGTGCCGCCGGCGCGGCGCGGGGTGGCGTAGCCGTTCGCGACGACGTGGATGAGGCCGTCGACCGGCTCGTCGTGGAAGACCTCGTCGAGGGCGGCGAGGCGGGTGGCGGCGTTGTCGCCCGGGACGACGAGGAAGCGGAAGCCGTGCAGCTTGGCGCCCTTGCGGGTGCGGCGCTCCATCGTGGCCGAGCCGACCTCGGCGGCGGCGTCGTCGGTCGAGCGGCGTGAGAGGCGGTCGACGAGCTGGCTCTTGCCCACGCCGGTCATGCCGGTCACGGCGACCATGGGGTAGCGGTCGCGCAGCAGCCGGCTTAGGCGCTCGGGGGCCTGGGCAAGAGCGGTCAGCAGACCGGTGGCGACGGTCGCGCCCAACGCGGTGCGACTCGACGTCGGCAGGATGGTCCTGATCCGGGATGAAGTCTGAGACACGGTGCCTCCTCGGCGTGCTGGTCTGGGGCCAGTTGACCCTAGAGCCTACGTTCCGTACCCCCGGTGCCGCTGTCCGCACCGGCGGGCAACGCGCAACACCCCGTCCTGGCGAGAGGACAGGGTGTTGCGTCTCCGACTCTAGCCGTACGCCGTGGGGCTCGTATGCCGTGGGCGTCGTATGCCGTGGGGGTCGTATGCCGTGGCCGCGGTTCACGTGGTGGGGTCGACGCGTGCGACGGGGGTCGCGAGCCGGCCGCGGAGGGCGCGGCCGACGGAGGAGCCGACGAGCAGGCCGAGCGAGATGGCGATGGCCACGCCGAGCAGGCCGAGGGCGACGTCGGTGGCGGACTCGCGGCCGGCGGCCAGCTCGGTGACGCCGACGAGGCCGAGGCTGCCCGGGACGAGGAGCCAGAAGGCGGGGAGGAAGAGGACGAGGCGCGGCAGCTGCGGGCGGCGCAGCTCGACGACGCTGGCGCCGAGGCTGGCCGCGATGGCGCCGACGAAGCCGCCGAGGGCGATCGACCCGAGCTCCTGGCCGGCGACCTGCGCGCCGAAGGCGAGGCTGAGCACGAGCAGCACCCAGCCCTGCATGCGCAGTGGGACGCCCTCCATGAGGCAGATGCTCGCGCCGATGAGGAGCAGGCCGACGACGGCTCCGGCCCAGCCGATCTCGTCGACGCGGAGGTTGACGAGGGTCTGGGTCGGAATCCGGAGCAGGGCGGTGGCCATGAGCAGGCCAAGGGCAAAGAGGCCGAGCTGGGTCAGGCCGTAGGCGAGTCGGGCCGAGCCGGCCTGCATGTGGCCGGAGGCGAGCTCGGACATGCCGTTGACGACGAGCGCGCCGGGCAGTAGGACCGCGAGCGGGGGCAGGACGGTGCGTAGCGGCCCCTCGAGCAGGCCCGCGTTGGCGGCGCCGAAGACGACGAGCGACACGGCGAAGGCTGCGAAGGTCGGGAGCAGCGCCTTGACCACCTCGTAGCGCTCGGCGAGCTGGACGAGAGCGAGGACGATGAGGGCGCAGACCGCCGCTGCGGCGACGTTGGCCCAGCCGGGCTGGAGGATGAGCGCGATGCCGACGGCGAGGACGGGCCAGGCGAGGGCGACGAGCCAGGCCGGCTGCTGGACGGGGCGCCTGGCCGTGGCGGCGAGCTCGTCGCGGGCGGCGGCGATGGTCAGCACGCCGGTGACGAGCTGGTGGCGGATGAGACGGACGCTCGCCGACTGGTGCAGGCGCAGGCCGGGAGGGGCCGAGCGGAAGGTCGACGGGCCACCCGGGGTGAGGCTGACCATGAGGCCGGTCGGTCCGACGGCGGCCTGGACCTCGGGGAATCCGAGGCGGACGCTCACCTCGGCGAGCTCCTCCTCGATCTCCTGCACCGGCTGTCCGGTGGCGATCATGGCGGTGCCGAGCTCGGCCAGCAGGGCGCGGGTCTCGGTCTGCCGGTCCGCGTCGTCCTGCATGGTCGTCATCATGTCAGCGGTTGAGCCGCCCGGAAGAAAAGTCCGGGCGGACTGCATCCGGACGCATCCCCCGTGCGGAATAGGTGTTGATGGGTGACTCGCACCCACCAACAGAAAGGGATGTCTCATGAAGCGCATTCTCGCCACGGGGTCCATCGCCGTTCTCGCCATGGTCGGCTTCGCCGGCAGCGCCAACGCAGCACCGTCCACTTCGGCGTGCTTCGGCCAGGTGCACAAGACGGTGAACAGCGGCGGCGTCCCGGGATTCGAGAACGTGGGGCAGCTCGTTCAGGCCGTCGGCGGGGGCCAGGCCAAGAACGCAGTCGCGAAGTCTCTCTGCTGAGAGGCCGGCTCCTCACCACGTGATCGACAGCGGCGGCTCGGATCCTGACCCTCGGACCCGAGCCGCCCCTTCGCATGCTCACGCGAGGCGGTCCCAGAACCGGCGGAGGTGGGAGGCCAGGGCCTCAGGCTGCTCCAGCGGGACCAGGGTGCGAGCTCGCTCGACCGTCACCGCTGCGGCGTCGGGTGCCACAGCGGCGGCATCCTCGGCATTCTGCGGACTCCAGTCGCCGCGGTCGTCGGACGCCACGAAGAGGCTCGGGACCGTGAGGTCGGCGAGCTCAGCGGTGACATCGACCCGGTTGAGGATGAAGGAGCGGACGGCCAAGGCCATGCTGCGGCGGGTGGGCCGCGCCAAGGACTCCTCCACCACCTGACGCAGAGGCGCACGGTCTCGGGAGGCATCGGTGAGCATGGCCGCGAGGATCGCCGTGCGCACCGGCCCCACGGGACCTGCCGTGCGAAGGATCGGGAGCAGGAGCGTGATCTGCCGACGCAGCGGGGCGTCGACCGGCTGGGCCGGTGAGCTGACGGCCACGAGACTGCGGAGCAGCCCGGCTCGCGCGGCGAGCTTGAAGCCGACGTGCCCGCCGAAGGCGTTGCCGACCCAGTCGACCGGGCCGTCCACGCCGAGTCCGGCGAGCAGGTCGGTGGCCGCGTTTGCGGCGCCGGCGATGTCGCTGGCCTCGCGCAGGGGCTCGCTCAGGCCCAATCCGGGCGGGTCGACGAGCGCGTACCGGCGCCCCTGAGGCAGCAGCGGCAGCACAGGGTCCCAGGTGTGGCTGTCGACGAACATCGACGACCACAGCACGGTCGTGGGCCCGTCGCCGACGAGACGCACGTGAAGCCGGCCGAGCCGGGTGGGCACGAGGGCGGTGCTCCCGGCGAGCGTGCCTTCGCTGCCGGAGGCGGGGGTGTAGTGGTCCATCGAGTGCTCCTTGGGTGAGTTGAACTTAGTGAGACTGACATGAATATATTGAGGTTAGCATTGCTCGCATGAAAGATGGGGCGGCTCGTGCGTACCGGATGACGGCCCGGGCGGAGGCGGCCGAGCGGACCGGCCAGCGGATCATCGACGCGATGCTCGGCCTCTACGCCGACGTCCCGTACGACCGCATCCGGCTCGAGGACGTCGCCGCCGCGGCCGAGGTCACGGTGCAGACGGTGATCCGGCGCTTCGGCACGAAGCACGGGCTCCTGGCCGCAACGGTCGAGCGTGAGCTCTCGCGGCTCGCCGCCGACCGCGCGGCCGCAGTGGGGGAGAGCCCCGAGGGCACGCTGCACTCGCTGGTCCGCTACTACGAGAACCACGGCGCCCTCATCCTCAAGCTCTACGCCGAGGCGGGGCAGGCGCCCGGTGTGCCGGAGCTCGCCGCCCGCAGCCGCGGCTACCACGTGAGCTGGTGCCGCGAGGCCTTCGCCGAGCACCTCGAAGGCGTCCACGACAAGGCGACTCGCACCCGACGACTGGCCCAGATCATCGCCATCTGTGACGCGACGACGTGGCGGATCCTCCGGTTCGACGGCGGGCTCACCGCCCGGCAGACCGAGGAAGCGCTCAGCGAGATGCTGCTCCCCCTGCTCCCAACAGTCGGGGCGTGACCGGCGCCCGCGCAGTCGCCGGCGAGTTGTGCTCGGCGCTCACCGGGCTGGCGCGCCTCGACGAGCTGGACCTGGCGGCCAAGCCGGCCCAGTCGTGCGCGAGGATGGGACGGTGACCTCGGCCGCGGATCGCATCCGCGTTCTCATCGTTGACGACCACGGCCTCTACCGCCGGGGGCTGCAGACCGTGCTCGCCGTCGAGGACGACATCGAGGTCGTGGCACAGGCGGCCGACGGGGTCGAGGCGGTCCACCAGGCCGAGGAGTTCCTTCCCGACGTCATCGTCATGGACGTCGGTATGCCGAAACGCGGAGGGATCGAGGCGTGCCGGATCATCAAGCAGCGCGTCCCCTCGGTGCTGATCCTGATGCTCACCGGCTCCGACGATGACGCTGACCTCTTCGAGGCAATTCGTGCGGGCGCCGACGGTTACCTCCTGAAGAGCGTCATCGAGGACATCGCGGCCGGCATCCGTGGCGTGGCCAGCGGGGAGTCCCAGCTCTCACCGGCGATGGCCACCAAGCTGCTCCTCGAGTTCAAACAGATCAGCACCTCACCCCCGGCTCAGCCGCCTACGCCGGCGCTCGAGCTGCGGCCGAGCCTGACACTGCGCGAGGTCGAGGTCCTCCAGTGCGTCGCGCAGGGCCGGCTCAACCGCGAGATCGCCGACGAGCTGAGCATTACCGAGAACACCGTCCGGAGCCACATCCGCAACATCCTCGACAAGCTGCAGATGCACACGCGCATGGAGGCGGCTATGTATGCCGTGCGCCAGCGGCTCATCGATCCCGGCGTCGACTGAAGAGCTGGTCCGAGGGTGTTGCGTGGCTGGGGAATGCGTCTGGAGGCTCACCGTCCGAGCGTGCCCGGGTTGTGCGCCGGATCGGTGATTGGATCGGGGTATGCGCATCTTCTTCACCGGCGGCAGCGGCAAGGCCGGCAAGCACGTCGCAACGTTCCTCGCCGAGCAGGGGCACCAGGTCACGAACGCCGACCTCGTGCCGCTGCGGCATGCGGCCGTCGATGACCTCCGCGTCGACCTGACCGACGCCGGCGAGGTCTACTCGGCGCTCGCGGGACTGGCGCGCTTCGACGAGCTGGACCTGCCGGCCAAGCCGGCCTACGACGCCGTCGTGCACTTCGCCGCAGTGCCGGCGATCCTGCTGACGTCGGAGGCGAAGACGTACGCGACGAACGTGCTGAGCACGTACAACGTGCTCGAGGCCGCGACGCGGCTCGGCGTGCGCAAGGTGATCTTCGCGTCTTCGGAGACGACGTACGGCGTCTGCTTCGCGCAGGGCGAGCGGCGGCCGCTCTACGTGCCGGTCGACGAGGAGCACCCGACGGTGCCGGAGGACTCCTACGCGATGTCGAAGGTCGCCAACGAGGTGACGGCGCGCTCCTTCCAGGCCCGCACCGGCTTCGACATCTACGGCCTGCGCATCAACAACGTCATCGAGCCGCACGAGTACGCCGAGATGTTCCCGCGGTTCCTCACGGACCCGGCGCCGCGGCGGCGCAACATCTTCGCCTACATCGACACCCGCGACCTCGGCCAGATGGTGCAGCGATGCCTCGAGGTCGACGGTCTGGGCTTCGAGGTCTTCAACGTCGCCAACGCCGACATGTCCGTCGCCGCGACGACCGACGAGGTGCGCGAGCGCTTCTACGACGGGGTCGAGCTGCGACGGCCGATGGGACGCAACGAGACCTTCTACTCCATCGACAAGGCGCGCGACCTGCTCGGCTACTCGCCCCAGCACTCGTGGCGCGACGTCCTGACGGACCCGCACGCGTCGTGAAGTCCGTCGTCTACGACGACTACGGGCGTATGCCGGAGCTGCGGGACGTTCCGGAGCCCGAGTGTCCGTCGGGCGGGGTCGTCATCGCTGTGAAGGCGACGGGCGTATGCCGTTCGGACTGGCACGCGTGGAAGGGGCACGACCCCGTGTCGTTGCCGCACATCCCCGGCCACGAGCTGGCCGGTGTCGTGGCCTCGGTCGGGACTGGCGTGCGGGACTGGGCTGTCGGCGACCGGGTGACGGTGCCCTTCGTGTGCGGGTGTGGTGTGTGCTCGTGGTGCCTTGCCGGCGAGGCGCAGGTGTGTCCCGACCAGACGCAGCCGGGCTTCACGGGTCCGGGGTCGTTCGCCGAGCTCGTGGCGATCCACGGGGCCGACACGAACCTCGTGCGGCTGCCCGACTCGGTCGACTTCGTGACGGCCGCGTCGCTGGGGTGTCGTTTCGCGACGGCGTTCCGGGCTCTGACGACGCACGGTCGTCTTGAGTCTGGTCAGTGGCTGGCGGTGCACGGGTGTGGCGGAGTCGGTCTGTCGGCGGTGATGATCGCGGTGGCTCTTGGTGCCCAGGTCGTCGCTGTCGACGTGAATCCTGCTGCGCTGGAACGGGCCTCGTCGTTGGGCGCTGCTGCGGTTGTCGACGGCGAGGCTGTTGAGGACGTGGCTTCGGCGATCCGGGCGGTATCGGGAGGCGGCGCGCATGTCTCCATCGACGCGTTTGGCTCGCCCGAACTGGCGGTCGCCTCGGTGCGTAGCCTGCGCCGGCGTGGACGACACGTGCAGGCCGGACTGCTGCTCGGCCCGAACTCGACCCCGCCGCTCCCGATGGACCTCGTCATCTCCCAGGAGCTGGAGATCCACGGCTCCCATGGCATGCCTGCCCGCGACTACCCCGCGATGCTCGCCCTGATCGAGGACGGCACCCTGCGCCCCGCCGACCTCGTCGGCCACGTCATCGGACTCGAGGAAGCCGGCACGGCTCTCGCTGCCATGGACCGCCCCTCGAGGGTGGGGATGACAGTCGTGAGCCTTGAGTCGTCGTCGCCCGGGAAGGCGTAGGCGCGTGGACGTCCGGGTCGGCCTGTGCGGTTGGACGGTCTCGCAGGCGTCGTACGTGCGGCGCTTCCCCGTCGTCGAGGTGCAGAACACGTTCTACGACCCGCCGGCGGACGCCGTGCTCACGCGCTGGCGGACCCAAGTACCGGACGACTTCGAGTTCACGATGAAGGCGTGGCAGATCGTCACGCACGAGTCCAACAGCCCGACCTACCGCCGATTGAAACAGCCTCTGCCGCACAGCGCCCACGGCCAGGTGGGAGGGTTCCGGACCACGCCTGAGGTCCTTGCAGGTTGGGAGCGGACTCTCGAGTGCGCCCGCCTGCTGCGGGCCACCGCTGTCTTGCTCCAGTGCCCGAAGAGCTTCCGCCCGACGGCGGAGAACGTCCAGCGCCTGCGTGGCTTCCTCTCGAAGGTGGAGCGGCCGGCCGGTCGGCTGCTGTGGGAGCCCCGCGGCGAGTGGCCCACGTCGCTGCTCAGGGAGCTGTGTGCCGAGCTGGACTTGGTGCATGTAGTCGACCCGATGCAGACCGAGACGGTGACACCGGAGCAGACCTACTACCGCCTGCACGGCACCACGGGATCGCGGCACGTACACACGGATGACGAGCTGCGTCGCTTGCTAGACCTGGTCGACGGCCGCCCACGGCCATACGTCATGTTCAACAACCTGCCCCGCACCGGCGACGCAGAACGTTTCCTCGACCTGCTCTCTGGCGAAGGTGCGTGAAAGCGCGATCTAAAGATGCGGCGAACGGACGCAACGCTTTGTGCGGTCGAAGTGCCCGGTTACCGGACGCTGCGGATGCCACCCGAAATAGCCGTCGGGGGGCGGCTCGACGCTGGGGTCTGCCCAGTCGAGTGCAGTGCGCACGGAGGGTTGGCCGAGCCCGGCACCCACCGTGAGAGGTCAACCGTGGCATCCCGGCTCCCGGCCGCCGCTGCTGCGCGAAGATGATGGACATGAGCCCTACTCGGCATGACGAGGTTGAGCGCAAATATGACGTCGACCCGACGATGGTGTTGCCGAACCTGGCCGAGGCCGAGGGCGTGGGCTCGGTCCGTCCGCCGGAGGAGTTCCGGTTGGACGCGGTGTACTTCGACACGGCGGGTCTGGATCTGGCCCGCCGAGGAGTGACCCTGCGACGACGCAGCGGCGGCGCCGACGCCGGCTGGCACCTCAAGCTGCCCGTCAGCGGGGACACCCGCACCGAGCTGCAGGTTCCACTCGGGCAGGCAGGGGAGAGACGGTGCCCGCCTCGTTGCTCACGCACGTGCGGGCCATCGTGCGGGACCGTCTGCTTGGTGCCGTCGCATCGGTGAGCACGACCCGTCGTGAGTATGTGTTGTGTGGCTCTGACGGCGCCGTCCTTGCCCGGGTCTGCGACGACCATGTGCGGGCGCACAGATTGGACGACCGGAGCCCGGAGCAGTCGTGGCGGGAATGGGAGGTCGAGCTCGACGGTGCGTCCCCGACATTGCTGGACGCCGTGGAGGCGCACCTCGTGGCTGCGGGAGCCTCACCGGCGCGGGTGTCCTCGAAGTTCGCCCGCACCGTCGGTGAGCTCGCATCGGCTCTCCCGGCTCCGCCCTCGAAGGACGACCTGGCCGGAGGAACTGCAGGGCTGCTTTTCGTCGCGCTTCTGACGGAGCAGACGGCCAAGCTGCAACTGCGGGACGCTGGCGTGCGGGCCGGGCAGGCCGGGTCGATCCATCGCATGCGGATTGCCGCGCGCCGGCTCCGGTCCGCGCTGACCAGCTTCGCCCCGATGCTCGAGCGTGCCGCGACCGATCCGGTCCGAGCGGAGCTGCGCTGGCTCGGTGAGTCCCTCGGGCAAGCCCGCGACGCGCAGGTCCTGCGTGAGCACCTGACGGGGGTGCTCGGACAGGAGCCCCCAGAGCTGGTCGTCGGCTCCGTCGCCGCGCGGATCGACGACGAGTTGAGCGCGGCATACGAGGCCGGACGCGAACGTGCCCTAGAGGCCCTCGAGAGCGAACGGTACCTTCGGATGCTCGACGCCCTCGACGACCTGGTCGGGGCTGCGCCGCTGAGCCCGGACGCCGAGGCGGCCGCGGAGGAGGGCGTACGCCGGCTGCTGCGCCGCGACGTCAAACGGCTGGATCGCGAGGTTCGTGCGATCACGTCTGCGCAGGATCCCGAGGCCCGCGACGTCGCCTTTCACGAGGCGCGGAAGAAGGCCAAGCGGCTGCGCTACGCCGCTGAGGCCGCCACACCTGTCGTCGGCAAGCGAGCCCGCTCCCTGGCAGCCTCCGCCAAGAAGGTCCAGGAGGCCCTCGGGGTCCGTCAGGACTCGGTCGTCGCCCGTCAACGGCTACGTGAGTACGGGATGCAGGCCCACCTCGACGGCGACAACGCCTTCACCTTCGGCCGCCTGCATGCCCTGGAGCAGGCCCGCGCCGACCGAGCCACCGCTGACTTCGCCACCGCCTGGTCGACGTTCCACAAGAGGCAGATACCCCGCTGGGTGGGCTAAGGACATCGGCCGGTTCGAGTTCCAGGCTGGGGAGTGCTGCCCGCCTCCAGCGGCCGGACTGGCGTGCCTCTCCTGGCCCAGATGCTCGGTGATCTGTATCCCGCGGGACGCCGGCGATGCTCGTGCTCGTCTCGTTGACCACCCGAGTGTCGGCGTCAGGGAACTGGGGGAGACGTCTACGTCACGACGGCTCCCGGGGTGACGGATCGGCTCAGGGGGCCACGCGGCGCGTGTAGTAACCCGACGGTGCGACCATTCAAGCTTCGACCGTTCCGGAAGTAGACCGTCCTCTTTGCTGGGTACCTTGAAGGCAAAGCTCGTGAGAGGACCAGAAGGATGAAGATCATCAGGCAGGTCACGGTCTTTGATGCGGCCGACATTGACGCCGAAAGCGCATTCTGGGCTGGCCTCGTGGGCGGGCACGTCTTCGGAGACAAGCAGTTCCACTGCGTCATCGACGAGGCCGGCAACTGGCGAATCGGCGTTCAGCACGCCCCGAACCACGTCCCACCGCAATGGCCCGACGGATCCCCCCATCAGATGCACCTCGACCTGCACGTGGAGGAGCCGATCCAGGCTCATGAGCGAGCCATGGCGCTCGGAGCAAGCCTGCTCATGAAGGCTCCTGACCTCACGAGCGAAGAGGGACACCAGGTCTACGCCGACCCCGCGGGTCACCCGTTCTGCATCGGATGGGGTCACCCCTCGCAAGAGGTAATCGCGGCCTTCGTCGCCCAGAAACACGAGTGATCGAAGCTGAGCGGAGCTGCCGCTCACGGGAGGTCGCCTCGCGGCGGAGTGACGCAGATGGTGCAGCCGCTTTGCGTCGAGTCCACTCGGTGCTCGGTCGCGAACAATGCCTCGCGAAGGTCATCTGTACTGGTCGCCGCTGTTGTCGGTGGCGATTCAGAAGATGCCCCCGCCTCCTCCGGCGCCCCAGGGAATGAAGTGGAAGGATGTGTTCTCGCCCGAGCTTCGGTCTGGATGTACCGAGGCGTCGAAGTGGTTGCGACCGCAGAGAACGCAGACCCGTTCGCGCATGCCCGCGACGGTGGTTCTTCGTGTTCATGAGTTGAGAGTGCGCCGGGGGCTCGGGGATGTCTGTGCGCTGCGCGACATACAGGGCTAATCCCGGACTCGTGCCATGGGAGATGCGCCKGACAGGCGGCGAAAAGACGCACGCTGCTCCGTGCCCGTGCCGACGAGTGCAGACATCTGGTGAGGTCCGTGATCTAGCGGATCTGCCGGACTCGTCGGACGGGCCGTCGGCACCCGTGCCACGATGACGGTGTGACGTCCGCGGGCGAAGCGACACCGCCGGCCGCGCGGCAACCAGAATCCGCGGGACCGGGTGCGGCGCGCCCCAGCGGCATCCACGGCCACCATCACAGCAGCGGCAGGACGTTTCCGCTGGCGCTTGGCGCGCTGGGCATCGTCTTCGGCGACATCGGCACGAGCCCGCTCTATGCGATGCAGACGGTCTTCAGCATCGAGCACAACACGGTGCGGGCCAACCGAAGTGATGTTCTCGGCGTGATCTCCATGGTCCTGTGGTCGATCACCCTCGTCGTGTCGATGAAGTACGTGTCACTCGCCATGCGGGCCGACAACGACGGGGAGGGCGGCATCCTCGCGCTCGTCGCGCTCCTGCGCCGCCACCTGCAAGGCACTCGTCGGCTCGCAGCGGTCATGGCGATGGGCCTGCTCGGCGCCGCCCTGTTCTACGGGGACGCGGTGATCACGCCCGCCATCTCGGTCCTGTCGGCGATCGAGGGACTCGAGGTCGCCAACCCCACCCTTGCCGACCTCGTGCTGCCGATTGCCCTCGTCGTGCTGTCCGGGCTGTTCGTCATCCAGCGTTGGGGCACGGGCGTCGTGGGCAAGGCCTTCGGTCCGGTGATGGTCCTCTGGTTCACGGTGCTTGCCATGCTCGGCCTGCCTCACATCGTCGCGAACCCCCTGATCCTCCAGGCCATCTCGCCGACGTACGCGTTCATGTTCGTCGCTCAGCACCCGTTCATCGCGTTCGTCGCGATGGGCGGGGTGGTGCTGACCATCACCGGCGCCGAGGCGCTCTATGCCGACATGGGTCACTTCGGCGCCCGCTCGATCCGCCTCTCCTGGTACGTCGTCGTCTTCCCCGCGCTCGCCGTCAACTACCTGGGGCAGGGTGCGATGATCCTCGCCGACCCGTCCGTCGTGTCGAACCCCTTCTTCCTGTTGGCCCCGTCGTGGGCCGCCCTGCCCCTCGTGC
Organism: Terrabacter sp. Soil811; assembly: GCF_001429655.1. NCBI lineage: Bacteria > Bacillati > Actinomycetota > Actinomycetes > Micrococcales > Intrasporangiaceae > Terrabacter > Terrabacter sp. Soil811. The sequence goes on from NZ_LMSX01000005.1 coordinate 22,006, forward strand.
TGCTCGCCACGGTGGCCACCGTCATCGCCTCGCAGGCAGTCATCTCGGGCGCCTTCTCGGTGTCCCGGCAGGCCGTGCGACTGGGGATGCTGCCCCGGCTCGCCGTGCGGCACACCTCCCGTGAGGAGGGCGGCCAGATCTACGTGCCCGTCATCAATTGGATCCTCTTCGTCGGCGTGCTCGTGCTGACCGCGGCGTTCCGGAGCTCGAGCCGGCTCGCGGCGGCCTACGGGCTCGCGGTCACGGGCACCCTGCTCCTGACGAGCGCACTCTTCCTGCTGCTCGCGAGGTACGTGTGGCAGGTCCAGACGTGGAAACTCGTCGTGTACATCGTGCTCGTCGTCGCCGTCGAGCTGACCTTCCTCGGCGCCAACCTCACGAAGATCGTCAACGGCGGCTGGCTACCGCTCGTCATCGCGGCCCTGGTGGTCGCGATCATGACGACGTTCAGGCGCGGGACCGATGCGTTGCATGCCGAGGAACGAGACCTCGAGGGCCCGCTCCAGCTCTTCCTCAAGGTAGTTCGCGACCACCCCGAGCTCGTCCGGCGCGTTCCCGGGGTGGCCGTCTTCCCGCACCCCAATGCGACGACGACGCCGCTCGCTCTGCGGGCCAACGCCGACTTCAACCACGTCGTCCACGAACAGGTCATCCTCGTACAGATCGTCAACGAGAACGTGCCCCACATCCGCCACGTAGACCGCGTCGAGGTCGACGACCTGGGCGACGCCACCGACGGGTTCGTGCACGTCAAGGTTCACGTGGGCTTCACCGACAGCCAAGACATCCCCAAGGGACTGGCACTGGCCGTCGGAACATCGCGTGCGCTCGACGTCGATCTCGATCAGGCCCACTACTTCCTCTCGGTGCTGACCGTCCAGGCGACGGGCCACCGTGGGCTACGCACGTGGCGCAAGCGCCTCTACGCCTGGATGTACCACAACGCCGCGAACCGGACGGAGGTCTTCCACCTGCCACCCGAGCGCACCATCGTCATGGGCGCCCACATCGAGCTCTAACCGGAAGGTGGTTCGGGACACGGCGTGGTGGATGACCCCGCGTTGTCCCCGCATCCGCGCCGGGGTTCTGGTCCCGCGGCAGGGGCCGTATCGCGCCTTCTGGGGCTGCAGCACCTTTCCAACGTGCCGACACACCAGCCAGCAGGCCGAACACGCGTATCAGTGTGTGCCCCGCTAGCGGCGAACTGACGCAGACGGGTAGTCCTAGCGACCGCCCCCTCGCGAAGGTCGCGGTTTACCCGGTGAGGGGAGACCGCGCCAGCAGCGGCGCCTCTCAGACAGTCTGAGTCGTGGGCTGGGGTTGTACGTCTGTCTTTTCTACGAGCTGTTCGACGACTTCCTCAGCCAGGTTCTCGTGGCGGGCCGCTTGGGCTTCCTCGTGCTGCTTCACCTCGACACGAGCGGCCTGCCACGCCGACCAGTGGCCCGAGACGAGAGCCCACAACGACAGCGCTGACACGTACACCACGGAGTTGACCCAGTGCGTCACCAGCGACACCGGGATCATCACGAGCCAGAAGATGGTGAACCAGCCGTTGACCCGGCGCATGAAGACCGGGTCGCCCTGAACGCTGGCCCAGAGGGACTTGATGACCGTCACCGAATGCCTCCACTTCGCAAAGGGCTGCGCGGCCGCAGCGAGCAGAGATTAGGGCTAGATGCTGAGAGTCCGCTACATGTCCGTCTGGGAAGTCCGTCGCGTCTTGTTCGACCTGCAGAATGAGGTGCGGCCCGGCACGCGGCGATGGGACGCAGCCGCCTCGGCATTCACGGACCTTCTAGACGGGACCCGCTCCCGGGTCGAGCGGGCGATGTCGCGTCCCCCGGTTGAACCATGGCTTGGCGCCGCGCGTCGTGATGTGTGGGGCCGACCCCGAAAAGGTTGGCGCCCGATGGGAGGGGTGGTCCGGGTGCTGACCAAGCGATGGATGATCGCAGGACTTGTGGCAGTCGCTGTCGTGCTGGTCGTTCTCGTGATCGTCTACGGCGGTGCCGGTGGCGGTGGTGGTGGGGAGAGCGGCTATTAAGCCGCCGCATGAACTCGCTCACGGCGTCAGCCCAGGATCGATACGGTCCTCGGTGCCTATGGAGCCCGACGTGTGGACGATCGCGGCGATATGACTCGGGCTTCCGGCGCACCGCTCACTGTGTCTGTCCGGTGGCCCTTGGGGTTGAGGATCGGGTGACCAGTGCAGCGTCTCTAGCGCGGATGGCTGGTTGGGGCAGTGGGTGACGTCGGACATGCCAGGTCTCGTGAGGGCGGGTCCGCAGCCAAGATCGTCATCCAACCCTCGGGAGGGTGTTGCTCGCGGCGGGCCTGCGGAGGCTCAGGCGTCGACGATGACTGGGATGATCAGGGGGCTGCGGCGGGTTTGTCGGTAGGCCCAGTTGGACATTGCCTGACGGACGAGTTCCTCGATCTGCTCGATGTCCTCGATGTTTTCTTTGTTGGCGGTGGTGAGTGCCTTCTGGATGGCGGGTGTGGCCTTGGCGAAGTCGCCTGGGGCGTGTTCGAATCCGTGGGCGAGGTAGTCGGGCTCCTCGGTGAGTTTGCCGGTGTCGGGATCGACGATGCAGACGACTGTGATGACTCCTTCCTCGGCCAAGGTGCGGCGCACGTGGAGCGACTCCTCGGTTGCTCCACCGACGGTCATGGCGTCGACGTAGACGAGCCCGGCAGGGACGGAGCCGGTGATCTTCGCCTGGCCATCGACGAGGTCGATGACGGCACCGTCGTGGGCGATGAGGGCGCGTTTGGGGTCGACGCCTGTCCGGATGGCGATGTCGGCGTTGGCCCGCAGGTGACGCCACTCACCGTGCACGGGCAGCACGCTGGAGGGTTGGACGATGTTGTAGCAGTAGGCGAGCTCGCCGGCGCTGGCGTGGCCGGAGACGTGAACCTTGGCGTTGCCCTTGTGCACGACGTTCGCGCCCCAGCGGGTCAGTTCGTTGATCACGCGGTAGATCGCGTTCTCGTTGCCGGGGATGAGGGAGCTGGCGAGCAGCACGGTGTCGCCCTCGGTGACGCGGATGGGGTGGTCGCGGTTGGCCATCCGGGACAGGGCGGCGAGCGGCTCACCCTGCGATCCCGTGCAGATCAGGGCGATCTGGTTCGCCGGGCGGCGTTCGAGCTGCTTGAGGTCGATGACCAAGCCCTGCGGGATGTCCAGGTAGCCGAGGTCCGCGGCGATGCCCATGTTGCGCACCATGGACCGGCCGACGAAGGCCACCTTCCGTCCGTGGTCGCGGGCCGCGTCGAGCACCTGCTGGATGCGGTGCACGTGGCTGGCGAAACTCGACACGATGACCCGGCCTGGCGTCGTCCGAAACACGGTCTCGATCGCGGGGGAGAGCTCGCCCTCTGACACCGTGAAGCCGGGGACCTCCGCGTTCGTCGAGTCGACGAGAAAGAGGTCGACGCCTTCCTGGCCGAGGCGAGCGAACGCACGCAGGTCGGTCACCCGACCGTCGAGCGGGAACTGGTCCATCTTGAAGTCGCCCGTGTGAAGGACGAGACCCGCCGCGGTGCGGATCGCGACGGCGAGCCCGTCGGGGATGGAATGGTTGACGGCGATGAACTCGCAGTCGAAGGGACCGAAGGTGCGCCGGTCGTCCTCGCTGACCTTGACGGTGACGGGGGTGATGCCGTGCTCCTTGAGCTTCGCCTCGAGGAAGGCGAGCGTGAGACGCGAGCCGACGACCGGAATGTCCGCCCGCTCGCGCAGTAGGTAGGGCACGCCGCCGATGTGATCCTCATGGCCGTGCGTGAGCACGATCGCGTCCACCTTGTCGAGACGGTCCCGGAGCCAGGAGAAGTCAGGCAGGATCACGTCGACACCTGGCTGGTGCTCCTCAGGGAACAGGACGCCGCAGTCGACGATGAGCAGCCGCCCGGCGTACTCGAAGACCGTCATGTTGCGGCCGATCTCACCCAAGCCCCCCAGGGGAACGATCCGAAGGCCGTCGCGCGGCAGCCCGGGAAGATCCTGGGACCGCCGAGAGGCGCGTCCCCGCCCGCGGGTCTGAGGTCTGCGACCGCCGCCCGCGCTCATAGCCCACGCCTCGAACGGTCGAAAACCGGCGAGTCAGCCGAACTGGACGGGGCCGGGTTCGGGCTTGTCCGGTCGGTTCTGGGACTCCGCTGCGCTGGCATGGTGATCCTTGTCGTGCTGAGCATGGGACTGAGTCTCTCAGCACCTGCCCCACCGTCGCCGCCTGGGCGTACGCGGCGTTGGTCATTTGACGTTGTTTCTCCCGCCGGGTCGTCGGCTGGAGAGTAGCCGCGTCGCCGGGTGGCCGTGCCTGAAACACCTCGGTGCGAACGGCCACTCGTCGGCGGATCCGGTAACGCCGACGCGCCCCGCAAGCGGCGGGATGACGCAGCGGTGAGCCGGTCACGGCTCGATCGACCGGTTCGTGTCACGCGGGTGCGTCGGCGGCTCGCTACGGTGAGGCGTGGGACTTATGTGGGGTGGCCGGTTGCTCAGGCATGAGCTGCCGGTAGGTGTCGGCGTAGTACGGCGCGATCTGCTCAGGGGTGAAGCGTGCGGCGTAGACGCGCCCCGGTGTGGGGTCGGGTACCCCCCGCCCGTGCAGGAGCTCGTCCATGGCGCAGGCGAGCTCTTCGGGGTCCTCGGGCGGGACGAGCACACCGCGGCCCTGTCCCAACGTGACGGGTAGCCCTTCGACGGCGCTGGCAAGGACGGGCACCCCCAGCCCCAGGGCGAGGACGGCACTCTGGGACCAGGCTTCCTCCCGGGACGGGACGACGTGCAGGTTGGCTCCGGAGATGTAGGAGCCGGGCGAACGCACCCATCCCGGCAGGAGAACCCGGTCGGACAGGCCGAGGGCGTGCGACCGGGCAGTGAGGGACTCGCGCAGCGGACCGTCTCCGAGGAGGAGCGTCGTCGGCGGATCGGGGAGCAGGGCCAGTGCCTCGAGCAGGACGTCGACACCCTTCTCGGGGTGCAGGCGCCCGGCGAAGGTCACCCTGAGGCTGGGCAGGCCGGGCAGCGGTCGCGCATCGAAGCCGTCGACGATGGAGCGTCCCTCGCGCATCCGGCTTTCCGGGACGCCGAGTGATTCGGCGAAGCCGCGGGCGGCGGGGCCGTGGGCGAAGAAGGCCGCAAGGCGTCCGGCGGCGGCGCGGGCTTGGGCGACATGGTCGCCGTACGGCCAGGTCATGGCGTTGTGCTCGGAGGCCACGAGCGGAACCCCGTCGGGCACGGCGGCCGCTGCCGCCCACCAGGCCCCGAACATGTGGGCGTGGACGAGGTCGGCGTCGGCCAGGCGGGGGCGCAGCCATGCTGCGAAATCGGTCGACGGCACCCATTGCAGGTGTGCGTCCCGAGCGAAGGTCTCGACGGGCACGTCGAAGGCGGCCGCGAGGGCGATCCCTTCGTCGGTGGCGTCCCCGGCGTACAGGCGGGTGTCGAAACCCTCGGAGCGCAGGGCGGCGGACAGCCGCAGCGCGGAGAGCTGGGCCCCCCCACGCTCCAGCACTCCGATGATTCGCGCGATCGTGAGCGGCCGCCGGCCCGTCGAGGTCGGGTCAGCCATGGCTGGTGCCCGTGGCCTCGGCGGCCATCCGGGCCACGGCTACGCCCCCACGCTCGGGGCTGCGGTCGAAGGTGAGGCCCGTCTCGTGCTCCCACCGGCGCAGGACCTCCTGCTCCCCGGGACGATCGGTGTCGTCGAGAACGACGGTGGCGCCCGGGGCAAGGAGGTCTGCGAGAACCGGCAGGGCGGGGTAGCGGGCCAAGCCGTGGCCGGTGGCATGAGCGGGCGGGCCGTCCACCAACAGCAGGTCGATCGAGTCTCCTCGTAGCGCTTCGCGAAGTCCCTGGGCCAGGGCCGCCTCGTCGTACCAAGCGAGGCCGGGGTCGGCGCGGGCGTGCGGCACCAACGGCGCTGGAACGATCGTGACATCGGTCCCCATGCCTTCGCGATCGAGCTGGTCGCGCACCCACCGGGCCCAGACCGGGTCGTGCTCGACGCTCGCCATGAGGAAGCCACCGGGCGGTGGTCGCTGGTGCAGCAGGCGGGCCAGCAGAACGGTGCTGACACCGCTGCCCAGTTCGACGATGCGACGCCGCTCGTTCAGGACGATGTCGTTGCACACGGTCACGAGCCCGGCGGGTCGCATCGCGCCCGAACTCCACGGCAAGTACGGGCCGGACAGTGCAGTAAGCCCGTGCAGGGCGCCCCGTCAGAGAAGCCACGACCTGCCGGCGTCGAGAAACTGGTCACGGCCACAGGCCGACCGTAGCGCGTGACGGACCCACAAGCGGAAGGTGTGTCATCGATCTGCATCGTGTCCGCCGAGTGCTGGTCAGAGAGCTAACCGATGACGTCCAATTGGCCGCCCGGGAGGGCGCGCTCGTAACGCGACGGCCCGAGCGAGCGCAGTCAACTGGCCCTTGCAACGGTGGCGACTCGGCACGTCCGGAACACGGCAGGCGCCCCTTCGCGGCGGATAGACGCGCGTCGGGACATGCAGCGGCGGACAGGACGGAGACGCGAGGGCGGAGCGGACGTCGCGCGACGGTCAATGGCAGAGTCGAGGCAGCAGAGCCTCAGGGATCAAGAATTGGCCATGAATGCGTCGTTGTCCTGGCCACCGGCTAACGACTCAGGCGCTGCGTCGCCGAGGGGCGGAAACTCTCCCCGCAGGTTGAACGAGACGCGGTGCGCCTTCCTGAACTCCCCGCCGATGCGCAGGCCCGCTTGTCGGGCGTTCGAGACCAGGTCGGCGTCGACTCCACTGTCGTGCTCGTAGGTGAAGGTCAGCGCGAACTCACGCATGCCGCCGTGGAGTCTGCCGTCGATGATCCCTCGCCAACCCGGCTGGTCGATCCATAGAAGTGGCGGGAGGGCTCGGGGATGCGATCCGTCACCGCTGGCCTGGTAGATGCCCCGTAGGTGTTCCGAGTCGCTCTTGTTGCCACCGAAGCTCAACACTCCGAAGAGGATCTCGACGTCGGCCTTCGCCTGGTCAGAGATCTTGCCCGAGTAGGACAGATCGATCCTGCTCGCTCCGAGCGCAGTGAGCATGGCGATCGCGTCGTTTGTCTTTTCGACGAGGATCTGCGAGTGGTAGCTCGCCAAAGGGATGAGTCGCTTCCTGCTTACGGGATGGCGGACGTAGACGACGTCAGGCTCCGGGTAGCCCACCTCGAACTCGGACGCCTCGCTGAGAGGCTGCTGCTCGATGTAGAGACGCTCCGAACTGTCCGGCATGTCGATGGGCTTCTCGCCGTAGAACGACACCAGTGCTGCCATGGCGTACCTCCATATCTCCGCTCATGTCCGGCTGAACCTATAGGGCCTGGACGACACGGATGCCTACTGTCCAGACGACACGCGGCGGAAGGACACGGCCGCTTCGCGGCGGAAGGGCACGGTTGTCTAGCCGCTTGGTCGGCCATGAGGTGAATCATGCGGTCAATGAAGAACGAGCGCGAGTGACGCCGCCACGATGAGCACCGACTGCAGACTGTGCACGATGATGGCCAGCCAGGCACTGGTGTACCGGCGGGCGGGATAGGCCAGCGCCAGACTGTCCAGCAGGATCTTGGGGATGGCCCACGGCATGTGCAGGTGATAGGCCGCGAACAGGACCCCGTTGGCCAGCCAGTCGGCGCGGCCGAAGACGCCGTGCATTCTTGGCAGCAGGAGCCCGCGGAAGAGCAGCTCCTCTCCGAGGATCGTGTTGAAGACGGCCATCACAACGATCGCCGCGAACCACGGCCAGTTCCCCGACAGGAAGTCGTGCCCCTCTGAGGACCGGAGGAGAACCCCGAGGTCTCGACCGGCCGGGACCGGCAGCGAGGGCAGGAGCTGCTCGATGCCGACGACGAGAATCGCCGGGACCAGCACCCACCACAGCCGTCCACCGATGCGGCCGGTGCCCGGGCTACGTGGCGGACGCAACCACAGCGCGTCCTTGACGGCGCCCCAGTGAAGGGGACCGATCTCGCGTCGCAGCAGGACCAGGACCACGACGCCTTGCCACATCAGGCCCACCGTCAGACATGCCAGCAGTGCTTTCGGCCAAGCGGCAGGACCACTCAGCCGATCCGCCAACGCCGGGGTGACCAGCCAAGCCAGCACCGCCATCGGCAGTGCCGCCAACGCCCACACGCCCAGCACCTGGCGCAGGCTGTACTGAGGTGGCGCGGCCCTCGCTGCTGACGGGGACCTGCCGTCAGGGGGGACGGCCATGCGCTTCAACGTTCGGTCGAGATCGTGCATGTTCCGCAGAATGCGCCCCGTGGCCACCGCTCCACATCCGGAATGACCCTGACGTCGATCCCGAACCAGCCCTGAGCTGCCACCCAGTCGCCCGTGAACCCGAGCTCCCGGGGCTCGGGGTTCATCCGGCCTTCGCGCGAGGGGCGCACACCACCCAGATGCGGACCCGGTTCCCCCACCTTGACCGACTTCGCTGCAGCCAGCGCTATCCCTTAAGCCCACCGCGGCGGTCGACTGGCGGCGATGTGACGCAGATGGTGCAGCCGCTTTGCGTCGAGTCCACTCGGTGCTCGGTCGCGAACAATGCCTCGCGAAGGTCATCTGTACTGAGGTCGCCGCTGTTGTCGGTGGCGATTCAGAAGATGCCCCCGCCTCCTCCGGCGCCCCAGGGAATGAAGTGGAAGGATGTGTTCTCGCTCGAGCTTCGGTCTGGATGTACCGAGGCGTCGAAGTGGTTGCGACCGCAGAGAACGCAGACCCGTTCGCGCATGCCCGCGACGGTGGTGGGCTGCCAGCGGTGG
>NZ_LMSX01000006.1:0-9944 GCF_001429655.1 Terrabacter sp. Soil811
GCGTGCACATCGAGCCCCACGCTCGTACGCTCGGTAAACACCGGGGCCTCCCACAACTGTCGGATAGGCCGAGCAGGCAGCCCCTACTCGGTAACCCACGAACATGTGTGAGTGAGGCCCCGGCCCGCAACCCCTCAGCGCTCCCGAGCGGTCACTCCATACCGTCTAGCCAAGCGCTCAGGTGCTCACGTCACCGGCGTCGACAACGCACACAAGCTGGAGTTCATGCGGACCCTCGGTGCCGATGAGGTGATCGACTACCGCCGCGATGACTTCACCCGGGGCCACGAGCCGTACGACCTCATCCTGGACCTCGTGGCCCACCGGTCGGTCTTCGCTTACCGTCGCGCGCTCGCTCCCGGCGGCTGGTACCGATGCGTCGGCGGGTCCGTCCGATCACTGCTTCGGGTGCTCACGATCGGTGCGACGGTAGGCATGATCACGGGCCGCCACCTCGGGGTGCTAGCCGTGAAGCCGGGTCCGGCCCACTTCCAGCCTTTGACCAATCTGTGCCTCGCCGGTCACGTGGCTATCCACATCGACCGCACCTACCCACTCGATGAGGTACCGGAAGCGCTGGCCCACGTCGGGCAGGGCCGCGCCCTCGGCAAGGTCGTCATCACCCCAACCTGAACACGGCGCGCTCGGGTCGTCTGAACGGGGACGCCTCGCCGCGGACGGCCACATAAAGAGTCACCCTGAAGAGTCATCGCAACCGCGCGGGCGGATGACTTGGAGTTCATCCGCAGATCCGGGTGGCCTTAGTGTCGGCGTCGGGTGAAAACTGACCCCTGATCGACGGGTGAAAACGGACCCCTCTCCGTGAGCCTGTGGAGGGTGATCAGCGTGGAGGACTGGGCAGAGATTCGCCGGTTGCATCGGGCCGAGCAGATGCCGATCAAGGCGATCGCGCGTCGGTTGCGAATCTCCCGGAACGCGGTGCGGCGGGCGTTGGCCAAGGACAGCCCGCCCCGGTACGAGCGGCCGGGGAAGGGCTCGTGCGTGGATGCGGTCGAGCCGGCGATCATCGAGCTGCTGCGCTCGTGTCCGACGATGCCGGCCACGGTGATCGCGCAGCGGGTCGGCTGGCAGCGGTCGTTGACGGTGCTGAAGGATCGGGTGCGTGAGCTGCGGCCGTTGTTCCTGCCGCCGGACCCGGCCACCCGCACCGCGTATGTCGCTGGGGACCGGGTGCAGTGCGACTTGTGGTTCCCGCCGGTCGACATCCCGCTCGGGTTCGGGCAGGTGGCGCGGCCGCCGGTGCTGGTGATGGCCGCGGGGCACTCGCGGATGCTGTTCGCGGTGATGATCGCCTCCCGTGCGGCGCCGGACTTGATCGCGGGGCACTGGCTGTTGTTGAGCGAGCACCTGCGCGCGGTGCCGCGGCAGCTGGTGTGGGACAACGAGTCGGCGGTCGGGTCCTGGCGGGCTGGCAGGCCCCGGCTGACCGAGGAGTTCGAGGCCTTCCGCGGCATTCTGGGCTGCGGTGTGCACCAGTGCCGCCCGCGGGACCCGGAGGCCAAGGGCATCGTGGAGCGGGCCAACCAGTACCTGGAAACCTCGTTCCTGCCCGGGCGCACGTTCACCGGCCCGCGTGACTTCAACGCTCAGCTGCAGGCGTGGCTGCCGGTGGCGAACACCCGGATCGTGCGCCGGATCGGGTGCGCTCCGACGGCGCGGTGGGACGCCGACCGGGCCGCGATGCTGCCGCTGCCGCCGGTGGCCCCGGTCCCGGGCTGGCGCCACCAGCTCCGCCTCGGGCGGGACCACTACGTGCGCGTGGCCGGCAACGACTACTCGGTGGACCCGGTCGCGGTCGGTCGCACGGTGCAGGTCTTCGCCGATCTGGACACCGTGACCGTCACCCTGGCCGGGCGGCCGGTCGCCACCCATGAACGGTGCTGGGCCAAACACCAGAGCATCACCGACCCGGTCCACCATGCCGCCGCCTTGGCGCTGGCCCACACCGCCGCTCACCGACCCACGAGGTCCGGTGACGACGGCATCGAACAGGTCGAAGAGCGGGACCTCTCCGTGTACGACACCGCCTTCGGCATCACCGAAACCGACGAGATCACCGACGGGCGGGTCGCGTCATGCCCGCCAAAATCTCCGCCACGACCCGGGACGTGGGAGCCGAGCTGGCGTTCTTGACCCGCGCGTTGAAGGCGCCATCGCTACGCGAGGCCGTCCCGCGGCTGGCCGAACGGGCCCGTGCTGACGCGTGGACCTTCGAGGAGTTCCTCGCCGCGTGCCTGCAACGTGAGGTCGCCGCCCGCGAGTCCCACGGTGGTGAAGGCCGCATCCGCGCAGCCCGGTTCCCCGCCCGAAAAGCGTTGGAGGAGTTTGACTTCGACCACGCCCGCGGTCTGTCCCGTGAGGTCATCGCGCACCTGGGCACCCTCGACTTCGTCGCCGCGAAGGACAACGTCGTCTTCCTCGGCCCGCCCGGCACCGGCAAGACCCACCTCGCGACCGGGATCGCGATCCGCGCCTGCCAAGCCGGGCACCGGGTCCTGTTCGCGACCGCCTCCGAGTGGGTCGACCGCCTCGCCGGCGCCCACCACGACGGCCGCCTGCAGGACGAGCTGCGACGCCTCGGGCGGTACCCGCTGCTGGTCATCGACGAGGTCGGCTACATCCCGTTCGAGCCCGAGGCCGCGAACCTGTTCTTCCAGCTCGTGTCCTCCCGCTACGAACGGGCCTCGCTCATCGTCACCAGCAACAAGCCCTTCGGGCGGTGGGGCGAGGTGTTCGGCGACGACGTCGTGGCCGCCGCCATGATCGACCGGCTCGTCCACCACGCCGACGTCGTCAACCTCAAAGGCGACTCCTACCGGCTCAAGAACCGCGACCTAGGCCGCGTCCCGACAGCGGTGGGCGCCGAGGACTGACCATGACCAACCCAAGGAGAGGGGTCCGTTTTCACCCGTCGCGAAGGGGTCCATTTTCAGCCGCCGTTGACACTTAGCGGCGGAAAGACACAAGTTGCTGTTGGAGCCCCTGGTACGACGCGTCGCGAGCTGTATATGACAGCACCGGAACGTGAGAGGTGGGCGGGCGACAGTACTCAACTACGTCAAGGTCACGTTGTGACAGGCGGTCAAATAGGCGCCCCTCCCGCACGCTCTCGAGGTCGGGGGGCCGGTGCCCTAAGTGGGGACGTAGGTCTCCCCGGACTCTGCGGGTCCGGGGAGCCCTACGTCGAAGGGGAAAACTACTCGTTGGCCACCTTGGGCTTCGCCGGCGGGAACTGGGTCACGTAGATCGTGGCGGGCACGTTGTACCCGGCGCTGTCCGTGTTCACCTGCGAGCCGTCTTGGCGATAGAGGGAGTACGTGCTGTTCAGCACGTACATGGCGATGGCCGTCATCGGAGGCACGACGTATGTCGTCTTCTTCGAGGTCTCGCTGCTCCACCCGTTGGAGCTGGAGGTCGTATACGTGAACTTCTGACTCAGCTTGACGCTGCCCTTGACGAGCTTGCTGAACCCGTATTCGAAGCCCAGCTCGATACCCGTCTCGGATGCGAACGAGGTGGCGCTACTGCCGTTCACTCCCACGGTGACCTGCAGTTCCCGGGTGATGGATTCCGACTCGTCGTTGAACCAGAAAGCGTCGTCCAAGGCCCATTTGTCGGTGCGCTCGAGCCGGTAGGTCGGCGACTTGACCATGCTCTGTAGCGCCGGGTAGTCGGGGTCATTGACGGCGAACCACGGCAGGCTGCTGGTGACGGTGGCTGCTCCCGCGCCGAACGGTCCGGGGTTCACGTTGCTCGTCAGCGCCGGGTAGGCGGGCGGCGCCGGTTCAGGCTGCTCGGGAAGGGCCACCGCGAAGGAGTAGAGGGTCGTCGGCTCGGCCCGCACGGTGTTCTCGTCATAGGACCCTGACCCACAGAACGTGCCGGGGGCCAGCGACAGCGTGCCCGGCGCGGCGGCGGGCGGGAGGACCTCCCACGAGCCGAAGTCGCCGTGGGCGCCACTGCCCGCGTCGCACCACACCGATGCGCCTGGGGTGGCCCGGTGGACCAGCGACTGGGAGACGCAACGGACGGCGTCCAGAGACGGCTGGTTGTAGCCGCCGACCACGACCAGTCCCATCGCGATGTAGCCGTCGGGAGCGATCGGTCGCCAGACGGAGCCGTCGTTGTTACCGCCGGAGCCGTGGTCGGCCCAGATCTGGGTGTAGCCGGTGGGGGCGGCCAGCGCCGTGCCGGTCAAGTCCTTGACGACGACGATGGCCCGGTCACCTGACGGGTTGTAGTTGTAGTTGCCGCCGTTGTTGACCCCGAGGCTGCCCAACGACCAGTAGCCAGGCATGCCCGAGACGTTGGGCTGCCAGAACGAGCCGCACGCGGCGGCGCCGGTGCCCTTGTCGTCGTAGACCCAGTCGAAGGTCGTCGTGAAGCCGATCTCGAGAGCACCCCCGACCAGCCATGTGGTTGCTTCAGTGTCCGGTGCGATAGCGGTCATCGTTGCTCTCTTCCCTGGAGACACTCAGCTGCCGTGACTCGGCACCGGGTGTGGCCGAAACGTTACATTTGTCCGATATGTGCCGCAGCGAAATGGGCAAAGTGGCCGGTGCCGCCTGGGTCGGTTCCTTTCCCCAAGCTCGGTCCACGGAACGTCCGGTCTTGCGCAGGGCGGAGTGCCGAGGAGCGGTCACGTCGCGCGTTCATACGGAGAAGGTGTCTTGCTCCGCATCACGAAACCTCAAGGTCCTCGGGCCGTCCCCGCGCCCCATGAAGGCTTCGAGCGCAGTTTCAGCACTGTCGCGCAACTGCTCCCACACCTGGACAAGCCCGGACGTCGGGCAGCGCGAGTAGTCCTCAGGGATTACCGACGCTGCAACGTCAAGGTCCCCCTCAATCCGGGCAGAGGCTCTCGACCTCCGGGCGGTCCCTCTCTGTAACCAGCCAAGACCGTGCCGGCCGTGGCGCTCTCATATCTGCCTGACATCTCCCAAGACCGCGTGATCTGGCGCTCCCGCAAGCTGAGTCGGCGGCTGTGGCCGCATGCCCAGCGCATCGTTCACGTCGGGTCACGGTCGACTTGGCAGAATATATATACGCTCGACCATGCTGAGCGCGCATTGCCGAGCGGCGATCCTTGACGGGCTCACGCAACCGACAAGCGGCGGTAAGACGCATCTCGGGAGTCGCGATCGTCTGGCGGCACCTAAGCTCAGGCGAATGCAGAAGTGCATGATGGTTATGGTCTTAGTTGCCAATATGTGCCGGATGGGTCCTTGAACTGGCGCAACCGGACCCGTTGCCGCGGCTCGACGATGCCGCGGAGGACTTCGCGGATGTCGTACAGCACAGGATGAGCTGCAGCATAATAACCGTGACCCAACCGCGAGACGTCAATGTCAGTTACCTCAATTGTGTACACACCTGGCACTACCGTGACCGGTGGTGTGAGCCCTGCTCGCGGCGAGTCCCAAATAAATCTTGACGCCCCAAGGGCTCGATCTCGCTCGGACACGTACATAGTCGTGCTCTCGGCGACGTGGGGGTATACCGCCGCGACCTGTCTGAACCGATCAACGTTGATATCGGGCGCGGCGAGAACGACGGCGCCAAACTTCACACCTCTTGCCTGAAGTGTGGGGGCGGCCGCTTGGAGGGCCTCAGCTACGAGCCGGTTGCCCATCGAGTGGACAATGATGTTCAAGCGAGTTACATCCGTCTTCGACGTGATCGTGTCGAGGAACTCCGAGAACGACGGCTCGCTCGCTGCAACGTTGTCCGCGTCTCGTGGGTACTTCTGTGCCTTGGCCGCTGATGGCCACGTGTAGAACCCCGTGATGCCTTCGACGTTGAGGTCAAACCCGAGTTGCGCCGTGCGTGTTGCCGCCGCCTCGAAGGTTGTGTTGTAGCCATGCACGTAGATGAGCGCCGCGTGCTCGTCTGCTAACTCCTCTGCAAGAGTCGCGTTGACGCTGGCGGCGAAGGCATCGGCCCCGTCAAAACTCTCGATTGCTTTTAGCCTCAGCGTTCCGTCTTTTGACCGTCGGACCACCTGCGCCCACCACGGTGTGCGTACTTCGCCGAATCTATGGGCTTCGGGCACCGTCACCAAGCAGCGGCCGTAGTGAACCTTTCTGGGACACGACGCCTCGTTCCCAAAACCAGCAACCTCACCATCTCGGATTGTTGGCGCGCGATCGGTGCCGAACCAAACGAGCATCTCCCCGCGTCGGTCGCGCTCGCGGAGTTCCGGCGCGGTTTCGAACGCCGCGATCAGATCAGCAGCTCGGGGACGAGGCACCGTGACCAGGCGGTGATGGGCGCTCCCGTGGGCCAACTCCGCATCGGCGGAGGGCGACCACTGCTCTGCAAGCTCATCGAATGCCTCGCCACTTTCTAGAACGCGGCCAAGTTCCTCTAAGTCGATGCGCCCTCCGGCTAGGGCGAAAATGGCGTCGTCACCCGCGGGTGTCTCTAGTCCGTTTAGTTCTTCGATGCCCCACCATGGGTTCCTAGCCTGTCGTGCTTCACTTACAGCATTGTAGGCAACGCGCTCAGCAATACTCCTGCCTGTCGCCACAAGAGCCTGCGCCTCTGGGGTCAATCCGCCCCGACGATCGCTCTCCTCGAGCGCATCGAGGAAGGCGACTGAACCCATTCGGGCCAAGGCGCCCTCTGCCAGTTGATTGACGCTCGGGCTGAAGGCCGCCAGCGTGACGACGGAGTGGTCGAGCCACGCTAGCGGCTCGGGCTCGCGCGTAGATGCAGGCTCTAAACGCCCCCAGAGCCAGTTCATTAGGAAACTCATTCGCACCGCGGCGTCACTATGGGTCCGCCGCGTACCGGAAGCGATGAGGTATTGCGCAGTCATCGCTCCGGCTCTGATGACACTGACTAGGTAGTCGACGGTGTTGTCGTGCGCAACTATTCCACGCCTCGCGAGTTCAATCGACAGGAGTTCCCTCTCTGCAGGGTCCTGCAAAGCCATTTGGACGACTTGCGGGCTGAACGTAGCCATGTTTCGAGCTTTCGTGACTAGCGCGCGGACGGCGGCCTAGCAGACGCCCAACGCAGGTTAGCGCTCCGGAGTGCCCCAGCGCATAGGTTGTCGTTACCTAGCCGCCGGAACGTCAACGCTTGGCTGGTCGTCGGAGGCGGGAGCGAGCGGGTGACTAGCCGCGGCTCGCATTCCCGGCACCAGAGAGCGACCTCCATAGATGGCCGCCCGCACGGGTATGCCGCGATCGGACACGGAGGGCGTCATGGCGGACTCGGACGTTCAGCGGTCGATCGGAGAGACTTCCCCAGTGGATGTCGTGAACGCGTTCCGTAGGCTCGCGGGCGCAGTAGCGAACCCCGGTGGCGCGCAGAAGGGGATGCTTCTTCAGGACCTCGAGGTCTCGGCCATTTATGTCGTGGTCCGGCGATGAGGTGGCTCCGACCATGTGGCGCGTCGCCCGCCGGGCATGTGGG
This sequence comes from Terrabacter sp. Soil811, assembly GCF_001429655.1. Lineage (NCBI taxonomy): Bacteria > Bacillati > Actinomycetota > Actinomycetes > Micrococcales > Intrasporangiaceae > Terrabacter > Terrabacter sp. Soil811. The sequence continues at coordinate 7,444 of NZ_LMSX01000006.1, forward strand.
CACGCTGGTGAGTTGACATAGCTGGCAACTGAAGGGGGGAGGGGTTTGTAGGTCGCCGACCTTACCGCTCCCAGCCCGGGCTGGGAGGCTGCCGGAGGGTGAACGCCGCTTGTCGCTAGGCCGCGAGGTTGCCACTGTCACTCCTGCCCGAACGATGGTTTCGCCGCCCGGGCAATGCGTTCTTCCGTTCCGTCCGACAGTCACGTATGTGGCGGTTAGACGCACGTTCCCTCACTCACGGTCTGCGGCGTGACCGGGCGGGTGCCCCAGACCTACTCGTCCTCGATGGAGGGAAAGTCGATGACCAGCTTGGTTGTTCGTGTGCCCCTCAGCCGTGCCTTCACATAGGTGATTGGCGAGAAGCTCACCCCAAAGGAGTGCGGGTTCGCGCTATCAGGGTCGATTTCCAGGCTGGAGCTGATCTCGAGGCGAACCTGCGGTAGCCGTTCGAATGCGGACCCGCGCCGACGCGTATGCCGCGACCCCGTCGCGATTTGTCGCAGCAAGACGGATGACCGGCGGGTGTCCCATTACCGGCGTCACGAGATCTCGAAGCGCATCGTTGTAGGCACGCTGTCTCTGCCGGCCACTTGGGCCGAAGCCGATCGCAGCCTTGTCGCGTCGGTACCGATCCGATCGTGGCGCCCATTCCCGACAGAGCCGCTTGTACTCGAGCAAATCAAAGCCGAGAGGGATTGTCGCTGGGTACAGGTCGAGGGTCGCGAGACGGAATGACGTGAAGTGCTGGCTTTCGTCCACCTCCAAGAAGACCCCGCTCTTGAGGTGGACGAAGTCTCCGGGCAGGGCAGTCAGCTTCTTGGCGGCCATGTCCGCCTCGATGCCGTCGAGGGCCTCGAAGATCGCTTGCATGGCGGGCACTGCGGACAGTGCCTCTTCGGGCAGACCGAGGTGGCCACGCTGTTTCAGCCACGGGACCTTTGCGCGCACTAGGTCGACGCCGTCTCGTTCAGCTGCCAAGCGGAAGGCGGACTCGCAGTCACCTCTGGCCATGCCGCAACGGTATCGGCGCGTCTACACAAGCATGGATCTTCGCGGGGAAAGGACGCAGGCCCTTGGCGCAGGCCTGACAGGATCCAGGCATGACCGCGTTGGAGGGGACATGAGGGCTGTCGTCTACGAGCGCTACGGGGGCCCCGACGTGTTGCGTATGGAGGACGTCCCGACTCCGTCCCCCGCTGCCGGGCAGGTCCTGGTGAAGATCGCGGCAACGTCGATCAACCTCAGCGACTGGGAGGGCCTTCGTGGCTCGCCCTTGTACGCGCGCATGGGTGGGCTGCGCGCGCCGCGACGTCCGACGCTTGSCTCGGATATCGCCGGGCTTGTCGAGGCAGTCGGCCAGGGCGTCACTCGATTCCATCCGGGTGACGAGGTCTACGGCGACAACCTGCAGCTCATGGGCGGCTTCGCCGAGTACTCGGTTGCCCGCGAGTCGGCCCTGGCTTTCAAGCCAGCGGAGSTGACCTTCGCCGAGGCGTCGACGATCCCGCAGGCCGGCGCGATCGCGCTTCAGGGCACGGCCCGCGCCTCGACCGGGAGCCGAGTGCTCATCAACGGTGCGGGCGGCGGCTCTGGTTCCTTCGCGATCCAGCTGATATGTAGTGGCTTCCTGTCAAGGGGCAGGGTGAGGCGCCGTCGGGACTGATGAGTCTTGACGGCGCCTCTGCTTCGTCGTGAGGTGGCTGGTGAGCGTGTCGTTGGCGACGCGCGGTCAGACTGATATGCGCGGGTTGGGTACCGCAGGACGGTGGTTCGGCAGGAACGGGACCGCGTGTCTAGGATCGAGCGTCGCTGTGTCCCAGTGGGATTGGCTGCTCATAGTTGGCTCGCGGGTCGTTCCTTGCGCTGCCACCGGCCACCTGNGTTGGGTACCGCAGGACGGTGGTTCGGCAGGAACGGGACCGCGTGTCTAGGATCGAGCGTCGCTGTGTCCCAGTGGGATTGGCTGCTCATAGTTGGCTCGCGGGTCGTTCCTCGCGCTGCCACGGGCCACCTGCTCGGCGAAGCGGCTTCCGGGGTGCTTAGTCGTCGTCCATGACAGCCAGCGACCAGCACCAGCCGGCCAGCTCTCGGGCGACCGCGACGTTGGCGACNGCTCGGCGAAGCGGCTTCCGGGGTGCTTAGTCGTCGTCCATGACAGCCAGCGACCAGCACCAGCCGGCCAGCTCTCGGGCGACCGCGACGTTGGCGACAGTGTGCCGTTTGCGCCGCTCGGTGAAGACGACCCACCGGTGGTGCAGCCGCCGGTTGCCCTCATCGCCACGGGCTGAGGCCGCCGGTGACAGCGCTGCCAGCCAGGACTGGATGTGTTCGTGTGACGGGGTCAATCGCGTCTGGACCAGCTCGCCTGTGACGCCATCGATCGCCGCTGCCGCGACCGATCGTGCGTGCACATCGAGCCCCACGCTCGTACGCTCGGTAAACACCGGGGCCTCCCACAACTGTCGGATAGGCCGAGCAGGCAGCCCCTACTCGGTAACCCA
>NZ_LMSX01000007.1:0-787540 GCF_001429655.1 Terrabacter sp. Soil811
AACTGCTCAACACCCGCCCCCGAGCCACCCTCGGCTTCCACACCCCCGCCCATAAACTCAACGAACTACTCAACGTTGCGCACACGCCCTGAAACCGCCTGGGACCGGTGTGACGGCGCACTCACTCGACTGTGGTTGGGCGCTCACTCGAGTGGGGGTCGGCGCTCAGCGGTCGGCGTTGCGGGGGTCCTCGGTGGCCGCGGCACCCGTGGTGTCGGCGTCGCGGAGCGGGCGCTCGTCCTCGAGGTCCTCGGCGAACTCGTCGCTCGTCGGGTCGACCGCGTGCTTCGCCTCGAGCTTGGCCTCGTGGCGCTCGACGAGCTTGGCCGTGATCTCGTCGCGCATGCCGCGCAGCAGGATGTAGGACGCGGCCGCCGAGGCGATCGCCGAGGCACCGAGCAGGAGCACGGGGTTGTTGCGCAGGCCGATGAGCCAGAAGAGGAAGAGGAACCCGAAGAAGATGAGGATGCGGAGCAAGGAGTAACGGACCATGTCAGATCACCGTCACATGCCCGAGTAGTTGTGCATGCCCACGAAGGTCGAGACGAGGTTGACCAGCGTGAAGTTGATGATGACGGCGACGTAGCCCGCGAGCGCGATGTACATCGACTTGCGGTGGTCGACGCCGGCCGTCGCGCGGCCGTGCATGTAGGCGGCGTAGACCGTCCAGATGACGAAGGTCCAGACCTCCTTGGGGTCCCACTGCCAGTAGGCGCCCCAGGCCTGCTTGGCCCAGATGGCTCCCGCGATGAGCGTGAACGTCCAGAGGATGAAGGCCACCATGTTGAGGCTGTATGCCGTCCGCTCGAGCGAGGCGGACGACGGCAGCGACTCGATGAAGTTCGGCTTGGCCGGCGGCTTCTCCTCACGGCGCAGGCGCACGAGGTAGAGCAGGCCGACCGCGAAGGCCAGCGTGAAGAAGGCGACGGCGAGGAAGGCCACAGAGACGTGGATGCCGAGCCAGTAGGACTTGAGGGCCGGCATGAGCTCGCCGGCCTCGGTGTAGAGCACCGTCAGGGCGAGACCGAGGACGAGGAGGATGGGCGTGACGATGAAGACGCCGAGCCACTGCCAGTTGTTGCGCTTGGCGAGCACGCTGTAGGCGGCACCGACCGCAGCCGTGGCGGCCGTCGCGAACTCGAACATGTTGCCCCACGGCGGGCGGCCCACGGCGAGGCCGCGCATGAGCACCGACGCGACGAGCAGCGCCGACGCGAGGTAGGTGAGCATCAGGGCGATGCTGCCCCGCTGGCGGCTCTTGAGGCTCTCCTCGAAACCCGGCCCGGCAGCGTACGGCGTTGCCGGACGTCGCTCGGCCGGGGTCGGGGCGCCGGCACCGACGAGGACGCCCTCGCGCTCGTTGGCGGCGACCTCGGCACGGGACTCGGCGACGGCCTTCGAGTCGGCCACCTTCGGTGCTCGCGCGGCCAGGTGCCAGGTGAAGGCGAGCATGGCGAGCGTGTAGACGATCATCGACGCGTAGAGCGCGGCGTTGGCGTTGGCTGCGAGGTTCACGAGCGGTCGGTCCGTTCTGCAAGGCGGTCGTGCACGCCGGTCGTGATCGCGGAGACGATCGCGGCGAGCCCGGGGTCGGAGTCCTTCGAGAGGCCACCGATGGTGACCACGGTAGCCGGTCGCCCGTCGGCGCCGGCAGGGCTGTCGAGCGTGCCGCCGTCGGGGCCGTCGCCCGTGGTGGCGGGGGCCGGCCGCACGCGGACGAAGACGCGGCGGCGCTTGATCGTGAGCCCGAGGATCAGGCCGAGCGTCGCGAGGATCGCGCAGACGAGGCTGATCGGGGCGCCGGGGTCGGTGCGCACGGACAGGCCGGCGAAGCGCTTGACGCTGTCGAAGGTGATCGAGCCGCGGTCGCCCGGGAGCTGGTAGGTCTGGCCGGGCTTGAGGCGGATCAGCGCGGGCGAGCCGTCGGCCTTGGTGACCTGCTTCATCTCGTCGGTGTTGAGCGTGTAGACCGACTGCGGCGCGCCACCCGGGAAGAGGTTGCCCTCCCAGACCGAGAGCGCCACCTCGGGGTTTTTGGTGTCGGGGAAGATCGACACCGGCCCGTTGGTGAAGCTCGGCTCGGCGGTCGGCAGGAAGAAGCCGGTGAAGCCGAGCTGCTTCGGCGAGGCCGACGGCACCTTGATGACGCCGACCGAGCGGTAGTTGCCGTCCTGCGGCAGGAACGGCGTCGCCTCGCGGTAGAGCACGGAGCCCTTGGCGTCCTTGACGGTGATGACGGGCGTGTAGCCGTTGCCGAGCAGGAAGATGTCGGCGCCGTCGACGGTGATCGGGTGGTTGACCGAGACGTTCTCGCTGCTCTTCGGGGCGCCGGGCGAGCTCTGCAGCGTCGTCTGCGCGTCGAAGAGGCGCGGCGTGCCGAACGAGCGGCCGGGCGTCTCGTTGAACTCGACGTGGAGCTTGTCGAGCGAGAGGACGAAGGGCGGCAGCGTCTCGGTGTCGACCCACGGGCCGGGCGAGATCGTGTTGTAGGTGCCCGCGGACGACGCGAACTTGTCGCCCTCGGCGAGGATGATGTCGCCGCGCCAGCCGAGCAGGTGGCCGACCGCCATGCCGATGATGATGCCGGTCAGGGCCAGGTGGAAGAGCAGGTTGCCGGTCTCGCGGAGGTAGCCGGACTCGGCGGAGACGCTCGTCGCGTCGTGCGAGTGCAGCCGGAACCGCTTGCGCTTCAACACGGCCCGCGCAGCCGAAAGCGCCTCGTCGGGCGAGAGGGTCGTCGTGATCTCGGCGTGCTCGTCGAGACGCTTGAGCCGGGCGGGGGCGCGCGGCGGCCGCGAGCGCAGGGCCGACAGGTGCACCTTCGTGCGCGGCACGATGCAGCCGACGAGGGAGACGAACAGCAGCAGGTAGATCGCCGAGAACCACGGCGACGCGTAGACGTCGAAGAAGCCGAGCTTGTCGAGCCACGGCGAGCTCGTCGGGTTCTGGGCGATGTAGTCGGCGACCCGGCCGGCGTCGATGTTGCGTTGCGGGAAGATCGAGCCCGGGACGGCGGCGATGGAGAGCAGCAGGAGCAGGAAGAGCGCCGTGCGCATGCTCGTCAGCTGGCGCCAGCCCCAGCGGAGCATCCCGATCGCGCCGAGGGTGGGAAGCGTCGGCTCCTGGCGGTCGGGACGCATCCCCGTGCGTATGCCGTCGCTGGGCGTCGCGCCGGCCGTGGCCTTCCGGGTTGCGGCCGCGTCGACGGACGTGTCGGCCGTGGCGGTGGCCTCGCCGGTGGCGGGGTCGGTGTCGGTGCTCATGTCAGATCGCCACCCGGAAGCCGTTGACGAGCCGCACCTGGAGCCAGACGATGACGTCCTCCCAGACCCCGGTCAGCATGAGCAGGCCCACGGCGACGAGGAGCAGGCCGCCGACGTTCTGGAGGGCGCGGCGGTGCCGACGCAGCCAGTCGCTCGCCGTGCCGGCGCGCTCCCACAGCGCCGCCATGAGCACGAACGGCAGACCCAGCCCGATCGAGTAGACGGCGGCGAGCGCGAGGCCGCGTCCGATCGAGCCGGACTCGGCCGAGATCGGAGCAGCCATGGCCTGGATGGCCCCGAGCGTCGGGCCCATGCACGGCGACCAGCCGATGGCGAAGGCGGCGCCGAGCAACGGTGCCCCCGCGAGTCCGGCACGCGGTCGCCAGCTCACCGGGGCGGCATACGAGCGGCCGAGCCCGAGGAAGAGCAGACCCATGAGCAGGACCACGGCACCGCCGACGCGCAGCAGCGCGCTCTGGTGCTCGCGGAAGGCGAGGCCGACGGCAGAAACGGCAGCGGCCGCGATGAGGAAGACGACCGTGAAGCCGAGGACGAAGAGCAGCGCCCCGACGACGAGCCGTCCGCGCGACCGCTTCTCCAGCGACACGTCGGACAGACCGGTGACGTAGCCGAGGAAGCCGGGCACGAGGGGCAGCACGCACGGTGAGGCGAACGAGACGAACCCGGCCACGAGGGCGACGAGCCCCGCGGCGAGGAGTGACCCGGAGGCGAGCTCGGTACCCACGAGGACCTCAGGCCTTCTCGGCGAGGACGTCGTCGATGAGGCCGAGCAGGGTCGTCGTCGAGACAGGACCGGAGACACGCGCCGCGATGCGGGCCCGGTGGTCGAGCACGAGCGTCGTCGGGGTGGCGGAGGCCTTGCCCTGGAGGGAGAGGATCGGGACGCCGCCGTCGTAGGCCAGCGACGGGTAGGTCACCTTGTTGGCGGTCTGGAAGGCGAGCCCGGTCTCGGGGCCCTCGAGCTTGTCGAGGCCGATGAACTCGACCTTCTTGCCCTTCGACTGCACGGTCTCCCAGGCCTTCTGCAGCGCGGGCGTCTCCTCGATGCAGGGTGGGCACCACGAGCCCCAGACGTTGACGACGAGGACCGTGCCGGCGCGCTCGGCGCTGCTCCACGGCTTGCCCTCGAGGGTCGTGCCGTCGAGCTTCACCGGCTCGCCGCGGTCGGTGGCGGGCAGCTGCTCGATGGAGCCGTCGCCGGCGACGTAGCCCTTGCGGTCACCCGAGCGGGCTTGGTCCGCAACGGAGTTCGGGTCGGACGAGCAGGCGGCCGCGAACGTCACGAGGCCCCCGGCCATGGCCACGGCGCCCCACCGCAGTGCGGTGCGTCGGTCGAGGTGGTCCATCAGGCGCCCACGCTCTTGCTCGCCCTCGCGAGCAGCTCGGCGGCCGGCTCGGAGTACGTGATCGAGGCGAGCTCGTCGCCCCGGTAGGTCAGCGACGTCAGCGAGGCGAGCGTGCACTCGCGCTTGCGCGGGTCGTGCCAGAGGCGCCGTCCCTCGAGCTTGTTGCGCACGGTCCAGACCGGCAGCTGGTGGCTCACGACGACGGCCTCGTGTCCGCGGGCGGCGTCGCGCGCGTCGGCGACGGCCGCGAGCATGCGGGTCGCGATGTCCTCGTAGGGCTCGCCCCAGGAGGGCTTCGTGATGTCGCGGAAGAGGTGCCAGTTGCGCGGGTGGAGCAGGTCCTTGGGGCTGACCGACCGGCCCTCGAACTGGTTCTCGGACTCGATGACGCGTGTGTCGGTGGCGATCTCGACGTCGTGGTCGACCGCGATGGGGGCCGCGGTCTCCTGGGCGCGTTCGAGCGGTGAGGCGACGACGTGGGTGATGTCGTTGGCTCGGAGGTGGGCCGCGACGAGACACGCCATCTCCCGGCCGAGATCGGAGAGGTGGAAGCCGTCGAGGCGCCCGTAGAGCACGCCGTCGGGGTTGTGGACCTCACCGTGTCGCATGAGGTGCACGACCGTGAGGTCGTCGGCGCCCGGCGCCACCCCGCTCGTGCTCTCACCCATGGGCGACAGTCTCTCAAACGTCGTGCTCAGGACCGAATCCGCATCCGAGCCTGTGCACCCCCTGTGACGTGCAGCGACACCGAGCGGTGCCCCGCTGACATGGCCCCACGCGTACGCCGTCGGTGGCGGTCCCCGACACCGGTGGCCGAGGTCACGCCGTCCGTGGGACGACCGGCGCCACGGACGGGGGCCGACCTACACTCCGTGACGTGTCGTGGTCACTCTGGCTGACGCTCGTCGCGACGGGCGCGCTCATCTCCTTCACCCCCGGGGCCGGCGCCGTCAACACGATGGCCAACTCGCTCGGGTCCGGCTGGACCCGCTCGATCTGGGGCATCCTCGGCCAGCAGGTCGCGCTGCTCGCCCACATCGCCGTCGTGGCCGCCGGCGTCGGCGTCCTCGTCGCGGGCTCACCGGTGCTCTTCAACCTCATCCGGTATGCCGGCGCCGCCTACCTCGTCTACCTCGGGATCCGCCAGTTCCGGTCGCGCGCCGCGGCGGCACGGGTGGGTGAGGTGCAGCGGGAGCCGGCGTGGTCGATGTTCCGCCGCGGTCTGCTCGTCAACCTCACCAACCCGAAGGCCGTCGTCTTCTTCCTCGCGTTCACGCCGCAGTTCATCCGGCCGGAGCAGCCCCTGCTGCCGCAGTACGCCGTGCTCGCCGCGACGGTGATCGCCATCGACGTCATCGTCATGTGGTTCTTCTTCGCCGCGGCGGCACGCGGGCTGGGGCGACTGACCCAGCGCGAGTCGGGCCAGCGCACGCTCAACCGCGTCTTCGGCGGGCTCTTCGTCGGCGTCGGGGTGCTCCTCGCCGCCGTCCACTAGCGCCCGGACGACCGGCGTCAGACGAGCTCGGGCACGTCGAGGTGCGCGATGGCGAGGGAGAACTCGCCGATCTGGGTGATCCTCATGCCGGTCTCCTGCACGAGGTCGGCCCGCAGGCCCATCGCCGCGTTGCGGGTCGCCATCATCGCCTGCGGTGAGTCGTACGTCGCGGTGACGCACGTCCGTCCCGCGGCCCGGTCGACGAAGAGGCTGGCGCTGCAGAAGCCCTCGAGCTGCTCGACCCGCGGCATGATGCCCATCCGGAAGGCGTCGAGCATCCGGTCGACCATGGCCGGGTCGCCGTCGGTCCACGTCACCCGGGCGGCGCAGCCGTCGGCCACGCGGTGGTCACGGTGGAGGTAGGCGATCTCCCACTCCTCGACGGTGGCCTCACCGCCGAGCAGGTCGGCCGCCTGCCGTCGGAGCGGGACGACGGTGTCGGCGGTGGCGCGCATCGCGGCATCGTCACGCCAGGCCGTCGTGACGATGCACTGGCCGCTGATGCGGTCGGCGACCATGGACAGGCCCACGCAGCCGTCCATCGCCCTGACCTGCGGCATCACCACGTCCTGCACGTGTGCGATGCCGCTCTCGATCATGCCGGGACGGCCCAGGACCGTCGTGGAGCGTGCGTGCACGACCCCACCTCCCTCGGTCGGGGCGGCACCCCGACGGCGCCGCCGTCACCGACCAGCGTCCTCCTCGTGGGTCGAGCCCACAATCCCCGCTTGCCGTATGCCGTGTCGCCCGGTCCCCACGCCCGTTCGAGGTGATCGCGGGCTGGCCCGTGGCGGCCGCGATCACCTCGAACCGGGGCCGCGCGAGGCGCCGGGTCGGCGGTCCGCAGGTCAGTCCGAGGTCGCGGCGGCCCGCGCTGCGGCCGGTAGGGCCGCGAGCACGTGGTCGACGGCCTCGTCGTCGTGCGAGGCCGAGACGAACCACGACTCGAAGGCGCTCGGCGGGAGGTGCACGCCCTGGCTCAGCATCGAGTGGAAGAACCGGCGGAAGGCGTCGCTGTCCTGGTCCCTGGCGTCGTCGTAGTTGGCGACGGCCCCGTCGCGGAAGAAGACCGAGAACATCGAGCCGGCCCACTGGATCGTGTGCGGCACCGAGGCCGCGGAGAGCTCGCTCGCGACGGCGTCGGCGATCGCGTGCGAGACGACGTCGAGGCGCTCGTACACGGCAGGCGTGCAGCCCTGGAGCGTCGCGAGGCCGGCAGCGGAGGCGACGGGGTTACCGGACAACGTGCCGGCCTGGTAGACGGGCCCCTGCGGGGCGAGGAGCGCCATGACGTCGGCACGACCGCCGAAGGCCGCGGTCGGGAAGCCGCCGCCCATCACCTTGCCGAAGGTGAAGAGGTCGGGCGCCCCTGTGGCATAGGGTCCCTCGAGGCCGTAGAAGCCTGACGCGCTGCACCGGAAGCCCGTCATCACCTCGTCGGAGACGAGGAGGGCGCCGTGCGCCCTGGTGACGCGGAGCAGTGCCTCGGTGAAGCCGGGAGCCGGCGGGACGACGCCCATGTTGCCGGCCGCGGCCTCCGTGATGACGGCGGCGATCTCGTGGCCGCGCTCGGCGAACGCGGCCTCGAGGGCCGGGACGTCGTTGTAGGGCAAGACGATCGTCTCGCCGGCGCTCGAGCGCGGCACACCGGCGGAGTCGGGGAGGGCGAAGGTCGCGACACCCGAGCCCGCCGAGGCGAGGAGGGCGTCGACGTGACCGTGGTAGCAGCCGGCGAACTTGACGATGACGTCGCGGCCGGTGAAGCCGCGGGCGAGGCGGATGGCCGACATCGTCGCCTCGGTGCCGGAGTTGACGAGGCGCACCTGCTCGACGGGCTCGACCCGCCGGACGATCTCCTCGGCGAGGCGCACCTCGTTCTCGCTGGGCGTGCCGAACGAGAAGCCGTGAGCGGCCGCCTCGGTCACGGCGGCGAGGACGTCGGGATGCGCGTGGCCGAGGATCATCGGGCCCCACGAGCAGATCAGGTCGACGTAGCGCTTGCCGTCGACGTCGGTCAGCCACGGACCGGTCCCGCTCGCCATGAAGCGCGGCGTGCCGCCGACCGCCCGGAAGGCGCGCACCGGCGAGTTGACCCCACCGGGGATCACCTCGCTGGCCCGTGCCAGGAGCGCGGCGGACGCCGGGGCGTCGGTGGTCGTCTGGACGGTGACGGGCTGCGAGCTCATGCACCCAGTCTCTCAACCGATGCTGGGTGCGCCCCGCCGGGTCGTCAGTGGCCGCTCGTGCCGTTCGGGTCGAGGTGGTCACGCACGATGGCCATGGCGTCGCCGATCGCCGTGAACTGCGTCGCCGTCATGATGTCGACGAGGTTGGCGCGCACGCTCTGCACGTGGACGCGCGCGATGTCGCCGACTGCAGCCAGACCGCCGGTCGTCAGGACGAGCTCGACGCCGCGCTTGTCGTCGGAGCACTGCTCGCGCGTCACCCAGCCGCGGTCCTCGAGCCGCTTCGCCGTGTGCGTCAGCCGGCTGCGCGACTGGACGACCATGGCCGCGAGCTCGGACATCCGGAGCCGGTGGTTCGGGCTCTCGGAGAGCATCGAGATGATCTCGTACTCGCTCAGCTGCAACCCGGCGTCGCCGAGCGCGTCGTCGAGCGCGCGCTCGAGCAGCCTCGTGCCGCGCAGGATGGCCCGCCACGACGCCTGCTCGGCGTCACTGAGCCACCGCACGCCGTCATCCCCTGTACCTGACATGTCAACCTCCTGCGATTGCACAGATGGTAGTGGTGTCAGGCGGTCCATTCGGCCACGTCGAGCGCGAAGTACGTCAGCACGACCTGCGCACCGGCGCGGCGGATCGAGGTGAGGGACTCGATCGCGGCGCTCCGGAGGTCGATCCAGCCGTTGGCCGCGGCCGCGTGGATCATGGAGTACTCGCCCGACACCTGGTACGCCACGACCGGCACCGACGCCCGCTCGGCAGCGGCCGCGACGACGTCGAGGTAGGACATCGCCGGCTTGACCATGACCATGTCGGCGCCCTCGGCGATGTCGAGGTCGATCTCGCGGAGGGACTCCACGATGTTGGCCGGGTCCTGCTGGTAGGTGCGGCGGTCGCCCTGCAGGCTCGACTGGACGGCCTCGCGGAAGGGCCCGAAGAAGGCCGAGGCGTACTTGGCGGAGTAGGCGAGGATCACGGTGTCGGTGAGGCCTTCGGCGTCGAGCGCCTCGCGGATGACGGCGACCTGCCCGTCCATCATCCCGGAGGGCGCCACGACGTGGGCGCCCGCGCGAGCCTGCGCGACGGCCATCTCGGCGTAGAGGAGGTTGGTGGCGTCGTTGTCGACGCGACCGTGCTCGTCGAGCACGCCGCAGTGCCCGTGGTCGGTGAACTCGTCGAGGCACGTGTCGGCCATGACGACGAGGTCGTCACCGACGGCGTCGCGGACGGCACGCAGGGCGACGTTGAGGATGCCGTCGGGGTCGACGGCGCCCGAGCCGGTCGCGTCCTTCTCCTGCGGCACCCCGAAGAGCATGATCCCGCCGAGTCCGGCCGCGACGCAGCGGTGGGCGACCTCGACGACGCTCTCGAGCGTGTGCTGGTCGACGCCCGGCATGCTCGTGATCGGGCGCGGCTCCGTCAGGCCCTCGCCGACGAAGACGGGCAGCACCAGGTCACGCGGGTGCAGCCGGGTCTCGGCGACGAGGGATCGCAGGACGGGGGTCTGGCGCAGGCGACGGGGACGCTCGATCATCGGGGCCTCGTCTCAGCGGGCGCGGCGGCGCGAGGCCGGACGCTTGTCGCTGGGACGCTGCACCGACTGGCCCGCCTCGGCCGCCGCGACGGCGAGCCCGACGCCGTGGCCGGCGAGCGCGTCGACGAGGCTGAGGGCCGAGGCCTCGGGCGCGAGGACGTCGACCCGGAGGCCGTGCTCCTGCGCCGTCTTGGCCGTGGCCGGCCCGATGCATGCGACGACCGTTGCGGCGTGGGGCTTTCCGGCGATGCCGACGAGGTTGCGCACGGTCGAGCTCGACGTGAAGAGCACGGCGTCGTAGTCGCCGCCCTTGATGGCGTCGCGGATCGACGCGGCCGGCGGGGCGGCGCGGACCGTCCGGTAGGCCGTGACGTCGTCGACCTCCCAGCCCATGTCGCGCAGGCCGGCGACGAGCGTCTCGGTCGCGATGTCGGCGCGGGGCAGCAGCACGCGGTTGATCGGGTCGAGGACCTCGTCGAACTCGGGCCACGACTCGAGCAGCCCGGCAGCGGACTGCTCGCCCGCGGGCACGAGGTCGGGGTTGATGCCCCACTCGCGGAGAGCGGCGGCGGTGACGCCACCGACCGCGGCGACCTTGAGGCCGGCGAAGGCCCGGGCGTCGAGCCCGAACTCCTCGAAGCGCTCGCGCACGGCGCGCACGGCGTTGACCGAGGTGAAGCCGACCCACTCGTAGCGTCCGGTGACGAGGCCCTTGACGGCCTTCTCCATCTGCTGCGGCGTGCGCGGCGGCTCGACGGAGATGGTCGGCACGACGTCGGCCGTCGCGCCGTAGCCGGCGAGCCGGTCGACCATCGAGCCGGCCTGGGCCTGGGTGCGCGGCACGAGCACCTTCCAGCCGAAGAGCGGCTTGGACTCGAACCACGAGAACTCGTCACGCAGCCCGACGTTGGGAGACACGACGGCGAGCGACACCTGCAGCGGCTCCTTGCCACCGAAGATCCCGTCGGCGTCGCCGAGGGTCGTCGCGACGGAGGACTGGCGCACGGTGGTGCCGTATGCCGTCAGCGCCACGAGGGCGTGCGCCGGACGTCCTGCAGCGCGCAGCGCAGCGAGGGCGGCCCGGATGCCTTCCGTGCCGCCGAGCAGCACGAGGGTGTCGGTGTCGGCCGCGTAGGCGGACCAGTCGACGCCGGAGCGGTCGACGCCAACGACGTGGACGGCCCCGGTCGACTTCGAGGTCAGGGGCACTCCGGCATACGTGGGCCCGGCGGTGAGCGCCGACACCCCCGGCACGACGTCGTAGGTGATGCCGGCCTTGCGGCAGGCACGCACCTCCTCGACGAGGCCGTTGAAGGTCGCGGGGTCACCGTCCATGAGGCGCACGACGAGACCGCCGGGGGCGACCGACTTCGCGGCCTTGACGACGAGCTTGGCGCGCACCGCGTGGGTGAGCTCCTGGCCCTGCTCGCCGTGGCCGGCGTCGATGATCTCGACGTCGGGGCGGGCGTGCTCGAGCACGACGTCGTCGCGGGCGATCCGGTCGAGGATCACGACGTCGGCGGCGGCGAGCAGGTCGCGGCCGCGCAGCGTCATGAGGCCGGGATCGCCCGGTCCGGAGCCGACGAAGGCGACACACGCCGGCGTCGTCGCGTGGGTGGGAGTCGAGTCCGTCTGCTCTGACGGCTGGCGGGAAGGAGTCACGAAACTTGCTCCGGTTGGTGTGGGGCGTGGTCTGGGACAGGTCCAGCTGACGTGGCGACCTGGAGGTCGGCGGCGCCGTCCTCCAGCAGGATCCGGGCGAGGCGCGAGCCGAGAACCACCGGCTCGTCGTAGGGCCCGACGAGCGAGCGGCGCAGCGGGGCGGTGCCGTCCTCCGCGCCGGCGAAGGCACGCAGCGACAGCTCGAGGCCGTCGTCGCCCTCGACGACCTCCGCGAGCGCCCCGACGGGTGCGGTGCAACCGGCCTCGAGCGTCGCGAGCAGCGAGCGCTCGGCCTCGACGCAGGCTCGCGTGTCGGGGTCGTCGAGGACGGACACGGCGGCCACGACGTCGTCGCGGTCGGACCGGCACTCGACGGCGAGGGCGCCCTGACCCGGTGCCGGCAGCACCTGGATCGGGTCGATGACCTCGGTGGCCTCGTCGAGACGGCCGAGCCGGGCGAGACCGGCGCGCGCCAGCACGACTGCGTCGAGCGCACCCGAGGAGACGAATCCGATTCTGGTGTCGACGTTTCCGCGGATCGGCCGGATCTCGATGCCGAGCCCGAGCGCCGCGATCTGTGCCGTGCGACGCGGCGAGCCGGTGCCGACGACGGAACCGGCGGGCAGCTCGCCGAGCGTCAGCCCGTCGCGCGCCACGAGCACGTCGCGGCTGTCCTCGCGCACCGGCACGGCGGCGACGACGAGACCCGGCTCGGGCGCCGTCGGGAGGTCCTTGAGCGAGTGCACGGCGACGTCGATGCGACCGTCGAGCAGGGCTCGTCGGATGGCCGCGGCGAAGACGCCGGTGCCACCGATCGCGGTGAGCAGCTCGCCCGAGACGTCGCCCTCGGTCGTGATCTCGACGAGCTCGACCTCGTGGCCGGCCTCGCGGAGGCGGTCGGCCACCCACCCGGACTGGGTGGTGGCGAGGGCCGATCGGCGCGTGCCGAGACGCAGGGCGGTCATGGCTGGGCCCGCTTCGGCGGCGTGGACACGTTGGCGACGTCCTTGGGCTCGAGGTCGAAGAGCTCGCGCAGGGCGGCGGCGTAGTCGTCGCCGCTGCCCTCCATCGCGAACTCCTTGACCCGCATGGTCGGCGTGTGGAGCAGCTTCTCGACGATGCGGTGCACGGCGAGGCCGACCTCGGCACGGGTGGCCTCGTCGAGGCCGGGCAGCCGCTGGTCGAGCCGCTCCATCTCGGTCGCGACGAGGGCGGCGGCACGAGCGCGCAGCGCGGCGACGGTGGGCGCCACGGACTTCTCCATGCGGCGCGTCAGGTAGTCGGCGACCTCACCGGTGACGAGCTCGCGCACACGGACGACCTGGGTCGTGTCGGCGCGGCCCTCGAGCAGGAGTCCCAGCGACTGGAGGTCGACGAGCGAGACGCCCGGGACGGCGTGCGGCCAGGAGACGACGGGCTCGACGTCGCGCGGGAGGGCCAGGTCGACGACGACCTGGGGTCGACCCCCGCGGCGGCTCGCGCTCGCGGCCAGCATGTCGGCCGTGATGACGTGGCCGACCGCCCCGGTGCACGTGACGACGAGGTCGCTCTCGGCGAGGACGTCGGTCAGGTCGTCCCAGGGACGGGCCACGCCGGACGTCGTGGCCGCGAGGCGCTCGGCACGCTCGGGCGTGCGGTTGACGATGGTGAGGGACCCGATGCCCTGGCGGCGGACGGTCGCGGCGGCGAGGCCGCTCATGCCACCGGCCCCGACGACCGCGGCGGCGACATCCTCGAGCGGGCCGAGGACCGCGGCCGCCTCCTCGAGCGCGATCTGCACGAGCGAGACGCTGTGCTGGTCGATGTCGGTCTCGGTGTGGGCGCGCTTGCCGACGCGCAGGGCGCCCTGGAAGAGCGCGTTGAGCGACTCCCCCACCTGACCCCGGCTCTGGGCCCCGGCGAGCGAGTCGCGCATCTGGCCGAGGATCTGGGCCTCGCCGACGGCCATCGAGTCGAGCCCGCAGGCGACGGTGAAGGCGTGGGCGACGGCGGCGTCGTCGTAGCGCACGTAGAGGTGGTCGGCGAGGGCCTCGGCACGGTCGGCGAGGGCGTCGGCCGGGTCGCCCGGCGGCAGGTCGGCGACGCGGCGCGCCCCCTCGGGCTCCTCGACCCCGGCAGCGAGGGCGAGCGCCTCACCGATGGCGGCGACGGCGGGGTGGAAGGCCGGCACCGACGCGTAGACCTCGAGGCGGTTGCACGTGGAGAGCACGACGGCCTCGGTGGCCGTGGCCGAGCTGAGCACGGAGGCGGCGATGGCCTCGGCACGGCCGGGACGCTCCGAGAGCGCCTCGAGCACCGACAGCGGGGCGGTGTGGTGGGACAGGCCGATGACGAGAAGGCTCATGGGGCGGCCACCGCCGACCGGAGGTCACCCGCGGCCAGCGACTTGCGCTGGGCGTGGAAGGCGAGGATCTGCAGCTCGGTCGAGAGGTCGACCCGGCGTACGTCCACGCCGCTCGGGACGGAGAGCACCGCGGGCGCGAAGTTGAGGATCGAGCTGATGCCAGCGCCGACGAGGGCGTCGCAAACGGCCTGGGCGGCGGGGGCCGGCGTCGCGATGACGCCGATGGCGATGGGATCGACGGCGTGGTGCTCGGTGAGCTCGGCGAGTGGGCGGATCGCCACCCCGACGATCTTCTCGTCGGCGAGCGCGGGGTCGTCGTCGTAGAGACCGACGATGCGGAAGCCCTTGGTGACGAAGCCGGAGTAGGAGGCGAGCGCGTGCCCGAGGTTGCCCATCCCGACGATGGCGACGGGCCAGTCCTCGGTCAGACCGAGGGCGCGGGAGATCTCGAGGGCGAGCGTCTCGACGTCGTAGCCCACGCCGCGGACCCCGTAGGAGCCGAGGTGGCTGAGGTCCTTGCGCAGCTGCGCCGAGCGCACTCCGACCTCGGCCGCGAGCTCTTCCGACGAGACCGACAGGACGCCGTCCTCAGCGAGGCGCGAGAGCGTTCGGAGGTACTCGGGAAGCCGCGCGACGGTTGCGTCGGGGATCTCGCGACGCAGTGCTGGGTCGGCGGACACTCTTGCTCACCGGCTCCTCTCGAACGAGGCGTTCTCCCACACGTGGAGCACGTGGGGACCCGATCAGGCTAGACGTTTGTGAACCCATGCACAAAGTTGACTTCGACGGCCTACCACGGCATGGGATGCGCCGGTGAGGCAGGTCACCGGAGCGCGGCGCGCAGGCGTGCCTCGTCGACCCGCCAGAAGTCGTGGCGCCGCCCGTCGACGAACGTCACGGGGATCTGCTCGGCATAACGCCGCAGCAGCTCCGGGTCGTCGTCGACGGACTGCTCCTGCCAGGCCACGCCGAGCTCGCCGGTCACCCGCTCGACGACGGCGCGCGCCTCGTCGCACAGGTGGCATCCGGCGCGTCCGAGGAGGACGACCCGCGGTGGGACCCCGGCAGCCGGGACAGCGGGAGGGTCTGGAGCGTCGAGGGGAGGCTCGCTCGTCATGCCGACCACTGTAGGCACGCTCACGGCGCCGCACGTCGGGTGCACCACAAAACGTCGTCGGGGTCCCATCCGCGGTCGCATTCCGACAGACTGTCCACAATGCGCGCGAACAGGACGTCGGGTCGCCGGCCCCCACCTGTCCTCGCACCGGGAACGACCCCGGGGCGGGCGTCGATGACGCCTGCCTGCCCGGCACTGCCGGGCACGGTCCCGGCGATCCTCGCGCCCACGGCATACGCCCCGCCGACGTGGCGCTCGGCGCTCGACGCCATCTGGTCGGCCCTGGCCGATGCAGGCGCCGAGGGTGGCGGACTGACCCGCACCTCCCCGGGCTCCCCCGGCTCTGCCGGGTGGCGGCGGCACCCGGAGCGCGACGCCGACGAGCAGGCCCGCATCGCGGCCCTCGTCGAGCTCGCCCAGGGCGGCGACAAGGAGGCGTTCGCCCAGCTCTACGACGTCTACGTCGACACGGTCTTCCGCTACGTGCTCGTCCGGGTCGCCAACCGCGCGCTCGCCGAGGACCTCACGTCCGAGACCTTCCTCCGGGCGATGCGCCGGATCGACTCGTTCACGTGGCAGGGCAAGGACATCGCGGCGTGGTTCGTCACCATCGCGCGCAACCTCATCGCCGACCACGTGAAGTCGGCGAAGTTCCGGTTCGAGGTGGCGACCGCCGACATGCGTGACGCCGACGAGCGGGTCGACGCCCCCGACACCGAGGTGCTGACCCGGCTGCGCGACCAGCGCCTCGTCTCGGCGATCAAGGAGCTCGGCTCCGACCAGGCCGAGTGCATCACCCTGCGCTTCCTCCAGGGACTCAGCCTCGCCGACACCGCGAAGATCCTCGACAAGTCCGAGGGGGCCGTCAAGCAGCTCCAGCTGCGCGCCACCCGGGCGCTGCGCAAGGCCCTCGAAGGAGTCGAGCTGTGATCCGCGTAACCCCACCGGCCCCCTCGTCGTTCTCATGGCGTAGGGACGGTGCGTGTGGGCCCGGACCGACGCTCGGCGCGCTGACCGGCGCGACCGTGGAACGTGTGAACGCAGGCGGCGGGGTGGCAGCGATGGCGGTGCTCCGGCCCCTGACGAACGACCCGCACCACCCACCCCTCGCCGCACCACGTGTCGTATGCCGTGCCGTGTCGTCCCAGCCGGGGCCGCCGGGTCGGGCGAGGGCACCCGGCACCCCCTGACGGGACGACCGACGAGGGGACCAGCACGACCAGCCAGCACACCGGCACCACGAACCAATGGACTCGAGAGACGGAGGAGGGACATGGACCTCGGTGCGAACGCCGATGGCGAGCTCCTCCAGCGCGCCCTCGAGGGCGAGCAGGTCTCCGAGCCCGGCATCCTCGAGCTCGTCGCGGTGCTGCACGCCGTGCAGGCCGTCGACCAGGCCGGCCTGGCGCCGCGGGCCGAGTTCGTCTCCGACCTGCGCGCCCGACTGCTGGCCGACGACGCCACCGCGGTCACTCCCCTCGTCCCCCTCCCACCCGCCGACCCGATCGACGACGACGGTCCGCGCGACGGCGGCACCGTGTCGATCCTCCGCGTGGCGGCGCGGCCGCTGAAGTTCATCGCCGCCGCGGCCGCCAGCATCCTCGTCATCGGCGGCGCCCTCGGCTTCGCGTCCCGCTCGGCCGTGCCCGGCGACGCGCTCTACGGCGTCAAGCAGCTGCTCGACCGGGCCGCCGTCCAGCTGGCGGGCTCCCGCTACGACGAGGGCCTGACCTACCTCGCCCAGGCGCAGGAGCACATCGCCGATGCCCGCGACCTCATCGACGGAGGCTCGCCGTCGACGCACGACCTCGACACGGCCTACGACGCCGCGACGGACGCGACCGGCCGCGCCCAGACCATCCTCATGGAGGTCTACCGCACCGAGCACCGCGCTGACGCGCTGACCGAGCTGGCCGACTTCTACACCCGCGCCATCCCGCAGGTCGACGCGATGCGACCCCGGGTGCCCGCCGACTCGCTCGCGTCCTGGCAGCGTCTGCGGGACCTGCTCGGCGCGGGCCAGGTGGCGACCCTGAGGGAGCTGGCCGCCTGCGGCGTGTGCGGCGACCGAGCCACCCAGGCCCGACAGGCCCTGGCACGACTGCCCGGTGCGGTCCGGCCCAGCAGCCCGGTGAGCGGCACGTCCGCCCCGGGCACCGCGTCATCTCGACCCGGGGCCACGACGACCCCACGGCCCACCGGCTCGGCACCGCGGCCCCCGGTGGTCTCGGTGCCCGTCCCGGGCGGCGTGCCGGTGCCCGGCGTCTCCGTGCCCGGCGTCACCGTGACCGGCGGCGTCACCCTCCCCGGCGGCACGATCAACCTGCCCGGCGTCGGGGTCACGAGCTCGTCCGTGGGTGTCGGTGGCGGCGGCGTCACGCTCCCCGGTGCCACGGTCAGCCTGCCGGGGGTGGGCGTCACGTCCTCGACGATCAGGGTCGGCGGCGGTGGCGTCACGCTGCCCGGCGCGACGATCCCGCTGCCGTCCGTGACCCTCGGCGCCCCCACGGTGCCGGTGCCGCTACCGACGAAGATCCTGCCCTGACCTGAACGCGTGTCGGTCTCCTCGCGGTTCCGTCGCGACCGGCGGTCACGGGCGGGCGCCGGTCAGAGGAAGACGGACTTGCGCTGCATGAGCAGGCTGTAGAGCGTCTGCTGGATCGTCTCGCGCACCTGGTCGGTGAGGTCGAAGACGAGCATGGGGTCGTCGGCGGCGTCGGGCCCGAAGCTCGTGGTCTCGATGGGCGGCCCGAACTCGATGAGCCACTTGCTCGGCAGCGGCACCATGCCGAGGGGGCCGAGCAGCGGGAACGTCGGCGTGATCGGGGCGTAGGGCAGCCCGAGCAACCGGGCGACGGCGGGCATGTTGCCGAGGATCGGGTAGATCTCCTCGGCCCCCACGATCGACACCGGCACGATCGGCACGCCGGCGCGCAGGGCGGCCGAGACGAACCCACCGCGGCCGAAGCGCTGCAGCTTGTAGCGCTCGCTGAACGGCTTGCCGACACCCTTGAAGCCCTCGGGCCAGACGCCGACGAGGGCGCCGCTGCTGAGGAGGCGCTCGGCGTCGGAGTTGGCCGCAAGGGTCGTGCCCGAGCGCCGGGCCATGGTGCCGATGAAGGGCATCTGGAAGACGAGGTCGGCGCCGAGCATCCGCAGGTGCCGGTTGCGTGGGTGCTCGTCGTAGACGGCCACCTGCGTCATGAGGGAGTCCATCGCGATGGTGCCGGAGTGGTTGCCGACGACGAGGGCTCCGCCGACGTCGGGGATGTTCTCGATGCCGCGCACCTCGACCCGGAACCACGAGCGGTAGAGCGGGCGCAGCAGCGGCAGGTGGACGTTGACGGTGTAGTCCTCGTCGAAGCCGAACTCGTCGACGACGTAGTCGCCCGTGAGCCGGCGCCGGAGGTAGGCGAGGGTCTCGGCGACCTGGCGCTCGACCTCCTCGGCGGGCACCCCGGCCGAGGTGGCGGCGGCGCGCAGCACGTTGACGGCGAGCTCGACGAGCTCGGCCGGGCCCGGGCGGGACTCCGAGCTGAGCTCGGCCCCGTCGAGCACCGCGCCGACGAGCTTCTCGGCCCGCGACTGCAGCCCCGACGTCAGCGCGTGCTCCCAGCCGCCTCCGTCTCCAGCGGGCGTATGCCGTGTCTCCGGCTCGGTCTCGGGGCGGACGCCGCGCTGGGCGACCTCCTCGACCGGCGGGACGGCACGCAGCCGGGCAGGCTCGCCCGCGCCCGCGCGACGGGGCGAACGCATCGACGCGCGGCTCGGCCTGGTCCGTGGCGGTGTCGGCTCGGCCGGAAGGGTGTCGGCGGGGTCCCCGGGCTCGGTGATGTCGGCGACCTCGAAGGCTTCGTCGGGCTCGGCGGACTCGAAGGCTTCGGCGGGTCCGGCGGCGTCACCCCCGTCGCTCGGGACCTCGTCGCGCGCGGACCGGCTCGACGGCGTCCGGACGGGGCGGGACTCGGGCTCGGTCGGGCCCTCGGTCACCGCTGCCTCGATGAGGTCGTCGGCGACGGTGTCGGCGCCCGCGCCGGTCGCGAGGCGTCGCGCGGCGCTCACCTCGACCGGCGCCGTGGGGATGAGGGGCGTCCCCGCGCGGCGCCGACGCTCGCCCGAGGCACGGGCCGCTCCGGCCGCGAAGGCTCCCCGGGCCGGGCGGCCCGAGGTAGCGACAGGCCTCTCGCTCGTGACCGTGGCCGGCTCGGCCTTCGTGGCCGGCGCGGTCCTCTTCGTCGTCTTCGGGGCCTTCGGGGTCTTAGGCGTCTTCGCCTTGGCCGGCTTCGCGGGCTTCGTCTTCGCCGACTTCGTCCCCGTCGGCTTCGTCCCCGTCGGCTTCTTCGATGCGCCAGTCGTGGAGGTCGACGGCGCGGCCGTGGCCTTCGTCGTCTCAGCCGCGTCGGACGTCGTCGAGTCGGCGGCCTTGCTCGGGTCGGCGCTCACGGCTGGATCCTGTCGAAGACGCGGGAGAGGGCTGCGGCGGTGCCACTCGCGGCGTCGCTGACGACCTCGCCGACACCTTCGACGCCGGGCACGGCGGGCCGCAGGTGACGCGCGTAGTCCTCGAAGGCCTCTCGCGTGGTGAAGTGGGGCTCGAACTCGAGGACGGAGCGCATCCGGGTCGTGTCGAGACCCCGGCCGAAGGCGAGGAAGGTCAGCTGGTCTGACGAGAAGTCGGCGAAGCCGCTGCGCTTGACGATGGTGCCGATGAGACCGGCGGCCGAGAGCGGCACCGGGACGACGGGGCGCCGCGCGATGGCGGTGCACTGCGTCACGGTGAGGAAACCGTCGCCGGCGACGTTGACGATCCCGGCGGGCGGTCCGGTGGTCGCGAGGATCATGGCCGCCGTGGCGTCGTCCTCGTGGATGAACTGGAAGCGGGCGTCGTAGCCCAGCGGGATCGGCACGAGTGGCAGCGAGAAGTAGTCGGTGATGGCCGTGTGGATGCTCGGTCCCACGACGTTGGCCAGACGCAGCATCGTGATCTCGACGTCGGGCCGGCGCCGCGAGAAGCCCCGGACGTAGCCCTCGACCTCCACGGAGTCCTTGCCGAATCCCGTGCGCGGCAGGGTCTTGGGGTTCATGTCCTCGCTGAACATCGCCGGGTCGCGGGGCGAGGAGCCGTAGACGGCAGCGGACGACTTCACGACGAGTCGCGAGACCGACTCGGACTTCTGGCACGCGGCGAGCAGCTGCATCGTGCCGATGACGTTGATCTCCTTCTGCGTCACCCGACCGCCGGAGTCCTTGGGCGTCGCGATGACGTTCATGTGCACGACCGTGTCGACCTCGGCCTGCGCCATGATGCGCCCGATCATCGGGTTGCGGATGTCGGCGCGCACGAACTCGGCCCGGCCGATGGAGTGCTTGGGCGGCACGACGTCGACGCCGAGGATGCGCTCGATCGACGGATCCGTCGAGAGCCTTCGGGCGTAGAGGCCACCGAGGTAGCGGGACACCCCCGTGACCAGGACGACCTTGGCCATCGGATCCTCCTGTCGTCGGTCGGTGCGGACGTCGTGCACGGGCGCTGCTCGATCGGGCTCGAGGATGGCGCGCGCTGCGGAGGAGTTCTCGCTCCCCCGCCCTCGCAGCCTACCGAGACCCTGCTCGATCCGTACCCGGGCGTGGCACCTGATGGTCGGATGTGTCGAGGCTCTCCATCGGCGCTCCCGTCGGCCCTCGTCGAGGCTCGGTGTCCGACTGACCCCGGGAACGCGAACGACCCCCACCGGAGGTGAGGGTCGAGAGCGTGCGGGGCGATCCCGCCGGTATACCTGAGCTGGTCAGGTCACTTCTTGTTGCGACGCTGGTGGCGCGTCTTGCGCAGCAGCTTGCGGTGCTTCTTCTTCGCCATCCGCTTGCGGCGCTTCTTGATGACAGAACCCATGTTTGTCCTTGTCGTGAGACGTGTCCTCGAACTGAGCTGGTGCCGACCTGCGTCGACACCCCTCGGAGAAGGGTAGGTCGAACTTCACGAGCCGAACAGGCTCACAGGGTAGCGCGTGCGGGCTCCCTAACCCAAAAGCGCGTCGACGCGCCCACCTGCGCCAACGCCGAGGGGGCGGCCGGACCGGGTGGTCGCGGCCGCCCCCTCGGGTGCGTGGTGACGCTGCTGTCACGCGGTGTCGATGAAGGACGTCTGGAGGTACTTGTGCACCGCATCCTCCGGAACCCGGAAGGAGCGGCCGACGCGTACGGCCGGAAGGTCTCCGCCGTGGACGAGCCGGTAGACGGTCATCTTCGACACGCGCATGATCGAGGCGACCTCGGCGACGGTCAGAAACCGCACCTCGGCGAGCTGGCGCTCATTCGACATGTGTTACCCCGATCTTCGGTGGGTTTGCACCCGCGCGTCGACGGCTTCCCCTCCGGCGAAACTGCACGCAGGTGCAAGAAGCAACATTAGGGGCAGATGTGACTGGAGGGGAAGCGAACGAGAGAACGAATCGATCACGCGCAACTCGACACGCCGGTGAGATCACGTTGGATCTCTCGGCTCGTCATGGCTCCAGGCGGTGCAGGTCACGCGGGAAGAGGGTCACCTCGCGGATGTTCTCGGCACCCGTCAGCCGCCCGACCCACCTTTCCAGACCGATGGCGAACCCGCCATGCGGAGGCATGCCGTGGGCGAAGGCGTCGAGGTAGCCGGCCAGGACCGCGGGGTCGGTCCCGGTGCGCTCCATCGCCGCGGCGTAGTCCGAGGGCCGGTGCAGGCGCTGCCCTCCGGTCGTCAGCTCGAGCCCGCGGAAGAGCAGGTCGAAGCTGTTGCTCCACCGCTCGTCGCCCGGCTGAGGGTGCGTGTAGAAGGGCCGCTTGCCCATCGGATAGCCCTCCACCGCAAGGAAGTCCGAGCCGTATGCCGTCTTGGCCCACTCGCTGAGCGCGCGTTCGTGCGCGGGGCTGAGGTCGGGCTCATCCGGGTCGGCGCCGACCTTCGCGAGGGCGTCGCTGAAGTGGATGACGGGGAACTGCTCCGGCACCTGCGGCAGCTCCACGCCCAGGAGCGCAGCGGCGTCGGCGGCATACTCCCGGATGCCCTCGACCATGCCCGCGATCGCCTCGCGCAGGACGGCGAGCACGTCGTGGTGGTCACGGATGAAGCCCAGCTCGGCGTCGAGCGAGGTGTACTGCGCGAGGTGGCGCACCGTGTCGTGCGGCTCGGCCCGGAAGACCGGACCGACCTCGAAGACCCGCTCGAAGACCCCGACGAGCATCTGCTTGTAGAGCTGCGGGCTCTGCGCGAGGTAGGCCGTGCGTCCGAAGTAGTCGACGGTGAAGACGTTGGCCCCCGACTCGGTGGCCGTGCCGACGAGCTTCGGGGTCGCGATCTCGGTGAACTCGAGGCTTCCGAGCGCAGCGCGGAAGCCTCGCATCGACGCGCTCGCGAGCTGCCAGGCAGCCCGGTGGCGCGGGTGACGCAGGGTCACCGCCGCGTGGTCGAGGTGCGTGGGCAGCCCGGCGCCGAAGGTCGGGCGCCACAGCTCGGTGGGTGGCGCGACCGCCGGCTCGGTGAGCGCGGTGATCACCGGTTCCACGAGCTCGGCACCGCCGGGGGCCGACTCGTTGGCCGACACGGTGCCGGTCACCTCGACGACGGTCTCCTCGGGCAGACCCGAGAGCTGGTCGACGGTCCCGCGGTCCTTGACGACGACCTGGGCCAGGCCCGAGCGGTCGCGCAGCACGAGGAACGTGACGCTCGCGAGGACGCGGCGCCGGTGGATCCAGCCGGCGAGCGTGACCCGCTCGCCGGGTTCGACGGACGCGAGGTCCCGCGCGAGCACGCGCGGAGCAACGGTCGTGGGTTGGGTTGGTTGCATTCCGTTCACCTCCAGAGGGTTGGTGCCCCGGAGGTGTGGGCGATGGGGAATGTCGCTGTGCCACCACACCTTCGCCGCCGCGGATTGCGGACGGCCTCTGGTCGTGCTCGGCTCAGGATCGTCAGGCCCGTCGTCGCCGTGCGCCAAGGGTAGGCGCTCAGCCCGCCGCCCACCAACCCGATTGTCAGGCCACGCCCGGCGCCGGCGTCCTCCCGGAGACAAGCAGCTACACGAGACGCAGACAACAGAGCCGCGGCGCCGACGTTGCCTGGACGCAGCGCAGCGAGCGAGGAACGAGCGAGCGAAGCGGAGGAAGGCAACGTCAAAGGGGCGCCGCGGCACGCGCCGCAGCGAAGCGAGGCGCCAAAGGCGCAGCGCAGCGAGCGAGGAACGAGCGAGCGAAGCGGAGGAAGGCGACGCCTGAAGGGCGCCGAGGCACGCGCGAAGCGAAGCGGAGCGCCAAGAACTCAGTCGAAGTGGACGTCGAGCCCGTGCAGCGGGAAGACGGCCGTGCGCGTCGCCATGACGGCGCGGTCGACCTCGCTCGCGGGGTCGTAGCCCATCTCCCACGAGCGCCACCAGAGCGGCCCGTCCTCGGCGGTCAGGTCGCCCATCCGTCGCGGACCCGGACGGCCGAAGATCTGCTCGACGTGGGCACGCCAGTCCTCGGGGACCGGGGTGCTCGTCGGGATCGGGGCGTGGGCGGCGATGGCCGTCAGGTGCGTCCACGTGCGGGGCACGACACCGATCACCTCGTAGCCGCCACCTCCGAGGGCGACCCAGCGGCCCTCGCACACCTCGTGCGAGAGGCGGTGGAGCGCGTCGGCCGCGGCCCGCTGCGCGTCGACCGTGACGGCGAAGTGCGCGAGGGGGTCCTCCGCGTGGGTGTCGCACCCGTGCTGGGTCACGAGCACGTCGGGCTTGAAGGCGCGGATGAGCGGCATGGCGACGGCGTGCAGGGCGCGCAGCCAGCCGGCGTCGCTGAGGCCGGGCGGCAGCGCGACGTTGACGGCGGTGCCCTCCGCGTCGGGACCACCGATGTCACTGGGCCACCCGGTGCCCGGGAAGAGGGCCCGGCCGGTCTCGTGGACCGAGATCGTCAGCACCCTGGGGTCGTCCCAGAAGATCCGCTCGACGCCGTCGCCGTGGTGCACGTCGACGTCGACGTAGGCGACACGTTCGGCGCCGTGGTCGAGGAGCCACTGGATGCCGACGGCGATGTCGTTGTAGACGCAGAAGCCACTCGCCTTGCCCCGCATCGCGTGGTGCAGGCCGCCCGTGAAGTTCACGGCGTGCTCGGCCTCGCCCTCCCAGACGGCGCGACAGCTGTCGACCGTGCCGGACACGACCCGGGCGCTGGCATCGTGCATGTCGACGAAGGCCGGGTCGTCCTCGGTGCCGAGGCCGTACGCGTCGTCGGCAGCGGAGGGGTCGGTCGAGGCGGCCTTGACCGCGGCGACGTAGTCGTCGTCGTGGACGGTGGCCAGCAGCTCGTCGGTGGCCACCTCGGCGCCGACCACCTCGACGCCGTCGACGTCGAAGACACCGAGGGCGTCGCAGAGCCGGGCCGTTAGGTCCAGGCGAGCGGGCGCCATCGGGTGGGTGGGGCCGAAGTCGTACCTCGTGAAGGAGGAGTCCCAGACGACCCGGGCCTGAGTTGGCATGATTGAGACGCTATCGCGGAAACGCGCCACGGACGACGGAGGTAACACCCATGGGCCGCAACCGGCTCTTCGACGACGACGTCATCGTCATCGGGCTGGGACGCTTCGGCTCGGCCGTCGCTCTCGAGCTCACCAAGCTCGGCCACCGGGTCATCGCCGTCGAGCGCGACAACGCCATCGCCGAGAGCTACGTCAACAAGGTGGCCAAGGTCGTGCACGCCGACATGGCGCAGTCGACGGCACTCGACATGATCCGCCACGCGCAACCGCGGATCGCGATCGTCGGCATCGGCTCGTCCGTCGAGTCGTCGGTCCTCGCAGCGGCCAACCTCGTCGACGCCGGCGTCCCCTCGATCTGGGCGAAGGCCCTCTCACCCGAGCACAAGCGCATCCTCGACCGCATCGGGGTGCACCACGTCATCTCGCCCGAGGCCGACTCCGGTCGCCGCGTGGCCCACCTCGTCAACGGCAAGATGCTCGACTACATCGAGTTCGACGACGGCTTCGCCATCGTCAAGCTGAAGCCGCCGGCCGAGACGATCGGCTTCACGCTGGAGCAGAGCCAGATCCGCCGCAAGTACGGCGTCACCGTCGTCGGCGTCAAGGCACCGGGCGAGGACTTCACGTATGCCGTCCCGCAGACGAAGATCTCGGCGCACCACATGCTCATCGTCAGCGGGCCCGTCGAGCTCATCGAGCGTTTCGCCGCGCGCCCCTGACGCCGGGCTCGTTTCCGGCACAGACGAACCCACCGTCCCGAGCGCGGGGACGGTGGGTTCGTGAAACGCATTGCGGCCGGAGCGCGCCGCCGGCTCAGAGGCGCAGCGTCGGTCCGTGGTCGACGCCGAGCGGCAGGACCATGGCGATCTCCTCCTCGCCGTCCTCCTCGCTGACGACACCCATCGGCCGGCGGTAGTCGGTGGGGCGGAAGCCCATGCCGCTCGCGAAGGCGACGGCACGGCCGTTCTCGGTGCCGACCCAGTAGACGAGGTGGGAGTGACCGCGCTCGGCGGCGAGGGAGGCGCCGTCCTTGACGAGGTGGGTGGCGACGCCCGAGCCGCGGGCCTCGGGGCGCACCCACAGCCCGAAGAGCTCGCCGGCCGTGCCGTCGCTCTCCTTGGCGGTGCCGATGCTCACCACGCCGACGGCGCGGCCGCCACGCTCGGCCACGAGCCGTGCGGAGCGCTGCATGCGTTCACGCCAGAAGTTCTCGCCATAGGACTCTTCCTCGTCGACCGAAGCCACGAACGCCTCGGGCGATTCACGCAGTGCGGCGAGGCGGACGGAACGGTAGTCCTCCCAGTCGTCCTCGCCGAGGGGACGCACGGTGATGTCGCTCATGGGTCCACCTTCGCACGACAGCCTGTCGGACCGCACCCGCGGGGCGGTGAACGTTCGGGTGCGCCTCGGGACCGACTGGCCGACAGGGTGACTCAGAAGCGGTGGACCATCTCGATCTCGCGCAGGTCCGGGCGCCGCGGGTGGTCGTGGACCGCGCCGCTGCGCACGAACCCGCACCGCGCGTACAACCCCTCGGCGACCACGTTGGAGCTCGTCACCTCGAGCACGACCTCGGTCTTGCCGAGGCGCCTCGCCTGCTCGAGGACGGCTCGGACCAGGGCCTCGCCGACACCACGCCCGCGGGCCTCCGGGGCGACGTACATGCCGAACAGCGTTGCGGTCGTGGCCCGCTCGGGCTCCCAGTGGGAACCGAGCCCCGCGCTGCCGAGCACCCCCGAGGCGTCACGGGCCTGCACGAGCCAGGCGCCCTCGATCCGCTGGCGCCAGTCGGCCTCGTCGTAGGCGGCCTCGTCGGCATAGGTGAACCAGAAGGCGTCGGGGGCCTCCTGGAGCATCGCGAGCCGGACGTCGCGGTGCGACTCCCAGTCCTCCGGCGAGACGGGGTGCAGGTGGAGGCGCTGGTCGTGGGTGTGGGGCTCGGCCATCACCCCACGATGCCCTCAGACCTGCCCGGACGCCAGCTGTTTCGAGCGGGCCGCTGCGGCCTCGATGGCCGTGACGAACGCGGCCCGGACCTTGTGGTCGTCGAGCTGGCGCAGGGCCGCCACCGTCGTGCCGCCGGGCGAGCTGACCTGCTCGCGCAGGACCGTCGGGTGCTCCCGGGTCTCCTTGAGCATCGTCGCCGCCCCGTAGAGCGTCTGCACGACGAGCTCGGTGGCCGTGGCCCGCGGCAGACCGAGCACGACGCCGGCCTCGATCATCGCCTCGACGACGTAGAAGATGTAGGCGGGGCCGCTGCCGGAGATCGCCGTGACGGCGTCGAGGTGCTTCTCGGCGAGCCGGACGACCCGGCCGCACGAGCTGAGCAGCGCCTCGGCCTCGGCGAGGTGGTCGTCGGTGCAGTGGCTGCCGGGCGAGATGCCGGCCATCCCCTGGTCGACGAGCGCCGGGGTGTTGGGCATGACGCGGATGACCGACGTGCCCTCGGGCAGCCGCGACTCGAGGAACTCCGTCGTGATGCCGGCAGCCAGCGAGATGACGGCGTTGCCGGGGGCGACGTGGTCGTGGATCTCGTCGAGCAGCGCCGCCATGTCCTGCGGCTTGACGCACAGCACGAGCGTGTCGGCGACGTCGGCCGCCTCGGCGTTGGCCAGCACCCGCACCCCGTGGCGCTCGGCGAGGGCGTTGACCTTCTCCGGCGTGCGTCCGGTGACGACGAGGTCGCCGGGCGTGCGGCCCGAGCGGATGAGGCCGGAGACGAGGGTCTCGCCCATGACCCCCGCGCCGAAGATGGCCGTCGTCGTCATCGTGGGTCTCCGCTCAGCTCTTGGTCGCGACGCCGCGCAGGAAGAACATGACGTTGGCGGGCTTCTCGGCCATCCGGCGCATGAGGTAGCCGTACCACTCCTGGCCGTAGGGGATGTAGACGCGCATCTGGTCGCCGCGGTCGGAGATCCGCTTCTGCTCCTCGGGGCGGATGCCATAGAGCATCTGGTACTCGAACGACCTCGGGTCGCGACCGGCCTGGCCCGCGAGCGCGCCGGCGATCTCGATGAGCCTCGGGTCGTGCGAGGCCACCATCGGGTAGCCCTCGCCCTGCATGAGGATCTTGAGGCACCGGACGTAGGACTTGTCGACGTCGGCTCCGGACTGGAAGGCGACCGACTCGGGCTCCTTGTAGGCGCCCTTGCAGAGCCGGACACGGGACCCGGCGTGGGCGAGGTCCCGGCAGTCGGCCTCGGTGCGGTAGAGGTAGGCCTGCACGACGGCGCCCACGGTCGGGAAGTCGGCCCGCAGCTCGCGCAGGGCGTCGAGGGTCAGGTCGGTGGTCGTGTGGTCCTCCATGTCGAGGGTCACGGTCGTGCCGCCCTGCTTGGCCAGCTCGCAGATCTCACGGGCGTGGTCGAGGGCGATGGCGTTGCCGTCGCCCGGCAGCGCCTGCCCGAGCGCGCTCAGCTTGAGCGATACCTCGACGGAGCCGCCCTCGGTGAGGCCCTGGTCGCGCAGCGCCGTCAGCAGCGAGAGGTAGGCGTCGCGCGTGTGCCGGGCCTGGGCGAGGTCGGTCGTGTCCTCGCCGAGGTAGTCGATCGTCGAGAGGCGGCCGGACGCCGCGATCTCGGAGGCGGCCCCGACGACGTCGGCACGCTCGGCACCGGGCACGAAGCGCTTGACGACCGAGCGCGACACGGGCGCCTTCTCGATGACGTCTCGGATCTTCTCCTGCTTGGACAGCTGCAGGAGCGAGTTGCGCAGCAGGTCGCTGGCGTCCACGGGGGCCTCCGGGTGGTGCTCGGGATGTCGCTCGGGTCACGGCGGCGGACGGTGGTGACCGTCCCGCCGGGCAAATCTACCGCCGCCGGCAGCCAGCGCCCGCCGGTCCCCTCCGCTCCTGCGGCACGCACGCCGCCCGCCCGGTCCCTCGGGGTCCTCCTCGGGGCATGCGGCAGACTCGCTGCCATGGCTCGCCCGACCGCCACCCGACGACCCGTGCCCGCCGCCCTCGCGGCCGCAGCGCTGCCTCTCGTGCTCGCCGCGTGCGGCCAGCCGGTCGCGACGCCGTCCGCTGCCACCCGCCCGGCAGGCGCGACCGGAACGGCAGGCGCCACCGGCGCCCCGACGAGCCCAGCCGCTGACGACGCGCCGCTCACGCCGCCCTCGAGCGTCGTGCCACCCCGCGTGCACGCCACCGCCGTCGTCGCCTCCTACCTCCGTGGCCACGACCTCAGGGGGCTCACCCGCACGGACGACGAGTCGGTGACGGAGGCCGTCCTCACGTCGTGCCCGAACGGGCCCACCGTGGCCCGGGACGTCGGCCAGACGGCATACGCCCGCTCCTGGGAGGGGCCCGGAGGAGTCCGCGCCGACGTCGCCGCGATCACCTTCCCCGACCTCTCGTCGGCCGCGAAGGCGGCCGAGCCGCTGCTCGTCGCGGCGCAGGTGTGCCGGGCGCCCCGGCCGGCCAAGGGCGTCACGACGACCATCGCCAACCAGCGCCGCGACGTGGCGGAGGGTATGCCGCTCGGCCGGGTCGACGTGACCCTGACGTCCCCGGACGAGACGCGCCACGACTACGTGGGCGTCGTGCAGGTGGGCAACGTGCTCGTGCGCCTCACCTACTCGTCCGGCGACGCGAAGGTCGCCACCGACGAGGGGTCGACGGCGCTCGCGCTGCTGGCCCGGGACGTGCAGGGACTCTGATGTCCACGATCGACGACGCCGCCCTCGCCGCGCCCGGACCACTCGGCCTGAGCCTCGACGACCTCGGCGAGGCCCTCGGGGGTGCCGCGACCGTGCTGCGCGCCAACGCGATGGCTGCTGGCCTCGACGCACCCGTCCCCACGTGCCCCGACTGGACGGTGCTCGACCTCGTCGCCCACCAGGGCATGGTCCACCGCTGGGCCGCGAGCCACCTGCGCGGCGAGCCCGTCGAGCCGGAGCCGCTCGAGCGCGAGGGGCGCCGGTCCGCCGACGTGCTCGGCTGGTTCGACGACGGGGCGACGGCGCTGCTGCAGGCGATCGTCGATGCGCCGGACGACCTCGACGCGGTCGTGTTCCTCAAGGACGCGCCAGCCCCGCGGCTGTTCTGGACGCGCCGGCAGTGCCACGAGACGACGGTCCACGCCGTCGACGCGCTCGGGGCCCGGCTCGGACGGCCCGCGCGCGCCGACGAGACGTGGATCCGGCCCGCCGTCGCGCTCGACGGCATCGACGAGCTGCTCGTCGGCTTCGTCACCCGCCGCAAGGAGGGAGCCTCACCCGGCGCCCCGACCCGGCTGCTCGTGCGCCCCGACGGCGCCGACGTCGCCTGGCTCGTCGACCTCGACACCGGCCGGCCGATCCGGACCAGCCGGGTCCGCTCGGGGTCCGGTGGTTCGGGTGGGGCCGACGCCGACCACGTCCTGGCCGGCGACCCCGTCGACCTCTACCTGCGGCTGTGGAGCCGCGGCGCTGCCGAGCCGGTCGAGCCCACGCGGCCCGTCACGGAGCTCGAGCGCTGGTGGCGCGAGAACATCTCGATCTCGTGGTGACCCCCGGGTCGACCACATAGCAGGATGGGCGCAGCACCCGGACCGCACCGTCGCGGCCCGGGCCCGTGCGACCAGAGGAGCTCGTATGCCGCAGGAGGGCATCGGACGGACCGTCCAGTCGGCCATCTACCGGGCCGGTGCCTTCGGCCGCCGCCCGGCGGTCCCGACCGACGGCACGCAGCTCGAGGTGGCGGCCCGCAAGGTCATGTCGAAGCGCGGGTTCGCCTACGTCGCAGGCTCGGCCGGCTCCGAGGCGAGCGCCGACGCTAACGTCTCAGCCTTCTCGAGGTGGCGCGTCGTGCCCCGGATGCTCGTCGACACGACCGAGCGCGACACGTCCGTCGAGCTCTTCGGGCGTCGCCACGAGAGCCCCTTCCTCGTCGCCCCGGTCGGGGTCCTGTCGATGGCCGACGACGAGGCCGACCTCGCCGTCGCCCGCGGCGCCCGCGAGCAGCGCGTCACCCAGATCCTCAGCACCCAGGCCTCGGTGCCGATGGAGGACGTCGCGCGCACCCTCGCCGGCTCGGGGCACTGGTACCAGCTCTACTGGAGCAGCGACGACGACCTCGTCGAGAGCCTCGTCTCGCGCGCCGAGGCGTGCGGCAGCGACGCCCTCGTCGTCACCCTCGACACGGCATACCTCGGCTGGCGTCCACGCGACCTCGACCTCGGGCACCTGCCGTTCGCCCGCGGCGAGGGCATCGCCCAGTACACGTCGGACCCCGTCTTCCAGCGGCTCGTCCGCGAGCGGGTGGCGGCCGCCGGGCCGGCGGTCCGACCGCGACCCACGCCGGCCGCGGTCGCGACGCTCGTGTCGATGAGCCGCAACCACCCGGGCGACACCCGGCACAACCTCACGGCGCCCGAGCCGCGCGCCGCTGTCGAGACGTTCCTCGACGTCTTCAGCCGACCCTCGCTGACGTGGGACGACCTACCGCGGCTGCGGGCCATGACGAGCCTGCCGATCGTGCTCAAGGGGATCCTGCACCCCGACGACGCCCGACGCGCCGTGGACGCCGGGGTCGACGGCGTCTACGTCTCCAACCACGGCGGCCGGCAGGTCGACCGGTCGGTCGCCGCGCTCGACGCCCTGCCCGGCGTCGTCGAGGCCGTGCGCGGCGCAGGGTCGGACGCGCCGGTGATCTTCGACAGCGGGATCCGTTGCGGCGCAGACGCGTTCGTCGCCCTGGCGCTGGGCGCTTCGGCCGTCGGCATCGGGCGACCACACGTCTACGGTCTGGCCCTCGCCGGCGCCGACGGGGTGTCGGAGGTGCTGCGCAACCTGCGCGCCGAGCTCGACCTCCAGCTGGCGCTCACGGGGTGCACGTCGCTCGCCGACCTCACCCCGGGGCGCCTCGTGGCCGCGCCCTGACGCGACAAGGCGCCGCGCCGACCGTCGACGGGCCACGTGCGGCAGCCCGGTCACGGTCGAGAGGCCGCTTCTCGCCGCATGGAACCGGGTCGACGCCATCGGGGTTCGTCCCGGAGGATCGGGTCATGCCAGCCCTCGACCACCTGACCCGCGACGCCTACCCGAAGTCGAACGGCTACGACGCGAAGTGGCTCGTCGACCTCGACATGGGCCCCCACCCGCTGTGGCTGCTCGAGGACCTCGCCGCCGACCTCGACCTCCGGCCCGGCATGCGCGTCCTCGACCTCGGCTCGGGGCTGGGCGCGACGTCGGTCTTCCTCGCGCGGGAGTACGGCGTCAGCGTCGTGGCCGCCGACCTGTGGGTCGACCCCACCGAGGCTGCCGCGGTCTTCCGCAAGGAGAACGTCGACGACCGCGTCCTCGCGATGCGGGTCGACGCGCACGCGCTCCCCTTCGGCCGGGGCTCGTTCGACGCCGTCCTCAGCATCGACGCGTGGGAGTACTTCGGCACCGGCGACCACTACCCGCCCTACCTCGCGACCTTCCTCAAGCCGGGCGGCCAGCTCGGGGTCGCGACGCCCGCCCTGACGACCGAGGTGCGCGAGCTCGGCGAGATCCCCGAGCACATCGACCGCGTCGTCGGCGCCGAGTCCGCGGCCTGGCACACGGCGGACTGGCTGCGCAGCCAGTGGGAGTTCAGCCGCGCCTTCACGACCGTCACGGCCCGCAACCAGCCGGACGCGTGCGCGAACTGGCTGCTGTGGGAGCGCGCCGTCATGGAGCTCAAGGGACAGGCCGGCTCGGCGGTGCAGGGGATGCTCGAGGCCGACGGCGGCGCCTTCGTCACGTTCGCCCTCGTCACCGGGAGGGTCGCATGAGCCTCGACGCCACCGACCTCGAGCACCTGCGCCGGGCGGTCTTGCTCGCGCGCCTGGCCCTGGAGCGTGGGGACGAGCCGTTCGGCTCCGTCCTCGTGTCGGGCGACGGCGAGGTGCTCTTCGAGGACCACAACCACGTCCTCGCGCTCGAGGCCACCCAGCACCCCGAGTTCGCCATCGCGCGCTGGGCGGGTGCCCACCTGACCGCCTCGGAGCGGGCGGCCGCGACCGTCTACACCTCGGGCGAGCACTGTCCCATGTGCTCAGCAGCGCACGCGTGGGTCGGCCTCGGCCGGATCGCGTATGCCGTGAGCTCGGCCCAGCTGACCGCGTGGCGGTCGGCGTGGGGCTCGGCCCCGTCCCCGGTCGCGGCGCTGTCGATCCGCGACGTCGTGCCGGGCGCGGTCGTCGACGGGCCGGCCCCCGAGCTCGAGGCCGAGGTCCGCGACCTCCACGACCGTTTCGCCCACCGAAAAGCCTGACCCCGCCACGAGGCGTACGCCAACCCAGCCAAGGCGCAGCTCTCGCGCCGACCCCCACCTTCGGGCGCCGCGGCCCCCAAACCGACGGGGTCAGGCGCCAAACCCCGCACCTCCGGGCGCCGCGGCCCCCAAACCGTCGGGGCGCGCACCCTTGCGGGCCGCGGCCCCCAGGCCGACGGGATCAGGCGCCAAACCCCGCACGCTCAGGCGCCGCGGCCCCCAAACCGACGGTGCTGTGGAGAGCGCGGGCAGGGGTCCTCGCCCTTGGGAGATGGTCGGGCCATGACCCTGAACGAGGGACGGCCGTTTCTTCGGTCCGAGGCGAGACACCTGTCGGACGGCCAGCTGCGCCGCGGCTACCGGGCGCTCTTCCACGGGGTCTACGTCCGACATCGAACCCCGGTGGGCGACCTCGAGCTCGCCGAGGCCGCATTGCTGGTCGCCGAGCAAGGAAGCTACGTCTCGCACCACACGGCTGCCCGGCTCCTGGGGGCAGTGGCGCCCGACCACCCCGACGTCCATGTGACCTCGCGTCGGTTGCGGGTCAAGGGAGCCGGGTTGACGGGGCACCGGGCGAAGGCGGAGCAGCAGGTGGTGCTGTGGCGAGGCATCCGGATGACGTCGCCGGTGCAGACGTTCCTGGACCTGGCTCACTGCCTGACCCTCGTCGACCTGGTCGTGCTGGGTGACTCCTTGGTGCGGCGCCGACGGACGACCCCGGATGAGCTCGTGTCGGCTACCCGTGCCCGTCGAGGGCCGTACTCCCGACTGGCCCGCCGGGCAGCGGCGCTCGTCCGCGCGGGTGTCGACTCACCGATGGAGACGCGCCTGCGGCTGCTCATCGTCCTCGCCGGGCTTCCCGAGCCCGAGGTGGACCACCGGGTGCACGACGACGGCGGGACCTTGCTGCGGCGCTACGACCTCTCCTACCTCCCCTTCCGACTGATCATCGAGTACGACGGCAGGCAGCACGCCGAGTCGGACGAGCAGTGGCTCAGCGACATCGGCCGCGACGAGGCGCTGGACGACGAGCAGATCCGCCGGCTCGTGGTCGTGTCCCGGGACATCTACTCGACACCGACGAACACGCTCGCGATGATCACGCGGGCCATGCGCCGAGCAGGTATGCCGGTGCCCCGGCTCCGGCACGAGTGGCGCCGACACTTCCCGAGCAGGTCGGGCGACCTCGCCCTGCCGGCATGACCCGACCTCGGCGACCCGTGCGAGACGGATGTGAAACGCGCCGGCAACAGTGCGGGCGGACACTGGGCGGGTACGACACGGCATACGCAAGGATCACGACACGCCTCACGGCATCTGTCCGCTCACGGCGAACAGCGGCTGAACCTGAGCCGATCACGCTCAGGATGGGGAACAGGAGGGACACCACCGGCGTTGGTCGGGGTGTGCTCGTCCACAGCGGGCACAGATAGCATCGAGATGTCTCTCGATCAGTCAGGAGAAGAACATGTTCGAACGGTTCACCGACAGGGCCCGAAGGGTGGTTGTCCTCGCGCAGGAGGAAGCTCGCCTGCTCAACCACAACTACATCGGGACCGAGCACATCCTCCTGGGTCTGATCCACGAAGGCGAAGGCGTCGCCGCGAAGGCCCTCGAATCGCTCGACATCTCGCTCGAAGCGGTCCGGGCCCAGGTCCAGGAGATCATCGGCCAGGGGCAGCAGGCCCCCACCGGTCACATTCCCTTCACGCCCCGCGCGAAGAAGGTCCTCGAGTACTCGCTCCGCGAGGCGCTCCAGCTCGGCCACAGCTACATCGGCACCGAGCACATCCTGCTCGGCCTGATCCGCGAGGGCGAGGGCGTCGCCGCCCAGGTCCTCGTCAAGCTCGGCGCGGAGCTCAACAAGGTCCGCCAGCAGGTCATCCAGCTGCTCTCCGGCTACCAGGGTGGCCAGGGCGGCGAGAAGGCCGGCGCCGGTGTCGGCCAGAGCCAGGCCGAGGGGACGCCCGCGGGCTCCCTCGTGCTCGACCAGTTCGGTCGCAACCTCACGCAGGCTGCCCGTGAGGGCAAGCTCGACCCGGTCATCGGCCGTGAGAAAGAGATCGAGCGGGTCATGCAGGTGCTGTCCCGCCGCACCAAGAACAACCCCGTCCTCATCGGCGAGCCCGGCGTCGGCAAGACCGCCGTCGTCGAGGGTCTCGCCCAGGACATCGTCAAGGGCGAGGTGCCCGAGACGCTCAAGGACAAGCAGCTCTACACCCTCGACCTCGGCTCGCTCGTGGCCGGCAGCCGCTACCGCGGTGACTTCGAGGAGCGGCTCAAGAAGGTCCTCAAGGAGATCCGCACCCGCGGCGACATCATCATCTTCATCGACGAGATCCACACGCTCGTCGGTGCAGGTGCCGCCGAGGGCGCCATCGACGCCGCGTCGATCCTCAAGCCGATGCTCGCCCGTGGTGAGCTGCAGACGATCGGTGCGACGACGCTCGACGAGTACCGCAAGCACATCGAGAAGGACTCGGCCCTCGAGCGGCGCTTCCAGCCGATCCAGGTGCAGGAGCCGACGCTGCCGCACGCGATCGAGATCCTCAAGGGTCTGCGTGACCGCTACGAGGCCCACCACCGCGTGACGATCACCGACGGTGCGCTCGTCGCGGCCGCCAACATGGCCGACCGCTACGTCAACGACCGCTTCCTACCCGACAAGGCCATCGACCTCATCGACGAGGCGGGCGCGCGACTGCGCATCCGTCGGATGACGGCTCCGCCGGACCTGCGCGAGTTCGACGAGAAGATCGCCGCGCTCGTGCGCGAGAAGGAGTCGGCCATCGACGGGCAGGACTTCGAGCGCGCGGCCCGCGTCCGCGACGACGAGAAGCGCCTGCGCCAGGAGAAGGCCGCCCGTGAGGCCCAGTGGAAGTCGGGCGACATGGACGTCGTGGCCGAGGTCGACGAGGAGCTCATCGCCGAGGTCCTGGCGGCCAGCACCGGCATCCCGGTCTTCAAGCTGACCGAGGAGGAGTCGAGCCGACTGCTCCACATGGAGGACGAGCTGCACAAGCGCATCGTCGGCATGGACGACGCCGTCAAGGCGCTGTCCCAGGCGATCCGCCGCACCCGTGCAGGCCTCAAGGACCCGCGTCGTCCGGGTGGCTCCTTCATCTTCGCCGGCCCCACCGGTGTCGGTAAGACCGAGCTCGCCAAGACGCTCGCCGAGTTCCTCTTCGGCAGCGAGGACGCGCTGATCCAACTCGACATGTCCGAGTACTCCGAGAAGCACACGGTGAGCCGCCTCTTCGGCTCGCCTCCCGGCTACGTCGGCTACGAGGAGGGCGGCCAGCTCACCGAGAAGGTGCGCCGCAAGCCGTTCTCCGTCGTGCTCTTCGACGAGGTCGAGAAGGCACACCCGGAGATCTTCAACTCGCTGCTGCAGGTGCTCGAGGACGGCCGCCTCACCGACTCGCAGGGTCGGATGGTCGACTTCAAGAACACCGTCATCATCATGACGACCAACCTCGGCACGCGGGACATCTCCAAGGCCAACATGGGCTTCTCGGCCGGACCCGACAGCCGCTCGGACTACGAGCGGATGAAGGCGAAGGTCACCGACGAGCTCAAGCAGCACTTCCGACCCGAGTTCCTCAACCGTGTCGACGACACCATCGTCTTCCCGCACCTGAGCCGCGACGAGATCATCCAGATCGTCGACCTCGAGATCGCCAAGCTCGACAAGCGGCTCAAGGACAAGGACATGGGCATGGAGCTCACGCAGTCCGCCAAGGACCTGCTCGCCAAGAAGGGCTACGACCCCGTGCTCGGTGCGCGTCCGCTGCGCCGCACCATCCAGCGCGAGATCGAGGACGCCCTGTCGGAGCGGATCCTGTTCGGGGACTTCGCTTCCGGCCAGTACGTCAAGGTCGACACCGAGGGCGAGGGCAAGGCGGAGACGTTCACCTTCTCCGACATGGCCCACCCGGACGCCGCGCACCGGCCGGCCGACGACCTCCCGGAGCTTCCCGAGGGCGCCGCCCTCGACGAGGCGCTCGGGGTCAACATCACGGCCGGCCCGCCCGTGCCCGACGACCAGGTCTACCCCGACGCGGGGCTGACCGGCACGGAGCGCTGACCGCAGCGATCCGCCAGCACGGCCGAAGGGGCCGGGGACACCACGTCCCCGGCCCCTTCGTCGTACGCCCGCGTCCCGGTCGTCATACCGGGGTCGTATGCCGTCCCGCCCGGGAGGCGACCACGGCCCGATGTGAGACCCGGCCCACCGCGGCGAGGCTGGGTCCATGAGCTACTACGACCCAGCCCGTACGCCGTCCGGTGCGCCCGAGCGCCCAGCCTTCCCAGCCTCCCCCACCCTCGCCCCACCTGTCAGCCCCACCGTCGGCCTCACCGGCGCCCAGGCCCCCTCGCGTCCGGCAGGGGCGCCGTCGCCCGACCCGGCCCGCGACCTCGTCGCCCGGGACCTCGTCATGACCTACGGCCGCTCCGGGGCCTCCGCCGGACCGCCCGCGCTCGGCGGCGTCGACCTGACGATCCGCGCCGGCGAGAGCCTCGCCGTCATGGGGCCGTCCGGATCCGGCAAGACGACCCTGCTGCACGTGCTCGCCGGGATCCTGCGACCGACCGGCGGCCAGGTGCTGTGGCGCGGCCGGGACATCGCACGGATGTCGGACCGCGAACGCACCGTGCTGCGCCGCGAGGACTTCGGCTTCGTCTTCCAGCAGGGAATGTTGCTGCCCGAGCTGCCGGCGATCGAGAACGTGGCCCTGCCGCTCATGCTCGGCGGGGTCAGGCGGTCGGAGGCGACGGCGCGGGCCGCGACGCTCTTCCACCCGCTCGGCCTCTCGGGGCTGGAGAAGCGCCGTCCGGGCGAGCTCTCGGGCGGCCAGGCGCAGCGGGTCGCCATCGCCCGCGCCCTCGTGGCCCGACCCGGGGTCGTCTTCGCCGACGAGCCGACCGGTGCGCTCGACCAGTCGACCAGCGCCGAGGTGATGCACCACCTGACGCAGCTCGCGGCGCACACCGGAGCCTCGCTCGTCGTCGTGACCCATGACGAGAACGTCGCCCGCTGGTGCCACGGCGTCGTGCGGGTCCGCGACGGTCGGATCGCTGGTGCAGACGCCGACGACCACGTCGCGGCCGGCCCGGTCCAGGCTGCGACCGCGGTGGCCAGGTGAGGGCCGCGACCGAGCTGTGGTGGCGCCTGCGGCGTGCGGGCGCGGCCGACAACCGGGTGCCCGGCATCCTCGCGGTGGTCTCGTTCGCCGTCGCGACGGCGGCCCTGCTCGTCTGCGTCGCCGGGCTCCACGCGTTCGAGGCGCGCAACCCCCTGCCGCCAGGCGGGCTCGAGGGCCACCTCAGCGACGAGGCGGCGCTCGGCAACCTCTACGTGACCCTCGCCTGGATCGCGACGACGTGCATGGTCATCCCGATCCTCACCCTCGGCGGCGTCGCGGCGCGTCTCGCGATCGCCCGCCGCGACCAGCGTCTGGCCGCGCTCCGTCTCGCCGGTGCGACGTCGGGGCAGGTCACCCTCATGACGCTGGCCGAGGCGGCCGCCCAGGCCGTCGTCGGTGCGCTCACAGGCGTCGTGCTCTACCTCGCCGTCCTCCCCCTCGTGGCCCGGGTGAGCTTCCAGGGCCGCCCTTTCGAGCTGCGCGAGCTGGTGCTGCCGCTGTGGCAGACGCTCGCCGTCGTCGCGGCAGTCGTCGTCGTGGCGGTCGTGTCCGGCGCGTCGAGCCTCGCCCGGGTGGCGATCAGCCCGCTCGGCGTGGCTGCCCGCACGAGCCCGAAGCGCCTGAGCGTCCTGCGGCTGCTCGTCGCCCTGGCCGCCGGAGCTGCGTGGGTGCTCGTCATCACCCCGATGAAGGAGCCGCAGCGGATGACGATCGTGCTCGTGCTCGGCGCGATGATCCTCGCCGTCAACACCGTCGGGCCGTGGGTGGTCATGGTGGCCGGCAGAGCCGCGGCCCGTCTCGCCCCGACCGCCGCGACGCTGCTGGCGGCCCGGCGCATCGCCGATGACCCGAAGAGCACGTGGCGCGCGGTCGGCGCCCTCGGCCTCGCCGTCGTCGTCGTGGGCTTCACGAGCCTCGCGCAGGTCGACGAGCCGACGACTCCGCTCGAGCGCTACCTCGCCGACGACCTCGGCACGGGCGCGCTCGTCACCCTCGTCATCATCACCATCGTCGGCGCCACGTCGACGGGGGTCGTCCAGGCGGCCCGGGTGCTCGACCAGCGCGAGCAGTACCGCGCGCTGGCGCTCGCCGGCACGAGCGAGCGCTCGCTCCACCGGGCCCGCGCGCTCGAGGTCGCGCTCCCGCTGTCGATGACGATCGTGCTGTCGGCCGGCTTCGTGCTCGTGCTCATGCTGCCCTTCACGAGCGCCCTCGACAGCGGCCTCGTCGTGCGTTTCGTCGTGACCTCGGCCGTCGCCGGGGCGGTCGTCCTGGCGTCGGTGCTGGCGTCCCGGTCGCTCGTGCGGACGGCCTCCCGCGTCGCCTGAACCGGTCGTCTACGGTGGGGCGGTGACCTCCCAGCACCGCCCCACCGACGTCCGCCAGCGGTCTGCGATGGCCGCCGACACCCGTCGTCCGGCCCGCACGCGACGGTCCGTGGTGGCGCGCGCCGGGGCCGTTTCGGCGGCCGCAGCGTTGGCCCTCGCCGGTTGCTCGACGGGTGCGCCGAGCGGGGCCGGCTCGCCGGCCGGAGTGTCCGCCTCGGCCGACGGCGCCGCGTCCGGGTCCGCCCCCTCCTCGGGGGTCCGCGTGAGCGGGGCGCCAGGGCCCTTGGCTGCGCTGGTCTCGACGGTGTATGCCGGGGGCGACCTCACGCGTACGTCCTCCCCCTCCGCCGCGGCTGCCCTGAAGACGCGCAAGGCGGCCCCCGGCCCGGTCACGGCCAAGGCCGAGGTCGGCTCGTGGATGGGCACGCCCGTCGCCGTCGTCACCGCCGGCGACGACGTGACGCTCGCCGTCGGGCCGACGTGGAAGGTCGTCGGCGGCTGGTGGCCGTCGCTCGGGGTCGCGAAGCCGAGCCTCGGCGGCGGGCCGCGCTGGGTGCTCGCGATCGGCTCGGACGCCCGCAAGGGCCAGCCGCTCGAGCGCACCCGCGCCGACGTGCTCCAGGTCATCGGCATCGACGGCAAGGGTGGCGGCGGCGTCATGGGGATGGCCCGCGACCTGTGGGTCCCACTGGCGACCGGCGGCAAGGGCAAGATCAACTCGGCCATGGTGTTCGGCGGCCCGCGCGCGCAGATGAGCACCGTCAGGTCCGTGACCGGCCTTCCCGTCGAGGGCTACGTCGTGCTCGGCTTCAGTGGCTTCAAGAAGATCGTCGACGACCAGGGCGGCGTCCCGATCGTCATCCCCAAGACCGTCGTGGCCTCGCATGCCAAGAATCTCGTCATCAAGGCCGGCGCCCAGACCCTGTCCGGCGCCGAGGCCCTCGCCTACGCCCGCGAGCGGAAGACGTTGCCGGACGGGGACTTCGGCAGGTCGCGCCACCAGGGAGAGGTCATCCTCGCCGCCGCGATCAAGGCCAAGCTCGCCGGGCCGATCGCCATCCCGTCGGCGCTGACGAGCTTCAGCACGGTCGGTCGGAGCAACCTCTCGGCCGAGCAGATCCTCACCTTCACCGCCGGTCTCCATCAGCTGAGCCCGCTCCAGGTCGGCCGGGGCGTCGCCCAGGGCGCCTTCGGGTGGGCCGGCCAGCAGTCGATCGTCGTTCTCGGCAGGCAGGCCCGCACCCTCTTCG
Organism: Terrabacter sp. Soil811; assembly: GCF_001429655.1. NCBI lineage: Bacteria > Bacillati > Actinomycetota > Actinomycetes > Micrococcales > Intrasporangiaceae > Terrabacter > Terrabacter sp. Soil811. Next base: position 40,396 of record NZ_LMSX01000007.1, read on the forward strand.
CCGAGTTCCGCGACGGGAACCTCTCGTGAGCGGCGGCGCGCCCGTCCTCCGGCGGGCCCGAACGTCCGACGTCCGCGCCATCCGGGGCCTCGTCGCGCCGCTGGCCGAGCGTCGGGTGCTCGTCAGCAAGGAGGCGGTCACCTACTTCGAGAGCCTCCAGGAGTTCCGCGTCGCCGACCTCGACGGCCGCGTCGTCGGCTGCGGCGCGCTTCACGTGATGTGGGAGGACCTCGCCGAGATCCGCACTCTCGCGGTGGCTCCCGACCAGCTCGGCACCGGTCTGGGCGGGCGCCTGCTCGAGGCGCTCGTCGAGGACGCGCGCGAGATCGGCGTCGAGCGGCTCTTCTGCCTGACCTTCGAGACCGACTTCTTCGTCCGGCACGGCTTCGAGGTCATCGAGGGCCAGGCCGTCCCGATGGACGTCTACGCCGAGCTGCTGCGCTCCTACGACGAGGGCGTCGCCGAGTTCCTCGACCTCGAGCGCGTCAAGCCCAACACCCTCGGCAACACCCGGATGCTCCGCACCCTCTGACCCCGCCCGCCGCTCCAGCACCCCTGCCGGGCGACGACCTCACTCGAGTGGCCACCCGGTCCCACCCGTCACACGACTGAAGTGGCACCTGAGGTCACGGGGCCACTCGACGGGTGGGACGGCATACGCCCGTGGGCCGGGAGTGGGCACGGGGCCACTCGACGGAGGGGTGGGGTGTCAGGCGCGGCCAGAGGCGGCGTAGATGCGGCGCACCACGTCCTCGATGTCGGGCTCCTCGATCGTCAGGTCGCGCACCTCGTGGCGTGAGGAGACGTGGGCGAGCACGGCCGCGACCGTCGTGGCCTCGGCGTCGAACGAGAGCCGCTGTCGCAGGCCGTCCGACTCGCTCTCGACGAGGGTCGCTCCCGGGACGTCGTGCAGGTCCGGCGTGGGCTGGGCGAGGTCGATGACGAGGATGCGCTGCGCGCCGACGGTGCCCGCGAGCCCGGTCAGGGTGCCGTCGAAGGCGAGCCGGCCGCGGTCGACGACGAGGACCCGGTCACAGAGCCGTTCGATGTCGCCCATGTCGTGGGTGGTCAGCAGCAGGGTCGTGCCCTGCTCGCGGCGCTCGGCGACGAGGAACTCGCGCAACCGCTGTTTCGAGAGCACGTCGAGGCCGATCGTCGGCTCGTCGAGGATGAGCAGCTCCGGCGAGTGGAGCAGGGCGGCGGCGATCTCGGCACGCATCCGCTGGCCGAGCGACAGCGAGCGCACCGCCGTGCCCAGCTGCGGGCCCATCTCGAGCTGCTCGACGAGCAGGTCGGTGCGCGCCCGCGTCGCCGCCTCGTCCATCCGGTGGATCGCCCCGAGGATCGCGAAGGAGTCGCGCAAGGGCAGGTCCCACCACAGCTGCGAGCGCTGGCCGAAGACGACTCCGACCCGGCGCGCGACCTCGACCCGCTGTCGCATCGGGTCGAGCCCGCACGTGCGCACGTGACCGGAGGTCGGCTTGAGGATGCCGGTCAGCATCTTGATCGTCGTCGACTTCCCGGCACCGTTGGCGCCGATGTATCCGACCGCCTCGCCGGGCTCGACCGAGAAGGTCATCCGGTCGACGGCGCGCGTCTTCTTGAAGTCGCGCACGAGGTCGCGCGTCTCGATGATGCTCATCCGCCTGCTCCTTGGTAGTGACGAGTGCCGAGGCGCCAGCACGTGGCGGCGATGCCCCAGGCCAGCAGCCCGGCGACGGGGGTGAGCCACGCGAGCCAGGTTGGCGCGAGCGGGTCGTCGAGGCCGAGGATCGCGACGGCCGGGATGTAGGCGACGAAGGCCGTCGGCACGACGAACGTCCAGAAGATCCGCAACGGGTCGGGGAAGACCTGCTGGCTCTGCTGGGCGGCATACGACCCGCCGTAGGTGAAGGCGTTGGTGAACTCGGCACCGTCGACGAGGAAGAACTGGAGACCGCCAGCGGCCGTGAACAGGGCCGAGAAGATCGCGGTGCCGCTGACGACGGTGAGCACGATGAGCGCCACGGTGGCCGGCGACCAGGCGATGTCGGCGGTCGTCAGGGCGACGCCGAGGGCGACGAGGGCGACGGACAGCCGGCCGACTCTCCGGAGCGACAGGTCGCTCGTCATGAGCTGGGCCAGCAGCGGCAGCGGACGCACGTAGAAGGCATCGACCTGGCCGGCCCGGATGTAGCGCGGCAGCTGGTCGAGGTGACCGACGAACATGTCGGCGAGCGAGAAGGACAGGTTGGACAGGGCGAAGACGAGCAGGGCCGCCGTGAAGTCGAGCCCGCCGAGCACGTCGACGTTGTGGAAGATCACCCACACCTCGGCGAACTCGGCGAGGCCGACACCGACGGTGCCGAGGATGTCGGTGACGAACGAGGCGCGGTACTGCATCTGCGCCCGGGCACGGGACGCGAGCAGCACCCGGTAGGGGCGCAGCCGTTGGGAGAGCGTCGTGTCAGCCACCCTGCACCTCCAGCCGCCGACGGCCCGCGCGCAGCACGACCTGACCGAGGGCGAGCAGCGCGACGGCCCAGAAGACCTGCACCCCGACGGCCGACGCGATGTCGTCCCCGACGACGCGTCCGGCGAGGATGTCGATGGGGTTCTGCAGCATCGACGGGAAGGGCGACCAGTTGGCGATGGTGCGCAGCCAGTCCGGGAACCACGGCACCGGCAGGTAGAGACCGCAGAGCAGGCCACCGGTGATCATCCACAGCAGCGTGATGCCACGGATCTCGACGAGCCAGAACGCGAGCAGGTTGATGACGAAGTTGCCCGAGAAGGCCACGACCACGGCGAGCAGGATGGACACGGCGCCCGCGACCCAGCTGACGGCGGACGGTGGCCACGCCATGTCGAAGAGGAGGGCACCGAGCAGCAGCGCGGGCACTCCGCGGCCGATGAGGTTGATGCCCGCACGCCCGAGATCGCCTGCGAGATAGGCGATCTGCGGGTCGACCGGCCTCAGGAAGTCGACGGCGATGTCACCGGTGCGGACCCGGTCCTTGACCTCGGCGAAGCCCCAGAGGTTGACCGTGCCGAGCAGCGCCTGACCCCACCAGACGAACGCGATCGTCGTCGGGGCGTCGTAGCCGCCGATGGCCGTCCCGGCCGACGCGAGGGCGGCGAGCAGGATCGAGGCGCGGATGAAGCCGAAGACCGAGTTCGTCGTCATCCCGGCCAGCAGCGCCAGCCGGTACGTCGAGTGCCTCCTGAAGCCGGCTCGGACGAGCAGCCAGAAGGTCTTCACGACGCACGGACGGGGGCAGGCACAAGGGGCCACGCTACCGACGAGGCGGCCCGGGATCAACGCGAGGCGCCGGTGACATGCCGGCTCTCGTAGTCTGTCGCCCGTGGCCACCCTTCCCCGCGACCTCTCCCCCGAGGCCCTCGAATTCATGTCGGTGCGTCACCTCGCGACGCTGACGACCCTGCGGCCGGACGGCTCGCCCCACGTCGTGCCGGTCGGCTTCACGTGGGACCCCGAGATGTCGGTCGCCCGCGTCATCACGAGCCGCGGCAGCCGCAAGGCCCGCAACGCGCTCGCCGGGTGTGCCGCCGTGCTGTGCCAGGTCGACGGGCGCCACTGGCTCTCGCTCCAAGGCACCGCCCGCATCCTCGACGACCCGGCCTCGGTCACCGACGCCGAGCAGAGGTATGCCGCCCGCTACCGCGAGCCTCGCCCCAACCCCGAGCGCGTGGTGATCACGATCGACGTGCGCTCCGTCCTCGGCAACGTCTGACCCCGTCGCCCGTCCCACTCGAGTGAGCGCCCCGTCCCACTCGAGTGAGCGCCCCGTCCCACTCGAGTGGCCGCCACGTCCCACGCGTCACACCCGTGCTGTGACCACGGGGCCACTCGACGATGAAAGGTGTGGGCGGTTGGGGCTCGTGGGACGGAGGGGCCACGCGAGTGGGGTTGGGCGCTCACTCGACTCGGCGGGTGGGCGGGTGGAGTCCCTCAGGCGGGGAGGCGGAACCTCTGCCGCGACAAGGGCTCCACGAGGCCGTCGGCGACGAGCGAGTCGAGGCAGCGCATCACCTGCACGCGGTCGTCGGCGGAGTCCTCGAGACGGGTGAGCGGCAGGGCCGCGTGCGCGGCGCGCAGGCGGCGCAGCAGCTCACCGCGCACCTGCCGGTCGGTGCCGTGCCAGGCCTGGCCCCGCCGGGGCGGTCCGTCGTAGGCCGGCCGGCCCGCGACGTTCCAGGCGCACAGGTCGGCGACCGGGCACTCGTCGCAGTGTGGCCCACGGGCGACGCAGACGAGAGCCCCGAGCTCCATCACGGCGACGTTCCACGTGTTCGCGGCACCGCGGTCCGCCGGCATCGAGTCGGCGGCGAGTAGGGCCTCGGCGCGGTTGAGCGTGAGGTTCGGGAAGGCCTTGCCCTCGACCGTGCGGGCCAGCACGCGCCGGACGTTGGTGTCGACGACGACCTCGGGGATGCCGAAGGCGAAGCACGACACGGCGGCAGCCGTGTAGGCACCGACCCCGGGGAGCGCCAACAGGCCCTCCGGTGTGTTCGGCACCTCGCCACCGTGACTCTCGACCATGACCCGGGCCGCCTCGTGCAGCCGCAGGGCGCGCCGGGGGTAGCCGAGCCGCCCCCAGGCGCGCACCGCGTCACCCGGCGCAGCGGCCGCGAGGTCGGCCGGTGTCGGCCACCGCTCCATCCACTCGCGCCAGATCGGCTCGACGCGGGCGAGCGGGGTCTGCTGCGACATCACCTCGGAGAGGAAGACGCCCCATGGGCTGGCGTCCGGCGCCCGCCACGGCAGCTCCTTGCGCCCGGACTCGGCGTACCAGGCGTTGACGCGCTCGTGGAGCAGCGACAGCGGGACCTCGCGGGACGGCATACGGAACGATGCGGCGGCGGAGCCGGTCAGACGTAGCGCTCGAGGATGCTCGACTCGGCGAGCCGCGACAGGCCCTCGCGCACGGCGCGGGCACGGCCCTCACCGACGCCCTCGACGAGCATGAGGTCCTCGATGCCGGCGGCGAGCAGGCGCTGGAGCGACTCGAAGTGCGACACGAGCCGGTCGACGATCGCGGTGGGCAGGCGCGGCACCTTGGTCAGGAGGCGGTAGCCCTGCGGCGACACTGGGGCGTCGAGGCTGTCGCCGACGACCGAGAAGCCGACGGCGCGGGCACCTGCCGCGAGGTCGAGCAGCTCGACGGAGTTGAGGGCCTGGAGGTTGGCGAGCGCGTCGCCGACTGTGAGGCCCGACTTGGTCGCCGGGAGGTAGTCGCGGATGACGAGCTCGCGGTCGTTGCCGAGCCCGCCGACGAGCTCCTCGAGCTGGAGGCTGAGGAGGCGACCGTCGGTGCCGAGCTCGACGACGTAGTCCTGGATCTCGGCCGAGATGCGCCGCACCATCTCGAGGCGCTGGAGCACGGCGGTGACGTCGCGGATGGTGACGAGGTCCTCGATCTCGAGCGCGGACAGCGTGCCGGTGACCTCGTCGAGGCGGGCCTTGTAGCGCTCGAGGGTCTGGAGGGCCTGGTCGGCGCGCGAGAGCGTCGTGGGCGAGCCCTCGATGACGTGCCGGAGGTCGCCGACGTAGAGCGCGACGACGCCCATCGACTGGCTGACGGAGATGACGGGGAAGCCCGTCTGCTTCGCCACGCGCTCGGCCGTGCGGTGACGCGTGCCGGACTCGGTGGTCTCGATGCGGGAGTCGGGCACGAGCTGGGTGGCGGCGCGCAGGATGCGGGTGCCCTCGCGGTCGAGCACGACGGCGCCGTCCATCTTGCACAGCTCGCGCACGCGGGTCGCCGAGAACTCCATGTCGAGCACGAAGCCGCCCGTGCAGATCGAGTCGACCACGCGGTCGAAGCCGAGCACGATGAGGGCTCCGGTGCGTCCACGGAGGATGCGTTCGAGGCTGTCGCGCAGCTCCGTTCCGGGTGCCACGGCGGCGAGGGCCGCACGCAGCAGCAGCTCGTCGTTCCGGTCCATCACTTCCCTGTTCGCAATGGGGGCGCCGAGCGCGTCCACCCCGGTCGGTCGCAGTCTAGACGGTGCCGACGGCCGGTGCGCTCGTTGACCGTCCACCGGCGAGGCGTCCCATCGCCTCGATGGCCCGTGGGACGTCGGCGACCTCGACGGCACGGATCCCGGCGGGCACGGAGGAGTCGGACAGGCTGCCCGCGGGTACGAGGGCGTGGCGGAATCCGAGGCGGGCCGCCTCGGCGAGACGGCGGTCCAGACCGGTCACCCGACGGACCTCGCCGGCGAGGCCGACCTCGCCGAAGGCGACGACGTCGCTGGCGAGGGGCTTGTCGATGACGGACGACGCGACGGCGCAGACGATGGCGAGGTCGGCAGCGGGCTCGGTGATGCGCACCCCTCCGACGGTTGCCGCGAAGATGTCGCGCGAGCCGACCGGCGCCCCGGCCCGCTTGTCGAGGACGGCGATGATCATCGCGAGCCGCGAGGCATCCAGACCGCTCGAGGTGCGTCGCGGCGACGGCAGCGTGGACGGTGCGACGAGCGCCTGCACCTCGGCGACGAGCGGTCGGCGACCCTCGAGGGTGACGGTGACGCAGGTGCCAGGCACCGCGTGGTCACGCGTCGACAGGAAGAGCCCGCTCGGGTCGGCCAGCCCGGTGATGCCGACGTCGGACAGGTCGAAGCACCCGACCTCGTCGGTGGGGCCGAAGCGGTTCTTGACGGCGCGTACGAGGCGCAGGCGCGAGTGCCGGTCGCCCTCGAACTGGATGACGACGTCGACGAGGTGCTCGAGGACCCGGGGGCCGGCGATCGACCCGTCCTTGGTCACGTGGCCGACGAGGAGCACGGCGGTGCCTCGCGCCTTGGCCGCCGCGATGAGGGCACCGGCGACCTCGCGGACCTGCGAGACGTTGCCGGCCTGGCCCTCGACGTCGGCACTCGCAATGGTCTGGACGGAGTCGACGACGAGCAGGCCCGGCGAGCGGGCCTCGACGTGGCCGAGCACGGTCGCGAGGTCGGTCTCGGCTGCGAGGTAGAGCGTGTCGGCCATCGCCGAGATGCGTTCGGCGCGCGTGCGCACCTGCGCGGCCGACTCCTCGCCGCTGATGTAGAGGACCTCGGAGCCCGACCGGGCCGCCCGGGCGGCGACGTCGAGCAGCAGCGTCGACTTGCCGACGCCGGGCTCCCCCGCGACGAGGACGACCCCGCCGGGGACGAGGCCACCGCCGAGCACGCGGTCGAACTCCGCCACGCCGGTGGGTCGCGCGGCCGCCCGGGTCACGTCGACGTCGGCGATGCGCAGGGCCGGGGTGACGACGGAGGCCGCCGTGGTGCGGGCGGCCGTGGGCGCACCCGTCTCGGCCACGGTGCCCCACGCCTGGCACTCGCCGCACCGACCGACCCACTTGGCGGTGGTCCACCCGCACTCACCGCAGCGGAAGCCGGGGGTGCGTCGGGTCGTCGTCCTCGTAGCCATGGCACGACCGTACGGTGGCGGTGCGACAGCGCTCGTGAGGGGCGGCCGTGGCGCCGTGAGAAAATGTCGGCATGGAATCGGTCATGCCCTATCTGCTCGCCATCGTCCCGACGGTCGGTGTGGGCGCGCTCTTCTACTTCGTCATCAAGAGCATCCTCGAGGGAGACCGTCGCGAGCGCCTCGCCCAGGCCAGGTGGGAGGCCGAGCACGACCGCCGCGAGGCTGCCGCGAACGAGGCGTCGCAGGCCGCCGCGCCGGGCGCCGAGGCCACCCCGACGACGGAGCGCTGAGCCCCGGAGCCCCGGAGCGCCGAGCGCCGAGCGTCGAGCGCGTGTCGACGACCGCGCGTCGACAAAGGACCCGCCACGGCAGGAACACCGTCTTTCCGTCATTCCTGCACGCGTCGGTGCATCTCTTTAGCGGTCGACCGCGCCATTGTTTTCGATGGAAATGCATTTACGGACTCTTCGCGCTAAATTGATCGTGCCCCGCGAGTCGCGTATTCGCGGAATCCCCTCCGAATTAGCGAACAACTTCAGATGGAGAAACATGGCTCAGCGTGTCGAAGTGGTGTTGATCGATGACATCGACGGTGGAAAGGCTGCCGAGACGGTGACCTTCGCGCTCGATGGCGTCACCTACGAGATCGACCTGTCCGACAAGAATGCCCGCAAGCTTCGCGACGACCTCGCGACGTGGACCGGTCACGCACGTCGGGCGGGTTCGGCCAAGGCCGCCTCGCGTCGTCGCGCGGGCGCCGCCTCGGCCAAGCGCAGCGACCTCGGCGCGGTCCGTGAGTGGGCCCGCGCCAACGGCCACACCGTCTCGGACCGGGGCCGCATCTCGGCCGACGTCCAGGCGGCCTACGACAAGGCGCACTGACCCCGGTCGGCGACGCATCCGAGAGGGCCCGGCACTCCGACGTGCCGGGCCCTCTCGCACGCCACGGGGAGGGCGTATGCCGTCACGGCCTCGCGCGGGCGGGCCCCCTCGCCTCCCGGCTCGACCACCGCAGCGGTCAGCCCGTGATCTCGGCTGCCAGGTCGCCGTCCCGGGCCACGCGGTCGAGCACCTCGTCGGCGGTCAGCTGCTCGAGCTCGCCGCCGTCGGCGCCCGCCTCGATCTCGTCCCACGACCGCGGCGCCGCCACGGTCGGGCGGTCACGGCCGCGCAGGGAGTAGGGACAGACCGTCGTCTTGGCGGCGACGTTCTGGCTCCAGTCGAGGAAGATCTTGCCCGGGCGCAGCTCCTTGGCCATCTTCCACACGACGAGGTCGGGGTGGGCCTTGGTCAGCTCCTGCGCGAGCTGTTGCACGGTGTCGCGGATCTCGTCGCTCGTGTGCGCGCCGGGCAGGACGGCATACAGCTGGAGTCCCTTGCTGCCACTCGTGACCGGGACGGTGTCGAGCCCGATGCGGCCGAGACGTTCGCGCACGACGAGCGCGACGCGGGCGCACTCGAGCAGGCCGGTGCCCGGCCCGGGGTCGAGGTCGATGACGAGCCGGTCGGGGCCCCGCGGCACGGCATCACGCCCCTCCCCCTCGTAGCGCCACTGGTGCACGTGCAGCTCGAGCGAGTTCAGGTTGGCGAAGAACGTCAGCCCGGCGAGGTCGTCGATGAGCGGGAAGACGGGGTCGCGCCCAGCGCGCCGGATCCACGCGGGCGTGCCGGCCGGGATGTTCTTCTCGAAGAACTGCATGTCGCCGACCCCGTGCGGGAAGCGGATCCGCGTCACTGCGCGGTCGCGGAGGTGGGGAAGGATCACCGGCGCGATGCGCGCGTAGTAGTCGATGACCTGGGCCTTGGTCGTGCCGGCCCTCGGGTACATCACCTTCTCGAGGCTCGACAGCTTCATCCGTCGGCCGTCGACCTCGACGGTCACCTTGGTCGGCACGTACGCCATCACTCACCGTCCCCGTGGTCGTCGACGTCACCGGGCGTGAGGTCGCTGCGCAGGCCCTTGTATGCCGGCTGGCGCAGTCTCCCCTGACCGCTCAGTCCCAGCGACTGCACGTCGGCGACAAGCACCGGGTGCACCCACGTCGCGCCGTTCGAGTCCTCGGGGGGGACGTCTGTGGCGAAAGGCGACTCGGCCGCCGTGAGAGCCTGGAGGTCGCGCATGAGGGCCTGCCCCGTCTTGCCGGCCAAGCCGGACCCGACGCGCCCTAGATAGCGCAGGCCGCCCGGCCCGGGGACCCCGACGAGGACGGCACCGAGACGGTTCGACACGGTCCCCGTGGCCTCGGGCCGCCAGCCGCCGATGACGACCGAGACGGTGCCGCGGTGGGGCGACTTGAGCCACTGGGGAGAGCGGAGCCCGGGCACGTAGACGGAGTCGACGCGCTTGGACACGATGCCCTCGAGGCCCTGCTCCTTCGTCGCGGCGTGCAGCGTCGTCCCGTCGGCGAACGTCGGCGGCGTCTGCCAGCGCGCGGCGGCGAGCTCGAGTCGCTCGAGCGTGGCGCGCCGGTCGGTCCACGTGCGCGGCATGAGGTCGACTCCGTAGAGCCGCAGCAGGTCGAAGGTCATCAAGGTGACCGGCGCGGCCTCGGCGAGCATCGCGGCCCGGCGGGCGTCGGTGACGTGGAACCGCTCGGCCATCGCGGCGAACGACGGCACGCCGTCGCGCATCGAGACGATCTCGCCGTCCAGCAGCATGTCGGCGTACTCGTTCGCGAGCCCGCGCAGCTCCGGGAACGCGACGGTGACGTCGCGTTCCGTGCGGGAGAAGAGGCGCATCTCGCCGTCCACGACGTCGGCCAGCACCCGCATGCCGTCCCACTTGACCTCGTGCTGCCAGCGGTCGCCGACCGGAATCGTCGTCGTCGGCGTCGCGAGCATGGGGCGCATGGGTGCATTCTTGTTCTCATGCGAGCCATCTGGAAAGGCGCCGTGTCGTTCGGCCTCGTCAATGTGCCGGTCCGACTCTTTTCGGCGACCGAGAACCACGACGTGCAGTTCCGGCAGGTCCACGAGAAGGACGGCGGCCGCATCAAGTACCAACGCGTCTGCTCGATCGACGGCGAGGAGGTGCCCTACTCCGACATCGCCAAGGGCTACGAGGCCGCCGACGGGCAGATGGTCGTGCTGACCGACGAGGACCTCAAGAGCCTTCCGACGCGGTCGACGAAGGAGATCTCGATCGAGAAGTTCGTGCCGTCCGAGCAGATCGACCCGCTGCTCTTCGACAAGAGCTACTACCTCGAGCCCGACAAGACGGGCCTCAAGCCCTACGTGCTGCTCCGCGACGCGCTCGAGAAGGCCGACCGGATGGCGCTCGTCACCGTGTCGGTGCGCACCCGGATGACGCTCGCCGTGCTCCGCGTGCGCGACGGCGTCATCGTGCTCCAGACGCTGCTGTGGGCCGACGAGGTCCGCGCCCCCGAGTTCGAGTCCCTCTCGGAGGAGACGCACGCGACGGCCAAGGAGCTCGCCATGGCGTCGTCGCTCGTCGACTCGCTGTCGGGCGACTACGAGCCCGACGAGTTCGAGGACGACTACTCCGAGGCCGTGACCCAGCTCGTCGCGACGAAGATCGAGGGCGGCGACATCACCGAGATGCCCGAGGCCAAGGGCGAGGAGACCGAGGTCGTCGACCTGCTCGCGGCCCTGCAGCGCAGCGTCGACAAGGCCAAGGCCGCCAAGACCGGCGGCTCGAGCGCCTCCGACGCCGACTCCGACTCCGAGAAGCCCACGAAGAAGACCGCTGCGAAGGCCACGGCCACGAAGGCCACGACGCAGAAGAGCGCGGCGAAGAAGACGACGGCCAAGAAGTCGACGGCCAAGACCACGGCGAAGAAGGCGGCCACCAAGAAGGCCAGCTGACCCGCCGGCTCCGCCCCGTCGCCGACCGCCCCGACCCCCGCCACGCGCGAAGGGTCGGGGCGACGTTCGTCACGCCGGACGGCATACGCCCTCGCGGTGGCGCGCGCTGCGCGAGGATGAAGGAGTGCGGACGGCGACGATCGACGAGCTCACCCAGCGGCTTCGAGCGCTCCCGGAGAACCCCCGTGTCGTCGTCAGCGGCAACATGGCGGTCCCCTGGGAGGCGGTCCGGGCGCTCGACGCGGCCCAGCCGAGCTACGTGCTCCACGCGCTCAACGCTCCCGCCGGACTGCCCGACCGCGACGGCGTGACCGTCGAGACGTGCTTCGTCGGACCGGGTATGCGTCGGCACCCCCGGCTGCGCTACGTTCCCTCGCGCCTGTCGCTCGTGCCGCTGCTCTACGGCCGGGCGCTGCCGCCGGACGCCGTGCTGCTCCACTGCGCGCCGCCGCGCAACGGCCAGGTCAGCCTGGGACTCGAGGTCAACGTCCTGCCCGCGGCCCTCGAGGCGTGCCGGGCCCGGGGCGGGCTCGTCGTCGCGGTCGTCAACCCGCAGATGCCCTACACGTTCGGCGACGCCCAGGTGCCGCTCGAGCACGTCGACCTCGTCGTCGAGGTCGACGCACCGCTGCCCTCGCACGCAGCGACCGAACCCGACCCCGAGAGCCGGCTCATCGGCGAGCGCGTGGCGGCCATGGTCCAGGACGGCGCGACGATGCAGCTCGGCATCGGCGCGGTGCCCGACGCGACGCTGTCCGCGCTGACCTCGCGCCGCGGCATCCGGATGTGGACGGAGATGTTCTCCGACGGCGTGCTCGCCCTCGACGAGGCCGGCGCCCTCGACCCGGACCACCCGCTCGTCACGTCGTTCAGCTTCGGCTCGACCGACCTCTACGCGTGGCTCGACGGCAACCCGCGCGTGCGGATGATGCGCACCGAGAAGACGAACGACCCCGGCCTCATCGCCTCGCAGCGGCAGATGACCTCGGTCAACACCGCCCTCGAGGTCGACCTCTTCGGCCAGGCCAACGCCTCGCGCATCAACGCGCGCATCCACTCCGGTTTCGGCGGGCAGACCGACTTCATCGTCGGCGCGCTGCACTCCGCGGGCGGCCAGTCGTTCATCGCGCTCCGCTCGTGGCACCCCCGCGCCGACGTGTCGACGATCGTGCCGCTGCTCGACGAGCCGGTCACGAGCTTCCAGCAGAGCGCGATCGTCACCGAGCAAGGGGTCGCGCCGCTGTGGGGTCGCAGCGAGACGGACCAGTGCCACGACATCATCGAGAACTGCGCCCACCCGCGGGTCCGCGACGACCTCTGGGAGGAAGCCCAGGCCCTCGGCCTCGCCTGAGCCCGCGCCTGCCCGACCGAGGCCATATGCCGGCCCCCACCACACTCGAGTGAGCGCCCCCACCGTCCCCGTCGAGTGAGCGCCCCGCAACGGTCGAGTGAGCAGCCCGCCACACCAGCCCTGCGGATCGTGGGACGGAGCGCTCCCTCGAGTGGGACTGAGCGCTCACTCGAGCGAGGCCGGGGTGGCGCTCGTAGGGTGGCGGGATGAGTTCTGCGCCCCCGCGTGACGCCCCCGCTCCCGCCACCGACCCGGACCGGCGGCCGGTCGCGGTCGTCACCGGCGGCACGCGCGGCATCGGGCTCGCCCTCGTGCGCGACCTCGCCCCGACCCACCACCTCGTCGTCGGCGGGCGCAGCGCCGAGTCGGTCGCGGACGTCGTCGCCTCGCTCCCGTCCGCCGAGGGGCTCGTCGCCGACCTCGCCGACTGCTCCCCCGGCGGGTCGCTCGACACCGCCCTCGCGGCCCTCGTCCCACGCCTGCCTCGGGTCGACGTGCTCGTCCACTCGGCCGGCGTCCTGCGCAACGGCACCGTCGCCGGCTCGCCCGTGCAGGACTGGGTCGACTCGATGACCGTCAACGTCGTCGCCGTCGCTGCCGTCACCCGAGCGCTCCTGCCTGCCCTGCGCGTCGCCCACGGCCTCGTCGTCACCGTGAACTCGGGCTCCGGCCTGACGGCGACCCCTGCCTCGGGCGCCTACTGCGCCTCGAAGTTCGCCCTCCGAGCGCTCACCGACTCGCTGCGGCAGGAGGAGGGCGAGCACGGCGTCCGCGTCACGTCGCTCCACCCCGGCCGGGTCGACACCGACATGCAGCGCGAGCTCGTCGAGTTCGAGGGCGCCGAGTACGACCCGGGCTCCTACCTCGACGTCTCCTCGGTCGTCCGGGCCGCGCGCCTGGCCATCGACGCCGGCCCTGACGCGAGCGTCGACATGGTCTCGGTGCGCCCTCGTGGCTGGCGCCCCGCGACCGCCTGATCCTCCCGACGTCCCCGGAGAGGCCCCTTCCGGGCAACACACCGAGCAGGTCACAACCCACCGGGATCGGATCGCGGTGGGTTGTGACCTGCACGGTGTGTTGCCGGGTGGAGGCGGTCAGATGCGGCTGGCGCCTCGGGTCGGGACGAGGGAGAGCCGGGCGAAGGCCAGCGCCTCGGCGAGATCGACCTCGCGCTGGTCCCGCCTCACCTTGCGCGTCGACACCTCGACGACGACGTCGCCGCCCCAGCCGCTGTCGGCGAGGTGCTCGAGCACGGCGCCGCACGGCTCGCCACCGCGCCCGGGGACGAGGTGCTCGTCGAGGAACGAGCCGAGTCCGTCGGCGAGGTGCAGGTGCGCGAGTCGCGACCCGAGCGACTGCGCCATGAGCAGCGCGTCGGAGCCGGCGGTCGCCGTGTGCGAGAGGTCGAGCGTCACGTTGTCGTAGGGCTGGCCCACCGGGTCCCAGTGCGGGAGGTAGGCCATGACCTCGCGCCGCGCCGTGCGCCACGGATACATGTTCTCCACCGCGAGCCTGATCCCCGACTCGTGCTCACGCAGCGCCACCCCGTCGACGAACCCGGCGGCATACTCCCGCTGCCAGCGGAAGGGAGGGTGCAGCACGACGGTGCCGGCACCCACCTCGAGCGCGAGGTCGATGGAGCGGTCGACCTTGCCCCACGGGTCGGTCCCCCACACGCGCTGGGTCAGCAGCAGGGTCGGCGCGTGCACGGAGACGATCGGCAGGGCGTGCAGCTCCGACAGCGCCCGCAGGGCACCGGCCTCCTGCGTCACGGGGTCGGTCCAGACCATGACCTCGATCGCGTCGTAGCCGAGCCGCGCCGCGGTCGCGAAGGCGGTCGCCGCGTTGTCGGGGTAGAGCGAGGCGGTCGACAGGGCGACCCGGATGGTCATGCGGCCATTCTGCGCCACGCGCCCGGGGCGGGTTCGGGCCGGGCCGTGCGTCCGCTGTGGATCCGGTGCGTCACGACGTCAGGTGGTCGAGGCGACGGAGGATGAGGCCCTCGCGCAGGGCCCACGGGCAGATGTCGAGCTGCTCGACCTGGAGCAGGTCGAGCGCGGCCTCGGCGACGAGCGCCCCCGCGTAGAGCTGGCGGGCGCGACCCTCGGAGACCCCGGGCAGGTTCGAGCGTGCGGCGGTGTCGAGCCGTCCGACGCGAGCCACGATCTCGTGGAGGTCGTCGCGCGAGAGCGTCCGCGGCACGAACGGGCCCTCGGCGCGCGGCGCGGCACCCGCGATGCGAGCGAGCGAGCGCATCGTCTTGGAGGTCCCGACCGCTCGGTCGGGGCTCCCGGCCGTCAGCAGCGGTCGCACGTGCTCGGCGAGGGTCGACCGGACGTGCGCGCGCAGCTCGCGAGCGGCCAGCTCCGAGGGCGGGTCACCGGGCAGCCGCTCGCGGGTCAGGCGTCCGGCACCCAGCGGCAGGCTGAGGGCCACGTCGGGCTCCTCGTCGAGACCGCACGCCAGCTCGAGCGAGCCGCCGCCGATGTCGACGACGAGCAGGCGCCCGCTCGACCAGCCGAACCAGCGACGCACGGCGAGGAACGTCATCCGCGCCTCGTCCGCGCCGCTCAGTGCCTCGAGCTCGACGCCGGTCTCGGTGCGCACCCGCTCGATGATCGCCTCGCCGTTCGGCGACTCGCGCAGCGCCGACGTCGCGAAGGCGAAGAGGTCGCTGACGCCCTGGTCCTCCGCGACGTCGAGGCACTCGCGGATGAAGGCGACGAGCCGGTCGGCCGTCGCGTCGCTGACCCGGCCGTCGGCCTCGAGGCTCTCCGAGAGGCGCAGCTCGGTCTTGTGCGAGAAGGCGGGCAGCGGCTGCGCGCCGGGGTGTGCGTCGACGACGAGCAGGTGGACCGTGTTGGACCCGATGTCGATGACGCCCAGGCGCATGCCCCAACCCTAGTGCCGGGCCCGGCCGCGCCCTCACCCTCGGCCCTCCCCCGCCGAACGCGGCGTTCGACGGCGAACGCGCTGGCAGAACACTGAGTTCGCGACCGAACGCGGCGTTCGGTCGGGGCGGAGGGGGCGTCTTCCGTCGACCGAGGGGGCGTATGCCGTCAGGCCGAGCGGCGGCTCAGCGTGAGCGAGGCGAGGGCGAGGGCTCCGGCGATGAAGGCCGCGACGATGCCGAGGTCGCCGAGCACCGCGGTCACAGGGTCGGCATTGCGCGCGATCTCCTTCATCGCGTCGACGGCGTAGGAGAGCGGCAGGACGTTGCTGACCCACTCGAGGACGGTCGGCAGCTGGTCGCGCGGGATGAGCAGCCCGCAGAGCAGGAACTGCGGCAGGAGGAAGGCGGGCATGAACTGCACCGCCTGGAACTCGGTGCGCGCGAAGCCGCTCGCGAGCAGGCCCAGCGCCGTGCCGAGGACGGCGTCGAACACCGCGACGACGACGAGCAGCCACACCGGCCCGGCAACGCCGAGACCGCACACCCAGACCGCGAATCCCGTTGCGATCACAGCCTGCACGACGGCGAGCGCTCCGAAGGCACCGGCATACCCGAGCATGAAGTCACCCTTGCCCATGGGCGTGGTGAGGAGACGCTCGAGCGTGCCGGACTGGCGCTCACGCAAGGTCGCGACGGAGGTGACGATGAACATCACGACCATCGGGAAGACACCGAGCAGGGCCGGGCCGATCGCGTCGAAGACGGGCGTGCCGGTGTAGATCCACGCGAGCAGGCCGAGCAGGACGCACGGCACGACGATGATGAGGCCGATGGTGCGGTGGTCGGTGCGCACCTGGCGCAGGACGCGGCCGGAGGTGGCCGCGGTGAGTCCGGCGTTCACGACGAGCTCCTCTCTCCGGACCGGGCGGTCTCGGCGTCGATGAGGGCGAGGAAGGCGGCGTCGGCATCGACGGCGCCCGTCTGCTGGAGCAGCTCGGCAGGCGTGACGTCGGCGAGGACGCGACCCTCGCGGAGCAGCACGAGCCGGTCGCAGCGCGTCGCCTCGTCCATGACGTGGCTCGACACGACGAGCGAGTGTCCGCGGTCGGCGAGGTGGCGGAAGAGGTCCCACAGGTCACGGCGCAGGACCGGGTCGAGGCCGACGGTGGGCTCGTCGAGCACGAGCAGGCTCGGCCGGCCGACGAGTGCGGCGGCGAGGGAGACGCGGGACTCCTGACCACCCGAGAGGTCCTGGACGAGCTGGTCGGCGTAGGACACGAGGTCCACCTCGGCGAGGGTGCGGTCGACGGCCTCGCGCAGGGAGGCGCCGCGCAGACCGATGGCCCGACCGAAGTAGGTGACGTTGTCGCGGACGCTGAGGTCGGCATAGACGCTGGGACTCTGCGTGACGTAGCCGACGCGGTCGCGCAGCGTGGGCGAGCCCGCCGGATGGCCGAGGACCGTGACGGTGCCCGACTCGACGATCTGCACGCCGACGATGCAGCGCATGAGCGTCGACTTGCCCGAGCCGGACGGCCCGAGCAGGCCGACCACCTGGCCGGCGGGGATCTCGAGGTCGAGGCCCGGGATGACCCGCCGCTTCCCGCGCACGACCTGCAGGCCGCTCACGGCGACCGCCGGACCACTGTTATTCATCATGTGATGAAATCTACTCCTGCTCGGGCACCCTGTCCACGAGATGGTGCTGGAGGACGGGTCCGATGCGCTCGACGAGCTGCTCGCGCGTCGCGTCGGCCAGCGCCGGCACCCGGATGACGTAGCGCGCCACGACGAGCCCGATCATCTGCGACGCGGCCAGGGCCCCGCGCAGCTGCGGGTCCGAGGCCCCGGTGCTCGCGGCTATGCGGCCGAAGACCTCGCGCCCGAGGAACTCCCGAAGCATGCGCGCGGCCTCCTCGCTCGTCATGCTCGACCGGACGAGCGCCACGAGGGCGTCACGCCGCTCCGGCGGCTCCCAGACCGTCAGGAAGGTCTCGACGATCCGCCACCCGAGCCGGTCGACGTCACCCGACGTGATGCGCGCGATGAGCTCGGCAGGATTGACCGGTACGTCGAGCGTGGCCGCGAACAGTCCCGCCTTGCCCTCGAAGTAGTGGTGCACGAGCGCAGGGTCGACGCCGGCCTCACGGGCGATCCCGCGCATGCTCGCCTTGTCGTATCCCTTGGCCGCGAACGACTTTCGAGCGGCGTCGACGATCACCGCGCGCGTGTCGGTGCCGCCGGGACGGCGTCCGCGCCCCTTCGGCGTCGTCTCGCTGCCGGCTCTCGACGTCATGCCCACACGCTAGTCCTCGCCCGCGTCGACCCCTGGCGTATGCCGTCCGGCGGCGTCGCGCAGCACCGCCGCGGCCCGCTCGCCCCTGGCCCAGAGCGCCCAGCGGTAGGGCGTCGTGCCGTGCATCGCGTCGACGACGGTCGGGTCGGCGCCGACCTCGAGCAGCGCGGTGACGAGATCGACGTCGTCCATGAACGCCGCCCGGTGCAGAGCCGTGCGCCCGTCGCGGAGGCTATCGACGCGAGCACCGGCGGCGACGGCGGCGCGGACGGCTTCGGGCGTGGCCGCTCGGTGGATGTCAGGCACCCTCGGGTCACCCGGCCACGGGCCGGTGACCGGGATGCCGTCGCCCACGACATCGCCCGGTGCAAGGTGCTCGGAGCCCTCTGTCGCCAGACCGTGGGCGACGAGGAGCTCGAGGCGGTCGACGAAACCATGGGCGCGCGCCCAGTCGACCTGACGAGCGACCATCTCCTCGAGGGTCTCGGCGGGCTCGCCCGTGCGGCGGGCCCAGACGTCGGAGGAGGGCCGGCCGAGCCCGTGCTCGAGGAGCAGCTCGAGGTGGCTGTCGTCGCGGTTGAACATCCGGTTGTAGAGCGCCTGCCGGTCGTTGGGGTCGGCGCCGCGCTCGAGGAGCAGCTCGCCGAGAGCCCGCCACTGCGGGTGCCGGGGCTGGCGGCCCGGTCCCATCTCGCCCTCGCCGAAGACGCCGGTCAGCGCGGTGAAGGCGGTGGGCAGCCCCTGCCAGAGGTAGCCGCTGTCGGGGTCGGCCCCGGCATCGAGCAGCACCCGCACAGAGGAGACCGCGTCGCCCTGCGGCATCCGCGAGTAGACGACGTAGAGCAGGGGCGGCCATCGGAAGGGGCCGCCCTCTCGGGTCGCCGCTCCGCGGTCTGCGGCGACGTGCGATCGCAGGGCCTCCGCGTCGCCGGCGGCCGCCGCGACGAAGACGTCGCGGTTCACGAGTTCCGGATCGTCCGCGAGCAGCCGCGCTGCACGGGACCAGCGCTCGGGCTCGTCACGCTCGGTGTACGTCAGGCACGCGAGCGCAGCTGCGAGAGAGGCGAACTCGCCGGCGTCGACTGCGGTTGATGCCTCCGGCGCCGGGTCGAGAGCGGCGGGGTCGCGGCTCAGGTCCGCGGCGAGGTACGCGCGAAGCCGCGGCCAGCTCGCGAAGCCGAGCCGTCGCGCCACGACGAGCTGCGCGTCGGCCAGGGCGAAAGACGCCGTCTCGGCGGGCAGCCCCTCGGGATGAAATCGGGACACCAGGCTCAGTGCGACCGGTTGGGCGGACCGGACGGCGCGCTGCAGGCTGCGTGCATCGCGCCGCAGGTGCTCGAGGTCGGGGTTGGCGGGCAGGGACAGGGCCATGACGGCCTCCTCTCGTCGTGCCCGCGTGCGCTCGTCGGGCCGAAAGGAGGTCGGACCGCATTGCTGCCGTGCCCCAGGGAGGCTGAGCCCCTTCCCGCGCACCGGAGGCGACCTGGACGCCACGGTCAGCGTACGCCGCCGCCCGCACCCGGGGAAGCACACGGCATACGCACGCAGGGCCCGCTCGCGACGCACCATCCACGGGGTGGGCGTCGTCGGCGCGGTGGAAACGTCGGCGGCATAGGGTGAGCCGGTGGCTGAAGCACCTCTGGACCTCCCCCGCGTCTGGGTCGAGTTCACCGACCCCGCCGACACGAACCAGCGCTACCGGTGTGACCTGACCTGGCTGACGAGCAGCTGGACGTGCATCTTCGGCAGCGGCTGCCAGGGCATCTACGCCGGCCGGCCCGACGACGGGTGCTGCACCCTCGGCGCCCACTTCACCGAGAAGGACGACTGGAAGCGCGTCGCCAAGGCCGTCGAGGACCTCGGCGAGGACGAGTGGGAGTACCACTCGGTCGGCCGCGCCACGGGGAGCAAGGACGACTGGACCGAGAAGGAGGACGGCGCGCGCAAGACCAAGGTCGTCGACGGCGCCTGCATCTTCCTCAACCGACCCGGCTTCCCGGCAGGCGCCGGGTGCGCGCTGCACCAGCACGCGGTCCTCACGGGCGTCGAGCCGCACACCCTCAAGCCCGACGTGTGCTGGCAGCTGCCGATCCGCCGCACCTTCCGCACCGTCGAGCTGCCCGACGACTCGAGCTACCTCGAGGTGACGATCACCGAGTACGACCGCCGCGGCTGGGGCCCCGGCGGCCACGACCTCGACTGGTACTGCTCCGGCAACTCCGAGGCGCACGTCGGCCGCGAGCCGGTCTACCGCTCCAACGCGCCCGAGCTCACCGAGCTCATGGGACCGCTCGCCTACGCCGAGCTGGCGATCCGCGCCGAGGCGCACCTCGCCCAGGTCAAGGCTGTCCGCGCGCGCGGCGTGCGCAAGCTGCTGCCGCTGCTCGTGCACCCCGCCACGATCGAGGCGCAGCGCAACCCATGAGCGACGAGTCCGGGATCATCCCCTCCCCCAACATCTGGGAGACGCCCGACGTCTACGAGGTCGAGAACCGCGGCGTCGACCGCGCCCACGTCATCGAGGACGCGATGCGGTCGGTCCTCGACTGGTCGGGTCTCGACGTCGTCGACATCGGGTGCGGCACGGGCTACCACCTGCCGTTCTTCGCCCGCGATGCACGCTCGGTCGTCGGCGTCGAGCCGCACCCACCGCTCGCTTCGCTTGCGGCACAACGCGTCTCGGGTATGCCGTCAGTGACGGTCCGCGAGGAGGGCGCCGCCGCGATCGTGGTGCCCGACGGGTCGTTCGACGTGGCGCACGCGCGGTGGGCGTACTTCTTCGGGCCCGGGTGCGAGCCCGGTCTCGCCGAGCTCGACCGCGTCATGCGGCCGGGCGGAGCGGCGTTCGTCGTCGACAACGACGCGACCCGCTCGACGTTCGGTCAGTGGTTCCGCCGGGCGCTGCCGGGCTACGACCCGCGCGCGGTCGAGCGGTTCTGGGAGCGGCAGGGCTGGCAGCGCGAGCGCCTCGACATCCGGTGGGACTTCGACTCGCGCGAGGACTTCGAGGCCGTCGTCGGCATCGAGTTCGCACCCGAGCACGCCGACCTCATCCTCGCCGAGCATCCCGACGCCACCGGCGTCGACTACGCCGTCAACCTCTGGCACCGACGCTACTGACGCCCGTCGAGAGGCCGGCTCGGGCCGCCCCCGAACCGTCGAGAGGCCGGACCCGACGTGGTCATTCCTACCCATGCCCTGCGTCGGGGATGGGCACCGCTGCCGACGCGGTGACCGCCCTGCCCTTCCTACCGTCGAGACATCGACCACCGGGAGGACACCATGGAGACCATCGAGACCGTCATCGTCGGCGCGGGCCAGGCAGGGCTGGCCATGGCGCACGAGCTCGCCGAGCGGGGGCGCGAGTGCGTGCTCCTCGAGCGCAACGAGGCCGTCGGGGACGGCTGGCGCCAGCAGTACGACTCGCTCCGGCTCTACTCCTCCGTCCGGCACGACTCCCTGCCCGGGATGCCGTTCCCGGGCGACCCCCGGTCGTTCCCCGGCAAGGACGAGGTCGCGGCCTACCTCCAGTCGTATGCCGCCCGCTTCCGTCTGCCCGTTCGCCTCGGCGTGCGGGTGGAGCGGCTTGCAGCCGCGCCGGCGGGTGACGGATTCGTCGTCACGACCGACCGCGGCAGCATCGCCTGTCGCAACGTCGTCGTCGCGACAGGGACTTTCGGGCGGGCGCCGCACGTGCCGGCCTTCGCGGCCGACCTCGACGCGTCGATCCTCCAGCTGCACTCGAGCCAGTACCGGCGGCCCAGCCAGCTGCGCGACGGGTCGGTGCTCGTCGTCGGCGCCTCGCACTCCGGCTGCGACATCGCCTACGAGCTCGCCGAGGGCCGGCGCACCGTGCTGGCCGGGCGTGACTGCGGCCAGATCCCCGTGCGCTGGGACACCCCCGCCGTGCACGTGGCGTTCCCCTTCCTGCTCTTCGCCTGGCGCCACGTGCTGACGCGCCGGACCCCGGTCGGCCGGAAGATGATGGCCGAGATCCGCCACCACGGCGGACCGATGCTCCGGGTCAAGCGGGAAGACCTCGCCGCGCGTGGTGTCGAGCGCCAGGTGCAGCGCGTCACCGGCGTGGCCGACGGACGCCCGACCCTCGACGACGGGACGGTCCTCGACGTCGCCAACGTCGTCTGGGCCACGGGGTTCGAGCAGCGCTTCGACTGGATCGACCTCCCCATCATCGGCGAGGACGGCTGGCCGCGGGAGTACCGCGGTGTCTCCACGGACGTGCCCGGCCTCTTCTTCTGCGGACTCGCCTTCCAGTACGCGTTCGCCTCGATGGTGCTGCCCGGCGTCGGTCGCGACGCGGCTCACGTGGCGGCCCACATCGCCAGGAGGTCGGCCGCACCCACCACGCCGATCGAGGTGGGCGCCGCTGCCGGGTGAGACCACCAGGGAGGTGCGGTGCCGGACCGGTCGAGGGCCTCGACCGGTTCGGTTCTCAGTGGTTCGGCGAGGTCAGGGCTGACGGCGTACGAGGTCGTGCTCGAAGGCGAAAGCCGCTGCGGCCGTGCGGCTCCCGACGTCGAGCTTGGTGAAGATGTTGCTCAGGTGGCGGGCCACGGTCCGGTCGCTCAGCACGAGCGCGGTCGCGATCTGGGCGTTGCTCCGACCCTCGGCGACGAGGCCGAGCACCTCGACCTCGCGCTCGGTGAGGCCCGCGGGTCGCGTCCCGGGTGAGCCCAGCCGGTCGAGCGCGTCGACGTCGGGTCGGGCCCCGAGCGCCACGAGCACCTCACGCGCCGACGCCAGTGACCGCCGGGCCGACTCGTCGTCGCCCAGCGCGAGGAGCGCCCGCCCGCCGGCCGCCTGGGCGAGCGCGGCCTCGTGCGGCACGTCGAGGCGCACCCAGGCCTGGTGCGCCTTGCGCAGGTAGGGCAGCGCACCCGCCGGGTCGCCGGCAGCCAGCTCGACGCGGCCCCAGGCCGTGGCCGCCGTCGCGGCGAGCACCTCTGACCCGAAGGACTCCGCGAGGCCGTCGAGCTCGCGAGCACCGTCCCGGGCTGCGTCGACGTCGTTCGCGGCAAGCAGGACGTCCACGGCGGCCGGCAGGATCCGGCTGCGTCGCACCGCCGGTCCCGGCTCACCGAGCAGCCTGCGCACCGCCGCGAGCGCGGCAGCCGTCCTCCCCCGGGCCAGCCAGAGCAGGGCCGACCCCGGCTGTGGGTCGTAGCCGTGCTCCGCACTCAGCTGGTAGGCCGCGTCGGCGGCCTCGAGGTCGCCGCGTAGACGCAGCAGGTCGCCGCGTTCGCAGGCGGCCTGCCCGACGGCGTCGGTGGCACTCGCCAGCCGATAGCGCTCGATGGCCGCCGTGAGCTCGTCGAGCGCGGCGTCCCAGGCGCCGTGGGCGCGCATCACCTGGGCGCGGTGCAGGCTGCACTGCCCGGTGAAGGTCACGAGGCCTGGCTGGTCGGTGCACCAGCGGTGCAGCAGCTGCGTCCACTCGACGACGCGACGTAGGTCGGAGACCTCCTGACAGCCCTCGATGGCCGTGCAGTACACGTGCCCGAGCATGACCGGGGCCAGGGTCCGGGTCGTCGCCTCGAGCATCGACTCGTCGAGGAGGGAGAGACCATCGGTCACGCGGTCGCCGTAGATGGCCATCCGACCCTGAGCGCACAGCCCGGTCGCCAGCAGGCCTGCGTCGTCATGGCGTCGTCCGGCCTCGGTCGCCTCGAGCGCGCACGCGTGGGCCTCCGCGAAGCGACCCGCACCGAGGTGCGTGAACATCCGCGCGAACGCGACGTAGCCGGACTCCAGGCTCCCGTCGGGCAGTGCCGCGACGAGGCGCTCACCGCGGCTGAGCCACGCAGCTGCCGCAGAGTGGTCTCCGCTCGTGCGGCCGATCATCGACAGGTGGAAGGCGCACCGAGCGGCCCCTGCGGTGTCGTGCTCGGAGAGCCTGCCGTCGAAGGCCCGCCGATAGCGTTCGACGGCGTCCGTCATGCGTCCGAGCAGATGCGCTGCGGCGGCGGACGACTCGAGGTCGTCGGCCGTCAGCCCCTCGGGCTCGACCGCGGACCACCGGTCGAGGGCGGCCGACCATTCACCGCGCTCGAACTCGGCTCTGGCGCGCACCAGCTCGTCGACGACACCCACGGCACCCTCCTGCCCCGCAGGCTACGCCCGCCGACGTGGCCTTTCGACGGGTTCAGTCGGTGAGGTCGAGGGCGATGTCGACGATGGGTGAGCTGTGCGTCAGGCCGCCGACCGACACGAAGTCGACCCCGGTCCCGGCGTACTCCCGCACGACCTCGAGCGTCAGACCACCGGTCGCCTCGATCTCGACGGGCTCGCCGGCGGCGCGGAGCAGGCCGACCGTCTCGCCGAGCACGTCGACGCTCATGTTGTCGCACATGATGAAGCGCGCCCCGGCGTCGTAGGCCTCCTGCGCCTCGGCCGGCGTCGTCACCTCGACCTGCACGTCGACGTCGGGGAAGCGCCCGCGGACGAGCGCATACGCCGCCGCCACCGAGCCGGCCGCGAGCTTGTGGTTGTCCTTGATCATCGCGACGTCGTAGAGACCCATGCGCTTGTTCGTGCCGCCGCCGCAGCGCACGGCGTACTTCTCGAGCCAGCGCATGCCCGGCGTCGTCTTGCGCGTGTCGAGGACCATCGTCGACGTGCCCTCGAGCGCGTCCGCCCAGCGACGGGTGTGGGTGGCAACGCCCGACAGCCGGCTCAGGATGTTGAGGATCGTCCGCTCGGCCACGAGGATCACCTGGGTGGGCCCGGTCAGCCGCGCGATGACGTCGCCGCGCTCCAGCCGCGAGCCGTCGTCGCCCACGACCTCGACCGTCGGCACGTCACGGCCGAGCTGCTCCGCGACCGCCGCCAGCACGAGGCCGATGACCGGCACGCCTGCGACGACGCCCGGCGCCCGCGCGACGATCTCGGCCGTTCGCGTCTGGTCGGAGGGGATCGTCGCGAGCGTCGTCACGTCGACACCCTCGGGACCGAGGTCCTCACGGAGCGCGACCGTGACGAGCCCACGCGCCCACTCGTGCGGGAACCCGCTCAGCCCGTCGCCGCTCACTGCGTCTCCTCCGTCGATCCCACCCGTTGCGTATGCCGTCCAGCCCCGTTCGCGGGTCGCGCCCCGTCCGCGCGGTCCTCGTCGAGCACGTCGAGCGGCACCGAGCCGTCGAGGTCGAGGCCGTCGAGGTTCGAGCGGGGCACGGGCACGACCGTCCCCTCGAGCACGCCAGAGCCGGAGCGCTGGAGGTGCACGTGGTGCAGGAAGTGCGCGTCGTCGCGGGCCGGGAAGTCCTCGCGCACGTGACCGCCACGGGTCTCGTCACGCAGCGCGGCGGCATACGTCAGCGCGCGTCCGAGGTGGAGCAGGTTGGTCGTCTCCCAGCTCTTGGGACCGCCCTGCTTGTCGGCGTCGTCGGCGACGGCGCGCGCCGCGAGCGCCGCGAGCGTCTCCTGCGTCGCGGCGAGCGACGCGGCTGAGCGCACCGTTCCGGCCCCCGACGTCATGGCGCGCTGCACGTCGAGGCGGCGCTTGCCGCGGATCAGCTCGGGCTCACCGACCGGTGCGACGGGCGTCGTCTCGGGGAGCTCGCCGGCGCCGAGCCGGGCCGTGAGGTCGTCGGCGATGCGGCGCGCGAAGACGAGCCCCTCGAGGAGCGAGTTGCTGGCGAGGCGGTTGGCGCCGTGGACGCCGGTGCACGAGGTCTCGCCGCACGCGTAGAGGCCCTCGAGCGAGGAGCGGCCGCGCAGGTCGGTGCGCACGCCACCGCTCGCGTAGTGCTGCGCGGGTGCGACCGGGAGCAGCTGGGTCGCAGGGTCGAAGCCGAGCTCGCGGCAGCGCTGGACGATCGAGGGGAAGCGCTGCTCGAGGAACTCGGCGCCGAGGTGGCGGCAGTCGAGGTAGACGTGGTCGGTACCGGTCTCGCGCATCCGGGCGATGATGGCGCGGGCCACGACGTCGCGCGGCGCGAGGTCGGCGAGCGGGTGCTGGCCCTGCATGAAGCGCTCTCCCGCCTCGTCGACGAGGAAGGCGCCCTCGCCGCGGACCGCCTCGGAGATGAGCGGCTGCTGGCCGCGCGAGCCCTCGCCGAGCCACAGGACCGTCGGGTGGAACTGGACGAACTCGAGGTCGGCGAGCACGGCGCCGGCCCGCAGTGCGGCCGCCATGCCGTCTCCGGTCGCGACGGACGGGTTCGTCGTCGAGGCGTAGATCTGGCCGAGTCCACCGGTGGCGAGCACGACGGCACGGGCGTGGGCCGCGCCGACCCCGTCGACCTGCCCCTCGCCGATGACGTGGAGCGTCACGCCGCACACCCGGGCGTCCGCGTCGGTCAGCAGGTCGACGACGAGGGCGTGCTCGATCACCTCGATGCCGGGGTCGTCGCGCACGCGGTCGAGGGCGGCGATGAGGGCGCGGCTGATCTCGCGGCCCGTGGCGTCACCACCGGCATGGAGGATGCGGTCGCGGTGGTGCCCGCCCTCCCGGGTCAGGGACAGTCCGCCCGTGTCGCCACGGTCGAACTCGGCCCCGAGGGCGATGAGGTCCCAGACGGCGTCGGTGCCCTCGCGCACGAGCGCCTCGACGGCGTCGACGTCACAGAGGCCGACACCGGCGACGAGGGTGTCGTGGATGTGCTCGGCGGCACTGTCCTCGGGCGACATGACGGCGGCGATGCCGCCCTGCGCCCAGGCCGTCGAGCCCTCGTCGAGGACGGTCTTGGTCACGAGGAGCACGCGGTCGACGCGGCGCCTCAGCCGCAGGGCCGTCGTGAGGCCGGCGACGCCGGAGCCGACGACGATGACGTCGGCGGTGGCCGTCCAGCCGGGCGCGGGCGCACGCAGCCGCCGGGGGACGGTCACGTCGGGGAGCCCGCTCTGCGGCATACGGCTGGCCTCTCAGTCCTGGTACTCGTGGTGTCGCCCGGTGACGGCGGAGGTCATGAGACCGAAGCCGTCGGGCACGTCACCTGCATCGTGCCCCACCTCGACGACGCGGTTGTCGTCGTCGACGAAGACGACCTGCGGCTCGAAGGTGCGTGCCTCGGCATCGTCCATCGCGGCGTACGCGATGATGATGACCGTGTCACCGGGCGAGATGAGCCGGGCCGCCGCGCCGTTGATGCAGACGATGCCGGTGCCGCGCTCGCCCTCGATCGCGTAGGTCGTCAGGCGGTTGCCGTTGTCGACGTCGACGACGTCGACCTGCTGGCCCGGCCACAGGTCGGCGGCGTCGAGCAGGTCGCGGTCGATCGTCAGGGAGCCGACGTAGTGCAGGTCGGCCTGCGTCACCGTGGCCCGGTGGATCTTCGAGTGGAGCATGAAGCGCTGCACGGCAGGGTTCCTCGGAATCGTCTGTGGTGGAGGGGGACTCAGGGCTGGGAGAAGGTCTCGAGCGCGCCGCCACCGGGGCCGACGAGCACCGGCAGGTTGTCGATGAGACGAGTCGTACCCACTCGGCCCGCCACGGCGAGCAGCGCCTCGCCGCGATACCACTCCGGCACGTCCTCGAGCGTGTCCGGGTGGACGAGCACGAGGTAGTCGACGAGCGCGAGCGGCTCGCGCACGAGCACGGCCCGGGCGGCACGACGGACGGCCGACGGGCCCTCGGGAGCGGCGTCGGCTCCCGCCCGCAGCGCGGCCGACAGGCAGAGGGCGGTCTCGCGGTCGGAGTCGGTGAGGTAGGTGTTGCGGCTCGACATCGCGAGGCCGTCGGGCTCGCGGACGGTCGGCACCGCCACGACCCGCACCGGGAAGTCGAGGTCGCGGCACATCCGGCGGATGAGGAGCAGCTGTTGGGCGTCCTTCTGCCCGAAGTAGGCGGCGCTGCACCGGGTCAGGTGCATGAGCTTGCCGACGACGGTGAGCATGCCGTCGAAGTGGCCCGGTCGCGACTGGCCCTCGAGGACGTCACCGAGCGGGCCGGCGGAGACGCGGACGCCCGGGTCGCCGTCGGGGTAGATGACGTCGGGAGTCGGGGCGAAGACGACGTCGACGCCCGCGGCCGTGCAGATCTCGAGGTCGGCGTCGAAGGTGCGCGGGTAGCGCGAGAGGTCCTCCTTGGGCCCGAACTGGAGCGGGTTGAGGAAGATCGTCACGACGACGTGGCGGTGGGTCTTGCGTGCCTGGTGGATGAGCGTCGCGTGCCCCTCGTGCAGCGCGCCCATCGTCATGACGACGGCGACGTCGTCGTCGTCGAGCGCCGACCGGGCCTCGCTCAGCTCGTCCCTCGTCCGCGCCACCACGGGCGACGCGGGCCGCGTGTCGGTGATGACGGCGGAGTCGGCGGTGTGGTCGCCGGCGCCGGTGGTCTCGCCGGTGGTCGTGCCGGGTGTCGTGCCGGTGGCGGTGGTGTCAGTCACGGTTGGTCCTCCTCGTGCGCGAGCAGCTCGAGCAGCGGGCCGGCGTCGGAGGCGCGGAGGCGTCCGCTGAGCAGCGCTCGCTGCGCCGTCGCGCGGGCCAGGGCGAGGTAGGTCGGGCGAATGTCCGGGGCGACCTTGCGCAGCATCGCGACGTGCCCGGCCACGGTACCGGCATCGCCGCGCGCGACCGGACCGGTGAGGGCTGCGTCACCCCGGCGGAGGGTGTTGGAGAGCGCGGCGGTCAGGAGCGGTTCGAGCACGCGCGCCGGGTCGTCGACGCCGGCCTCGCCGAGCAGCTGCATCGACTGGGCCACCAGTGTCACGAGGTGGTTCGAGCCGTGCGCGAGGGCCGCGTGGTAGGTGACGCGGTCCTCCTCGGCGATCCACACCGGGTCGCCGCCCATCTCGATGACGAGCGCCTCGCCGAGGGGCCGCGCGAGGTCGAGGGTCGTCACCCCGAAGCAGCAGTCGTGGAGCCGGTCGAGGTCGAGCTCGGTGCCGGTGAACGTCATCGCCGGGTGGATCGCGAGGGGCACGATGTCGCTGCCGGCCGCCGCCTCGAAGACCGAGATGCCGTGCGCTCCCGACGTGTGCATGACGAGCTGTCCGGGCGTGAAGGTGCCCGTGGTGCTGAGACCCGCGACGAGGTCGGCGAGGGCGTCGTCCGGCACGGCGAGGACCACGAGGTGGGCACCCGAGACGACCTCGGGGATCGGCTTGACCGGTACACCCGGCAGCAGCGTGGCCGCCCGTTCGCGGCTCTCCTCGCTCACGGCCGAGACGCCGCTGACGACGTGACCGGCTCGTGCGAGGGCGGCTCCGAGGACGGCGCCGACGCGACCGGCGCCCACGACGCCGACGTCGAAGCGCGCGGGACGCTCGTGCGGGGTGCTCACCCACGGCACGCTATCGCCTACAGTCGGCGGTCGTGGATCCCCTTCCCTGGCGCGAGGCGTGGCACGCGGCGTTGTATGCCGCCGGGCAGGGTTTCTACGTCACGCGCGGTGGGCCCGCGGCGCACTTCACGACGGCCGCGCACGGTCCGACGGGCGCGGCCCTGGCCCGGGCCCTGCTCAGACTCCCCGAGCACCCCGTCCGAGTGGTCGTGGACCTCGGCGCCGGACGCGGCGAGCTGGCCACGCACCTCGTCGAGGTCATGGACCCGACCGAGCCCCGCGCTCGGCGCACCCCCGACACCACGAGGGTGGTGGCGGTCGACGTCGTCGACCGGCCGGACGGGCTCGACGACCGGGTGGACTGGGTCCGCTCCCCCGGGGGCTCGGTCCTGCCGCCCGAGCTGACCGGCCTGCGCGACGCCCTCGTCATCGCCCACGAGTGGCTCGACGTCGTGCCGTGCACCGTCGCCGAGGTCGACACCGACGGCGTCCTGCGCGAGGTGCTCGTCGACCCGACGACCGGCCTGGAGTCGCTCGGCCCCCGGCTCCGCGACGCCGACCGGCGCTGGGCCGAGGCCCACTGGCCCACGAGCACGCCGGGCGACCGCCTCGAGATCGGCCTCGCCCGCGACGAGGCGTGGGCCGACCTCGTCTCCCGGGTCGAGGACGGGACGCTCATCGCCGTCGACTACGGCCACACGGCGACGGAACGCCCGTCCGGGGGGACGCTCACGGCATACGCCAGCGGTCGCCTGACGACGCCCGTGCCCGACGGCTCGTGCGACGTGACGGCCCATGTCGCGATGGACACCCTCGACGCCGACGAGGTGCTGAACCAGCGCGAGGCGCTGCAGGCGCTCGGGCTCACGGGCACCACGCCGCCGCACACGGTCGCGACGACCGACCCGCTCGCCTACCTCGCCGCGCTCGAGCGGGCGAGCATAGAGGCACGGCTGCTCGCCCGGGACGGCTTCGGCGGCTTCCGGTGGGCGGTGAAGCGCGTCCGCGGGCACGACGTAACCTGAACGGCATGCGTCGTCTCGCCTCCGCGCTGCTCGCCCTCGGACTCCTCGTCGCCGTGCCGACCACCGCCTTCGCGCACGACGTCCTCGAGCGCACGAACCCCGCCGACGGCACGAGCGTCACGCAGCTGCCGGGCACCGTGGTGCTCACCTTCTCCGAGGACCCGCTCGAGATCGGCACCCAGGTCGTCGTCACCGGGCCGGCGGGACCCGTGTCGTCCGGCAGCCCGACGATCGAGGGCCGCGACGTGACGCAGGCGCTCGCGCCGAACGCGCCCGGCGGCGACTACACGGTGTCCTACCGCGTCACCTCCGACGACGGCCACCCCGTCACCGGCACGTTCTCCTTCCACGCGGCGATCGGGCTCGACGGGTCGACCGCCACGGCCGGTGCGACCGTGCACGTCAAGCCCGCCGCCGGCACCGACGACGCCCAGGGCTCGACCCTCGTGCCGATCCTGCTCACCATCGTGGGCACCGTCGTGCTGCTCGGGGTCGGTGGCTTCCTCGTGCTGCGTGGCCGCGAGCCCGACCGCGCCTGACGCGGCCTGACGCGGCCTGACGCGGCCGGTGAGCCGTCAGTCGGGTTCCGGCAGCGACTCCGGCACCGGCTCGTGCTCGGGCAGGGGCTGGTTGAGGAACCAGCGGTGCCCGAACGGGTCGTGGAAGACGGCGAGCCGGCCGATCGGCGGGTTGTCCTCGGGTGCGCGGTCGACGGTGGCTCCCGCGTCGTGCACCCGGCGGCAGAGGGCGTCGACGTCGCTCACCGTGAGGTGCAGCGTGACGGCGTTGCCCCGGCCCGGGTCCGGCGGGGCAACTCCGGCGGACTCGAACGCGTCGGACATCATCCACCGGGCGCCGTCGACAGCCAGCTCGCAGTGCCCGACGTGCCCGTCGTCCATGACGATCGGGTCGACGACGACCTCCGCGCCGAGGTGGGCGCGGTACCACTCGATCGCGGCCCGCGAGTCGGCCACGCAGATGTACGGCGTCAGCTCAGCCATGTCGTTCTCTCCCTCGGTCGGTGCTCCGGTCAGGTCCTGCGCTCGGCGCGACGACGAGCCGCTCGTAGCCGCGCAGCACGAACGTCGGTCGCCGCACCGCGTCGACGACCTCGATCGGCCCGAGCCGTTCGAGGAGGGCTCGGGTCGAGATCTGCAGCTCCATCCGTGCCAGCGGCGCCCCGAGGCAGAAGTGGATGCCGGCGCCGAAGGCCAGGTGCGGGTTGGGCTCGCGCGATGGGTCGAAGCGGTCGGGGTCGGCGAAGACGGCGGGGTCGCGGTTGGCGGCCCCGAGCAGCGCCGCCACCTTCTGGCCGGCCCGGACCGTGACCCCGTGGAGCTCGGCGTCGGCCGTGGCGGTGCGCTCGAAGAGGTGCAGCGGTGAGTCGTGCCGGAGCATCTCCTCGACGAGCCGCTCGACGGAGGCCGGGTCGTCGAGGACGTTGAGCACCGCGTCACGCTCCCCCGCGTCGGCGAGCAGCGACGCCAGACCGTTGCCGAAGCCGTTGACGCTCGCCTCGTGCCCGGCGTTGAGCAGCAGCACGACCGTCGCGACGAGCTCGCGCGGCGAGAGGCGGTCGCCGCCGTCCCGCTCCTGGACCAGCGAGGTCAGCAGGTCCTCGCCGGGCGCGGCCGCCCGCTCCGCCGTGAGCGCGTCGACGTACGAGGCGAACTCGTCGCAGGCGCGCTGGGCGTCCCGCTGGGACTCGGGGTCAGGGTGGACCTCGTACATCCGGACGATGGCTTGGGACCAGTCCCGGAGCACCTTCCAGTCCGCGGTCGGCACACCGAGCAGCTCACAGATGACGAGGACTGGCAGCGGCTCGGCGTAGGTGGAGATCACGTCGACCCGGCCGTCCCGGTCGAGGACCCGCTCGACGTCGTCGAGCAGCCCTGCTGCGATCTCCTCGACCCGCGGACGCAGCCGCGCGACGTGCCCCCGGGCGAACGCGCCGGCCACGAGGCGGCGCAGCCGCGTGTGCTTCGGCGGCTCCGAGTCGAGGATCGAGTCGGCGTGCAACCAGTCGAACGTCGTCCACGCGTCGTCACCCTCGGAGCGCGGC
Source organism: Terrabacter sp. Soil811 (assembly GCF_001429655.1). Lineage (NCBI taxonomy): Bacteria > Bacillati > Actinomycetota > Actinomycetes > Micrococcales > Intrasporangiaceae > Terrabacter > Terrabacter sp. Soil811. The sequence goes on from NZ_LMSX01000007.1 coordinate 72,510, forward strand.
CGCAGGATCCGCCCGAGCCGCCGGTCACGCAGGACGTCGTTGGCAGCCGCGTGGGTCGTCGTCACCCAGAGGCCCAGACCCTCGTGCCACAGGACGGGCGCCTGCTCTCGGGCGGCGGCGAGGGGCCCGTAGGGCTCGGTCACGAAGGCGGGGTCGCGCAGGTCGAACAGGGCGGTCACCCCCACACTCTGCCCGACCGGGCGTGCCCCGGGGAGGGGCCACACGGCATACGCCCTCCGCATGGGCCGTAGGCTCGGGGCCATGACGGAGACCACCGCCTCGTCGCCGAGCCGGCGTCAGGCCCTGACCGTCGGCATCGGCGCGGGCGGGCTCGCGACCGCCGACATGGTGCTCAACATCGGGCCTCAGCACCCCGCGACGCACGGCGTCCTCCGCCTGCGCATCGTCGTCGACGGCGAGCGGATCATCAGCGCCGAGCCGATCGTCGGCTACATGCACCGGGGCGCCGAGAAGCTCTTCGAGGTCCGCGACTACCGCCAGATCATCGTGCTCGCCAACCGGCACGACTGGCTCAGCGCCTTCTCCAACGAGCTCGGCGTCGTGCTCGGCGTCGAGCAGATGCTCGGCATGGAGGTGCCGGAGCGGGCCGTCTGGGCGCGCACCGCCCTCGCCGAGCTCAACCGCGTGCTCAACCACCTGATGTTCCTCGGCTCCTACCCCCTCGAGCTCGGCGCCATCACGCCGGTCTTCCACGCGTTCCGCGAGCGCGAGGAGCTCCAGGCCGTCATGGAGGAGGTCTCCGGCGGGCGCATGCACTACATGTTCAACCGCGTCGGCGGGCTCAAGGAGGACCTCCCGGCCGGCTGGATGGGCCGCGTCGACAAGGCGATCGCCAACGTCCGCAAGCGCCTTCTCGACCTCGAGCGGCTCATCGTCGGCAACGAGATCCTCGAGGCCCGCACCCGGGGCGTCGGGGTGCTGCCGCTGGCCACCGTCCAGGCCTACGGCGTCTCGGGCCCCATCGCACGCGCCAGCGGCCTCGACGTCGACCTGCGCCGCGACGCGCCCTACCTCGCCTACGGCGAGCTCTTCGGCGACAAGGGCCCCGGCCGCGTCGTGACCCGCACCGCCGGCGACTGCCTCTCGCGCCTCGAGGTCCTGCTCGAGCAGGTGCACGTGTCGCTCGACCTCGCGCAGGCCTGTCTCGACCGGCTCGTCCAGCTGCCGCAGGGCCCGATCAACGTCAAGCTCCCCAAGGTGCTCAAGGTGCCCGAGGGCGAGATCTACTGCGCGACCGAGAACCCCCTCGGCTTCAACGGCTACTACCTCGTCTCGCGCGGCGAGAAGACCCCGTGGCGCCTCAAGCTGCGCTCGGCGTCGTTCAACAACGTCAGCGTGCTGAGCGAGATGCTGCCCGGCCAGCTCATCGCCGACATGGTCGCGATCCTCGGTTCGATGTTCTTCGTCGTCGGGGACGTCGACAAGTGAGGGGTCGTATGCCGTCCGCCCGGGTCTCGCGCGCGACGCTCCTCCGCGCCGCCGCCGTCACCGTCATCACCGCGACGGTGACGCTCGCGGCGGCCTGCTCCGACGAGGACACCGTGGACACGATCCCGCCGCCGTGGCCCGTCCGGACGACGACACCGGACGGGCCGCCCCGGCCGCCGTCGGTGTCGACCACGACGCCGGCACCCACCTCGACGATCACCGTCGCCGGCACCACGTAGGGCCCGGCCGCTCAGAAAGCCGGCACCCCGAGCACCCGCGGCCTGCCCGAGGCGATGTCGATGACCGGCCGCGTGCCGAGCGGCTGCGCCAGGTGCAGCCGTGCGGGGCGCGACGCGTAGTCGGCGGTGCAGGCCGTGTCCTTCGGCAGCGGCGGCGTCGTGCCGCCGACGACCACCATGTCGTCGAGCTCGACGACGTGCGCGACGAGACCCTCGTCGCAGCCTCCCCCGGCGATGCCGACGTCGACGGTCGAGTCCTCGACGCGCCTGAGCGAGTCCGCTCCGTGCAACCCGACCGGCACGTCGGGCAGACCGGGCAGCGGCCCCAGGTGTTGAGGCTGCGCGAACACCCCGTCGGCGACGGCGATCACCGAGATGGGGTGAGCGAGGCCGTCGACGGTGAGGCGCCAGACCGGCACGGTCGCGTCTCCCCCGCTCGTGCGCACCGCGGCCTCGACCAGTACCGCCTCGGACACGACGAGCCGGCACTGCGCAGCGGGGATGCCGTCACAGTCCCTGGGCTTGCTCAGAGCACCCTCGAGAGCACGGTCCAGGGCCGGGCGCACTCCGACGAGGTCGACCGGTCGAGACGATCCGTCGGGCAGCCGGAGGGTCCCGGAGCCTGCGACAGCCTGGTCGACGGCCGGCGCGAGCGTGACGTGCCCGTAGGTCCACGCGACCTTCTGCTCGCCCGTGTCGAAGCCCTCGAGGAGCGCCCAGCTCGACAGGAGCACGGGTCGGGTGGGGACCGGCGGCGGGCCGGCGCGGCGCACGGCATCGGCGACCACCTTGGCGCGGTCGGCGAACTCGGCCGACGGAGCACGGACAGGCAGCATGCCGGGGTCCGGGCTCGGCAGGGGCGGCACCGGTGCCGAGGCCGTGGCATCGTGTGCCGGCACGCTGGTGCCGACGCCACCGTCCGCACGACCCGGAGCATCGGCCGAGCCGCATCCCGTCAGCAGCACGAGCCCCAGGGCCAACGTGCCCATCCTCGATACCGCGCGACGAGAGCCCCGTGACGTCATACCTGTGATGACAGCACGGGAACGCCGATCGTTGCATCCAAACCCGTCACGATCCGGCCACGCGTCACGCGTCAGCGGCGGGTGTCCGCCTCGCGCTCGTCCTCGTCCTCGTCGTCTCGCGGGCGGAGGCGGCACCAGTTCTGCACGACCATGCCGGCGACGGCGAGCAGCAGCGCGACGACGGCGTGCAGCACGAACGGCAGGATGCGGCCGCGCTGGGAGTCGACGTCGGCGTCGGGCAGCAGGACGAGGGCGTTGGCGAGGTACCAGCCGACGAGCACCGAGCCCGTGAGCGCGCCGGCCTGTCCGAGCACGAGCGTGCGGGCCGCGCGGAGCGGCGTGACGGCGGGGTTGGGCGCGCCGTCGCGGACCTTGCGCACCTGCCAGCCGGCGAGGACCAGCCCGCCGGTCAGGAAGAGCATCGCAGCGGCGCCGACCCAGCCGGGCTCGGGCACGGCGCTGCCGCCGGACATCATCCAGCGCAGCGCGAGCCACGCGACCACGGTCATGGCCAGTCCCGCGAGCACGAGAGTCGTGACGCGGATGCCGGAGTGTGGTCTCACTGCTGCTCCCATCGGGGGCCGGGACGCACGCCCGATCGGTCGAGGTCGGCCAGCAGGTCGACCACCGGGCGTATGCCGTGGACACCCTCACCGACGCGCAGCGTGGCTCGCGGGTCGGCGTCGAGCCACGGCACGAGCACGAACGCCCGCTCGTGGGCCCGGGGGTGAGGAAGCGTGAGGCGCTTGTCGTCGCTCGTGACCTCGCGGTGGCCGCCGGGGTGGCCGTACTGGACGAGGTCGAGGTCGAGCGTCCTGGCGCCCCAACGCACCTCACGCGTGCGACCATGATCGGCCTCGATGCGGTGCAGCTCGGCGAGCAGGTCGGTGGGATGCAGCAGCGAGCGGCCCACGACGACGGCATTGAGGTACTCGGGCTGCTCGGGGCCACCGACGGGGTCGGTGGCCACGATGTCGGACACGCGGGTGAGGGTGAGCCCCGGTAGGGCGGTGAGGGCTGCGATGGCGTCGGTCAGCGTCTGGCCGCGGTCGCCGAGGTTGGTGCCGAGCGCGATGACGACATGGGCGGCGTTGCTGCGTGAGACCTGCACCTGGACGTCCGTGAACGGGTGACCGACCGGCGCTTCGGGCTTGTGCACGACGACCTCGACAGCGTCGACGAGGTCGTAGCGCAGGACGTCGTCGGCGATGACCTCGGCGAGGCGCTCGATGAGGTCGAACGAGGGACCCGTGATGCGGGCGACGACGTCGCTCGCGACCGCGGCGTAGTTGACGGTGGCGGCGAGGGCGTCCGTGCGACCGGCGGGCTCGAGGTCGAGCGTCATCGTGACGTCGACGAGGAACGTCTGCCCGTCGCGCTTCTCGGCGTCCAGCACGCCGTGGGTGCCGCGGGCGGAGACGCCCTGCAGCACGATGCGGTCGGTCATCGGTGAAGGCCTTCCGGGTCTGCAGAGTCGTCTGATTCGGGGTCGTCGGCCAGGTCGTCGGGGGCGTGCTCGAGTGCGGCCTGGACGACGGTCAGCGCGCGCACCGTGGAGGCGACGTCGTGGACGCGGACGCACCAGAGCCCCGCCATGGCGGCCATGACCGACGTGGCCGTCGTCTCGATGTCGCGCGCGGCCGCAGGCCGAGGGGCCTCACCGTCGTCGCGTCCCAGCCGTCCGAGGAAGGTCTTGCGCGAGGCGCCGAGCAGGATGGGCTGGCCGAGCTCGTGCAGCGCGGGGAGCGCGGCCATGAGGGTCCAGTTGTGGTCGGAGTTCTTGGCGAAGCCGAGACCCGGGTCGAGGACGAGGTGCTCCTGCGCGATGCCCCCTTCGAGGAGGGCGTCGCGCCGCTCCCCCAGCTCGCGCAGGACGTCCTCGACGACGTCGTCATAGACGGCGCGCGACTGCATCCCGGTGCTGTGCCCGCGCCAGTGCATCGCGATGTACGGCAGGCGGTTGGCGGCCACCCACGGGACCATGTCGGGGTCGGCGAGGCCACCCGAGACGTCGTTGACGATGGAGGCACCGGCGTCGACCGCAGCACGCGCGACCGAGGCGCGCATCGTGTCGACGGAGACCACGGCGCCGTCGGCGGCGAGGGCGGTCACGACGGGCACGACCCGGCGCAGCTCCTCCTCGACCGACGGGCGTTCGGCGCCGGGGCGGGTGGACTCGCCACCCACGTCGACGATGTCGGCGCCGGCCGCGAGCACGTCACGTCCGTGCGCGATGGCGGCGTCCTGCTCGAACCACTCCCCACCGTCGGAGAAGGAGTCGGGCGTGACGTTGACGACCCCCATGACGATCGTGCGGTCGCGCACGCCGAGCAGGGAGGTCGCGTCGAGGTCGGGACGGCGCGCGGTCATGGCCGCCATTGTGTCGCGGTCGGTGGTTCGGGTGTCGGGCCGTCGGTCACTTGTTGCCCTCGAGCATGAGCGCCATGGCCTCTGCTCGAGTGGCCGGGTCGCGCAGCTGGCCGCGCACCGCCGAGGTGATGGTGCTCGCGCCGGGTTTGCGGATGCCGCGCATCGACATGCAGAGGTGCTCCGCCTGGACGACGACGATGACGCCCTGCACGTCGAGGTGCTCGACGAGCGCGTCGGCGATCTGCGTCGTGAGCCGCTCCTGCACCTGCGGGCGCCGGGCGAAGACGTCGACGAGACGAGCGAGCTTGGACAGTCCGGTGACCCGCCCGTCCTTGCTCGGGATGTAGCCGACGTGCGCCACCCCGTGGAAGGGCACGAGGTGGTGCTCGCACGTGCTGTAGAGCTCGATGTCCCGCACGATGACGAGCTCCTGGTGGTCGATCTCGAACGTCGTGCGGAGCACGTCGGCCGCCGTCATGTCGAGGCCGGCGTAGATCTCGGCGAACGACCGGGCCACCCGGCCCGGGGTGTCGAGCAGGCCCTCGCGGTCGGGGTCCTCACCGATGGCGAGGAGCAGCTCCCGGACGGCCGCCTCGGCGCGCGGCTGGTCGATCGACACGCGTCAGCTCTTCTCGGTGGGGTTGACGGGGCGGTCGTCCGGCACCTCGATGACCTGCTCGGCGGGGTGCTCCTCGGCGAGGGGGTGCGCGCCGACGGCGGCCGCCTCGTCGATCTTGTCCTCGATGACGCGGTCGGCGGGCACCGGCGGGGGCAGGTGGCCGTTCTGGCCCGAGCCGTTCTGCGCGGCGATCTCGGCCGGCGTCAGGACCGGCGGACGGTCGCCGAGCTGGCGCGTCTGGGACGAGAGCCACGTCGGACGGGACGGCTGCTTGACGACCGGCTTGAAGAGCTCGGCGAGCTCGTGGACGTTGAGCGTCTCCTTCTCGAGCAGCTCGAGGACGAGGTGGTCGAGCAGGTCGCGGTTGGCGTTGATCGCCGCATACGCCTCGTCGTGGGCCGCGTCGATGAGCGAGCGGACCTCCTCGTCGACGATGCGGGCGACCTCCTCGGAGTAGTCGCGCTGGTGCCCCATGTCGCGACCGAGGAAGACCTCGCCGGTGCTCTGGCCGAGCTTGATGGCGCCGACCCGCTCGGACATGCCGAACTCGGTGACCATCTTGCGGGCCATGCCGGTGGCCTTCTCGATGTCGTTGCTGGCACCGGTGGTCGGCTCGCGGAAGACGATCTCCTCGGCGACGCGGCCACCGAGGGCGTACGCGAGCTGGTCGAGGATCTCGTTGCGCGTCGTGGAGTACTTGTCGTCGATCGGCATGACCATCGTGTAGCCGAGGGCCCGTCCACGCGGGAGGATCGTCACCTTCGTCACCGGGTCGGTGTGGTTGAGCGACGCGGCGACGAGGGCGTGGCCACCCTCGTGGTACGCCGTGATCTTGCGCTCCTTGGCCGACATGATGCGGGTGCGCTTCTGCGGGCCGGCGATGACGCGGTCGATGGCCTCGTCGAGGGCCTCGTTGTCGATGACCTTCTTGTCACCGCGGGCGGTGAGCAGGGCGGCCTCGTTGAGGACGTTGGCGAGGTCGGCGCCGGTGAAGCCGGGCGTGCGGCGGGCGACGGCGAGCAGGTCGACGTCGGCCGTGACGGGCTTGCCCTGGGCGTGCACCTCGAGGATGCGGTGCCGGCCGATCATGTCGGGCGCGTCGACGGCGATCTGGCGGTCGAAGCGGCCCGGACGCAGCAGAGCCGGGTCGAGGATGTCGGGGCGGTTGGTCGCCGCGATGAGGATGACGTTGGTCTTGACGTCGAAGCCGTCCATCTCGACGAGCAGCTGGTTGAGCGTCTGCTCGCGCTCGTCGTGGCCGCCGCCCATGCCGGCGCCGCGGTGGCGTCCGACGGCGTCGATCTCGTCGACGAAGACGATGGCCGGCGCGTTGGCCTTGGCCTGCTCGAAGAGGTCGCGGACGCGGCTCGCGCCGACACCGACGAACATCTCGACGAAGTCGGAGCCGGAGATCGAGTAGAACGGCACGCCGGCCTCACCCGCGACGGCGCGGGCCAGGAGGGTCTTGCCGGTACCGGGCTGGCCGTAGAGCAGCACGCCCTTGGGGATCTTGGCGCCGACGGCGAGGAACTTCGCCGGCTCCTGGAGGAACTCCTTGATCTCCTGGAGCTCCTCGATGGCCTCGTCGCAGCCGGCGACGTCGGCGAAGGTGACCTTCGGGGTGTCCTTGGTGGCGAGCTTGGCGCGCGACTTGCCGAACTGCATGACGCGGTTGCCGCCGCCCTGCATCTGGCCCATGAGGAACCAGAAGAGGCCGAGGATGATGATGATCGGCAGGATCGAGAAGAGCAGCGAGCCGAACCAGCTGGGCTCGTCGATCTGGTCGTCGACGCCCTGTGCCGGCGGCTTGGCGTTGAGGGCCTCGACGACGTCGGTGCCGCGGGCGTCGACGTAGTAGGCGTAGACCGACTTGGCGTCCTTCACCGTGCCGTCGGGCGAGGTGTAGGGGGTCTTGAGGGTCAGCTCCATGCGCTCGTTGTTGAGCAGCTTGGCCGACTCGACGTTGCCGTCGGTGATCTGCTTCATGGCAGCCGAGGTGTCGATCCGGGGCGGGCCGGACTCGGAGAACATCATGCCGAAGACGAGCGCGCTGATGAGGACCAAGATCCACAACAGTGGGGTGCGCAGAATCCGCTTAGCGTCCATGTACGTGCGGGGCCTGTGGGGCCCCGGTCCTCCTGCTCGTCCGGTGAGTTTGTCCACCGGCACAACGTCCGGCGGACTACCAGTGTTCCGCATGCGGCGGGCCGGTGACGAACCAGCCCACGCAGGGTTGGACGCTCCCGTCCGCGGGCGGGCGCCGCTCGCGTATGCCGTGTGCCGTGCTCCCGGCCCAAAACCGGTTGCCGCACGCTCCTCCGCCTTGCTGCACTGGAGCGGTCGACGGTCCCGTCGACGTCAGGCACGGCCGAGGAGAGAGGCACCGGGATGCGCCGCAGCTTCATGTCACCCGAGCAGGTCACCCACACCTACGCACAGGACATGGAGCACCTTGGACACCCCACCCACCCCACCCGTGCGTCCCGGACGCACCCTCGGCCTCGGGATCCTCGCCCACGTTGACGCGGGCAAGACGAGCCTGACCGAACGTCTGCTACTGCACGCCGGAGTCATCACCGAGCTCGGCAGCGTCGACGACGGCAGCACGCAGACCGACACCCTCGCGCTCGAGCGCGCCCGCGGGATCACGATCAAGGCCGCCGTCGTCTCCTTCGAGCTCGGCGGCCCCGACGACCCGGTCACGGTCAACCTCGTCGACACCCCGGGCCACTCGGACTTCATCGCGGAGGTCGAGCGCTCGCTGGCGGTGCTCGACGGAGCCGTGCTCGTCGTCTCCGCCGTGGAGGGCGTGCAGGCCCAGACCCGCGTGCTCATGCGGGCCCTGCAGCGGCTGCGCATCCCGACGGTGCTCTTCGTCAACAAGGTCGACCGCTCCGGCGCCCGCACCGACGCGGTCCTGCAGGAGGTCGTCGACCGGCTCGGCGTCACGCCGGTGCCACTCGTCCGGGTCGTCGACGAGGGCACGCGCGGCGCCGCCGTCGTCCCGGACGGCCTCATGGCCCTGGGCCTGGCGGCGCGGGGGCCGGCCGAGCGCGAGGGCGCGGACCGGGCCACCGCAGCTGCCCGCGAGCGCGTCGTCGAGGCGTTGAGCCGGGAGGACGACCGCCTGCTCGCGGACTGGCTCGATGCCCCGCACCGGGTCGACGGCTCTCGGCTGCGAGCAGCCCTCGGTGAGCAGACGGGCCGAGGTCTCGTGTGCCCCGTGCTCCTCGGCTCGGCGATGACGGGGGCCGGCGTCGAGGAACTCGCCGTGGCCCTGCCGCACCTGCTGCCGGCGCGGACACCCGACCCCGAGGCGCCGCTCGCGGCCACCGTCTTCGCGGTCCAGCGCGGCGGCGCCGGTGAGAAGGTGGCCCTCGTCAGCGTCACGTCGGGCTGCCTGGCGGTGCGCGACCGGGTGCTCGTCCACGACGGTCGCACCGTCGGGACCATTGCATCGGACCCGGGCACACGGCATACGCCCTCGGTCTCCGGCGACGACGACGCGCGGTGCCGCGAAGAGCGGGTCACCGGTCTCTCGGTGCACGCGCGCGGCGGGGTGCAGCGCGTCGCGCGGGTGCCCGCTGGGCGCATCGCGCGGGTCGTCGGGCTCGAGCGGGCCCGGATCGGCGACCTCGTCGGCGACGCCGCCCTCGCGCGGCCCCTCGTCCACGAGTTCTCGCCGCCCACCCTGGAGACGGTCGTCGAGGCGTGCGACGCCGCCGAGCGCGCGACCCTGCACACGGCGCTGACCCGGCTGGCGGAGCAGGACCCGCTCATCGACCTGCGGCACGACGAGGTGCGCGGCGAGACCCACGTGTCGCTCTACGGGGAGGTGCAGAAGGAGGTCATCGGCGCGACGCTCGAGGCGGAGTACGCCGTGACGGCGAGGTTCAGCACGACGACGGTCATCTGTCGCGAGCGGGTCACCGGTTCGGCGGCCGCGTTCGAGGTCATCGACGTGGCGCCGAACCCGTTCCTCGCGACGGTCGGTCTGCGCGTCGACCCCGGCCCTCCGGGCAGCGGCGTCTGCTTCGCCCTCGAGGTCGAGCTCGGCTCGATGCCGGCGTCGTTCTTCACCGCCGTCGAGGACACCGTCCGGGCGACGCTCGGACAGGGGCTGCACGGGTGGCCGGTCAACCACTGCGTCGTCACGATGACGCACTCGGGCTACTGGCCGCGGCAGAGCCACATGCACCAGAAGTTCGACGCGTCGATGTCGAGCACGGCCGGCGACTTCCGTGCCCTGACGCCGCTCGTGCTCATGGAGGCGCTGCGTCTCGCGGGCACGGCGGTCGAGGAACCGGTGCACCGATTCGACCTCGAGGTGCCGAGCGACGTGCTCGGTGCGGCGCTCTCGATGCTCGGCCACGTGCGGGCGACCCCACGCGACACGGCCGTGCTCGGCCCGGTGACGCGGCTGCAGGGCGAGGTGCCGGCCGGGCGGTTGCACGAGCTGCAGCAGCGGGTGCCCGGCCTCACGAGCGGGCTCGGCGACCTCGTGACGGCGTTCGACGGCTACCGGCCCGTCGTCGGACCGGCGCCGACCCGGTCACGCACCGACCTCGACCCGCTCCACCGTCGGGAGTACCTCCTCCGCCTCGCCCGCAAGCTCTGACCCGCCGCGCCTCCCTCGACCGAACGCCGCGTTCGGTGCCGAACTCAGCGTCCTGACCGTGAGTTCGAGATCGAACGCGGCGTTCGGTCGAGCTGGGTGGGGTCAGGGGATGGCGGCGCGGAGGGCCTCGAGGACCCGGCGGTCGATGCCGTCGGGGCTCAGGCGCGCCTCGTAGTTCGCGTTGCCCGCCCAGTCGGCGAGAGCCGTCGCGACGTCGGCGTCGGTGAACCCGGCCTGCGCCAGCCTGCCGCGCACCTCGTCGGCGAGCTCGCCCTCGAGCGGCGCGACGTCCTCGGGCCTGCCGAAGTACATCTCCCAGTCGGAGAGCAGGCGCCCGAGCTCGGTCACGGGGTCGGCGTGGTCGTCGACGCGCAGGTCGGCGAGCACCCCGCACGCGTCGTAGCCGGAACCCGGCTCGACGGCATACATGGCTGCGCTCTGGCGTCCGCGGGAGTCGCCACCGGCGGCGTCGCCGGCCACGAGGGCGGCGAGCAGACGCCGGGCGAGCGGCTGCCCTGCCGTCTCGTGCCAGGCGCGCTCCATCTCCTCGACGACCTCGGGCCCGGTGAGGATGTTGCCCTGGATGGCGTATGCCGTGTGGCCGTCGTCGCGGGCGACGCCGCCGGCCCAGTCGTTGCACTCCGAGCCCGTGAAGGTCGCGGCCGAGGCGAGCCCGACGACGCCCACCTGGCGGGTCTCGCGACCCTCGTCGAGCGCGGTCGCGGCCGCGAGCGCCTCGTCCGCGGGCTCGCCGGCAGCGAGGCGGCCGAGGAGCTCGTCGAGGTAGGCGACCCGGGCGAAGGACTGCGTCGCGACCGCGCCCACGCCGAGACTGGCGGCCGGGACGACCGCCCCGACCGCGAGGAACTTGCTCGCGACGGCGATGCCGTGGGCGTCACCCTGACGGGCGACGATCGAGAAGGTCACCGGAGGCCGCCGCGGTCAGGCGTAGACGTGCGGGGCGAGGGTGCCGACACAACGCAGGTTGCGGTACTTCTCGGCGTAGTCGAGGCCGTAGCCGACGACGAACTCGTTGGGGATGTCGAAGCCGACGTACTTGACCGGGATGTCGACCTTGACGACGTCGGGCTTGCGCAGCAGCGTGCAGATCTCGACCGAGGCGGGCTTGCGCGACTCGAGGTTGGACTTGATCCACGAGAGCGTCAGGCCGGAGTCGATGATGTCCTCGACGATGAGCACGTGGCGGCCGCTGATGTCGGTGTCGAGGTCCTTGAGGATGCGCACGACGCCCGAGGACTTCGTGCCGGAGCCGTAGGACGAGACCGCCATCCAGTCCATCGGTGCGGTGCCGGGCAGGGCGCGCATGAGGTCGGCCATGACGACGACGGCGCCCTTGAGGACGCCGACGAGGAGGAACTCCTTGCCCTCGTAGTCCCGCCAGATGTCGGCGGCGAGCTCGGAGAGGCGGGTCTGGATCTGCTCCTCGGTGAGCAGGACCTTGGCCAGGTCATCTCCCATGTGCTCGTGGTCCACGAAGGCTCCTCAGTGCGTTGCGGGGGGTGGTGCAGGGTCGTGCGGGGCGGGTCCATTCAACCGCACGCGGCTGGGTGCCGTCGCCGCCGGGGAAGCAGGCCGGGCCTGTCAGCCGAGCGGCCGCTCGAGCCACTCCTCCAGGCGGGCGTATGCCGTCGGCTCCGTCACGACGACGCCGCGGTCGCGCGCCACGGCCCCCCACACCGTCGGGTGGTGACGGGGCGGCCCAGCGGCTCTCGCGCACCGGGCTCAGGCGTTGGCGGTCTGTCGCAGCGGGCTGAAGACGATGGCCCCACCGGTGCGCGCGACGGCGATGCCGCCGGGCACGTGGAGCGGGCCCTGTCCGTGCCACGAGGTGAGGAGCGCGTCGAGCGACTCGACATGGGCGGCGCTGACGTCGGCGAGCGGTGCGCCGGCCTCGGCGGCGAGGATCCGCCAGACGCGCGTGCGGATCGCCCGTGGCAGGGCCGCGAGCGCGTCGAGGTCGACGCCCTCACCGCCAGGACCGCCGGGCAGGTCGGCCCGGGCCCGGACGGCCAGGCTCTCGAGGTAGTCGGCGTCCTCGCGCAGCAGGTCGGCACTGCGGGCCAGGGCTGCCCCGAAGCCGGGGCCGAGGTCGGACTCGAGGGTGGCGAGCAGCCGGCGGGCGCGGACCCTGCGGAACGAGTCGTCGCTGTTGTGCGGGTCGTCCCACGGGTCGATGCCGTAGGCCGCGCAGGCGGCCAGCGTCGTGGCGCGCGGCAGGCCGAGGAGGGGACGGACGAAGCGGTCGCGGCGCACCGGCATACCGCTCAGCGACCGCGCACCCGACCCGCGGGACAGGCCGAGGAGCACCTGTTCGGCCTGGTCGTCGCGGGTGTGGCCGATGAGCACCATGGACGCGCCGACGCGGTCGGCCGCGCCCTCGATGGCGGCGTAGCGGGCCGACCGGGCGTCGGCCTCGAGTCCGGCACCGCTCGTGCGCACGTCGGCGCGGACGACCTCGACGGGGTCGAGACCGATCTCGCGGCACAGGGCTGCGGCGTCCTCGGCGACCTGGGCCGAACGGTCCTGGAGGCCGTGGTCGACGACGACGGCACCGGCACGCACACCGGAGCGCGGCGCCTCGAAGGCGAGGGCTGCGGCGAGCGCCACGGAGTCGGGGCCGCCCGAGCACGCGACGAGGACGACACCGCCCTCGGGCACGTCGGCAAGGTGCTCACGCACCGCGAGCCGGGTGGCGGCGACGGCGGGGTCAGGACCGGGCATGTCTGCGGGACCTCGCATCGCTCACCCGTGGACCCGGCGCACCCAGGCGCCCGGATCGAGGATCTCGGCGGCCCGGGGCAACGTCTCCGGGGAGGACCACACGGCGTTGAAGCCGTCGCGGCCCACCTGGTCGGTGACGGCCCGGACGAAGACGGCGCCGTCGCGGTACTGACGCATCTTGGCCTCGAGACCGAGGAGCTTGCGCAGCAGGCGGTCGATGCCGACCGAGCTGCTGCGGCGCTCGTCGAACTTGCGGCGGATCTCGCCGACGCTCGGGATGACCTGGGGACCGACCGCGTCCATGACGACGTCGGCATGGCCCTCGAGCAGCGACATGACGGCGGTGAGCTCGGCGATCTGGGCCTTCTGCTCCGGGGTCGCGAAGAGCTGGCCGATGCCCTCGCCGGAGCTGAACACCTCGGGGAGGTTCTTCGTCAGCTGCTCGAACCGCTTGGAGAGGTCCTCGGGGGTCGGCGCGAGGTCGACGGCGAGCGCCTGGGTGCGGGCCACCATGTGGTCGCGCAGCCACGGCACCGCGGTGAACTGCACCCGGTGCGTCTCCTCGTGCATGGCGACCCAGCGGCGGAAGTCGGTCGGGTCGACCTCGAGGCGTCGCTCGGTGGCGACGATGTTGGGGGCGACGAGGAGGAGCCGGGGCGTGCCGCCGGGTGCGAGGTCGTACTGTCCGAGCACCTTGCTCGACAGGAAGGCGAGCAGCCCGCCCATCTCGGCGCCGGTGACCTTGCCGCCGATCGCCGCGGCGGTGGCGTTCGTCGACGACTTCTTCGTCGCGTTGAGCTTGTCGACGACCGGGTCGAGCATCGACTTGAACGAGTCGACGTTGGCGCTGATCCAGCCCGCGCGGTCGACGACGAGGGGCGCCGGCGCGTCGGCGGGCGCGGTCAGCGCGCTCGTCTCGGCAACCGGAGCCACGGCGGACGCGGCGGCTGCACGCAGGTCGGCGACGATCGCCGCGGCCTCGTCGCTCGAGACCTGGGGGCCCGGGTTGACGATCGCCCGACCGGTCCGCTTCGCGAACTCGTAGTCGACGGACGCGGCCGGTGCACCACCCCTCGAGCCATCGGGACGTCCGGCGTCCACGGGGGTCGGGAGGGTCGTGTCGGTCATGCCAGCCCTTTCGGTGCCGTGACGGTGTCGACGTCGCGCGAGGTGTCTGGGAAGCCCAGCCGGCAACACGGAGAGGTCACGACCACCGTCGCTCACCAGGACCCCGAGCGGCCCACCGGCCCGTCAGCGGCACCCGCACGAGGCGATCGCCGCTACAAAACGGTCCAACGCCGCTCGCGCGTCGTTGGTTCCCACTCCGGCGACCATACCCACGAAGACGAGGAGCCGACCGTCGTCGTCGACGACGCTCCCGGCGAGGGCGTTGGCCCCGGTCAGGGTGCCCGTCTTGGCCCGGGCACGGCCTGCGGCGTCGTGCTGGGCGCCGGTGAACCGGTCCGCCAGGGTGCCGGTCAGGCCACCGATCGGGAGTCCGTCGAGGGCTCGCCGCAGCACGGCGTGCTTGCCGTCGTAGCCGAGCACGAGCACGTCGGACAGGAGCGAGGCGCGGACCCGGTTCTCGCGGGAGAGACCGCTCGCGTCGGAGAGGGTCACTCCGGCCGTGTCGAGGCCGAGCGCGGCCACCTGCGACACGACCCACGCGCCGACCCCGGCGAAGTCGGTGCCGGCGCCGGAGCGGTAGGCCGCTTGGCGGGAGAGGATCTCGGTCAGCGCGTTGTCGCTGTCGGTGAGGGCGAGGGCCAGCTGCTCTCGCACGGGCGCGGACTCGACGCTGCCGAGGACCGCTCCCGGGCCGCTCGCGGGCGCCGTCGGCGTCGCGGCCGCGGTCGTCGGGGCCCGCGCGCCGTCGGGCGTCGCCCCCTCGGGCGGCGTGGCCCCGCCGGACGGTGAGGCCCCGTCGGACGGTGTGGCCCCGTCGGACGGTGCGGCGGACGCTCCAGCGTCGGCAGCCGGCGTCGGCATCGGCGACCCGGGGACGCCGGGTGCCTGACCTCGCGCGGCCAGCCTCACGTCGATCCCGCGCCCCTCCAGCTGCCGGGCGAAGGCCGACCGGACCGAGGCGACGGGGTCGGCCGGGCCGGGCGCCCCACCATGGGCGCGCTGGCTCGACAGCCCGAGCATCGCGACCGCACCGGTGATGCCCGAGCTGCGGAAGGTCGACGCCCACGTCGGCGCCGTCGTCGGCCCGGCGGCATACGTCTCGTCGACGTAGAGGGTGACGCTGGTGGTGCCGCTGCCCTTGAGGGCCGTGGCCACCTGCCCGGCCAGGTCGCGCAGTCCGGCTCGGCCGGCGACCGCGTCGGGGTCGCCCGTGCCGGGGTTGAGCAGGGAGTCGCCGCCCGCCACGAGGACGATCTCGTCGGGCGTGTCCCCCTCGCGCACGACGGTGCGCAGCGTCTCGTCGGGTGCGAAGGTCTGGCCGATGGCCGCGGCGGAGAGCAGCTTGGTCGTCGAGGCCGGGATGCGCAGCTCATCGCCGCCCTGGTCGAGCAGCACGTCGCCGGTCTGCCCGTCACGGACGACGAGGGCTGAGTCGCGCAGCGCCGGCAGCGCACGCACCGACGCGAGCGCCTGCTCGATGCCGGCGGCGGACGGCGCGGCGGTGTCGCCGGCGAGTGAGGGCAGCGGCGGCGCGACCGAGGTCGACAGCGTCGGCTGCGGGACCGAGGGCAGCGTCCGCGCCGCGACCGTCTCGGTGGGCGCGGGCGGCGGCAGCGGCCGCACCGTCAGCGCACCGGGCGCGGCGTCGGCGACGTCGAGGACGGCATACCCCAGCAGGATCGCGAGGACCGACCACACCGCGGCCATCCCGTAGGTCAGGCGGGGACCGCGCCGCCCCGGCTGCGTCTCGTGCGCCACGTCGCGTCACCCCCTGTCCGTCGTCCGTCGCTGTTTCGCGCAAGGACCGCCCTTGCTGACACACTGTCGCGGACGATTCTGTCAGCCGCCGACGGGTGCTCCGGCACCCGAGCCGCACCCGAGACAGCACCCGAAGACCGTGAAGAAGGGGAAGACGTGGAGTTCGACGTCACCATCGAGATCCCGCGCGGACAGCGCAACAAGTACGAGGTCGACCACGAGACCGGTCGGATCCGCCTCGACCGCTACCTCTTCACGCCGATGGCCTACCCCGCCGACTACGGCTACATCGAGGACTCGCTCGGTGAGGACGGCGACCCCCTGGACGCGCTCGTGCTGCTGCCCGAGCCGGTCTTCCCCGGCGTCGTCGTCGAGGCGCGCCCGATCGGTGTCTTCCACATGACCGACGAGGCCGGCGGTGACGACAAGGTGCTCTGCGTGCCCGTCGACCCGCGCACCGCCGACGTCCAGGACATCTCTGACGTCAGCACGTTCACCCTCGACGAGATCCAGCACTTCTTCGAGCGCTACAAGGACCTCGAGCCCGGCAAGCACGTCGAGGGCTCGGACTGGGGCAACCGCGAGGCCGCCGAGAAGATCATCGGCGAGGCCTTCGACCGCGCCAAGGAGCAGGGCACCTCGACCGCCCGCTGGGCGATGCCGCAGGGGCACTGAGCCTCCCGCAACACCTGCCCACACGCGTTCGTATGCCGTGTGCCTGACCCCCGCCGCCTGTCCCGGTCGCGGGGGTCAGCCGTCTCCGGCGGCGGGTGCGGCACCAGGGTGGGCCTGCACGTGAAATGCGCGATGGACCGGCGTCCGGTGGGGTGATCACCCCACCGGACGCCGGTCCATCTGCTGTTCGATCTAACGGGCCGGGCCGGGCCGGGTCGGGTCGGGCCGGGTCCGGCCGGGTCCGGTCAGGCCGCAGGTGCCCTCACTGGGCCTCGGCGCCGTCTGCTGCGGCGACGGCCACCGCCTCTCGAGTCGGCTCACGGGTCGGCTCGGACGATGCGGTCACCACCTGGGCCGGGCGCGGCCGGAGCACGAACGCCGCGACGAGCAGCGCCACGAGGGTGAACGTCGCCGACGTGAGGAACGCCGGCTCGACGCCCGGCACGAACTGGCCCGGGACGGCCTGCGACGCATAGACGCTGACGATCGCGGCGAGCCCCACGGCGCCACCGAGCTGCTGCGCGGTCTGGAGCAGCCCGGAGACCGTGCCGGCCTGGGCGCGGTCGACGCCGCCGAGGACGACGACCGTGACCGGCATGAAGACGAGCGCGGCCGACACGCCGTTGAGCACCAGCGCACCCAGGAGGTGCGCGGCATACGTGCTCGTCGTCGACATGGTGCTCAGCCACACGAAGCTGGCGGTGAGGCCCAGCGTGCCCACGAGGAGCATCGGCCGGGGGCCGACCTTGGCGACGAGGCGGGCGCTGACCCGCGACGTCGCGAAGATCGCGAGGCTGAGCGGGAGGAACGCGGCGCCGGTCGCGACCGGGCTGAAGCCGAGGACGAGCTGGAGGTACTGCGTCACGAGGAAGAACGTCGAGAACTGCGCGCCGACGACGAGCGCCATGAGCACGAGGGCTCCCCCGCGGGTGCGGTTGCGGACGAGCGCGAGCGGCAGCAGCGGGGAGCTGACCCGACCCTCGGTGCGCACGAAGAGCGCGATGAGGAGCACGCCGACGACGAACGAGCCGATCGTCACGGGCGACGCCCAGCCGCGGTCGGCCGCACTGATGAAGCCGTGCACGACGGAGACGGAGCCGAGGGTGGCGGTGATCGCGCCGACCACGTCGAAGCGGCCTCGGATCCTCGGCGTCTCGGTCACGTAGCGGCGCGCGAGGACGAGCACGACGGCCCCGATCGGGACGTTGACGAAGAGCGTCCAGTGCCAGCTCACGTAGTCGGTGAGGATCCCACCGAGGAGCAGGCCGATGGACGCGCCGGCGGACGACACGGCCGTGAAGAGCGCCAGCCCGCGGTTGCGCGCGGCCTCGTTCGGGGCGCTCGTCGTGACGAGGGCGAGGACGCTCGGCGCGGCGAACGCGGCACCGACTCCCTGGAGGGTGCGCGCGGCGATGAGCCAGGCGGGGGACGTGGCGAGGCCACCGAGCAGGCTCGCGACGGTGAAGATCGCCAGGCCGATCTCGAAGATGCGCAGTCGCCCGAAGACGTCGCCGAGGCGCCCGCCCAGGAGCAGCAGTCCGCCGAAGGCGAGGGTGTAGGCGTTGAGCACCCAGGAGAGGCCCGCGGGCGTGAACCCGAGGTCGGTCTGGATGTGCGGGAGCGCGACGTTCACGACGGTCGCGTCGAGCACGAGCATGAGCTGGGCGACGAGGACGACGCCGAGGCCGATGGCGCCGCGTCGGGCGGCGCGCTCCCTCGTGGAGCGCTCGGGTTGTCGGGTGACGGGTGATGCGGTGGTGCTGGTCGACATCTCTGACCTCAGGATTCGTGGTGCGTGAACGGGCGGTGCGAGCTCTCGTCGGTGAGGTCGCGGGCCATGGGCGTGAAGGAGGTGGCGCGGGTGCGGCGTCGGCGCTCGCCGTCGCTGGCACCCTGCGTGCCGTGCGTGCCCTCGGCTCCGTGGGTGCCGCGGGGCACGAGCGGGGCACGGTGGGTCGTGGCGAGGTGCGACAGGTGGACGCGTCGGGCCTGTCGGGTGGGCTGGATCGTGGTGGTCATGGGTGCCGGACTCCTCTGTGACGACGATCGGCGCTACGATTAGCGGAGAACCACTCCGGTTCTGCCTGACCCACAATACGGAGACTGTCTCCGTTTTAGCAAGGGAGATTTCTCGTGAGGCCTGCCGAAGCTGGCAGTGCGACGCTCGAGTCGTCGCCGGGATCTGTTGCCACCCAAGGGGATTCGGCTGACGGACCGGCTCAGGAGAGCCCCGAGAAAATGCCTCGCCCGATGCGCGCCGACGCCAGGCGCAACTACGACAAGATCCTCGCGACCGCCCGCATCGTCTTCACCGAGCGCGGCACTGACTCCTCGCTCGACGAGATCGCGAAGCGGGCCGGGGTGGGCCCCGGCACGCTCTACCGCCACTTCCCCACCCGCGAGGCCCTCGTCGACGCCCTCATGCAGGACTGGACCGACCGCGTGTCCGCCGACGCCGACGCCGCCATCGCCACGGGGCAGCCCGCCCGGGAGATGCTGCTCGGCTGGTTCGAGCACTTCATCGACCACATCACGCTGCACCGGGGCGCGGCCAGCAAGATCTGCGCCGCCATGGACGACCCCGCCTCCCCGATGTACCGCAAGTGCCGCGTCATGGGCGAGGCCAACCGCCGCGTCATCGACCACCTCGACGCCGGGGGCCAGCTGCGCCCGGGCGTCGACGCCGCCAACGTCATGCGCCTCGTCAGCGGCGTCGCGAGCGTCGCCGACACGAGCCACGCCGACCTCGACGTCAGGCCCATGCTCGAGGTCGTCGTCGACGGGATCGTCCGCGGCTGACGCGTCGTTGCAGGGGCAGGACCGTCGACCAGGCTCGTGAGACGTCGACGATCCGGCTCGGCACGTTTGGCACGTCCGCCACCTTCCGCCTGCCCGGCAGGTCGCGGTGATCACCGGACCCTGGACTGCCGAGCCCGGGAAGACCTTCAGCCACAACGGAACCCACTACCCCGTCATCGACTCCCCCGCTCTCGCGACGCCGGTGCAGGCTGGTGGCGTGCCGATCATCATCGGTGGTGGCGGCAGGCCGCACACCCCGGCGCTCGCCGTGAGGCATGCCGCCGAGTTCAACGCGCCGCCGACGGCGTGCTCCGCCAGCCCAGCTGAGTCCCCAGTCGAGTGAGCGCCCCGTCCCACTCCAGTGAGCGCTCCGCCCCAGTTCCCTGAGCTCGACTTGATATGCATAGGTTGTCTATGTAAATTGGAGCGAGTGACCGAACCGACCACCCTGGGCAACGACCTGCTGCGCTCGGCCGCGCGACTCTCGCGCTGGGCCAGCCGCCACGCGTCGTTCGACGTGCCCTTCGCGCAGGCCCGCCTCCTCGCCCTGCTCGACGAGCTCGGACCCTCCCGCGTCAGCGCCCTCGCGGCCGCCGATCACAGCAGCCAGCCGACTATCACCACCCAGCTCCAGCGCCTCGAGGCGTCGGGCTGGGTGCACCGCGCGTCCGACCCCGACGACGCGCGCGCCACGGTGATCTCCCTCAGCGACGAGGGCCACGCCGCGCTCGAGACCGTGCGTCGGGCCCGACTGGCCGTCCTGTCCCCCGCCCTCGACCAGCTCGACGGACCGGCCCTCGACCGCGTCCGCGTCGCCATCGACGTCATGGACGAGCTGCTGGCCGCCGCGGCGGACGCCCCTGTCCCGCACCCCACCCGAAAGGACGGATGACCACCACCATGTGGCGCCAACCCAAGACCGTCTGGTCGATCGCCTTCGCCTGCGTGATCTCCTTCATGGGCATCGGCCTCGTCGACCCCATCCTCAAGCCGATCGCCGACGAGCTCGGCGCAGGCCCGTCGCAGGTCTCGCTCCTCTTCACCAGCTACCTCGCCGTCATGGGCATCGCGATGCTCGGCACCGGCTGGGTCAGCAGCCGCGTCGGTGCCAAGCGCACCCTGCTGCTCGGCCTCGCCCTCATCATCGTCGGCGCCGCCTTCGCCGGCAGCCAGGACACCGTCGGCGGCATCGTCGCCTTCCGCGCCCTCTGGGGCCTCGGCAACGCGCTCTTCATCGCGACCGCCCTGGCGACGATCGTCAACGCGGCGTCCGGCTCGGTCAAGCAGGCGATCATCCTCTACGAGGCCGCTCTCGGTGTCGGCATCGCGACCGGCCCGCTGCTCGGCGGCTGGCTCGGCGGCATCTCCTGGCGCTGGCCGTTCTACGGCGTCGCCGTGCTCATGGCCGTCGCGTTCATCGCGACGCTGACCACGCTGCCGAAGACCCCGCCGGCCGAGAACCCCACCTCGATCACGGCGCCCCTGCGTGCCCTCGGCCACCGTGGCCTGCTCACGGTCGGCATCACGGCGCTGCTCTACAACTTCGGCTTCTTCACCCTGCTCGCCTTCACGCCCTTCCCGCTCGCCATGGGGGCGCACGAGATCGGGTTCATCTTCTTCGGCTGGGGCGTGCTGCTCGCCATCACGTCGGTCTTCGTCGCCCCGATGATCCAGCGCCGCTTCGGCACGCTGGCCGGCATCGTCGGCGCGCTGCTCGGCTTCGCGGTCATCCTCGCCGCCATGGCGATGTGGACCGAGAACAAGACCGTGCTGGTCGTCGGCGTCATCCTCGCCGGCGCCTTCCTCGGCGTGAACAACACGCTCATCACCGAGACGGTCATGAAGGTCTCCCCCGTCGAGCGCGGGGTCGCGTCGGCGGCCTACTCCTTCGTCCGCTTCAGCGGCGGCGCCGTCGCTCCGTGGCTCGCCGGCAACCTCGGCGAGAAGTCGATCCACCTGCCCTTCTGGGTGGGCTCGGCCGCGGTCGTGCTGGCCGTCCTCGTGCTCCTCACCGCTCGCCGGATCATCAGCGCGCTCGACGAGGCGCCCGGACACGGCGCCGAGGAGGTCACGTCCCGCACCGAGGCCGAGGCCCTCACCGTCGGCGACGCCTGAGGCCCCCACCCTCTCCAACCGTCGAAAGGCCACGAACCGGGCCGCCCCCGCAGGGCGAGAACCCGGTTCGTGGCGTTTGGACGGTTCAGCCCAGGAGGTCGGCCAGGTCGGTGTCACCCCGCCGGCGGCGCCCGCCGCGGATGTCATAGGAGTCGACGAGCAGCGCCGCGAGCTCAGCCCGGTCGAGGCGGTCGAGGCGCGCCCACATCGTGACGCGGTAGCGGAACGTGTCGATCCGCACGAACGTGTCGCGCCGGTCCGCGAGCGCCTGCTCGGTGTCCATCTCGCCGGTCCACACCTGGACGAGCTCGCGCCCGTCGTCGTCCCAGCGCAGACGAGCGAACGTATGCCGTCCGGCGTGCCAGGCGGGAGAGCCCTCGTGGGCGACCCCGAGCACCGCGCCGGGCAGGCGCCCGGCCAGCTCGTCCACGTCCGCCCACGTCGCCATCGCTCCTCCTCCCGAGCAGGCTAGACCGCAGAACGTGGCCTTTCGACGGGTCGGCACCCACGAAACGTGGCCTTTCGACGGGTGCGGACCCGCAGAACGTGGCCTCTCGACGGTTGAGAGGGGGTCCGTCAGTGGAAGGTGACGGAGCGGCCGGCCTGCATGGCGGCGTACGCGTCGGGGTCGGCCTCGAGGGCCGCTCGCCTCGCCTTGTGGCGGTAGCGCAGGATCTGCACGATGCCGAGGGCCCACACGGGGTACTG
Organism: Terrabacter sp. Soil811; assembly: GCF_001429655.1. Taxonomy (NCBI): domain Bacteria; kingdom Bacillati; phylum Actinomycetota; class Actinomycetes; order Micrococcales; family Intrasporangiaceae; genus Terrabacter; species Terrabacter sp. Soil811. The sequence goes on from NZ_LMSX01000007.1 coordinate 94,755, forward strand.
CACCGTCATCGCAGCCCGGAAGGCGTCGACGTCCCACGTCGACGGGCCGCCCGGAGCCACCCGGTCGAGCACGACACCGACGAGCGCGACCGCCGTCAGCGTCGCGATGAACCCACCGGTGTTGACGATGCCTGACGCGCTGCCGATGCGGGTCGGCGGGTTGAAGGTGCGGGCCAGGTCGAAGCCGATCATCGAGCCGGGTCCGCCGATGGCGATGAGCACGACGAGGACGACGAGCATCCACAGCGGCGCGCGCCCCGGCCAGAGCAGGACCACCGTCCAGGCGGCGATCGCGGCGGCCACGATCCACAGCACGAGGGTGCTGCGCGAGAACGGGTAGCGCATCGTCAGCGTGCCGATGACAGGGCTCGAGACGACCGTCGTCACGACCATGAGCATGAGCAGCACACTCGCCGTCGACGCCGAGACTCCTTGTCCTGCAACGAGGAACGGGAAGCCCCACAACATCGTGAACATGTTGGCGGCGAACTGCGACGTGAAGTGCGACCACAGCCCGAGCCGGGTGCCCGGCACGAGCCACGCCGCCCGCAGGGTGCGCGCGATGGCCCGCAGCCGCAGCTCGTCGCGGTGGTGGTCGACGTAGGGGCTGTCCTTGACGACGACGACGAGCGCGACCCCCGTGAGCACGCCGACCGACGCCGCGACGGCATACGACGGGGTCCAGCCGAAGTGGTCGAGCGCGGCCGCGAGCGGCCCGGCGGCGGCGAACGCCCCGAGCTGCCCGAGGACGCCGGTCAGCTGCGTCACCATCGGCGTGCGGCGCGGTGAGAACCACAGCGCGACGAGGCGCAGCACCGAGATGAACACCATGGCGTCGCCCATGCCGAGCAGCACCCGGCAGAGCAAAGCGGCGGGGAAGGCGTGGACGAACGCGAAGCCGAACTGGGCCACCGTCAGCAGGGTGAGCCCGACCCCGAGCATCCGCTTGCTGCCGTAGCGGTCGAGCAGCGCCCCGACCGGCAGCTGCATCGCCGCGTAGACGAAGACCTGGACGATCGTGAAGGTCGACAGCTGCGAGCTGCTGATGCCGAAGCGGTCGGCGGCCTCGAGACCGGCGACACCGAGCGAGGTGCGGTGGAAGACGGCGAGGACGTAGACCGAGATGGCGGCCGCCCACACCGCCCAGGCGCGGCGGCCGTCGAGCGGGTAACGCTGTCCGGGATGGGTCGTGCTCGTCATCCGGTGGGTCGTGCTCCTCAGTTGGCGCCGGTCATCGGGATGTTCTTCGCCGGGGCCTTGGGCACGCAGTCGACGATCGCCTTGGCGACGGTCTTGCTCATGTCGGGCTGGAAGACGCTCGGGATGATGTAGTTCGGGTTGAGCTGCTCGTCGGTGACGACCGAGGCGATGGCGTCGGCGGCCTTGATGAGCATCTCGGTCGTGACGTCGGTCGCCCGGGCGTCGAGCAGACCGCGGAAGACGCCGGGGAAGGCCAGCACGTTGTTGATCTGGTTCGGGTAGTCGCTGCGGCCCGAGGCCACGACGGTGGCGCGCTGCGTCGCCTCGTAGATGTCGACCTCGGGGTCGGGGTTGGCGAGCGCGAAGACGATGCGCTTCTCGGCCATCTCGTCGATCCACTCGGGCGCGAGGATGTGGGGTGCGCTCACGCCGATGAAGACGTCGGCGCCCTGGAGGCCGTCGCGCAGAGTGCCGGTGAGGCCGCGCGGGTTGGTCTTCTCGGCGAGGTCGCGCCACGCCGGCGTCAGGGACTCGTCGTCCCGGTTGAGCAGGCCCGGACGGTCGGAGACGGTGACGTCGACCGCACCCGCGGCGAGCAGCAGCTGGACGATCGCCGACCCGGCCGCGCCGCCACCGGAGACGACGATGCGCGCGTCGGGCAGCTGCTTGTCGATGCAGCGCAGCGCGTTCTTCAGCGCGGCGAGCACGACGATGGCCGTGCCGTGCTGGTCGTCGTGGAAGACGGGGATCGACAGGCGCTCACGCAGCTTGGCCTCGATCTCGAAGCAGCGCGGGGCGGCGATGTCCTCGAGGTTGATGCCGCCGAAGCCGGGTGCGATGAGCTCGACGGTGCGCACGATCTCGTCGACGTCGGTCGTGTCGATGCAGATCGGCCACGCGTCGATGTCGGCGAAGCGCTTGAAGAGCGCCGCCTTGCCCTCCATGACCGGAAGCGCCGCCATCGGGCCGATGTTGCCGAGCCCGAGCACGGCCGAGCCGTCCGTGACGACGGCGACCGAGTTGCCCTTGATCGTCAGGCGCGGCACGTCCTCGGGGTGCTCGAAGAGGGCCTGGCTCACGCGGCCGACGCCGGGCGTGTAGGCCATCGCGAGGTCCTGGCGGTTGCGCAGGTTGACCTTGGACTCGACGGAGATCTTGCCGCCGAGGTGCAGCAGGAAGACGCGGTCGGAGACCTTGTGGACGCGGACGCCCTCGAGCGTCTCCACGGCGTCGACGACCTCGGTCGAGTGCTCGGCGTTGCTGGCGGAGCAGGTGAGGTCGATGACGAGCCGGTCGGGGTGCGAGTCGACGATGTCGAGCGCCGTGGTGATGCCGCCGCTCTCGGCGACCTTGACCGCAAGGGCCCCGATGACCGCCGGGTCGGTGCCGGCGTGGATCCGCATCGTGATCGAGTAGGAGGCAGTGGTGGCGCGGGCACGTTGGATCGACTCAGTCACGCGCCCCATCGTCCCACGACCCGAGAAGCGCCCCGGACCTCGTCCGAAGACCGATCAGTAACCTTTGTCCACCGCCGCGCGACGACGGTCGTATGCCGTCGCGCCGCCCTCCCGAGACGCCTCCGCAGCGCTCGCGCGCGTTCCACCGCGGAGGCGAGCACCCGGCATACGACAATGGGCCGGTGACGACAGACGGGGCGACACACGGCCCGACACACGGGACGACGGACGGCAGGACCCCTGGCGGGGCGACCCTGACCCGGCCCGAGGGGCTGACGGGTGCCGAGGTGGCCGAGCGCGTCTCGCGTGGCGCCGTCAACGAGCTGACCGAGCGGACGTCGCGCTCGATCGGCGAGATCGTCCGGGCCAACGTGCTGACCCGCTTCAACGCGATCCTCGGCGCCCTCTTCGTCCTCGTCATGGTGACGGGGTCGTTCGCCGACGGGCTCTTCGGGATCGTCCTCGTCGTCAACTCCGCCATCGGCATCGTCCAGGAGTACCTCGCCAAGCGGAAGCTCGACCGGCTCGCGCTGCTCAACGCCCCGACGACGCGGGTCGTGCGCGACGGCGAGGTGCGGGTCGTGCCGACGACCGAGGTGGTGCAGGACGACCTCATCGAGCTGCGCACGGGCGACGAGGTGCCCGCCGACGGCACCCTCCTGGCGAGCGCCGGGCTCGAGCTCAACGAGGCGAACCTCACCGGCGAGTCCGATCCGGTGCCGCACGGCGAGGGCGACGACATCATGTCGGGCACGAGCGTCGTCGCGGGGTCGGGCCGCTACCACGCGAGCCAGGTCGGTGCCGACGCCTACGTCAACCGGATCGCCGCTGACGCAAGGAAGTTCACGCGCACGCGCTCGGAGATCCAGGACTCGATCCACACCCTGCTGACCTACATCACCTGGGTCATCGTCGGCGCCCTGCCCATCGCCATCTGGTCGCAGTGGCGCACCGTCGGCGACCAGGGCTGGCGCGAGGTCGTCCTCCGCTCGGCGGCGGGCGTCGTCGGCCTCGTGCCCGAGGGTCTCGTGCTCCTCACCTCGGTCGCGTTCCTGCTGTCGGCGGTGCAGCTGACGCGCCGCAACGTCCTCGTCCAGCAGCTCCCGGCCGTCGAGGGCCTCGCCCGGGTCGACGTCGTCTGCCTCGACAAGACGGGGACGTTGACCGCGGGCGAGATCGCCTTCGAGGACGCGCACACCCTCGACGGGCAGGACGCCGACGAGATCCGTTGCGCGCTGGGGGCGCTCGCCGACGACCCGAACGCCAACGGCACCCTGACCGCCGTGGCCGCGGTCATCGAGGCGCCCGGCTGGGAGCGCACGCAGACGATCCCGTTCAACTCCTCCCGCAAGTGGAGCGCGGCGTGCTTCGCCGAGCGCTCGACGTGGGTGCTCGGCGCGCCGGAGGTGCTGCTCGCCGCGGACCCGCAGCCGTCGCCGCCTGAGGTGCTCGAGACGATCCGGGCACGGGTCGCCGCGCTCGCGGACTCCGGGCGACGCGTCGTCCTGCTCGCCCGGAGCGAGGCGCACCTCACCGAGGCGACGCTGCCGGCCGACATCACCCCGGCCGCCCTCGTGACCCTCACCGAGCAGGTGCGCCCGGACGCCAAGGCGACGCTCGACTACTTCGCCGAGCAGGGGGTCGCCATCAAGGTCATCTCGGGCGACAACCCCGTCACCGTCGCCGCCGTGGCCCGGACCGTGGGGCTCGACGTCGGTGATCCCGTCGACGCGCGCACCCTGCCCGACGACGAGGACGCCCTGAGGGAGGTCCTCGCGACGCACACGGTCTTCGGCCGGGTCACCCCCGAGCAGAAGCGCGCCTTCGTGCACGCGCTCCAGGCCGACGGTCACGTCGTGGCGATGACCGGAGACGGCGTCAACGACGCGCTCGCCCTCAAGGACGCCGACATCGGCGTGGCCATGGGCAACGGCGCCCAGGCCACCAAGGCGGTGGCCGAGCTCGTCCTGCTCGACGGGCGGTTCTCGCACCTGCCCGACGTGCTCGCCGAGGGACGCCGCGTCATCGGCAACGTCGAGCGCGTCGCCAACCTCTTCCTCGCCAAGAACGCGATGAGCCTCGTCGCCATCCTCGCTGCAGCGCTCATCGCCGTTCCCTTCCCGTTCCTGCCGCGCCACCTGACGCTCGTGTCGGCCGTGACCATCGGCATCCCGGCGTTCTTCCTCGCCCTCGGACCCAACAAGCGCCGCTACCTCTCCGGCTTCCTCGGACGCATCCTGCGTTTCGCCGTGCCGTCCGGCGCCGTCGCGGGCGTCGCCGTCATCACGTCCTACCTGCTCGCGGGCAGCAGCTACGGCGTGCCGCCGGACGAGTTCTCGACCCGGTGTGCCGTCGAGACCGGCGCGAAGACCGTCGCCGACGTCGAGTGCTGGCAGCCGGGCAGCGGAGCGACGATCACGCTCCTCACCGTCTTCTTCTGGATCCTCGTCGTGCTCGCCCGGCCCTTCCGGCTGTGGAAGGCCGTCCTCGTCGCCGCGATGGTCGGGCTCGCCGTCACGGCGTTCGTCTGGCCGTTCGCCGCCACCTTCTTCAACCTCGACGCGCCCCTGCCGCTCGTCTGGCAGTCGCTCGCGGTCGGTGCCGTCGGCGCGGGGCTGGTCGAGGTGATCTACCGGCTCTCGCCGTCGGTGCGCCAGGCCCACCACATGCGCGACTGACGCACCTGGGCGGATCGTCGCCGCCCGCCGCCCTCCGCCCGCCGCCCTCCGCCCGCCGCCCGCCCCGGCCGGTGAGCAGCGACCGGGGTCCGGTCCGCGACGCCCTACACTGGGAGGTGCACAGGGATCTGGCGTGACCTGTTGGGCGGGTAGGCACGCACCCGTAGTCGCGTACCCCGCGACCAGATCCGGAGCTGCTCACGTGTCACCCATCGACTCCTACCGCCACCTCTTCGGCCTCACCGGGCGCACCTACATCGTCGTCGCCTTCCTGGCTCGTATGCCGCTCGCGATGAGCCAGCTGGGCACCCTCCTGCTCGTGTCGTCCGCCACCGGCAGCTACGGCGCGGGCGGCTTCTGCGCCGGCGCCCTCGCCGTGGCCAACGCCGTCGGGGCACCCTTCTGGGGTGCCCGGGCCGACCGGCTCGGCCAGCGCCGGGTCGTCGCCTTCCAGTCGCTCGCCGGGGCGGCCGGCCTCGTCGGCATCCTCCTCGTCGTCAACGCCGGACTCCCTTGGGGCGTGGCCGCGGTCGCCAGCGCGGTCGCGGGTCTCCTTCTGCCGCAGATCGGTCCGCTGGCCCGCGTGCGCTGGCGCCCCATCACCGCCGAGACCGGTGCCCGCCAGCACCGGCTCGTCGACGCCGCCTTCTCCTACGAGGGCGCGGCCGACGAGGCCTCCTTCGTGCTCGGCCCGGCGCTCGTCGGGCTCGGCGTCTCCCTCGCCAGCCCCACGGCGGCCTTGGCGCTGGCGGCCGCGGGCCTCGCCGTCTTCGGCACGTGGTTCGCCCTGCACGAGACCGCAGCGGTCACGCACGCCGCGACGTCGCGGACGACCGGCGCCGTCGGCCGGCTGATGACACCCGCCGTCGTCGTCCTGTGCGCCGCCCAGCTGCTCGTCGGCACCGTCTTCGGGTCGGTCCAGACCGGCACGTCCGTCCTCGCCACCGCTGCGGGCTCCCCCGGCCTCACGGGCTACTTCCACGCCCTGCTCGGCGTCGGCAGCGTCATCGCCGGTCTCGCCGTCGCAGGACTGCCCGCGCGGTTCGCGCTGTCGGCACGGCTGCGGTGGTTCGCCGTCGGCCTGCTCGCCCTCTCGGCGCCGCTCCTGCTCGTCGGGTCGCTGCCCGCTCTCGTCCCCGTCCTGCTCGTGCTCGGCCTCACGGTCGCGCCCTACATGATCACGACGTTCACCCTGGGCGAGCGCGTCACTCCGCCGTCACGCACCGGCGCCGCGATGACGGCCCTCGCCGCGGCCACCGGGCTCGGCTACGCGCTCGGAGCCGCGCTGGCCGGGCGCCTCGCCGACTGGGGCGGGCACACGCCGGCGTATGCCGTCACGGTCGGTGCCGGCGCCGCAGCCGTCCTCGTGTCGTGGGGATTCCGGCGGGTCATCGAGCGCGCCCAGCCCCACGAGGCCGCGCCAGCGCCCGTCCCCTGAGCCGGGAACGGACCGGTGCGCGGTCGCACCACGAGTGCGCCCTCGACGTGCGGGTGCGCGGTGCACCGCGCACCTCTGGGGCGAGGGCACACCCCTGGCGCCAGCCAGCACCCCCGGCCACCTCGGCGCCGCGGCCCCGAACCGGCGGTGCGTCAGCGGTCGAGGCGGAGGCGCATCGCGGGCCAGGCCGTCGGGGTGAAGCCGAGCTCCTCGTAGAGCCCTGCCCCCTCCCCCGTCGCGAAGAGCTCGACGACCGTCGCCTCCGTCTCGTCGCGCAACCAGTCGAGGACGCCCACGACGCACGCCCGGGCCAGCCCCTGCCGGCGCGCCCGAGGGTGGGTCGCGACGTTGTTGACGAGACCCCAGACACCGTTCGGGTTGACCGGCGAGGGGGTCTCGAAGCGGAGCCCCGCCATCGCCCCGGCCACGACCTCACCGTCGGCGTCCTCGGCGACGACCACGCAGGCACGTCCGCCGTCGAGCTCCCGCTCGAACCACGTGGTGGCCGCCTGCTGCCAGCCCGGGTCGTCGACGCCCGGCACGCCCATCGCCGAGAACATCAGCGCCCGCAGCCCGACCACGACCACAGCATCGGCGGCGGTCGCCCGCCGGGTCGTCCAGGCGGTCACCGGAACGCACCACCGGTGAACGCGGGGGCGAGCGGCACGTCGGTGGCGGCATACGTCGTCTCGACGGCACGCGCCAGGCGCAGCGCGACCTCGGCGAGCTCGGGCAGCGCCCGACCGGCCGCCGCGGTGCGCAGGAAGCGGAGCACGCGGTCGGGCATGCGCGGCATCGGCTTGACCGGGTTGACCCGCTGCGGCTCCCCGTCGACGAGTCCGGCCAGGCACCAGCTGCCGGCGAGCCAGGCCCAGGCCTCCGTCGCGAGGTCGAGGTCGTGGTCGAAGTGGGAACCCAGCACCTCGGGCCACTCCACCGCCACGGCGTCCCGCCATCGCCCCAGTGCCACCTCCGCGGCAGACGTCTCGAGCGACCAGGCGCACCAGCACGTCGGCCACGGCACCCTGAGGTAGGCCGCGTCCCAGACGATCGGTCGCCACAAGGCGAACTCGAAGTCGAGCAGGACGAGGCGGGTGTCGCGGACGAGGTTGTTGTCGGGGCACATGTCGGCTGCGGACAGACTGCAGGCGTCGACCCGGAAACGTTCCGGCACGCTCGCGAGCACGTCGAACGTCCCGTCAGGCACAGCGACGTCGAGGGCAGCGGCGAGGCGGTTCCACACCGAGACGGCCTCGGCGAGATGTGCCGGCAGGTAGTCGACGTCGACCGGCTGCGACGAGCGGGCCAGCACACCGGCCTCGAAGGTGTCGCGCACCTGGTGCCCGGCCCGGTGCAGACCGGCCACCGCTGTGGCCCACCCGGACAGCGTGGCCGCGGCCCGGTCGGCGTCGTCACCGAGGAGCGCGTCGGCCGGGTGGGTCCCGTCCCCGAGGTCGTCCATGACGACGAGGCGCGGGTCGCTGGACTCGGCCACGAGCGTCGGCGTCTGAGCGACCCCGGTCAGCGCCTCGAGCGCGGACGCCTCGCGGGCATACGCCTCCCACCCCTCCTCGCTGAGGTAGCGCTTGACCACGAACGAGCGGCCCGACGGGTCGACGGTTCGCACGACGAGCGTGCGACGACTGCCGGGGAAGGGCTGACCCACCGCTCGCAGCGGGCCCCCGACGAGGCGGCCCGCGACGGCCAGCGTCTCGGCCAGGACGTCCTGGTCCACGTCTGCCGGGGTCGCGCTCACCGGGTCACTGTGCCAGATCGACGACGGCCAGGGCTCTGCCGGGGATTGTCGACAAAAGCCCCACGACCCACCATTCCAAAACTTCTCGGCACAAATTTGTCGAAAGTCCGTACACGTGGCTACAGGTTCATTACTGTCACACCTGTAACACCCCCACGGCTGGCACGCACCCCCCCCATCCGCACCAGCCTCGAAGGAGCCCGTCCTGCGCGCGCAGGTGGGCTCCTTCGTCATTCCCGGGAGTATGCCGTCCCGCGGGCCATGGGGCTCGGCGCCGTCGCGTGTCGGGGCACGGAGAAGGCCCCGCCTCCTGCGACGAACGCAGGTGACGGGGCCTCGAGCCGAGCCGCTTATCGGAATCGAACCGATGACCTATTCATTACGAGTGAATCGCTCTGGCCGACTGAGCTAAAGCGGCTGGTCGTGAGGGCCGCGACGAGCGCGACCGGACACGGAGGTTGAGTATACGCACGACCCCTGCCGGAGAAAAATCGTGTCCCGAGAAGGCCTTCGGCACGTCGTCACCGGCCGCGCCCGTGCCGTTCGCGACCCTCGGGAATGCCGCGCCGACCCCGTGGCCTTGACCTCCAGGAGACCGCGGAAACCCCCACCGGCCACTCCCTCAGGAAGGACCACGATGACCGAGTCGAACGCCTCGACCCCGACCATGCGCGCCATGACCTACGACACCTACGGCGGACCCGAGGTGCTCGCCCTCACCGAGCAGCCGCGCCCCAAGGTCGGGCCCGGAGAGGTGCTCGTGCGAGTGCGGTCGGCGTCGGTCAACCCCGTCGACTGGAAGCTCATGTCGGGCGGCCTCGACGCCGTCATGGACGTGCGGTTCCCCGTCGTCCCGGGCTGGGACGTGTCCGGGGTCGTCGAGGCCGTCGGCTTCGACACCCCTGAGTTCTCGCCCGGCGACGAGGTGCTGGCCTACGCCCGCAAGGACTACGTCCACGGCGGCACCTTCGCCGAGCTCGTCAACGTGCCGGTGCGCGCCGTCGCCGCCAAGCCCGCGTCGATGTCGTGGGACGAGGCGGCCGGCCTGCCGCTCGCAGGCCTCACCGCCCTGCGCCTGCTGACGCGCCTCGAGGTCGGCGAGGGCGACACCGTGCTCGTGCACGCAGCGGCCGGTGGCGTCGGCTCGCTCGCGGTGCAGATCGCCCGGTCGCTCGGTGCCCGCGTCATCGGGACTGCGTCGGAGCGCAACCACGACCGCCTGCGCGAGCTCGGTGCCGAGCCGGTGACCTACGGCGACGGCGTGGTCGAGCGCGTCCGCGCGCTGGCTCCCGACGGCGTGGACGCCGTCGCGGACTTCGTGGGCGACGTCCTCGACGTGACGACGGCCGTGCTCGCCGACGGTGGACGCCACGCCTCGATCGCCGATGGGTCGGTCACCGAGGCCGGCGGCCACTACGTCTGGGTGCGGCCGGACGGCGCCGAGCTGGCCCGCCTGACCGCGCTCTTCGAGGGAGGCACGCTGACGGTGCCGGTCGCGCAGACCTTCCCGCTCGAGGATCTGGCGGACGCCTTCCGGCTCAACCAGGAGGGGCACACCGCCGGCAAGATCGTGGTCCGGGTCTCGACCGACTGACCGAGCCGGCATACGCCATCACGACGTCGAGGGGCACTCTCCGCGTCGGAGAGTGCCCCTCGACGTATGGTCCTGGGCCCTGCGGCGTCAGGCGTCGCAGAGCTCGCCGTTGCGGGGCGCGAGCCCCTGCACGAGGTAGTCGTCGACGATCCCGTCGGCGCAGTCGTTGCCGTTGGCGTAGACGCCGTGGCCGTCCGCGTCGACGAGCACGAGGCGCGACCCGAAGATGCCGTGACCCATCTCGCGCGTGCCGTCTGGAGGGGTCGTCAGGTCGCGCTCGTTGGCGAGGACGAGGACCGGCGAGGTGGCGTCCACGGTGAGGATGAGGTTGGTGCGCTGGGTGCCCACCCAACCCTCGCAGGAGTCCGTCGCCACGCCGTGGAGGTGCGCGTAGACCGGGTGCTCGTCGAGGACGGAGGCACTCGGCTCCATCTGCGACGTCGCGTCGAGCGGCCAGTCCGCGCAGTGGATCGGCAGGTGGCTCGCCTCGTAGCCACCGACGTACGACCCGTCGTCGTCGCGCATGACCGTGTCCATCGCGGCCCACACGAGGTCGGTGCCGTCACCGTCCTCGAGCGCCCCGTGGAGCGCATCCTCGACGTCCTCCCACGAGTCCGGATAGAGGAGCACCGAGTTGACGGCCGTCACGGCCCAGCCCTCGGTGAGGCGCGGGATGCCCTGCGCGTCGCTCGGGAGCGGCTTGCGGTCGAGCCGGTCGAGGAAGGCGAGGAGCCGGGTGCGTGCCGTGTCGACGTCGTCACCGAGAGCACAGTCACCCTGGTCGACGCAGTCCTCCAGGAAGGCGTCGAGCCCGTCCTCCACCGTCGCGGCCTCCTCCTCGGCCCAACCGTCGACGTCGCCCTGCGACGCCGAGTCCGCCGCGACGTAGTCGGGCGAGACGGCCGAGTCGATGACCATGAGCCCGATCCGGTCGGGGAACTGGGCGCCGTAGAGCGCCCCGATGAGCGTGCCGTAGCTGATGCCGTAGTAGTTGAGATGGGCGTCGCCGACGGCATCGCGCATGACGTCGAGGTCGCGCGCCACCTGCTCGGAGCCCATGTTGCGGGCGAGCGCACCGCCTCGGGTCAGGCAGCCCTGGAGCCGAGCGGTCCGTGACGAGGCGGCGGCCGCCTTCTCGGCCTGGGTGTCCGGGGTGGGGTCGGCGGCGTACATCGCGTCGAGGTCCTTGCTGCGCAGGCAGGCGAAGCCGCCCGACTCGCCGATGCCGCGCGGGTCGAAGCCGACGACGTCCCAGACCTCGCGGACGTCGTCGGAGAAGAAGTCCCGGGCCTCCATCGCGAACTCGAGGCCGGAGGCGCCGGGACCACCCGGGTTGATGAAGAGCGTGCCCTTGCGTGCCTCGGGGTTGCCGGCCGGAACCTTGCGCAGGGCGATCTCGACCGTCTCACCGCGAGGGGCCAGGTAGTCGACGGGGACGCGCACCGTGCCGCACCGGTCGTCGGCTGAGCCCCGGCCGTCGCCCGTGACGTCGCAGGGGCGCCAGCTGATCGTCTGGTCGTAGAAGACGTCGAGACCCTGGGCGGGCTTCGACGTCGGTGTCCCGAGCTCGACTCGGTCACGCGGCGGCGCGTCGCCGTCCGCCCCGGCGGGCAGGTGCGAATCCGTGCCCGACGACCCTGGCTCCGGGGAGGCCGGCGAGCCGGCGGCGACCGCGCCACCGGGCACCGTCTCACCCGGCCCGTGGGCCGGGCTCGCGGCGAGCAGAACGAGTGCCGCGAGGACCGCGACGGAGACGAGGGGCGCGAGCAGTCGGCTCAGCAGGTCGTGCCGTCGGCCGGCGCCGTTCCCCTGAGCAGGTACCCGTCCACGGCGGAGTCCACGCACGAGTTGCCAGCGTAGTAGGTGCCGTGCCCGTCGTGGTCCGAAGTGAGCAGAATGCCCGAGGCGAGGTCCTTGGCGAGCTGCTTCGTGCCGCCGATGGGCGTCGCGGGGTCACGCTCGTTGCCGATGACGAGGATCGGGTCGGCGCCGGCCGCGAGCGTCGCTCCCTTGGGAGTGCGCCCAGCCGTCGGCCACGTGCGGCAGTTGTCGTAGAGCTCACCGGTCATCCGGGCCCACAGCGGGTGCGCGGCCTTCGCCTTCTTCTGCTCCGCCGCCAGGGTGGGGTCGGCCGTCGACCGCGGCCAGTCCGCACACCGCACCGGGATCATCGCCTGCAGGTAGGTGCTCGGCGCGTAGTCGCCGCCGATGCCGCGCTCCACGACCGACATTCCCTTGGCGAGGAGGATGTCGCCCTTCCCGGTGAACGCCTGCGCGAGCCCCTTGTCGAGCGTCGGCCAGGACTGGTCCGAGTAGAGGCACATGAAGATCGCAAAGCCGACCCAGCCCTCGCCGATCCGGGTCAGACCCGGCTTGGTCGTCGTCAGGCCGTTCTTCTCGACGCTGTCGAGCAGGTCGACGATCTTCTGGCGGGCGCCGGCCTTGTCGCTGCCGAGTGCGCAGTCGGGCCGGCCGACGCACCAGTCGATGAAGGCGTCGATCGAGGACTCGAAGCCCTGGATGTCGTAGGTCATCTCCTGCTGCTCGGTCTGGTTCGGCGACATCGCTGAGTCGAGCACCATCCGGCCGACCTTCCTCGGGAAGGTGTCGGCGTAGATCGCGCCGAGGAACGTGCCGTAGGAGCCGCCGAAGAAGTTGAGCTTCTCGTCGCCGAGGAGCACCCGCAAGACGTCCATGTCGCGGGCCACCTCGGTCGTGCTCATGTGCATCGCCCGGTCGCCGCCGCGCGCCGCGCAGCGCTTTGTCACCCCGTCGACGTCGGCGAGCAGCGTCCAACGCTCGGCCGCCGAGTCGGGTGTCGGGTCGGCGCTGAAGAGCAGGTCCATGTCGGAGTTGCTCAGGCACCGCACGGGGCTCGACGCCCCGATCCCCCGCGGGTCGAAGCCGACGATGTCGTATGCCGCTCGCACCCCGGGAGAGAAGACGAACGACGAGTACTGGGCGTACTCCACCCCGGAGCCGCCGGGCCCCCCGGGGTTGATGACGAGCGAGCCGAGCCGCTTGGACGGCTGGGTCGCCGGGGCCTTGCGCAGCGCCAGGGTGAAGCGGTCGCCGGTCGGCTTGGCGTAGTCGACGGGCACCTCCATCGTGGCGCACTGGTGCTTGGCGTTGTCGGCGCACGGCGACCAGCCGAGTTGCTGGGTGTAGAAGGGCGCGAGGGCGGCCGGATAGTCCGCCGTGACGGTGCCGTTCGGCGCCGGCGTCGCGGGCGCCGGGTCCGTGGCGCTCGGTGCCGGCGAGCCCGACGCCGGTGCCGTGACCCGGGGCTGGGCGACGGTCGGCGGGTTGCCGATGCGCCAGACGGCGAGGACCAGGGCTGCGACGACGGCCACCACGGCGACGGCCGCGAGCACCGGTCGCACCGACGACCGGCGCGGCCGGCCCGTCCCGGAGCCCCGAGAGCCCCAGGCCCCTCCAGAGCCCCGGGCCCCTCCGGATCCCCAGGACCCGCCGGGCCCGCCCGCGTCACCGCTCCGGGCACCCGGCGCGGGCGCCGGGTAGGAGGGCGGCAGGGCGGCATACCCCGTCGGTGCGTCCGGAAGGTCGTCGGGACGCGGGTCCTCGTTCAGCACTTGAGTCCGTCCTTGGGCACGCGCCCCTGCACGTAGTAGGCGTCGATGGCGCTGTCGACGCACGTGTTGCTCCGACCGTAGGCGGTGTGGCCGTCGCCGTCGTAGGACACGAGCACGGCGTTGTCGAGCTGGTCACGCAGCCGCTTGGACCACTCGTAGATCGTGGCGGGGTCGCGCGTCGTGCCGACGACGACGATCGGGTCGCTGCCGGGGGCCGCCACCGTGTGCGGGCCCACGGCGGACTTCACCGGCCACACGCCGCAGGGCAGGGCGCCCCACGCGAGGTTGGCGCCCCACGTCGGCGCCTTGGCCGAGAAGTCCTTGGCGTAGGTCTCGTAGGCGGACACGTCGGGGCTGTCCGGTCGGTCGAGGCAGTTGACGGCGTAGATCGACTCCATGAGGTTGCCGTCGTAGCCGCCACCCGGACGTCGGCCTGCGTAGGCGTCGGCCAGCTGCATGAGGGACTGGCCGTTGCCGGACTTGGCCTCCCGGAGGGCGTCGGTGAGGAAGCCCCACGAGCCCTGGTCGTAGAGCGCGACGGCGACGCCGAGGCGGGCCCAGCCCTCGGTGAGCAAGGGGGCGCTGGGGTCGCCGGTCGGCAGGGGCTGGCGGTCGACCTGGCGGAAGAAGTCGTCGAGGCCCTTGAGTGCGGCCTGCGGGGTCGAGCCGAGGGGGCACTCCTCGGTGACGCAGTCCTCGACGTAGGCCTGCGTCGCGATCTGGAAGCCCCGGGCCTGGCCCTCGCCGAGCTCGGCGCTCGTCAGGTCGGGCGGCACGACGCCGTCGAGGACGACACGGCCGACGCGCTGCGGGAAGAGGTCGGCGTACGTCGAGCCGAGGAACGTGCCGTAGGACTTGCCGAGATAGTTCAGCTGGGTGTCGCCGACCGCGGCCCTGAGGATGTCCATGTCGCGGGCGGCGTCGGCGGTCGAGAGGTGCTTGACGAGGTCGGGGTTGTCCTGCTGGCAGCCGTCGGCCATGGCCTTGGCCTGCGTGAGGAGCGCCTGCTCCTCGGTGGCGTCGTCGGGCGTCGGGTCGGCCGCGAGGAAGCGGTCGAGGTCCTTGTCGTCGAGGCAGTCGATCGGGTCGGAGCTCGCGACGCCGCGCGGGTCGAAGCCGACGAGGTCGTAGTAGCGGCGCACCTCGGGGCCGCCGATCGTCTCGGCTCCACCGCGGACGTAGTCGATCCCCGACGCGCCCGGGCCGCCGGGGTTGACGAGCAGCGACCCCAGGCGCTTGGCCTGGTCGCGGGCCTTGACCCGGGCGACCTTGATCGTCAGGTCCTTGGACGGGTCCGGGGCCGTGTGGTCGAGCGGGACCCGCAGGTCGGCGCACTCGAGGTCGCCGCACTTCTTCCAGTCGAGCTTCTGGGTGTAGTAGGGGGCGAGCGCCGCGCTCGGCGCCGCCGTGGCCGGCGGGAGACCGGTCTTCGAGGTGGGCCCGACCGGTGGCTCGCTCGTCGTGCAGGCCGCAGCAGCCAGCACCAGCGCCAGGGTCGCCACGGTGGTGGTGAGGGCGCGGGAGATGGCGGCAGGGCGTGTCGTCATGCCCGAAACCGTAACCGGTCGACCTGTAGGCGGCCGCCACGGACGACAGGTCGTGACCGCATCGAGGCCGTATGCCGTGTCGCCCGACCCGTCGGCCGCGCGGGCTGCCGCACGGGGCGGCTCGCGGGCCCGCCGGGCGCTCCCCCGTCACGCATGAAGAACCTCACACCGACGCCGCGCGCGAGTGGGTCAGATGCCGAGGTCGCGCGGGACCCGGAGCTGCAGGGCCATCGCCTCGAGCGCGAGCAGCGGCGACACGTTGGCGTTGATGCGGTCGCGGGCCTCGTTGATGGCGTCCATGGCGGCGAGCAGCTGCTCGGGGCCGAAGACGCCGGCGAGCGCGCGCACCTTGTCGACGGCGTCGGGGTTGACGAGATCGACGTCGGAGCGCAGGCGCAGCACGAGCGCGTCGCGGTAGATCGAGGTGAGGTCGATGAGGGCCCGGTCGACGACGTCGCGGGCCGATCGGGTGGCGCGCGTCTTCTGCTCGCGCTCGAGCGCGGCGACCTGCGAGCGGATGTGGGGCGGCTGGGTGCGCGCCGTCGGGTCGGCGCCGAGCGTCTCCATGAGGTGCGCCCGCTCGGCGGCGTCGCGCTCGGCGCTCGAGGCAGTCGACTCCTCGTCGGCGATCTGGGCGAGGTCGGCGGCCGCGCCGATGGCGTCACCGACCCCGAGGATCTTCGTGGCCATGGCGATGACGTCACGACGGCGGATGCGGGCCTGCTCGTCGCGAGCCAGCCGGCGCGCGAGGCCGACGTGCGACTGGGCGGCGCGAGCGGCATACAACGCCATGGCGGGGTCGACCCCGTCGCGTCGCTGGAGCAGCTCGGCGACGGCCTCGACCGGGGGTGTGCGCAGACGGACGTGTCGCGACCGCGAGCGGATCGTGACGATGACGTCCTCGAGGCTCGGCGCGCAGAGCATCCAGACGGTGCGCGGCGTCGGCTCCTCGAGGGCCTTGAGCAGCGCGTCGGCCGGGGCGTCTGTGTAGGCGGTGAGACGGTCGGCGTCCTCGATGATGATGATGCGCCAGCGGCCGACCGACGGGCGCAGCGCGGCCTCCTGGACGAGCGCCCGGGCCTCGGCGACCTTGATCGACAGGCCCTCGGTGGCGACGACCTTGACGTCCGCGTGGCTGCCGTCGAGGGCCGTGCGGCACTCGCGACACTGACCGCAGCCACCGTCGGGGCACTGGAGGGCGGCGGCGAAGGCGCGGGCTGCGGTCGAGCGACCCGAGCCCGGCGGACCGGTGAAGAGCCACGCGTGCGTCATCGCCGACTCGTCGCTCACGGCTCGAGAGAGCGTCTCGATCGTGGGCTCCTGGCCGACGAGGTCGGCCCAGACGGTCATCGGCGGCCCGCCATGACGCGGTCGACGCCGTCGACGACGCCGCCGTGGAGCCGCTCGACCGACTCGGTCGCGTCGAGGACGAGGTAGCGCTCGGGGTCGGCCGCGGCGAGCTCGAGGTAGCCGCGGCGGACCGCGGCGTGGAAGGCGTCGGCCTCGGACTCGAGCCGGTCGTGCACGGTGCCGCGACGCGCGCGACCCACCTCGGGCGAGACGTCGAGGACGATGGTCAGGTCGGGCAGCAGGCCGCCGACGGCCCAGTGCTGCAGGGCGGTGATCTCGTCGCGGCCGAGCTCGCGGCCGGCCCCCTGGTAGGTGATCGAGCTGTCGACGTAGCGGTCGGTGATGACGACGGCACCGCGCACCAGCGCCGGCTTGATGAGCTGGTCGACGTGGTGGGCCTTGTCGGCCGCGAAGAGGAGCGCCTCGGCGCGCGCCGCGACGTGGTCGCCGTGCAGCACGAGCTCGCGGATCTGCGCGCCGAGCGGGGTGCCTCCGGGCTGGCGGGTCACGACGACCTCGCGCCCTTGCTGCTCGAGCGCCTCGGTGAGCAGGCGCACCTGGGTCGACTTGCCCGCACCGTCGCCGCCCTCGAAACAGACGAAGAGCCCGGGGGCGGTGCCCTGTCGATGGGTCGCGGCCGCGAGGTTCTCCGTCACGCCCCGACCCTATGCCAGCGTCCGGACACCAGCCCTGCGTCCCCGACCCCTCACACCGCAACACACCGAGAAGGTCACAACCCACCGCGATCGGATCGCGGTGGGTTGTGACCTGCACGGTGTGTTGCGCGGTGGAACGGGCGCCCACGCCTCAGCGACGGGCGACCAGGGCCTCGGCGATCTGGACGGCGTTGAGGGCCGCGCCCTTGCGGAGGTTGTCGCCGACGACGAAGAGGACGAGCCCCTTGCCCTCGGGCGCCGCCTGGTCCGCGCGCACGCGGCCGACGAAGACCTCGTCACGACCGACGGCCTCGAGCGGGTTGGGCACGTCGGTGACGATGACGCCCGGGGCGTTCTTGAGCAGGTCGAGCGCCTCCTCGGGCGAGATGTCCTCGGCGAACTCGGCGTGGATCGCGAGGCTGTGCCCCGTGAAGACGGGGACGCGCACGCACGTGCCCGAGACCCGGAGTTCGGGGGCGTGCAGGATCTTGCGCGACTCGTTGCGCAGCTTCTGCTCCTCGTCGGTCTCGAGCGAGCCGTCGTCGACGATGGACCCCGCGAGGGGCACGACGTTGAAGCCGACCGGGACGGCATACAGCTGCGCCTCGGGGACGGCCACCGCGCGCCCGTCGAGGGCGAGCCCGGTGGGGTCGCCCGCGGCATACGCACCCTTGAGCTGGCGGTCGAGCTCCTGGACGCCCACGCCGCCGGAGCCGCTCACGGCCTGGTAGCTCGAGACGTGCAGGCGCACGAGGCCCGCCCTGTCGTGGAGCGGCTTGAGGACCGGCATCGCGGCCATCGTCGTGCAGTTGGGGTTGGCGACGATGCCCTTGGGGATGTCGTCGAGGTCGGCGGCGTTGACCTCGGAGACGACGAGCGGGACCTCGGGGTCCTTGCGCCAGGCGCTCGAGTTGTCGACGACGGTCGCGCCGGCGGCGGCCACCTTCGGCGCCAGCTCTCGGCTCGCGGCGCCGCCGTTGGAGAAGAGGGCTATGTCGATGCCGGCGAAGTCGGCCGTCGCCGAGTCCTCGACCGTGACGTCCTCGCCCTTGAACGGGAGCGTCGTGCCGGCCGAGCGCGCGGACGCGAAGAACCGCACCTGCGTGACCGGGAAGTCCCGCTCCTCGAGAAGGGCGCGCATGACGCCGCCCACCTGACCCGTTGCACCGAAGACACCAACTCGCATGGCCCAAGGTTACGGCGGGCGGCGACCGGGCACCGGGCCCCGTTCAACTGGTGGGCGCCCGGACCTCGCGGGCTGGGAGGTGGCTGTGATTCCCCCGTTCCACCCACCTGCCCTGCGGAGTGGGAGCACCCTCGACAGGGGGCCACAGTCCCTCTCGGGGGCCACAGGAACACATCTTCAAGGGAGAGTCGTATGAGCCGACTCAGCATTCGGGCCACCTGCGCGATGGCCGCCGTCGCACCACTTCTCGTCGTCAGTGCCGTGTCCGCCGGTGCCGGCGGCAGGGGAGCCGTCACGTTCACCGACAACCAGCACTCGGTCGTCGACGTGTTCCACGACATGAACCCGTGCACCGGGGACCCGGGCACGGTCAGTGCCGTGGAGAACCAGATCTTCCACGGCACCATCAACAAGACCGGCTCGTGGTTCACGGGCACGGTCGAGGGCAAGTTCACGTTCACGCCGGACGACCCGTCGAAGATCACCTACACGGGACACTTCGCCACGTGGTTCGGCGACGAGAACAACCTGCGCAACGGCGTGGAGCACAGCACGTTCAACGTCAACGCGACGGGCACGGACGGGTCCCACCTGCAGTTCCACGACAACGCCCAGGCCACGCTCAACGCGAACGGCACCGTGACGGTCTCGTTCGACCACATGTCCTGCGCCTGAGCGGGTGCGTCGCGCACCACCGGGCACAGCGGCACACCGGGCCCATCGGGCCGGGCGGCGCAGCGGTCGCCCGGCCCGGTGGGCCCCCGGCGTCACTCGCGGTGGCGGTCGGCGTTGGCGTGGATGGCGTCGCGGACGTATGCCGCGAGCCCGGGTGCGAGGTCCTCGTACGTCTTCGTGAAGCGGGGGTCGGCGACGTACATGTCGGCGAGCCCGCGGTGGAAGGTGTGGTCGAGGTCGTAGAAGCGGTCGTCGATGTGTCGGCGGTGCTGCTCGGCGGCGTCCATGGCCGCCTCGCTCGTCGCGGGCGCGCCGGAGTGCAGGGCTGCGACGAAGGCGGCGTTGACGGCGTCGGCCTCCTGCTTGACCTGCTCCCAGTCGGCCTTCGTGTAGCGCCTGGTGCGCGAGCGCGACTGCTTCCAGGCGTCGGTCTCACCCCAGCGCTCCTGGGCCTCCTGCTCGTACTCGTCCGTGAAGCCGTCGCCGAAGAGGTCCTTGAGGTCCTCGGTCGAGGCGGGCTGGTCGTTCATCGCTCTCTCCAGTGCTCGGTCGATGGCCGAGATGAGCTCGCGCAGCTCGTCC
This sequence comes from Terrabacter sp. Soil811, assembly GCF_001429655.1. Lineage (NCBI taxonomy): Bacteria > Bacillati > Actinomycetota > Actinomycetes > Micrococcales > Intrasporangiaceae > Terrabacter > Terrabacter sp. Soil811. Next base: position 114,467 of record NZ_LMSX01000007.1, read on the forward strand.
AGCCGGGTCATGACGGTGGCGCGCTGCCGGCGCAGGTGGTCGGCTGCGTCCTCATTGCCGCGCAGCAGGGTCGCGATCTCGTCGAGCGGCATCTCGAGCCGTCGGTAGACCACGACCTGCTGCAGGCGCGTGAGGTCCTCGTCGGTGTAGAGCCGGTAACCCGCCCGCGAGCGCTCGCTCGGGACGAGCAGCCCGATCTCGTCGTAGTGGTGCAGTGTGCGCACCGTCACGTCGAGGAGCTCGGCGACCTGCCCCACCGTCCAGGTGGTCATCTCCTGCGTCCTTCCGGTCATGGGATCGAGCGTGACGCCTCACGCGACGTGAGGGTCAAGCCCATTGAAGCGCCGATGGGCGCGGAAAGTGCCGGGAGGTGCTGAGGTGCCGGGAGGCGCCGGACGTCCCGGGTGGCGCCGTCGGGCGTGCGGCCTACTCTCGATACGTGGAGCTCGAGGTCCGTCACCTGCGCGTCGTCGCGGTGGTCGCGCAGCAGGGCAGCATCCCTGCCGCCGCGGCTGCTCTCGGGGTGTCCCCGGCGACCCTGGGGTCCGAGGTCGGCCGCATCGAGCGCGCCCTCGGCTGCGCGCTGTTCCGGCCGAGCGGTGACCGGGTCGCGTGCACCGCGATCGGCGAGCGCGTCGTGTCGCGGGCCCGCACCGTCCTCGACGAGGTGGCGGCGCTGCGTGAGGACGTGCGCACGCACCGCGCGAGCGACGCCCCACTGCGCATCACGTCGGACTCGATGCGCTACTTCACGTCGTTCGTCAGCGCTGCCTACGCGACGGACATGAGCCGGCCGCTCATGCCGGTGCCCCCGCTGGCCGGAGGCACGACGACCGAGGCGATCAGTGACGGCCGGGTCGACGTCGCGGTCGTCATCGCGCTCGTCGCCGACCGGCGCGAGGAGCGGGCGCGGTCGATGATCGGCGAGCGCGTCATCGTCGAGCGCGAGCCGCTGCTCGTCGCGCTGTCGGCGTCGCACCCGCTGGCGGCGCAGCGGTGCGTCGACATCAGGGAGCTCGCCGGCGAGGACTGGATCCTGCCGCCGACCGAGGTCGATCCCGGGTCCGAGGCGACGAGCACCGTGCTCGCCCGCCTCGGCGTCACCCTCCGCTCGTCCTACGGACCGCACGACCTCGGGCCGCTGTGGCCGGCGGTCGTCGCCGGCCGGGCCGTGTCCTTCGCCGTGCCCACGGCGTCCGCGCCGCCGGGCGGGGTGCTGCGGCCGCTCTGCGACCAGCCGATCACGGCCCGACGCCTGCTCCGTTGGCGGCTGGGGGCGCTCGACGACGAGGACGTCGAGCGGTGCGTGCGCGCGGCGGGCTCGGCCTACCGGGAGCAGCTGACCCACACGGCGCAGACCCAGGGCTGGTGGCCGACGGCGCGCTCCGACGAGAAGCCGATCCTCGCGCCCTGACGGGCCGCGACCTCCGACCGGTGGGCGCCGCGACCCTAGAGTGAGCGCGTGCACCGTCGCCTCGCGCTCGTCCGTCGACCCTCCCCTCGTCTCGCGGACGGGATCGTGACGCACATCGGGCGCTCGGCATCCGTCGACGGCGAGCTGGCCCTGCGGCAGTGGCAGGAGTACGTCGACGTGCTCCGTCGTCGCGGCTGGTCGGTCGTCGAGGCACCTCCGGTCGACGACTGCCCCGACGGCGTCTTCATCGAGGACCAGGTCGTCGTGCACGGCGACGTCGCGGTGCTGTGCCGCTCCGGCGCCCCCGGACGCCGCGGCGAGCGCGCGGGGGTGGGCGAGGCCGTCGAGGCACACGGCTACCGGGTCGTCGAGGTCGAGGAGCCCGGCACGCTCGACGGTGGGGACGTGCTCAAGCACGGGCACGTCGTGTGGGTCGGTGTCGGCGGCCGCACGAACCTCGCCGGCATCGAGCAGCTGCGGCGTGCGTGGGAGGGCCATCGCGTCGAGGTGGTGGCGGTGCCCGTGTCGAAGGTCCTGCACCTCAAGTCGGCAGTCACCGCGCTGCCCGACGGGACCGTCCTGGGCTACCCGCCGCTCGTCGACGACGTGAGCACGTGGCCCCGGTTCCTCGCTGTGCCAGAGGAGTCCGGCGCCCACGTCGTGCTGCTCGGTGGCATGTCGGTGCTCATGTCGGCGTCCGCGCCGCGCACCGCGCAGCTGCTCGCCGCCCGTGGTCACGACGTGACGACCGTCGACATCTCCGAGTTCGAGAAGCTCGAGGGCTGCGTCACCTGCCTGTCGGTGCGCCTGCGGGGATAGACCCGTAGCGGCGCCACCCTGTTAGGGTCGCTAACTGGATGAGCAATCTCCCGAGCGACTGAGGTGATCGACATGCCCGGATCCACCACCACGCCGGCGGCCGCCCTGACCAGCAGCGACCAGGTGCGTCGCGTGGCCGTCATCGCCGCCGAGATCTTCTGCGTGGTCGGCACACTCGTCGGCGTCGGCGTCCTCGGCACGCGCGTCGAGGAGTCCTCGGGAGGAGCCCTGGCCGCGACCGCGACCCTCATCGCGCCCGCCGGCCCGGCCTTCTCGATCTGGACCCCGATCTACCTCGGCCTCCTCGCGTATGCCGTGTGGCAGGCCCTGCCTGCCAACGCCGTCCGCGAGCGGGTGCGCAGCACCGGGTGGCTCGCCGCTGCGTCGATGGTGCTCAACGCGACGTGGCTCCTCGTCACGCAGCAGGGCTGGATCTGGGCGAGCGTCGTCGTCATCGTCGTGCTCGCGCTGACCCTCGGCGTCCTCCTGCGCCGCCTGACCCGTGAGCCCGCCAGGTCGACGTGGGAGCAGGTCATCCTCGACGGCACGTTCGGCCTCTACCTCGGCTGGGTCGCCGTCGCCACGTGCGCCAACATCACTGCGGCACTGGTGGACTCGGGCGTGGACCTCGGCGCCACCGCCAACCAGGCGGCGGCGGGGGTCGTCCTGGCCGTCGCGGCCGGACTCGGCATCGTCTTCGCCCGTCGCCTCGGTGGCCGCTGGTCGATCGCCGCCGCGATGGCCTGGGGGCTCGCCTGGATCGCCGTCGGCCGCCTCGGGGACGAGCCGAGCTCCGTCGTGACCGGCATCGCGGCGGTCGTCGCCGCCGTGGTCGTCGTCGTCGCCGCCCGGCGCTGGCACACCCGACGGCCGGCGACGCCGGAGACGTCGCGACGGCTGCACACCGTCTGACGGGCCTCGGCGCCGCGCCGTCGGAACGGCGTGTCGCGACGGTCCCGCGGCGCGTCGCGAACCGGCCGGGTGCCCGCCTCGGATACGGCCCTCGCAGCCACCCCGCGACCGACCCGTGAGGTCTACGCTGCGACGGGGGCCGGACTCGAGCAGTGGGGTGATCCTTTCGTGGACGCTGACGTCGTCATCGTCGGGGCAGGGCTGGCAGGGCTGCGGTGCGCGCGACGACTGACCGAGCTCGGTCACGAGGTCGTCGTCCTCGAGTCGAGCGATGGGGTCGGCGGGCGCATCCGCACCGACGTCGTCGACGGCTTCCGCTGCGATCGTGGCTTCCAGGTGCTCAACCCCGCCTACCCGGCGGTGCGACGGTGGGTCGACGTGTCGACGCTCGATCTCAAGCCCTTCGGCTCCGGCGTGCTGGTCAGACGCACGAACGGCCTGCAGGTGCTCGCCGACCCGATGCGCGAGCCACGCCTGCTCGCCCAGACGATGCGCAGCGGCTACCTTCACCCGCGCGAGCTCGCGGGCGTCACACGGTGGACCGCACGCGTCATGGCTGACCCGAAAACCGTTCTGGCCCAGAAGGACTCGACCCTCGCCGAGTCTCTCGACGAGGCCGGCGTCACGGGTCGGCTGCGCCGAGAGGTGCTCGACCCCTTCCTCGCCGGCGTCCTCGTCGACAGCCACGGCGGCTCGTCGGCCAACTTCACGAAGCTGCTCGTGCGGATGTTCGCGCTGGGCCGCCCGGCCGTCCCTGCGACGGGCATGCAGGCGCTGCCCGAGCAGGTCGCGAAGCCGCTCGGCGACCGCGTGCGGCTGAACAGCCACGTCGAGTCGATCACGCCCGTGCCCGGGGGCGTGGACGTCATGGTCGACGGTCAGTGCCTCAGGGCCCGCAGCGCCGTCGTCGCCACCGACCCGATCGGCGCGGCCACCCTCACCACCTTGCCCGAGCCGCCGACCAAGGGCCTCGTCACGTGGTGGTTCGACGCACCGGAGCCGCCCCACTCCCTACCGCTCGTGGCCGTCGACGGACGCCGCCACGACTCCGTCCCGCCCGGCCCGGTGTGGAACACCGCCGTCATGACGGCCGCGGCCCCGAGCTATGCCCCGCCGACGAAGCACCTCGTCGAGGCGACGTGCCTGCTCGACCGTCCCGACGGCGACGCGTCCGAGGCCGACGTCCTGCGCCACGTCGGCGAGATCTACGGCTGCGACACGACGGACTGGCGCGTCGTGACACGACACCGCGTCGACGCGGCACTGCCCGCCATGACACCGCCGCTCGAGGTGCGGTCACCGGTCATGCTCGGCGACGGCGTCTTCGTCTGCGGCGACCACCGCGACACCGCGTCGATCCAGGGCGCGCTCGTCTCCGGCCAGCGCGCGGCCGAGGCGGTCAACGCGCACCTCTGACGCGGCACGCCCCCCAGCGCGAGAAGAAAGTTCGCGGCAGGTGCATCCCTGCCCGGCACGTCCTCGGAAGTAGGGGCAGACGGCACACGACGCCGTCGCTCCCGAAGAGAGGACAGACCGTGAAGAAGCGTCATCTCGTCCCCGTCGTCGCGGCCCTGGCCGGCGCCCTCGCCGTCCCTGCCGCTGTCGCCGCCCCTGCTGCATCGAGCGCATCGAGCGCATCGCGCACCCAGGCATCGGTGGTCGCCGCAGCCACCCCGATCGGAACCACGAGCCTCGCCGACGTGCTGCTCGCGGACGGCAACCAGTTCGACGGCAACTGGTACGACTACGACATCGTCACCGAGGCGGTGCTCGCCGTGCTCGCGGCCAAACCGAGCAGCCCTGTCGGCCTGCTGACCAAGGGCGATGTGGCACTGACGGCCTTCATCCCCAACGACCGGGCCTTCCAGGTCCTCGCCGCCGACCTGACGGGGCGCTGGTACGGATCCGAGACGAAGGTCTTCCAGGCGCTCGCCGGCGCCGTCGGCATCGACGCCCTGGAGCGGGTCCTGCTCTATCACGTCGTCCCCAGCGGCACCGTCACCTCGTCGCAGGCCCTCCGGTCCGACGGCGCGATGCTGGCGACGGCGCTTCCCGGCAAGAGCATCAAGGTCGACGTGCTGTCGCGCTGGCTCAAGCTCGTCCGCCTCGTCGACGGCGACCGCAACGATGCTGACCCGCTGCTCAACCCGCGGGCGCTCGACATCAACAAGGGCAACCGGCAGATCGCGCACGGCATCGTCCTCGTCCTGCGACCCGCCGACCTCTGACGCCCTCTGACGCCCTCTGACGCCCTCCGTGCGGCCCCCGAGGTCCGCACCGCACACCACCGCTTCCCCTCCCGGATTCACCTCCACCCGAGCGCGGCCCCGTCGCACTCGAGCACTCACCCCTCTGGAAAGGAACGACCATGAAGTCGCTTCGCATCGCCGCCGCCACGACCCTCGCCCTCGCCCCGGCCGCCTTCCTGGCGGCCCCGGCCCACGCGGCCGACGCCACGGTCTCGATCCTCCACGCCGTGCCCGGCGCGACGGTCGACGTCTACGCCAACGGCAAGGCCCTCCTGACGGACTTCAAGCCGGGCACACTGACCGATCCGCTGATGCTCCCCGAGGGCACCTACGACCTCAAGGTCACGCAGGCCGGCGCGGGCGCCGGTGGCGCAGCCGTCATCGAGGCCAACGACGTCAAGGTGCCGGGCGGCGCCAACGTCACCGTCGTCGCGCACCTGTCCGAGGCCGGCAAGCCGGTCCTCACGCCCTTCGTCAACGACACGTCCAAGATCGATGCCGGCAAGGCGCGGATCACCGTGCGCCACACGGCCGCCGCCCCCGCGGTCGACGTCCGGGCCAACGGCACGGTGGCCTTCAAGAACCTCACCAACCCGAACGAGGCCAAGGCCGACCTGCCGGCCGGCACGATCTCGGCCGACGTCGTCCTCGCGGGGACCGACACCGTCGCGATCGGCCCGGCCGACCTCGACCTCAAGGAGGGCACCAACACGATCGTGTACGCGTGGGGCAGCGCCGCCGACAAGAACCTCGAGCTCGCGGTCCAGACCCTCTCCGGCATGCACTCGGCCCCGGGTGGCGTCCCGGCCGGGGCGGGCGGCCAGGCCGCCGCGGCCCGGGAGTCCTCGGAGGTGGCTCGCTACGCGGCCGTCATCGGTGCCGCTGCCGCCGCGGGCGGGCTCGTCCTCGTGTCGCGCCGGCGCGCCACCGGGGTCCGCTGACCCGCTACGCACCCGTCGCCAACGACCGAGATGAAACGCACCGTCGACCCCGGACCGGGTCGCTCCCGGGCCCGGGCGTCGAGCCCGTCCAGGGGGGTGGCCGCCGCGCTCGCGGCCGCCCTCCTGGCGGGCGTGGGCGTGGCGTGGCTGACGCGCGCCTCGGACACCGCCCTCCCCGCGGCGTCCGGGGCGGGCGTCACCAGCACCGCCGCACCCGCAGCCGGCGCCCCCACGACCCCTGCCCCGCAACCGGGGTCGCCGGGGTCGCCGGGGTCGCCGGCCGGGACGGACGGCTCGGCCGGTCCGGCACAACCGGGGGTCCGCCCGGCGACGCAGCAGGCGGGCCCGACCGCGGCGGCCCCCGACCGCCTGACGATCCGCCGTCTCGGCATCGACATGCGGGTCGTTCCGGTGGGCGTTGCCCGTGACGGCGAGATGGCGCTGCCGGAGACGCCGGCGCAGGTGGGCTGGTACCGCTACGGCCCGCGGCCCGGCGACGACGCCGGGTCGACGGTCCTCGCGGCGCACCTCGACATGCCGGGCTACGGGATCGGCCCCATCGCGGCCGTCGAGGAGCTGCGCACGGGCGACGTCATCACGGTGCGGTCGGGCGAGGTGAGCAGGAGGTATGCCGTGACGTCGGTGACCCAGGTCCGCAAGACGACGCTGGACCTCGCCGCCCTCTTCGCCCGCGACGGACCTGCACTGCTCCACGTCGTGACCTGCGGGGGCGACTTCGACCGCGAGCAGCGCCGCTACGACGAGAACGTCGTCGTGACCGCCGAGCCGCTCGCGTGAGCAGGACGTGGTTAGGTGGGTCCGTGCACGTGCACGACGACCCAGACGTCGAGTCCGCCGAGCTCGCCGTCCGGTTGGTCGGTGGGGACCGCGAGGCCCTCGCCGAGATGTACCGCCGCTGGTCCCCCCTCGTGCACACCATCGCCCTGCGCGCCCTCGGCACCAGGGAGGACGCCGAGGACGTCGTCCAGCAGGTGTTCGTCGCCGCCTGGCGGGGACGCGCCACTCTCCGACCCGACCGTGGGTCGCCGGCGGCGTGGCTCGTGGGCATCACGAAGCACCGCGTCGCCGACGTGCGCACGCAGCGCTACCGCGCCCACCGCAACCTGCAGGCGCTCGCGTCCGAAGTGGTCACCGAGCCGACGACCACGCACGACTCCGACTCGGCCGAACGACTGCTCCTCGTCCACGAGCTGGAGCGCATGGGCGATCCGCGGGCGACCGTGCTCCGAATGGCTTTCATCGAGGACCGCACGCACGATGACATCGCCCGCATGCTGCAGATGCCCCTCGGCACCGTGAAGAGCCACGTCAGGCGGGGACTGCTCGAGCTGAGAGACCGACTCAAGGAGGTGGAACGTGTCGCATCCGACTGACGACGAGCTCGTCGACCTCGCCCTGGGCGAGCCCGTCGACGCGAGTCGTTCTGCCCACGTCGAGGAGTGTGCCGTCTGCTCCGCGTCGGTGGAGCAGCTGCGCCGCACCCTGCGCCTCGCCTCAGGACCGCTGGCGTATGCCGGCTGGCAGGCTCCCGACGACGCCGTCTGGGCGCGCGTGACCGCCCAGATCGACGCGGAGCCCGACGCCCCGGTCGATGCCGGGCCGACCCCCGCGACCGTGGCGGGTCCGGACGCCGGACCTGACGCCGGACCCGCGCCCACTCCTCCGGAGACCCCCCTGCCTCGCGACGAGCGACCGTCAGGGACGGACGCCGCCGACCGACCTGACCGACCTGACCGACCCGCGAACCCGACCGGTCCCGCGGCGACGGCGGGGACGGCATACGCCCTCGAACCCGTCCCCGCGGACGCGACGGTCACGCCGATCACGGCGGGCGCCGCTCGTGCGACGCGCCGACGTGCCGCGGCGTGGGGCGCCGCTCTCGTGGCGGCCAGCCTCGTCGTGGGACTGCTCGCCGGGCGGGCCATCTGGAGCCCGAACGAAAGCGGGAGCGTCTCGCAGGTCGCCCTGAAGACCCTCGACACGCGCCAGCGCGAGGGAGAGGCCTCGGTCGTGCGGGTCGGGGACGGGCTCGACCTCAACGTCGTCACCGATCGTCCGCTCGACGCCGGCGACGGCTACCTCGAGGTCTGGCTCATCAACGCCGACGGCAAGCGGATGGTCTCCGTCGGGGTGCTGCGACCCGGCGAGACGGGCACCTTCCCGATCAGCCAGGCGCTCATCGACCAGGGCTACGTCGTCGTCGACATCTCCAAGGAGCAGTTCGACGACAAGCCGGCGCACTCGGGCGACAGCCTGCTGCGGGGCCAGCTGCCCGCCTGAGACTCAGGTCATGAGGTTCTTCATCGCGGCGGTCGCGCCCCTGAGGTATCGCTCGACGACGTCGCGGTCCCCCTCCGACAGGGTCGCGTCGAGGGCGGCGAGGCTCTCGAACATCGGCGTCATCCGGGCGAGCACCTCGGCGCGGCCGCTGTCGGTGATGACGACCTCGGTGCGGCGGCCGTCGCCGGGGTGTGAGCGACGCTCGGCATGACCGTGGCCGACGAGACGGTCGACGACGCCTGACGAGGCGGCCGACGTCACGCCGAGCACCTTGGCGAGATCGACCGGGCCGATCGGGCCGCGCATGAGGTGCCGGAGCGAGTGCAGCTCAGACGTGCTGAGGCCCGCCTTGCGGGCCACGACCGACGGAACGGCCTCCGAGACCTCGACGAGCTCCTGCAGGGCCGAGAGCGTGGCGGTCGTGCGCCATCCGGGCACCCCGGGCACGAGGCCCACCTCGGGCGGCCCGTCTCCCCGAACGGGCTGCCCTTCATCGACGGACGCATCCTTCGGGGCGCGGGCACGCCTTGGGGCCGGCTGTTGGCCGACGGTCTGTTTGCTGCTAATGTCACTCACCAACTTAGTAATCTACTGAGTAACCCGATGAACCATCTTAACTGGAGGTGTGGCGTGCGTTCGGTGACCGACAGGATCACGCGCAAGTGGTGGGCAGTGGCGATCGTCGTCCTGGCCCTGGCAGGAGCGATGGGCGTCGTGAGCGCTGTGGGCGAGGCGCAGCGCACCTCGGCCTCGACCGACGCCCTGCCGATCGGCTCAGACAGCGCAGCGGCGCTCGAGATGCGCGACCGGCTGCCGGAGGCCGAGGGCTCCACGGCCGTCGTCGTCTTCAGCAAGGACTCGGGCACGCTGACCGACGCCGACCTGAGGGCCGTCGAGGGACGCGTCGCCCAGGTCCCCGGTGCCGGCCGCGCCCCGCTCCAGCGCAGCGAGGACGGTACGGCCGCGCTCGCGATCGTGCCCGTCGACGCCACGGACGCGACGGACACGGCAGCCCTCGTGGGCGACATCCGCGAGGTGGTCAAGGCCGACCTTCCCGAGGGCGTCACGGCACAAGTGACCGGACCCGCCGCGGTCCAGGCCGACCTCGCCGCGGTCTTCGAGGGCGCCAACACCCGCCTGCTCATCGCCACCGCCTCCGTCGTCGCCCTGCTGCTCGTGCTGACCTACCGCAGCCCCATCCTCTGGATCTTCCCGCTCCTCGTCGTCGGCGTCGCGGACCGACTCGCAGCCGTGGTCGCGACACACACGCTCGCGGCATTCTCCATCGTCTGGGACGAGTCCACCATCGGCATCCTCTCGGTCCTCGTCTTCGGCGCCGGCACCGACTACGCCCTGCTGCTCATCTCGCGCTACCGGGACGAGCTGCGCAGCCACGCCGACCGGCGCGAGGCCATGGCCTTGGCCCTGCGCCGCACGTCCGAGGCCGTCCTGTCGAGCGCCGTCACCGTCGTCATCGGCCTGCTGACCCTGCTGCTCTCGCTCTTCCCGGCGACGCGGGGACTCGGTCTCGCCTGCGCCGTCGGCGTCGTCGTCGCCGCGGCCTTCGTCCTGCTCGTGCTGCCCGCGGCGCTCGTCGTCTTCGACCGCTGGATCTTCTGGCCGAGGGTGCCCCGCGAGGGCGAGGCGGCTCTCGCGGACGGCCACTCGCTGTGGCGCCGCGTCGGCGACCGCGTCGCCGCCCACCCGAAGCGCATCATCAGCGTGACGCTCGTCGTGCTCGCCGTCATGGCGGCCGGCATCGCGGCGATCGACACCGGACTCAAGCCCGCCGACCAGTTCCTCAGCAAGCCCGAGGCCATCGCCGCGAGCGAGCGCCTGGCCCAGTCCTTCCCCGCCGGCAGCGCCGACCCCGCCGTCATCGTCACGACGGCCGACCCGCAGTCCGTGACGACCGCCGCCGAGGACGTCCCCGGCATCGCCGGCGCGCGCATCGTCAAGCAGGCCGGCGGCGTGGCCGAGGTGGACGCCGTCATCCAGGCGGCGCCAGGATCGGACGAGGCGACCGACACCGTGCGCTCCCTGCGGGCCGCACTCACCCAGCTCCCCGACAGCCACGTCGCGGGCACCGAGGCCGTCGCACTCGACCAGGCGGAGGCGTCGTCGCGCGACCGCCTCGTCATCTTCCCGATCGTGCTGGCTCTCGTCCTGCTGGCCCTCGGACTGCTGCTCCGATCTGTCGTCGCCCCGCTCGTGCTCGTCTCGACGGTCGTCGCGACGTTCCTCGCGAGTGTCGGCGCCTCGTGGTGGATCTTCACGAAGATCTTCGGCTTCTCCGGCCTCGACGACAGCGCGCCGCTCTTCGCCTTCGTCTTCCTCGTGGCGCTCGGCGTCGACTACAACATCTTCCTCGTCACGAGGGCGCGCGAGGAGTCACGCCTGCACGGCTCCCGCCAAGGGATGCTGCGGGGCCTCGCCGCGACGGGCGGCGTCATCACGAGCGCCGGCATCCTGCTCGCCGCGGTCTTCGCGGTGCTCGGCGTCCTGCCGCTCGTCGTCCTGGCCCAGATCGGCGTCATCATCTGCGTCGGCGTCCTGCTCGACACCCTCGTCGTGCGCACGCTCCTCGTCCCGGCCATCGCGGTCGTCCTCGGCGACCGCTTCTGGTGGCCCCGCCGAACGCACCCCTCTGTGTCGGACCGGTCGGCGACCGAGGACGCCGCCCCGGCCGCCCCTGCCGATGCCGATGCCGATGCTCTGACGAAAGTCGGGACAAACTCTTGACATCGAGCGGCCGCCGCCGTTGAATCGGGAGTGCCAACATTAGACAAACCATGGACAAACAGGGCTGATGCCCCAGGCGAAACCCTCGTCCATACCTCGCATCCCCCATCACCGTTCACGCCGCCACCCCCTCGACAGCCCGTGCGGTCTCGATCGACTCCCTCCCCGTCGATCGAGGCAGACCGTGGGCCACGCGCCGGACTCCCTTCCGGCGCGTGGCCCACATCTGCGTGTGCGGGAGTCGCCTCGACCGCCGGATCCGACGCGGACGGCATACGCCATCTGCGTCGCGCTGCTCGGCTCAGACCGGCCATTCCTCGCGGAGCAGGGCCCACGTGTTGTCGTCGAGCCACGTACCGTCCTTGCCCAGCGACTTCGCCCGGATCGTGGCCTCGTGACGCATCCCGATGCGGCGCAGGACGCGGTTCGAGGCGATGTTGTCGGCGTAGGCGTCGGCCGTGATCCGGCGCAGCCCCAGGTCGCGGAAGCCGATGACGAGCAGCTCGGCGGCCGCCTCGGCCGCCAGCCCGCGGCCCTGGGCGTCCGGATGCAGCGCGTAGCCGATCGTCCCCTCCCACTCCTGTGCCGGCGCGCGGCCGATGCTGTGGCACGGCTCTAGCCGCAGCATGACGTCGCCGACGACGCGACCCGTGCGCCGCTCCTCGACGGCCAGCCCGAGCAGTGGCTCGGCAGCACCGAGGCGTCCCCGCTCGATGCGCTGGGCGATGCGCTCGCGCACCTGGTCCTGGGTCAGGACGTCATGACTCAGGTGGACGACGACCTCGGGCAGGCAGCGGTAGGCGTGCACGGCATCGACGTCGTCGAGCGCCAGCGGACGCAGCAGGAGGCGATCGGTGAGCCGCGGCCACACGAGCCGGGACAGGTCCGGGGACGCCGGCACTAGCGCCAGCCGCCCGCGGCGACCCCGCCGGGCACGTCGCCGGCCGGGTCGTAGGGCGTGCGTGTGAAGCGGAACGACGCGAGGTCGAGGTGCGACGGCGTGCCGTCAGCGGCGCGCACGACCCGAAGCGGCTCACCCGTGTAGTAGCCGTCCAGCCCCACCCAGGCGTCGGGGCCCTCCGCGGCGAAGCGCGAGCCCCGGGCCTGGCCGGGCTCACCGAGCACGAGGTGCTCTCCGACGACCTTCGCCGTGGACACGGACGGCCCCCAGTGCCATATGCCGACGAGCTCGAGCGCCGACGGGTCGCCCGACGCGAACCACGGCTCCGGTGGTCGCGGCTCGCGCTCGACGAACGCCGAGAGCAGCTCGGGGGCGATCTGGCCCATCCCGCTCGTCGTATTGGTGACGACGACGACACCGTCACCGCTCTCGACCTCGACGCGCAGCCCCGCGAGGAAGCCAGGCATCGAGCCGCCGTGGCCGGCACACCTCGTGCCGTCGACGTTCCAGACCTGCCAGCCGAGCCCGTGGGCCGTGGTCCAGGGCTGGCCGGGGTTGTCGTTGACCGTGTGGGGCTCGTACATCTCGGCGAGGGTGTCGGGCGACAGGAGCCCGCCGGTGTCGCCCCCGGCGAAGGTGGCCCAGCGCGCCAGGTCCTGCACCGTGGTCCAGAGCTGTCCGGCCGGGGCCATCGCGCCCGCGTCGTGCTCGGGTTCGGGCAGCAGGACGTCGGCGAAGGGGTGCACAGCGAGGCCCTGCGCGGCGCGACCGCTGGGGCGGGTCGTCGTCCGGGACATGCCGAGCGGGTTGAGCAGGTCACGCCGGACGACCTCGAACCAGTCGACCCCGTGCGCCCGGGCCAGGAGCTCGCCGAGGGCCGCGAAGCCGACGTTCGTGTAGTGGAACCGCCGACCGGCCCGGAAGCGCTGTCCCACAGGCGATCCCGCGATGGAGCCTGCCAGCGACTCCCAGTCCCCACCGGGCGTGCGCTCCCACCACGGGCCGTTCGTCTCGGCCTGCACCCCGGCCCCGTGCGAGAGCAGCTGGGCGATCGTGGCGCCGCCCAACCGCGAGCCGGGCACGTGGTCCTCGAAGCGGTCGAGCAGGTCGAGCCGTCCGGCATCGCGCAGTCGCATGACGGCCACTGCCACGAAGGTCTTCGTGATGGAGCCCATCCGGTACTGCGTGTCGGTGTCGGCCGGCTGCCCGCCGAGGCGCCCGTCGAGCGTGCCGATGGCGTCGGACCACACGAGCGTGCCGTCACGCACGACGCCGGCGGCGACCGAGGGCAGGCGCCCGCGACGCTGCTCGGCCGCGAGCAGGTGGTGGAGGTGGCGGGCGGTCACGGGGTCGATCTCGCCATCGGTGGCCGGGACGTCGGCGTCGCTGCGCGGGTCGGTGCTCACCCGCTCCAGCCTAGGCCGGGGGTCTCTGGCGTGGCGCAGGCCACCCCGGCAGGATGGGACGGCGGCCCCACGGTCGCCCCGCATCGGATATCTTGACATCAAGATTTATTCGGGGATCCTCGAAGACCGGATCTCGGCACGAACAGCAACCCGAACGGAGCACCCGCGTTGGACTCGACAATCATCTACACGCACACGGACGAGGCGCCCGCCCTGGCCACGGCCTCGCTGCTGCCCATCGTCTCGGCCTTCGCCAAGCAGGCCGGCGTCGAGGTCGAGACGCGTGACATCTCACTCTCGGGTCGCATCATCGCCGCGTTCCCCGACGCCCTGAAGCCGGAGCAGCGGATCGGTGACGCCCTGGCCGAGCTCGGGGCGCTCGCCAAGGCGCCCGAGGCCAACATCATCAAGCTCCCCAACGTCTCGGCGTCGATCCCGCAGCTCAAGGCCGCCGTCGCCGAGCTCCAGGCCGCGGGCTACGCCCTGCCCGACTACCCCGACAACCCGTCCACCGACGAGGAGAAGGCGGCTCGGGCGGCGTACGACAAGATCAAGGGGTCGGCCGTCAACCCCGTTCTGCGCGAAGGCAACTCGGACCGCCGCGCCCCGGCGTCGGTGAAGAGCTACGCGCGCAAGCACCCGCACTCGATGGGCGCCTGGAGCGCCGACTCCAAGACCAACGTCGCAACGATGGGTGCCGACGACTTCCGCCACAACGAGACGTCGGTCGTCCTGCCTGCCGACGACACGCTGCGCGTCGAGCTCGTCGGCGCCGACGGGTCCACCACCGTCCTCAAGGAGTCGATCCCCGTCCTCGCCGGCGAGGTCGTCGACGCGACGTTCATGGATGTCGCGAAGCTGCGTGACTTCCTCTCCGAGCAGGTCGCCCGCGCCAAGGCCGAGGGAGTCCTCTTCTCGGTGCACCTCAAGGCCACGATGATGAAGGTCTCCGATCCGATCATCTTCGGTCACGTCGTGCGCGCCTTCTTCCCCGACGTCTTCGAGACGTATGCCGGCGCGCTGGCCTCCGTGGGCGCGTCCCCCAACGACGGGCTCGGCGCCGTGCTCAAGGCCGTCGAGGGTCTGCCCGCCGACGAGCGCGCCGAGGTCGAGGCCGCCGTCGCCAAGGGCTTCGAGGACGGCCCGGCCATCGCGATGGTCGACTCGAACAAGGGCATCACCAACCTCCACGTGCCGAGCGACGTCATCGTCGACGCATCGATGCCGGCGATGATCCGCACGTCGGGTCACATGTGGGACCGCGAGGGCGGCGAGCAGGACACGCTGGCCGTGCTGCCCGACAGCTCGTACGCCGGCATCTACCAGGTCGTCCTCGACGACTGCCGCGCCAACGGCGCCTACGACCCGTCGACGATGGGCTCGGTCTCCAACGTCGGGCTCATGGCGCAGGCGGCCGAGGAGTACGGCAGCCACGACAAGACGTTCGAGATCCCGGCCGACGGCACCGTGCGCGTCGTCGACTCCTCGGGCGCAGCGCTGCTCGAGCACGCCGTCTCGGCGGGCGACATCTGGCGCGCCTGCCAGACCAAGGACGTGCCGATCCGCGACTGGGTCAAGCTCGCCGTCACGCGTGCCCGCGCCACGGGGACGCCGGCGATCTTCTGGCTCGACGCCGACCGCGCCCACGACGCGAACCTCATCACCAAGGTGAACGAGTACCTCACCGAGCACGACACCGACGGCCTGACGATCGAGATCATGAAGCCGACCGACGCGATCGCCTACTCCCTCGGGCGCATCCGCAAGGGCGAGGACACGATCTCGGTCACCGGCAACGTGCTGCGCGACTACCTCACCGACCTCTTCCCGATCCTCGAGCTCGGCACCTCGGCCAAGATGCTGTCGGTCGTCCCGCTCATCAACGGCGGTGGCCTCTTCGAGACCGGCGCCGGCGGCTCGGCCCCGAAGCACGTGCAGCAGCTCGTCCAGGAGAACTACCTCCGCTGGGACAGCCTCGGCGAGTTCCTCGCCCTGGCCGTCAGCTTCGAGCACCTCGCCGACGTCACCGACAACGCCCGCGCGCGGGTGCTCGGCGAGACCCTCGACCGGGCCACCGGCACGCTCCTCGACGAGAACAAGGGACCGGCGCGCAAGGTCGGCCAGATCGACAACCGCGGCAGCCACGTGTGGCTGGCCCTCTACTGGGCCCAGGAGCTCGCCCGGCAGACCGACGACGCCGCGTTGGCCGAGACGTTCGGCCCCGTGGCCCAGGCCCTCGCCGACAACATCGGCACGATCTCCCAGGAGCTCGTCGACGCCCAGGGACACTCGGTCGACATCGGCGGCTACTACCGTCCCGACGCGGCCAAGGTCGCCTCGGTCATGCGTCCGTCGAAGACCTTCAACGAGATCATCGACGCGCTCGCCTGACCGCGTCCGCCCGCAGCACGTGCCCACCCGACTCACGGAGTCGGGTGGGCACGTCGCGTATGCCGCCACGCACGTCGGACGCCGGACGATTCGTGAGCACGGGGCCGGCGGAACGACATACTCCACAACGTCGACTGCTGACGAGAACGCTTGTGGCAGTTAGCTGTCCGCGTCGCGCAGGGCGTCACTGGCCTCGGTGATGATGGCCTGCATGGCAGCCGCGGCGGCAGCACCGTCGCCGGACTGGACCGCCTCGGCGACGTCACCGTGCAGGCGGACCGCGAGGGGGTTGGGCGTGGCAGGCATGAGGTCGTGGTGGGTGCGGCCCGCGAGCACCTCGCCGACGACGTCGGACAGCGCTGCGAGCATCTCGTTGCCGGAGGCGGCGAGCAGGGTCGAGTGGAAGAGCTGGTCGGCCACGAGGTAGGCCTCGAGGTCGCCCGACTTCGCGTGCACCGCCATCTGCATGACGGCGCCCATGAGCGCCCCGCACTGGTCAGGGGTCGCCCGGGCCGCGGCGAGCTCGGCCGCGACGGGCTCGACTCCTCGACGCACGTCACCGAGACTGAGCAGCTGCTGCTCACGACCCGGCCCGTCGAGGCGCCAGCGGATGACGCGCGGGTCGAAGACGTTCCACGACGTGCTGGGCAGGACGCGCACACCGACGCGCTTGCGGGCCTCGACGAGTCCCATCGAGTCGAGGACGCGGACGGCCTCGCGCACGACGGACCGGGACACCCCGTAGCGCTCGTCGAGCTGGTCGATGCGCAGCACGGTGCCCGGGACGAGCTCGCCAGTGGCGACCTGTCGGCCGAGGTCGTCGAGCACGCTCGCATGCAGGGCGGGGCGACGGTCCGTGGGCACGGACCCAGCCTGACACACGGCGGTCGTCATCTAGCCCGGCCGGCATTAAAACCGTTTTAATCGTCATCGTGTCTTGATAAGACGCCCTTGTTGCTGCACCCTAGTGCGAGCGACTCGACGAAGACGTCGTTCGAGCCGGACGAAGGAGTCACGGAGACATGCAGCACCACCCACCTCCCCTGGTCGTCGTCATGGGGGTGTCCGGCTCGGGCAAGACCACCGTCGGCGCGGCCCTCGCGCAGCGCCTGCGCGTCCCCTTCGCGGACGCCGACGACTTCCACCCCAAGGCCAACATCGACAAGATGTCGGCCGGCATCCCGCTGACGGACGACGACCGCGGCCCGTGGCTCGCGACCATCGCCGCGTGGCTCGGTGAGCACGCGGAGAGCGGTGGTGTGGCGAGCTGCTCGGCTCTCAAGCGCGCCTACCGCGACGTCCTCGCAGCCGCGGCGCCCCACGTCTTCTTCGTGCACCTGCACGGCGACCCCGACGTCATCGCCGCCCGCGTCGCCGGCCGGCCCGGACACTTCATGCCCACAGCCCTCATCGAGTCGCAGTTCGCGACGCTCGAGCCCCTCGAGCCGGGCGAGCGCGGAGCCGTCCTCGACGTCGACCAGCCGGTCGACGACCTCGTCGGCCAGTCCCTCACCCTCATCGATCCTCGCGACCCGGAAGCGACCCGCTCATGACCTCCGACCTGCTCTCGATCCTGCCCGTGTCGGCGCTCGCCGCCGACGACCTCCCCGCCATCCCGGCCGGACGGCTGGTCCCCGCGGCCCTGCTCGGCATCGCCGTCCTCGTGGTGCTCATCGTGCGGTTCAAGCTGCACCCGTTCCTGTCCCTGACACTGGGCTCGCTCACTGTCGGGGCGGTCGCGGGCGTCCCGATGGCCGACGTGCTCGAGAGCTTCACCAAGGGCTTCGGATCGACCGCCGCGGGCGTCGGCATCCTCATCGCCCTCGGCGCGATGTTCGGCAAGCTGCTCGCCGACTCCGGCGGTGCCGACGAGATCGTCGACACGATCATCGGCCACAGCGGTCCGCGCACCCTGCCGTGGGCGATGGCGGGCGTCGGCGCCCTCATCGGCCTGCCGATGTTCTTCGAGATCGGCCTCGTCCTGCTGATGCCCGTCATCTTCCTCGTCGCGCGCCGCTCGGGACTGTCCCTGGTCCGCGTCGGCATCCCGGCACTCGCCGGCCTGTCGGCCATGCACGGCCTCGTCCCGCCGCACCCGGGCCCGCTCGTGGCGATCGACGCCCTCAAGGCCGACCTCGGAGTCACCCTCGGCCTCGGCATCCTCGTCGCGATCCCGACGATCGCCGTCGCGGGCCCGTGGTTCGCCCGCGTGGCCGCCCGCTGGGTCGACGTCCCCGCGCCCGAGCTCTTCGAGTCGCGTGAGTCCGAGAGCGGACCGCGTCCGTCGTTCCCCGTCACGCTGCTGACCGTCCTGACCCCCGTCGCCCTCATGATGGGCAAGGCGCTCTCCGACATCCTCACCGCCGACGGCACGGCCGTCCGCACCGTCCTCGACTTCCTCGGCACGCCGCTCATCGCTCTGCTCATCGCCGTGATCCTCGCGATGTTCACGCTCGGCCGCGGCGCCGGCATGGGTCTCAAGGAGGTCGGGTCGTCCCTCGAGGCCTCCCTCGGTCCGATCGCCGGCATCCTGCTCATCGTCTCCGCCGGTGGCGGCTTCAAGCAGACCCTCGTCGACACCGGCATCGGCCAGCTCGTCGCCGACTGGATCGCGCAGAGCGGCCTGTCCGTGCTGCTGCTGGCCTGGCTCGTCGCGGTCCTGATCCGCCTCGCGACCGGCTCGGCCACCGTCGCCACCGTCACGGCCTCCGGCATCCTCGCTCCGCTCGCGGCCGGGATGCCCACGGCCCAGGTGTCGCTCATGGTGCTCGCCATCGGCGCCGGCTCGGTCTTCTTCTCCCACGTCAACGACGCCGGCTTCTGGCTCGTCAAGGAGTACTTCGGGCTCAAGGTCGGCCAGACCATCAAGTCGTGGTCCGTCATGGAGACGATCCTGTCGGTGACCGGTCTCGTCCTCGTCCTGCTCCTCGACCTCGTCGTCTAGCCGACTCGGAAGCCCAGCACACCCCACCTGAACCGTCGAGAGGCGCAGACCGTGGCCTCTCGACGGTTCAGGGTTGGGCGGGTCAGCGGATGCGGACGCCGCTGATGGCCCTCGCGATGACGAGTCGCTGGATCTCGGACGTGCCCTCGAAGATCGTGTAGATCTTCGCGTCGCGCGACCACCGCTCGACGGGGTGGTCGGTGACGTAGCCGGCCCCACCGAGGATCTGCACCGCCTTGTCGGTCACGGCGACCGCGACCTCACCCGCCTTGAGCTTGCTCATCGAGCCCTCGGCCGCGGTGAACGGCTGGTTCGTGCGCCCCATCCACGACGCCCTCCAGACGAGCAGCCGGGCCGCGTCGATCTCGGTGCGCATGTCGGCGAGCGCGAACGCGATCGCCTGGTTCTCGATGATCGGCCGACCGAAGGCGACGCGGCCCTTGGCGTAGTCGAGGGCGTACTCGTATGCCGCCCTGGCGATCCCGAGCGCCTGCGCACCCACCGTGGGGCGCGAGATCTCGAACGTCCGCATGGCCGCCTGTCCGCTCGACGACCCTCCCTCGCGGGCCCGGGCGAGGCGCTCGTCGAGCTTGTCCTTGCCGCCGAGCAGGCACGAGCCCGGCACGCGCACGTCGTCGAGGAAGACGTCGGCGGTGTGCGAGGCGCGCAGGCCGAGCTTGCGCAGCTTCTTGGCGCCCTCGAGCCCCTTCGTGCCGGGCGGGACGACGAAGGCGGCCTGCCCGCGCGAGCCGAGGTCGGGGTCGACGACGGCCGTCACGACGTGGACGTTGGCGATGCCGCCGTTGGTGATGTAGGCCTTCTGGCCATTGAGGATCCACTCGTCGGCGGCCTCGTCGTAGCGGGCCCGCGTGCGCATGGCGCCGACGTCGGAGCCGGCCTGCGGCTCGGTCGTCGCGAAGGCCCCGAGCTTCGGGTCGTCGGCGTCGCCGTAGCACTGCGGCAGCCACTCGACCATCTGTTCGGGGGTGCCCGAGCCGTAGATCGCGGCCACCGCGAGGGTCGTGCCGAAGATCGACATCCCGATGCCCGCGTCACCCCAGAAGAGCTCCTCGTTGGCGAGGTTGATCGAGATGCCGGTCGGGTCGGACCAGCACTGGGCCAGGAACTCGAAGCCGTAGAGGCCGTTCCTGGCCGCCTCCTGGATGACCGGCCAGGGCGTCTCCTCCCTCGCGTCCCACTCGGAGGCGGCCGGGCGCACGACGTCGGCGGCGAAGCCGTGCACCCAGTCGCGCAGCTCGGTCTGGTCGTCGTTCAGGGCGAGCGAGAACTCCACCACGACGTGCCTCAGGCCTTGGGGATGTCGAAGAAGTTCGCGATGTTGGCTGCGAGCCCGAGGTCGCCCTTGGCCTTGATCTTGCCGGTCATGAACATCATGACCGGGTTGCCGCTCTTGGTGATGACCTTGGTGAAGTCGACGGGCGACATGGCGAGCGACAGCGTCGAGTCGCCGTCGTGGCCGGGCACCGACGTGCACGTGCCGTCGGCGAAGCGCACGGTCCACTCGTCGGCGCCGCCGTCGGGACGGCCGGTGATGCTCCAGTGCGTCGTCGCGGTCGTCGATCCGGCGCGGTCGGGGCGGAAGAGCTCAGGCATCCGACGGAAGATCGCGTCGACGATCGGGCCGCGGTTGGCGCTCTCCATGACCTCCTTGACGTCCTTGTCGGACATCTCCTTGACGATGCGGATGAACTCGCCGGGCTCGACGGCGGCGAGCTCGTCGGCGGTGGCGGTCGTGAAGTCGATCTCGGGCATCGGGGGTCCCTCCGGAGGAAACGGCATTGTTACCGCGAGTAGGTTACCGGACGGTCACCCGTCGAGGAACCAGCCGGCCACCATCCCGTCGGGACGGCCGGGCTCGATGTAGTGCTCCCACGCGAAGGCCACGGCGAACATCTCGACCGGCATCTGGAGCATCCCCTGCGCGTCGGACTGGCTCGCGTGCGCCTTGAGCGCCGATCGCTTGACCTCGAGGAACTCGCTGACGTCGCAGGCCCAGTGCAGCTCGCTCTCGAGGCTGCCGAGGGGGTTGCCGTCGTCCATCGGCTGGCTGGGGTCCCACTCCCCCATGTCGAGGCCTGCGGCCATCGCGGCCTGGTGCGAGCGGATCATCGCGTCGCGGTTCATCGAGCCCTCGAGGTAGCGGGGCGTGCCGGCGAGCTCGGCGGCACGCTTCGTCACGGCGTGCACCTTGACGTGGTCGGGGTGGCCGTAGCCGCCGTGCCAGTCGTAGCCGACGACGACGTCGGCCGCCTCCTCGCCCAGGACGGCCGCGAGGCGCTGCGCCGCCTCCTCCGTGTCGGCCCGGGCGAAGCTCTCCTCGTGGTCGTTCTGGGCCCACCCGGTCATGCCGGAGTCGGCGTAGCCGAGGAACTCGACGCGATGGGTGCCGATGACGGCGTTGGAGGCCGCGGCCTCGGCCCGGCGCCGCTCGACGACGGTCTCGCCGTCGGCCAGGTCGTCGGGGGCGTCGCCGTGGTCACCGTTGGTGGCGACGACGAGCACGACGCGGTGGCCCTCGCTGACGGCCCGCGCCATCGAGCCGGCGGACTGCGAGGCCTCGTCGTCGGGGTGGGCGTGGACGAAGACAACGGTTGACATGGGATCAGCCTCTCACCGCGGGCCGACGTTCCCGTCACCAGCGCCACCGGGCGCGACCGGCAGCGTGTAGACGACGTAGCCCTCGAACGTCGCGACCTCGTCGTAGAGGCGGCGGGCGAGGGCGTTCGACTCGTGGGTCTGCCAGTAGACGCTGCCACAGCCGTGCTCGCGTGCCCAGTCACGCACGGCCGCGATGAGGGCGCTCGCCACGCCGCGACCACGCACCGCCGGGTCGGTGAAGAGGTCCTCGAGGTAGCAGAGGTCGGGCTCGCTCGAGCTGGGGTGCACGAGGAAGTGGGTGATCCCCACGAGCTCGCCGTCGAGCCATGCCCCGAGCCCGTGCAGTCTTGTGTCAGAGGCGATCTCGCGCCACGCCCGGTCGTATGCCGTCTGGCCGAGCTCACGCTCGTAGAAGCGGATGTACGCGCGGAAGAGCGTCTCCCACCGGTCCCGGTCGGTGGGTTCCAGACGTCGGGTCTCGATCACGACCCGACGCTAGCGCGACGGCACCGTCCCCGGCAGGGCCACCTCACGGCATACGCGATGAGCCACTCGAGTGAGCGCCAAACCACACTCGAGTGAGCACGCGGTCACAGACGAGCGAGCGCCCCACCCCACGAAGGTGGGACGGGGCGCTCACTCGAGTGGGACGGAGCGCTCACTCGACGTGGTGGGTCAGGCCTTCTTGGCGGTGGCCTTCTTCGTCGTGCGCGTCGTCGCCTTCTTCGCGGTCTTCTTCGCCGTCTTCTTCACGGCGCGCTTGCGGGTCGTCGGGCCCTTGGCGCGCTTCTCGGCGAGCAGCTCGAAGCCCCGCTCCGGCGTGATCGCCTCGGGGTCGTCGTCCTTGCGCAGCGTCGCGTTGGTCTCGCCGTCGGTGACATACGGACCGAAGCGGCCGTCCTTGACGACGACGGGCTTGCCGCTGACGGGGTCGGCGCCGAGCTCCTTGAGGGGCGGGGCGGCCGCGGCACGACCGCGCTGCTTGGGCTGGGCGTAGATCGCGAGCGCCTCGTCGAGCGTGATGTCGAAGAGCTGCTGCTCGGTCGTCAGCGACCGCGAGTCGGTGCCCTTCTTGAGGTACGGGCCGTACCGACCGTTCTGCGCGGTGATCTCGACACCTTCGGCGTCGGCACCGACGACGCGCGGCAGCGAGAGCAGCTTGAGCGCCGAGTCGAGGTCGAGCGTCGCGAGCTCCATGTCCTTGAAGAGCGAGGCCGTGCGCGGCTTGACCTTGGCGGCCTTCTTGGCCTTGGGCTTGTCGGCCGCGGCGGCGTCGTCGTCGTCGATGACCTCGGTGACGTAGGGCCCGTAGCGCCCGGCGCGCGCGATGATCTCGCGGCCGGTCTCGGGGTCCTTGCCGAGCACCTTGCCGTCGTCGGCGGCGACCTCGAGCAGCTCGCGCGCCTTCCCGGGCGTCATCTCGTCGGGCGCGATGTCGTCGGTGATCGTCGCGCGGCGCGGCGTCGACGGCACCTCGGCGCCGTCCGCGACCTCGCCCGTCGCGAGGTCGACGCCCGCGGGCACGAGCTCCTCGACGTAGGGGCCGTAACGGCCGACGCGCACGACCATGCCGTCGCCGATCGGGATCGTGCTGATCTCCTTGGCGTCGATCTCGCCGAGGTCCTCGACGAGGTTGCGCAGACCGGCGGCCGAGGTGGCCTCCTCGCCGAAGTAGAACCGCTTGAGCCACGCGACGCGACCCTCGTCGCCGTTGGCGATGCGGTCGAGGTCCTCCTCCATCGAGGCGGTGAACTCGTAGTCGACGAGGTTGCCGAAGTGCTCCTCGAGCAGCCGGGTCACGGCGAAGGCGAGCCACGTCGGCACGAGGGCCTGGCCCTTGGTGAAGACGTAGCCGCGGTCCTGGATCGTGCCGATCGTCGAGGCGTACGTCGAGGGGCGGCCGATGCCGCGCTCCTCCATCGCCTTGACGAGGGTGGCCTCGGTGAAGCGGGCGGGCGGGCTCGTCTCGTGGCCGTCGGCCTCGGCGCGCACGACCTCGAGCGGGACGCCGGCGCTCAGCTTGGGCAGGCGACGCTCCTCGGCGGCGGCGTCGGCGCGGGCGGCGGACTCGTCGTCCCGGCCCTCCTCGTAGGCGGCGAGGAAGCCCTTGAAGGTGATGACGGTGCCGCTCGCGCTGAACTCGACCGACTGGGCGCCCTCGAGCGCCGTGTCGACAGCGAGCTTGACGGTGGCGGTCGAGCCGCGGGCGTCGGCCATCTGCGAGGCGACGGTGCGCTTCCAGATCAGCTCGTAGAGCGCGAACTCCTCGCCGCGCAGCGACCCGGCGACCTGGGCCGGGCTGCGGAAGCGGTCGCCGGCGGGACGGATGGCCTCGTGGGCCTCCTGCGCGTTCTTGACCTTCTTCTCGTAGCGGCGCGGGCTGTCCGGAACGTACTCGGCGCCGTACATGTCGCGTGCCTGGCTGCGCGCGGCGGTCATCGCGGCGTCCGACAGCGTCGTGCTGTCGGTACGCATGTAGGTGATGTAGCCGTTCTCGTAGAGCCGCTGCGCCACGCGCATCGCGTTCTTGGACGACATCCGCAGCTTGCGGGACGCCTCCTGCTGGAGGGTCGAGGTCGTGAACGGGGCCGACGGGCGGCGGGTGTAGGGCTTCTCCTGGACGTCGGTGACGCGCGCTGTGAGGGGCAGGCACGCCTCGGCGATCCGGGTCGCGAGGGCCTCGTCGAGGTGGACGACGCCCTTGCCGGTCAAGCGGCCGTCGTCGGCGAAGTCGCGACCGGTGGCGACGCGGACGCCGTCGACGGAAGACAGTCGTGCCGTGAACTGCTGGCTCGCACTGTCGGGGGTGAAGTCGCCCTCGACGTCCCAGTAGGAGGAGCGGACGAACGCCATGCGCTCACGCTCGCGCTCGACGACCATGCGGGTCGCGACGGACTGGACGCGGCCGGCCGAGAGGCCCTGGCGGACCTTGCGCCACAGGACCGGGCTGACCTCGTAGCCGTAGAGGCGGTCGAGGATGCGGCGGGTCTCCTGGGCGTCGACCATCGCGGTGTCGATCTCGCGGGTGTCGTTGACGGCCCGCTGGATCGCCTCGCGGGTGATCTCGTGGAACACCATGCGCTTGACAGGGACCCGCGGCTTGAGCGCCTCGAGCAGGTGCCACGCGATGGCCTCGCCCTCGCGGTCCTCATCGGTGGCGAGGTAGAGCTCGCTGGCGTCCTTGAGGAGCCGCTTGAGCTCGGCGACCTTCTTCTTCTTGTCCGGGTCGACGACGTAGTACGGCTCGAAGCCGTTGTCGACGTCGACGGCGAACTTGCCGAACGGGCCCTTCTTCATGTCGGCCGGCAGCTCGGAGGGGTTCGGCAGGTCACGGATGTGACCCACGGACGCCTCGACCTCGAAGTCGCCTCCGAGGTAGCCGGCGATGGTCTTCGCCTTGGCGGGCGACTCGACGATGACGAGCTTGCGGCCCTTGCCTGCGGCCATGGTGCACCTTCAACTTCCCGCATCTCACGTGCAGCGGATTCGTCGCTGCCCCGACGTGGACGCGGACCGACCGTAACAGCCCGCGCCGAGTGCGGTCTCACGACATCCACCGGAGAGGGGCGTATGCCGTCCGCCGCAGCCCGGGTCCGCGGGCTCGCTCGGGTGGCGGGTGCGGTCACCTGCCGCGGGTGCGGCGAAAAGGGGCCACCCGGCATACGCCCTCGGGAATGATGGCGATCCAACGCTCGTTCCCCATGATAGTTTAGACTTCAACAACTTCGGAAGGAACCGCCATGTCCGCCCCCGTCCTGTACCTCAGCCACGGCGCCCCGCCGCTCGCCGACGACGAGCGCTGGACGGCCGAGCTGGCCGGATGGTCCGCGGACCTGCCGAAGCCCACGAACGTCCTCATGGTCTCCGCCCACTGGGAGGACGCACCGACGACGCTCGGCTCGACGACCGGCGCACCGCTGACCTACGACTTCTGGGGCTTCCCGCAGAAGTACTACGACGTGACCTACGACGCCCCTGCCGCCCCCGGGCTCGCCGACGACGTGACCAGGCTGCTCACGTGGCCGGGCCACCAGGTGCACCGCGACGAGGCGCGCGGCCTCGACCACGGCGCGTACGTCCCGCTCAAGGAGATGTTCCCCGACGCCGACGTGCCGGTGCTCCAGATGTCGATGCCGACGCTCGACCCGCGCGGCCTCTTCGAGATCGGCCGACGCCTCGCACCCCTGCGCGAGCAGGGCACGATGATCGTCGGCTCCGGCTTCACGACCCACAACCTGCGCTGGTTCAACCCGCACGCCGGCGCCGACGGCCTACCCCCGCGCGCCAGCGCCGAGTTCGACCACTGGGCCCAGGAGGCCATGAAGGCCCAGGACGTCGACAGCCTGCTCGACTTCCTCGACAAGGCCCCGGCCGCCCACGAGGCCCACCCCCGCACCGAGCACTTCGCCCCGCTCTTCGTCACCCTCGGCGCCGCCTACGAGTCCGGCGGTCTCGACAACAAGAGCGTCATCGACGGCTTCTGGTTCGGGCTGAGCAAGCGCTCCTGGCAGTTCGACTGAGCCGTCGGAGGCCCCCGGTCGCGGGGGCGGGAACCGGTGGGTAACCCCATCCGTTCTTCGGATGTGGGTGCCCCACGCACGCGGCCGCGGCTCGTAACCTCCCCTGACTCCGAGCCGCGGCCGCTCCCTCTCCGGAGGGGTCGTCCGAGCGACGGAACCCACGCGTTCGCCCACCCGTCGCAGGCGCACGGCACGTAGAGTGGCCGTACGCCCGACGAGCGCGCCGCAGGCGGGATTCGTGCGCCGTCCGCGGTGCCGACGGGCGAGGGACTTCGGTCGCGTCGCCGACGTGGCCGGCACGCGAGGGAAGGACCCGCTCCACATGACTGACCAGCCCGCCGCCCAGGCAGCCGCGCCCGCCCAGGTCGCGCCCCTCGAGCCGCCGCCCGGCGACGCGTTCATCCTCACGGCCCCCGCGCCGACGGCCGCCGTCGCCGAGACCGCCGCGCCGAAGATGGCGCCGGCCGTTCCGGACGCCGCCCTGCCCGGCCTCGACGCCAAGGTCGACACCTACCTCGACTCCCTCACGAAGGCCGCGGCCCGCTCGCCCGAGTGGGAGACCAAGGCCGCCGACGTGCGGATGATGGGCAACGACGAGGTGCGGTTCGCCGCCGAGTCGTCCAACCGGATGCTCCAGATGCCGGTCAAGGCGCTCAACGAGGGCGGCCTGTCCGGCAACTCGAAGGTCGGCAAGACCCTGCTCGACCTCCGGCGCACCGTCGAGGACCTCGACCCGGGCCAGGCCGCAGGCGCCAAGAAGTTCCTCGGCATGATCCCCTTCGGCGACAAGGTCACCGACTACTTCCGCAAGTACCAGTCGGCCCAGAGCCACCTCAACGGCATCCTCCACTCGCTCCAGTCGGGGCAGGACGAGCTCGTCAAGGACAACGTCGCCCTCAACCTCGAGAAGAAGAACCTCTGGGAGTCGATGGGCCGGCTCAACCAGTACGTCTACGTCGCCGAGCGGCTCGACGCCAAGCTCGCCGCCCAGGTCGCGACCCTCGAGACGACCGACCCCGAGCGGGCCAAGGCGCTGCGCGAGGACGTCCTCTTCTACGTGCGCCAGAAGCACCAGGACCTGCTGACCCAGCTCGCGGTCTCGATCCAGAACTACCTCGCGATCGACATCATCATCAAGAACAACATCGAGCTCATCAAGGGCGTCGACCGCGCGACCACGACGACCGTCTCGGCCCTGCGCACCGCCGTCATCGTGGCCCAGGCGCTCAACAACCAGCAGCTCGTCCTCGACCAGATCACGGCCCTCAACACGACGACCTCGGGCATCATCGAGCGCACGTCGGAGGCGCTCAAGCAGAACTCCGCCCGCATCCAGGAGCAGTCGGCGAGCGCGACGCTGTCGATCGAGTCGCTGCAGAAGGCCTTCGCCAACATCTACGAGACGATGGACACCATCGACCAGTTCAAGGTGCGGGCGCTCGACAACATGGCCGCGACGATCGGCACCCTCGAGACCGAGGTCGCCAAGTCGCGCACCTACCTCGACCGCGTGTCCAAGCAGGACGCCCGCCGCGCCGAGAACGCCGCTCCCGGGCTGCTCGACCTCGGCTCCGGCCGGTGAGGGTGGCTGCGCCTGGAGGCCCGACCGGGAGCCGGTGACGGGCCCGCGACGCGGGTGAGGTGAGGCGGGATCGCCGTGGCGCGACCCGTGGAGCAGGATGTGCGTGGCCGGCCGACGGTCGGCGCGCGGGACACACCAGAGGGGACAACGCAGTGGGAATCCGGTCGTGGTTCGGGTTGGACAGGCCCGAGGCACCCGAGCCCGTGCGCTCGGGGCCACCGACCACCGAGCAGCTCCTCGGGGCGCTCGACGCCATCGAGGCCCAGGCCCGCGAGGGCAAGGTGCCCGGCGTCGTGCTCTCGCGCCTGCTGCGGGTCACCCGGATCGTGCGCCAGACCCTGCCCCGCCTGTCCAACCTCGGCCTCGGCAGCAGCCAGGGCTTCAGCGTCATGGCCACCGCCACCGACTACCTGCCGGTCGCCATCGGCAACTACCTGCGCCTTCCGCGCGACTGGGCCGACACGCGCCCCATCGCGGCGGGCAAGAGCTCGGTCATGCTCCTCGTCGACCAGCTCGACCTGCTCGGCACGACGATGGACAAGGTCTACGACGCCGTGTGCCGTGCCGACGCCGAGGCGATCATCGTGCACGGGGCGTTCCTCGAGCAGAAGTTCGGCCAGGCGTCGGGCGGTGGCGTGCTGGGTCTCGGTCCGGACCCGGTGCGGGTCGCCCCACCACCCGGCACGGGCTCGTCGGGAACCGCGGACCCGTCCGGTGCCGTCAGCACGTCACCGTCCCCCCACCCGCTGGCCCCGCCGGAGTGATGCATGAACGCCGACCGTGAACGCCGACCCCAGTGCCGACCTGAGTGCGGATCATGACCACTGACGAGTCACGCCTCGCCGAGAGCCTGGAGCAGCTGAGCGACGTCGCCGCGGAGGCAGGACTCGACCCCGCCGCCGCCCGCGACGAGGGGCTGCGGGTCGCGGCCGCGCTGGCCGAGGCCGTGCCCGGGGCGGCCCCAGCCTGGGCCGAGGTCGCGCACCCCGGCCTCACCGACGTCGCCCGCATCAACGAGGCGTTCTTCGACGCCGCCTCGTCCGGGCGTCGCTGGCGCGGCGCCCCGACCGACCTGCTCGACGCCCTCGTCGCCTCCCGGCACTCCCTCGCCGCCGAGTACGCCGAGGCGCTGACCGAGGTGGCCTCGTCCGCCGTCATGCTCGGCACGGCGCCGATCTGGGTCATCGCCAACGCGTCCGCCGCCTCGGGCGCCTACCTCGCCGCGGCGCGCCTCCCCTCGCACGGGCTGCCCGGCTTGCCCGGTGGCCCTCTCGGCGGCGTGCCCGGGATGGGCTTCGGCTCCCCCGACACGATGCGTCCGAACGTCCCCGGTCCGATCGACCCCCGCCTCCTCGAGCTGGTGCTCCCCGGCAGCACTGGGGCGCAAGGCGACCCAGACGGCGTCCCCACCCCCGGCGCGACGGCCACGGCCGCCCCCGCCGAACCGCCGGCCGGACCCGGGAAGGCCGCCGAGCCCGAGAAGTCGGTCGAGGAGCTCCTCGCCGAGCTCGACGCGATGATCGGGCTCGCCCGGGTCAAGAAGGAGATCCACCGCCAGGTCGCCCTGCTCAGTGTCGAGAAGATGCGCACCCACGCCGGCCTCAAGGCCCCGAAGATGAGCCGGCACCTCATCTTCGTCGGCAACCCCGGCACCGGGAAGACGACCGTGGCACGGCTCGTCGGTGGCATCTACAAGGCGCTCGGCCTGCTCCCCACCGGCCAGCTCGTCGAGGTCGACCGCAGCGAGCTCGTCGCCGGCTACGTCGGGCAGACCGCGTTGAAGACCGCAGAGGTCTGCGCCAAGGCCACCGGCGGCGTGCTCTTCATCGACGAGGCGTACGCCCTGACCGGCGACCAGTACGCCGAAGAGGCGGTCAACACCCTCGTCAAGGAGATGGAGGACCACCGCGAGGACCTCGTCGTCATCGTCGCCGGCTACCCCGACCCGATGGTCCGCTTCATCGCCCAGAACCCCGGTCTGGCCAGCCGGTTCACGACGACGATCGAGTTCGACGACTACTCCGACGACGAGCTGCTCGACATCCTCGACTCGATCGCCACGGGCTCCGACTACGAGCTGACCACCGAGGCCCACACCCGCGTGCGCCACATCCTGCAGGCCACGCCGCGCACCTCGGCCTTCGGCAACGGCCGCTTCTCGCGCAACCTCTTCGAGCAGGCTGTCGGCCGTCACGCATGGCGGCTCAAGGACGCGACGGAGCCGACGCGCGACGAGCTGCGTCTACTCACCGCAGACGACGTCACCGACCAGCCCGACGACGCACCCGCCGGCGCGCCAGCCGAGCCAGAGGGGGAGGCACCGGTTGCACCGGAGGCGACTCCGGAGGATCCGGCGGCGCTCAGGGCAGACCCTGATGGTCCGGCGGGCACCGATGAGGCAGTCTCGAACGAGCACGACGAGCAGGACGACACGAGCGCGACCGAGCACGAGGACACCGCATGAGCGCACCGACGACGAACATCCCCGTCGCCATCCCGGCGGGTGCGTCGTCCGGCGCGCCCGCGGGCCAGCATCCGCGCACCATCGCCGGCAGCCTGTCCGGCGGCGTCCCCGGCGCCCGGGGCCTCGCGAGCCGGCTGCTCCACGGCACCCCGGGCCGGATGCGCCTCTTCGGCCTCCTCGGCGTCCTCGCTGCGCTCCTGCTCGGCGCGATCAGCGTCAACGCGCTGCTCGCGTCGCAGTCCGCGGTCGAGCGTGCGGCCAACAACAGCGCCCAGGTGGTCCTCGCCCAGTCGATCCACGTCGACCTGCTGCGTGCCGACGCCGTCGCCACCAACGCCTTCCTCGTCGGCGGTCTCGAGTCACCCGAGTCACGCGCCAAGTACGAAGGCGCCATGGGGCGCGTCGCCGCGGGCATCGCCAAGGCAGCCGCCGCCCAGCCCGCCGACGGCAACGCTCTCGGGGTGCTGTCCCAGCGCGTGCAGACCTATGCCGCCCTCGTCGAGCAGGCTCGCTCCAACAACCGACTCGGTCTGCCCGTCGGCGCTCAGTACCTCACCCAGGCGAGCACCGGGCTCCGGGCCGATGCGATCCCCATCATCACGCAGGTGGTCGAGGCCAACGAGGAGCGGGCGACGATGGAGTTCGAGCGCAGCAACTCGAGCGTCCAGCTCCTCGTCGGCGTCGTCTCGCTCATCGGTCTCGTGGCCCTTGCCGTGTGGCTCGCCAGGCGCACGCGCCGTTACCTCAACCCGTCGCTGACCGGGGCGATCGCGCTGCTGCTCGTGGCCCTCTTCGTCACCGCCACCGTCATCACGGGCATCAGCACGGCGACCCGTGACGTGTCCGGCGGCGACTACGAGCGGGCCGTCGCCCTCGCGAACGTGACGACGGCGGCCAACGACGCCCGCGCCAACGAGAGCCTGACCCTCATCAAGCGCGGGTCCGGCGCGGCCAACGAGGCCGCGTGGAAGACCAACCGCACCGCCGTCGACGCCGGCCTCGCGAAGACCGATCATTCCGGCGAGCTGACGCGGTCGTGGCAGGCCTACGTCGACGCCCACGTCAAGGTGCGGACACTCGACAACGGCGGCCATTGGGACGATGCGGTCAAGCTCTCGACGAGCACGGCCGACGGCGGGGCCGCCAACACCTTCGACACCTTCGACGTCGCCGTGACGCAGGCGCGAGACAGCGCCGGCAAGGCCACGGTCACGACGCTCGAGGGGCTCGGCGGCAGCGCACCGCTCGTCGCCGTCGTCGTCGCCCTCGTGGCCCTCGTCGCGTCGTGGCTCATCGTCCGAGGAGTCGGCCAGCGGATCGAGGAGTACCGATGAGCACCATCAGCTCGACGCTGCGGCGCCGCCTCTCCACCCTCGTCGCCGTGGCCGGGCTGGGCGCCCTCGCCGGCTGCTCCGGTGTCACGTACGCCGAGACCCAGCTGCCGACGACCCCGGCACCGAAGCCGTCGAGCAGCGCGCCTGCCGTGGCCGCACCGACGTGCACCAACGCGACGCAGTCCTACGACCCGCTGCCGAGCCTGCCGACCCGTGCCGACATCAGCGACGGCACGATGCGCAAGATCCTCGACAAGGGCTTCATCACCGTCGGGGTCTCGGCCGACACATACCTCTTCGGCGCCCGCAACGCGTTCACCGGCGGCATCGAGGGCTTCGACATCGACATGGCCAGGGCCGTCGCCAAGGCGATCTTCGGCGACGCCTCGAAGGTCCAGCTTCGCGTCATCACGGCCGACGACCGCAAACCCCTGCTCAAGAACCGCGAGATCGACATGGTCGCACGCAACATGTCGATGACGTGCGATCGCTGGAACGACATCGGCTTCTCGGCCGAGTACTACCGGTCCGGCCAGAAAGTCCTCGTCAGCAAGGCCCTGCCCGGCGCCAAGGACCTCACGCTCGCCGACCTCAAGGGCAAGCGGGTGTGTGCCCCGAACGGCACGACCTCCCTGGCCAAGCTGCAGCAGGTCAAGGGGCCGGTCGTCGTGACGGCCGGCACCCACACCGGCTGCCTCGTGCTGCTCCAGCAAGGCAAGGCGGACGCCATCACCGGTGACGACACCGTGCTCGCCGGCCTCGCCGCGCAGGACCCCAACACCGTCATCACGAGCGCCAAGGCGATCACCGTCGAGCCCTACGGCCTCGGCGTCAACAAGGCCGACGTCTACCTCGCGCGCTACCTCAACCGGGTCATCGCCGACCTCGAGGCCGACGGCGAGTGGAAGACGATCTACAACCGCTGGCTCGCAGCGCCGCTCGGACCCGCGCCCGCACCCCCGACCCCGGTCTACGGACGATGAGCGCAGTGCCGCAGAGCCACCCCGACCCGGGCACCGTCGCACCGACGGCGCCCGGGCGGCTCGGCGTGCCCGTCCAGGCCGGGGAGGCCCAGACCTACCTCAACGCGTTGCGCGAGTGGGTCGCCCAGCGTCGCGCCGACCTCGGCGAGGTCGACCGCGCGGTCCTCAAGCTGTCTCAGGCCGAGCAGGTCGCGATCACCACCGACCTCACCGTGGCGCTGACCTTCTGGAAGGCCGTCAGCGACCGCCTCACCCTCCTCGAGACGACCTTCGACGGAGGCCGCGTCGGTCCCGTCGAGGCCGAGCGGCTCTCGACCCTCATCCACGGACGCCTCGACTCCAACACGACCGAGCACCTCTCGCTGCCGTCGAGCGGCTCGCTCGCGGTCAGCCTTCCGGAGGCGTGCCGGCTGCTCGACTCGCTGACCCGCACCCTCCAGGCACGAGCCTCCCTCGCCCCCGGGGCGGCCGAGGCGACGCAGCGGATCACCGTGGTGCGGGCCGGGATCGAGCGCACCCGCGACCAGATCCCGCTGGTCCCGGCCGGCACGCAGCGGGACGACGCCACCGAAAAGCTCGCGCGGCTCGACCGCCGGATGGACGACCTCGTGGAGCGCGCCCGTCGTGGCGCCGACGTCGGCGGCATCATCGGCCCCCTCGAGATCGACGTGGCCGTGCTCGAGCGCGACCTCATCGTCGCCGCGGCCGAGCGCGCCTCCGCCGCCCGCAGCCGGGTGCGCACCCAGCAGCAGGTCGAGGAGCTCGACGCGCGCGCCGCCGCCATCCGCGCCCTCGAACGCGCCTGCCTCGAGGCGATCACGCCGGCACCGCATCTCGCGATCCCCAACGTCCGCGCGCTGGGACCGGTGCCGCAAGCGGCAGCCGAGCTCACGGCGTACCGCGACAAGCTCGAGCGGGTCTCCCGGGCGCTCGACCTCGCCCACGAGACGTATGCCGCCGGGCTGGCCGAGCGCGACGAGGTCGTCGGCCTCGTGGGTGCCGTCGGTGCCATGGCCGCCGCGGCGACGCTGACTCCCGAGGCGGGAGCCGACGTGGCCGAGCTGCGCCGCCGCCTCGACGAGACGCTCGCCGCCCGCCCGCTGCCGATCTCCCGTGCCCGGGCCCTCGCCGCGGCCTTCTCGGCCTACGTCGACGCGGCCACCCGCCAGCAGCCCCGTGCCGGTCGCGCCGCCCCCCGTCCGTCCGCACCCCGACCCCAGAGGCCCCGCCCATGAACTGCACGCAGCCGGGCTGCACCGGAACGATCGTCGACGGCTACTGCGACGTGTGCGGCATGGCCGCCGGCTCCGCCCCCGCCGCCGCCCTCAGCGCACCTGCACCGGCTGCGGCCGCCGCCGGTCCGTCCATCCCCGAGGGTGGCGCCTGCCAGCAGCCCGGATGCGCGGGCACGATCGACGCGGGCTACTGCAACGTCTGCGGCACCCCGGCCGACCAGCTCGGTGTCGCCGGGTATGCCGCCCCCTCCGCGCCGTCCGCCGCTGCCGCCACGGCCGGCGCCGCCGCGGCGACAGGGGCCACCGGTGGTGTCGGCCCCGAGATCTCCACGCGCTCGGCTGCCTCGAGCAACCTCGCGTCGGCAGCGTTGGGCTCCAAGCGTGCCCGCGAGGCCGGGTCCATCGCCACGCGTCGCACGGGGGGCTCACAGCGCCTGCGCTCGGCCCGCCTCGGTGGCGGCATCACCTCGGTGCGCCCGGCACCCGAGATCGACGCCGAGAAGGCCCTGCTCACCAACCCGTCCGTGCCCGAGAACAAACGCTTCTGCCCGAAGTGCGGCGAGCCCGTCGGCCGCGGCCGCGACGGCAAGCCGGGCCGGACGACCGGCTTCTGCGCCAACTGCCGCCACCCGTTCTCCTTCGACCCCAAGCTCAAGGCAGGCGACCTCGTCGCGGGCCAGTACGAGGTCGCCGGGTGCTTGGCCCACGGTGGCCTCGGCTGGATCTACCTCGCGCGCGACAAGAACGTCTCGGATCGGTGGGTCGTGCTCAAGGGCCTGCTCAACTCGGCCGACCCCGATGCCCTCGCGGCGGCGATCGCCGAGCAGCGCTTCCTCGCGCAGGTGTCGCACCCGAGCATCGTCGAGATCTACAACTTCGTCACGCACGACGACGCCGGCTACATCGTCATGGAGTACGTCGGCGGCACCTCGCTCAAGTCGATCCTCAAGCAGCGCCTCCAGGCCGCCGGGAGGTACGACCCGCTGCCCGTCGACCAGGCCCTCGCCTACATCCTCGAGATCCTGCCGTCGTTCCAGTACCTCCACGACCTCGGGCTCGTCTACTGCGACTTCAAGCCCGACAACATCATCCAGGTCGGCGACGAGGTCAAGCTCATCGACCTCGGTGGCGTGCGCCGCGCCGACGACGACGACTCGGCGATCTTCGGCACGGTCGGCTACCAGGCCCCGGAGGTGGCCGAGCTGGGTGTCTCCGCCGCGTCCGACATCTACACGATCGGGCGCACGCTCGTCGTGCTGACGATGGAGTTCCGTGGCTACCAGACGACCTTCCTCAACACCCTTCCGGCCCAGGACACCGTGCCGGTCTTCCAGCGCTACGACTCGTTCTACCGGCTCGTCGCCAAGGCCTGCGCGCCCAACCGTGACGACCGGTTCGTCTCGGCCGACGAGCTGCGCTCCCAGATGGTCGGGGTGCTCCGTGAGGTCGTCGCCCTCGACCGGGGGTCGGGCGCCGCGGCGACCACCGTCAGCTCGCTGCTCTTCGACGTGCCGACGCCGGGCGTCGAGCCCGACGACTGGCGCAACCTCCCGGCCATGCGCCGCGACCCGCACGACCCGCAGACCGGCTGGCTGACCACGGTCTCCGGCTCACCGGAGGAGCGCCTCGCGACACTCAAGCGGGCCGCCGTGCGCACGACGGAGGTGCTCCTCGAGCAGGCCCGCACCGCGCTCGACGCCGGCCAACCCGACGTCGCCGAGTCGACGGCCGGCGAGCTGCTGAGCGCCGACCCCTGGGAGTGGCGGGCGGTGTGGATCCAGGGCCTGGCCGCGCTCGAGCGTGGCGACTCACGAGCCGCGCAGGCCGCGTTCAACGCCGTCTACGGCCAGGTGCCGGGGGAGCTCGCGCCCAAGCTCGCGCTCGCGCAGGCGTCGGAGCAGGCCGGTGACGACGCCGTCGCCGAGAACCTCTACGTCGCGTGCGCGCGCACCGACGCCACGTACGTCCCCATGTCGGCCTTCGGCCTCGCCCGCATCCGGGCCGCGCGGTCCGACGTCGAGGGGGCCGTGGCGGCATACCGGCTCGTCCCGGTCCAGTCGAGCGCCTACCGCACGGCACGCGCGGGCCTCGCCGAGCTGCTGACCAAGGCGAACCGGGGGCTGCCCGACCTCGCCGAGGCACTGCGCACGCTCGACGACACCTCGCTGTCGGCGCGGCGCCGGGCCGAGCTCACGACGCTGATCTACCGTGAAGCGCTCGTCACCGTGGAGAAGAGTGGCAACAAGGCCGATGTCCGCCTCGGCGAGCACAAGGGCACCCCCAACGGCCTGCGTCTCGGGCTCGAGGAGGCCCTGCGCGAGCTGGCCAAGCGCACCCCCGACCTGTCCGAGCGCGTCCCCCTCGTGGACGAGGCCAACGCCATCCGACCCTGGAGCCTCTGGTGACCGACATCCCGACCACGGGAGCAGCAGAGCCCGCTCCGCTGCCCGCTCCCTCGTCCGCGTCCGCGTCCGCGTCTTCGCCCTCGTCCTCGTCCTCGTCCTCTGCCATCGCCTCGCGGGACTGTCCCGCCTGCGGCACGGCCAACCAGGCCGACTCGACCTTCTGCGAGGCGTGCGGCGCCGACCTCGTCGTCGCGGCCCGCGCCTCGAACGGGGACCAGCCGCCGGCCGACGTCTCGGACGGCACCGTGCTCGCCTCGGCGACACCGCAGACCGCGCCCGCCGGCGAGGAGTCCCCGCTCGACGTCGGCTGGACGGGGGCCGTCCCGTCGGCGGCCGTCGCCCCCGTGGCGGACGACCTCACGTGCCACGCCTGCGGCGAGGGGCACATCGTCGACGGCTACTGCGACCACTGCGGCACTCCGCCGCCCAACCCGCGCGACCACCTCGTCGAGTCCCCGACGGCCTGGGTCGGCGGCGTCTGCGACATCGGCAGGCGCCACGCCCGCAACGAGGACGCCATGTCGCTCAGCGCCAGCGAGCCGGCAGGGTCGCGCGCGGTCCTCGTCGTCTGCGACGGCGTCTCGATGGCCACCGACTCGCACATCGCCTCGCTCGCGGCCGCGACGTCCGCCCGGGCGGTCCTCGACCAGCCCTTCCCCAAGGGCGTCGGCACCCCCGACGCCTGGGCGGCCGGCGCCGGGCGCGCGCTGACGAACGCCGTCACCCGCGCCAACGAGGCCGTCGCGGCCTCGGTCGTCGAGGACGTGCCCAACCCGCCGTCGTGCACCTTCGCGGCCGCGGTCGTCGAGGACGACGTCATCGTCGCGGGCAACGTGGGTGACAGCCGCGTCTACTGGCTGCCCGACGACACCGAAGAGCCCGCGCGCCAGCTCGGCCGCGACGACTCCTTCGCCCAGGAGCAGATGGCGGCGGGCGTCCCGAGGCTCGCGGCCGAGACCGGACCGCACGCGCACTCGATCACGCGCTGGCTCGGCAAGGACGCCCCCGACGACCTCACTCCGCACCTGACGACGCTGACGGCGACGCCCGGCTGGCTCATGGTCTGCTCAGACGGGCTGTGGAACTACTGCTCCGAGGCCGAGGCGCTGCGCACCCTGCTGACCGACGCCGCAGCCCGGCTCGACGACGCCACCCCCACGACGGTGGCCCAGGCCCTCGTCGACTTCGCCAACGAGCAGGGTGGACGCGACAACATCACGGTTGCCCTCACCAGACTGGCTAGGCGAGGATCGAGCACGACGACGACCGAGGTGACCGCAGCGGCGGCGCCGGTGGAAGGGGACCCGACCGATGGCTGACTTCACGGCAGAGGTGTTCCAGAACGAGTTCCTGCCCGACGGGGGCACCGACGTGCACGCGATCGTCCGCGTGACCTCGACCGGCGCCTCGGCAGGTGCGTCGGCCGGTGCCTCGGCCGGGCTCGCCGACCCCGGCTCGGCGGCGGAGGTCATCCTCATCGACACCTCCGGCTCGATGGGCCGCCGCGGCGTCCAGGCTGCCGGCGAGGCCGCCAAGGCAGCCCTCGCCGAGATCGTCGACGGCACGCTCTTCTCGATCGTGTCCGGCAACGGCACGGCGCAGATCGTCTACCCCTACAGCCACCAGGGCGCGCTCGTGCCGATGTCGGCGCACACCCGCGGCGAGGCCAACCGGGCCATCGATGGCCTGCGCGCCAACGGCGGCACGGCGATGGGCACCTGGCTCACCCTCGCCCGGCAGATCTTCGAGACCGTGCCGCACGTGACCAAGCGCCACGCGATCCTGCTCACCGACGGCGTCAACGAGGGCGAGACGCCCCAGTCGCTGCAGGCCGCGGTCCGCAGCAGCGTCGGCGCCTTCCAGTGCGACTGCCGCGGCGTCGGCGACCAGTGGCGCGTCGACGAGGTGCGTGGCATCGCCTCGGCGCTGCTCGGCACCGTCGACCTCATCCCGGCGCCCGAGGAGATGGCCGCCGAGTTCGAGGCCATGATGCGTGCCTCGATGTCCCGGGGCGTCGCCAACTCCGAGCTGCGCGTCTGGGTGCCGCAGGGTGCCGAGCTGCTCTTCGTCAAGCAGGTGTCGCCGACGCTCGAGGACCTCACGTCGCGACGCACGGTCGTCAACCCACTCACCGGCGCCTACCCGACCGGGGCGTGGTCCGACGAGAGCCGCGACTACCACGTGGCCGTCCGCCTCCCGGCTCGCACGCTCGGCCAGGAGCAGCTCGCGGCCCGCGTGCAGTTCTCGCTCGGCGGCGACCCTGTCGCCCAGGCCCTCGTCAAGGCGAAGTGGAGCAACGACGACTCGCTGACGACCCGCATCGACCCCGCGGTCGCCGCCTACACCGGGCAGGCCGAGCTCGCCACCGTCATCCAGGAGGGACTCGCGGCCAAGGCCGCCGGCCAGGACGACGTCGCGACCTCGAAGCTCGGTCGGGCCGTCCAGCTCGCCGACCAGACCGGCAACGAGGAGATGACCTCGCGCCTGCGGAAGGTCGTCGAGATCGACGACGCCGACACCGGGACCGTCCGGCTCAAGAAGGGGGCCTCGAAGATCGACGAGATGTCGCTCGACACGGCGTCGACGAAGACGAGCAGGGTGCGCCGGTGAGCGCTGTCTGCCCCAACGGGCACACGTCCGAGGCCGAGGACTACTGCGACACCTGCGGCTCGCCCATCGACGCGAGCGCCCAGCCGGCGGCAGGCGGCGGTGTCGGGGCCGGTGCCACCGACCCGACGGGCGGCCCGTCCGAGGCGGCGAACGGCGCTGGGACGTCCGGCTCCTCGCTCGACCTCGACCCTCCGGCCCCGGCAGCCCCCGCGACCCCGGCTCCCGCCGACCCGGCTGCACCGGTGGGTCTCGTGTGCCCCAACTGCCAGACGGAGAACCCCGACGGCGCGCTCTTCTGCGAGGCCTGCGGCTACGACTTCACGACCGGCGCGATGCCGCGTGACCCGTCGGCCGGTCCGGGCGACCTCGCCGACACCGAGCCCGACGGTGAGGCCGTCGACCCCGCGGCTGCCGGCTCTGCCGGCGTCGCCGCGGGTGCCGCCGCAGGCGAGCAGGCGTCCACCTCCTTCGAGTGGCTGGCCGAGGTCTGGGTCGACCCGGACTGGTACCAGACCCAGGAGGCCGAGGACCCTTGTCCCTCGCCCGGCCTGCCGACGATCATGCCGCTGCGCCACCGCAGCGTCCTGCTCGGTCGCGTGTCCACGAGCAAGAACACCAACCCCGAGATCGACCTGTCGTCCGACCCGGGCGTCAGCCGTCGACACGCCCAGCTGACCACCGACGGCTCGCGCTGGTTCGTCGAGGACCTCGGCAGCTCCAACGGCACCTTCGTCGGCCCCGCGTCCGGACCGCTCCCCCAGCGCGCCATCGCGGTCGGCCCGAAGACCGAGCTCGGCGACGACGACCGCCTCTACGTCGGCGCGTGGACCCGCGTCGTCGTGCGTCGTGCCACGCCCGACGAGGTCGAGGCCTACGCCTGACGCCTGCCCGCTACCTGAACGTCACATGAACTCTGACGACTTTTCGCCCGGGGGCGCCTAGGGTGGTGCGATGTGAGCGACCGGGCCCTCCACACCGCCGTCGACATCCCGCAGGTCATCGTCGTCACCGGCGTCATGGCTGCGGGCAAGTCGACCGTCTCCCAGCTCCTCGCGGAGCGCTTCACGCGCGCGGTGCACCTGCGCGGTGACGAGTTCCGCCGCGTCGTCGTGCGCGGCCGCGTCGACATGTCGCCGCACGGCGACCCCGAGGCCGAACGACAGCTCGCGCTGCGCCACGCCATCGCGGCCCACTCCGCCAACGAGTACGCCGCGGCCGGCTTCACCGTCGTCGTCCAGGACCTCTTCGTCGGCACGACCCTCCAGCCCTTCCTCGACCGGCTCACGGCGCGACCGCTCAGCCTCGTCATGCTCGCGCCCGACGTCGGCACCGTGATGCAGCGCGAGTCCGAGCGCGTCAAGGTCGGCTACGGCGACCTCTGGTCGATCCGCGACTTCGACCACAAGGTGCGCACCGAGACGCCGCACATCGGCCTCTGGCTCGACAGCTCGCAGCAGACGCCGGACGAGACGGTCGAGGAGATCCTCGCCCGCCTGACCGAGGCGAGGATCGCCTAGGTGTCGGGCCTGACGATCGGGCAGGTCGCCGAGCGCACCGGTGCGGCCACCTCCGCGCTGCGCTACTGGGAGGACCTCGGGCTCATCGCCTCGGTGCGCACGACGGGCAACCAGCGGCGCTACGAGCGGGCCACGATCCGGCGGGTGTCGTTCATCCGGGCGGCCCAACGGGTCGGGCTGTCCCTCGAGGAGATCGGGGCAGCACTGTCCACCCTCCCGGACGCCCGCACCCCCACCGCGTCGGACTGGGCCCGCCTCTCGCGCGCCTGGCGCGGCCGGCTCGACGAGCAGATCCGCCGCATCGAGAAGCTACGCGACCAGCTCGACTCCTGCATCGGCTGCGGCTGCCTCAGCCTGCGCACCTGCGCGCTCAACAACCCGTCCGACGTGCTAGCGGACCACGGCCCCGGGGCCGTCCTCCTCGAGCCCTGAGCCCGTCGCCTGGTCGGACCGAGGGCGTATGCCATCCGCCGGGCGATGACGCCGGCGTCCCGCGGTTCGTCCGGCACGTGCCTCGAGCAGGTTTTGTCGTTCTTGTGCGCATGCTCCTCGTACGCGGGACCATCGAGAGGACACCACGATCGCCGGACGGGACCGAGCGAACAGGGGACACCGTGGAGACGCACATCGGCCGAGATCGTCGCACGCGCCGCGCGCTAGGCACTGCGACGCTGCTGCTCCTGCTGACGCTTGTGGGCGCGTCGGCGTCCAGCGCCCGAGCAGCCCCCCCGACGCCGAGCGACTGCGGTGCTGCCGCGGCACTCGTCAAACAGGGACTACCGCAACGAGCCCTCGAGCTCGCGGTCGGGTGCGTCAAGGAGGCGGCCCTGGCCCGCACCGAGACACAGACCGCCGTGTCACTCGCGACCAAGGCCGAGGAGGAGCTCCTCGCCGGCAAGGTCGACTCGGCGGGCGACTACGCGACCGCCGCACTCGCGCACGACAAGGAGAACGCGGAAGCGGCAGCCGTGCTCACCGATGTCGCTGCCGCAGAGCCGACGATCGCCCGGCTCCAGCATGAGTGGAACGCGTTCGTCGACGAGCAGCTGTCGCCCCTCGGTGGGCTGCTGCTCGTCGTGCTCACCGTTCCGCTGCTGCTCCTCGTCGTGGCAAGACTGACAGCCCTCGCCGTCCGGGAGTGGCCCGATGCTGACGACCTCCCGAACGACCGTCTCCGCGGCGCCGTCCTTCGCGCCGGATTGGCGCTCATGCTGGCCGCCGCGGTGCTCGCCTCGCTCGCCGTTGCAGACGCGGCCACGCCGCCGACGTCGAGGCTCATGACCTGGACGGTGTTCGGCACCACGATGATCGGGTCGGTCGCCGCCGTGCTGGCGGCCCGACGAGCCGACCAGCGCAAGCTCGACGGCTCCAGCGCGCTTCTGCTGCTCGCCACGCTCACCGGGGGCCTGGCGCTCGTCGGGCTGGCGGTGCGTCTGCTGTGGGGGGACAACCAGCCACCCGCGGTCGAGCTCGCCTCGGTGATCGGTCTCGCCGCGCTGGCCGCAACCCTGTCGGTCTGGCTCACCTCCTGGTGGCTGGCCACCCGGATCCGCCTCAACGTCACCGGTCCCAAGGACGCGGCGGAGATCGGGACGGTCGTCGCCCTGCTCAGCGAGCTCGGCGCGGAGGCGCCGAAGGGACTGGAGGTGCCGCGGGGCGCTGACGTGACGGCTCTCGACGGTGCCTTCTCGACCTTGCCCGACAACCCCGTTCTCAAGGTGCTCAAGGACCTCGTGCGCAGCCTCTCCGGAGTGACGCCGTGGACCGCGACGATCGAGGGCGACTCAAGCGCTCGCGTCGTCACCGTGGTCCGCAACGGTCGCTCAGCGGGCTCGGCGATCATCGATCCGATGGTCCTGGGTCTCGTCGCCGAATCCCCACCGACCCCTGCCGCAGCGTCGTCAGAGGCGGCATCCGGGGACTCGGACGCGACGCCCGACGGCACCCCGGACGACCCCACCCTGCGGATGGCGGCCGCGTTCGTCCTCGTCACGATGGCCTCCAGCCATCGATCGATCAGGCGCGGCCTGGCGGGGACCTCGTCGTGGAAGAGCCTTGGCTACCACTACATCGGCACCACGCTGCCGCAGACCGGTCGTGACGTCTCACGCTCCGGCGAGCTGCTCGGCCGGGCCCTTTCGGACGACCCGGGCAACCTCGCCGCCGCGCTGGCCTTCCGTCACACCCAGCAGCGGGGCACGGACGACCTGTCGACGTTGCGCGACTACGAGAGCTTCCTCGTCCACTACCGCCGGCGGCTCGTCGGTCTCGAGGGCGAGCTCGACATCGATGCGCTCGCGCTCCGCGCCGAGTACACGCGCGCGCTCACGCTCGTCAACGCGGCATACGCCCAGCACAACCTCGAGGTGACGGTCCTGCCGTCGCAGGACGACTACCGAGTCACGGCCAAGACGGCGCTCGAGGAGTTCTCGGTCACGGTGGAGCCCGACCCGGCCGACACCGACGGCATCAGCGCGTTCAAGGCCCAGTACCGTGACGACATCAAGGGCTCCCTGAGGCTCATGGGACTGCCGAGGTCCACCGCGGACGCGGAGGGGCCAACGGGGATCTACGGCATCTACAACGAGGCCTGCACGTTCGCGTCCCGCAACGACCTCATGTGGTCAGGCGCACCCGGTCTGGGGTACGACGTCGATGACCTACAGGCCGTGAGGCTGCTGCAGCACGTCGCGTTCGCCGGCAAGCTGAAGGACTGGGCGGAGCATGACCCCCAGCTCACCGCCTTCAAGCTGCGCCCGGCGTACCGGACCGCCTTCCTCAGCCCCCCGCGAACGAACTGGTTCGAGCTGACCACGGTCGAGCCCTTGGCCGACCGCCTCAAGGCCATGGGCTACGGCACGCCCCGGGTCGTCGCCCGCGCCACGGTCGGCAAGCTCTGCGTCGACACCTACGCCCCGCTGGCTGCATGCGCGGCAGTACGCGAGCTCGCGTGTCTCCACGAGGGACTCACGCAACGGTCGGTGGCGCTGAGCACGTGGTCGATCGAGATCCTCGACGACCTCGACCGTCGAGGGATGGCCCGTCTCGCCCTCCTCGCGTCCCTGACGAAGACCGAACGTGCTGCTCTTGCCACCGATGTGGCAAAGAAGGTCGTCCGCGCATGCAGGCCAGCCGCTGACACCGATGCCACCGCTGAGACCGGGCTGGCCAAGCACGTGCGGGCCTGGTTGTGCCGTCCGTACTGACACGGCCGGTGCGGCCACCGGAGACACCTGAACGCCATGGGCCGACGTCCCGAGCGGGTTAGCCCGTTGTTACTGGGAGTTGGGATCGTCGGGTCGTGACCGGACCGCCCGGTCCGCACCCGAACGGAGACCTCCATGCGCACACTGCCGCTCGGTGGGTCCGGGGCCGCGAGCGACGACGCTGCCGGCACCGGGCCCACCCCCTCGCCAACGGAGCCGGAAGCCGGCCCGGCCCGGCAGGAGACCGGAGCTCTGACGTGGTTGGCGAAGGCTCTGCGCGACGCAGGCCTCGTCGTGCACGAGTCCTCGGGCTGGACGACGCGCACGCGTCCGGGCGACTTCGCTCCCCGCGGAGTGCTGCTGCACCACACCGCGGCCTTCGCCACGACGTCCGACCCGCACCCGTCGCTCGACGGCCTCGTCGACGGACGCTCCGGCCACGTCGGGCCGCTGTGCCACGTCCTCGTCGACCGGAACGGCGAGGCCTGGGTCGTCGCCGCCGGACGCGCGAGCCACGCCGGCCGGGCCGACGCGAGCGGCCCGCTGCCC
Source organism: Terrabacter sp. Soil811 (assembly GCF_001429655.1). Taxonomy (NCBI): domain Bacteria; kingdom Bacillati; phylum Actinomycetota; class Actinomycetes; order Micrococcales; family Intrasporangiaceae; genus Terrabacter; species Terrabacter sp. Soil811. The sequence goes on from NZ_LMSX01000007.1 coordinate 158,511, forward strand.
GAGGGAGACGGCGACGCGGTCTACGTCGGCATCGAGGTCGAGTACGCAGCGACGGACCACGAGCCCACGCAGTACGCGACGAATCTGCAGAAGTCGAACGCGATCGTCGCCGCAGCGGCGATCGTCGCTCGCCTGGGTCGGGACCAGCACCACGTGCGTGCCCACCGCGAGACAAGCCCGACCGGCGCCATCGACCCCTACAACTGGGACATGGTCTCGATCCGGGACTCGGTGCGCCAGGCCCTCGAGCGCACCGGACGCTAGTCCTCGCGGGTCGCACGCACGACAGGACGCAGCGCCCGCCCCTCCTCGGGGCGGGCGCTGTCCTGTCAGCCGGCGACCGGCGTCAGTCGCGGATGTTGTTCGCGCGGCGGGCGAGGTAGCCGGCGTAGGTGCTGAGGTTGGCGATGCGGTGGTTCATGTCGCTCGTGGAGTTGGACTCCTCGTAGAGCCAGAACTGGGTGTGGTCGGCGTTGGCCCACTTCTGGAAGAGGACCGTGTGGTTGCCCGGGTCGACGAGGAAGTCGCCGGCCTTGAGGTTGGCCCGCGAGATGCCGAAGCTGTAGGTCGACGTCGCCAGGGCCGAGGTGTTCGGGGCGCTGAGCCCGGTGGGGCCGAGCTTGAGGGCCATCGAGACGAAGCCCGAGCAGTCACGCCGCCAGCTGTAGACGCCGTCGGGCCCCGTGGCCGTGCCGGTCTGGCTGTACTGGACGTTGCGGTCCATCCAGTTCTGGGCCCGGGCGATGACGTCGGCCCGGCTGATGGGGTCGTTGGGGGCCGCGCTGGCCGGCGCCGCGGGTGCCGCGGTGACGGCAGCGGCGATCATCGTCGTGGCCAGGGCCGATCGGAGCATGGTGCGGCGGGACATCGTCGGCATTTCTTCGTCTCCTTATCCGGTGCCGTCGCGAGTCCTTCTCACGATGCGGCTTCAGGTTTCTGATGATGCACAAAATGCTATTCCCGACTAACAATCCGGTAATAGCCGAAATCCCGTCGAGAACGGTCGCGAACGAGCTGGAGAAAGACCTCCACGAAACGTCGTATGCCGCCGGGCGGGGCTCGCCATGCACGAGCCCACCCAGCGGCATACGCCGTCGGACGCGTCTCCCGCGAGACCCCTGAGCCCGCGGGAGCACCGTTCAGCAGTTGGTGCGGGTGAAGTAGTCGGTCGTGTAGTAGGCCACCCACGTGCTCGTGCCGAACTTGATGCTGACCGGGCTGCCGTCGGCGCGCTGCTCGTAGTGCAGGTGGGACGTGGCCTGGCCACCGGACTTGCCGACGGTGCCGATCGTCGTCGTGTCGGCGACGTTCTGTCCGACGCTGACGTTGATCGAGTTGAGGTGGGCGTAGAGCGTGCTCCAGCCGTTGCCGTGGTCGATGATGATGCGGTTGCCGTAGCCGCTGCCCACGTTTCCGGCCGCGGAGACCCGGCCGCCGGCGCTCGCCTTGACGGCCTTGCCGAGGTCGAAGTCGCCGGACCCCTGGTTGAAGTCGATGGCGCGGTCGGGGTTGTGGCCCTGCCACGTCTGGCCGCGCCACTCCTGCTGGCACGTGAAGGGCACCTTGAGCAGCGGGCGCGTGCCTGCAGCGTCGGCGTTGACGGCGTTGACTGCCGTGCCGGCTCCGACGGCGGCGAGCGTGGCGACGGCGACGGCGGTGCGCTTCATTCGCGTGGACATGTTCATGACATTGACTCCTTCATTTCCTGGCGGTCCCCGGGGGCTGGTTCCGCGACGACTCGACCGGGCGGACGAGAAAGGTGCGGGGGCGTGGGGCGACGGGTTTCGCCCCACCGCCAGACGCGCTCGGGGATGACCGCGCCGTGGCTTGGGATGAATGTCCACGGGGGCGCTAACAATTCGTTAACCCCCTTTTCCGGCACGGTGTCGTGAGGTGAATTCTCGGGGCCTTTCCCTAAGACGACGCCCTCGTGGTGGGCGGCCACGGCCGAGGTCGGGTTCAATGGCCCTGTGCAGTTCCGGGTGCTCGGGCCGGTGGAGGCCCTCGACGACGACGGCGCCCCCATTCGGCTGGGCAGCGGCCGCGAGCGGCTCGTCCTCGCCCTCCTGCTCGTCGGCGCCGACCGGCTCGTGCCCACGGAGCAGCTCATCGACTCCCTGTGGAACGAGCCACCGCCGACGGCCCGCCAGCAGCTGCAGAACCTCATCGCGGGCTTGCGGCGCAGGCTGGCAGCCCACGACCCGGCCCTCGTGACGACCCGGCCCTTCGGCTACGAGCTGCGGATGACGCGGCACGGGCTCGACCTCGCCGACTTCCGCAGCCTCTTCATGCAGGCCCGGGCCCAGCGCGCCGCCGGCGACGAGGACTCGGCCCACACCATCGCCCGCGCCGTCGAGCTCTGGCGGGGCGCGCCGCTCAGCGACGCCGTCCCGGCGAGCTCGGACACCGGCACCGAGGCACTGATCCAGGGGCTGTCCGAGGAGCGGATCGCCGCCGTCGAGCTGCTCCTCGAGTCCCTCGCCGCCGGTGGACGCCACGAGGAGGTCCTCAGCGCAGCCTCGCAGCACCTGCAGGCCGACCCGTGGAACGAGCGGCTGCACGAGCATCGCATCCGGGCGCTCGAGGCCACCGGGCGCCGGCAGGAGGCCAGCGCCACCTACCGCCAGGTCCGTCGCCAGTTCCTCGACGAGCTCGGGGTCGAGCCGGGCCGTGCCCTGCGCGAGCTCAACACCCAGATCCTCGGCGGCGCTCCACTGGCGCCCACCCGGCCGCGGCCACGGACCGTGCCGCGCGAGCTGCCGGCGATGACCTGGACCCTCGTGGGACGCGAGCCCATCCTCGGCTCGGTCCTGGCGCAGCTCACCCGGCGTCGCGGGGACGCCCCGGCGTCAGCCCCGCCCGCGATCGTCGTCCTCGCCGGCGTCGGCGGGGTGGGCAAGACGGCCCTCGCCGTGGCCGCCGCCCACCAGCTCGCCGACGCGTTCCCCGACGGGACCCTGCACGCCTCGCTCGGGGCCGGCCCATCGGGCGTCGCCGACGGCCACGAGGTCCTCGGCCGTTTCCTCCGGGCCCTCGGCGTGGAGCACGCGTCGATCCCGGCCGACCCGGACGAGCGGGTCGCGCTCTACCGCAGCACGGTCGACCGCAAGCGCGTGCTCGTCGTGCTCGACGACGCCTCGAGCGAGGCCCAGGTGCGCCGGCTCCTCCCGACGTCCGCCGGGTCGGCAGCCCTCGTCACCTCGCGCAGCAAGCTGGCCGGACTGCCGGGTGTGCACCGGCACACGATCCCCCCGCTGCTGCCCGAGGACGCGACGTCGATGCTCGCCGAGCTGTCGGGGACGCAGGACGTCGACGGGGCCGGGGTCCTCGTCCAGATCGGCACGTTGTGCGGGCACCTGCCGCTCGCCCTCTGCGTCGCGGCCGCGAAGCTCGCGACCAACGAGCACCTCCGGCTGGAGGACCTCCGGGACCGGCTCAGCGACGAGCACGCCCGGCTCGACGAGCTGTCGGTCGGCGACATCGACGTCCGGGCGAGCATCACGACGTCGGTGACGGACCTGTCCCCCGCCGCCGGTGTCCTCTTCCGTCGCCTCGCGCTGGCCCCCTCCGGCGACTGGCCCGGGTGGGTGCCCGCCCTGCTCCTCGAACGCGGCTCGGCCCCGTCCGGCTCAAGGGTCAGCGGAAGCGTCGGCGGCAGGCCCACCGCCCCGGACGGTGTCCACGGTGGTGGCCGGGGTGGTCGCGGGGCACGCGCCGGTGGGGCTGCCCGAGCGCTCGACGAGCTCATCGACCGCCACCTCGTCGAGCCGACCGGGCGGGACACGGCGGGGCAGCCGCGCTTCCGCGTGCACAGCCTCGTCGCAGAGCTCGCCGCAGAGGCCCTGGCCGACACCGAGCCGGTCTCGGACTCGGACGCGCTCGCCATCGAGCTGGCCCGGCAGTGGCTCGCCCTCACCGACGTCGCCGACGCCCGGCTGGACCCCGGCGGAGTCCGGGATTCCGACGACCCGGCGGGTCCGACGACCGACGCCGCGGTGCGCGCCGCGTCGGAGTCGCCGGCCGACTGGTTCGAGTCCGAGCGGCTCAACCTCGTAGGCGCCGTCCACGCGGCCGTCGCCCGCGACGACCGCGAGCTCGCGGCACGCATCGCGCTGGCCATCCGCACGTTCCTCACGATCCGGGCCTACGACGACGAGCGCGAGCGGGTGCTGCGCATCGCGCTCGACGACTATCCGGAGGAGGCCGACCAGCGTCTCTCGGCGCAGCTGCTCGCCGCCCTCTTCGGCGTCCTCGCCCAGGAGCACCGCCACGACGAGCTGCCCGACGTCGCGAGACGCTTCCTCGACGCGGCTCGGCGCGTGGGCGACGGACCCCTCGAGCAGCGCGCGCTGTCGCAGCTTGGGTGGGCGGCCATGGTGCGACGGGACTTCGCGGCCTCGCTGGGCTGGTACGAGCAGGCAGCCGAGCTGGCCGTCGCTCGCGATGACCGCGCGGCGCGCACCACCGCCGATGCCCACCGCGGCGTGCTCCTGCGCAACATGGGGCTACCCGCCGAGGGTGACCCGCTCCTGGCCGCGATGGTGGCCGAGTCGCGCGAGCTGGGCTCCCGCCGCTCGACCTGCATCTGGCTCGTCACCCGCGCCGAGGGACTCGTCGACCTCGACCTCTTCGACGAGGCCCAGGCCCTGCTCGACGAGGCCCTCGCGCTGGCCCGCGAGGTGCGCGATGACCTGGGCGAGGCACACTGCCACCTGGCTCTCGCGCGGGTGCACCTCGGTCGTGGAGCGCTCGTCGACGCCACCACGGAGTACGAGTCGGCGCGGCCGCGGCTCGACGCCCACGCCCGGTCGGGTGAGGACCTCGACGTCCTGCGCCTGAGGGTCGACCTCGACACCGCGGCGGGACGGTGGCACGACGCCCGCCCTCGGGTGGAGCGACTGGTGGCCGGGCGGCGGGCGGCGGGCGACCCGCTCGAGCTGGCCTGCGACCTGGCTCGCGAGGCCCGGTGCGCCGCGCACCTCGATGCCGCCGAGCCGGCCGACGGAGACCCGGCGAGCGGTGACGACCCCACCCGGACCGAGTGCCGGGCCATCCTCGAGCGGCTCGACCTGGAGCCCGGTGCGCTGCGCCTGCCGGCCCATCTCCGGCACTGACGCCGCCGTTGTTAGCCGTTTGTTGGCGCACCCTCCGTAAGGTCGGTTGCACCAGGAAGGGCCCTCACCCGACGGGCCTCGAGAACCAGGGGAGCCACCTCATGAAGCTTGTCGCTCGCGTCGCCGCCGCCGTCGTCGTCACCGGTCTCTTCGGGATGACGGGTGCCTCCGTGACCGCCCAGGCCGCGCCGCCCAGCTGGTGCGCCTTCCAGAGCGTGGACGGCTCCTGCCACCCCACGCCGCCCCAGACGGCCTGACCCACCCCACCGGGTCTGACGCCGGACGCAACGGCCGCGCCGACCTCGTGGTCGGCGCGGCAGTCGTGTCCGTGCTCGCGGGCCCACGTGGGCCCGTGACGGCTCAGCTCGTGGGACCCCCGTCCGCCGGCACCGCGGAGTCGGGCGTCGGGACGCCGGGTCCGCCGGCCGGCCCGGGCGCACCGGCCCCGACACCCGCCATCTCGGGTATGCCGTCCGGCGCGCCGGGTGCCCCCGCCGTCTCGTCGAGGTCGGCCGCGGCACCCGCGAACTGGGCGGCATACAACGTCGCGTAGGCGCCTCCGGTCGCGAGCAGCTCGGCGTGCGTGCCCTTCTCGACGATGCGTCCGTCCTCCATGACGAGGATGAGGTCGGCGTCGCGGATCGTCGACAGGCGGTGCGCGATGACGAAGCTCGTCCGGTCGGACCGCAGCGCCGCCATGGCGTGCTGGACGAGCAGCTCGGTGCGCGTGTCGACCGAGCTCGTGGCCTCGTCGAGGATGAGCAGCGCCGGGTCGGAGAGGAAGGCACGGGCGATCGTGACGAGCTGCTTCTCGCCGGCCGAGATGTTGGACGCCTCGTCGTCGAGCACGGTGTCGTAGCCGTCGGGCAGCGAGTGCACGAAGCGGTCGACGTAGGTCGCCTTGGCGGCCGCCATGACCTCCTCGTCGGTGGCACCGGGACGGCCGTACGCGATGTTGTCGCGGATCGTGCCGCCGAAGAGCCACGTGTCCTGCAGCACCATGCCGATGCGCGCGCGCAGGTCGTGGCGGGTCAGGTCGCGGATGTCGACGCCGTCGAGCGTGATGCGTCCGCCGTCGAGCTCGTAGAACCGCATGATGAGGTTGACGAGCGTCGTCTTGCCGGCGCCAGTCGGGCCGACGATGGCCACCGTCTGACCGGGCTGCACCGAGAGGTCGAGGTCCTCGATGAGCGGCTTCTCGGGCGTGTACGAGAAGGCGACCGACTCGAAGGCGACGGCTCCGTGCGGGTCGTCGATGCGCGCCGGTGCGGCGGCGTCAGGCTCCTGCTCGTCGGCGTCGAGCACCTCGAAGACGCGCTCGGCAGAGGCGACACCGGACTGGAGCACGTTGGCCATCGACGCGACCTGCGTCAGCGGCTGCGTGAACTGCCGGGAGTACTGGATGAAGGCCTGGACGTCGCCGAGGCTCATCGTGCCCGACGCGACGCGGAGGCCACCGACGACGGCGATCGCCACGTAGTTGAGGTTCCCGACGAACATCATGACCGGCATGATGATGCCGCTGATGAACTGGGCGCCGAAGGATGCCTCGAAGAGCTCGTCGTTCTTCTGCTTGAAGTTCGCCTGGGTCTCCTTCTGGCGGCCGTAGACCTTGACGAGCCCGTGCCCGGTGAAGGTCTCCTCGACGATGCCGTTGAGCTCGCCGGTGTTGCGCCACTGCTGGATGAAGAGCTTCTGCGAGCGCTTGGCGATGAGGGCCGTCACGACGATCGAGATCGGGATGGAGACGAGCGCGATGAGCGCGAGCTCCCACGAGATCCAGAACATGATGCCGAGCACGGCGATGACCGTGAGCAGCGAGGTGAGCAGCTGCGACATCGTCTGCTGGAGGGACTGGCCGACGTTGTCGATGTCGTTGGTGACGCGGCTCAGCAGCTCACCGCGCGGCTGGTTGTCGAAGTAGGGCAGGGGCAGCCGGTTGAGCTTGGCCTCGACCTCCTGGCGCAGGTCGTACATCGTGCGCTGGAGGACGCCCTGGAGGATCCACCCCTGGAGCCACATGAGCAGCGACGCGGCGACGAAGAGCGCGACGACGAGCAGCAGCACGCTGGCGACGGCGTCGAAGTCGATGCCCACGCCCGGGGTGAAGTCGACGTTGCTCAGCAGGTCGGCATACGTCGTCTGGCCCTGCGCACGCAGGCTGTCGACGACCTGCTCCTTGGTGGTGCCGGGCGGCGCCTCGATGGTGCCGCCGATGGCACCGGCGAAGATGAGGTCGGTCGCGCGCCCGAGGATCTTCGGCCCGATCGAGCTGAGCGCGACGCTCACGACGGCCAGCACGAGGACGACGACGACCTTGACGCGGTGCGGCCGCAGCCGGCCGAGCAGGCGCTTGGCCGACGGGCCGAAGTTGAGCGACTTCTCGCCCGGCTGGCCCATCTGCATGTGGGGCGGGCCGCCCCGGCGTGCGGGTCCGCGGCGGACCTCTGCGGCCTTCTCCTCGGCCGTCTTGACTCCCTCGGCCATCAGGCCGCCTCCTCCGCGCTGCGCTGGGACTCGACGATCTCCTGGTAGGTGACGCAGGAGTCGAGGAGCTGGTCGTGCGTGCCCTGGCCGACGACGCGGCCGTCCTCGAGCACGATGATGTGGTCGGCGTCGACGATGGTCGAGACGCGCTGGGCCACGATGACGACGGTGCTGCCCAACGTGGCCGGCCGCAGGGCCCGGCGCAGGCGTGCGTCGGTCGACAGGTCGAGGGCCGAGAACGAGTCGTCGAACAGGTAGATGTCGGGACGCTTGACGATGGCCCGGGCGATGGCGAGACGTTGGCGCTGGCCGCCCGAGACGTTGGTGCCGCCCTGCGCGATGGCCGAGTCGAGCCCGCCCATCGCCTCGACGAAGTCCTGGCCCTGTGCGATGCGCAGGGCGTCCCACAGCTCGTCGTCGGTGGCATCGGGGTTGCCGTAGCGCAGATTGGTCGCGACGGTGCCGCTGAAGAGGTACGGCTTCTGCGGGACGAGCCCGATCTTGCTCCACAGGTCGTCGAGCTCGAGGTCGCGCACGTCCACGCCACCGACCCGCACCTTGCCCGCGGACGCGTCGAAGAGACGCGGGATCAGGCCGAGGAGCGTCGTCTTGCCGGCACCCGTCGAGCCGATGATGGCCGTCGTGCGACCCGGGTCGGCCCGGAAGCTGACGTCGTGGAGCACGGCCGCCTCGGCTCCCGGGTAGTGGAAGTCGACACCGACGAGCTCGAGGCCCGCGGCGGCGGGCGCCATCCTCAGGGGCTGCACGGACTCGACGACGGACGACTCGGTGTCGAGGACCTCCTGGATGCGGCCGGACGAGACCGCGGCACGCGGGATCATCGTGGCCATGAAGGTCGCCATCATGACGGCCATGAGGATCTGGACGAGGTAGGACAGGAAAGCCGTCAGCTCGCCGATCTGCATGTCGCCGGACGCGATGCGGTGCCCGCCGAACCACATGACGGCCACGGTCGAGAGGTTGAAGATGACCATGACGATCGGGAAGACGAGCGCCATGAGGCGTCCGACCTGGAGGCCGGCGTTGGTCAGCAGGCCGTTGGCCTCGGCGAAGCGGGCCTCCTCGTGCTCCTCGCGGACGAAGGCGCGCACGACGCGGATGCCGGTGATCTGCTCGCGCATGACGCGGTTGACGCCGTCGAGCGAGGTCTGCATCCGCCCGAACCACGGCACCATCCGGGAGATGACGAGGCCGACGACGAGGCCGAGCAGGGGCACTGCGACGGCGACGAGCCAGGACAGCCCGACGTCCTCGCGCAGGGCCATGATGATGCCGCCGACCATCATGATGGGCGTCGTGACGAGCAGGGCGAAGCCCATGAAGACGACCATCTGGACCTGCGTCACGTCGTTGGTGCTGCGCGAGATGAGCGTCGGGGCCCCGAAGCGCGTCACCTCCTGCGCCGAGAAGTCGACGACGGTGCCGAAGACGTTGCCGCGGATGTCGCGGCCCATCCCCATCGCGACGCGGGCCGCGAGGAAGGTGGCGGCGATCGACGCGGCGATCTGCACGAGGCTGACGGCGAGCATGATGCCGCCGTGGCTGATGATGAAGGCCGTGTCGCCCTTGGCGACGCCCTGGTCGATGATCTCGCCGTTGAGGCTCGGCAGGTAGAGGGAGGCCATGGTGCTGACGAGCTGGGCCAGGCAGATGAGCACGATCTGGCCCGAGTAGGGACGCAGGTGACTGCGGAGCAGTCGGATCAGCATGTCGGTGCCTTTCGGTGCGCGACGGGTGGTGTGGTGTCGCTCGGGAACGCTAGGGACTCACGTGGGGTGAGGGTCAACTGGTCTGTCACGGCCGCGACCCCTCGTCGGCGGTGAGCACCTGCGGGTCGCCGCCGAGCTGCGCGTGGAGCTCGGCGATCGACAGGCCGCTCTCTGTGGTGCTCGGCCGCCGCATCAGGCCGAAGAGGACGGTGTCGACGATCTCCTCGGGGGTCAGGACCTGTCCGTCGGCGATGCCGGGGTGGCTGCCCGAGAAGGTGAGCAGCCGGATCCGGTGGACGAGGTCGGCGGCCGGGACGACGAGCCGGTCGTCGTCGTGGACCAGGTGGTGGATGGTCTCGAGGAGGGGCTGGTGGGCGGCGACGTGCTCCTCCTCCTCGTCGGCGTGCCCGCGCAGGTGCCGCCCCGCGTCGTAGCAGGCCTGGTGCGGTCCGCGGTTGGGCGGCTGGGTCAGGCCCAGGGCACCCATGAGGCCGAAGACCTCCGTGAAGCGCAGCTGCATGATGCGGGTGAAGTCGACGAGCCGGTCGCGCAGCGACCCCTCGGGGTCGATGGCCGAGATGCGCCGCCGGACGGGGGCGGGGCAGAACGCCGCCTGCACGGCCTCGTTCTCGAGGACCTCCTTGGTCGGGAAGACCCGGAAGATCGTGCCCTCGGCGACGCCCGCCTCCTGGGCGATCTCGCTCGTCGTCGGCTTGCGCCCCTCGCGGTGCGCGAGCCGGACGAAGACCTCGATGAGGGCGTCCCGGCGGTCGTCGGGGTTCATCGGGGCGGCCCGCTGACCGGGTCGCTGGCCCTCCACACGTGTCGACACGCTGTCCATCATGAATGAGTGAGCGCTCACTCACAAGTGGTTTCGGGAACATCACGACACATTTCGCCCCGAACCCGGGTATGCACCCCTCCGGACCCCTCGACCGTCGCGGTTCGCCTGCGTGCGGTCCCACGCCCACCCGTCCCTCTCCTCCCGATCCGAGGTCCGCATGACTGCAACGACGCAGCGCACCGCCACGACCACCAGCTCCCCGGGATTCCTCGACCGTCGTCGCACGGTCGCCCCGCTCGGCTTCAACCGCTGGCTCATCCCCCCGGCCGCCCTCGCGGTGCACCTGTGCATCGGCCAGGTCTACGCGACGAGCGTCTACAAGACCTCCCTCGTCGCACACTTCGACACCTCGCAGACGGCGATCGGCATCATCTTCTCGATCGCCATCGTCATGCTCGGCCTGTCGGCCGCGGTCTTCGGCACGTGGGTCGACCGCAACGGGCCGCGCAAGGCGATGTTCGTCGCGACGGTCTGCTGGGGCACCGGCTTCCTCGTCGGCGCGGCCGGCATCGCCACGAGCCAGCTGTGGCTGCTCTACCTCGGCTACGGCGGCATCGGCGGCATCGGCCTCGGCATCGGCTACATCTCGCCGGTCTCGACGCTCATCAAGTGGTTCCCGGACCGTCCGGGCCTCGCCACCGGGCTCGCGATCATGGGCTTCGGCGGCGGCGCGATGGTCGCGAGCCCCCTCTCGCGCCAGCTGCTCAGCGCCTACGACCCCGGCTACACGCCGTCGGACTCGACGTCGACGGCCGACGGGCACGCGCTGACGCTCCTCTTCGTGACCCTCGGGATCGTCTACGCCCTCGTCATGCTCATCGGCGTCTTCAACATCCGCGTCCCGCACCCCGACTGGAAGCCCGAGGGGTGGACCCCGCCGGCGAACGCCCGCGACACCGCCACGCTCGTCACGACGAAGTCGGTCTCCGCGGCGAGCTCGATCCGCACCCCTCAGTTCTGGCTGCTCTGGGTCGTCCTCTTCTGCAACGTCACCGCCGGCATCGGCATCCTCGAGCAGGCCAGCCCGATGATCCAGGACTTCTTCCGCGAGAACGGGTCGTCGGCCGTGACCGTCGCTGCCGCAGGCGGATTCGTCGGTCTGCTCTCGCTCTTCAACATGGCCGGCCGCTTCGTCTGGAGCTCGACGAGCGACGTCATCGGTCGCAAGCCGATGTACATGGTCTACCTCGGCGTCGGCATCCTCGCCTACATCGGCCTCGCCCTCGCGGGGCATGTCGCCATCGGGCTCTTCGTCCTCATCGCCGCGGTGCTCATCTCGTTCTACGGCGGTGGTTTCGCGACGGCGCCCGCCTACCTGCGCGACCTCTTCGGCACCTTCCAGGTCGGCGCCATCCACGGCCGGCTGCTCACGGCCTGGTCGGCGGCCGGTGTCGCGGGTCCGCTCATCATCAACGGCTTCCTCGACGCCCAGGGCAAGCCGGGCACGCTGACGGCCGACGCCTACACGCCGGCGCTGCTGACGATGGTCGGCGTGCTCGCCGTCGGCTTCGTCGCCAACCTCCTCGTGCGCCCGGTCGCCGACCGCTTCCACGAGTCCGACGACGTCGTCGAGGCGGCCAAGCCGGCTCCGGTCGAGACGGGCGAGGGCTCCTCGCGCCTGCCGGGGACCGCGCGCGTCGTCGCACTCTGGGCCGTCATCGCCGTCATCCTCGCCTACGGCGTCTTCCAGACGGTCACGACGGCGGCCAAGCTCTTCGCCTGACCGGGCACCACCGACCGAAGCGCGGGATCCCTGGTGGCGGCGGCCTGCTCGTTCAGACGAGCAGGCCGTCTGCCGCGAGGTCGCGCACCTGCGGGAGCACCTCCGCACGCACGTCGGCGGCGTCGAGCCCGAGCACCGTCGCAATGGCGTCGAGAGCCACCCCCGCCGTCAGCTCGCCGTCGGCCACGCCGAGGTATGCCGCCAGCAGCGTCCCTGCGCGGACGACGCGTCCCAGCCCTCCGCCCTGCCGGACGAGGATCACGCTCGGGTCCTCGGCACCCGGGACCCCGTGCCGCTCCTCCGTCACGTCGGGGGCGCACGACCACGCGACGTCGAGGACGTCCTCGTCGGAGTGCTCGGCGAGCCACGTCCGGGCCCGCAGCCCCGCGTCGACCGCCGGTCCCATCGGGGCGGCGACGGGCCCGTGGGCCTCGTCGAGGGAGCGCCACGTGCCGCGGTCGGCGGCCGGCCGCTGGAGCGTGACGACCCCGAACCCGACGTGCTCGACACCGCGCGAGGCGAAGTCACGCAGCCACGCGGCATACATCAGCGAGTGGGACTCGCTGCCGGGCTGGGCACCGCCGTCGCGGGCCCACAGCTCGGCGTACTCGGCGGGGTCCTGCGACTCGCGCTGGATGACCCAGGCGTCGAGCGCGACCCCGTCCCGGGCCTGCTCGTCGAGCCAGTCACCCCAGACGTCGCGCCACGTGCGCCCGGCCGGGACCTCCCAGTTGCCGAGGAACTGGGCGACGCCTCCGGGCTCGAGCACCGAGCCGACCTGGCGCACGAGGGAGCGGACGAGGGTGTCACCCGCCCGACCACCGTCGCGGTACTCGTAGAGCGGCACGCCCTCGTCGCGGGGTGTGATGACGAAGGGCGGGTTGCTGACGACGAGCGAGAACTCCTGCCCCGCAACGGGATCGAGCAGATCTCCGGAGAGCAGCTGGACGTCGGGGACCGCACCCACGCCTTCGGAGGCAGCGAGCGCGAGGTTGAAGCCGGCATACGCGAGCGCCCGCTCCGAGATGTCGGTGGCGACGATCGCGCCGACGTGTCCGGTCAGGTGCAGGGCCTGCACGCCGCAGCCGGTGCCGAGGTCGAGCGCGCGGCCGACCGGGCGCCGGACGGTCCACGACGCGAGGGTCGTCGAGGCGCCGCCGATGCCGAGCACGTGGTCGGGCCGCAGGGGCCCACCGACGACGAGCTCGGAGAGGTCGGAGGCGACCCACCAGTCGTGGGCGTCGTCGCCGTACGGGCGCAAGTCGCACGTCGCGACGACGTCGCGCTCGGGCGGCGCCCACCGGTCGGCGGCGAAGCCGGCGCGGCCGCCCTCGAGGCGCACGAGCCCGAGGCGTACCGCCCCCTCGACCCCGAGCGAGGGCAGGGCGGCGCCGAGGGCCGACGCGCGCACGGGTCGACCGAGGGTGAAGAGGCGCACGAGGACGCCGCACGCATCGTCCACCGACGTGGCGGAGGACTCCGTCGCGAGGAGAGCCGGCAGCGGCTGCTCACGGTGCAGGGCCGCGGACGCCACCGGGCCGAGCCGGTCAGCGACGCCGTCGACGGTGAAACGAGCCGCCGAGAGGTCCGCACGCAGCAGCGCGACGAGCGACCGGTCGACGACGGGGGTGTAGTTCAGGACCCCTCGCCCGGCGCGCTCGCCCCGGCCGCGCTCGCGGCGAGCGCCGCGTCGAGGGTCGGGTGGATCTCGAAGACCTTGTCGAGACCGGTGATGGAGAAGACCTTGAGGACGCGGTCGTCGGTGCCGACGAGGCGCATCGAACCGCCTCTCGTGCGGGTCAGCTTGAGCCGCCCGACGAGCACCCCGAGCCCTGTCGAGTCGAGGAAGGTGACGTCCGTGAGGTCGACGACGAGCTGCGTGCGCCCGCCCTGGATCTGTTCGTCGAGCTTCTCGCGCACGAGTGGCGCGGTGTAGACGTCGATCTCGCCGCCGAGGTGCACCACGGTCTGCTCGCCGTGGTCGGCTCGGGTGATCGAGAGATCCACCTGTGCCCCTTCCTTGTGCCCACACGTGCACAGCTTCTGGTCGCGGTTTCGCGGGTCCGGTCCTGACGTCGTGCTGACCGTTCCCCATCCGTCACGTTCCCCCCGCGTGACCGACCGCGCAGTAACATGCCCCGCTCGTCGGTTACCGTACCCCGACGGCATACGGTTGCTCCACATGAACGGGGAGTCAGCGCCCGCGGGACCCGTGCCGGAGGACCTCCTGCGCACGCTCGTCGGCGACCATCCCGAGCGGCTCGTGCACGTGCACGAGGTGCCGGCTCGCCGCGCCGTGCTCGGGGCCTGGCCAGAATGGGTCGACCCGACACTCCTCGGCTCCCTGCTCGCCTCCGGCATCGAGGCGCCGTGGTCGCACCAGGTCGAGGTGGCACAGGCCGCCCACGCCGGACATCACGTCGTCGTCAGCACGGGCACGGCCTCCGGAAAGAGCCTCGGCTACCACCTGCCGATGCTCAGCGACATCATCGCCGGCGCGACCGCACCCAACGGCCGCGGCGCCACCGCGCTCTACCTCTCCCCCACGAAGGCGCTCGCCGCCGACCAGCTGAGCCGCATCGACCGGCTCGCGCTGCCCGCCGTGCGGCCCGCGACGTACGACGGCGACACCCCCACCGACGAGCGGCGCTGGATCCGCGACCACGCCAACCTCGTGCTCACCAACCCCGACCTGCTCCACCACTCCCTGCTGCCCGGGCACGAGCGGTGGAGCTCGTTCCTGCGGGCGCTGCGCTACGTCGTCGTCGACGAGTGCCACGTCTACAAGGGTGTCTTCGGCGCCCACATGGCCGCGGTGCTGCGACGACTGCGGCGGGTCGCCGCGCGCTACCGCTCCGAGCCGACCTTCGTCTTCGCATCCGCCACCGTGGCCGAGCCGGAGGAGCACGCCTCCCGACTCCTCGGTATGCCGGTGACCCCGGTGACGCGGGACGGCTCGCCCCGCGCGTCGATGACGTTCGCCCTCTGGGAGCCCCCGCTGCTCGTCGACGAGACCGGGCAGCCGTCGAGGGTCAGCACCATCACCGAGACGGGCGAGCTGCTCGCCGGGTGCGTGCGCGAGCACGTGCAGACGGTGGCGTTCGCGCGGTCGCGGGCCGGCGTCGAGGTCGTCGCGCGGATCGCGAAGGAGCGGGTGCCCGTCACGGACGAGCACCGGGTCGCCGCCTACCGCGGCGGCTACCTCCCGGAGGAGCGACGCGAGCTCGAGCGGTCCCTGCGCGCGAAGGAGCTGCTCGGCCTCGCGGCCACGAACGCGCTCGAGCTCGGTGTCGACGTCAGCGGCCTCGACGCCGTGCTGCTCGCGGGATGGCCGGGCACGCTGTCGTCGCTGTGGCAGCAGGCCGGGCGGGCCGGCCGCTCCGGAGAGCGGTCGCTGGCCGTGCTCGTCGCCGCCGACGACCCGCTCGACACGTTCGTCGTGCACCACCCGGAGGCGATCTTCGGCCGCGGCATCGAGGCCACCGTCGTCGACCCCGACAACCCGCACGTGCTCGGTCCCCACCTGGCCGCGGCGGCCGCTGAGCTGCCGGTGACCGAGGCCGACGTCGAGATCTTCGGGCCGCAGACGCGCGTGCTGCTCGACGCGCTCGTCGCCCGCGGCATCCTCAAGAAGCGTCCGCGGGGCTGGTTCTGGGGGCGTGAGGACCGGCCCGCCGACCACCTGTCGCTGCGTGGGGCCGGCGAGCCCGTGCGGATCATCGAGACCCGGACCGGGCGCGTCGTCGGCACCGTCGACGACTCGAGCGCGCACTCGCAGGTGCACACCGGCGCCGTGCACCTGCACCAGGGCCAGACGTGGGTGATCACCGAGCTCGACCTCGACGACCATGCCGCCTTCGCGGTGCGCGGTGACCCCGGCTGGACGACCCAGGCGCAGTCGGTCAGCGACTTCCAGATCGTCCACGAGACCGAGCACGAGGAGTGGGGGCCGCTCCGGTGCTCGTTCGGCCACGTGACAGTCCGCCACCAGGTCACCTCGTTCCTGCGCCGCCTGCCCGGCGGAGAGGTGCTCGGCGAGCACCCCCTCGACCTGCCGCCCCGGTCGCTCGCGACGAAGGCGGTGTGGTGGACGATGCCCGTCGAAGACCTCACGGCGGCCGGGGTGGCGGAGGACGGCATACCCGGGGCGGCGCACGCGGCCGAGCACGCGGCCATCGGGATGCTCCCGCTCTTCGCCACCGCTGACCGCTGGGACATCGGCGGTGTTTCCACCGCGCTGCACCCGGACACCGGCCTGCCGACGATCCTCATCTACGACGGACACCCCGGCGGTGCGGGCTTCGCCGAGCGCGGCTACCGACGGATCCGCCCGTGGCTCAGCGCGACCCGCGACGCCATCGACTCGTGCGAGTGCCCAGAGGGCTGCCCGTCGTGCATCCAGTCCCCCAAGTGCGGCAACGGCAACGAGCCCCTCGACAAACGCGGCGCCGTGGCCCTGCTCGACCTCGTCCTGCGTCACGCGGGCCCGGGGGCCGGGGGCGCGCAGTGAACCGGCCACCGGGCGGACCCGGACGTCCGGGGCGTCCGGGGCGTCCGGGCCCGTCTCGGCCGCCGGGCCCGTCCGGCCCGTCCGGGTCGTCCGGGTCGTCCGGGTCGTCCGACGCGCAAGGTCCTCCGGCGGACGCCGGCGCCGGACCGTGGGTCGGGATCACGGGGGGCGCCGCCGGCCGGCCTGCCCCCTCGGTCGTCGTGCGCGGGACGCTGCGCCGGGTCGAGGTCGAGATGCAGCCGCTCGTGCTGGACGCCGACGACGGGACGACGTGGGAGCTGCTGCTCCCGCCCGGGTGGGCGATCGACGCCGAGCCGGGCACCCGGGTGACGGTGAGCGGGGACGCCCCCACCGACGTCGCCACGGTGTCGATGGTGGGGCCCGTGCTGCGCGTGCGCTCCCTGTCGCGAGGCGACTGAGTCCGGCGTCCGTCGGACCGGACCGCGGAGCCGGACCACACTTTGAGACATAATGCCGAGTTATTTGACCGGTAACGCATCGCTATTCGAAACTCCCATGCAACGGATAGGAAAGCAGCCACCCGTCGACTGCCGACCGACCCGGCCCGCCGCACCCCGCGGCGCGACCCCGATCCGGACCGCACCCCTCAGGAGCCCGACATGCGCCGCCCCTCGATCGCCCTCGCCGCCATCGCCGTCACCGCGACCCTCGGTCTGACCGCGTGTGCAGGTGGCGGGGCCAGCGACACCGCCGCGGGACCGGGCACCGCCGCCGCCGACGGCGCCGCGACGAGCACCATCAACCTGTACGCGTATGCCGTCCCGAAGGTGGGCTTCGACGTCGTCATCCCGGCCTTCCAGAAGACGAAGGCCGGCCAGGGCGTGCAGTTCCAGCAGAGCTACGGCGCCTCGGGCGACCAGAGCCGCAAGGTCGCTGCCGGCGCCGAGGCCGACTTCGTCAACTTCTCGGTCGAGCCCGACATCACGCGCCTCGTCGATGCCGGGCTCGTCGACCCGAACTGGAATGCCAACGAGCACCAGGGGATTCCCTTCGGCTCCGTCGTGACGATCGTCGTGCGCAAGGGCAACCCCAAGGGCATCAAGGACTGGGACGACCTGCTCAAGCCCGGCCTCGAGGTCGTGACGCCCAACCCGTTCTCGTCCGGCTCGGCCAAGTGGAACCTCCTGGCCCCGTACGCCGCCAAGAGCAACGGCGGCGTCGACAAGGCCGCCGGCCTCGCGTACGTCTCGGCGCTCGTCAAGGACCACGTGAAGGTCCAGCCGAAGTCGGGTCGCGAGGCCACCGAGACGTTTCTGCAGGGCAGCGGCGACGTGCTCCTCAGCTACGAGAACGAGGCCCTCTTCATCGAGAAGAACGGCGACCCCGTCGAGCACGTGACCCCGCCCACGACCTTCAAGATCGAGAACCCCGCCGCCGTGCTCAAGGGCAGCAAGAACCTCGCCACGGCCACCGCGTTCAACGACTACCTCTACACGCCGGAGGCGCAGAAGCTGCTCGCCGAGGCCGGCTTCCGGCCGGTCGACACCACCGTGGCCCAGGAGTACGCCTCGAAGTTCCCGGCCCCGACGAAGCTCTGGACGATCGCCGACCTCGGTGGCTGGAAGACCGTCGACAGCACGCTCTTCAAGAAGGACGTCGGTGACATCGCCAAGATCTACGACCAGGCGACCCAGTGACGTCTGACACCGACCAGCAGCGCAGGGGCCCGCATCCGGAGACGGACGCGGCGCCCCTGCCGCCGCGTCCGGGCGCGACCGCGCCGGACGGCATACGTCCTCGGGGCGACGACGCACCCCACGGTGCGGGGTCCGGTGGCGCGGCGCGACGCACACGCCACGGCAAGGGCCTGAGGGGGCTGCGCCGACCGCTCGGCATCGGCATCGTCACGCTGTGGCTGAGCGTCATCGTCCTGCTGCCGCTCGCGGCGCTGACCGTCGCGGCGTTCGACGAGGGCCTGGCCGGGTTCTGGGAGGCGGTCACCGCGCCCGCCGCGCTCGCGTCCCTCTGGGTGACCGTGCTCGTGTCGGCCGTCGTGGCGCTCATCAACGCCGTGCTCGGCACGCTCGTCGCGTGGGTGCTCGTGCGCGACGAGTTCCGCGGCAAGCGGTTCGTCAACGCCGTCATCGACCTGCCGTTCGCGCTGCCGACGATCGTTGCCAGCATCGTGCTGCTCTCCCTCTACGGGCCCAACAGCCCCATCGGGGTCGAGCTCAACGCGACGCGCTGGGGGCTCGTCGTCGCGCTGCTCTTCGTCACCCTGCCGTTCGTCGTCCGGTCGGTGCAGCCCGTCCTCATCGAGGCCGACCGCGAGGTCGAGGAGGCCGCGGCCTCGCTCGGAGCCACGACCTGGACGACGTTCCGTCGCATCGTGCTGCCGACCCTCGCGCCGGCGATCCTCAGCGGCACCGGACTCGCCTTCGCCCGCGCGATCGGCGAGTACGGCTCGGTCGTGCTCATCGGCGGCAACATCCCCCGCGAGACCCAGGTTGCCTCGCAGTACATCCAGCAGCAGATCGAGATCGACCGACCGCTCAACGCGGCCGCGGTCTCGGTCGCGCTGCTCGCCATCGCGTTCGTCACGCTGCTGCTGCTGCGCGTCGTGTCGAGCCGCAGCCAGCGGCGCGAGGAGCGTGACGCATGAGGGTCTCCCGGGGCACCCGTCTGTCGCTGCGCGTCGTCGCGCTCGGCTACCTCTTCGTGCTGCTCGCCGTGCCGATCGGCGTCATCCTCTGGCGCACCTTCGAGCCGGGGCTCTCGGAGTTCATCGCCTCGATCTCGACACCGGCAGCGAAGTCGGCGCTCAACCTGTCGCTGCTCATCGTGGCGATCACCGTCCCGGTCAACGTCGTCTTCGGCGTCGCGACCGCCCTCGCGCTCGTGCGCGGACGCTTCCGCGGACGAGGGCTGCTGCAGGCCGTGGTCGACCTGCCGTTCGCGGTGTCACCGATCGTCGTCGGCGTCTCGCTCATCATGCTGTGGGGCGCGGGCGGGTGGTTCGGTGCGCTCGACCGGGCCGGCTTCCAGGTCATCTTCGGCATCCCGGGCATGGTGCTCGCGACGATCTTCGTGACGCTGCCGTTCGTCGTGCGCGAGGTGGAGCCGGTGCTCCACGAGATCGGCCAGGAGCAGGAGCAGGCCGCCTCGACGCTCGGGGCCAACGGGTGGCAGACGTTCTGGCGCATCACCCTCCCGGCGATCCGGTGGGGCCTGACCTACGGCGTCGTGCTGACGGTCGCGCGGGCCCTCGGCGAGTTCGGCGCGGTCATCATGGTGAGCTCCGGCTTCCCCGGGGTCTCGCAAACCCTGACGCTCCTCGTGCACTCCCGCTACATCGACGACCACAACACCTACGGCGCGTATGCCGCCGCCACCCTGCTCATGGGCATCGCGCTCGTCGTGCTGCTGCTCATGACCCTGCTCGACCGCAAGAGGAGCGACCGATGATCACCGTGACCAGCGCCCGCAAGGACTACGGCTCGTTCACCGCGCTCGACGACGTGAGCCTCGACATCCCGAGCGGCTCGCTGACCGCGCTGCTCGGGCCGAGCGGCTCCGGCAAGTCGACGCTGCTGCGCGCGATCGCCGGCCTCGAGGAGCTCGACTCCGGCATCGTGACGATCGAGGGCCGCGACGTCACGGACGAGCCGCCGCAGCGGCGCGGGATCGGCTTCGTCTTCCAGCACTACGCCGCGTTCAAGCACATGACCGTGCGCGACAACGTCGCCTTCGGACTGACGATCCGCAAGCGCCCCAAGGCCGAGACGGCCAAGAAGGTCGACGAGCTGCTCGAGATCGTCGGGCTCGACGGCTTCCAGCACCGCTATCCGGCGCAGCTCTCCGGCGGTCAGCGCCAGCGGATGGCGCTCGCCCGGGCTCTCGCAGTGGACCCGCAGGTGCTGCTGCTCGACGAGCCCTTCGGCGCCCTCGACGCGAAGGTGCGCACCGACCTGCGCCAGTGGCTGCGCCGGCTGCACGACGAGGTGCACGTGACGACGGTGCTCGTGACGCACGACCAGGAGGAGGCGCTCGACGTCGCCGACCGGATCGCCGTGCTCAACAAGGGACGCATCGAGCAGGTCGGCGACCCCGTCACGCTCTACGAGCGCCCCGCCAACGACTTCGTCATGGGCTTCCTCGGCTCGGTCGCGCACCTCGGCGGGCAGCTCGTGCGACCGCACGACATCGCGCTCGAGCGCGACCGCGCGACGGCGCTCGCCCTCGACGCCAAGGTGCCCGACTCCCCCGGGGTCATCGACGCCGTCGTCGAGCGGGTCGTGCCCCTCGGCTTCGAGGTCAGGGTCGACCTGCGGGCCGACTCGGGCGAGCGGTTCGCTGCGCAGATCACGCGGCGCGACGCCGCCGAGCTGCAGCTGCGGGAGGGGGAGACGATCCACGCGCGCGCCGTCGGGCGCTCGAGCGTCGTCGACCACGACCCGGCCCTCGCGATCTGACGCCCGACCGTCCAGCTCCGCTGCACCAACGTGGGACAGATCTCGCACGGGCGCAGACGACGGCATAACGTATGTCGTGAAGCCCCTCTCGTCGCCGAGCGACGCGGGCGGGCAGCTCGGGTCACCGAGTGAACTGAGGCGGCGAGGGGACGACACCTCGCCGCCTCAGTCGCACCCGGTGCGTCGCCCCCCGTCGACTGTCCCCGTCGTCACACCCGGACCATCGAGTGGTCCCGTCGTCACACCCCGATGCTTCGCCACCCATCGAGTGGTCACGTCCTCACTTCTTGTCGTCCCGCCGCGGTCCCGGACATCGGCGCCACGTCGCCGGTGGGCCCGATTGGCGCGGAGGTCACCGCGGGTGCGGCAGACTGCATGGGTGGACATCTCGGCACGAGTCGACTACGCGGTCCGCGCGATGCTCATCCTCGCCGAGTCGGACGCGGAGGGCTCGGGCCCGATCAGCATCGACAGCCTCTCGACCCGGCAGGAGCTGCCGCGCAAGTTCCTCGAGGCGATCTTCGCCGACCTGCGCCGCGGCAACCTCGTCCTGAGCCGTCGCGGTGCCCGCGGCGGCTACGTGCTCGGGCGGCCGCGTGGGGAGATCAGCGTCGGCGACATCTTCCGCGCCGTCGACGGTCCGCTCGCCGAGGTGCGCGGACTGCGACCGCACGAGACGGAGTACCAAGGTGTCGCCACCCACCTGCCGAGCCTCTGGGTGGCGGTCCGTGCGAGCCTGCGCGAGGTGCTCGACGACACCTCCCTCGAGGACCTCCGCACCGGCGACCTGCCGGACCGGGTGCGTCAGCTGCTCACAGCCCCGGACGCCTGGCAGAACCGCTGACGTCCGACCGTCACTGTTCGACCGTCACTGTTCGGCAGTCAGTGCTCTGCCGTCATCGTGCCGGACGTCAGCCCCCAACCGTCAGCGTTGGGGACCCGCACGGGCGCGGGCCGTGGCAGGCTCGGGCCACAGCCGGGCCCGGACAGTGACGCGCAGCTCGACGTCTGCCCCCATCGACGAACACGACTGTGTCGCAGCACCGTTCGCGCGATCCACCTGGTGCGCCACCGCGCACGCCTGAGCCGAGTCCGCACCGTCCTGCATCGCCGATGCGGCGGCCAGGGAGCCGAGGTCGGCGGCCACCCGAGCCCGGTGGCTGGCGACCACCACGGAGGCCACCACGAGACCGCCCATGGTGAGGACCAGCACCACGGCCACGACCGACAGCGCGAGGACGCTCGCCGCGCCACGCTCGCCCTGGGGACGTGTCGGCCCGACCCGCACGATCGGCACGGTCGTCATGACGGCGACTCGACGGGTGTCACGGCTGAGGCGCTGAGCTCCCAGCCGGGCAGCAGCCCCCAGCCGCCGGTGCGGGCCGAGACGACGACCCGGACTCCCCCACCGACGCCGGAGACCTGCACGCGAGCGCCCGTGGGCGCCGTCTCGACGGCGAGGTCACGGACCCGCGCCGGGTCGTCGCCACGGGCCGCCGCTCGTGCGGCGACCCGGGCAGCGTCGACGCACCGGATCTGGTCGACGGCGGCGTTGACCGCGACGAGACAGAAGCCGAGGAGGAGCACGACCGACGGGATGGCGACGGCGAGCTCCGCCGTCACCATCCCGCGCTCCCGACCCGGTGCGGGTCGAGGGCGTCGCGACCTCACCCCGCGATCCCCAGGGCGCTCTGGACGATGCCTGCCAGGGCTCCGCGCACCGCGTCGGACTTGACGACTCCGAGCAGCACGAGCGCGAAGGTGCAGGCCGCCATGATGCCGACGGCGTACTCCGCCGTCGTCATCCCGCGGTCGCGGCGTCCGGAGGTCACCCGGCGACGCGTGAGTCGTCGGATCAGCTGATGGGTCATGGGTTCTCCTCTCCTCGCCCGGGCGGGGTGCCCGGGACGCTGGGTCCCCTGGGGGAGGGGTGCTCGGTGCCACGTCAGACCGCCAGCAGGTCGCCCGCGAGGGCGATGACGAGCGGCGCCACCGTGGTCAGGCAGAACGCCGGGAGCAGCACGAGGCCGAGCGGGGCGACGAGGCGGACGCCGACCTTGGCCGCCGAGACCTCGAGGCGTTCGAGCTCAGCGGAGTGCAGGTCGTCCGAGGCAGCGAGCAACATCGCTCCGGGCGGCACGCCTGCCTGGTGGGCGATGGCCACCGCGCGTGCGGCCGGCGACCACGTGGGCCCGACGGAGGCCCAGGCATCGGCCTCCGTCGCTCCCCACCTCAGGGCAGCCGCGACCTGCCGCAGGTCCGTTGACGCGCGCCCGGGCAGCCCGGTGGCCACCGCCTCGAGCACGTCCCACGTGGGCAGGCCCGACCGGTACGCCAGGGCGAGCAGAGCGAGGGCAGAGGACACCTCGGCGTCGGTGGCCCGCCTCCCGTCGTCCTTCGTGCTGCCGGACGGGGGCGGCACAGCGCCGCCACGGTGCGCGGCTGGGGAGCGGTCCATCGAGCCGATGCCGTGGGTCGAACCGGTCGGGTGGGTCGAACCGGTCGGGCGGCTTGCCTTGGTCGAACCGGTGGGATCTGTCGAGCGGGCCGGGTCTGTCGGACTCGACCCGACGGCGATGCTCGGCGTCTCGTGGCCGGCGCCGACGACCGGGTGACCGCGACCGCCGAGCAGGACGAGCACCGCACCGGCAGCGAGGCCGGCTGCCATGACTCCGAGAAGACGCCCGCCGAGGACCACGTCGGTGAGGGCAACGGCTTCGGCGATCGCCTCGACGACGCCAGGATCGGCGGCAGGAGCAACGACGAGTGCGCTCATGGCCGCACCGCCCGACGGACCATCCGGGAGCACCAGACCCGACCGACCCAGACGAGAAGCACCCCGGCCACGACGGACACCGTCGCGATCGGAGACCCGAGGTAGAGCGTCGCCGGGTCGATGCCGCAGGCCAGCCCGAAGATCGGGCCCGTCAGCGGCAGGAGGGTAAGGACGGTGACCGTGGCCCGAGGCCCGGCCACGGCGACCGCGACCTTGCCCCGACGGGTGCGAGCGTCGAGGAGCCCACCCACCGCACGGTCGACCGCGGAGGCGAGCGGGGCGCCGGTGTTCTCGGACAGGCGCCAGGCAGCCGCGACGAGTGCCAGCTCAGCGGATGCGCTGCGGGCCGCCCATTCGGCCCAGACCGGCGAGGTCGGCTCGGCGCGGTGGCTCGCGTGGAGAAGGCTGCCGACGAGCCGGTCGATGTCGGCGGCCGGCCGGTCATCGCCGCGTGCGGTGCCGCCGGACGACCACGGTCGGCCGGGAGCCGAGAGGGAGGCCGCGTGCCGGCTGTTGCGCGCGCGGGACCGTTGGTCCTGTCGGGCATGGTCCTGTCGGGCATGGGCCTGTCGGGCCAGCTGGACCCGCTCGGCACCGAGCGTCGAGGTGGCCGCGAGCTCGATGGCGCGGCTCGGCGTCAGGCCCGCCCCGAGGGCCGGACCGATGCCGCGCAGCAGGTCGAGGACGTCGTCGACGAGCGCTCCCGGCCGTCGGCGAAGTCGCCAGCGCCGGTAGAGGTCGACCGGGTCCTGACGCCACAGGCTTGCTCCACCCTGGCCGGCTGCGAACCCGTCGGTTGCCGAGCCGAGTGCGGCGTGCCGCCCGGGCCCACCACCGTGCCCGCCGGCCAAGCCACCGGAGAGCCGGGCGCCCGCCTCACCTCCGGGAGACTCACCTCCCCAGAGGTCGACCGCGGTCGCCCGAGCGGACACCCCGCTCGGCCACAGGAGCACGGCCAGACCGAGCAGGAGCGCGGCCAGCGCCCCGACGGCACCGGCGTTCACGACGCCTCCGCGGCCGAGGCCGGGATCGGTGGCGCGGCCGGGGCCGTTGGCCGCGAGACCGGGTCCGGCGGCGGGGCCGATGCCGTTGGCCGCGAGACCGGGTCCGGCGGCGGGGCCGATGCCGTCTGCGGGGTCGAGGTCAGAGCCGGGGGCGCCATCACGGTCGGCCGAACGAGCTCCGACTCCAGCCCGAGCCGGCCGGCGAGCGCCGGCCACGCCGGACCGCATCGGGGCTCGTGACCGGGGCCGTCCCACTCGAGCGCGGGCACGATGCAGGGGTTGCCGTCGCGACGGAAGAGCGCCGCCACCGAGGCGACGCGCCGCCCTCCGTGGTCGCGCGTCACGTGCACGACGACGTCGATGGCAGCCGCCAGCTGGGCCCGGACCGCATCGGGCCCCAAGCTCGCCAGGGCACCGAGCGCCTCGAACCGGGCCACGACGTCGGCCGGGGCGTTGGCGTGGACCGTGCCGCACCCGCCCTCGTGGCCGGTGTTGAGCGCGGCCAGCAGCTCCCGCACCTCGGCCCCCCGGACCTCGCCGACGACGATCCGGTCGGGGCGCATGCGCAGCGCCTGCCGCACGAGCGTCGTCAACGTGACCTCGCCGGCGCCCTCGACGTTGGCCGGTCGGGCCTCGAGCCGGACGAGGTGAGGGTGGTCGACCGTCAGCTCGCGCACGTCCTCGACGACGAGCAGCCGCTCCACCGGGTCGCTGCAGCCGAGCAGTGCCGCCAGGAGGGTGGTCTTGCCGGCTCCCGTGCCGCCCGAGACGACGAACGCGAGCCGCCGGGCGACCACGGCGCGCAGCACGGGCTCCCACTCCGGGGGCATCATCGCGCGWCCGCAGAGCTCGGTCAGGGAGACCGGCTCCCCGGGCGGCACCCGGATCGTGATGTGCGGGCCACCGTCGACGAGCGGCGGCAGCATCGCGTGGAGCCGAGCGCCGGACGGGAGCTGCCCGTCGACCCAGGGACTGGCCTCGTCGAGGCGGCGCCCCGCGATGCCGGCCAGGCGAACGGCAAGACCTCGGGCGTCGTCGGAATCGAGCCGCTCGCCCACCCACTCCATGCCGTGCCCACGGTCGACCCAGATGCGTCCGTCGCCGTTGACGGCGATGTCGGTGACGCCCGGCTCGGCGAGCCAGGGGTCGAGCGGTCCGGCGCCGAGCACCCGCGAGGCCAGCGCCGACCGGGTCTCGGCGACACGGTGGGCTCCGAGCGCACCACGCTCCTGGGTGGCCACCTCGGCCACCGCCGCGCCGTCGGGACCGATGCCGTCGCGGACGCGCTGCCACACCGCCGGCGTGAGCGAGCCGCCGGGCCGTGGCTGGACGCTCATGCGGCGACCGCCTGGTCGGTGAGCCGCAGCAGCAGCTCGTCAGCGGCACGCACGACTTCGCCGCGTCCCCGAGCGCCCGGCGGCAGTCCTTCGGCCACCTCGGAGACGAGGCGCCGGTCGTCGCCGACCGTGGCCACGAGCGGCACGTCGAGGCCGTCCATGACGAGGTCCTCGAGGTCGGGCTCGGTGTGGGCACCGCGCAGGACGACCCACGGCTCGATCGGCAGGAGGGGCTGGGCCTCCCACGCCCGCCCGGCGTCACGCAGACCGCGGAGCAGGCCGCGCACGCCGGACACGACGGAGGCAGTGGCCGCGAGCTGCGGCACCTGGGTGCCGGACACGACGACGACCGCGTCGACGAGCAGCCCGACGCGGGCCAGCACGGACGGGTCTCGGGACAGGTCGAGAACCGTCAGGTCGTGCGCGTCGGCCAGGCCGGCCACGACGTCGGGCAGGCTCTGCGCCCACCCGTCGTCGGTGTCGTCGAGCGGACCCACCCACCCGGAGCCGCCGCTCCCCGAGAGCACGGGCACCCCGCACGAGACCGGGAGCTCGTCGGCGAGCCCTAGCCCGTCCACGACGCCCGCCACGTCGGCCAGCTCCGGCCAGCGCCACCCCGGCTCCTGCTCGAGGCCGAAGACGACGTCGAGAGACCCTGAGACGCGGTCGAGGTCGACGGCCACGACCGAGCGCCCGGCCGCGGCGGCGCGCACGGCGACCGCAGCCGCGAGGGTCGAGGACCCGACCCCACCAGAGGCCGGCACGAAGGCGATGACGTTTCCCATGCGCCCACCGTCACGCACGGGACGGAGCCGGCCCAGCGGCATACGCAAGCCGGTGGATACCCGGCCCTGCGCCCGAGGGGATGTGGACAAGCCGACCCAGCCGCACGCGCCCGAAGGCAACCGGCCCGGAAAATAGTGGTGGCCTTCGTCCGGGGGAAGACGAAGGCCACCTCACGAGACTGGCACCGGGGGGGAGGGGCCAGATCGCGTCGGTGCTCGACCCATGAGGGGAGCACCACCAACAATGCTGGACGCTAGTCCTTCGGATTGCAAACCGAGAAGTCACGACACGCGGTGATTTCTCGCGATTTGTCACGACACGACAGAAACGTTCAACTCCGAAGGCGCCGACAGATCTTCCCACACAAGGCGGAGGCCCCCCGACCAACGGTCGGAGGGCCTCCAGAGAAGCTCCGGGCTACCAGGCGTGCATTCTCGATAGTGTCGCCCCGGTTGTGCGCCCGGGGGTGGACTGTTCCAAGGGAACTGCTCTCGCGTGGGTACTCGGCCTCTTCTCGAGACATCTGTTCTGCGTGGATCCGGATCTACGCCTCTCGGCGATGTGGTTCCTGACTCCGTTCTACTCCACGCCGTCGGCGTGGCGACACCCCCCTCGTCGCCGCGGCGGCAAGAAACTGTCCACCCCGGTGGACATCCCGCACGAATCGCCGCTCCCGGCCTGTCAGCCAGGGCTCAGATGACTCAGGTGAGTCGTCCCGCCCGCACCGCGTCGCTGATCCGCTCCCCCTCCGCGGCCCCGCGGACCATCGCTTCTCCTGCCTGGGCGAGCCAGAGGCCGACGCCTGCGGCGCCACCCTGGGCGTATGCCGTGAGCGCACCGAGGTAGGCCGGCCCACCGTTCGCCACGTGGCCGGCTTCGGGGACGGCGACTCCGGTCGGGTCGAGCCCCAGGGCCTGGACGAGCGCGCGCTCCATGGCCCGGGCCACGAGCCCGTTGCCGTGGACGAAAGGGCGGATCGCGGCGATCTCGGCGTG
This sequence comes from Terrabacter sp. Soil811, assembly GCF_001429655.1. NCBI lineage: Bacteria > Bacillati > Actinomycetota > Actinomycetes > Micrococcales > Intrasporangiaceae > Terrabacter > Terrabacter sp. Soil811. The sequence goes on from NZ_LMSX01000007.1 coordinate 186,250, forward strand.
CACGAGGGCCGCCACGACGGACGCCGGGACGCGGTTGCTGCCGGCCGCGGCGACGACGACGTCGGAGAGCGAGGCGAGGCGTGCGGCGACGACGGTCGGTGGCGGGGCCGGCCCGAGGTCGACGAGCTCGGTGCATCCCTCGTCACCGATGCGCGGACGGCCGAGGGCGTCACCGCTCACGACCGGCGACGCGGCGGCGACGTGGAGCCGAGCCAGCGCCTGGAGGGGCGCGGTACGCACGAGCGCGACGACGCGCTCGCTCTCTGCCGTGGCCGAGACGGCGCCCTTGAGGGTGCGCAGACCGGGGTCGAGGTCGTCGGGCCAGTCGCGCGCGCCGCTCATCAGCTCGCGCACGACCTCGACGGGGAACTCGGCACCGTCGAGGGCCGCACTCGCCTGGGCACCCCGCACCCGGGACTCGGCCGATGCCTCCGGGATGCGTCGGCGCAGGGCCTCGTGGAAGCGGAGCCTCGTGCAGGCGTCCCGGGCTGCGTCGGCGCGGGCGCGCACGTCGGGCAGGTCGGTCAGCGCCGCGAGCTGGTCGAGCAGCACGCTCTGCTGGGAGGACGGGCTGGAGGTCGTGCTCGAGGGGGTCGCGCCCGGGGTCGGGCGGCTCGAGGTGGGGAGGCTCGAGGTCGGGCGGCTCGGGATCGGGTCTGGCACGCCTGTCAGCCTAGATCTGTCGAGGGGCCGACCCTGCCTGTCACGATGAGACGGTGGCCACTCCCCCCGTCATCGACTGGCTGCTCGCCGGCGACGTGGCCGCGGCCTACGTCACGACGCGCGACCTGCTCGGGCGCGAGGACCCGGGCCTCCAGGCCCGCATCGCCACGGAGGGTGTCGGCGCAGCGCTGCTCGCCGCGCGGGCACCCGACGGGCACTGGGGTCGAGGGTTCTACCGGCCGAAGTGGACGTCGAGCCACTACACGCTGCTCCAGCTCGGGCAGATCGGCCTGGCCCCGCAGAACGCGGAGGCCCGGGAGACGGTGGGGCTCATCCTCGACGGCTGCAAGGCCGACGACGGCGGCGTCAGCCCGTCGCCGCCCGCCAAGCCGAGCGATGCCTGCATCAACGGCATGGCGTTGGGCTACGCGAGCTGGTTCGGCGCGTCCGAGGACGAGCTGCGCAGCGTCGTCGACCTGCTGCTGCGCGAGGTCGTGGCGGACGGGGGCTTCAACTGTCGGCACAACCGTCCTGGTGTTCGAGTCACGCACTCGTCCGTGCACACGACCGTGTGCGTCATCGAGGGCATCACCGCCTACCTCAGCGCCGGGGCCGCCTACCGCGCCGACGAGCTGGAGCGGGCCCGGTCGTCGGCCGCCGAGTTCCTCCTGCGTCACCGGCTCCTGCGCAGCGAGCGCACCGGCGAGGTGATCCGTGCCGAGTTCACGGGTCTGCACTACCCGGCCCGGTGGCACTACGACATCCTTCGTGGCCTGGATTCCCTTGCAGCTGCAGGCATCCCGCGCGACGAGCGGATGGACGAGTCGCTGTCGATCATCCACGCTCGGCGCCGGGCCGACGGCCGCTGGACACCGAGCCGCGCCTACCCCGGCCTGACCCACGTGCCCAACGAGCGGGTGGGTGCGCCGAGCCCGTGGGTCACCCTGATCGCCGAGCGCGTGCTCCTCGCGTATCCTGACTGACATGAGTTCGACCGTCGCACCGACCCGCGCGTGGTGGCTGCCCAGCTGAGGCGGCCCGTCGAACCAACCCGAGATCCGGAGCCGCCCACGGGCGGCTCCTCGCATGTCCACGACGTGCGGCGAGGTCTCTCCCGTGGGCCACCCACCACACCAGGAGAGACCATGACCAGCACCATCACCAGCAGCACGACCCGCTCCGCCACACCGCCTGCCCCCGGCGACGCCGACGAGAGGGCGACGTATGCCGTGGCCCTGGAGCGCAGCGCCGTCCTCGACGCGCTCATCGACGAGCACGCCACCGATGCCGCCAAGGACGCCGAGGACGCCGAGGACGCCGCACGTTTCCGGATGCTGACCGGCGACCGTCCCACCGGTCCGCTTCACATCGGCCACTACCTGGCGAGCCTGCGCAACCGGGTCCGACTGCAGGAGAAGGGGGTCGAGACGTTCGTCGTCATCGCCGACTACCAGGTCATCACCGACCGCGACTCGGTCGGCGAGATCGGTGCCAACGTCCAGGGGCTCGTGCTCGACTACCTCGCCGCCGGCCTCGACCCGGCTCGGACGACGATCTTCACCCACAGCGCGGTGCCGGCCCTCAACCAGCTCATGCTGCCGTTCCTGTCCCTCGTCACCGACGCGGAGCTGCGCCGCAACCCGACGGTCAAGGACGAGCTCGCCCTGTCCGACGGACGGCCGCTGTCGGGCCTGCTGCTCACCTACCCGGTGCACCAGGCAGCCGACATCCTCTTCTGCCACAGCCGGATCGTGCCGGTCGGCCGGGACCAGCTGCCGCACCTCGAGCAGACCCGAGCCATCGCGCGCCGTTTCAACCAGAGGTATGCCGCGGGGCACAGCGTCTTCGCCGAGCCCGAGGCCCTGCTCAGCGAGGTCCCACTGCTGCTCGGGACGGACGGCACGAAGATGAGCAAGAGCAAGGGCAACGTCATCAACCTGCGCGACAGCGCCGACGAGACGGCCGCCCGGGTGCGGGCCGCGCGGACCGACTCGGAGCGACGGATCACGTTCGACCCCAAGGGCCGTCCTGCCGTGGCGAACCTGCTGACGATCGCGGGACTGTTCCTCGACGAGGCACCGGAGGCGGTGGCCGAGCGGGTCGGCGACGGCGGCGCCCAGGCCCTCAAGCGCGTCGTCACCGATGCGGTCAACGAGTCCCTTGCCGGGCACCGGGCGCGGCGGGCCGACCTCGCCCGCGACCCGGCATACGTCACCTCGGTGCTCCACGAGGGGAACGCGCGCGCCAACGAGGTGGCCGAGCGGACGCTGGCGACCGTGCGGGCGGTGATGGGGATGAGCTACTGAGACCCGCGAAACCACATCGCGTGCCCGGCCCCGACGGCCCTAGCCTGAGCCATGGAGAACGACACGCAGCCGGGCGATCTCGCCGGCGCGACACCGCAGGAGCAGCTCGCGGCGATCGCCGATGTGGGCCGGCTCCTCGACGGTGCCGGTGTGCAGCACTGGCTCTTCGGGGGTTGGGGTGTCGACTTCTGGGTGGGCCGCGTCACGCGTCCACATGACGACGTCGACCTGGCCGTCCGGCGCGACGACGGCTCCGCGCTGCACGCTGCCCTCGTCGGAAACGGTTGGCTGCACACGCCGTTCGAGGACGAGGTCGTGGGCACGCGCTACGTGCGTGCCGGGGTGCTGCTCGAGCTGACCTTCGTGGTCGACGAGGGCGGGAGGGTCGTCATCCCGTTCGAGCCCGAGGCCGCCGTGTGGTCCGAGCAGCCGTTCGGGGACGCACGGCAGACACTCGACGGGGTCACGGCGCGGGTCCCGGCTCTCGAGATCATGGTTCGCGACAAGAGGCGGCCCCGCGTCGACGACGAGCACGACGAGGCCAAGGACCGAGCGGACTACGAGGCGCTCTCACGGATCGACGGGGGCGCCTGAGCGCCACCCGTCGTGACTCGACTGCGCCGGATGCGACGCAGGCGGGCGCGCTTGCGGGAGCGCTGGATCCGCGCCTCGGCTGCGAGGTCCGCCTGGCGCATACCCTCCTCGTCGAGGCGCAGACCCTCCTCGGGGCCCGGCGCCGTGCCCCCGCGGGAGGCGGGGATCCACCAGCGGTCGGCGTCGTCCTTCGGCTGGTCGGGATAGGCGTCCATCGCCTCGGTGAGCACGACCTGCAGGCGGTCCCGCAGCTGCTCCGAGACGGCATACGGCTCGGCGTCGGGCGCGGGACTCAGCGGCTCGCCCACGACGATCGTGACGGCCGTGCCCCGGCGGAGGCTGAACCGACCACCCACGGTGAGGATCCGCTGGCTGCCCCAGACGGCCACCGGGATGAGCGGCACCTGGCACCACGTCGCGACCGCGGCCGCGCCGGGACGAAACGGCCGCAGCTGCCACGAGTGCGAGATCGTCGCCTCGGGGAAGAGACCGACGACCTCACCGGCCCGGGCCCTCGCGACGGCGTGGCGCAGCGAGACCTCACCGTGTGCGCGATCGACGGCCACGTGCCCCATCGCCCGCATCGCGGCGCCGACGACCGGTGGTGTGAAGACGCCCTGCTTGGCGAGGAAGCGGACGAAGCGACCCCGCTGTCGTCCGACGAGGCCGACGAACAGGAAGTCGAGGAAGCCCACGTGGTTGGCGGCGAGCACCGCGCCACCCTCGCGCGGCAGGTGCTCGGCGCCCCGTACGTCGATGCGCAGCCCGAGCGCCGCGAAGACGCCGAGGGCAGCGCGGATGACGAGGCGATAGGTCCGGTCGGTCACACCCCATCTTCGTCGCAGGACCGCCGATCGGATGGGCAGCGACACGTCGGCGGCGCCGCGTTCGGGCGCGGCAGCCGAGCCCTCGGGCCGGTCGCAGCGGACCGGCGTATCACCCGGTCGCGCCGGGCCGTCTGTCCCGATGGAAGGCGGCACCGGCCGCCTCCGCGGGGACCATCTGGGAGGACCGACATGGCACAGGCGTCGGTGGGACTGGCGGTGACGCCTGCCGCGCAGCGCGGGTCGTCGTGGCGCCCGGCCCTGCTCTGGGTGCAGGACCACGTGACCGGGCGCGACCGTGAGCTCGCCCGGTTGGACTGGCAGATCGAGAGCGTCCGGGCGCGCTTGGCGGGACAGCCCTGGCGGGCCTCCGAGGCGTGGGAGGGCCGGGACGACGCCCGGGACCGCCCGGACCCGCAGGACGAGGTGCTCCTGCTCCTCGACAAGGCAGCCGTCGCGCGCGAGCAGCACGACGCCGGCAAGGGGTGGGCCCTGGTCAGCCGGGCCGAGGAGCTCGAGGTCTCGTTCCTCGGGCGTCACCAGCTCGAGGCCGCCCGGCACAGCCTCCGGTGCGAGATCGCGCTCGACGAGGAAGCCGGCTGGTGGCGTGAGGCCGCGCTCGACCTGTTGCGCCGGATGTCGGCCGGACCTACGGGCCCTACGGGCACCGCGGGCTCCACGGGCTCCACGGGCACGGCGGCGACGGGTGCCAATGACCCGGGTGCGGAGCCTCCCGCCCGCCGGGCGACACCGTCGGACCTTCGGGCGGACCGGGAGTACCTGCGCGAGGCGCGGCGGATCCGCAACGACCTCAACAGCAGCCGCTACACCGCGATGGAGGCCAACACGGCCCAGCGCATCTGGCTGTCGGTGATCCTCCTCGGGCTGCTCGCCGTCGCCGGCTGGCTCATCTGGGCCCACCTGAGCACCCGGTCGCCCGCGCTCGACACGCCGTGGCTCGCCTCGTCGGCGGCCGTCGCCGGGACCATCGGCGCCGTGACGAGCGCGATGCAGCGCCTGTGCGCCCGCCCGCGGGCCCAGCCTCCGTCGCACCTCGGGTCGCTGACCACCGCCGTCGTGCACGCCCTGATCGGCTCGGTGGCGGCGCTGACCTTCTACTTCGCGGCGGCCGGTGGCCTCATCACCCTCCCCGGTGCGCACGCCGACCTGCTCATCGTGCTCGGCGCCTTCGGGTCCGGGTTCCCCGAGCGGCTCGTCGTCTACGTGCCGCGGAACAAGTCCTGAGCGGGTACGGTCCCGGCACGGGCCGGGACCGCTCCCGACCTGGGTGAGGCGCCGGGTGTGGCGGCGGGGCCACCTGACGGGCCACCCGACGGGGTGGGCGCTCAGGCGCTGCCGTGGGTCTCCTCGCGGATCGTGTCGGCGACGATCTGCTCCTGACTCGGGGTCGAGCGCCGCAGGGTCGTCGTCGGCAGCGGGTGGTCGGCGGTCTGCCGCAAGCCGCGGATGCCGTCGTCGATGACGAACTCCGCGCGGGTGAACGCCTCCGCGCCGGGTGTCGTCACGACCGGCACGCACCGGAAGCGCGCCGTCAGCTCGGACGGGGTGATCGTCGTCGAGACGTAGCCGCGCAGGTTGGTCCAGAAGCGCAGGTTGGGGTTCCACGTGGCCCACGGGTGCTGGCCGGTCGGGCTGTCGTAGCCGTTGCCGCCCGACGTGATCGAGCTCGTGATGAGCTCCGATCCGACGACCTCGCCGGGCTGGTCCCAGTCGAGGTAGAGGTCCGAGGCCCAGTGGGCGTGCACGTCGCCGGTCAGCACGACGGGGTTGCGCACGCCGGCATCGAGCCAGCCCTGGGTGACCCGCCGACGCGACGCGCGGTAGCCGTCCCACGCGTCCATCGACACGGTCGTCCGCGCCGTCGCGTCGTTGTCGCGCTGCCCGAAGAAGACCTGCTGGCCGAGCAGGTCCCACCGCGCCTCCGACTGCCGGAAGCCGTCGAGCAGCCACTGCTCCTGCTCCATCCCGGGCAGCGAGCGCGTCGGGTCGTCCGCCGCGGGACAGTCCTTGTAGCCGTCGCCGCAGGCCTGGTCGGAGCGGTACTGGCGCGTGTCGAGCATGTGGAAGTTCGCGAGCCGACCCCACCGGACGCGGCGGTAGAGGTCGAGGTTCGGGCCGTCCGGCACCGACGAGCGGCGCAGCGGCATGTTCTCGTAGTACGCGCGGTAGGCCGCGGCCCGGCGCTGGAGGAACGTCGGCGTCTCGGCGACCTTCTCGGGGACGTCCCCGGCGTAGTTGTTGTCGACCTCGTGGTCGTCCCAGACGGCGAGCCACGGCGCAGCGGCGTGCGCAGCCTGGAGGTCGGGGTCGCTCTTGTACTGCGCGTAGCGCTGCCGGTAGCCGGCGAGCGTCGTCGTCTCCGGGCCGGCATGGTTGCGGCCGACGCCGTTGCCGCCGCCCTCGTACTGGTAGTCGCCGAGGTGCAGGATGACGTCCGGCCGCTCCTCCGCGAGGCGCCCGTAGGCCGTGAAGTAGCCCGCGGGGAAGTTCGAGCACGAGACGAACGCCATGGCGAGCGCCGACGGGGTCTCCCACGGGTTCGGCGCGGTGACCGCCCGACCGGGCTCGGAGAGGTGCTTGCCCAGACGGAAGCGGTAGAAGTACTCCCGGCCCGGTCGGAGGCCGTGGACCTCGACGTGCACGGAGTGGGCCCAACCGGGCTGTGCCGCAACCGATCCCGCCTTGACGACGTCGGCGAATCGGTCGTCCGACGCGACCTGCCAGTTCAGCTGGTAGGTCGCGCACGGCATACCACCGAGTCCGTCGGCGGCGAGCGGGTCGAGGGCGAGGCGCGTCCAGAGGACGAAGCCGTCGGGCTCGGGGTCGCCGCTGGCGACGCCGAGGGTGAAGGGGTTGGCGGCCGGGACGACGGCCGCCGCGCTGGGACGGCTGTCGAGGACGACGCCGGCCCCGGCGAGGGCGACGGTCCCGGTGGCGAGGCCACCACGGAGAAGGGTTCGGCGAGAGGGCAGCTGGTGAGTCGTGTCCATGTCGTCCACATTTGTGACTCCGCGGCCGCCGCAGCCCACCACGCGGAGAACCTCAGGTGAAGCGTTGGGGCCGGATGGCGTATGCCGTGGTCCCCCCGCGGGTGCCCATGGGCCCGACCGCTCGTCCTCGGACTCGGACCGCTCGGCGGGCTACTCGTCGGTAGCGATGAGACCCGGCTCACTCCGCCCTTGAAGCGCGAACTAGCCTGCGTTTGAGTTGTGCATCAACCACGTCGACCCCGCCGACACGTGCGCGGGCGGCGCGACCGCACCATCGTCGATGCGAAAGGGTGACACCAGTGAGCGAAGAGCCGCTCGAGAACCTCGTCCATGAGGGACTGACCTTCCCGCCGCCGCCCGAGTTCGCCGCGCAGGCGAACGGCACGGCCGACCTCTACGACCAGGCGGCCGATGACCACGACGGCTTCTGGGCCGAGCAGGCCCGCACCTACCTGACGTGGAGCACGCCGTTCACGCAGTCGCTCGACTGGAGCAACCCGCCCTTCGCGAAGTGGTTCGCCGACGGCGAGCTCAACGCGTGCGTCAACGCCGTCGACCGCCACGTCGAGGCGGGGCGGGGCGACAAGGTCGCGATCCACTTCGTCGGTGAGCCCGAGGGCGACACCCGCGACATCACGTACGCCGACCTCCACGCCGAGGTGCAGCGCGCGGCCAACGCCCTCGCCGACCTCGGCGTCGGCAAGGGCGACACCGTCGCGATCTACCTGCCGATGATCCCCGAGGCCGCGGTCGCGATGCTTGCCTGTGCCCGACTCGGCGCCCCGCACTCCGTCGTCTTCGGCGGCTTCTCGGCCGAGGCCCTGCACTCGCGCATCGACGACGCCAAGGCGAAGGTCGTCATCACGTCCGACGGCGGCTACCGCCGCGGCGCCCCGTCGGCCCTCAAGCCCGCGGTCGACGCGGCTCTCGACCACGACGACACGTCGGTCGAGCACGTGCTAGTCGTCAAGCGCACCGGCCAGGACACCGCGTGGAACGACCGCGACGTCTGGTGGCACGAGGCCCTCGAGAAGGCCGCGCCGACCCATGAGGCGCAGCCCTTCGAGGCCGAGCACCCGCTCTTCATCCTCTACACGTCGGGCACGACCGGGAAGCCGAAGGGCATCTTCCACACGACCGGCGGCTACCTGACGCAGGCGGCCTACACGAACGCCGTCGTCCACGACGTCCACCGCGACACCGACGTCTACTGGTGCACCGCCGACATCGGCTGGGTCACCGGTCACTCCTACATCGTCTACGGGCCGCTCACCAACGGCGTCACGCAGGTGATGTACGAAGGCACCCCTGACACGCCGCACCAGGGGCGCTGGTGGGAGATCGTGCAGGACTACAAGGTCACGATCCTCTACACGGCTCCGACGGCCGTGCGCACCTTCATGAAGTGGGGCGCCGACATCCCGGCGAAGTTCGACATGAGCTCGCTGCGGCTGCTCGGGTCGGTCGGCGAGCCGATCAACCCCGAGGCGTGGCTCTGGTACCACAAGCACATCGGCGGGGGACGCGCCCCGATCGTCGACACGTGGTGGCAGACCGAGACCGGCGCCATCATGATCAGCCCGCTGCCCGGCGTCACGACCCTCGAGCCCGGCTCGGCGCAGAAGCCGATCCCCGGCATCAGCGCCGAGATCCTCGACGACGAGGGCAAGCCGTTCACGACGCCCGAGCAGGTCGGCTACCTCGTGCTGACGAAGCCGTGGCCGTCGATGCTGCGCGGCATCTGGGGCGACCCGGAGCGCTACAAGGAGACGTACTGGTCGCGGTTCGGCGAGAAGTACTACTTCGCCGGCGACGGCGCGAAGTACGACGCCGACGGCAACATCTGGCTGCTCGGCCGCGTCGACGACGTCATGAACGTCTCCGGCCACCGCCTCTCGACGGCCGAGATCGAGTCGGCCCTCGTGTCGCACCCGAAGGTCGCCGAGGCCGCGGTGGTCGGCGCCAACGACGAGACGACGGGCCAGGCCGTGTGCGCGTTCGTCATCCTGCGCCAGGAGTTCGTCGAGGAGGCCGACGAGGTGGGCGAGGGCAAGGACCTCGTTCAGGAGCTGCGCAACCACGTGGCCAAGGAGATCGGCCCGATCGCGAAGCCGCGCTCGATCATGATCGTCAGCGAGCTGCCCAAGACCCGCTCCGGCAAGATCATGCGGCGGCTCCTGCGTGACGTGGCCGAGGGTCGCGAGGTCGGCGACGTCACGACGCTCGCCGACAGCTCGGTGATGGAGCTCATCAAGACCGGTATGTCGACGGTCTCCTCCGACTAACCCATCGATCACCGGCGCCCAACCCGATGCCGATGCCGCCCACTCCCGCGCACCTGCGGGAGTGGGCGGCGTCGGCGTGAAGAGGCCCGAGAGGCCGTGTGCCTGTACCCTGCGGTGGCGTGGCCCCCCGGCTGTACCCGGCGCGCCACACCAGGGCCCGGTCGTCCGCCGCTGCGCCGGGTTCGAGCCCCCACCCCCACACAGCACCTCGTCCATGGAGTCCCGTGCGCCCCACTCACCCACAGCCCGTCCCCCGTGCATGCCGCGCACACGTCGACCTGCGGACGTGCTGATGAGCACCTCTGCACACGGGGGCCGGCCCGAGCTCGTCGACCCGTCGCGCCCAGACGTCGCCGTCCTCGTCGGAGATTCGGGTCAGAGCGTTCACGCGGTCGTCGAGGATGCACGCACCAGCGTCCAGACGCACGCGACGCAGGCGCGTCCCCGACCGGACCTGGCGTGGATCTCATGGCTGCGGTTCGTGGCCATCGCCGCAGTGGTCACGATCCACACTGTTGGCTACAACGCGCTGGAGCCCGGGGCCCGGGGCACGCTGCGTGGCACCACGGCCATCTACCTCGACGTCCTGGGGGTCTTCGCGGTCCCGGTGTTCGTCATGCTGAGCGGCGCCCTGCTGCTCGACCCTGCCCGCTACCAGGGGCCGCGTGAGTTCCTCCGCAAGCGCGCCCTCCGGCTCCTGCCGGCCATCGTCTTCTGGCACGCCTGGTACTTCCTCGTGCGCGTGCTCCTCCTCGACCAGGACCTGGGGCTGAGCGACGCCGCGGCCCAGGCACTGAGCGGCAAGCTCTACGGCGCCCTCTACTTCTTCTGGATCGTGCTCGGCCTGGCGGTGCTCACACCGTTCCTCATTCCCTTCGTGGCACAGGCGACGCGCAACCAGATGCTGGTCGTGGGCACGCTCGGGTGCCTGATGACAGCCGTGAGCCAGGCGACGGCGCAGTGGCGCGACACCCCCGACGTGTTCGTCGAGACGGCCTGGACGTGGTGGGTCCCCTACCTCGGCTACTTCCTGCTCGGCTGGGCGCTGCGCGGCGTCGTCCTGCGAGGCCGAGCGCTGGCCGGGTCGCTCGTCGTGGTTGTCGCGCTGGGAGCACTCATGCCGTGGCAGTGGCGCAACCCCGACGCACCGGAGTGGCTCGAGACGATGAGCCCGGCCTGGTACTACAGCATCACGGCGATGGTCTACTCGGCGGCGCTGTTTCTCCTCTTCCAAGGAGTGATCCGGCGCGACGGACCGCTGCACCGTCTCGCCTCGCCCCGGATGAGCTCGCTGGCGCGAACCCTCGGTGACGCGACGATGGGAGTCTTCGCGCTCCACCTCACGATCCTGTTGTGGGTCTTCGAGTGGCCCGTCATCGGTGGCGAGCACACGGCGGGGAGCACGGTGGTCCTGCTCATGCGCATCGCGGCCGTGCTCGCGTTGACGTACGTCATCGTCCTGCTCCTGCGACGCGTGCCGGGAGTCAAGCGCCTGCTCTGACGCGGTTCCGCCTCCCGCCCGAAGCCGGACCCTGGACGCCCTGGGTCCGGACGTCCGGTCGTGGTGACCGTCACTTCCTGACGATGCGGATCTGCAGCGCCTCGAGGCGCAGCGAGCGCCCGGTCGTGCCCGCCGTCGCGCCGTTGGACACCCAGCCCATCCAGCCGATGTTCTGCACGTGGACGCGATAGCTGATGGTGTAGCGCGTCGCGAGGTTGCCCGTGAGCTTCAGCTGGATCGCCTCCATGCGGAGCGACCGCCCCACCGTGCCGATGACGGCGCCGGGAGCCTGGTAGCCCATCCAGCCGATGTTCTGCACGTGAGCGTTGCCGACGACGGACCCGGTCGTGGTCGTGTTGGTGTCGGTGATCTTGATCGCCTCGGCGCGCAGGGACCGACCCGTCGTCCCGGTCATCTGACCGGTCGACACGGTGGGCTGCCAGCCGATGTTCTGCACGTGGGCGGAGTAGCGCAGGACCGGCACGTTCGCACCGTAGGCATGGGCGAGGTACGAGGCGCGCTGCGCAGCCCACGAGCGGAGCAGCGCCACCTCGGCGGCCCAGGTCGACGTGATCGGCGAGTGCCCGCCGTTGAAGGCGATCACCGAGGTCTGGCCGAGGATGTTGGGCCAGACGACGAAGTTGTGGGCGGCCGACTGCAGCAGCTGCGTCTGGTAACCGTCGATCGTGGAGGGCACGTCGTTGACGAAGGGCTTCAGCGTCGCGTACGTCGCGTTGGCCTGCGCCGCGAACGCCTGGTTGCGGAAGAGCTGCGTCCACCAGTCGAAGGGGCCGTTGCCCTTGATCGTCAGGAGCTCGTTCTTGACGTAGTCCTCGGTGGGGTTGCCGCCGCGGTTGGTGGTGGCGTAGTTGCCGAGGGAGATGTCGTAGTCCCAGACCGGTCCGGCGTGCAGCTTGTCGGTCGGGCCGTCCTTGTAGAAGAAGACGCTGGACAACGCGACGTCAGGGTTCTCGACGAACTCCGAGACGAAGTAGTACTTGACGAACGAGTCGACGTCGATGAGGGCGCTGATCTTGGTCCAGTCCGGATTCCGTGCGTAGAGGAGCCCCTCGAGGGTGTTGATCGTGCTCTGGACGTCGTCCCACCCGGCCTGGGTGTCGGCATCGAGCACCACTCCCGGGTCGTTCTTGAACCCGACATAGGAGTCCTTGAGCGTGAAGATCGACCTGCTCCTGGCCGTCGTGAAGTGGATCGGTTCGGCGGCGCCGAAGTGGCTGTCCATCTCGACGAGGACGCCCTGGGGGCTCGTCAGCGCGACGTGGCTGTCCGGCTTGGTCGGGTCGAACTTCGTGACGGTCACCTTGTCGGTCAGCAGGTAGCTGCCGAGATCCTGGCCATTGACGACGAGGTCGACGAACCGCGACTCCGGGGTGGCGACCATGCCGAACTGGCGGGCGAGCTCGAGCGTCGCCTTGTTGCGCATGAGTGACGGGTCGGCCCGGTTGGCGATGAGGATCCACGTCTTGCCCGGCAGCATGCCCAGGATCGCGGTCTTCTTGTCGAACTTCAGCTGGTAGGACTTCTTGTCGAGGGTCCAGGTGAAGTTGCCGTGGCCCTTGATGGTCGGGCAGCCGACGCCGAGGGGCGCGACGTCCGTGGGCAGTGTCGTGCACGCGAGCGTCTGGGTGGTCGTGCCGTCGGCGACGTCGACCTGGCTGGCGACGGGAACGTCCTTGTTGGCATGGATGAAACTCAGGGAGTCCTTCGCGGGCAGGTCGGTCAGCGTCACGTAGACGGTCGGCAGGTCCGTGACCGTCGCGGGTGGCGTGGGCACGGCCGCGGTCGCGGCCACGGCGGGCCCCACCAGGGCCAGCGTCGCGAAGAGCGACAGGCTCGCAACTCGAAGGTTTCTCATAAGCAAAGAATGCAGCTACTAAAGGCGTGCGAGATCGGTTTGGGAATTGTCGACCTTTAGTCGCAAGTGCAATTCATGACAATGCGTTTCTTTTCCCATTTGTTTATCGCAAGTCTGAAATATCGTGCATTCCCGACGTTCAATCGCCGCACTCCGACCCACAGGACCACCGACCGGCCCTGTGGCATGGGTCACAGCCGCAGCACCGGGGCGTCAGGAATGCCCGACGACCCGTGATAGTTGGTTGAACCGTGAAGCAACTTCGTATCGTCGTGTCCTCCACCCGCCCCGGCCGCATCGGCCCGAAGGTCGCCGAGTGGGTGGCCGCCCAGGCACCCGCGAGCGAGTGGGAGGTCGAGCTGCTCGACCTGTCGTCGCTGCCCTTCTTCGACGAGGAGGACATGCCGCGCAACGGCAACTACGCCAAGCCGCACACGAAGGACTGGGCCTCCAAGGTCTTCGAGTCCGACGCGATCGTCGTCGTGACGCCGCAGTACAACCGCAGCTTCCCGGCGCCGATCAAGAACGCCATCGACTACCTCTTCGCCGAGTGGGACGCCAAGCCCATCGCCCTCGTCGGCTACGGCTGGAGCGGCGCGAGTGACGCCACCGCCGACCTCACGAAGGTCCTCCAGCACGTCAAGGCCGACGTCGTCGGCTCGACGGGCCTCGTCTTCACCCAGGACGTCTCCCCCGCCGGTGAGCTCGACGTCACCGACGAGCGTCGCGGCGAGCTCGGCGCGCTCCTCGACGCGCTGGCCGCCAAGGTCGACGAGCCCGTCGGCGCCACCGCCTGACCCCAGCACACGCACTCCCGACGGGGGCCGCCCACCACGGGCGGCCCCCGTCGTCGCTCCCCGATGGCGTATGCCGTCACTCCGCCGGGCTCCCCCGCCGCCGGGGCGTCTGCCGGAGTATCAGACCCGCCCCCACGCGCTCCGTCTGACAGGTACGCCGTTCGGTCGATTCGCCTGAAGTGAGGCGTGCCCGGTGCTTGACTGGATGGGCGCCACGGATGGGAGGGCGGTTGTGATGGGCACACAGCTGCGCGGGCCGGCAGAGGTCGCGCCATGACCCATGTCCTCGACGCGCTCCCGCTCGACTTCACCGACCCGAAGGTGCAGCAGCTGGAGACCGCGCTGATCCAGACCTTTCCGACGGCGGGTGACCTGCGAATGGTCCTGCGCAAGTCCGGCATCTCCGAGGCGTACGTCAACCTCCTGCAACCGACGGCCGCCGCATGGCAGGAGGTGCTCGACGTCGCCCGCAAGCAGGACCGCCTCAGGGTCCTTGTCGCAGTGGTGATCCGCGAGCCGAACTCGGCCGCGATCCGGCCCATGCTCGAGGCGCTCCTCGCCGACACACTGGCAGCGACACCGAGCGCCGAGGCACCTCCTCCCGACGAGCCGATCGCCTGGAAGAGCGACCCCACCCCCGACGGGCTCGAGCGCCAGATCGGGGCCCAGTCGACCCTGCTCGACGTGTCCTTCCTCCAGCGCGGCATCGAGATCAGCCCGTCGGTCGTCAAGCTCGTCGTCACGCTGAACGACGAGATGCGTTACAACGGGACGGGATTCCGCATCTCCGACGACCTGCTCCTCACCAACCACCACGTCCTCTTCGACGACCAGGGTCCGGCCACGACCGTCGAGGCCTGGTACGGCTACGAGCGGTCGTTCGCAGGGGCGACCCGCGAGCCACAGGTCATCGCCTGCGACCAGGGCACGATCGTGGGGCGCAAGGACCACGACTGGGCAGTCGTCAAGGTCGCGAGTCCCCTTCCGGCACAAGCGCGCCCGATCGAGATCGCGGGGGCACCGACGCCGGCGGTGGCGGACCGGGTCTACATCATCCAGCACCCCGACGGGCGGGTGAAGCAGATCGGGATGGTGCACAACACCGTGGTCAAGGTCGACGACGACAGGATCGGCTACCTCACCGACACCGAGGGCGGCTCGTCGGGCTCGCCGGTCTTCGACGAGCAGTGGCGCCTCGTCGGGCTGCACCACCGGTGGGAGACGGACGTCGTGGGCGGCCGACGGCGCATCTACAACCAGGGAGTCCGCATCGAGCGCGTCGTCGAGGGCCTGGCGGCCGCAGGCGTCGTCCTGGAGGGGGCGGCCTGATCATGGGCTACCTCGACCACCGGTTCGACCCCGGCACCCCGGCCGGGCAGTACGTCGTGGAGCGACTCGGGTCCCGCTACTTCGAGAAGCAGCCGATCCAGGAGCTGGCCCTGGCGGCCGGCGTGCAGCGCGACCAGATCTTCTGGGAGCAGAAGGCATCGCAGCTGTGGATCGACGTGCTCGAGACGGCGTGGAAGCAGCAACGGCTGCGTCTGCTCTTCATCGCCATCTCCCAGGACGCCGGCGCCGACCGGATCTTCCAGGACCTCGCGGCGGAGCCGACCGATCACGAGGTCGTCGAGATCCCGCCCCAGTCGGGTCAGTCGCAGCCGGTGGTGGCCGGAGCCGTGGCCGCCGTCACCGAGGCGGTCGGGGCGATGTTCACCGCCGCGGTCCTCTGGGACGACGTGCCGCTCATCGACCGCACCGACCTGCGCGGCCACGTGCAGCGGATGCTCGGACCCGGCGGTAGGCGGGCGCTGCTCGTCAGAGGCCCCAGCGGTGCCGGCAAGACCCACACCCGCCAGTTCATCCGCTACGTATCCGAGAACGCCGTGCCACCGAACGGCACGAAGGCGAAGGTCAGCCCCGTCGACGCCGCCCGCCGCGCCGGCAGCCCGATCGACGTCCGTGAGCTGGCCGACACGGTCGCACGCTTCGTCGTCGGCGAGCCCGCGCCGAACTTCGACCCGACCGCCCAGCCGCAGACCGTCGTGTGGCTCTTCAAGGACTGGCTCGTGGCAGAGGTGGCCGCCAAGGGCGACATCCAGGACTGCTGGCTCGTCTTCGACGGCTTCGACCGGACGACCGCCACGGCCGCGGCGCTGCAGCTCGTCATGGAGCTGGCGCAGTCGGCCGCGGTCCGTGACCTCGGGCCGGTGCGCGTCATCGTGCTCGGCTACGACGACCCCCTCTCCGAGCCGGATCAGGCCCTCGTCGAGCCCCTCCGCCACCCCGGCGACGACGACGTCAAGGCGTTCATCCGCGCGTACGCGACACGGGCGCAAGGCATCTCACCCGGCGCTGACGCGGTCGACGCCGTCTTCGACGAGCTGGTCAGCGACGGCGGTCCCATCTCTGACCGCCTGCTGGTCGAGCTCGGTCCGAGCGCGTTCGCCCTCTGTCTCGACGTGTTCGGGGCGCTCCCGTGAGCGGGTCCCCGTCCGGGCGGACCCCCGTCGTCACGGCCGAGGACGTCCGGGCCCGGCTGGCCCAGCGGGCGTCGGCACGGTCGGCACCGTCAGCCTCGAGGCCCCGGCCCACCGCGCCGGAAGCCTCGGGGGCAGCCGCCGCGCCCTCGTCGACGAGGGACGTCGAGCCTGCCGCGACGGGCCCCACCAGTGACGCAGCCGCCCCGGACCCCGCTCGGCAGCGCCTGCGCGAGCGGGTCGCCTTGCTCGACTACTTCACCGTCGACGCCCTCGAAGGCCGTACGACGCGAGAGACCCCGCGACACCAGGAGATCGACGGCTTCATCGGCACCGACTGCGAGCTCGTCACCACCAGGTCAGGAGGGGGCGCATGGCGCCTGCGGCCCGAGGTGCGCGCCGACGTCCTGAGGTCACTCGGCCCCGGCCGGGCAGTCGCGCTGACGACCGGGCGGTGGGCCGTCGCCCCCGCACCCGACGACGTGACCCACCGGATGGCTGTCCGTCTGATCCACGGGGACACGACGCTCCGCGCGCTCGCGCCGGCCGAGCTGACCGGCATACTCAAGGCCGCCGTCTGGCTGGAGGGTCTCGGGCTCGACCTGCCGGCCGCCGCGGACGTGCAGTCGGCCCTCGACCTCGCCAACGTCCTCACCCCGCTGCGGGCGGTGTCCACGCCGGACTTCGTCGGACGCGAGGTCGAGCTGGCCCAGCTCGAGGCCCACGTCATGGGTGGACCCGGAGGCCTCCCCCTCGCCCTCCACGGCCCCGGCGGCGTCGGCAAGTCGACCCTCCTCGCGACCTTCGTGCTCGACCACATCGAGGGGACGGACGCGCGCCCCCCGATGCCCTTCGCATACCTCAGCTTCGAGCGGGCCGAGCTCGACCCGGAGTTCCCGATCGGGCTCATCGCCGAGGTGTGCCGTCAGCTCGCTCTCCAGTCGACTGACCTCGCCGGGCCGCTCGGCGAGCTGCGCCGGGAGATCGTCGCCGTCGTCGAGGCGGAGGCGGCGCTGCAGCGCGAGACGTCGAGCTCTCGTGGGCTCGGCACCAAGGACGCCGTGCGTCGGCACGTCGACGAGGACTCGTTCCTCATGGAGCTGAGCCAGCGGCTGCGGCGCGCCTGGGGCAGCAAGCCGGTGCTCGTCGTCCTCGACACGTTCGAGGTCGCGCAGCGGCGGCGCCGCTCGACCCTGGGCCGGCTCAACCGCACGCTGCAGAGCCTCCAGCGTCAGCTGCCGTCGCTGCGAGTCGTCGTCGCGGGTCGGGCCGAGGTGACCGAGCTTCAGGTCGAGAACCGACCGCTCGAGGGGCTCGACGACACCCAGGCGAGGCAGTTCCTGCGCCGCGCGGTCGCCGACCTCGCGGTGACCGACGCTCTCGTGGACTCCGTCGTCGAGCAGGTCTCGGGCAACCCGCTGAGCCTGCGGCTCGCCGCCGACCTCATGCGCCGCGAGGGTCCCTCCGTGCTCGCCACGAAACGTGGTCGACGGCGTCTGCTCTTCGACCTCCGGGCGGAGCAGGTGCAGGGCGTGCTCTACCGCCGGATTCTCGACCACGTGGCCCGCCCGATCCGGCCGCTCGCCAACCCGGGGCTCGTCGTCCGGCAGATCACGCGTGAGGTCATCAGCGACGTCCTGGCGGTGCCGTGCGGTCTCGGCGAGCTCGCGCCGGAGCGGGCGGCCGAGCTCTTCGAGATGCTGCGCGGAGAGGTGTCGCTCGTCACGGAGTCGCGGCCCGGCGTCCTCGTGCACCGCGCCGACGTCCGCCAGGAGATGCTGCCGCTGCTCGACGCGGAGAGCCCGGAGCGGGTCGCCGAGATCCACCGCCGCGCCGTCGCGTTCTACGGTGCCCGCTCCGGCACCGACGACCGCATCGAGGGGCTCTACCACCGGCTCATGCTCGGCCAGGCCTCGTCGACGCTCGACGCCCACTGGGACCGCGGCGCCGGGCCGTTCCTCGAGCCGGCGATGAGCGAGCTGCCGCCGTCGTCGCGGGTCTACCTCGCCGGCAAGCTGCGGCTCGAGGTCGACGCCGCCGACCTCGCCGAGGCCGACTACACCGCCTGGGCGCGGCAGGCCACGAAGCAGGCCAGGTCGCTGCTCGACTCCGGTCGCCCGGCCGCCGCCTGGGACCTCCTCGCCGCCGACGACCGCCGGCCGCGCCTCGTCGAGGTCAGCCGACTGCGCATCGAGGCGCTGGCCACCCTCGGCCGTCACGAGGAGGCGATGGCCGAGGTCGACGCGGCGGTGAGCGCCGCCGAGGAGCGTCCCCTGTCGCTCGACTACATCGAGCTGTGCATCGTCGGCGGCCGCGTCGCGGAGGACGCGGGCGACCTGGACCGTGCGGCCCGGCTCTTCGTCGACGCCCGGGAGAGCGCCACCGACTTCGGGGCGCGGTCCGCGGCGCTGACGGCCGGCGTCGGCGTCCTGCGGATGGTCCGGCGCCAGGGAGGCCTCGGGTCGCAGTCGGCGACCCGCCGTCTGCGCGGTGAGCTCATCGCCGAGGCGGCCGGGCTCACCGAGCAGGACAAGGCGAGCCACCCCGGTCTCGTGCGCGAGCTCGCGGCAGAGCTCGGGGACGCCGTGCCGAGCCTGCTCGCCGACGCCTCCCTCCACGTCGGGGTCACCTCGGCCGGCGACGACGCCTCGGGCCACGACGCGAGCACCCTCGACGTCATCCAGGCCAACATCCGCCGGACGATCGAGAGCGACCCCACCATCGGGCCGACCGACCGAGACCTCGACGAGGACGAGGAGGAGACCGCACCCGACGTCGGCGACCTGTCGTCGGCGGTGCAGGGCCACGCGCTCGCCGAGGCCGTCAAGGCCCTGCCCGACGACCTCGACCTGCGCGAGTCGGTGAAGAAGTACTGGCAGGGCGAGGCCGACCGTCCGTCGTTCGACTACAACGCCGACAGCTGACCGCTGACGGGCCACCGCATCACGCGAGAGGGGACGTCAATGCCCACGAAGCCGAAGGCCGATCCGCCGGACCCGAAGCCCGATCCCGCGCCGGGTCCGGCACAGCCCGGGCCGGCGGAGCCGGACCCTGCGCCGGCGCCCGCGCCGCCGACCAGCGCCTCCGCAAGCGGTGCGAGCTGGCGCTGGCTCTTCTGGGCCGCCATCGCGATCGTCTTCGCCTACGTCGTGTTCGTCCTGCTCGCCTTCGTCCGCGCCGACGACACGCTGCCCGAGACGGACTGGAGCCGGTCGGTCTACGTGCTGCTCGGTGTCGAGGCCCTCGCGTTCACGGCCGTCGGCTGGCTCTTCGGCCGCGAGGTGCACCGCGGTGAGGCGCAGGAGGCGCAGAAGCACGCCGACGAGGCGAAGCACGTCGCGACGCTCGAGAAGGACCGCGCCGACACCGCGAAGGACGCCGCAGCACAGGAACGTTCGCGCGCGGACGCAGCCCAGACCAAGGGCCGGATCCTCGCGAAGGCGGTCCACTCCCTCACGGAGCCGGAGGTGACCGGCGGCGGTCCCGGCAGCGGTCCCGGCGGCGGGGACGAGAGGTCGCCTGCCGGCGGTCGCACCCGCGGCATCGACGGCCCGGCCGCCGGCTCGACGCAGGCACTGCGCAACATCGCCGACGAGCTCTTCCCGTCGGACTGACGCCGGGGTTTGTCGAGGCGATGGCGTATGCCGCCCTCCCGCCGTCGGGCGCGTGAGGCCGGCTTTCGCGACCGTTTCGCCGACGAGCCGTCCGATCCGGTGATACAAAGCGGGCATACAGGGCATACGTGTCGTTCCTGAAACAGCCCGGGACGCGGCCGCCCCCCGCCACCACCCGGAGGATGCATGTCTCACGACGACGCCAACGCGTCTCACAGCCCGAGCCGACGCACGGTCGTCAAGGGTGCCGCCTGGACGATGCCCGCGGTGCTCGTCGCCGCGCCGGCACCGGTGGTGGCGGCGTCCGTGGCCCCGCTCACCTTCAGCGGATCCGCCTGCAAGCTCCCGGGCGGCTCGTCGGACACGTACAAGGGCTACGTCTTCGAGCTCGTCGCCACGAGTGCCGGCGGTTCCGACAACACGGTCACGGTCATCACCGGGGTGACCGTCGACGGGATCGCTGAGCCGCACTACGCCGTGTCGGTCAAGAGCGGCTCCTGCACGTGCTCCTCGTGCGGCAGCGCCCCGACGAACCACCAGTGGTGCACCCAGAGCGGCGCCGGCACGCAGCGGGTGCTGCTCTACACCGACGGAGCGGCGAGCGGCACGAGCTCCAACAGCGAGGTCTGCGTCACCTACACCCGCTACCGCTGCGACTGCTCGCCCGTGGTCGGCTCGCAGCCGGTCACCATCTGCAGCGGTCGGCGCTCGACGCCGCCGATCACGGGCGGTGGCGGCGCCTGCCGGATCTCCGACGTCTTCCCCCTGCCCGCCTGACCCACTCACGGACACCGGCAGGGCGCGATGCCATCATCGCCACGAGGTGGGCGAGGACAGGGGTTCGGGATGGATGGACACGTCCGACGCCCCGTGCCGGCTGCTCTGCGACTGGCGGCTCTGTGTGTCGTGGCCGGGTCGCTCGGGGCGTGCGGCTCTGCCACCCCGCCACCCGCCTCGCGACCGCTCACGACGGGAGCGGGCGTCGTCGTCGAACCGCCCGCGACCGCTCCGTCCACGACACCCTCCGCGACACCCTCCGCGACACCCTCGGTCGCCGTCCCGGCCGACCTCACGATCCGACGGAAGACCTGGGGCGGCCTGTGCCCGGGCGGTCCCTGCGGCTCCAGCCTCGTCGTCACTGCGTCCGGTGCATGGGTCCTGAGCTCCGAGGGCGCCACCAGGACCGGCGCCCTCCCCCGGGCCCGCGTCGTGGCCCTGGCCCTGGCTGCGCGCTCCAGCCATCTCGACACCGCCACCGGCACCCCGGACTGCGCCGCGAACCACGACGGCACGTCGGTCGCCTACTCCTGGACCATCGACGGCGTCACCCGATCGGCGTCCTCGTGCGACCACCCGATCGACCGCAGCGACCCTCTCGCGGTTCAGGTCGAGCGGGTCGCGCGGAGCATGAGGGCCTGACCGGATCGGTCAGCCGAGGGCGTCCTCACGCCCGCTCCGGGGCGGGCTGGTTTCGGCGAGCGCTCGGACGCACTACCGTCGAGTCGTGAGCGAGCCGAGTGTCGAGTCCCCCGTCAACGAGTCCCCCGAGGACGGGCCGCAGATCGCGGACGCCGCTCCCGAGCCCGAACGCGTCTCGTTTGCCGACCTCGGTCTCGACGACAAGGTGCTCAAGGCGCTGCGCGACGTCGGCTACGAGTACCCGTCGCCGATCCAGGAGGCGACGATTCCGGCCTTGCTCGACGGGCGCCACGTCGTCGGGCTCGCCCAGACCGGCACGGGCAAGACGGCGGCGTTCGCCCTCCCCATCCTCAGCCGGCTCGACCTCAAGCAGAAGAGCCCGCAGGCGCTGATCCTCGCGCCGACGCGTGAACTCGCCCTGCAGGTCTGCGAGGCCTTCGAGCGGTATGCCGCCCACCTCAGGGGCGTGCACGTGCTGCCCGTCTATGGCGGGCAGGCCTACGGCGTCCAGCTGAGCGCGCTGCGCCGCGGCGTCCACATCGTCGTCGGCACCCCCGGCCGCATCATGGACCACCTCGAGAAGGGCACGCTCGACCTGAGCGAGCTGCGCTTCCTCGTGCTCGACGAGGCCGACGAGATGCTCAAGATGGGCTTCGCCGACGACGTCGAGACGATCCTCGCCGACACCCCGGACGACAAGCACGTCGCGCTCTTCTCCGCGACGATGCCCGCGCAGATCCGGCGCATCTCGAAGAAGTACCTCCAGGACCCGGTCGAGATCACCGTGAAGACGACGACGTCGACGGCGCCGAACATCACGCAGCGCTACCTCACGGTGAGCTACCCGCAGAAGGTCGACGCCCTGACCCGCATCCTCGAGGTCGAGAACTTCGAGGGGAT
Source organism: Terrabacter sp. Soil811 (assembly GCF_001429655.1). Classification (NCBI taxonomy): domain Bacteria; kingdom Bacillati; phylum Actinomycetota; class Actinomycetes; order Micrococcales; family Intrasporangiaceae; genus Terrabacter; species Terrabacter sp. Soil811. The sequence continues at coordinate 208,517 of NZ_LMSX01000007.1, forward strand.
GATCGTCTTCGTCCGCACCAAGAACGAGACCGAGACGCTCGCGGAGAAGCTCCGGGCCCGAGGCTTCTCGGCGATGGCGATCAACGGCGACATCGCCCAGAACCAGCGCGAGCGCACCGTCGACCAGCTGAAGTCCGGCAAGCTCGACATCCTCGTCGCCACCGACGTCGCGGCCCGCGGGCTCGACGTCGAGCGCATCAGCCACGTCGTCAACTACGACATCCCGACCGACACCGAGTCCTACGTGCACCGCATCGGGCGCACCGGCCGGGCCGGCCGCAGCGGTGACGCCATCTCGTTCGTCACGCCGCGCGAGCGCCACCTGCTCAAGGCCATCGAGAAGGCGACCCGCCAGTCGCTCACCCCGATGAACCTGCCCACGGTCGACGACATCAACGCGACCCGTCTCACCCGGTTCGACGACGCCATCACCGAGGCCCTCTCGACCGACAAGGTCGACTTCTTCCGCGACGTCATCGCCCACTACGTCAACGAGCACAACGTGCCCGAGGCGGACGTCGCCGCGGCACTGGCCGTCGTGCTCCAGGGTGACGAGCCGATGCTGCTCGACCCCGACCCGGTCCGTGCCGCACGGACGTTCGACGACCGTGGCCCGCGCGACCGTCGTGACGACCGCGGTGACCGCGGAGGTCGGCCGGGTCGCAACGACCGGAGCGACCGCGGAGACCGAGGCGACCGGGGACCGAGGCGCGGCACGTCCGGCCCGATGGCGACGTACCGGATCGCGGTCGGCCGACGACACAAGGTCGAGCCGCGCCAGATCGTCGGCGCCCTCGCCAACGAGGGTGGTCTGGGGCGCCAGGACTTCGGGCACATCGACATCCGCGCCGACCACTCCCTCGTCGAGCTGCCGGCGACGCTGCCGCCCGGCACGTGGGACAAGCTGCGCTCGACGCGCATCTCGGGTCAGCTCATCGAGCTGAGCGAGTCGCAGGAGCGCGGCAGCCGGCCGGCGCAGTCCAAGCCGTACCGCAAGGGCCCGCGCGACTGACCCCACCGAGCGGCCTCGTCGGCCCTCGGCGTCACCGTCCGGCCGTTGACAGCGGAGCGCTCGGTCGAAGGGGCTCCCGACGGCGCACGGTGCGCTCCCCCCTGTGCAGCACACCCTGCCGTTCCGTCAGCCCGTGCCGGGCCCCGGCTCCCTGAACGCCGACGAACCTCCACGAACTCGTCCAACCCCCACCCTCGTCGTGCCATTCTGAAGGCCGGAGCGGATCACTGTCGAGTGTCGTTTCAGACACCTTGACGGCGACCGCGCTCGGCTCTTCGCAGGGCTTCGGCTGACGGCGGCGGCACTCGCCCTCGTTGGAGGAGGAGACGTGGTGCTCAGTCGACAGGTGGCGTCCGCCAGCGTGGCGCGAGACCTCGCTGTGGCTGCCGCGCGCGGCGAGCCCTTGTTGCCGTTGCTGCCCGCCGTCGTCGAGGTCCTCCGAGCCGACACGGGCGTGGGGCTCACCCGCCTACGTCGGACCGGCCAGGGCATCGACGTGTCGGTGGATGTCGCCGGTTCGGCCCCGATCACGCCGGCCATGGGTCGCCTCGCCGCCGAGGTCGCCGACCGGCACCCGGCGATCCCCGTGCTGTCGACCGCCGGAGCGGTCCGGGTCAGCGACCTCGTCCCGATCAGGGACTTCTGGCACACGGACGTCTACGAGCGGATGCACGGACACGTCGGCGGGCGATACCCGGTGGCGATCATGCTCCACAGCTCCGCGACCGACGTCGTGTTCCTCGGCGCCCACCGCGGCACCGTCGACTTCAGCACGGAGGACCTCCTGCTGCTCGAGGCGATCCAGCGCCCACTCGTGGCGGCGCTGGCGTTCCGGGCCGCGCTCGACGAAGCCATCGCGGTGCTCAGCGACGACGGGATGGCGCTGAGCTGCGGCTCCCTCAGCGAGGACCTGGCGCCGATCGCCGCCCTCTGCACCGCCTACCGCCCCACCCAGCGCGAGGCGGAGGTGCTGAGCCTCGCTGCCGCCGGGTGGACCAACCTGCGCATCGCCCGCCGGCTCGGCATCACCGAGCGCACGGTGCGCAAGCACCTCAGCTCCGTCTACGAGCAGTCGGGTCGCCGCGGCAGAGCCTCCGCCGCGGCATGGTGGGCGGCCCAGCAGGACCACGGCTGAGCGATGGCGTATGCCGTCCGCTCCGGCCCGCGCGCCCCGACCTTCTCGTAGGGTCGGCACATGGGGGACGACTTGACCGCACCACTGCCGGTGCGGCGCGTGCGACGGTCGACCGACGCCACGCTCACCCCCACACAGTGGCCGGCGACCCTCGCCCCAGTCGCGCACGTCCTCGACGGAGGCCTCGACCTCGCGCCCGCGACGATCGTCGTCGGTGAGAACGGCACCGGGAAGTCCACGTTCGTCGAGGCGGTCGCGGTGGCATACGGCCTCGCTCCCGAAGGCGGCTCAACAGGCGCCCTGCACGCCACGCGTCCGACGGAGTCGCCTCTGTCACAGTCGATCTCACTGGACGGGGTGCGGGCGCCTCGAGGTGGGGCTACTTCCTGCGCGCCGAGACGATGCACGGCCTTTTCACCTACCTCGACGACAACCCGTCGCGTCGCCCCGAGCCGCGCTTCCACGAGCTGAGCCACGGAGAGTCGTTCCTCGCGATGCTCAACTCGGACCGCTTCACCGGTGAGGGCTTCTTCGTCATGGACGAGCCCGAGGCCGGACTGTCCTTCCACGCACAGCTCGCGCTCGTCGGGGCCCTGATCCAGCTCGTCTCGCAGCCCGGCGTGCAGGTCCTCATCGCGACCCACTCGCCCGTCGTGGCGAGCCTGCCCGGTGCGCTGATCCTCGAGTTCGACGAGGACGGCATCCACGAGCGGGCCTGGGACGACCTCGACGTCGTCGACCACCACCGCCGCTTCCTCGAAGCGCCAGAGCGCTACCTGCGACACCTCCGCTACTGAGCCGGCGCGACGGTCTCGACGGGGACGACCGGAGTGGGCCGCCCACCAACCGGGACCAAGCGACGCAGTCGCATCGATGGCCGCTCGACGAGCAGCCACGAGGCCCATGCGACAGGCACGGTGATGGCGACGGACAACACCGCGAACCAGACCGAGCCGACTGATGCTGCGACCCCAGCGATGATCATGAGCTGCTGGAGCGGATAGGCGAAGAGATACAGCCCGTATGAGATGTCGTGACGCGTGCCGACGCGTAGCGGCAGACGCGCACCGAGCCAGAGCAGGGCAAACGCGAGCGGCAAGGGGGCGACAGCGAGGTAGAGCGTGTGGTTGGACGCCAAGCACCCAGTCACGACGCCGGCGGCGGCAACCGCCATCCATGGCGACGACGGCAGCCGCTCGCGGATGAACCACAGCAGCACCCCCGCCGCGAAGAAGGCCCAGAGGCGGGCCAGGTCGGGGTCGAAACGTGGCGCGACTCCCGCGCCGAACTGCATCGTCGTCAGCACGGACAAACCGATCAGAATGCGGGATGCAGTGCGCGCCCCGAAGCCAGGCAAAGCCACGAGGAGTCCGAAGAAGAGGTATGCGCCGGCCTCGAAAGTGAGCGTCCAGAGCGGCCCGTTCCACAGACCCGCGTAGGGGACGCCGTGCGGGCTGCCGCCGATGCCGAGGATCGGCGTGACGAGCATGGAGTTCCATGTGACGTACTTGCCCGCCTCGTCCCATGCATACGGGGAGCTCGTGATCTTTGCGGAGACGGGCGCCACGACCAGAGCGGTGAACAGGAGAACCGCCCAGTAGGCGGGCACGATCCGTAGGGCTCTTCGCCAGAGATATGGCCGCATGCCCATCCTCGTGCGACTTCCGGTGATGAGGAAGCCCGAGATGGCGAAGAATCCGTCCACCGCGAAGCCACCGGCATACGGCATCGGTCCACCCGGACCGTGGACCAGCGAGTAGGAGTGCTCCAGGATCACGATCGATGCGAGAACGAGGCGCAGGGCGTTGAGGGCGTTGTCACCCCCAGTGAGACCCACGTGCAGTCGCTCGGCTCCCCCGCTCCCCCTAACTGGCATGGGGCCAGCGTGCACGAGCCACGACAACGTGACAGATGAACGCGAAATCCCTTGGTATCAAGGAGATTCGATAACATCCCAAATGGTCACGAATGGGACCGGCTCAGGGTCGACGTGCGATCTGTCGGCCGCGCCTCATTCTTCCAGGAGGACGTAGTCGGCCGTCTGGCTCACAAGGTGCCAGACGCCGGAGGCACGCATGGCTGGAACGACGGAGGCGTCTGATGGCAGGACGGCATGGGTGCAGCCGACCTGGGCGGCATAGTCCTGCCAACCCGGCTCGGCGGCGACGAAGCCGAGGTAGGTCCTGATGCGCTCCACGGTGTAGAGCTCGACGCGGGTGTCCATCGTGGGACGCAGTCCGGGATGGCGGAGCATGAGCCACCCACCGTCAGCCTGGTCGTTGCACACGACAGTGCCGGCAGGGAGCCGGTCGAGCGCGGCGTCCAGCCCGTTCGGTCCGATCCCGGGCGAAGCCGCAGCCACCGGGGCGAGGACGGCCGCCAGCACGAGGCTCAGGCCGCTCGAGAGCAGCACCGCGAGCCGCTCACTGCGCGGGACGGCGGAGCCGTTCTGTCGGGCCAGTCGTTGGAGTGCCAGGGCGGCCAACGGCGCCAGCACGACCGCGGCAAGCCCGGTGGTTCGGGACCACGTGACTGCGAGCACCAGGCCCAGGACAGCAAGCAGCGCGACCGTCCACTCCCCACGGCCGCGGACGACCTGGTCCACGACCACCACGGCTACGAGCAGCAACGCCGCGAGCATCCCCGGGCTAGTCAGGCCCGGGGCCTGCCACTCGTTGATCAGCCCGGTCACACCACTCACCTGGAAGGGCGAGATGAAGAGTCGAGGTCCCACAGGGGTCAAGGCACCGACGGCCACTGAGAGCACCGGCACCGCGGCGAGCCGCGCCGCCTCGCCAAGGGAGAGGCGTCGCTCGAGGAACATCCCGACCACGACAACGCCACCGAGGACGGGACCGATGAACCACATGCCGTGGCTGCACGCCCAGAGCCAGGTGAGCGGTACAAGCCACCAGCGAGCACGTCCGTCCTCGCGGGTCAGGAGCCACGCGCTCGTCGTGACCGCTGCCAGAGCGAACGTGACGAGCTGGGGTCTGGGCGAGAGGCTCCCGCTCAGGGCGACGAAGGTCACCGCCAGAACGAGAGCCGAGACGAGGGCTGACGAACGGCGCCGGCACGCGGCATACACAGCGACGCCGACGAGCAGCGAGCCGAGGCAGAGCAGCCATGCGATGCCAGGGAGGCCGTATGCCGCGTGCGCCCCGTGCATGAGCACCTCGGGCAGCCACTGGTTGAGGATCCACACCTTCTCGGTCGCGGCGCCGAAGGGGTCATCGAGGACGAACTGCCTTGTCTGCGTGAGGTGCTCGCCAGCCACGATGTGCCAGTACGCGTCTGGGTCCTTGAGCGGTCCGAGCGGTTTGAGGGCGAACAGTGCAAGGACCAGGGCGGGCAGGAGCCAGCCGAGCCGAGCCGCCGGTGAGCTCGGCCCGTGATCTTGGGCCGCACCGGGCCTCGGGTCCGTGACAACGGCCACGGTGTCGGTCAGCCGCCGCTGAAGGCCTGCATCATGCGGATGCCGCCTGGGCCGATGATGACGATGAAGAGCGCCGGCAAGATGCAGAACATCAGCGGGAAGAGGATCTTGATGGTGACCTTCTGGGCCTTCTCCTCCGCCTTCTGGCGACGGACGAGGCGCATGTTGACGGTCTGCTCGCGCAGGACGCCCGCGATAGGCAGACCGAGACGGTCAGCCTGGACCAGGGCGGTGATGAAGTTCTTCACCTCGGGCAGGGTGACCCGGTCGCCCATCGAGCTGAAGGCCTCGCCGCGCGACTTGCCGATCTGGATCTCGGACAGGACGCGGGCAAACTCGCCGGAGATCGGGCCTTTGACGTTTCGCGCCACCTGGAGCAGCGCTGAGTCGAATCCCTGCCCGGCCTCGACGCAGACGCTGAGCATGTCGAGAGCGTCGGCCAGGCTCTTACTCGTCTCTTCCTGCCTGCGCAGGGCGACATTCTTGATGAGCAGGTCTGGAAGGAAGAAGAGGGCGGCACCGCCGATCACGGCGAAAAGGAGGGCATTGGGCAGCTGGAACTTGCCGTAGAAGGCCCCGAGGACGACACCGATCAGGAGGGCTGCGCCCTTGATGCCGAGGATGCGCTCGACGGTCCAGCCCGCGGGGTTGCCCGCTTGGTCAAGAAGCTTCGTGTATCGGTCGTCCGCGCCTCCCGGCGACAGCGCTCGGGCCAGACCCTTCGTGCGCTCGAGGATGGGTGCCACCAGCCGGTCCTTGGCCGCAAGGTCGGTCGTGACGACCTCACGACGGTCGACCGAGGCGTCGATAAGCATGAGGGACTTGGCCACACCACGTGGCTCACTACTGCTGAAGCTGACGCTCAGCACTGCCACGAGGACACCGACTGCGAAGAGGCCCGCGGCGACGTAGACAGGGTTCAGGTTCACGTCACACCTCGATCTTCACGACTTGACGCATCCAGACGATGCCGACACCAAGGGAGATGAGTCCACCGACACACATGAAGAGACCCACGGTCGTCGTCCACAGGAGGCTGACGTACTCGTAGTTGACGCGCGTCATGTAGATGAAGATGAAGATGGGCAGCGCCACGAGGATGTAGGCCGATAGCCGACCCTCGGCGGAGAGGGTAGCTACCTGCCGGTGGAGCGACTCCCGCTCCCGGAGCGTGCCCGCGGTCGTGCGGAGCGTGTCGGCGAGGTTGCCGCCGACCTCGCGCTGGATGCGGATCGCCATGACCGTCCAGTGCATCGAGGTGCTCTCCATGCGGTCGGCCACCCGCTCGAGGGCATCCGAGATGTCGGTGCCGATGCGCGTCTCTGCGAGGGCTCGGCTGAACTCCTTGCCCGCAGGCTCGGCGGCATCCCGGGCCACGGCGTCGAGGGCCTGCGGGAGTCCGAAACCACTGCGGAGGCTCGTCGAGATCAGGAGAAGGATCTGCGGCAGCTGGGCCTCGAACTTGCGGGCCCGTCGAGAGGCGGCGAAGCGCAGCCCGATTGGCATGATCAGCACGCCGAGGACCGCGCCGAAGATGAGGCCGACGACCTTCGCCTGCCCTGCGAGGACCAGGCCCAGAGCCATGGCGACAATGACGGCAACGACGCGGAGCACGAGCCACTCCCCTGCACGGAAGGGCAGGTCGGCTCGCTCGATGAGAGCCATCGTCTTGCTCGTCGACTTGCGGTCCTTCATGACGCGGTCGCCCATGTCGAGCAGCTGCGCCGTGATGGTGCTCTGCGCGGCCTTCATCTCCTGGCGCGAGAGCGTCACCGTGTCGCCGACGACGTAGGAGTCGATCGAGGCGACGCGGCGCTCGCGCTTGGTCTGGAGCGTCGGCATGAGCGATGTTGAGAGCACGACGAAGAGGGCCAGCGCGAGCAGGCCACCCGCGATGAAGGGCGTACGGTCCGTGATCGGGACCGGTCCCAGGCTGAGGCCCGCGGCCTGGGGCGCGGGGGCCGCGACCAGCGCGGGTGGCGACCCAGAAGGCCTCGGCGCCGTCGCCGGCGCCGCGAAAGTGACCTCCCGCGCGAAACCGAAGACGGTGCTGCCGGCGACGCCGGAGATCTCGTAACGGTGAGGACCGTTGAGCGGCTTGGGGATTGCTGACGAGAACTGGACCTGGCGGTTGAGGGCCTGCGCCGACGCCGCGAACGCAGCACTCACGCCGGCCGTGTTGTCGGCGGCCACGACGGTCCCGCCGTTGGTGTCGGCGAACGCCTGAAGAGCCTTCGTCGCCTCGGGGTCGTTCGTGTTGAAACGCACGACGTCGACGCGGATGCCACCGGCCTTGAGCTTCGCGACCGCGTTCTTGAGGGCGAGAGCCTTGTTGTCGGCCACGGTGTCGGCACCATCGCTGAGGAGGACGATGCTCCGGTCTCCCGTCCCGCTCAGCGCGGCTGCGGCACTCTGCATGGCGGCATACAGGCTCGTGTCGCCGCGCGAGTCGAGGCCATTGATGACCCGCTGGGCTGCAGTTCGGTCGACGGTCGGCGCCAGATCGACGCCCGCGGTGTTGGCAAAGGAGGCGATCCCGACCTTGACGTCAGTCGGCACCGTCTTGAGGTAGGTCGCCGACGCCTTGCGCACCGTCGACATGCCCTGGGCACCCATCGAGCCGCTCGTGTCGATGACGAGCATCGCCCGCCGGTCGAGCTTGGCGGCCTGCTTGACGGTCGCGGGGAACGGCTCGTCGTCGACCTTCAACTTCAGTGTCTTGGGGTCGAGCTGCACGTCCTCCTTGCTGCGCAGCGTGATGACGCCGGTGACGGTCGAGCCCGAGCCCGACGAGGTCGCCTTGACATTGCTGAGCCCCACGGAGACGTCGTCGGCCCTCGCGATCCCGGCAGGCAGGACCACCAGACCGACCACGAGGGCGGTCAAACCGGTGACGAGACGACGGGTCGAAGGGCTCATAGCGCCGACCGTGAGAAGAGGTTGACGGGCAGCTCGACACCCACGTCGGCGAGGTCTGAGGTGAACTTCGGGCGGATACCCGTCGGCATGAGGCCGCCGAGGAAGCGTCCGTTCTCGTCACGGCCGGCGCCGTAGTTGAAGGTGAAGATGTCCTGGAGCGTGATGACGTCCGACTCCATACCGACGACCTCGGAGATCGCGACGATGCGGCGCGTGCCGTCCTTGAGGCGCGACTGCTGAACGATGAGGTCGACGGCGCCGGCCACCTGCTCGCGGATGGCGCGGACGGGGAGCTCGACGCCGGCCATGAGCACCATCGTCTCAAGACGAGCGAGGCTGTCTCGGGGCGTGTTGGCGTGGACCGTGGTGATGGATCCGTCGTGACCGGTGTTCATGGCCTGGAGCATGTCGAGGGCCGCGCCGTCTCGGATCTCGCCGACGATGATGCGGTCGGGACGCATACGCAGCGTGTTCTTGACGAGCTCGCGGATGGAGACCAGACCGCGACCCTCGATGTTGGCCGGACGGGCCTCCAGTCGAAGCACGTGCTGCTGCTGCAGCTGAAGCTCGGCGGCGTCCTCGATGGTGACGATCCGCTCGTCGTGGGGCAAGAAGGAGCTGATCACGTTGAGGGTCGTCGTCTTGCCCGAGCCGGTGCCGCCGCTGATGATGATGTTGCGTCGGCCCTTGACGCAGGCGCTGAGGAAGTCCCGGACGTTCTCTGTGAACGTGCCGAACGAGATGAGGTCGCGGTCGGTGAACGGGTCGGCCGAGAACTTACGGATCGTCAGCATGGACCCGTCGAGCGCGATGGGCGGCACGACGGCGTTGACACGCGAACCGTCAGGCAGACGGGCGTCGACCATGGGACTCGACTCGTCGACACGACGACCGACGCGGCCGACGATCTTGTCGATGGTGCGACGCAGGTGGCTCTCGTCGGAGAAGCGGGCGTCGACGGGGAAGATCTTGCCGGCGCGCTCGATGTAGATGTCCTCGGCGCCGTTGACCATGATCTCGGAGACCTCTGCATCCCGCAGGTATGGCTCGAGAGGACCGTGGCCGAGGATGTCGTCGGAGACGTCCTGGGCGATACGGGTGCGGTCGGAGTGCGAGAGCGGCGTCTGCTCGGAGTCGATGACCTCCTGCAGCGTGGTGCGCACCTGTGACGCGAGCTCGCTCTCGCTGAGGTTGGGGTCGTAGAGCCGTGGGCCGAGCGAGGCGACAAGGGCTTGGTGCACGCGCTCCTTGACGCCGGCAAAGGGGTCGACGCCGCGGCGGCGCACGGGTGCAGCGCCGTTCGTGATGCGGACCTGTCCGTTGGTGCTCGGCGCGGGCTCGTTGATCTGCGTCGACTGGCGGGCCCGCTCGAGGCGGTCGGCGAGGTTGCTCATCTCTTGCTCCCGAAGAGTCCGAAGCTGCGCTTGGCGCCGTTCTGCAGGTCCTCGCCGAACCGGCGGCGGATCTCGTGGTCGGCGAGGTCGCGGATCGCGAGTGACACGGGGTTGCGCGGGTCGTCGAGGACGAGCGCGACGCCGCGGTTGACCGAGGCCGGCACCGTGAGGCTGTTGGGCACGTTCGCCGAGATGGGCGCCTTGAGGGCGGCCTCGACGTCGTCGGGCTTGAGGCCGACCTTGGCGTCGGAGCGGTTGAGCACGATCGTGCGTGCCTCCCGCGAAGCGCCGAGCGTGTCGAGGGTGTTGATCGCGATGCGCAGGTTCTTGACCGCGGGGATGTCCAGCGTCGCGATGAGGACCGTGAGGTCGCTGACGTCGAAGGCCGCGAGGACGTGCTCGGTGAACGACGGCGGCGTGTCGACGAGGACATAGTCGTACTGTCCGCGCGCGACGCGGAGAAGTTCGATGATGACGTGTGACGGGACGCGGTCTGCGTCGGCCGGGTCTGCCGGCGCCGCTATGACGTCGAGTCCGCTCTCCTCGTGACGTGTGACCACCGACTGGACGCCCTGGTCGTCGAGGTGCCCGCTCATGGCGACGACGTCTCGCACCGAGCCATGCGGCTGGAGCTGGAGGCTGATCGCGACGTCGCCGAACATTAGGTCGAGGTCGACCAGAAGCGTTTTGGCTCCGACGGAGGCGAGATAGACGGCGAGGTTGGTCGACATCGTCGTCTTGCCGACGCCGCCCTTGGCGCTGAAGACGGTGATGATCTTGCCGTCACGCCCTCCGACTGTGGTCCCGTGGCCGCTGAGCTGCTGCGTCAGCGCAACTGACCGGCGAACCGCGTCGGCGAGCGCCGTCTGGTCGTCGGCCTGGACGACCTCGCGGACGCCGCTGCGCAGGGCCTGCGCGAGCGCTGTCACGTCGAGGCGGTGCCGGAGCAGGATGACGCCTAGCTCTGGACGGTCGATGCGCTCGCGCTCCGCGAGCTCGCACGCCGAGTCGAGGTCGATGTCCGGGCCGATGACGACGAGCGACTGGTTGCGGTCCTCCTCGAGGGCGCGGCTGACGCGCGGCGCCGAGTTGAGGTGGAGAGCGTCGCCGCCGAGGGCGAAGCGGTAGGTGTCGACCGCGGCAGGGTCGTAGTCCCAGAGGATCGTCATTGGCCACTCACCGCATCTCGCAGCTGGAGGTCGGTGACCTCGAGGGACGGGTCGACCTTCACGTCAGAGCCGCGCAGCGCGCCGTAGAGCTGCCGGTTGTTGATGCCGTGGATGAGGATCGGCGCATCCGCTGGCTTGATGGCCACAGTCACGAGGTAGTTGCCGCTTGCCCCGGCCGCCGTCGCCGGCTGGCCTTCGGCTGCCGGCTGCGCGGCCTGGCCTGAGAGCGGCGCGTCACCCATGGCGATGACGAGGACATCCGGGAGCAACAGGCTCGTCCCATGAATGTCGTTCTCGTTGAGGATCTTTGCCTCAGGCGTGTCCCGGAGATCCTTGATCTTGTAGCTCTGGTACAGCGCGATGTGAGACCCCGGTGTGACGAACTTGCCAACGCGGGCGGGGTCTGTGAGGGACAGCGAGACGGCAAGCATGCCGGTCGGGACCTCGATCGCCTTGGTGCCGGCAGGCGTCGTGCCGAAGCGGGCCGCGAGGAGGTACTCGCCCGCCGGGATGTCGGAGGTCGCAAGGAGGGCGTTGTTGTCCGCGTTGATCTCCTGAAGCGCTCCCACGGGGACGGCTTTGGCGCTCACAGAGGTCTGGGCGATGAGGCCAGTGCGCTGGGCGTCCTTGAGGGTCGTGCCGGCCGGGACCGGTTGCTGAGCCACCCAGACAGGTGCCGGCGAGGCCTCGGCGATGGCCCGAGCGTCGGCGTTGCGCGCGTACATAATGACGAGCGCACCGCCACCGATGGCGAGGGCCAGCGCCACGACGATGGCAAGAATGCGACGGTTCATGCGGAGATCCCCCCAGAGAAGAAGTTCATGGTGTTGCGGTGTGCGTCATCCAGCCGGCTTCACGATGGTGATGCCGTAGTTCGGGTTGGTCGTTGTGGGAGTCACGAAGTCGCCGGCCGGGATGAGGTCCTTGAGGAACCAGCCGGACAGGCATCGCTCCGAGTTGCTCGTGCCGCAGAGCGCATTCGGCGGCCTGATGCTGTTCTGGTCGCCCTTCGTCAGGCGCCAACCGCTGAGGTAGAAGGCCGCGAAGCCGGAGATGTGGTACCACGTGTTGCTGCCGCTACCGGCGTTGCACGGGTCGGTCGAGATCGGCTCACGACCCAGGTTGCTGGCCGCCTTGCAGTCGAAGACCGGCACGTAGATGACGGTGCCCCGCAGCGGGTTGAACACCGAGGTGTCGCAGCCGTCGGCGCCTGTGTCGCCATGGATCCACGTGGTGTCGCTGACGACACCGGTGCACGAGGTGATCATTCCGTCGAGCCACGCGAAACCGCCCGGAGCTGTACCTCCAGGGCTGGACGTGTCGCACGTCGTGTCGTTGCCCTTGGAGTAGATCGCGTTCTCGCTTGTCGGCCAGTCCGGTCGCGCGTCCGAGTTGGAATAGCCGGGCCACGTGCCGGATGGGCCGGATGGATAGTTGGTTGCACCGGGATAGCCAACCTGAGTGGCCCAGTCGCACTCCGACATCGCCAGTGGCAGAACGGTGAGCGAGGCCGGCCCGCCCGGACCCCAGGCAGCGCGGGAACAGGCGGTGTCCTTGGTTCCGCCGGTGACGGCCTGGGAGAAGATGCCCGGCAGGAGGGTGTTGTCAGAGGCACTCGACTTCGTCTGGACGTAGGTCTCGACGTATCCCAGATCCTTACCTACTCCCGAGACGTAGTAGTCGCTCAGCGGAGGGCAGAGACCCAGATTGTTCAGTGCAGCAGTCTGTTGGGCTGCAGTAGCAGAGGACGAGGCGCATGCAGGCATGCCGGTGAAGGTGACACCTGTCGGGGGCCTCGCGCACTGGCCGTTCGTCCCGATCGCCGTGTTGAGCTGCGAGGCATTGTCAATCGCATTGGCGCTGGCGAGCGTGTTCAACGAGGTGACACTCGTCGTCGCGTTGCACGTCGTGGCGTCGTTGGCACACATCTGGGCGAGTGCCATGGATGTCGCGTCCGACCCGTTCTGAAGCTGGCGACGCTCGAACATGATGTTGCCGATGTCCGCGCTCAGGGCCAGAGCCGGCAGCGCGATGAACGTGACGACAAGAGCAGCCACCACCGCGGTGGCGCCCCGATCCCGTCGTCCGGCCCATATCCCGATCAGCCGCCGCATTTCATCACCGCCGTCGATGAGAGGACGTTGCCTGCGCCCCAGGTGCCGCCCATAATTTTGATGGCCGGCCCCATGACCAGCCACTGGAAGCTTGCCTGCGCGGTCACCGAGGCGTTGGTGGTGCCACACGTGACCATCCCGGGAAAGCTGAGGTCCGCCACGGGGATGCCGCCAACGGCGGCCTTGGCCCGGTCTTCGATCTGAGTGGTCGACAGCGTGCCTACCACGGCAGCGCGCACGCCCTCTCGAGCGGCGTTCGCTAGCTGGATCTGGTAGAAGTACGCCCGGCCGAAATCGACGATCCCGGCGATGATGAGAAACAGCACAGGGAGGACGATCGCGAACTCCACGGCCGATGCGCCGCGCTCAGTTCTGGCCATGCCAGATCGCCCTCCCCAAAGTTGTGCGGTTTCGTCCGTGGCCCCCCGGCGTGGACGTCGTACGAAGTGTCAGACCTGCGCTGCGACGTTGTTGAACGTCGTCGACAGGTTGTTGCCGAGCAGCGAGACGGCGGCGATGATCACGACGGCGATCAGGGCGACCATGAGGCCGTACTCGACGGCGGTCGCGCCGCGCTCGGAAGCGAGTCGGCTCTGGATCTTGGCAGCAAGCTTGATCATTTGATTCTCTCCCTGGTGATGAGGCACTACGCCCGAACTGTGTGAGTTGGAGCTCGTAGGACCCCTCCACGAGCGAGTCACGGGTGCGAAGCCGTACCCCCGGCCTCGCACCCGCGGTCGATGCTCAGACCTTGGCGGCCACGTTGTTGAACGTCGTCGACAGGTTGTTGCCGAGCAGGGAGACAGCAGCGATGATCACGACGGCGATCAGGGCGACCATGAGGCCGTACTCGACGGCGGTCGCGCCGCGCTCCTTGTTGAGCAGCGTCTGGACCTTGGCAGCAATCTTGGTCATGGTGAAGGGTTCCTCCCAGTGATGCAGGGCCACCCGAATGTGCCCCCCGCTGATCGGAAGAGTAGGCGGGCGCCGACAGCGTGTCTTGAAAATGCTTGAACTTCACAACACCTTCCCAATCTGCGCCTTTCGGACAGGGAGAGATGGCACGGTTGGAGACATCCTGCACCCGCCCGATCGGGGGTCCGAGAACCCCGTTCTGGACACGTGCAGTCGGATTTGATCGACCAGAAGTGGAGAGTATGTATGGCGGCCCAGGGCACGCTCATCGCAGCCAAACGCCGCCTGCGGCCACCGCCCGGTTCCGAGGTCGTCGTCGGCTGGATGGTCGTGGCCGCGGCCCTCTATATCCGCTGGAGCGCCTCTGCCACATGGAATTTCGTTGATCTCACCGACTTCTACTACGGCGGTGTGTCAGTTCTCGAGGGTGTCGACGTCTATGCGCCAAGACCAGGCGTCCTCGCCTTCAACTACCCTCCGTTCGCCGCCGTCGCGTTCGTGCCACTCGGCATCGTCGGGCTATCCGTGTCGAAGGTCGTCTTCACCATGGCGACCCTCGTCGCCTACGTCGTGAGCCTCGTTGCCATCCGGCGGGCCCTCGGTGCTCGCTGGACCACGACGATCCTGCTCGGGGCAGCAGGTCTGGCCCTCGAGCCTGTCGTCCGTACTCTGGTCCTCGGCCAGATCGGCATCATTCTCATGGGGCTCGTACTCGCTGATCTCTATCTCATGCCGGCGCGCTTCCGGGGTGTCCTGATCGGGCTCGCGGCAGGGATCAAGCTCACGCCCGCGGTCTTCGTCCTCTATCTCGTCCTTCGCCGCGACTGGCGTGGAACCGTCCTCGCGATCACCACTGGCGCGGCAACTCTCGCCGTGGGCTGGCTTGCAGCGTCAGGCTCCTCGCACAGGTACTGGTTGGGAGGCTTCGACAAGTTCGATCGTTTCGGCGACCTGGCTTTCTCACCCGTGAACCAGTCCGTGCGTTCGTTTGTGTCGCGCGTCGCGCCTGAGGCGCCGACTGGGGCGCTGTGGGTCGCGATCGCTGCGTCGGGAGTGCTGGCCTTCTCGACGGCAGCTCTCCTCGGCCGACGAGGCAACTGGGCCAGCGTCGCCCTCAGTCTGGCAGGAGCCACACTGTTGCTCTCGCCGATCTCCTGGACACATCACTGGGTCTGGGTCGTGCCCGCACTCGTCGCCCTTGTCCACGCGGGGAGCCGCATCACTGCGGCCCTGATCGCGCTGGTGTTCTACGTGGCCCCGATGTGGGCCGTCCCGGAAACGGGACCGTTAACAGCCGGTCAGCTCCTCTTCGCGTATGCCTACCTCTGGGTGGCCATCGGGCTCCTGCTGACGTCTGCCGCCACCGCCGTTTCGGACCTGCATCGCTCACCATTGAGCCGAGTTGGGGCATCATGACCAGGACATCCGCGGGTGAACGCCATGCGCACACACGCAGAGCCGCTTCCACGTCAACGCTCGTCGTGGTCGCTCTAGGTGTGGTGGCTTGTGTGATCGCTTGGCTGTCCGTGGTCGGCTCCGATGCCCTGTGGCTGAGCGCTCTCGGTGACACGATCCGCGCCGATCGCCAGATTCCGGCAGGCGTGCCGTTCGCCGCTGCGCCCTCGCAGGGTTGGGTCAACACGACGGCACTCGGGCAGGTGCTCTTCTCGTTCATCCATGTCGCAGGCAGCCTCGGCGTCGTCGCGGCACAGGTCGTCGTAGTTGTGTGGACCCTCTGGATCCTCGTCTCGTCCGCCCGGCGTCGCGGTGCGCACGTGATCGGCCTCGTATCGGTGCTGCTCCTCGTCCTGGTCGGTGGCGCCGCACCGTTGCTCGTCGCGCGTGCACAGCTGTTGTCGCTGGTGCCCTATGCCGCGCTGGTCGTCCTGCTGCGGATGGAGCACGATCGCCCTTCGAGGCTCATCTGGGCGACCGTCCCACTCATCGCCCTGTGGGGAAACCTTCACGGCGCAGTACTGGTCGGCGTCGCGGTCCTCGGCTGCTACCTGTCCTTCTCGCGCCTCCGCGTCGACCCCTGGACGGCCGTCGGCGTGGGACTAGCCTCGCTCGCGGCTGCCTGCCTCAACCCCGGGCTACTCCAGGCGCCGCACTACTATCTCGGCGTCTTCGGCGGTGCCGCCACCAAGGACGACTCCGGGATGTGGAGCCGCCTCAGCCTGTCCAACCCGTTCGACCTCATGCTGCTAGTGGCATCGATCTACTTGGCCTACATGACGTTTCGCCACCGTCGACCACTCTGGGAGTATGCCGCCGCACTTGGTCTCGCTGGAGCGACCCTCGTCGCCGCACGCCACGGCATCTGGCTCCTGCTGTTCCTGGCCGTCCCCGCAGCCCTGTCTCTGAAGATTCCGCGTCGTCGCGCTGAGGAGGCACCGCCACGCCGGGCCAACTTGGCGCCCGCAGCGGCTTGCGTCGCCGGCCTGGTAATGGTTGCCGGCCTGCTCGCGGCCCGAGCTCCGACCTTCCACGCTGCCGATGCTGAGGCGTCGCAGCTCGCCGACGCCACACGCGGGCAGGTCGTGCTCGTCGCCGAGCCGCTGGCGGAGTCCATGGCTGCCGCAGGTGCCACCGTGTGGGTGAGCAACCCGCTCGACGCGTTCGACCACGCCGACCAGACGGCATACCTCGCCTTCATGGATGGGGACGCGACAGGTGCCGCACGCGCCTTCGACCAGGCGGGTGTCGTCGTGGCTCGACCCGGCTCGCCGTCGGCGCGAGCGGCGCTGGCCAACGGCTACACCGCGCGGCAGGTGGTCGGCGTGCACGTGCTTCTTCGTCGCGGCTAGTTAGTCGCGATCGCGGACGCACGGCCGACCAGGGTCACGGCCGCGTCGACATCGTCGATCACGGTGGCGCCGGAGGCGCGCACGTCGCCCGCGCCGCGGAGCCGTCGCTCCAGCGGTCGCTCGACGAGGGCGTGGAGCACGAACGAGACACCGACGACAGCCAGCACGACCAGCGCGCAGCCCAGCAGCGACCCGAAGACTCCGGCCGATTCAAGGAGCGGCTGCGTGAACCCCATGACCAGCGGGTGAGCCATGTAGATGCAGAAGGACCACTGACCGAGGCTCACCAACGTCCGCCCTTGCAGCGGTGATGGCGCACCGACGAGATCCACGCGGGCATTGACTGCGATGAGCATGACGAGACTCGGAACCATGGCCAGCGACAGCGCCCACCGATCCTCGAAGCGGTAGCCGATGGCCACTGGGAGCACGAGCACGCCGAGGTAGGAGACGACGACGAAGACGCCGGCCCACCGCACACGCAAGCGCGGCACCCAGCCCCGCGTCATGGCCATGGCCGCCAGCGATCCGGCAACGAACTCGACCATTCGGAAGGCCGGTAGGTGGAAGAGCAACGCGCCCAACTCGGGGTCGTGATGCTGCATCGCGACGCCCACCGCGAGGGCCAGCGCGATGGACGCCGCACCGACCACCAGAGGGCGGCGGACCCAGCGCCAGATCAACCGCACGAGCAATGGAAAGGTCGCGTAGAAGAAAAACTCACACGACAGCGACCACGAGACTCCGGAGAACGACCTGGTTACTGCGTCATCCGGCGACCACGCCTGTAAAAGGGCGAGATTCACAGGAAGGGCGCCCCAGTTCGGCGCCGCGGCCCAAGGCACCATCGCGAGGGCGATGAAGAGGAGGTGTACGGGATAGATCCGAGCGAGCCGACGACGATAGAAGCGCACAGCAGTGGCGTCGATGTCCCACGAGTAGGTCAGCACGAAGCCGCTCAGCACGAAGAAGAACGTGACGCCGACGTAGCCAGCGGCTGCAAGGCGTCCGAAGCCCGCCAACCCCGGCGCAACCAAGGACAGATGGAAGACGACGACGAGCAGAGCTGCGGCGAAGCGCAGGCTCGTCAGAGAGCGCAGATGTGCACTCGGTCCAGCGTTCATGACTCCCCCAACCCGTGAGCGCTGGCCCACGACCACGGCGACCCTGGCCCCTCGCCAGTCGCCTCCCCGAGGGCGACCCTAGGGCTGAGGAGTCACCTGCCGGAGGGATTTCCGAAAGGTCCGGTTCGTCATGCACCCGCACGTGCCGTCGCTGGAGGTCCTACCGGGGGTCAAATCGGCAATCGACTGTCCTGTCCGTTTCGTCGCGATATCGTGACCGCGCGAGCGCCCGGACGATCGGCGGGGGCGCAGACGGCCAAGGAACGGGGACGCACGAGATGACTCGACTACCGGTCAGCGGCGGTGGGCCGCAGACCGAGCGAGAGCGTCTCGCCAAGGTCGCTCCGGTCGCGTCGGCAGACGCATTTGCCGGGCGGTGGTGGATCTGGCCGCTCGCCATATACGCGGTCAACCGCATCATCAACGGCATCATGATCGCGGTCGCGAGCTCCTCGTCCATCTCGCTCGAGGACTTCGTCGGGATGGGCGGTCGGCACTACGGGACCGACGCCGGCACAGCACCACCTGGCTACCTGACCAGCGCGACGCGCTGGGACGGTCAGTGGTACTGGGAAATCGCTGCCCACGGCTATCCGTCCGACCTGCCTACGGACGCAGCGGGCAATGTCCAACAGAACCCCTGGGCCTTCTTCCCGCTCTACCCGTCCGTCATCAGAGGCGTCATGTTCGTGACGCGCCTCGACTTTCCTGTCGCCTCGGTCGCCGTGTCGCTCATCGCGGGCGCCGTGGCGATGCTGCTGCTCTATCGCCTCGTCGTGCGGCACAGCGATCACCTCGGGGCCTGCCTCGCCGTCTTAGGTGTCAGCACATTCACCGTTTCACCGGTGTTCCAGATCGCCTACACAGAGGGCCTCGCGCTCGCACTCATCCTCGCGGTGCTCCTGAGCGTGAGTCGAGAGAAGTGGCTCCCTGCCGCGCTCCTGCTACCCCTGCTCAGCCTGACACGTGGCGTCGTGGGCGCGATGGCGGCCTTGTTTGCCGTTCTGATCGCGGTCACGTGGCTCAAGGACAGAAGGTTCACCACGAATCTTGTTCCTCTTTTTGTGTTGACCTTCTGGTCCGCATTGCTGACGTTCGTGTGGCCTGTGACTGCGGCCATCGTCACTGGCCGCCCGAATGCATACGTCGAAACCCAGCGCTCCTGGTTCTCAGAGGTGACCACAATTCCGGTCATCCGCTTCATCGCTCGCAACGCCCCATCGATGGGCTCTGAGCTTACGGCGTGGGTCGTTGCCCTTACCTGGACGGTGCTTCTCATCTGGGTCGTTACGCTACGACAGCCGAATCTGCTGCTGAGGACGTGGAGCGCTATCTACGTCGTCTACTTACTAGCGGTGACGGACTGGAACTGGAGCAACGTCAGGTACTTCATTCTGGCATTGCCGGTGCTTTGGCCGCTCACCCGGCCGGATTCAGGAACCGCACGGCAACGAGTGACCGTTGGGGCGATATTGGCCATCATCGGAATTGCGAGTCAGTGGTGGTACATCCGGTACTGCATTACGATAAGTCCGCAGCTGGTTCAGGTGCCATAGGGCCGACTGACGCCATTCTTGTGCACGAGCCGCAAGGATCAGGCTCGCTCCGACATGAAGCTAGCTGGCGATCGTGCCGCCGAAACGAGTGCGTAGTCGCAGGAGCGCGGTCCAGTAGGGCAATATGACGCGCTGGTAGCGCTGGGCGGGCAGCACCCTCAGCGCGACTCTCAGTGGGAGGCGGGCCACGCGATGGCCCAGTCTCATCAGGTGGGCGATCTGTGCGACTTCAGTCGGGTCAGGAAGATGCGCTCCTTCGCCGCCGCGGCGGACTCCGGCGAAGTAGAGGTCAAACGACGTCGGCAGGTACCAGAAGCGGTAGGCGCTGAACAACTCCTCCAACGGGAGCCCGCCGAAGTCCTGCTCACTCAGATTCTGGTAGTAGTCGATGCCCTCTGCCTGGGTACCCGGGCTTTCTACCGCCCGCGACCGGATGGTTCCATGCTCGGGGCGACCCGTAGATGCGCACGTGAACGCCACTAATCCTCCGGGGCGCGTGAGCCTCGCCATGTTGGAGAAGGTGTCCTTCCAATGCGGGTCGTGCTCGAAGCACTCACCGGAAAGAGCTGCGTCAAAGTGGCTATCGGGGAGGTTGATGTCGTGACCGAACGAGACGATGTCGACCCCTGGCCCCGCCACAAGATCGACGCCCACGTAATCGCGTGCGGGAAAGAGTGAGCGAATGCTTCCGTTCACATCGTAAGAGCCGATCTCGATCAGCCGTCCGTCCGCCAGTAGGCCGCGGTTGGCCCGCGCCACGGCTGCGAAGAAGGCCAGTTGCTCTGGGTGGCTCATGACGACGAATCCTAGGGCGAAGCCGGCCAACTGCCGGGAAGCTGATCGGGAATGCGCGGCGTGCCTTACGTGGCACGAGGCGTGGTCTTTCTCTTTCAGTCCGTCAAGGCCACGACGGGCATCCCAGGGACGACCGGTTTCGACGAGACGCTGGTGGCCAGCTCGAGACCCACCGACGAACTACGCAGCCGTCGCTGGAGTGAGAGATAAGCAACTCGCCGCGCGTAGGTCAGCGCACGTGCACGCGCACCGGCACGGATGCGATGACTTCGACTCAGCAGACCCGGATAGGTCTCAGCCAGGACTTGGTGGAAGGACACGATCTGGCGGTACTGCTGGTCTGCGAGGGCGACGCTCCACTGGCTGTCGCTGAGACGGAAACTGGCAAGGGAGTCCGCCAGTCCGACAAAATCACCATGCATCAAGACCTTGGAGTATGTGTATTGGTCGATGACATACGGGAACGACGCGTCCCAGCTTCCAACCTCCATCAGCACGCGCCGTCGCAGCATCACGCAGGCAGGCTCCCCGAAGGGATTGGTACCCGCAAGGACGCCACGGCGAGCCGCTTCGGAGCCAGAGACCGTCCCCACAAGGCCCGATAGTCCCCATGAACGAAGCACAACATCACCGCAGGCAGTGACCACGTCACGGCGCGAGGCGACCATCACGGCCGCAGGGTTGTCACGCAGAGCCGCGACCTGCCGCTCAATGCTGTCAGGCGCCAACAGATCGTCGCCGCACACGAGTTTGAGGAATTCGCCAGTCGCGGCTGACGTCGCGTTACGCCAGTTGTCCTCGGCCCTCCCTGAGGCCTTGATGCGCATCAGTCGGACGCGAGGGTCGACCGCGAACGGCTGCAGCGCCTCCCAGGTGCCGTCCGTGCTCGAGTGATCACTGACGATGAGCTCAAAATCCTCGAAGGTCTGCGACAAGATTGAGCGCATCGTCTCGCGGACGAACGCGGCGTTGTTGTACGTCGGGACGACGACGGAGACCAGGGGCCATGGCAGCTCCGCACTCACGCTGCGACCTCGTTGCGGTGGAAGCTGAAGCGGCTGTGCCCCAACCAGCTGACGAAGGCGTTGAGCGCCGTGATGGCGCCCTGGGCGACGAGAACCGGCAGCCCCGCGACCTCGACGGCGAGGGGCAGCAGCACGGCATTGATGCCGAGGGCCACGAGGTAGACCGACTCGAAGCGCCAGAGGTCGCGCAGCACCGAGCCCGCCACCTGGAAGACGAGACGTCGGTGTGTCATGAACGCGAAGAGGACCGTTGTGATGTGCGCAAGGATGAGCGTCCACATGTAGCCGAAACGCACACCGACGAGGTACTGGTAGGCCACGAAGCACCCGAAGCCAAAGGCGGTGTTGAGCGCGCCGGTGAGGACGAACTTCACGCGCTTGTCGGCGAGAGCCCGGCGGCCAAGAGCCGCCAGCCGGTCGACCGGCCTCATGGCAGCAGGTCGCGCGACGAGAACCTCCACCCCGCTGTCCGCCTGTGCCGTCATGTGCCCTCCCCAGAGCCGGAGACGCTCCCCTAGTCGGCGTCCACCGCCGCCCAGCATGCCTTGGCCGTGTCCGCTACGTCCGCGAAATCAGAAACTTCGCCGGACCGGTCGACTCAACGGATCGGCGCCAAAATGGTGGACATCGTGAACCGCTAGGAGGACTCCCAGAGGAGGTCGGCGGAGTCGACCCGGATGGCCACGACGGTTCGCTCGAGTTGCTGGTGCGAATGATCTCCATACAGGGACGCGAACTCGCGCGCCGAGGCGGTCACCTGGGAGAGGGGAACGCCGGCTTGGGCGCCATGCCGAGCGGCAGGCGCCAAGAGCGCTCGACACCATCCGCAGTCCAGACAGTCAGTCGCAATGACTCGTACTTGTAGAGGGCGAAGGCCGCCAGCCCAAATCGCGATGGTTCGATGTCGAACGTAACGAACCGCAGACCGTCGCTCGCGGGCAAAGCGACCTTCTCACCGTGTACCGAGGCGGGCTGCAATGGGTCACCACCGGCTGTTGGGGCCGCCGGTGAAAGACGAACCTTGTCACCGACAGTAGTCACCGGCTCAAGGCGATGGATCATCTCGACCCAGGACGGACCGTCTTCGACATTCGGGTAGCTGTCATCGATCGGCTGCGGCGCAAAGAGCACCCACTCGGGAGCCGCTGACCCCGAGAGGTACTCACGGTTGCGCCCTGCCAACCCCTCCGAGTACGCCGAGTAGCTCTGGAACACCGGCCGGGCGACCAGCCCAAAGAGCGAGCCAGAACAGCGGCCTGCTTGTGGGAGTACGTGTCGACTTTGTCGTCGAGCGTGGGCAAGTGGAGCCCACAACCACCGATGCGACAGCCTCCCTGTACTGATCCGACAGTGACGGAAGCGATGCAGTCACCCGTCTGGCGGCTAGGCCAAACTGACGCGATCCCGCTCACCTGATGAACCGGCAGGATGATCGCGAGCGCACCCGGACCGAATCCGATCGACGCCACTAACAGCACCGCTAGAAGTTCCGCCAGGGCCCCCGTGCGCCGAAGCTGGCTGGAGACGCCTATCGAAACCGCACCGAGGCCCACGAGGGCGGAGAACGCAATGAGCACGTGCTGATCTGCTCGCACAAACCCTTGCTTCATGGCTGTGGCGACGGTGACCGCTCCGACGATTGCGAGCAGCAGGGAAGCGCCTGGCCTGATGCCTCGGATCTGCGTCACAGCAGCGCACATCACCAGCCCAGCGATCCCCAGCAGTAGGTATGCCGGCAGGCCGCCCCGAGGGTCTCCAAGACTCATCGCGTCGGTGTACCCGCTTGCAAGCTCCACTACTCCATCAAGGAACGAAGCCAAGGAGCCCAATGGTTGTCCCAAGAGCAGCCATAGGGCTGCGAGGGAGAGTGGTGGCGGGGCCATACACAACAACCAAAGCAATCCTCGTCTGAGACAGAGGAGAACGCTTGTCACGTAGGCGGCCACCGCAACAGCCGTGATCGAAAGGACGCTGAGCATGCTGGACTTGCGCGCGAGCGAGGAGGCAAGCCCCATCACGTCGAGCAATGGCACCACGAGGATCAAACCGACTCGTCAGAAAGGCCTGCGAGGAGGGCGGTGACGAGAACCGCGTGCAACCAGCGACTGTCACCGTGGGTCAGGCGCAGGGACGCCCACGCGACGACAGCAAGAACCGAGCAGAGCAAGACTGACCATGCATAGGGTGGCCGTGTGGAACATCGTGGTCACGACGCTCGACGCGGGACCACCCGAGAAGACGATGTCGCGCCCGAAAGACAGACCATTCGCAGCGGCTGCGTTCAACGACCATTGCCACGACGGGTCGAGCGCCGGTCCGGTAGTGCTGGTTGAAGTGGGACCAGAAGCGAAAGCATGTTTCCCCCTCTGCCCCTGAGTCGCGGGCTTCGACCAGTTGTGCCGTCGGGCCTCTGCTCCAAAACCGCCCCTTCCCCGTGGCGTCACACACAAGCGGCAGTTCGGCGCATATTCCACCATTCACGACCAGTCCGTCTTGTAGGTTCGCGCACGTTGGTACTGCCCAGTTCGGAGAGGAATCAGTGAGTATTTCCGCGACGAAGAGCAAGCCAAGAGATCCACGGCTTCCGCTCGGGCTGCTGCTCGCGATCGGAACCGCTGTGCGCATCCCCCAACTCGGCCACTCACTCTTCGAGGCGCATTCCTTTCGACAGACCCAGACCGCTTTCGTCATCCGGGAGTACATGCGACACGGCACCGACCTACTGACGACCCCATTACCTGTCTTTGGCGCTAGCGCGAATGTGCCCATGGAGATGCCGCTCTTCCAAGGCCTGGCAGCCCAGATCGCCAGGGTCGGTATCAGTGCGGAGATGGCGGGACGAATACTTGGGCTCATCGGTTTCCAGGTCGCCGCTGTGCTGTTGTGGGTGCTCGTCAGACGTTGGTTCGCAACCACGGCGGCGACCTTGGCGGTGGCGTTGATGCAGTTCTTGCCTTTCGGGCTTGCTTGGGGGGCAAGCTCGCTCATCGACTTCAGCTCTGTGGCCCTGGGTCTGGGGATGGTCGTTTCCCTGGATGGCTACGTGCGAAGGGGCGGGGCAGTTGGGCTCGCGCTCGGAGCCGGCTCGGCGTGGATCTGCGCGCTCGTCAAGGTCACGACGGCCTTCCCGTGGTGCGTGCTCCTACTCTTCGCGTTCGCAGCCGTCCGCGGAACGAGGAGGCCACTCGGTCGAATCGTGACTGCACTGGCCCTCGGTCCCGGCGTGGCAGTTCTCGTTGCTGGTCTGTGGACCCGTTTTGCAGACAACGTTAAGGGAGGGCAACCGGCAACCCGCTTCCTGACCAGCGACGAGTTAGCAGTGTGGAACTTCGGCGATGTCTCCATGCGGACATCTGGGTCCTCCTATTCGAGCCTCGGGCTCCACGCGTTCTTGGAGGTCGGGGGCCCGCTGGGCGTCGGTGTGCTTGTCGCGGTCTTCGGGGCCTTGGCCGATCGTGGCTCTGGCTGGCACCGGTGGGGGCTGGTCACAGCAACGGCGAGCGGACCGATCGTGTTCTTCAACCTCTATGCCGTGCACTCCTACTACTGGATTGCCGTCTTTCCGATGGTCTGCGCTCTCATGGCGCTTGGCATCGTCACGGCTGCCGAGAGGCTTCCCACACCGGCAACAGGCAAGGCCAGGCTCACCGCTCTGCTCGCCGGATTGATGGTCGTCTCAGCTATCGCGATCCCGCTGGGCTCGTCAGAGGCGCTCCAGTTCGCACGCTCACCCTCGACACCGGATCTCTCAGCTCGGCTGGCCGCAATGACACACCCCGACGAGCAGGTGCTCGTGATCGGATGCGACTGGGACCCCACGCTCCTGTACGGCGCCGATCGGCACGGCTTCATGATTCGCGATGGCTTGGCCTCATCCCGGCCCTCGGCTGCTTCGATCACGAACTACCGCTATCTGCTGAGCTGCGACGATGCCCTCAAGCCAGAGGACTATCTCCCAGCCGGATGGCGGGCCTCACGGACGGCTGACCCCGCGATGTACTCCATCGAACCAGTGACTCCGTGAGCGCTGGGCCGTCGTCGTGAACTAGCCACACCGACCGGCGCGACCACCTGTTAGAGGATCCCCGACGCGATGGCCGAACGGATCCACGGGATGGTTTCGTCGAGCATGTCACTGAGAGTCGTCGTCGCCTCGAACCCCAGCACCTGCTTCGCCTTGTCGACGCAAGGGACGCGCTTCTGCACGTCGTGCTCGAACGCCGGGTCGTTGACGAGCGACATCGGTCGCTCACCGTTCACCTTGGTCCAGATCTCGTGGGCCAGCTCGGTGACGGTCGTGCCCACGGCGGTGGAGAGGTTGAAGTCCTCGTTGGTCGCCTTGGGGTGCCCGACCGCTGTCACGATGCCCCGCGCGAGATCGCCGCCGTAGGTGTAGTGCCGCACCTGGGCCCCGTCTCCCAGGATGTGCAGCGGGTCCTGGCCCTTGACGACCTTCTGGACGAGGTCAGGGACGACGTGGCTCATGGCCAGCGGGACGTTCCCCGACCACACCTCGAGGTCACCGAGCGCTCGGCGCTCGCCGATGCCGACGCAGTTGAACGGGCGCAGGATCGTGAAGGGCAGCTCGTACTGGTCCCACGCGGCCTGCGCGAAGTACTCGACGGCCAGCTTCTGGAAGCCGTAGCTCGATCGCGGCGGCGGAACGAGCCGCTGGTCGCCCTCGGCCGAGGGCCAACGGTCCGTCGACTCGAAGACCATCGACGACGACAGGTAGGTGACTTTCTGCAGCGGCGCGCCCTCACGTCGGACGGCGATGGCCGCGTCGCACGTCGACGCGATGATCCGTTCGTTCTGGGCGAGGAGGTCGTAGGCGTACTTGTGGAAGTAGGTGATGCCGCCGATGAGGGCCGCTCCCGCGATGACGTGGTCCACGTCGCCCATGAGTCGACGCATCAGGTCCGTGTCCTGCACGTCTCCTTCGACGAAGGAGTAGCGCTCGTGGTTGTCGTAGGAGTGTCGGACCGGACCGTACTTCGAGTAGTTGTCGATACCCACGACGTCCCAGCCCTGCTTGAGCAGCTCCTGCACGACGTAGCCGCCGATGAACCCGGCGGACCCCGTGACCAAAACCTTCATCGTGAACCTCTCACCTTGGAGCTGACACGAGCGCGCACGCTCTCCTGCGGGACAGCCGGACCGAAGGCAAAGGCATACCAGTAGAGGTACTTCGGCAGCCAAGCCCTGATCTTGAAGTTCGACGCCCCGACTTCCCGGTCGAGCCAGATCGTCGGGATCTCCGCCACCGGCCGTCGTGCCCGACGAGCCTTGGACACCAGCTCGATCGCGATCTCGAAGCCTGATCGTGAGTCGATCCCGACCTCCCGGACGAAGGCCGTGTCGTATGCCTTGAAGGCGTTCGTCACGTCGCGCGTGCCGACGCGTGCCAGCAGGTTGAGACTCCGCCCTGCGGTCTCCGACATGAGCCGCTTGCCGACAGGTCCGCCCCTCTGTGCTCCACCCGGCATGTAGCGCGATGC
Source organism: Terrabacter sp. Soil811 (assembly GCF_001429655.1). NCBI lineage: Bacteria > Bacillati > Actinomycetota > Actinomycetes > Micrococcales > Intrasporangiaceae > Terrabacter > Terrabacter sp. Soil811. The sequence goes on from NZ_LMSX01000007.1 coordinate 235,416, forward strand.
GGACGCGACGACGAAGCCCCGCTCCACGAGGCGCACCAGGTCGTCGATGACGCGGACGTCGTCAGAGCCGTCAGCCATGGTCACGACCACGCATGGCGCCTGCGCCTGGTCGACGCCGTAGCGGATGGCGTTGGCGGGTCCACGGCCGTAGTCCTGCACGACGACCCGGGCATGCGGCATACGGCTGACTTCTTCGCGGGCCGCCGCGATGGTCGTGTCGGACTCGGAGTCGACCACGACGAGGATCTCGTGGGACAGCGAGACTGTGTCGTCGATACGTCGGAGGGCCGTGACGATGGACTCGTGTTCGTTGTAGGCAGGCAGGACGATCGTGGCTCGAGGAGCCGTCATACGAGGGTTCCGTTCCCCTGCAGGTCCCAGACATCGACGACAGGCTTGTCGGTGAAGAGCGCCTTGTACTCCGGGTGGGGAGCGCCGATTACGAGGATGTCGGCCTGGTCGAGGACGACGTCGAGCGGGCTGAGCGCCAGATCGCTCGTGACGTACGGGTCGCTCGTGAGCACTCGCTTGGCCCTGAAGCGCAGGGTGCGCTTGAGCTTGTAGGACAGGCTCGAACGTGAGTCGTCGGACCCTGCCTTGAAAGCCATTCCGAGGATGCCGACGGTCATGTTCTCGAGGTCGAACCGCGCGGCAAGTCGGTCCACCACGTAGAGGGGCATGCCCTCGTTCACGAGCATGGCCGAATGGCCGAGCGCAAAGGTGTTCTTGGCAAAGGCGGACAGCTGCATGGCGTCCTTGAAGAGACACGGACCAGCGGCAAATCCCGGGCCGGGGAGATCAGCAGCGCGGGGATAGTCGAACGTGATGGCCTCGCGAATCCGTGCGAAGTCGAGACCGGCGTCGTTGGCCATCTCCCAGAACTGGTTGGCTGCCGCGAACTTGATATAGCGCCAGGTGTTGGTGAAGAGCTTGGCGAGCTCGGCCTCCTCCGGCGTCACGATCATGCACTGGACGTCGAGGTGGTCGAAGACGGCAGTGGCTCGCTCAGCGCCCTCGAGCGACATGGCGCCCACGATCTGCGGCAGGGTGCGCAGCTCGCGGAGCGCATGCCCCTCGAGGATGCGCTCGGGGCAGAAGACGACCGGCGCCTTCACGCCGCGTTCCTCGAGCATGCGACCGACCGACCTCGTCACCCCCGGATAGATCGTGCTGCGCAGCATGACGAGCTGATCGTCGTTCAGGTAGGGCAGGCACTCCTCGATGGCACCGACGACCGCGTTGGGGTCGGGGTTGAGGTGGTCGTCGACCGGCGTGCCGATCACGACGACGACGACGTCCACGTCGGCGATGGCGCGAGCATTCGTCGTCGCAGAGAACCGGCCGGCGGCGCGAACCGCGAGGAGGGTGTCGTCAGCGCCCTCCTCCTGGAAGGGCATGACTCCCGAGTTGACCCGGGCGACCGCCTCGGCGTCAGTGTCCAGCGCCACGACGTCACAGTCCGCGGCCGCGAGCACCAGCCCCAAGGGCAGACCCACATGGCCGCAACCCCCAACGATGCAGATACGCATTCGTCCCCCTGAATCTCCCTGTAGAGGGATATTCAGCCCCTCAGCGGTGGAGTATTTCCCAGAGGTACTGCGGCGCGCAGGAGAATGCGGAGAATCGTGACGGCACAGAGGCGCGAACCGTCACGCGGACGCTCAGTGCGCTGCCTTGCGCCGCCGGAAGAGCGTGGTCACCCGAGAGCCACGGTGGGCGGCGGCCATCGACCGCGCAGCCTCGTCCTCACGCAACTGCTGGAGCAGCGTCTTGGGCTTCGGCGGCGGCCAGTCCTGGGCGCGCGGGTCCTTGGTGTCCATGTAGTACTCGGTCCACCCGTAGTCGTCGCGGTAGCGCAACGTGCCATCGCCGACGTAGTACCAACCCGCTGGCTTGTCGTTCATCGTCAAACCCCCATAACACTCACCCATGTGGGAGCCCCCCTCCCGAGCCATAATCTACGGCTGCCAACCGGCCGAATCCACCGATGTCTAATTAGTCCGATTTGACCGTGGCGCAGCGCGTTCCGTCCTGCGGCGCCGGCCGCCCGGCCACCTTCGGACCTCTGCATGCCACGCCGCCACCTCCGGCTCCCGGACGCCTCCCGTAAGGCCTCCCGGGCCGGCGGTCGCCGCCTCGCTAGAATCGAGGCGGCTCACGGCGACGACGCGAGTGGCCATGGTGTGCCGGGAAGTCTGGTCGGCGTCCCATGACCCATCCCCCGAAGGGACCCCAGGTGAGCGACCACGACCCCACCACGACCCCGCCGACACCCCCTCGAGACAGCGCCGGCAACCGGCTGCTCGGCCGAGGCAGCTGGCGTGAGGCCCGCTACGTCGCCGACCTCCTGCGCGCCGAGACGGTCGGCGGGGCGATCCTCCTCGCCGCAGCCGTGGCCGCCCTCATCTGGGCGAACTCGCCGTGGCGCGACGGTTACGCCGCTTTGCGTGACACCGTCATCGGCCCGCACGCCCTCCACCTCGACCTGTCGCTGGGGACCTGGGCGGCCGACGGGCTGCTCGCCGTCTTCTTCCTCGTCGCCGGCATCGAGCTCAAGCGCGAGTTCGTCGCGGGCGATCTGTCGGACCGACGTAAGGCGGCACTGCCCATCGCAGCCGCGGTCTGCGGCGTCGCGCTGCCCGCGATCCTGTTCGTCGTCACGGCCACGCTGATGAGCCGGGGCGACAGCGCGAGCGAGCTCAGCGGCATACTCCGTGGCTGGGCCGTCCCGACGGCCACCGACATCGCCTTCGCGCTGGCGGTGCTCGCCGTCATCGGCACGCACCTGCCGAGCGCGCTGCGCTCGTTCCTGCTGACCCTCGCCGTCGTCGACGACCTCATCGCGATCACGATCATCGCCGTCTTCTACACCGACACGGTCAGCTTCCTCTGGCTGCTCGCCGCGATCATCCCCCTGGCCGCGTGGCGCCTGCTCCTCAAGCGCAAGATCACCAACCCGCTCATCCTCGCGATCCCGGCCCTGCTCGCCTGGGTCTTCGTCCACTCCAGCGGCGTCCACGCCACCGTGGCCGGCGTCCTGCTCGGGCTCCTCGTCCCGGTCAACCGCGAGGTGGAGGACGACCCCGACCGCCACTCGCTCGCGGAGCGCATCGAGCACAAGATCCGTCCGTTCTCCGCGGGCTTCGCGGTGCCCGTCTTCGCGTTCTTCGCTGCCGGGGTCACGGTCGTCGGCGGCGGGTTCGGCTCCGCACTCGGTGACGCAGCCGCAGTCGGCGTTGTCGTCGGGCTCGTCGTCGGCAAGACGGTCGGCGTCCTCGGCGGCACCTGGGCGGTCGCCCGCTTCACCCGAGCCGAGCTCGACGAAGACCTGGCCTGGACCGACGTCCTCGGGCTGTCAGTGCTCTCGGGCGTCGGGTTCACGGTCAGCCTGCTCGTCGGGGAGCTCGCATTCGGCAACGGCTCGGAGCGCGACGACCACGTCAAGCTCGCCGTCCTCTGCGGCAGCGTCATCGCCGCGCTGCTCTCGAGCGTCGTGCTCCGGGTGCGCAACCGGCACTACGGGCTCGTGGAGGCCCGGGAGACCGCGGACCGTGACCACGACGGCGTGCCGGACGTCTACGAGACCGAGGGACGACTCGATCGGGCGTGATGGTGCCTGCCGTGCACGTTCGGGTAGGGACTGCGCAGTAGGGTTGCATCTGGTAGGCGCGACCGCGCAGTCACCGACGATCACCGAGGAAGTGAGCCGATGAGCACGGATCCCCGGCAGGAGCGGACACTCGGCCAGCTGGTCGCGTCCGCGACACAGGACATCTCGACGCTGGTCCGTAGCGAGATCGCCCTGGCCAAGGCTGAGGTCTCGGTGCAGGTCAAGAAGGCCGGAGTTGGCGGCGGCCTGCTCGCCGGAGCGGCCGTCATCGTCTTCTACTCGGTCTACTTCCTCTTCACGACGCTCGCCGAAGGCATCCAGGCCCTGGGACTGCCGCGCTGGGCGAGCTTCCTCATCGTCACCGTCTTCATGCTTCTCGTCGCGGCCGTCCTCGGCCTGCTCGGCGTGAGGAAGATGAAGACGGTCGAGCCCACCCCGGCGAAGACCATCGCCGAGGCTCAGGAGACGGTCGAGGCGATCAAGTCGGCGGTAGAGCACCCGGGCACGACGGTGCCGGCCCCGCGCCCCGAGTGGGACCGCCCCGGCCTCCCGGCCACCGTGCCGGCCGACACCACTGCTCCCATCACTCCCGCCGCGCCGCCGAGCAACGGGAGCGCGCCGACCACGCCTGACCCGTCTCGCGACGCCTGACCCGGGACCACCAGCCACACCCATGTCCGTCGACGCTGCCTTCGTCAACATCGACGGTCCGTGGGAACACCGCTACGTCTCCGCTAACGGCGCCCGCTTCCACGTCGCCGAGCTGGGCGACGGCCCGCTGGTGCTGATGCTGCACGGCTTCCCGCAGTTCTGGTACGTGTGGCGCGAACAGATGGTCGCCCTGGCCGACGCCGGCTACCGCGTCGCCGCCATGGATCTCCGTGGCTACGGCGGCTCCGACAAGCCCCCGCGGGGCTATGACACCTACATGGCGACCCTCGACGCCGCCAGCGTCATCCGCGCCCTCGGGGAGAAGGACGCCGTCGTCATGGGTCAGGGCCTCGGCGGCTGGATCGCGTGGTGCATGCCGATCCTTCGACCCGACGTCACCCGCGCCATCGCATCGCTGTCGATGCCACACCCGCGGATCCTGCGGCACGCGATGTGGTCCAACGCCAAGCAACGTCGCGCCTCGTCATGGATCGCCGGCCTGCAAAAGCCGTTCGTGCCGGAGCGCGAGATGGCGAAGTCGCACGACTACGTCGAGGAGCTCCTCCGCTCGTGGTCCTCACCCTTCGGCAGCTTCCCGACGCCCGAGGACGTCTCGCGCTACGGCGACGCCATGATGATCCCGTTCGTGGCCCACTCCGCCGCCGAGCACTACCGCTGGCTCGGCAGGTCGGCCGTGCGCCCCGACGGGCCGCTCTTCATGCGCCGCATCCGTCACGCGATCCGAGTGCCGGTGCTCCAGCTCCAGGGCAGCGACGACGGCTGCGTCATCGCCGCCGCCACCCACGGGTCGGGCGCCTTCGTGCCCGGCGACTACCGCCATGTCAAGGTCCCCGGCGCCGGCCACTTCCTCACCGAGGAAGCCCCCGACGAGGTGAACGCCGCCCTCCTCACGTGGCTCGGAACCCTTGGCTGACATGGAGCTCGAGCTTCCCGACGCCGGCGGCGTCACGTGGTCGGTGTGCGTCCGTGACGGCTTGGGTATGCCGTTGGCTGCCGCGGGTGCCGACGCGCCGTTGCGCACGGCGTCCGTCGGCAAGGTGCTGCTCCTCGTGGAGACGGCCCGACTCATCGCCGCCGGCGACCTCTCCCCCGACGAGCCGCTCACCCGCTCCGTCGACCTCTGGGTCGGCGACTCCGGCCTCTGGCACACGCTCTCGGTCGAGACGCTCCCCCTCATCGACGTCGCGGCCCTCGTCGGCGCCGTCTCCGACAACCTCGCGACCAATGTCCTGCTCCGGCGGGTCGGGCTCGCCGAGGTCGCGGCCCGCGCCACCTCCCTCGGCCTGCGTGCGACCGCACTGCACGACCGCGTCCGCGACGTGCGAAGCGCCGACCACCCCGCCACGTTGTCGACCGGAAGCGCCACCGAACTGAGCCAGCTCATGGCCCGGCTCGCCTCCGGCACAGCCGCCGGCCCAGACGCGGATCGCCTCGTGCGCCAGTGGCTCTCGGCCAACGTCGACCAGTCGATGGTCGGCTCGGCCCTCGTCGAGCAAGGTGGCCTAGATCCGATCGCCCACCACTCCTCGCTGGGCCTGCCGACGACGTTCTGGAACAAGACCGGGACGGACGCCGGGGTGAGGGCCGACGTCGGAGCTGTGACGTCGGCCGACCGGACGATCACCTGGGCCGCGGTCGCCAACTGGGACCCCTCCCCCGGCACGACGCTCGACCACCTCACGGTCTGGGCCGTCCTGCGCGGGATGCGCCACATCGGCGAGCAGGTCCTCACACAGCTCTGACGGTTCCCGGTGGGCCATCGGTGCGTGAACCGAAGCAACCGAGAGCAGACCGCGTCGATCTGAGGCAGTTGTCCCTCACTGAACGTCAACGACGGCGTCGTTGCGCGTGGGTTTCGGAGCGACTTCGGGGGACTTTGTCTCCCCACCGTATGACAAACCAGCCTAATTCGGACACAGCGAATTCTTATGGGCCCCAAAGGAACCCGGAAATGGGGATTCCGCAGACACATCGGTCGGGGCCGACCTAGTTTGTGCCTCACGTCGAGTCGCGGGGGCGAAGGTGTCGACGCTCTAAAGGGGAGAGGGACCCACCACCATGGCAACACGCCGACTTCTTGCTGCCCTAGCGGCAGCAATCACACTCACGGCCGCAGGCGCTCAAGCCGCACTGGCCGACGATGTCACCAACACTCTCGACGCGACGGTCGACTCCACTGCGGAGGTCATGACGCTCAACGCTGGCGGTGCCACTGGAAGCACGACGCTCGTTGTCAACCCGACCAACGGGGATGGCAAGAACGGCTGCAACCTGACGTCCTCGAGCACACTCGTGTTGTCGGTGAGCTCGAGCAGCGCAGCAGTGGCGGCGGTCTCGCCGTCCAGCGTGACCTTTGACAGTTGCGGTGCAGTACGGGTTCTCACCATTACACCCAAGATCGTCGGATCCACCACGGTTTCCTTGGGCCTCACGTCAAACAACACCGACGGAACCTTCAACTTGGTTCCCGCCACCTTCACCGTGAATGTCGCACCCGCGGCACCCTCCAACACGGCTCCCGTCGTCGCGGTCACGGGCGTCTCGGCCGGAGCCGACTACGAGTTCGGCAGCGTGCCCGTAGCTGCATGCTCGTTCACCGACCAGGAAGATCCGTCTCGAAGCTTCGCGGCGGACCTTTCGCCGATCTCCGGGCCCAACGCGAGCGAAGGCATCGGCAGCCAAACCGCCACCTGTAGCGCGTCCGACACCGGAGGCCTCGCTGCGACGGCCAGGTCGACCTACTCCATCGTTCCTGCCGCGACGACCACCACGGTGACTTGCTTGCCCGCGTCGGTCATCTACGACGGCACTGCGAAGAGCCCGTGCTCCGCGACGGTCACCGGGAACAGCCTCAGCGCGACCGTGCCGGTCACGTACTCGACTGACAACACCAGCGTTGGCACGGTCACGGCTTCGGCCACGTACGCCGGCACCGCGACCCAAAGGTCCAGCAACGGCAGTGCGACGTTCGCCATCACGAAGGCGTCGTCCACCACCTCCGTCACGTGCCCCAGCAGCACGCCGTGGACCGGTTCTCCCCTCACGCCGTGTTCCGTCGAGGTGACGGGGGCTGGCGGCCTTCACCTCACGCCTACGCCGTCCTACGCCGCCAACACGGCTGTCGGCACGGCGACAGCGACGTTCAGCTACGTCGGCGACACCAACCACACGGCCAGCAACGACTCCGCAGCCTTCGAGATCGTCCGCGCCGCGAGCCATGTTTCGATCACCTGCGAGCCGGCACAGGTCTACACCGGTCAACTCCTGTCGCCCTGCACGGCCACGGTGACATCCGCCGGTGGTTTCAGCCAGGACGTGCCAGTCTCCTACGGCAACAACACCGCGGCAGGCACGGCCTCTGCGTCGGCGTCGTTCTCCGGTGACGGGACACACGCCCCGGCCAGTGGCTCGACGACATTCGCCATCGACAAGGCTRACTCCTCGGTGACGATCATGTGCGACCCTGCCACGTACAACGGCGCTGCACTGCAGCCGTGCACGGCGACSGTTCACGGCGCCGGCGTCGTCACCGGCACAGCCACCGCGCAGTACACCGACAACACCAACGCCGGGACCGGCAGCGTCCGGGCAAGCTACGCCGGCGACGCCAACCACTACGACAGCTCCAAGACCGCGTCCTTCACCATCGACAAGGCTGAMTCCTYGGTGACAGTGACGTGCGCAGCAGGTCCGTACACCTACACCGGGACCGCGCAGACACCCTGCACCGCGACCGTCACCGGTGCGGGCGGCCTGTCCCAGGACCTCGACGTCGACTATGCCGACACGAACCTCAACGCCGGCACAGCCCGTGCCTACGCTGAGTACGAGGGCGACGCAAACCACACGGGCGACACGGACGACAAGTCCTTCGAGATCGGCAAGGCCACGCCCGTCGTAAGCCTGAGCTGCCCAATGGACGTCATCTACGACGGAGCAGCACACCCGTGCACCGCGGCGGTCCAAGGCGTCGGAACCGAACTCGCCAGCGCATCGGTCACGGTCGCGTACAAGCGCGGCGCATCCAGCACGAGCGACGTCACCAACTCTGGGACGCTCGATGTCAACGCGTCCTACGCGGGTGGCGACAACTACGCTGCGGCGAACCAGGCTGGAATGCTCGTCATCGGCAAAGCCACGCCCGTCGTGAACGTGGGCTGCCCCACTGGTGTCCTCTACGACGGAGCAGCACACCCGTGCACCGCCGCCGTGCAGGGCATCGGCACCGAGCTCGCCGGAGCCCCGGTCACAATGACGTACTCCCGTGGCGGGACCGTCACGACGGACGTGACAAGCGTCGGCACGGTCGCCGTGGTGGCGTCCTACGCCGGGGGCGCGAACTACACTCCCGCCAGCGAGACCGGCACGTTCACGATCGCCGCTTGGAGGACCCAGGGCTTCTACCAGCCTGTTGACATGGGCTCCACCGTTCTGAACACGGTCAAGGCCGGCTCGACCGTGCCGCTCAAGTTCGAACTTTTCAGCGGATCCACCGAGCTGACGAGCGTGTCGGCCGTGAAGTCGTTCGGTGCGAAGCAGATCATCTGCGGTACGACACCGGCTGAGGACGCGATCGAACTGACCACGACCGGCGGCACCAGCCTTCGCTACGACAGCACCGGTGGCCAGTTCATCCAGAACTGGCAGACGCCGAAGGCATCCGCAGGCACGTGCTACCAGGTCACCATGAGGGCCCAGGACGAGAGCACCATCACGGCATACTTCAAGCTGAAGTAGCCGGCGCAGCAGGGGAGGACGGGCGCACCACGACGACGTGGTGCGCCCGTTCTGCGTCTGCGCGGGATGCCCCTCAGTCGGGTGCGGCCGCTGGGATCAGCAGCGAGAAGGTCGCTCCCCCGCCAGGTGTCTCCGTCACATCGAGCCGGCCACCGTGTGACCGGACGATCTGCGTCACGAGCGCGAGACCGAGCCCGACGCGCCGCCCTCCAGAGCCGCCGTCACCGCGGGAGAAGCGGCGCGACAGGTGCTCGACATCAGCGGCATCGACCCCGTGACCGTGGTCGACGACGTCGACGCGGACCTGACCGTCCTCGACGCCCGAGCGCACCTCGACCTGGGTCCCCTTCTCGGAGTGGGCGATCGCGTTGTCGACGAGCGCCAGCACCGAGCGACGGAGGCTCGGCCTCACTCCCAGCACTGCGACCCCTCCAGCCCCGGCCACCTCGTCGACGAGCGTCACCCCGTGGTCCGCGGCATACGGCATGAGCGACGTGACGACCTCCGAGGCGAGGGCACCCAGGTCGACCCGCTCGGCCACCTCGTCGACGTGCTCGAGCTGCGCCGAGAGCAGCAGGTCGGAGACGACGTCGGCCATGGCCTGCGTGTCGTGGACGAGCTGGTCGACCTCGGCGAGCCGCCGCGCCGCCGCCGAGTCCCCGCCGCCAGCGACCGCAGCGTCCGCGGCGACATGTCGACGCAGCATCTGCGCCCGGGTGCTGATGACGGCAAGAGGCGTGCGCAGCTCGTGCGAGGCGTCGGCGACGAACTGGCGCTGCAGCTCCATCGCCTCGCCGAGCGGCCGCACCGCGCGCCGCCCCGCCAACAGCCCGGTCAGCGCCGCCAGGAGCACCCCCACCAGTCCGGCCGCCGCGGTCGACACGAGCAGCCGCTGCTCCTCGCCGGTGTGCAGGCGGATGTCGTAGACGGCGACGTAGCGCACGCCTTCGCGACGGTCGACCCAGGCGGGCCACGACCGCCCGTCAGCCGTGAGGCTCGTCGCGCCCGACACGTCCGGCCCCACGGCAGAGGCCGCGGCGGCCAGCTCGGGAGGCATCGACCGGGTCGCCTCGTGACCGGAGTCGGTCAGCTTGACGAGCCACGTGCCGGGCGGCGCGTCGACGACGTCGTCGGCCGTCCGGGCCGTCGTCTCGGTGCGCCCGCGGATCTCGGCGAGCTGCTGCCGGTCGAAGAGCACGGCCGTGCCAATGATGGCGAGCAGCACGACGAGGGCCGTGGTCGCACCGACGCGCAGAGCCACCGACCGCGATGCCCGTCGCAACGGGTCGCGCTCCCCCACGGCCGCCCGTGAGCGCCTCCCCATCAGGAGGCCCCGAGCCGGTAGCCGACGCCGTGCACGGTCTCGATGACGGACTTCCCGAGCTTGCGGCGCAGGTAGTAGACGTACGTGTCGACGGCGCCAAGCGTGTCGGCGTTGTCGAAGGCCGCGACGAGCAGCTCGTCCCGGGTGAAGACCCGCGTGGGCCGGCGCGCCAGCGTCTCGAGCAGGCGGGCCTCGCGGCCCGACAGCATGACCTCGCCGTCACCACCGACGAGCCGCTGCTCGGCGACGACGAGCCGTCGCTCACCGACGGCCAGCTCCCCGGCCGCACCACCCATCGGGCGCAGCAGGGCCCGCAGCCGCGCGAGCACCTCGTCGACGTCGAAGGGCTTGACGACGTAGTCCTGCGCCCCGGCATCGAGACCCTCGACGCGGTCGGCCACGGTCCCCCGCGCCGTGAGGAAGAGCACCGGCGCCGTCAGGCCCCGCGAGCGCAGGCGCGTCACGAGGTCGACCCCCTCGATGCCCGGCAGCCCACGGTCGACGACGAGCACGTCCCAGTCGTCGACGAGGCCACGGTGCAGGCCCGCCTGTCCGTCGCGGACGGCCGTGACGGCATACCCCTCCTCGCCGAGCAGCTCGGCGAGCATCTGCGAGAGGTCGGGGTCGTCCTCGACGAGGAGCAGCCGTGGGCGGATCGGCGACGCGGTCATGGCCCGAGCCTCCCTTTCGTGTCTCATAACTTTCTGAGATCGGCTGCCCACCATCGACTGTGTGAGCACCACCATCGCACCACACCGTGGGACCCCGAGCCGGGTCCGTCGAGCCCTGCGTGCCGGCGCGGACTTCCGCCGCTGGCAGGCCCGCACCGGCGACCTCCTCGAGACCCTGGCCATCGCGAGCCTGCTCGCCGTCGTGGCGCAGTTCCTCCTCGGCGGAGGCAGCCACGACCTCGTCGCGGGCACGAGCAGCACCACCCTCATCGCCGTCGGGCGCCTCACCGGCCTCGTCGCGATGGACCTGCTGCTCATCCAGCTGCTCCTCGCCGCCCGCGTGCCGTGGATCGACCGCGTCTACGGGATGGACCGGGCGCTCAAGGCGCACCGCATCCTCGGCCGCGTCACGGTGCCGCTCGTGCTCGTCCACGTCGGCGCCATCGTCATCGGCTACGCGGCGCGCGACGACCTGCACGGCCCGTTCGCTCCGGTCGTCGAGTCGTTCCGGCTCCTCACCGGTGGCAGCGACCTCCTCTTCGCCTTCATCGCCACCGCCCTGCTCGTCGTCATCGCGGTGACATCGGTCAGCATCGCCCGCCGGCGCCTGTCCTACGAGTGGTGGCACCTCGTGCACCTGACGGCGTATGCCGCCGTCGTCCTCGCGGTGCCGCACGAGCTGTCGATCGGCTCGGACTTCACCGCCTCGCAGTGGGTGCGCACCTACTGGTGGACCCTCTTCGTGATCGTCGCGGCGAGCGTCCTCTGGTGGCGCGTGCTCGTCCCCGTCGCCCGCAGCCTGCGCCACGACCTGCGCGTCACCGACGTCGTCGAGGAGGCCCCCGGCGTCTGGTCCGTGTGGATGAAGGGCCGTCACCTCGACCGGCTCCCGGTCCGCGCGGGGCAGTACCTCAACTGGCGCTTCGTCAGCCCGCGCCTGCTCGCGACCGCCCACCCGTGGTCGATCTCGAGCGCCCCCGACGGCCGCCGCCTGCGCATCACGGTGCGCGAGCTCGGTGACCACTCGAGCCGCCTGGCCCACCTGCGACCCGGCACGCGCGTCCTCTTCGAGGGCCCCTACGGCGCCTTCACCTCCCGCCAGCGCGTCCGCCGTCGCGTCCTGCTCCTCGCCGCCGGCATCGGTGTCACGCCGGTCCGCTCGATCCTCGAGGAGCTCGTGCGCCACGGCCACGCCGGCCCCGGCGACGTCACCGTCGTCTACCGCGCCAACGACGAGTCACAGCTCGCGCTGCGCGACGAGCTCGAGCACCTGACTGCGGTCGGCGGCCACCAGCTGCTCCTGCTCGTCGGCCCGCCCGTCGGCGGCTCCTGGCTGCCGCCCGACCACTCCGGCGGCCGGCCGGTCCCCGATGCCGAGCGCCTCGCCGAGCTCGTCCCCGACCTGCGCCGCCACGAGGCCTACCTCTGCGGCCCCGGCGGCTGGATGAACCTCGTCCACCGCAGCCTCCTCGAGGGCGGCATCCCCAAGGCCCACATCCACGACGAAAGGTTCTCCTGGTGAGGAAGGCAACGTCTGCCCTCGTCGGCCTGGCCGGCATCGTCACGCTGAGTGCGTCCTGGGCGACCGGGCTCGCACCGAAGCACGCCGCCGTCACGGGCGTCCACATCCTGTCGTCGGCCAAGGCCGGCACGCCCGTCGCCGCTGCGCCGCCGAAGCCGTCCGGCAGCTCGAAGGCCTCCGGCTCCAAGCCGACGGGCAGCTCGAAGACGTCGAGCGGATCGAAGACGTCGGTCGCCGCTCCCAAGGCCACCACTGCGGCACCCGCGTCCGGCACCGTCGACGGCGCCGTCGTCGGGACGCAGTACGGCTCCGTCCAGGTGCGGGTCAGCTTCACGGGCAAGAAGATCACCAACGTCCACGCCCTCCAGCTGACCGACAGCTCGCGCACGTCGGTGTCCATCAGCGCCGGCGCCGCCCCGACCCTGAGGCGCGAGGCGTTGGCGGCGCAGTCGGCGCAGATCGACGTCGTGAGCGGCGCGACCTACACGAGCGAGGCCTACCAGCAGAGCCTCCAGTCGGCGATCGACGCCGCCCACCTGGGCTGACGAGCCCCCTCGATCCGCACCCCGAGAGGGTGCCCGCGACGCGGCCCGCCGATCTTCCCCTGTGGTCGGCGGGCCGCACCTTTCCCCGCGTCGGACAGCACCCGGCACACACTCCCGACCGATGGCGTATGCCGTGTGCCGCGGTCCGCGTGCGGCGCGGGGTTCGCGAGCCGCTGCGGGTGCGTGCAGATGTCGGTGCATTCGAGGCATCCGGGACCTCGTGCTCTGTCATGATGCGCTCGCACCACCACTTCTCACAGGGGCTCCTCCATGTTCAGACGCCGGCCGTTGGCCGCTGCCCTGACGCTTGCGCTCGTCGCGCCCGTCACGGCCTTCGCCACCTCCCCCGCCGCGTCCGCGGCTCCGACCCCGACGGCGAAGAAGGTCGTGGCCAAGCACCTGCCGCGGCCCTCCCGCACCGGCGGCCACACCCGTGCCCACGACCCGCACACGGTCCTCGTCAAGTTCAAGACGACGGCGTCCAAGGCCAGCCGGGACCTGGCGCTCACGCGTCGAGGAGGACATGCCGGCGCGCAGCTCGGGGGCACGAGCTTCGTCAAGGTCACGACGAACGGTCGCGCCGAGGAGCTCGCGAGCAGGCTCGGCGCCGACCCGTCGGTCGCCGAGGTCACGCTCGACTACGTGCGCTCCGCCGCGGCCACGCCGAACGACCCGGCCTTCGGCTACGACCAGGACTACCTCAAGACCGTCCGCGTGCCGACCGCCTGGGATCGCTCGAAGGGCTCGCTCACCCAGATCGTCGCCGTCATCGACACCGGCGTCAACGGCAAGCACCCCGACCTCGTCGGCCGCACCGTTGCCGGCTACAACGCCATCAGGAACGTCGGCATCGCCGCCGGTGCCGCGAGCGACGACAACGGCCACGGCTCGATGGTCTCGGGCATCATCGCCGCCGCGACGAACAACGGTGTGGGCATCTCGGGCGTGGCCTGGAACGCCAAGATCATGCCGGTCAAGGTCCTTGACGGCACTGGCAACGGCACCGACTCGGACGTGGCCGAGGGCGTCAACTGGGCCGTCTCCCACGGCGCGAAGATCCTCAACCTCTCGCTCGGCGGAGACGGCGACAACCCGGCACTGCACGACGCCGTGAAGAATGCCGTCGCCAAGGGTGCCGTCGTCATCGTCGCCGCAGGCAACTGGGGTGACGACGTGCCGCAGTACCCCGCGGCCTATCCCGAGGCGATCGCCGTCGGCGCCACCGACTCGACCGGCGCCCTGACGGACTTCAGCAGCTACGGCCCGTGGATCGACGTTGCCGCCCCCGGATGGGGCATCCTGTCGACGCGCCTCGGCGACACGTACTACTTCGGCGACGGCACGTCGTTCTCCGCGCCGATCGTGGCCGGCGTCGCCACCCTGATCCGCACCCAGTCGCCGACCCTGACGCCGGCGCAGGTGCTCTCGCGGCTCAGGTCCACAGCGCGTGACGCCGGGCCCCGCGGCATCGACCCCTACTACGGTGCCGGCGTCGTCGACGCGACGAACGCGCTCGGCGGCGGCTGGGCCGCCGACTTCGCCCAGCCCGCCCCGCGGATCGGTGAGCCCAACGATGTGCCCGTGCGCGCCAAGACGCTGGACCAGGCCAACTACGGTCTCATCGACGTCGAGGGCGACGTCGACTGGTACCGCTTCACGCCCACGGCCCTGCGGGCGGCGAGCGTCACGGTAGGCCCCTCGTACAACAACGCCGACGACGCCCAGAACCTCGACCCCGTGCTCGCCGTCTACGACAAGAACCTCCGGCTCGTCGGGCAGGTCGACGCCAAGGGACCCGGCGAGAGCGAGACGCTGACGTTCCGACCATCAGGCGACGAGTACTTCTTCACGGTGCGCAACTTCAACGGCAACCGCACCGACGCGTCCTACGTCGTCGGCGTCGACTCCGCCCCCATCGGTGAGTTCGACCCGTCCGTCCTCTTCCCGGTCGCGTCCGTGGCCGGCGGCAACGCGGCACTGGGCGCCACCGCGGTCGGCGACCTCACGGGTGACGGCAGGGTCGACGCCGTGGCCACCGCGGCCGCGCCCGGCACCGGGGCGCAGCTCTACGTCTTCGCCCAGACCAGCTCGGGGACGTTCGGCGCCGCTCGCCCGTACGGGACCGTGGACTCCTCGCTCGCCCACAACGTGGTCGTCGCCGACGTCGACCGTGACGGACGCCGGGACGTCGTCGTCGCGACGGATCTCGGCGTTCAGGTTCTCCTGCAGACGGCAGCCGGCGACCTCGCACCCGCCACCCTCGTGCCTGGTACATCCGGCGTGACCTTCGTCGAGACCGCCGACCTCGACGGCGACGGTCGCACCGACCTCGTCACCTCCTCTCCTGCGGGCGTCACAGCGCTGGTGCAGCAGGTCGACGGGTCGTGGGCCGCCACGGTCGTCTCCGCCACTCACGCCACGGAGCTGGAGACCGGTGACCTCGACGGCGACGCACGCCCCGACGTGGCGGCCGTCGCGGCCGACGGCGTCCGCGTGCTGCACAACACGACCACTGGGTGGACGAGCACCACTCACGTCGCCGTCGCCGGCGCCGTCCACCGCGGCATCGAGGTGGCCGACGTCAACGGCGACTCGCGTGCGGACCTCGTGGTCAGCACCGGCGAGGTCGCACCCTCGTCGCAGATCGTCGTGCTGACGCAGACGAGCACGGGTCAGCTGGCCGACCCCGTCGTACGCAGCACCACCGACTGGCCGACTTCGGTCGAGTCCGGAGACGTCGACGGCAACGGGCGACCTGACGTCATCGCCCTCCACGAGAAGTGGGGCCACGTCACGGTCGAGTTCCAAGGGCAGGACGGCACTCTCGGCGCCACGGGCTATGGGCAGACCGACACGGTCCAGGACTTCGGTCCCGGGGCGCTGGCCGTCGGCGACGTCACCGGCGATGGCAGCCCCGATGCGGTCGTCGCGACCGACAGCGGCCTCCGCCTCGTCCGCAACGGCGGCGCCTCCACGCCGGGGACGACTCAGCTGTGGGTGAGGAGCACGTCGCCCAACGACTTCGGGTCGGGGATGACGCAGACCTACACGCCTACCGTGACGTTCGCCCGCGACGTCGTGCCCTCGAGCGTCACGACGTCGACGGTGCGGATCCTCAACGGCCGCAACGGATCCGCGGTCCCCGCCACGGTCAGCTACGACGCCGTGAAGCGCACCGCAACGGTCAGGCCGACGTCGCCGCTCTACGACGACGCCCCCTACCGGCTCACGGTCTCCGGCGTGAAGGACACGTCGGCAACGACGATGACGACGGCATACTCCTCGACGTTCCGCACGGTCGACGTGGCACCGAAGGGCGTCGGGGCGTTCAGGGCGACAGGCGCGCTGCGCGCGGCGACGCTGACCTGGACGGCGCCGGCGGTCAACGACCTCGACCGCTACATCGTCCGGATGGCCACGGGATCCACCCCGCCGGCGAACGTCACGGCCGGCACCGGCGTCTACTCGGGCACGGCGCTGAGCGCGAAGGTCAACCTCGCCCAGGGGACGACGTACAGCTTCCGCATCTGGGCCAAGGACCGCTCGGGCAGGTACAGCCCGGCATCGTCGGTCAAGCTCGTCGGCACCGCGGAGACCATCGGCTCCAGCACGACGTCGCTGACCAAGGGCCGCTTCGTCACGGTGAGCAGCAAGCTGACCCGCCGCGACACCGGTGGTCCGATCTCCGGCGTCCCGGTCCAGCTCTACTGGCGCAAGGTCGGCTCGACGACGTGGAACCTCACGGCCACGCGCACCTCGAGCTCCGTGGGCACGGTCTCCTACGCCCACGCCCCCAGCGCGTCGGTCGACTACATGTGGGTCTACCGCGGGTCGAGCGCCTACGTCGGCTCGAGCAGCGCACTGCGCCGGGTCACCGTCCGCTGACGCGCGGGAGTCCGCCCCGCCCCACTCGAGTGAGCGCCCAGCCCCACTCGAGTGAGCGCCCCGTCCCAGTCGAGTGGCCCCGTTCTCACTGCAGCTGCGTGAGAGCGGGGCCTTTCGACGGTGGGGTCAGTGCACGATCGGCCTGGCGGCTCGTGGTCGGCCGGCGCGGTCAGAGCCAGCGGTAGCGGCGCTCCGGGCGGCCAGTCGTGCCGTAGCGAAGGGTCACCTCGGCCTGGCCGAACGACACGAAGTGCTCGAGATAGCGACGGGCACTGACCCGCGAGATGCCCACGGCCTCAGCACATTCCGTCGCGGACAGCGTCTCGCGCGACTCGCGGAGCGCCTTCTCGACAGCCTCCGCCGTCTCGGCACTGAGGCCCTTCGGCAGCACGGCCACCGGACCGCGGCCGACCGGCTGCGAGGTGAACGCCGCGTCGATCTCCTCCTGCGTCAGGTCGTCGCTCAGGCCGCGGGCCCGCTCGGCGGCATACGTCCGCAGGCGTTGCTCGAGGTCGGCGAAGGCGAAGGGCTTGAGCAGGTAGCCGACGACGCCCTGCCGCACCGCGCCCCGCACCGCGTCGGCCTCCTTGGCCGCGGTGATGACGAGCACGTCGCAGGTGTGCCCGGCCGCGCGCAGGCGGGTGACGACGTCGAGCCCGAACGCGTCGGGGAGGTAGAGGTCGAGGAGCACGAGATCGGGCCGGAGCGACTCGACGAGGGCCACGGCCTCGTCGCCCGTCTGAGCCGTGCCGACGACCTCGAAGCCGTCGATCCGCTCGACGAAGCCACGGTGGATGCGAGCCACCATGAAGTCGTCGTCGACGACGAGCACCGTGGTCATCGCTTCTCCTCCGCGTGCCCGATGGCGGCCTCGACGGTGAGGCGGGCGACGAACTTCGCGCCCGTCGGGGTGTTCTCCACCTCGACCTCGCCGCCCCGACGTTGGCAGATCAGGCGCGTCAGCGCCAGCCCGATGCCACGCTCGCCCGCCCGGGCCGCCTTCGTCGTGTAGCCGTGGGTGAAGACCTCCGTCACGACCTCGGGCGCGATGCCCGGCCCCGAGTCGACGACGCTGACCTCGAGCGAGCTCGCGTCCTGGCGGATCGTCAGCTCGACCCACTTGTCCGGGCCGTCGGACGACGCCGCAGCGTCGATGGCGTTGTCGACGAGGTTGCCGACCACGGCGGCGACGTCGGCCGAGTCGCGCGGGCCGACGCGACCGAGGGACGTGTCGTCGGAGACCCGCAGCTCGACCCGCCGCTCGGTCGCCTGCGCGGCCTTGGCCATGACGAGCGCCGTGACGGCGGTGTCGCGGATGCGCCGCGAGACCGTGAGGTCGAGCTGGGCACGGTGCTCGCTCACGGCGTCGACGTAGCCGACGACCTCGTCGTACTCTCCGAGCTGGATGAGCCCCGAGATCGTGTGCAGCTGGTTGGCGAACTCGTGCGCCTGGGCCCGGAGCAGCTCGGTCGTGCTGCGGAACGAGCCGATCTCGCGCTCCAGGTCGGCGAGCTCGGTGCGGTCGCGCAGGGTCGTCACCGAGCCCAGCGGCCGGCCGTCCTTGCTGACCTCCATGCGGTTCATGACGAGGACCCGTCCGCGGCGCAGGACGACCTGGTCGCGAGGCCTCGTCCGGGCCCTGTCGCCCGCACCGTCGCCAGTCGCGTCATCCGCCTCGCCACCGTCGTCGGCCCCGACCACGGCATCCGAGGACTCGCTCTCGTCCGTCACCCCCCGGAGCACGTCACGCAGCCGTGGACCGATGGGGAGGTCGTCGAGACGCATTCCCACGGCGTGCTCCGGCAGATCGAGCAGACGCTGGGCGACGTTGTTGACCAAGGTGATCCGCTCGTTCGTGTCGAGCGCCACGACACCCTCGGCGAGCCCGAAGAGCATCGCCTCCCGACTCTCGGCGAGGCCCGTGATCTCGGCCGGCTCGAGCCCGAGCGTCTGCCGCTTGATGCGCCGGGCGAGCAGCCACGAGCCCACGCCTCCGAGCACGAGGGCGATGCCGAGGTAGGTCGGCAGGTAGGACGACGCACCTTGGAGGCGGTCGAGGGCGGACGGCATACGCACGGCGACCATGACGGTGCCGAGCTGGGCCCCCACCGGCAGCACAGCGGGGCCAGTCGCGGGCGGGTCGTAGAGAAGTGGGCTCTGCGCGACGAGCATCCGCTCGCCCTGGACGTCCATGACGCCCGTCCAGCTCGCCCCCTCACCGACGGCCGGCGCGCCGAGCGGGATGCGGGTCTTGTCGATCGTCGGGTCCGACGACACCCGGGCGACCTCGTCCGCGTCGGCCAAGGTCACCGATGTGACGTCGTACTGGGTCACGACGGACTGGGTGATGGTGGGCAGGACGTTGACGACGCCGCCTGGGCTCATCTCCGCGCGCACGATCGGGGTGCTGGCGACCTGCTCGGCGATAGCCGCGATGCGCCGGCCCTCGGTCCGGGTGAACGTCGACTCCGACTGCGCGAGGGACACGAGTGCGACGGTGACGAGCACACCGAGCAGGATGACCATCTGCACGACGAGCAGCTGCCCGGCGAGGGAGAGGCGACCGAAGCGGCCCGGTCTCTGCGTGACCAAAACGAACTCAACCTTCATTGCTGACACAAGGGCGACACGGCGTCGTGACGCAGGCCACGATCATGCCGTTCCAGCCACAGAACGCGAAAGTAGACCTCAACGATGAGCACTCGTACTCCCGCCCGCAGGTCCGTCCTGCTCGGCGTCACCGTCGGCGTCACCGCCCTGGCCCTCTCGGCCTGCGGCGCCACCGCCAAGAAGGACGACGCCGCCACCGGCGCGGCCGGTGGCTCCCCCGCCAGCAACCTCCAGATCATGGTCCCCAACGCCCCCGGCGGCGGCTACGACACGACCGCCCGCACCGCGGCGAAGGTCATGGAGGCCGCCAAGATCACCAGCGCGATCCAGGTCTTCAACCTCCCGGGCGCCGGCGGCACCGTGGGCCTGCAGCGCACGGTCAACGAGAAGGGCAACGGCAAGCTCGCCATGCAGATGGGGCTCGGCGTCGTCGGCGCGGCCTACACGCAGAAGAGCCAGGCCACGCTCAACGACACCACCCCGATCGCCAAGCTGATCGAGGAGGCCGGCGCGATCGTCGTGCCGAAGGACTCGCCCTACCAGGACGTCAACGCGCTCGTCGCGGCGTGGAAGGCCGACCCGAAGAAGGTCAACGTCGGCGGCGGCTCGTCCCCGGGCGGACCCGACCACCTGCTCCCGATGCAGCTGGCCAAGGCGGTCGGCATCGACCCCAAGACCGTCAGCTACATCGGCTTCGACGGCGGCGGCGAGCTGCTCCCGGCCCTCATCGGCAACAAGATCTCCTTCGGTGCCAGCGGCTTCGGCGAGTTCCTCGACCAGGTCAAGGCCGGCCAGGTCAAGGTCCTCGCGGTCACGAGCGAGAAGCGCATCGACGCCCTGCCCGACGTGCCGACCCTCAAGGAGTCCGGCATCGACCTCGTCTTCACCAACTGGCGCGGCATCGTGGCCCCTCCCGGCATCTCCGACGCCGACAAGGCCACGTGGATCGACGCGCTGACGAAGATGCACGCCTCGCAGGGCTGGAAGGACGAGATGGAGAAGCGCGGCTGGACCGACGCCTTCGTCACCGGTGACGCGTTCGGCACCTTCCTCAAGGAGCAGGACGCCTCGGTCGCCGAGATCCTCACCACCCTCGGACTGGCCAGCTGACCATGTCGGACCACACCCCCGACCCCACGCGCGACGCGCCCGCCGGTGCTGTGACCAGCACCGGCGGCACGTCCGCCGTCATGTCCGACGGGGTGGCCGCGCAGGGCCGCGGGGATCGCGCGCAGTACGGCATGTGCGCCTTCCTCGCGGTCCTCGGCGGGCTGCTGCTCTTCGACGCGGCCCGCATCGGCCACGCGACGAGCAGCAACGACCCCGTGGGTCCCCGTCCCGTGCCGATCATCCTCGGCATCCTGCTGCTCGTGACCGCCGTCCTGTATGCCGTCGACGTCTACCGCGGCGGCGTCGGCAGCGCCGAGGAGGGCGAGGACGTCGACCTCTCGACCGGCTCGGACTGGAAGACCCTCGGCCTGCTCGCCGGCTTCTTCGTCCTCAACGCCGTGCTCATCGAGCCGCTCGGCTGGGTCATCAGCGGCACCATCCTCTTCGCCGGCTCGGCCTTCGCCCTCGGCAACCGTCACCACGTGCGCGGTCTGCTCTTCGGCCTGGGCCTCGCGCTCGCCACCTTCTACGCCTTCGCCATCGGGCTCGACGTCAACCTGCCCGCCGGCGTGCTGCAAGGAATCCTCTGATGGACAACTTCGCCAACCTGATCGACGGGTTCGGGCACGTCCTGACCCCGATGAACCTGCTCTTCGCCCTCATCGGCGTCACCATCGGCACCGCCGTCGGCGTCCTCCCCGGCATCGGCCCGGCCATGACCGTCGCGCTGCTCCTGCCCGTCACGTACGGCCTCGAGCCGACCCAGGCCCTCATCATGTTCGCCGGCATCTTCTACGGCGGTATGTACGGCGGCTCGACGACCTCGATCCTGCTCAACACGCCCGGTGAGTCCTCGTCGGTCGTCACGGCCATCGAGGGCAACAAGATGGCCAAGGCCGGCCGGGCCGCGCAGGCGCTCGCGACCGCGGCCATCGGCTCCTTCGTCGCCGGCACGATCGGCACCCTGCTGCTCGCGCTCGTCATGCCGCAGGTCGTGAAGTTCGCGGTCAGCCTCGGCGCCCCTGAGTACTTCGCGATCATGCTGCTGGCCTTCGCCGGTGCGAGCGCGGTGCTCGGCAGCTCACGCATCCGCGGCTTCGCAGCCCTGCTCATCGGCCTCGCCATCGGGCTCATCGGCATCGACAAGGTGACCGGCCAGCAGCGCATGACCTTCGGGACCGCGCAGCTCGCCGACGGCATCGACGTCGTCGTCGTCGCGGTCGGCATCTTCGCCGTCGGCGAGGCGCTCTGGGTCGCGGCCCACCTGCGGCGCAAGGCCGCCGGCGTCATCCCGGTCGGCCGCCCGTGGATGGGACGGGACGACTGGGGCCGCTCGTGGAAGCCGTGGCTGCGCGGCACCGCCTTCGGCTTCCCGTTCGGCGCCCTCCCCGCGGGTGGCGCCGAGATCCCGACCTTCCTGTCCTACATGACCGAGCGCAAGCTCTCGAAGCGACCGGAGGAGTTCGGCAAGGGCGCCATCGAGGGCGTCGCCGGACCCGAGGCCGCCAACAACGCCTCGGCCGCCGGCACCCTGGTCCCGATGCTCGCGCTCGGGCTGCCGACCAACGCGACGGCCGCGATCATGCTCGCCGCGCTGCAGGGCTGGGGCCTCGAGCCGGGGCCGCTGCTCATGGAGAAGCAGCCGGTGCTCGTCTGGACGCTCATCGCGAGCCTCTTCGTCGGCAACACGATGCTGCTGCTGCTCAACCTGCCGCTCGCCCCTGCCTGGGCCAAGCTGCTCCAGATCCCGCGTCCCTACCTCTACGCCGGCATCCTCTTCTTCGCCTCCATGGGGGCGTATGCCGTCAACGCCCAGCCGTTCGACCTGCTCCTCCTGCTCGCGCTGGGCATGGTCGGCTTCGCGCTGCGCCGCTTCGGGCTGCCGGTGCTGCCGCTCATCATCGGCGTCATCCTCGGCCCGCTCGCCGAGCTGCAGGGGCGTCGCTCGCTCCAGCTCTCGGGCGGCGACCTCAGCGGTCTCGTCGGCGGCCCCGTCGCCTGGGTCTGCTACGCGATCATCGCGCTCGTCCTGCTGTGGCCGCTCGTCGGCAGGCTGATCGGCCGCGGTCGCGGACGCGGCGGCGACGGTCCCGGCACGGGCGTCGGCCCGAGCTCTCCGGAGACGACGGAGGTCATGGCATGACGATCCTCGTCGGCTACATCCCGACGTCGCAGGGCGAGGCGGCCCTCGCGGCCGCGATCGCCGAGGCGAAGGCGCACGACGAGTCGGTGCTCGTCATCAACATGTCCCGCGACGACAAGCTCGTCGACGCTCACCGCGCCGAGGGCTCGGACCTCGACCGGCTCGACGCCGACCTCGCCGAGTCCGGGGTCACGCACGAGGTGCGTCGCATCGAGCACGGCACCGACCCGGCCGACCAGCTCCTCGAGCTCGTCGACCGGGAGCAGCCCCGGATGCTCGTCATCGGCATCCGGCACCGCAGCGCCGTCGGCAAGCTGCTGCTCGGCTCGACCGCGCAGCGCCTGCTGCTCGACGCCACCTGCCCGGTCCTCGCCGTCAAGGCGAACTGAGCGAGCCGGCATACGCCCCCGTTCGAGGTGATACCGGAGGCCACGGTGCTGCCGGTATCACCTCGACGCGCGCCCGGCCCCTGACGGTTCGAGATGATGGCGGGCGCCCCCTCGGTGCCGTCATCACCTCGAACCGGGGACAGGTCAGGCGGGGGCTCGGGAGACGCCGACGTGGCGGGCGACCTCGGCGAAGCCGGCGCGCTGGTAGAGCCCGATCGCGGGCCCGCCGTCCTCGGCGACGATGACGAGCCGCCCGACGGCCGGGTCCTCGAGCGCCCACTCCCCCGCGGCACGCACGAGCGCCCCGGCGATGCCGCGCCGCCGGTGGCTCTCGAGGGTGACGACGTCCTGGTAGCGGGCGAGGTCGCCGAGCCGCACGATGCCGAGGTTCGCCACGAGCCGGTCGCCGTCGAAGGCCCCGAACCAACCCGCCCGCCCCGACTCGACGAGCCCGCGCTGCGCCGCCGCCCGCCGCCGCTCGAAGACGAGACGCCGGTCGCGCCGGTCCTCGGGGGTGTCGCTCCCGCCGACGTGGGCCGACTGCTCCCAGTCGTCGTCGGACTCGAGCGCCCGGATCCGTATGCCGTCCGGCACCTCCGCTGCCACCGGCACCGACGTCGTGGCGAGGTCGACGTCGACCTCGACGTCCCAGCCCTGGGCGGCCCAGGCCGCGGTGTCGCCGCCGTCGTGCGTGAAGGCGATCGCTCGGTGGTCGGCATCCGGGAGCTCCTCCTCGAAACGTGCGGTCCAGCGCTGGACCTCGTCCGAACGGGCCGCGGAGGGCACGAGCAGGAAGTTGCCCCACCAGAAGGTCGGGTTTGCCTCGGTGCGCACGACGAGGTGGTCGCCGTGTTCGGTCACGGTGGAGCCCTGCAGCCGCAGCAGGTCGAGGTCGGTGGTCAGCCCGGGACTGTCGATGCGCACCCCCCGATCCTTCCACCGTCGACATGCCACGCCGACGAACTTCGGCCCTTCGACGGTGAAGGGGCAGGCGGGTCAGCCGGCGACGCAGGCGCCGGTGTCGACCTGGGCTCCCGCCGACATGGCCTCGTCGAGCACCGGTTTGGCCTCGGCGAGCGTCAGCGCGTAGCCGGTCGCGTCGTCCTCGAGCGACTTGGCGAAGATGACACCGACGACCCGGCCATCGGTGTCGAGCAGGGGCCCGCCGGAGTTGCCCGGCTGCACGGTCGAGGCGAGCGAGTAGATCTCGCGGATGACGCGCTCGCTGCCGTAGATGTCGAGCCCGCGGGCCTCGAGCTGGGCCCGGACGCGGGCGGACACGACCCGGTAGGGGCCGTCGAGCGGAAAGCCCGGGACCGCGGCCGACTCGCCGCGCTTCAGCTCGCC
This sequence comes from Terrabacter sp. Soil811, assembly GCF_001429655.1. Lineage (NCBI taxonomy): Bacteria > Bacillati > Actinomycetota > Actinomycetes > Micrococcales > Intrasporangiaceae > Terrabacter > Terrabacter sp. Soil811. Next base: position 259,981 of record NZ_LMSX01000007.1, read on the forward strand.
GCCGAGCGGGAGCGCCGGCAGCGCCAGGCCCGGCACGCTGAGCACGGCGAGGTCGCGACGCGAGTCGAAGACGATGACACGCGCCCGGAGCGTCTGGTCGCCGCCCTCGACCCGCACCTCGTCGGCGCCGGCGACGACGTGGGCATTGGTGACGATGCGGCCCGGGGAGAGCACCCAGCCGGTGCCCTCCTGGCCGCGCTGGCACGACTGGGACTGGGTCGTCACCTTGACGACGGACCGGCCGGCCGCGCGGATCGCCGCCGACTGCGCGACAGCGGGGTCGGGGTCCTGCACCGGCGTGATCGGCTCGGGTGCGAGATCGCCGAACACCTGCGGGAAGCCCTGGCTCGACAGGAAGCCGCGGAAGCTCGCGAACACCTGGCCGGTCTGCTCGGGGACGACGGAGTTGACGACCTGCAGCACCTTCGAGTCGGCCATCGCCTTGGACAGCGCCGGGTTGCCGGCCGTGCGCAGCGCACCGCCGATGAACCAGATGATGAGGCTGGCGGCGAGCATGACGACGATGCCACCGAGGACCGAGTCGACCTGACGCAGCGAGGTCTGGCCGACGCGGCGCCGGATCCGCGCCCCGAGGAGGCTGCCGAGGTACTGGCCGAGCCACCCGAACGCGACGACACCGAGGATGAGCACGAGCACCCGGGTGCGGTCGTTGTCGGCAACCGACTGCCACCGTGCCAGCATCTCGGGCAGCTGCCACACCGCGAACATCGCGAAGGCGAAGAAGCCGACGAGCGAGAAGACGCTCTGGATCAGCCCCTGCCGGTAGCCGGAGTAGCCGTACGCCATCAGGAGCAGGACCAGGGCGATGTCGAGCACGACACTGCCGGTCATGACCGCCTCCCTCCGAGGTAGCGCTCGGGGAGCTCGCGCCGGATCTCAGGATCCCACGGCCGGGAGAGTCCGCCGAGCTCGAGGACGCTGCTGACGAGCCCGGCGGTGAAGCCCCACAGGAGCAGGTGGTCGAGGTCGAAGCCCGGTCCGACGTAGCCCGAGGGATGCGTCACCGAGAAGCGGGTGGCCGGGTCGACGAGGTGCGAGACGGGCACCGAGAGCACGTCGTGCACCTCGGCCGGGTCGCGGACCCCGATCGGCGAGGGCTGCGCCCACCAGCCGAGCACCGGCGCGACGACGAACTGGGCCGGCGCGAGGAAGAGCGACGGCAGCTGGGCGACGACGTCGACCCCCGCCGGGTCGATGCCCGTCTCCTCCTCGGCCTCGCGCAGCGCGGTGGCGACGAGGTCGTCGTCCCCGGGGTCGCGGGAGCCGCCCGGGAAGGCGATCTGGGCCGGCTGGGTGCGCATCGTGTGCGAGCGCTCGATGAGCACGACGTGCTCGCCGTCGTCGTCGGCGCCGGCGGGTGGGGGGCCGAAGAGGATGAGGACCGCCGACTCGCGGCCGCCCTCCTCCGGCGGCAGGAAGCGGGAGAACCACTCGGGAGCGACCTCCTCGAGGCGCACCGCGAGCTCGTCCATCCACGCCGGACGCGGCACGGTCCCCGCCCCGGGCGTCGGGGAGGGCTCGATGGAACCCGACCTGCCGGCATACGCGATCCGGCTGAGCGTGTGGGTCACTTCGGCGCCAGCTCGTACTTCAGGAGCTTCGCCGCCTTGTCGGGGTCGGTCTCGCCGGCGCCGTAGCTGGGGCACCAGCGCGCGACCGGGCACGCCCCGCAGGCCGGCTTCTTCGCGTGGCACGTGCGGCGGCCGTGGAAGATGACGACGTGGCTGAGCATCGTCCAGTCCTTGCGCATGAAGAGCGCGCCGACCTCGTGCTCGACCTTGACCGGATCCTCCTCCTCGGTCCAGCCGAAGCGGCGTGCGAGGCGGCCGAAGTGGGTGTCGACGGTGATGCCGGGGACGCCGAAGGCGTTGCCGAGCACGACGTTGGCCGTCTTGCGGCCCACACCCGGGAGCGTCACGAGGTCCTTGAGGCGCGGCGGCACCTCGCCGTCGAAACGCTCGACGAGGGCGATCCCGAGCTTGATGAGCGAGTCGGTCTTGGCGCGGTAGAAGCCGGTCGGCTGGATGATCGTCTCGAGCTCGGTGCGGTCGGCGTTCGCGTAGTCAGCGGCCGTCGGGTACTTCGCGAAGACGATCGGCGTCACCTTGTTGACCCCGACGTCGGTGGTCTGCGCCGACAGGATCGTCGCGACGAGCAGCTCGAGGGGCGTGCTGAAGTCGAGCTCACAGTGGGCGTACGGGTAGCGCTCATGGAGGGAGCGGTACATCTTCCGGGCGCGCCGGGTCCGCGCCACAGGGGTCTCGTCGTCGATCACGAGGGCTCGGGGGGACACGGACGACACTGTATGCCGCCGCGCTGTCACCCGCTGTCCGCCTCCGTGGGGCGGTCGGTCGGGTCGCGTTCGTCCAGGGTTTGGTGCGGTTACGTCCCGGGCGCGTCCAAGGTTGCGCAAGAAGCGAACCCGAGGTGGGTACGTCCTGCGTGCACGGGAGGAGTCCGACATGTCAACGGATACGCGCACCGCAGCACCCACCCCGACCGGAGCCTCCGCGATGGAGGTCCCCGAGGAGCACCACGGGCTCGAGACGACCCTCGACCTGCTGGCCGGAATGGACCTCGCCCACGCGTCCGACGCCGACGTCGTCCGAGCCCTCGAGCTCATGGTCACCCATGCCGAGTTCCCCTGCCTCGGGGCCAAGTCCGTCTTCCGTCGCGGCAGCGTCGCGCACGCCGTCCTCGACGACATGACCGATCCCGACGTCCCCGGCCAGCTGCTCGAGCGCCTCGAGACGTTCGCCCGGGCCATCGAGGGCGAGAGTGGCTTCCACTCCTTCATCGCGACCTTCCGTGGACCCCTGCCGAGCGACGAGTCCGCCTTCGAGTCCGCTCTCTTCGGGCTGCTCCAGCGGCTCCACGACGCCGACGACCGTTCTTGGGCCGACGGGGTGGGCTCGGACCCCAACGACCCGCACTTCGCCTTCTCCGCCGGCGGCACGGCGTACTTCATCGTCGGGCTGCACCCGGCCGCCTCCCGGGTGGCCCGCCGCGCGCCGCTGCCCACGCTCGTCTTCAACCCGCACGCCCAGTTCGAGGAGCTGCGCACCGAGGGCCGCTTCGACGGGATGCGCACGACGATCCGGCGGCGCGACGAGGACCTCCAGGGCTTCGTCAACCCGATGGTCGCCGACCACGGCGACAGCAGCGAGGCCATGCAGTACTCCGGGCGGCATCACCAGGCCGGCTGGGAGCCGCCCCTCGACGTCCACGACGCCGACTAGACGCACGCACGCACGCACGCACGACCCGACGACCCGACACACGACCGAGGACCACAGGGGAGCAAGGATGACGATCTCGCAGGACACCCGACTCATGACCGACCGACTCTTCGGCCCCGGCGGCCCGGTGCTGCAACCGGCCGGCGACTACCGTGACGGCATGGACCTGACCCGGCTCGCCCCCCAGACCGGAGCCGCCTTCGTCCTCAGGGCCGGGCAGCGACTCACCGTCATCGACCCGACCGGCGAGCAGGTCAGCGACTTCTTCGCCGTCATGGACGACGACCGCGACGAGTGGTTCAGCTCGGGCCGCACCATCGACTACGCCAACTCGACCGCCGTGACGACCGGCAGCGTGCTCTACAGCAACCGGAGCCGGCCGATGGCGACCGTCGTCGAGGACACGTGCGGTCACCACGACATCCTGCTGACCCCGTGCTCCCAGCAGACCTTCGACCTGCTCTACCCCGAGTTCGAAGGCGCCTACCACCCGAGCTGCTTCGAGAACCTCGCGACGACCATGGCGGAGTTCGACGTCGAGCCCGACCGCATCTCGACCACGCTCAACATCTTCATGAACGTGTGGACCGAGCGCGACGGCGAGCTGCACATCGACCCGCCGACGTCCACGGCCGGTGACCGTTTCGTGCTGCGGGCCGAGGCCGACCTCGTCGTCGGCCTGACCGCCTGCTCGGCCGAGAAGTCCAACAACGGGGTCTGCAAGCCGATCGACTACCGCATCGACGACTGAGACGCGCGGCCCGAAACCCCTGTGGTGGCAGGGCAACGGTGGAGGCGACGTGGCACACTGACCCCGTGGATCTCGACGTGGTGAGGCGTGCGCCCCTGTTCAAGGCTCTGGACGACGAGGCGGCCTCCGCGCTGCAGTCGGAGATGAGCCGGTCGCACATGGAGCGCGGCGACGTGCTCTTCCACGAGGGAGACCGGGGCGACACGCTCTACGTCATCGCCGAGGGCAAGATCAAGCTCGGCCGCACGAGCCCCGACGGACGCGAGAACCTCGTCGCCATCCTCGGCCCGGGCGAGATGTTCGGCGAGCTCAGCCTCTTCGACCCGGGCCCGCGCACCATGACGGCCACGGCCGTCGCCGAGACGCAGCTCCTCGGCCTCGGCAACGACTCCCTCACGGCGATCCTCACCGGCCGCCCCGAGGTCTCCAAGGCCCTGCTCGCGGCGCTCGCGCAGCGCCTGCGCCGCACCAACGCCCACCTCGCCGACCTCGTCTTCACCGACGTCCCCGGTCGCGTCGCCAAGGCCCTGCTCGACCTGTCCGAGCGCTTCGGCCGCCCCGTCGAGGGCGGCATCATGGTTTCCCACGACCTCACCCAGGAGGAGCTCGCGCAGCTCGTCGGCGCCTCCCGCGAGACGGTCAACAAGGCGCTCGCGGACTTCGCGACGCGTGGCTGGCTGCGGCTCGAGGCGCGCGCCGTGCTCCTGCAGGACGTCGAGCGGCTCAAGCGCCGCGCTCGCTGACTCGCGCCCCCCGCCGGTTGAGGTGGACACGCGGGCAGATCGCCTCGCCGAAAACCTCAACCGCTGAGGGACCAGCCGTGCGGACCGTTGAGCACGACGCGGTCGGCCTCGCCGGTGGCCAGGACGAGCGCCGCGTTGACGTCGTCGTTGCGTGCCACCCAGGCCTCGGCCTCGCCCGGCGCCTTGCCGAACCGGACGTGGCGATCGACGAGCCGCGACCGTCGCAGGTCGTCGTCCCCCGACACGAACCAGACCTCGGCGAGCTGTGCCCTGGCCCGCGCCCACCGCTCCTCGGGGAGCAGCAGGTAGTTGCCCTCGGTGACGACGAGACGGGCGGCCGGGGGCACGACCATGGCCGCCGCGATCGGCTGCTCGAGCGTCCGCTCGAAGCCGGGCGCGTAGACCCACGAGTCGGGCTGCTCGACGAGACGACGCAACAGGGCGGCATACCCGTCGGCGTCGAAGGTGTCCGGCGCACCCTTGCGCGACCGCGAGCCGAGCCGGTCGAGCTGGGCGTCAGCGAGGTGGAAGCCGTCCATCGGCACGTGGGCGACCCAGTCCGCACCCTTGCGAGCCGCGACGGTCTCGAGCAGCGCCTCCGCGAGGGTCGACTTGCCCGCCCCCGGCGCGCCGGCGATGCCGAGCACGACCCGGCGGCGGTCGGCCACGAGCGCCACCGCGGCAGCCGCGAGCTCCTCGATGCCGTGCACGGTCGGAGTCTCCCACCTCGTCACGGGTGGGTGCGGAGGTACTCCAGCTGCGCCTGCACCGACAGCTCGGCCGCCGGCCAGACGCTTCGCGGCACGTCGGCGTAGACCTCCTCGACGACCGCGTATGCCGTGTGCGCACCTCGGGCGACCGCGTCGCGCACCTGCCCCAGCCGTTCGGCGCGGTGCCTGAGGTAGAAGGTCACGGTGGCGGCCGCGTCGGTGACGAACGGCCCGTGACCGGGGAGCAGGCTCGTGACGTCCCCGGCCCGGGTCAGTGCCTCGATGCGGTCGAGCGAGGCGAGGTAGGCCTCGAGGCTGCCGTCGGGCCAGGCGACGACGGTCGTGCCGCGGCCGAGGATCGTGTCGCCGGTGAGCAGGGTGTTGTCGGCGGGAAGGACGAACGAGAAGGAGTCGCTCGTGTGTCCGGGCGTCTCCACGGCCAGGATCTCGAGCCCGCCGACCGTGATGGTCTCGCCGGCCCACAGGTCGTCGTGCCCGCGCCCGAACGCGCGCACCGGGGCGCCGGTCAGCTCGTGGAACCGGTCGGCGCTCTCGGCGTGGTCGTCGTGCCCGTGGGTGAGGAGGGTCAGCGCGACCCGGCGCCCGGTCTCGGCGACCCGCGTCAGCACGTGCTGGAGATGGCCCTCGTCGAGCGGGCCCGGGTCGACGACGACGACCTCGTCAGAGCCCGGCTCGGCGAGCAACCACGTGTTCGTGCCGTCGAGGGTCATCGGCGACGGGTTGGGGCAGAGCACGCACTCGGCGCGCTCGCTCGTGACGCCGCCGTGCCAGCCGGGGTCGGCCGCGGTGCCGATCACCGCGACACGTCCCGTGGCCTGCCCGACGACGCCACCCGGCTCATCGTTCGACGATCTCCATAGCCGGTCCGCCGGGGCCGTCGACGACCTCCGGCATGACGAGCGGAAGGTGCTCACTGTGCACGACCACGTCTGCGGCAGAAGGCGCGTCGCGGATCTCCTCCACGCACACGACCGTCGGGGGCAGCATGAGAGCCGACCCGGCGGCATACGCCCTCAGCAGCTCGGAAGGCACCACCCACGTGGCCTGGTCGGCCTCGGTGGTCTCGCCGTCGGCCACCTGGAGCGGCGGCATGAGAGCGGCGAAGAACCACGTGTCGTAGCGGCGCGGCTCGAAGACCGGGGTCAGCCAGTGCGCCTTGGCGACGATGAGGTCGGAGCGCAGGACGAGGCCCTTGTCGCGGAGGACGTCGGCCAAGGAGAGCCGGCGGTCGACGAGCGCGAGGCGGATGTCGAGCCACTCGGGGCCGTCGACCATGGCGAGCGGTCCGCTCGCCGACGGGCTCGCGAGGAGCACCCCGCACTCCTCGAAGACCTCGCGGATCGCGGCCGCGACGTACATCTGGGCCTCCGAGGGCGAGCAGCCGAGCCGGTCGGCCCACTCGGACGGTGAGGGACCCGCCCACGGCAGGCCGATCTCGCCGTCGCGGTCGTCGACGGAACCGCCGGGGAAGACCATCATGCTCGGCGCGAACTCCATCTCGGAGACGCGCCGCAGCATGAAGACCTCGGGTCCGTCGACGCCGCCGACACCGCCGACACCGCCGACACCGCCGACGCCGTCGCGCACGAGCATCACGGTGCTGGCGCGGCGGGGTTCGGCCTCGTCCCAGCGCTCCCCCGCGAGCCAGCGGGTGGCGGTGTCGGAGATGCCGGGCGTCGTGGTCAGGGGGAACTGGCGACCCACGGTGCCGGCCACCTGGCGCTCACCTGCCGTCATCGTGCCGTCACCCGCACTCACCGGGCGACGGAGACGATGACCTCGACCTCGACGGGTGCGTCCAACGGGAGCGCAGCGACACCGACGGCCGAACGGGCATGGATTCCCTTGTCACCAAACGCCTTGACGAGCAGCTCGCTCGCGCCGTTGATGACCCCGGGCTGGCCGGTGAAGCCCGGGTCGGAGGCGACGAAACCGACGACCTTGACGACACGGGTCACCGTGTCGAGGTCGCCGATCTCGGACTTGATGGCCGCGATCGCGTTGAGGGCACACGTCTCGGCGAGGGACTTGGCGGTCTCGGCGTCGACCTCGGCGCCGACCTTGCCGGTCGCGGCGAGGGAACCGTCGACCATGGGCAGCTGACCCGAGGTGAACACGAGGTCGCCCTCACGGACGACGGGGACGTAGGCGGCGACGGGCGGCACGACCTCGGGCACGGTGAGGCCGAGCTCGGACAGGCGGTCTTCGACTGCAGACATGGTGCGGTGACTCCTCAGGACTTCGGGCGCTTAAAGTAGGCGACGAGGCTCGTGCCGTCGGGACCGTTGACGATCTGGACGAGCTCCCACCCGTCCGCCCCGAAGTTGTCGAGGATCTGCTTGGTGTTGTGGATCAGAAGCGGTGCGGTGAGGTATTCCCACTGGGTCATGGCCATCACCCTACTCAGTGTCACCACGGCTCTCTCGGGGTGCGTCGGTGGCGCGGGTGGCACCATGACGCCCATGACGAGCAGCCCCTCGACGACGTCCCCCGCGAGCGCCTCGACGCGCTCCTACGGCAGCGACCCCGCGCAGGTCTACGACGTCATCCCGCCGGCGTCAGGCACGCCTGCGGCAAGGGGCACGGTCGTCGTCGTCCACGGCGGCTTCTGGCGGGCGCAGTACGACCGCGAGCACGCGCTCCCCGAGGCCCGCGCCTTCGCGGCGGCGGGCAACCACGTGGTGCTGGCGGAGTACCGCCGAGTCGGTATGCCGGGTGGCGGCGTCCCCGGGACCCTCGACGACGTGCGCGACCTCGTCGCGTCGGTCGCGTCCCAGCCGGACCTGCCGAAGCCGCTCGTCCTCGTCGGCCACTCCGCCGGCGGGCACCTCGTCGCGTGGGCGGCGGGCCAGCCGTGGGCGTCGGAGCGCGGCATCGCCGGCGTGGTCTCGCTGGCCGGGGTCGTCGACCTCGGCGCGGCGGATCGGCTGCACCTCGGGTCCGACGCCACGCGTGACTTCGTCGGGTCGGGACCGGGCACGGCGGCGTGGACCTCGGCCGACCCGATGTCGACGCTGCCTCCGAAGGTGCCGGTGCGGCTCGTCAACGGGGCCGACGACGACACCGTGCCGCTGGGCGTGGCCGATGACTACGTCGCGAAGGCGAAGGCCGCCGGCGGCGACGTGACGGAGCAGGTCGTGCCCGGAGCCGACCACTTCGCCGTCATCGACCCGACGACGCCGGCCTTCAAGGCCGTCCAGGCGGCAGTAGCCGCCCTCCTCCCACCCGGTTGAGGTAGACCCGCCGCCGTTTCCGCGGCGTGGATACCTCAAACGCGGCGTCGTCCACATCCGGTCGCACCGGCTCGGAGTTGTCCCCAGGCCGGTTCGCCGACCGCCCCCGGCGACCGGCGCGGCTGCAGGGTCGGGTCATGAGATCCACCCGGCGCCGTGAGAGGGCCCGCGTCGTCGACGCCGCAGACCTCGGCGTGGTCTCTCGCGCCTCGCTGCGAGCGCACGGGATCAGTGCCGCCGACGTGCGGGCAGAGGTCAGGGCCGACCGCTGGATGACGCACGGCCTGCAGACGGTGGCCCTGCACACCCGACCACTCGGTCAGGAGGAGCTGCAGTGGCGCGCGGTCTGGGAGACCGGTGCCGACGTCGCGGCCCTCGATGGCGTGACCGCTCTACTCGCGGCCGGGATGAAGGGCTACTGCGACGATCGCATCCATCTCTCCGTCGTCCACTCCCACACGGTCAAGCGACTACCGGGGGTTCGAGTGCACAAGATCACGCACCGCCACGACCGCGAGCTCGAGCCACACGGCATACCCCGAGTGCGGCCGGCCGTGGCCGCGATCCGGGCCGCTCACTGGGCCGACTCCGATCGGCAGGCCGCCTTGCTGCTCGTCCTGCCGACGCAGCAGGGGCTCGTTCGGGCGTCAGATCTTCTGGAGACGGCGCGGACGATCCGCGGGCGTCGACGGCGCGCCTTCGTGGGTGGAGTCGTCAAGGACATCGCGCTCGGTGCGCAGTCGTTGGGCGAGCTCGACTTCGCCCGACTCTGCCGTGCCCGGGGGCTCCCCGCGCCGGACCGGCAGATCGTATGCCGAGGACCGAAGGGCCGGATCTACCTCGATGTCCGCTGGCGCTGCGGGGTCGTCGTCGAGATCGACGGCATCCAGCACACGTGGGGCCTCGCACCCGTCCTCGATGCTCTGCGCCAGAACGGCGTGACGCTCTCGCGCGACACGGTGCTGCGCATCCCCAACATCGGGCTGCGCCTGCACGAGAACGACTTCATGGACCAGGTGGCGCAGGCGTTGCAGCAACGCGGCGCTTTGAGGTGATGCGGTCGACGCGTCCGCGGCGTGTTCACCTCGAACCGGGGCGCGTCCGGGCGCCACCTAAGGTGGAGGGGTGACGACCGGCCCCACCGACCCCTCCTGGGCGCGAGCGCGGCTGCACGTCGTCACCGGCAAGGGCGGCACGGGCAAGACGACCGTCGCCTCGGCCATCGCGCTGGCCCTCGCGTCGGCCCACGCTCACGTGCTGCTCACCGAGGTCGAGGGCCGGCAGGGCATCAGCCAGACCTTCGACGTGCCCCCGCTCGGCACCGACGAGACCCGCATCGTCCGGCTGCCGGGGGGTGGGGAGGTCGTCGGCCTGGCCATCGAGCCCAAGGCCGCGCTCCTCGAGTACCTCCAGCTGTTCTACAAGCTCGGCCGCGCCGGCAAGCTCCTCGAGAAGTTCGGCGCCATCGACTTCGCGACGACCATCGCCCCCGGCGTCCGGGACGTCCTGCTCATCGGCAAGATCTACGAGGCCAACCGCCGCCGCCGGGACGGCAAGCACAAGGGCGACGCACCCCCTGTCTACGACGGCATCGTCCTCGACGCGCCGCCGACCGGACGCATCGGACGCTTCCTCTCGGTCAACTCCGAGGTGGCCGACCTCGCCCGCGTCGGACCTATCGCCTCGCAGGCCGGCTCGATCACCCGCCTGCTCGAGTCCGAGCAGACCGTCGTCCACCTCGTGACCCTCCTCGAGGAGATGCCTGTGCAGGAGACCCTCGAGGCCATCGCCGACCTCAGGGCAAAGGGCCTGCACCCGGGCGCGATCATCGTCAACATGGTGCGCGAGCCGCTCCTCGACGACACGGCGCTCGAGCAGGCGCGCGCGGGCCGGCTGCACAAGCCGTCGATCCGCACCCAGCTCGGCGAGGCCGGCGTCAAGGCCACACCGGAGCTCGTCGACGGCCTGCTCGAGGAGGCCCGCGACCACGCGCAGCGGATCGACCTCGAGCGCGAGCAGCTCGCACTCCTCGAGGCCACCGGCCTGCCGATCGCCGAGCTGCCCGCACTCCCGGGCGGCGTCGACTCGGGCTCGGTCCGCGAGCTCGCCGACCTCCTCGTCCCGCTCTTCGTCCACCGCGCCGGAGCCCCGACCGGGAACGAGCAGGCCCACGCATGAGCCCCGGACCCGTCTCGACCAAGGCGCCCCTCCTCAACATCGACGCCCTCATCGACGAAACGGCGACGCAGATCGTCGTGTGCTGCGGTTCAGGCGGCGTCGGCAAGACCACGACCGCCGCCGCCCTCGGCCTGCGCGCCGCGGAGTCGGGCCGCAAGGTCGTCGTCCTGACGATCGACCCCGCCCGCCGCCTGGCCCAGTCGCTCGGGCTCACCGAGCTCGACAACACCCCTCGGCCGGTCACCGACATCGACACGGCGGCCGGCGGCAGCCTCCACGCGATGATGCTCGACATGAAGCGGACCTTCGACGAGGTCGTCATCGCCCACTCCGAGCCGGGCAAGGCCGAGCAGATCCTCGCCAACCCCTTCTACCAGGCCGTGAGCAGCTCCTTCGCCGGCACGCAGGAGTACATGGCGATGGAGAAGCTCGGCCAGCTCAAGGCGAGCGCCGGCACCGAGGACGCCCCGTGGGACCTCATCGTCGTCGACACCCCGCCGTCCCGCTCCGCCCTCGACTTCCTCGACGCCCCGAACCGCCTCGGCAGCTTCCTCGACGGACGCTTCATCCGTCTGCTCACCGCGCCGGCCAAGGCGGGCGGGCGCGCCGGCCTCAAGGTCTTCGGCGTGGGCATCCAGATTGTCACCTCGACGATGACCAAGATCCTCGGCGGCCAGATGCTCAGCGACGTGCAGACGTTCGTCAACGCGCTCGACACGATGTTCGGCGGCTTCCGCGAGCGTGCGGACGAGACCTACCGCCTGCTCTCCGAGGACGGCACGGCCTTCCTCGTCGTCGCCGCACCGGAGCGCGACGCGCTCCGCGAGGCGTCCTACTTCGTCGACCGCCTCGAAGCGGACGGTATGCCGCTCGCCGGGCTCGTCGTCAACCGCATCGGTCGCGTCTCGGCGACCGGGGTCACCCCGTCGCGCGCGCTCGCCGCCGCGGAGTCGCTCGAGGAGAGCGGCGGACCGAAGTCGGCATCCAACGCCGCCGGCCTGCTGCGGTTGCACGCATCGCTCGTGCGCACGGCCGAGCGACAGCGCGAGCTCGCGGACCGCTTCTCACGGTCACACCCCGGCATACCCGTCGTGCACGTGCCGGCTCTGGGACGGGACGTCCACGACCTCGACGGCCTGCGTGAGATCGGGCATGCGTTAGCGGGGTCGTGACCCACCCTCAGGTGGCCACGGCCCCGCTCACGTACGACGTGGACCGACCGGAGACCGGTCGGCGCAAGCCGGCTCAGTCGTGCTTGACCTGTGAGGCCATGCCCGCACGGAGCGCCGACTTCCAGGACGTGATGTCCGGACGCTTGCGGAGCAGGGCCCGGCGCTCGCGCTCGGTCATGCCTCCCCAGACGCCGAACTCGGTCCGGTTGTCGAGAGCCTCGGCCAGGCACTGCGCGAGAACAGGACACGTCTTGCAGACGGCCTTCGCGTCGTGCTGGGCCTTGCCTCGGACGAACAGAGCATCCGGGTCCACGCCTGAACAGCTGGCCTGACTGGCCCACTCGTTCACCCACGGATCCACGATTGCGACAGCACTCATTTTGTTTCCCCTCCCCGCCCGGCGCCTCCCATGACATCCGGACTGACCGCGGACCGTCCCACCGATCCTGATCATGTGGACCCCCCTAAGGCCCAAACGAGACATTACGAGCGCTGGGCCGCGCCGGACATAGCCTCTATGGACCATTTAGTTGAGGCGGTGACTAGTCACCTGGACCTCGGCCCCCTGGTCATCCAGAGGCGCGGGCGGGTGGTTTGAGACACCTGCAGACCCGGGTGTGCGCACAAATCCAGTGGCCATAGGGTGAGCGGTTACCCTTGGGCCCATGTCTTCACGCACTACCTCGATCGGTGGCGTCATCAGCCTGCTCGGCGCGTTTCTCGCGTCCGCGCTCGTGCTCGGACTGCTCGCCGCCGGCCTGGTGATGCCCGCGGTGGGCGCCACCGGCGCGCTCGCGCGCAGCGGCGTCGACGTCTTCAACGAGCTCCCGAGCGAGTTCACGACCGACCCGCTGGCCCAGACCTCCCGCATCCTCGCCGCTGACGGCACCGTCATCGCGACGCCGCAGGAGCAGAACCGCACCATCGTGCCGCTCAACAAGATCGCGCCGATCATGCGTGAGGCCCAGGTCGCGATCGAGGACCACCGCTTCTACGACCACGGTGGCATCGACATCCAGGGCACGGCCCGCGCCGTCATCTCCAACCTGCGCAACGGCTCCTCGGTCGGCGCCTCGTCGCTCACCCAGCAGTACGTCAAGATCTCGCTCCAGTACTCCGCCCTCAGCTCCGGCAACGAGGAGGCGGCCGCCGAGGCCGTCAAGAAGGACTACATGCGCAAGCTCAAGGAGCTGAAGTACGCCATCACGCTGGAGAAGAAGCTGACGAAGGACGAGATCCTCGAGGGCTACCTCAACCTCGTCTACTACGGCGACCGCGCCTACGGCGTCGAGGCCGCGGCACAGCACTACTTCAGCGTCCACGCCGACAAGCTCTCCCTGTCGCAGGCCGCGCTCCTCGCCGGGCTGACGCAGAACCCCGGCACCACCGACCCGGTGAACTTCCCGAAGAAGGCCCTGGCCCGACGCAACGTCGTGCTCGACCGCATGCACGAGCTCGACCGCATCACCGACAAGCAGTGGCAGGCCGCCAAGAAGCGCACGCTCAAGCAGGACATGCGCGTGACGCAGCCGAAGAGCACGTGCCTCGCCTCGCCGTACCCCTACTGGTGCGACTTCATCGTCAACTACGCCCTGACGATGCCCCAGCTCGGCAAGACGCTCGAGGAGCGCAAGCGCACCCTCTACCGCGGCGGCGTCACGATCACGACGACCCTCGACCCGAAGCTGCAGGACTACGCGCAGAAGGAGATCACCAAGAAGGTGCCGATCGGCAACAAGGCCCGGATCGGCTCCGCGGCCTACGTCGCCGACCCCAACACCGGCAAGGTGCTCGCCTTCGCCCAGAACACCGCCTACTCCGTCACCAAGGACGCCGGCGGCGAGACGGGCATCAACTGGGCCCTCGACAAGAAGTACGGCGGGTCCGGCGGGTTCCAGTTCGGCTCGACCGCCAAGGCGTTCGCCCTCGTGACGGCCATGCAGTCCGGCATGACGACGAAGTCGTCGGTCAACGCCAAGGCGGCCGGCGGCGAGAGCAAGGCGACGTACACGCCCAAGGAGTGGCCCGGCGGCACCGCCAACTGCGGTCCAGGCGACACGTGGAAGGTCCGCAACGACACCCCGTTCAAGGGCGGCAACATCTCGCTCATGGAGGCCACGGCGCTGTCGACCAACACCGCGTTCGTCGCCCTCGTCGAGCAGCTCGGCGGCTGCAAGGTCCGCGACACGATGATCCGCCTCGGTCTGCACCGCTCCGACGGCCAGACGATCGGCAGGTACGCCCCGCAGTACATCCTCGGTGGCGACGACGTCTCCCCGCAGGGTGTGGCGCACGCCTACGGCGTCCTCGCCGCGGACGGCAAGAAGTGCCCGATGGTGGCCATCACGAAGATCACGCAGGGCGGCAAGAACGTCGCCCTGCCGGCGTCGAAGTGCGACCAGGTCGTCGAGCCGGACGTCGCCAAGGCGACCGACAAGTTCCTCGAGTACAACATGACCCACGGCTCGGGCATCCGGAACCAGCTCAACGACGGCACCCGTGAGTCGGCCGGCAAGACCGGTACCGCCAACAACAACAACGAGTCGTGGTTCGTCGGCTACACGCCGCAGCTCGTGACGGCCGTCTGGGTCGGCACGCCCTACGACCCGGTGACCCGCGTCATGAAGAACGTCCGCGTCGGCGGCGAGTTCTACCCGGTCATGCACGGAGCGGCCATCGCTGCGCCGATCTGGAAGGCCATCATGAACAAGGCCCTCGACGGCCAGCCCGAGGTCAAGTTCGGCGATCCGGCCGACAAGTACCTCGGCACCGACACCGCCAACCAGACGGTGACTCCCGGCCAGCTGCCCGCCGTCGTCGGGCGGTCCGTCGCCGAGGCCGAGTCGCTGCTCCAGGCGGCGGGCTTCCAGACGCAGGTCGGCGGGACGATGTCCTCGCAGGTGCCGCAGGGCCTCGTGGCCGGCATCTCGCCCTACCAGTCGCCGCCGCCCGGCAGCATGATCACGATCTACACCTCGCGCGGCGGGTCCCGACAGGCGCTCCCCACCCCGCAGACCACCGTCTTCAACCCCGGGGGCACCGGTGGCGGTGGCGGTGGCGGTGGCGGAGGGAACGGCAACGGCAACGGAGGCGGCAAACCGACCAAGCCGCCGGGTCGCGGCTGACCCAGCGATGACGAAGGCCCGACGCGATCCGCGTCGGGCCTTCGTCGTCCGTCTGCGACGTGGGCGGGGCCTCAGCCCGCGAGCACCCGGCGCACGATGGAGGCGACGCGTCCACCCTCGGCGCGGCCGGCCACGGCAGCGTTGGCGGCCTTCATCGCGAGGCCCATCTGCGGCATACCCGTGGCGCCGGAGGCGGTGACCGCATCGCGGACGATCGCCTCGAGCTCGTCGTCGCCGAGCTGCTTCGGCAGGTAGGCCTCGAGGACGGCGAGCTCCGCGTCCTCCTTGGCCGCGAGCTCCGGGCGTCCCGCGCCGACGTATGCCGTCGCCGCCTCACGACGCTTCTTGGCTTCCTTGGTGAGGACCTTGAGGACGTCGTCGTCCGTCAGCTCGCGGTGCTCGGTGCCGGCGACCTCCTCGTTGGTGACGGCGGTGAGGGCCATCCGCAGCGAACCGGCCCGGACCTGGTCGCGCTCGCGCATCGCGGACGTCAGGTCGGACTTCAGCTGCTCCTTGAGGGTGCTCATGGGGCCAGTCTGTCAGGTCGGCCACGCGGGCCCCGACCGGTTCGTCGGGGGTCGCGGCCCCGGGTGCGAGGATGGGCCTCATGCGTGCCGTGACCAAGACCGTCCTGGGCCTGGGGATCGCCGGCGCCGGGGTGCTCGGCTGGGCCTCGCTCGTCGAGCGCAACGCCTTCGTGCTGCGTCGCTTCGACGTGCCGGTGCTGCCCGACGGCGCCGAGCCGCTGCGGGTGCTGCACCTGTCCGACCTGCACCTGCTGCCGCGCCAGCGCGCGAAGCGCTCCTGGGTGCACAGCCTCGCCTCGCTCGACCCCGACCTCGTCATCACGACGGGCGACAACATCGCGGCCCCCGATGCCGTGCCCGCGCTGCTCGACGCGTACGACCGGCTCCTCGGCATCCCCGGCGTCTTCGTCCTCGGGTCCAACGACTACTTCGCCCCGAAGCTGAAGAACCCCCTCGGCTACCTGACCCGCAACTTCGCCAAGGGCGTGGGCACGACCCACCGGCTGCCCACGGCCGACCTCGTGCGCGGGCTCGGATCCCGTGGCTGGGTCGACCTGACGAACCGTCGGGACTCGCTCACCGTGCGCGGCCTGCGGATCGACGTGCGTGGCGTCGACGACCCGCACCTCGGCTACGACCGGCTCGACCTCGTGCGGGGGCCGGCGTCCCCCGAGGCGGACCTGACGCTCGGCGTGACGCACGCGCCCTACCAGCGCGTGCTCGACGCGTACGCCTCCGACGGCGCCGAACTCGTCATCGCCGGACACACGCACGGCGGCCAGGTCTGCGTGCCCGGCTACGGCGCGCTCGTGACGAACTGCGACCTCGACACGGGCCGCGTCAAGGGCCTGTCGCGCTGGTGGCCGGGAGCCGGCTCCACGCCGTCGTCAGAGGCCCCTGAGGGCGCTGCGTGGCTCGAGGTGTCCGCCGGTCTGGGCACCGCGCCCACCGCTCCCGTACGCCTCGCCTGCCGTCCCGAGGCGACCCTCCTGACGCTCGTCCCCCGCTCGCAGGCCTGAACCGGCACCGTCCCCAGCGGCGGTCGACGAGCCCGATTCGGAGATGGGCCGGGGGCTGCGCTAGCATCTCTGCTTGCTGCCTCCGGTCCACGGATCAGGGGTAGATGCAGCACCGGGGTGTGGCGCAGCTTGGTAGCGCGCTTCGTTCGGGACGAAGAGGTCGCAGGTTCAAATCCTGTCACCCCGACCATCCGCGAAGGGCCTGCTGGAAACGACGACGTCGTTCCAGCAGGCCCTTCGGCGTCCTGTCACCCCGACCAGCCGCGGAACGAGAGACGAGACGCGGCGGCGTCGACCAGGGCAGCGGCCGATGTGGGGTCTCAGTGCTCGACGACGTGGTCGCCGTGCTGGTAGTGGCGGTGCCCATCGTGCAGGTGATCCACGTGGCTGCCGTGCTGGACCGTCTCGCACCCGTCGCCCTCGGTGTGGGCATCGCTGTGGTCGGTGTGCACGGCCTGCTCGGCGTGACGTTCGGAGTCATGGACGTGGTCGAGGTGGTCGCCATGCTCGACGGTCTCGCAGCCGTCGTCAGGAAGGTGCTCGTGGTCGGACGCGATCGTGTGATCGGACATCTTTCCTCCAGTGACAGGTCGGTTCACCCGAATCTTCCTCCAGCCAACCCGGGGGGCGTCAAGGGTGGGTCGCGAGCGGTGTCGACCCCTACCGGTCGGTGCGGCCGTCGATGCACTCGCGCAGCAGGTCGGCGTGCCCGCTGTGCTGGGCGTACTCCGAGATCATGTGGCCCACCACGGCCCGCACGGACATCTGTCCGCTGCCGGTCGCGAGGACGTCGTCCAACGAGACCCTCGCGAGCGCCGCCTCGGCCAGCCGGCACTCCTCGAGCAGCCGGTCGTAGTCGGCCTGCGCCCGGGCCGGGTCGAGGTCCTCGAAGTCGGCGTCGGGTCCCAGCGCCGGGTCGTACATCGGCTCGAGCGCCTCCCCGCCGATGAACTCGCGGAACCACCCGCGCTCGACCTTGGCCATGTGCCGGACCAGCCCGAGCAACGACAGGTTCGACGGCGGGACCGAGCGCTGCCCGAGCTGCTCTCCGGTCAGACCCGCGCACTTGTCGCGCAGCACGGCGCGACGCCAGGCGAGCCTGGCCTCGAGCAGGGTCCGCTCGTCCCCCACCGGCTCGAACTGCGGCAACGACACCTCAGGCGCGGTCCACGTCATCCGGACATCCTGACAGCCCGCCCCCACGCCGTCCGGGTGGCGTGCCGACCCGGCCGACCGAAAACCCCGGGTGTCGAGCCCGGCGCGGCGCGACACTGGTGCGGAGGTGCCGGCCGGGCGGCCGGCCCCCGAGCATGGGACGGAGACCGCGATGAGCGACGTGCCCCCTTCGGCAGGCCGGTCCGTCGACCCCGAGGGAGCCACCGAGGGAGCCACCGAGGGAGCCACCGAGGGAGCCACCGACCCGCCCCGCCTGCGCGACTCGACGACACCCGGCCTCCCCGTCTACCTGTCGACGGAGCACTGGAGCCTGCTCGGCACCCGCTCCATGACGTGGTCGGAGATCATGAGCCGGATCACGATCTACCTCACCGTCGTGTCGGCGTTCCTCGTCGTCCTGGCCCTGACCGCGCAGGCCACCGGCTTCGGCACGCCGTTCCGGGTCATGGCCGTCGGCTTCGCGTCGGCCGCCCTCGTCATGGGCTCGCTCACGGCGATCCGGGTCAACCTCGCGAGCCGGGAGGACGCCGACCTCATCCGGGCGATGAACCGGCTCCGGCACGCCTACGTCGAGCTGGCGCCCGAGCTCGCGCCCTACCTGACGGCCTCGATCCACGACGACACCCGCGGACTCCTGCAGACGTACTCGCTGGGCCACCGCCGCCACCTCGTCCTGCACGTCGTGGGCAGCACCGCGTTCTTCCTCATGGTCGTCAACGGGATCGTGGCCGGCACCCTGGGCGCCCTCATCGCCGACATCGCCGGTGCGAGCACCGCGGTCATCGCCGTCGTCGGGGCCCTGTCCGGCGTCTCCTACCTCGTCGGCCACCTGGCGATCGAACGTCGGGTCTTCGCGGGACCGAACGACGACGAGCGCTTCCCGACGCCCGACTGACGCCCGACTGACGCCCGACCGACGCCCTACCGATGCCCGCTTGGACGCCCGGCTGACGCCCGGCGGGAGCGCTACGGCTCGTCCGCCAGTGCCGTCTCGCGGACCGCCTCGGCGACGACGTCGACGAGCCGACCCGTGTGCGCCAGCATCGCGCGCTGCCGGACGGCCCCGTTGCCCTCCTCCCGCACCCGCGCGAGCCCCTCCTGCACGACCGCGAGGTCGCCCGCCGCCTGGAGTGCGGGTCCGACGTGGTCGAGCAGCGACTCGAGGACCGTCCAGCACGGCACGGGCAGACCGGTGCGCCAGTCGAGGAGCCGACCCTCGAGACCCTCGCGCCCGGCCTGCCAGGTCGCGAGCCGGAGCATCGTCGTCGCCACGTCGGGCACCGGACGGCCGAGAGCCCAATCCTGCGCGGCCGTCTCGACGAGCCCCCGGCACAGGGCGGCGACGACGACGGCCTCGTCGACCGTGAAGCAGACGTCGGCGGCCCGGACCTCGACGGTCGGGTAGTGCTGGGCCAGGCGGGCGACGAAGTAGACCATCCCCTCGTCGAGGACCACGGACGACAGGACCATGTCGCGGACGAGCCGGCGGTACGCCTCCGCCGACCCGAAGGGCCCCGTCGGACCCCACGACGGCCACCGGGCGAGCTCCTGGCTCCGGTAGCTCGCGAAGCCCGAGTCCTCCCCGTTCCAGTAGGGCGAGTTCGCGCTGAGCGCGAGCAGCGCCGGGAGCCAGACCCGGATCCGGTCGAGGACGCCGACTCCCTCCTCGTCGCCCTCGACGGACACGTGCACGTGGCAGCCGCAGATGAGGTGCTCGCGGGCGGTCAGCTGGTAGCGCTCCTGCAACCACGCGTACCTCGGCGACGTCACGGCGACCGGGCGGACGGGCAGCGGCGAGGTGGCGAGCGCAGCCACGCTCGACCCGGTCCCCCGGGCTGCCGCGACGGCCTCCGTGCGCCAGTGCCGCACCTCGTGGCGCAGCGCGTCGAGATCGGCGGTGGGCGGCGTGTGCGTCTCGATCTGCTGCTGCTGGAACTCCCCCTCGACGGCCCCCCGCACGCCGGCGCCCGACTCCTCGGGATGCCGCCGCGCGGCCCGTACGAGCAGCTGGCCCGACACCGACCGTGGCCGTCCGTCGTGGACGTCGACGAGCAGCATCTCCTCCTCGACACCGAGGGTCCGCACCATGGTGCTCCTTCCGGAGCACGACCGCGGACGTATGCCGTGTGGCCCGGTGACGCGCCACGGCACCGTGTGGCGCCCGGCGCGCCGGACGGCATACGCCCGTTGCTCCGCGTGACCAGTGTGGCCCGTGGTGGGCTCCGGCGGGAGGGACGAAGGGCCCGGATGTCGGACCTGCGGGAATGAACGGCGGGCGCGTGCGTTGTCCCTCTTTGTCGCCCCAACCGGCAGGAGCATCGTGTCGACCTCGTCCACCCTCGGATTTCGCTCGGAACGCGGGCCCATCCTCATCGCCCTCATGCTGTCGACGTCGCTCATCGCGCTCGACTCCACGATCCTCGCCACGGCGGTCCCCTCCATCGTCGCGGACCTCGGCGGCCTCACCCAGTTCCCGTGGCTCTTCTCGGTCTACCTCCTCGCGCAGGCGGTGTCGGTCCCCGTCTACGCCAAGCTCGCCGACACGGTCGGGCGCAAGCCGGTCATCCTCGTCGGCATCGGGCTCTTCCTGATCGGCAGCATCCTGTGCGGGTTCGCCTGGGACATGGGCTCGCTCATCGTCATGCGAGCACTGCAGGGGCTCGGCGCCGGTGCAGTCCTGCCGATGACGACGACGATCGCCGCAGACATCTACACCGTGGCCGAGCGGGCCAAGACGCAGGGCTACATCGCGAGCGTCTGGGCCGTGTCGTCCGTCGTCGGCCCGACGCTCGGTGGCGTCTTCTCCCAGTTCGCCTCGTGGCGCTGGATCTTCTTCGTCAACATCCCGTTCTGCCTGCTCGCCGCCGGCATGATCTGGCGCAAGTACGACGAGTCCGTCGAGCGTCGCCGGCACCGCATCGACTACGCCGGGGCCACCGTCCTCACGGTCGCCCTGACCCTGCTCATCCTCGCCGTCCTCGAGGGCGGCCAGGCCTGGGCGTGGAGCTCGTGGCAGAGCATCGGCTCCTTCGCCGTCGGCGGCGTGCTCCTCCTCGCCTTCGGTCTCATCGAGCGCCGGGCGGCCGAGCCGATCCTGCCGCTCGAGGTGCTGACCCGGCGGCTCATCGTCGCGACGTGCCTCATCGGCATCGGCGTCGGTGCGGTGCTCGTCGGGCTCACCTCCTACGTGCCGACCTTCCTCGAGCGCTCGACCGGCGCCACCCCCATCGTGGCGGGGCTCGCGGTCGCCGCCCTCACGATCGGCTGGCCCATCTCGGCCTCGCAGTCGGGTCGGCTCTACATGCGCATCGGCTTCCGCCCGACGGCGCTCATCGGCCTCGTCGTCGCGACCGTGGGCGCCCTCGCGCTGTGGCTCACCTCGGCCACCCCGAACGTCTTCGCCACAGCCGCATCGTGCCTCGTCGTCGGCTTCGGCCTCGGCCTCGTCGCCACGCCGACGCTCATCGCGGCGCAGGCCTCGGTGCCGTGGAACGAGCGTGCCGTCGTCACGGGCACCAACATGTTCATGCGCTCGGTCGGCAGCGCCGTCGGCGTCGCGATCTTCGGCGCCATCGCGAACGCCGTCATCGCGTCCCATGGTGGCGAGGCGTCGAGCGAGGCGGTGCAGGCCGGCTCGACGGCCGTCTTCCTCGCCGTCCTCGTGGTCGCGCTCGTCACCGTCGCCGCCGGGCTGCTCATGCCCCACACGCGGGCTGAGGACGTCGCCCACGGCGGCTCGTCGGACACCGAGTCCACCGACGTCGCACAGACCGAGCCCTCCACCGCCTGAGCCGTGGCCACCGGCCGGCCAACCCTCGCCAGGAACGAGTAGCGCTCGAAGGCATCGGGTACGTCGCGAAGGACAGCGTCACGACCCGACGACGAGGAGAACGCGATGAGCGAGCACGACGACGGCACCCAGAAGGTCGCCGACCTGATCAAGGACATCCGGATCGCGATGCTGACGCACGCGGACTCGAACGGCATCCTCGTGAGCCACCCGATGGCGACGCAGGAGGTCGAGTTCGACGGCGACGTGCTCTTCGTCGCCGAGCGCGACAGCCACAAGGCGCGCGACATCGCCGCGCAGTCGCCGGCGCGGGTCAACGTCGCCTACAGCTCGAAGAGCTCGTGGGTGTCGCTGTCCGGCACGGCGACCATCGTCGACGACAGCGCCAAGCTCGCCGAGCTGTGGAACTCCTTCACGGGAGCCTGGCTCGAGGGCGGCCCGGAGAACCCGAACAACATCATCATCAAGGTGAGCGCCGACTCGGCCGAGTACTGGGACTCCCCCGGCGCCAAGGTCACGCAGATCGCCAACTTCGTCAAGGCGAAGGTCACCGGCGAGCGCATCGAGGGTGACAACGAGGTCGTCGACCTCTGACCGCCTGAGACAAGGCCGTATGCCGTCGGGCCCCCTTCGCGTTGAAGGGAACCCGGCGGCATACGTGCTTTCAGGCGTGCCGCAGACGAGCCTCAGGCAGCGCCCTTGACGAGCCGCATGACGGCCCGCTCGAGCGCGTCGCGGTCGCGCACCCGCACGAGCTCGCCCAGCTCGAGTCGGGTGCGGTCGGCCTTGGTCAGGCGCGACAGGCTGCGTGCGATGGTGCGGCCGACGGCGTACTCGTCGAGGACGCGGGGGTCGACGTACGAGCTGCGGGCGACCGCGGGCGTGTTGCCGAGGTGCTCGGAGACGACCTTCATCGCGTCCTTCTCGGCGCGCTTGAGCTCGCGCTCGGAGTCGACGGGGCCGGTCCGCGCGAGCGCGACGGCGGCCGTCACGGTGGCCGCCCAGGTGCGCAGGTCCTTGACGGTGTACTCCTCGCCGACGAGCTCCTTGAAGGCGACGTTGAGGTCGCTCGAGCGCAGCTCGTGCCAGCCGTCCGTGTCGCGGTAGGCCAGCAGGCGCTCACCCGGATAGCCACTTCGCTTGAGGGACAACACGATCCGCGCCAACAGCTGGTCGGTCATGACGGCCTCGCGGGTGACGCCCGACTTGGCCGGGAACTCGAAGGTGACGTCCTCACCGCTCACCGTGACGTGGGAGCGGAGCAGCGTCGCGACGCCGTGCGAGCCGTGCTCGGCCTCGTACTCCTCCCCGCCGCTGCGGAAGAGCCCGGCGTCGAGCATCCGCAGGCCGGCGGCGGTGACGCGCTTCCGCGTCAGGCCGTTGGTGCGCAGGTCGGCCGCGATCTGCTTGCGGGCGGCCGGCAGCTTGCGGGCCAGCACGATGACGCGGTCGTGCTTCTCGCGGCCGCGCGCCTCGTGCCAGGCGTCGTGGTAGAGGTACTGACGCCGCCCCGCGTCGTCGGTGCCGACGGCCTGGATGTGGCCGTTCGGGTGCGGGCTGATCCAGACGTCCTGCCAGGCCGGCGGGATGACGAGTGCGGTGACCCGTTCACGCGTCTCGGCATCGACGGCCCTGCCGTCGGCGTCGACGTAGCTGAAGCCCTTGCCCCGTCGCACGCGACGGATCCCGGGCTTGTCCATGGTGCTCCGGCGCAGTCTCACACCGAGGAGATACCCGCACCGGGTCGAGGCCCAACCGCACCCCCACCGCACCGCGCCGCGGTGCTGCGCGGCTCGGCGTGGTGGGCGGACGGGTGGTGCTCAGTCAGCGGGGTCGGGGCGCACGCCCCCGACCTCGGACGTCGCGTCCGTGGTCTCGCGGGTCGACGCCTCGGTGTCGGGACCGTCCGGGGAGGCGACCGGCACGATGTCGGGCACCTTGATCTCCGCCTGACCGGGCGGCGGAGGGGGGTCGGGCGTGACGGGCGGGAAGACCGAGCCGTCGCTCTGCAGATGTGATTCGTGAGGGGTCACGTCAGTCATTACCTATCGCCCCGAGTAGGTGGTTGTCGTGCTTCCTCTTCGACCATACCCGCGGCTCACTGAGGCGAACCTGTGCCTTTCGGCGCCGCCCCGGGGCGCCGGACCATCGCGACGAGAGTCAGGTGATGGCCCGGCGCGTCCCGTCAGCGGGTGAGGACGCCGACCCGGCCCTGCTCGCCGGACGCCCAGCAGGCACCGTCGTGCGTGCACTCGACGGAGTCGAAGCTCCCGGTGTCGAACGTCGACCACGTGCGGCCGCCGTCGGTCGAGACGTCAGACCCCGACGGGCCCACGGCCAACACCGTGCGCGCCGTCCGCGGCACCCAGGCCGACCCGGACCGGTAGCCCGACGGGTTGGTCGTCGACTTCGTCCACGTGCGCCCGCCGTCGGCGGTCCACGCTGCGTTGTCGACCGCTCCGGTCGGAGCCGCGAAGTCGCCGCCGACGATGACGCCGCGCCGGGCGTCCCGGAAGCTCACCGAGAAGATGCCGGCCGACGCACCACCGGCGACAGGGCTGTCGGCGACGGTCCACGTGCGGCCGTGGTCGGTCGAGGTGAAGACGCGGGCCGGGTCGACGCCCCCGCTCACGAGGTAGGTGCGGCCGTCGACACCCGACGAGAGGCAGGTGCCCGACGCCGCGAAGGCGAACTCGCCCGCCTGGGCGGCCGGCATCCCGGCCGTGTCGACGGGGGTCCACGAGCGGCCGCCGTCGGAGGTCTGGACGAGCCGGAACCTCCCGTCGACCGGGTCGCTCATCGCGAGCCCGCGCCGCGGCGAGCTGAACGCCATGCAGTCGTAGAAGGCGGCCGGGTCGGTGTTGCGGAAGCTCTCGGTCCAGGTCGCGCCACCGTCGTCGGTGACGAGGATGCGCGAGTCCTCCCCCTCCCCGATCGAGAGGAGGACGGCGTGCCGCGCGTCGGAGGCCTCGATGTCGCGGAACTCCAGCGCGTCGGTGCCGAGCCCCTGCGGGCTGACGTCGCCCCACGTGCGGCCGCCGTCGGTCGTCCGCAGCACGGTGCCCTTCGTCCCGCTCACCCACGCCACGTCGCGTGAGACGGGCGCGAGGCCGCGGAAGCGCTCGGTGGTCCCGGTCGGCGTGACCGTCCAGCCGTATGCCGTCACCCCGGCCTTCGCGGGAGCGTCACGTCCCACGGCACCGGGCGACACGGCATACGCGGTCGTCGCGGAGGCGACGAGCGCGGTGGTGGCGGCTGCGAGCAGGACGGATCGCGTCGGGAGTCTCATGCCTCCCGAAACTAGCCGCGATCGGGCCGGTCGGCGCGCTCAGCGGCCGGTGCCGCCGTAGACGATGGCGTCCTCGGTCGAGTCGAGACCGAAGGCGGTGTGCACGGCGCGGACGGCGTCGTCGAGGTCCTCGGCCCGGGTCACGGCCGAGACGCGGATCTCGGACGTCGAGATCATCTCGATGTTGATGCCGGCCTCGGCGAGCGCGCCGAAGAACTTCGCCGAGACGCCGGGGTGGCTCTTCATGCCGGCGCCGACGAGGGCGATCTTGCCGACGCCGTCGTCGAAGCGGAGGTCGGCGTACTCGACCTCGTGCTTGATCGACTGGAGCACCGACATCGCCTTGGGGCCGTCGGCCTTGGGCAGCGTGAAGGAGATGTCGGTCTTGGCCGTCTCGGCGGCCGACACGTTCTGCACGATCATGTCGATGTTGAGGCCGGCCTCGGCGATGGCCCCGAAGATCTTGGCCGCGATGCCGACCCGGTCGGGCACGCCGACGATCGTGATCTTGGCCTCGCTGCGGTCGTGGGCGATGCCGGCGATGATCGGTGCCTCCACGGCGCCTTCTCCTTCGTAGGGGTTGTCCTTGATCCACGTGCCGGGCTTTCGCGACCACGACGAGCGGACGTGGATCGGGATGCCGTAGCGGCGGGCGTACTCGACGCAGCGCAGGTGCAGGATCTTGCTGCCGTTGGCGGCGAGGTCGAGCATCTCCTCCATCGAGAGGACGTCGAGCTTGCGGGCGTTGGGCAGCACGCGCGGGTCGGCGGTGAAGACGCCGTCGACGTCGGTGTAGATCTCGCAGACGTCGGCGCCGAGCGCCGCGGCGAGGGCGACGGCGGTCGTGTCGGAGCCGCCGCGGCCGAGAGTCGTGATGTCCTTCGTCGTCTGGCTGACGCCCTGGAAGCCGGCGACGATCGCGATGTGACCGGCGTCGAGCGCGCTCTGGATGCGGCCCGGCGTCACGTCGATGATGCGGGCGGCGCCGTGGGCGTCGTCGGTGATGACGCCCGCCTGGCTGCCGGTGAAGGAGCGCGCCTCGGCGCCGAGCTGGGCGATGGCCATCGCGACGAGCGCCATCGAGATCCGCTCGCCCGACGTGAGCAGCATGTCGAGCTCGCGGGCCGGCGGGGCCGGCGTGACCTGCTCGGCGAGATCCATCAGCTCGTCGGTCGTGTCACCCATCGCGGAGACGACGACGCAGACCGAGTGGCCCGCCCGCTGCGTCTCGACGATGCGCCGGGCCACCCGCTTGATGGCCTCGGCGTCGGCAACGGACGACCCGCCGTACTTCTGGACGACGATGCTCACACTGGCTCCGGATCTCCTCGGTGGTCTGCGGCGGCTCCGAGTCTAGGCGCGCGCACGGGACGTCCACCGGGACGTCGCGATGGTGAGATGTGCGCCGATTCGTCCCCGGCGCCGCACGTTCTTGCGCGGGCTACGGGTGCAGCGCGTCGAACTCCGCCTCGCCCACGGCCTCCTCGTCGGCGTCGAGCCGCAGGTGGGCGAGGATCGAGTGGAGTGACCGGAGCGCCATCATCCCCCGGTCGCCCCAGTTGGACAGGTAGCCGAACTGCCACCACCACAGCGCCTCGAGCCTCCGACCGGCGGCGTAGTGCTTGAGCCCATGGCTCAGCGACACCGCCACGTCGACGAGGTCGTTGGTGATCGACCCGTCGGCGCGGTCGGAGGAGGTGATCGGGTCGATGACGTAGACGTAGTCGTCGATGCCGACGAAGACGTTGGCGAGGCCCGTGCGCAGCGGGTCCGAGTCGTCGTCGGCCGCATCCGGCTCGAAGCGCTCCTCGGGCACGACGTCCTGGATGGCGCCGAGTCGTGCCCCGGCGACGAGCACCTGCGACAGGGCGAGGGTCAGCAGCGGCAGCGCCGTCTCGGGGGAGCTGCCTGACGCGACCTCCGTGACGGACGTGAGGAAGGCGCTCGCCTCCGCGGCGGTCAGGTCGGCGAGACCCGACAGGTCGTCGATCTCGCCCGTGTGGCCCTCGTCCAGCGGCTCGTCAGTCATGGCCCCCAGCATGCCGTATGCCGTGTCGCCCAGTCGCGCCCGGGGCCACCCGGAGCCGTCGGAGCCGTCCGCACGCCCCTAACCCACTCGAGTGAGCGCCCAGTCCCACTCGAGTGAGCGCCCAGCCCCAGCCACCACGCGTCCGTGTTGCGAAGCGCTCACCCGAGTGTTGCGGAGCGCTCACTCGACGGGAGGGCGGCGGGACGGCATACGTCCTCGGTGGGCCTGGGCCCTCGGCGGTGGGTCAGGCGTCGACGCGGCGGCGGCCCTCGAAGGCCCGCCCGAGGGTCACCTCGTCGGCGTACTCGAGGTCACCGCCGACGGGCAGGCCCGACGCGAGACGCGTCACGGTGAGGCCGACGTCGCGCAGCAGCCGGCTGAGGTAGGTGGCCGTGGCCTCGCCCTCGAGGTTGGGGTCGGTCGCGATGATGACCTCCTGCACCTCACCGGAGGCGAGGCGCACCATGAGCTCGCGCACCCGCAGGTCGTCGGGACCGATGCCGTCGATGGGGCTGATCGCGCCGCCGAGCACGTGGTAGGTGCCACGGAACTCACGGGTGCGCTCGATGGCGACGACGTCCTTGGGCTCCTCGACGACACAGATCGCCGTCTGGTCGCGGCGCGGGTCGGCGCAGATGCGGCACCGCTCGGCCTCGGCGACGTTGCCGCACTGCTCGCAGAAGCGGACCCGGGCCTTGACCTCGGTGAGCGCCGTGACGAGCCGCGTCACGTCGTCGGAGTCGGTCTGGAGCAGGTGGAACGCGATGCGCTGGGCGCTCTTGGGACCGACTCCGGGGAGTCGTCCGAGCTCGTCGATCAGGTCCTGCACCGCGCCTTCGTACACACCGCAACACTAAGCCCCGCAATCACCTGCTGCGCACCGCCGCACCGGACTAGCGTGGTGAAGCAGAGTCAGGGGCGACGGGTCGAGCGGGGTGTCGGAGTGGGTGACCAGATGGACGACCGGACGGTGTCCCGGCGCAGCGAACGCATCCAGGGCGCCGTGCCCTTCCGGACGATGTTCGCCTTCCGGATGCACTCCGGGTACGCCGAGCGCCGGCTCGAGCCCGGAGTGCTCGACTTCACGTTCGGCGACCCCCACGAGCTGCAGGTGCCGGCCCACGCCGATGCCCTCCGCGAGGCCGCGGTGCCCTGCGACGCGCTGTGGTTCGCCTACAAGCAGAGCGAGGTCGCGGCACAGGCAGCGGCCGCGGCCTCGCTCGAACGGGTCGTGCCACTCGGCTGGGGCGACACCGCGACGGCCGAGTCGGTCGAGGCGGCCCTGCCGCACTTCCGCGACGCGTTCGAGGCCGCCCGCACCTGACCGCGCGCGGCTCGCGCCACGATCAGTCGGCGAGCGTCGCCGACCACCGCTCCTCGATGCGCCCGAGCCGCCACACGGCGAGCGCCACGGCCCAGGTGAGGACGAAGAGCCCGACGATCCAGAAGCCGACGTCGCCGAGGTCGATCGAGCCGACCCACGCGACCGGTCCCGACGTGACGTCGAGCTTGTCGGCGAGCAGCCCGACGAGCTCGATGACGCCGATGAGGAGGGCGACGGCCACCGACAGCGACGTGACGGTGATGTTGTAGAAGATCTTGCGCACCGGCCGGTTGAACGCCCAGCCGTAGGCGACGCTCATGAACGACCCGTCGAGGCTGTCGAGGAGGGACATGCCCGCGGCGAAGAGCACGGGAAGGGTGAGGACGGCATACCAGGGCAGGGCGGCCGCGGCGGCGCCGCCGGCGATGACGAGCAGCCCCACCTCGGTCACCGTGTCGAAGCCGAGGCCGAAGAGCAGCCCGACCGGGTACATGTGCCAGGGCTTGCGCACGGCCCGCGTGACGCGCCCGAGGATGCGGTTGAGGAAGCCGCGCTTGTCGAGCTGCCGCTCGAGCTCGGCCTCGTCGTAGTGCCCCGAGCGCATCCGGCGGAAGACCTTGAGGATGCCGACGAGTGCCGCGAGGTTGATGAGACCGATGAGGACGAGGAAGACGCCCGAGACGGTCGTGCCCCAGACGCCGGTGGCCTGCTGCAGCGCGGAGCCGTCGTCCTCGAGGGCGCCGGCGAGGGCGCGGATGCCGAGGGCCACGAGCATGACCATGACGAAGACGACCGACGAGTGCCCGAGGCTGAACCAGAAGCCCACGCTCATCGCCTGTCGGCCGTCGGCGAGCAGCTTGCGGGTCGTGTTGTCGATGGCGGCGATGTGGTCCGCGTCGAAGGCGTGGCGCATCCCGAGGGTGTAGGCCGTGACGCCGAGCCCGACCCCGAAGAGCTGGCCGGCGACGCGGTACTCCGCCGGGGCCACGACGAGGACGAGCAGTCCCCAGCCGACGACGTGCAGCAGGGCCACGAAGGCCGCCATCCCGACGAGGCTGCGTCGCTCGTCCCGGGAGAGCCGCCGACGCACGGCCGAGCGCGAGCCCGAGCCCGAGCGCGGGCCCGAGCGCGAGCGTGGGCCCGAGCTCGGGCGGGGGGACGTCAGGGTCACGGCCCCACGCTAGATGCGACTGGGTCGCATCTGCAACGCCCGCCCTCAGATGGCGGGCTCGCCGCCCGGCACCTCGTTGTACGTGTCGACGCGCTCCTGGCCACTCAGCTCCGCGATGGCCTCCATGACCCGGTCGGTCAGCAGGCGCCGCGCCTTGCCCGCGGGCATGCCGGCGTACTCCTCGACCCCGATCGGCTCACCGAAGCGCACCGTGACCTTCGCGAGCCGCGGGAAGCTCGCCCCGACAGGCTGGATGTCCTCGGTCCCGATGAGCCCGACCGGCACGACGGGGACCTGCGCGGTGAGCGCGAGCCACGCCACGCCCGTACGCCCGCGGTAGAGCCGGCCGTCCCGCGAGCGCGTGCCCTCCGGGTAGATGCCGAACGCGTCGCCCGCCTTGAGCACCTCTAGCGCGGCGTCGAGGCTCTCCTGCGCGGCGGTCGGCGAATGCCGGTTGACCGGCACCATCCCGACGGCGCTGAAGAAGCCCTTGCGCACGAAGCCGCCGACACCCGTGCCCGTCCAGTACTCCTCCTTGGCGAGGAAGCGCACCTGCCGCGGCGAGGCGAGCGGGATGGCGAAGGAGTCGATGAACGACCGGTGGTTGCTCGCCACGACCACGCCGCCTTCGCGCGGGATGTTCTCCTTGCCCTCGATGGTGGGCCGGTACAGCGCATGGGACAGCGGGTACAGGAGGTTGCGCCCGAGGCTGTAGAACATGGGCCACAGCCTAGGGCCGTCCACCGGCCGTCCGGTGTGGGGCGTGCGTCGCGGCGGCCCGGTGTTCACCCCTTGGTATGCCGGGTGGCGGGCCCGAGCACGTCGGGCGCAGACGCGTCAGGCGTGGGCGCGAACGGCCCAGGCGGTGGCCATGATGTAGAAGGGCGGCGCGGGCAGCAGTTCGCGGCAGTGCTCGCGCAGGCGGACGCGTCCGACCTCGTCGAGGCTCTGCACGTGCGCCCCCGCCGGGCCGACGCCGAGCGTGTAGGGGTCCCACCAGTCCTCGAAGGTCGGGTGCCGCACGGTGACCGTGAGCGCGGTGTCCTCGATCTGGTTGAGACCGGCCCGGTCGCAGAGGTGGGCCAGCTCGCCCTCGCGGACCCCGCTCATCCCCGACTCGTCGTCGACGCCGGGGTCGAGGTCGCGGGCCGCCTGCCAGAAGACGGTGAGCGGCGCTCCCCCACCGGCCAGGTCCCACACGCACGCCGAGACGGTCCCGCCCGGCCGCGTGACCCGAGCCATCTCGTGCAGGCCGAGCACCGGATCGGCCATGAAGCTGACGACGAGCTGGGCGAGCGCGTGGTCGAAGAGGTCGTCGGGAAAGGGCAGCGCCTCGGCCGTTCCGGTCTGCACGTCGAGGGTCGGGAACGACTGGCGCAGGGCGGCGAGCAGCTGTTGCGACGGGTCGACCGCCGAGACCCCGTCGACGCCCAGCCGGTCGATGAGGACTCGGGTCAGGGCGCCGGTCCCACAGCCCACGTCGATGGCCCGACCCGGTCCGGCCACACCGGACCAGTCGGCAAATCGTGTGGCGAGCGGCCCCGAGTAACGCCCCATGAAGCGGTTGTAGGCGTCCGCCGCAACCTCGAAGGTCACCTTGCGACGCTACTCCCGGGAGGCGTACGCCCACGGGTGAATGAACATTCTCCTAACCCCGAGTCAGCAGCTGCCGCAGGCGTCCCCGGCCGAGGTGACCGGCGGGGGGACTCCTCAGGTCGGAGGGCGCGGCCGCCTCGCCGGCCGTGAGACCGGCGACGAGCGCGACGGCCGCCGTGACCAGCCCGGTCAGGGCGAGGGTCGGGCGAGGACCCGCATGGTCGATCACGAAGCCACCGGCCAGCATCCCGACGGAGACGGTCACGTCGACGAGGATCGACTGGCCGGCGAGGGCCGCTCGCCGGGCGGGGCCGTGGGTCCGGGTCAGCAGAACCTGCATCATCGCGCGGATGCCCACGACGGTCACGGCGCCGGCCGCGGCCGCGCACACCCCGACGGTGACCGGCGTCGTCCACACCGCCATCGCAGCGAAGGCGAGGCCCTGTCCGACCCAGGCGACCGTGGCGAGACGGAGGGGCTGCGCGGATGGCGGGCGCCGCGCGATCGCGAGAGTCATGACGAGCGAGCCGAGGCCGTATGCCGTCAGCGCCGTCGCGTAGAGGGCGCCCGCCCGCCCGGTCCGCTCCCCCTCGACGGCAAGCCCGAGAGCGAAGGCGAACCACAGCAGGCAGCTCGTCCCGCGCATGACCCAGCCGCGCAGCACGTCGGGGTGGTCCCGGACCGAGGCCAGGATGCCCGGCGCGGGAGCCGGTGCCGTGCCGGCCGACGGAGCGTCGGCTCGCACAGTCGAGCGGCCGGTGGCGACCGGGGTGACCGGGGCGATGGGGGTGACCGGGGCGATCGGCACGACGACGCGGCGGACGAGCAGCGCCGACACCACGAGGGCGAGACCCTCGACCCAGAGCAGGGCGTGGGTCCAGCCGAGCTGCACCCCGAGCCCGGCCAGTGCCGGCCCGACGACCATGGCGCCTCGGCGCAGGGCGTCGTCCCACGTGATGACGCGGATCGCGGCGCCGCCACCGACCCGGTCACCGAGGTCACCGAGCACGGCCGTCCGCCCCGGCGAGGCGAGGGCGTCGGAGACCCCCACCGCGAGGCCGGCGACGGCGAGCATGACGGGGTGCAGCGCGCCGAGGGCGAGAGCAATGGGGACGACGAGGACCGCGCCGGCCTGCCAGAGGGAGACGAGGGCGAGTCCCCGTCCGTCGCTCAGACACTGGCGCAGGCGGCGGGCCCACCACGGGGACGTGATGACCGGGAGACCGGCGAGACCTCCGACGAGCCCCGCCATCGCCGCCGAGTCGAACTCGCGGAGCACGACGAGCGGAAGGGCGATCTGCGTGAAGCGGTAGGCGAGGTGCTCGATGGCGTTGGACAGGAGCAGGATCCGGATGGGGCGAGTCGGTGGGTGGTCGGCGTTCTCGGTCGTCAGGGTCGCGGTCACGGATTCCAGCCTCGGCGCGTGCCGAGCTCGGCGGTAGAGAGCATGATCTGCGCACTACCCATAAGGTGGCCTTATGGACACATTGGTTCAGGTGCCTGATGTCGAGGACCTGACGCTCGTGCTCACCCTGCACCGAACCCAGTCGCTCGGGGCGGCGGCGCGCGAGCTCCTCGTCAGCCAGCCGGCCGCTTCACAGCGCCTGTCCCGGCTCGAGAGGCGTTGTGGGACAGTCCTCTTCGCGCGCAGCTCACTCGGCACGACGGCGACCCCGGCGGGTCTCGAGATGGTCCGGCAGGCCGAGCACATCCTCGGTCACCTGCACGGCGTCTTCGCGGCCGTCCGTTCGTCAGCGGCAGCGCGCACCCTGCGGGTGGGCACGTTCGCCGGCATCTCGGGCTATGCCTTCCCGGCGCTCGACGAGCTCGTCGGCGACGCCGTGCGGCTCTCGACGGTGGTGCACCATGGCGGCGAGATGATCGAGCTCGTGGCCGAGGGATCGATGGACGCGGCCCTCATCGGGATCGCCGAGCAGGTGCAGCTGCCACCCCATGTCGTCGCCCACCGTCTCGGCACCGACGAGCTCGTCGCCTTCGTCGCGTCGGGGGTGCAGCCGCCACGGCGCGGCAACCTCCCGTTCCTCGACCGGGTCGTCACGTACGCCCCCTACGACAACTCCGGCCCGCTCATCGCCGAGCGCATCGCGGCCCTCGGCGGCACGCCCCGACACGCGGCGACGGCTCCCGTGGCGCTCGAGATCTCACGCCGACGCGACGGAATCGCCATCGTGCCCTCGAGCGCGGCCCGGATGTCAGGACGTCCCGGCGACCGCGTCATGGCCTCACGGGTCGACCTCCCGGTGCGCCTGTCGGTCATCGCGCGCGGTGAGCTCGACCCGGTCCTCGCTGCGGCCCTCCCAGCCCTGGCCCGAGCCCTCGGCCTCCGCCGACGCCCCTCCTGACCCCCGCCCCACTCGATCGAGCGCCCGACCCCCTCGAGTGAGCCCCCAACCCCAGTCGAGTGGCCCTGCAGTCACACCTGTCACAGCGGTCGGCGCCTCTGCCTGGTCGAGTTGGCCCCGTCGTGGTGCGCGAGGGACGGCGAGGCCACGCGAGTGGGCTCGATGGGGGATGCGCATGCTGGCGGGCCGGCTCCGCTGGGAGCGGAGCCGCGCGACTGGGCGGGCTGGGTCAGTTCTCGAGCTCCTGGACGACCCGACCGCCGAGCACCTTCTCGATGACGGAGCGCCCGACGTCCCCGGACTGCTCGATGTCCTCGTCGTCGTCGCTGACCGCCGAGTCGTCGGTGACCGGCTGGCGCGGCTGGTCGTCGTCGGTGGGGCGAGAGCCTCCGGCGCGCGACCGGGCCTGCGCGAACGACTGCCGGACGGCACTCGCCCCACGCACGGCGGAGTCGGTGGGCACGTCTCCCCCGCCGGACGACCCCGCGGCTGCCGGGGCGGTGGCCCCCGCGGCGGGCGCTACCGGCTGACCAGCCGCACCCGACGCCCCGGACGCAGCGGACGCACCGGAGGCACCGGAGGCACCGGAGGCACCGGGCGCCGGCGACTCCCCGGCGGGCGCGGTGGCCCAGTCGGGGGCGGGCCCGGTCGCCGAGCCCCAGCCGGCGTTGTCCTCGAGCGAGCGGCCGGAGATCGGGCTCAGCCCGGCATCGGCGAGGGCGGTCGCGCCGCGAGAACCGGTGGCTGACGCGCCGCCTCCTGCGCTCGGGGACGATCCACCGGATCCGCCGGCCCCGCCCGGAGCGCTGTCTCGGGAGCCGGCGGACTCATGCCCCGCGCCGGCATCACCCCACGACTGGCGGCCCGCGCCGCCATCACCCTGCCGGCCAGATGGCTGACCGACGTCCGGACCACCGGGCACACCCTTGCTGGGCGGGTCCGGGAGCCCGGGCGGGACCACTCCGGGCGGCGGCGCGACGGGGGCCTGCTGCGAGACCGCGTCGACGTGGATGCCGTCGACGATGGCATCGACGCCGAGCTCGTCGATGAGGGCCTGTCGGACGATGTCGGCGTGGTTGCCGGCGCGGAAGGTCTGCGTCAGGCCGGCCGTCGCGATGCCGAGGGTCAGCTTCTTGCCGTCGAAGGCCGTGACCTGGGCGTTCTGGGACACGAAGGTCCAGGTGATGCGACGCATCGTGAAGATGCGACCGAGCACGTTGGGCCAGGCCCGGCGGATGGCATCGGTGTCCATGCCACCGGCAGGAGCGCCGTCGGCCCCGGCGCCAGGGTCGTCGGTGCCGGTGGACGCTCCGCCCGCCGATTGCGACGCGGGCGCGGACGGCCACGGCGCGGACCGGGCCTCGTCGGAGGCACCGGCGAGGTGCTGACCCCCGGTGTGCGACTGGTCGACGGACGACGGGCCGCCGACGGACTCGTCCGGCGTCATGACCGGCGGGGAGCCGACCTCGGCCCGCGCGGCGTCGACGCGGCCCGCATCACCCGGACCCGACGGACCAGCCGTCGCGGCAGCACCTGCGCCGGGGGTGTCGACGCCGGTGCTGCGACCGCCCCCACCCATGCCACCGGCGGCGTGCGAGGCGCCTGACCCGCCGCCCGACGGTGGCGTGTAGTCGGAGACGGTGCGCGGCGGCGCGGACACGGCCGAGGTCCCGGAGGCCGACGGGCCGGACGGGGCCGTGGCCGGTGCCGAGGGCGGCGCGGGGGGCGCGCTCATCGGCGCCCCCACGGGCGGGACGTCGGCACGGGCGGCGGTCGGGACCCCGCCCACGTCGAGGCGCCGCTCGAGACGGTCGAGGCGGGCGGCATACCCCTGCTCGCCGGAGGCGGCCGGGAGGAGGATGCGGGCACAGATGAGCTCGAGCTGGAGCCGGGGCGCGGTGGCACCGGTCATCTCGGTCAGGCCGGTGTTGACGATGTCGGCCGCCCGCGACAGCGCGCCCGGGCCGAATGCGGCCTGCTGCACCCGCATGCGCTCGAGCTGGTCCTCGGGGACGCCGCGCAGCACCTGCGAGACGCCCTCGGGGATGGCCGCGACGATGATGAGGTCGCGCAGCCGTTCGAGGAGGTCCTCGACGAAGCGGCGCGGGTCGTGGCCCGACTCGATGACCCGGTCGATCTGGCGGAAGGTCGCGGCGCCGTCACCGGCGGCCATCGCGTCGACGGTGCTGTCGAGCAGCTCGCCGTCGGTGAAGCCGAGCAGCGACACGGCGCCGTCGTAGGTGAGCCCCTCGGGACCCGAGCCCGCGATGAGCTGGTCGAGCACCGACAGCGAGTCACGCACGGAGCCCCCGCCGGCGCGCGTGACGAAGCTGAGCACGCCCGGCTGCACCGCCACGTGCTCGGACTCGAGCAGCCGCTCCATGTACGTCGACAGCTTGGCCGGCGGGACGAGGCGGAAGGGGTAGTGGTGCGTGCGCGAGCGGATCGTGCCGATGACCTTCTCGGGCTCGGTCGTCGCGAAGACGAACTTCACGTGCTCCGGCGGCTCCTCGACGATCTTGAGCAGCGCGTTGAAGCCCTGCGGCGTCACCATGTGCGCCTCGTCGATGATGTAGATCTTGAAGCGGCTCTGCGCCGGGCCGTAGCTCGCCCGCTCGCGCAGGTCGCGGGCGTCGTCGACACCACCGTGGCTCGCGGCGTCGATCTCGATGACGTCGACCGAGCCGGAGCCGCCGCGCGCGAGCGCCACGCACGAGTCGCACGTGCCGCACGGGATCGGCGTCGGGCCCTGCTCGCAGTTGAGGCAGCGCGCGAGGATGCGCGCGCTCGTCGTCTTGCCGCAGCCGCGAGGGCCGCTGAAGAGGTAGGCGTGGTTGACCCGACCCGTGCGCAGCGCCTGCATGAGCGGCTCCGTCACGTGCTCCTGGCCGATGACGTCGGCGAAGCTCTCGGGCCGATAGCGGCGGTACAGGGCGGTGGCCATGCCCGAAACCCTAACCGCCACGACCGACGCCGGGAACGCCGACCGAGCAGCCGGCGGCGGCGCACCGTGCGGACGGTCGGGACCGTCGAAAGGGTGAACAGCTCCTTACGGACCGCTGGTCGGACGAGCGACTGTCACCGGGTATGCCTAGGGTCGATTCACCGGTCCGCGGTGCACGGTGCACCAGCGGCCGACGGAGGAGGTCACCCATGCCCGACCCGACCTGGGACGCCGACACGCTCGTCGCCCGCTACGACGAGGTGCGAGCCCACACCGAGACGCTCGCCGCCCCGCTGTCCCCCGAGGACCAGACCGTCCAGACGATGCCCGACGTGTCGCCGACGAAGTGGCACCGCGCACACGTCACGTGGTTCTTCGAGACGTTCGTGCTCGCCGACCACGAGCCGTCGTTCAAGCCCTACCAGGACCGCTACTGGTTCCTCTTCAACAGCTACTACGAAGGCGTCGGGCCCCGCTATGCCCGCGCCGAGCGAGGATTCGTCACCCGCCCGGGCGCCCACGACGTCGGGCTCTACCGCGCCGACGTCGACTCGCGGATGCGCGACCTCGTCACGACCCTCGACGGCGGTTCGCTCGAGAAGCTCACGTCCACCATCGAGCTCGGCTTCCACCACGAGCAGCAGCACCAGGAGCTGCTCCTCATGGACATCAAGCACGTCCTGTCGGTCAACCCCCTCCAGCCGACGTATGCCGGCAGCCCCCTCGCGCCGTCGGCTCCCGACCCGTTGGGCTGGGTCGACGTCGAGGGCGGCCTCGTCGAGGTGGGTCACCGTGGCGGCGGGTTCAGCTTCGACAACGAGCTGCCGCTGCACCAGCAGTGGCTCGAGCCATACCGCCTCGCCGACCGCCTCGTCACCAACGGCGAGTGGCTCGAGTTCATGGCCGACCGCGGCTACGAGCGCCACGAGCTCTGGCTCTCCGACGGCTGGGGGAAGGTGCGCGCCGAGGGCTGGCGGGCGCCCTTCTACTGGTCCGAGGTCGACGGGGTGTGGTTCGAGCACACGCTGAGCGGCACCCGGGCCGTCGACCCGGGGCTCCCGGTGAGCCACGTCAGCCACTACGAGGCCGACGCGTACGCCACGTGGGCGGGCAAGCGGCTCCCCACCGAGGGCGAGTGGGAGCACGCCGTCGTCGCCGACGGCCAGTCCGAGCCGCCGGCCACCGGCGCCAACCTCGCCGACACCGAGACGTTCCACCCGCGCGCGGCCGGCCCGAGCACCGGCCACCTGCGCCAGGTCTACGGCGACTGCTGGGAGTGGACGAGCTCGGCCTACCTGGCCTACCCCGGCTACCACGCGCCGGCCGGCGCCATCGGCGAGTACAACGGCAAGTTCATGTCGGGCCAGATGGTGCTGCGTGGCGGGTGTGCCCTGACCCCGCCCGGTCACGCCCGGGCGACCTACCGCAACTTCTTCCCGCCGGGCTCACGCTGGGCGCTGTCCGGCGTCCGCCTCGCCGACGGCGGTGAGCGCCGATGAGCGCCCGCGAGCCGGTCGTCACCGTCGCGCTCGACCCCGACTGGGCGTCGGAAGCGCTCGTCGACGACGTACGCCGTGGGCTCGGGTCGCAGCCGCGCACCCTGCCGCCGAAGTGGCTCTACGACGACGCCGGCTCCGACCTCTTCGACGAGATCACGCGACTGCCGGAGTACTACCCGACCGAGCGCGAGCGGGCCATCCTGCGCGACCACGCCGCCGACATCGTGACCGCGTGCGACGCGACGACCGTCGTCGAGCTCGGCAGCGGCACGAGCGACAAGACCCGCACCCTGCTCGACGCGTTCGCCGCGCGCGGGAGCCTCGAGCGCTTCGTCCCGGTCGACGTGTCCGAGCAGACCCTGCGGGACGCGGCGACGATGCTCTCGGAGCGCTACCCGTCGCTGCGCGTCGAGGCCCTCGTCGGCGACTTCACGCTGCACCTCGGGCACCTGCCGCGAGGCGGGCGGCGGCTCGTCGCCTTCCTCGGCGGGACCATCGGCAACTTCTACGTCGAGGAGCGGGCGGCCTTCCTCGGGGCCCTGCACGACAGCCTCGAGCCCGGTGACTGGTTCCTGCTCGGCACCGACCTCGTCAAGAGCACCGACCGGCTGATCGCCGCCTACGACGACAGCCGCGGAGTCACGGCGAGGTTCGTCACGAACTGCCTGCGCGTGCTCAACCGCGAGCTCGGCGCCGACTTCGACATCGAGGCCTTCTCGTACGTCCCGTTCTGGGACCCGCGTCAGGAGCGGATGGACCTCCGGCTGCGCGCCGACATGCCGCAGCGGGTGAGCATCCCCGGTGCCGACCTGACGTTCGACCTGGCGCACGGTGAGGAGATCCGCGTCGAGATCTCGACGAAGTTCCGCCGCGAGAGCCTGCGCGACGAGCTGGGCGCGGCCGGCTTCACGGTCGAGCGCACGTGGACCGACGACGACGGCGACTTCGCCCTGACCCTCGCCCGACGGGACGGCTGACCGGGGCCATCCCGAGGGCGGTGCGGGTCAGGCCAGCAGCAGGCCGGTGAGCGCCTCGACCCACCACTGCTCGACCTCGTCGACGGACCAGCCGCGCTCGCGCGTCGCGATGTCGAAGGTCTGGATCGAGCACACCGTCGCATAGACGTCCAGGGCCCGGTCCAGCGTGAGTCCGTCGCGCAGCGCCCCGCTCGGCCACGACGCGAACAGCCTCCGCCGGTTCGCGTCGCCGCGGGCCCGGCCCTGCTCGTACGCCGCGGCGAGCGCGGGCTCGTTGCGCCCACCCTCGACCGTGAGCCGCAGGCCGTCCCCACCGCGCTCGAAGAGGCGCCGATCGAACCGGATGAACGCAGCGAGCTGCCCTCTCGGGTCACCCTGCGCCGCCTCGATCTCGCGGGTGACCTGCTCGACCCCGGCATCCAGCTCACCGCTCTCGACGAGGGAGGTCGCGAGCCCCGCCTTGGTGCCGTAGACCGCATAGACCGTGGCCTCGGAGACGCCGGCATCCGCCGCGACCGAGCGCACGCTCGTGCCCGCCCACCCCGACTCGACGAAGCGCTGCCGGGCGGCCCGGGCGATGCGTTGCTTCGTCTGCTCGGCCTGCTCCTCGCGAAGGGAGGAGTGGTAGGCGCGAGGGGAGGGCTCGGAACTCTTCACGGAAACCACTGTACAGGTCGGCTGAGCGGTTCTATATTGACTGAGTACTGCTCAATCAATCATGAGCAACTCACTCAAAGGAGAGCACCATGAGCAGGACCCAGCTGGACCCGTCCGCCACCGAAGCCGCGCCGCACACCGCCGCCACCGAGAGGGCCGGCGCCGACAGGGCAGCCGCCGACACGGCCGCTGCCGTCCTGCGGCGCCTCGAGGCGGCCTGGAACGCCGGCGACGGCCAGGGCTTCGGCGCGCCCTATGCCGCGGACGCGGCCTTCGTGAACATCCGCGGCGAGCACCACCGAGGACGCGACGCCATCGCCGGCGGACACGCGGGGATCTTCGCGACCATCTACGCCGGCAGCACGAACCGGATGGAGCTCGTGGACGCACGCCACCTCGCCGACGACGTCATCGTCGCGACGTCGCGCAACACCCTGGACGTCCCGAGCGGTCCGCTGGCCGGCATCCACGCCGCCACCTCGACCTCGGTCCTCGTCCACGTCGGCGAGACCTGGCAGATCGCCGTCACCCACAACACCCTCGAGGCCACGCGATGAGCGCCCTCGTGGGCGGGACGGTCGGCGAGGCACTCGCGGGCCGCGCGGCCGAGACCAACACCACCCCCGCGTCGGAGCGCACGTCCGCCCCATCCCGCCTCGCGCGTCGCGCCGCCGTGGTCTTCGGCGTCGGTGGAGCCCTGCTCGCCGTCGGCGGGACGATGCACCCGCACGAGACGTCGGGTTCGCTGCACGAGAGCCTTCTCGCGCTCATCGGGTCCCCAGTCTGGCTGCCCGCACACGCCGTGCTCCTCGCGGGCATGCTGACGACACTGGTCGGCCTCGTCCTGCTCCGGCGCCACGACGCCTTCCCGGCCGGGGTCCGTCCGTGGCTCACCGGGACGATCGTCGCCTGGGCCGTCGCGACGCCGGAGTTCGTGCCGCACCTGCTCGCCGGCGGCGAGCACGACGCACTCGAGGCCGGCGGCGCGACCCCGATGGTCGACACCCATCTGGCGCTCTCGACCTTCACGACCCCGCTCGTCGGCGTGTCCGCCGCCCTGCTCGCCGTCGCGGTCGCACGGGCGGCGGCGACGTGGCCCGCCCGGATCCTCGCCGTCCTCGGAGTCGTCGGGGGTCTCGGTTTCGCTATGGCCGCACCACTGCTGGCGGTCACGGGCAATCCGCAGGTCTCGAACCTCTTCGCCGCGCAGACCCTCATCGACGTCTGGATCATCGGCACGAGCGTCCGCGTCGTCCTGTCCGAGAGGGCGGCGCGGCGCTGACCCCGACGCGCCGCCCGAGGTATGCCGTCGCGCCCGGCCGCGACGGCATACCCCTGGGCCGGGGACGTGGGACTCATCCGTCGGGGTGCCCGCGGAAGCCTTCCTGGCGTTTGGCACACTGGGCACTCCAGTACGACACGATGTAGGAGATCCCCGCATGACCCCTCGTTCCCTCTACCGCCGGATCGCCCTCGCGGAGGTGGTGACGTGGGCGCTGCTCCTGCTCGGGATGGTCCTCAAGTACGTGACCCACACGACCGAGCTCGGGGTCAGGGTCTTCGGACTCGTGCACGGCGTCGTCTTCATCGCGTTCTGCCTCGTCACGCTCCTGCTCTGGGTCAACCAGCGCTGGACCGCCCGAGAGGGCCTGCTCGGCCTGCTCTGCGCGGTGCCGCCGTTCCTCACCGTGTGGTGGGAGCGACGCCTCGAGCGTCGCGGACGCCTCGACGGCGGCTGGCGCCTCGGCCGCGGCGGCGACACCCCGGCCACTCCGGCCGAACGCCTCGTCGCCGCCCTGCTCGCCCGGCCGTTGGTCGCCGTGGGTGTCGGCGTCGTCGCGGTACTCGCGCTGACCGGCGTCGCCCTGCTCCTGGGCCCGCCCGTCGGCACGCAGGGCTGACCCGGCGCCCCACGTCGCCCCTCACGGCTCGTGGGTACCTCCTCCCGGTCAGGGCATTCCGAGCCGGGCGGCATACGGTGGCTTCCGACAGCTCGACCGGGTCGACGAAGGGATGGAAGCAGATGGGTGCGGTCGCAGTGCTGACCGGTGAGGTCCGTGCGGAGGGCGTCGGCAAGACGATCGACGAGACGACCCTGCTGCTGCCGACCGACGTCAGTGCCGACCCCGGCGAGTGCATCGTGCTCCGGGGTCCCAACGGCTCGGGCAAGACGACCCTGCTCCGGATCATCGGCGGGCTGCTCGTGCCCAGCACGGGAACCGCGACCATCGGCGGCCGCGAGGCCGACGAGCGCGACCGGACGGTCCGCGCCGCCGTCGCCGCCCTGCTCGGCGCGCCGACGACCTACCGCGACCTGACCCTCGTCGACCACCTCGTCCTCATCGACTCGACGTGGGGCGGTGACCCGGCCACGTCCGACGACCGCAGCCTCGCCCTCCTCGACCGCCTCGGCATCGCCCACCTCGACGACCGCTTCCCGCACGAGCTGTCGTCGGGTCAGGAGCAGCTCTTCCGGCTCGCGCTGACGTTCTCGCGCCCCGCCAGCGTCGTGCTCCTCGACGAGCCCGAGCAGCGGCTCGACACCGGCAAGCGCCAGGTCGTCGCCGAGCTGATCCG
Source organism: Terrabacter sp. Soil811 (assembly GCF_001429655.1). Classification (NCBI taxonomy): domain Bacteria; kingdom Bacillati; phylum Actinomycetota; class Actinomycetes; order Micrococcales; family Intrasporangiaceae; genus Terrabacter; species Terrabacter sp. Soil811. The sequence goes on from NZ_LMSX01000007.1 coordinate 302,112, forward strand.
CGAGCGCACCGAGTCCGGCGGCACGGTGGTCATGGCCTGCCACGACCCCGACCTGACGGCCACCCTCGCGACCCGCGTGGTCGACATCGTCCCGGCGCGCTGACCGCGGACCGACGATGAGCAAGCGCAAGCAGCCGGCCCGCAGAAAGGCCGCTCCCGCCCCCACGACCCCCGCCCCCACGACCACCGCACCCACGACCCCCGAACCCACGGCCCCCGAGCCGACGGCGGAGCCGGCGGCGACCCGAACACCCGGCGAGACGGCATACGACCGCTCGGCACGCGACCTCACGGCACCGGCCGAGGTCGACTACGACGACCACGACCTCCTCGGCCAGGCCGACTGGGTCATCGGTGGCGAGGCGGCGCGCAAGGCCCGGCAGCAGGGGTTGTATGCCGGCTACGTCCTCTTCCTCGGCGCGCTCGTCTACGGTCTCCCGATCGTCCAGGCCGTGTTCCGCACGTCCGATGCCTCCTCGCTCGGTGACCAGCTGAGCTCGCCCGAGGCGATCGCGCTACTGGTCGCGTCCGTCGCGGCGTTGCTCGGAGCGGTGGTCTTCGCCGGCCGTTTCCGGGGCCCGGTCGTGCCGCCCATGCCCTGGATCGACCTCGTGCTACCCGTGCCGCTCGACCGCGCCCTGGCCCTGCGTCGGTGGTGGCGCTACGCCGCCGTCGGGGGCCTGTTCATCGGGGCGCTCAGCGGGCTGACCGTCGGGGGCGGCCTGGCCTTCGCGCACCTGGCCGGCCCGGTGACGATCATCGTGACCACGGCTGTCGGTACCGCTCTCGGTGTCCTCGCCACGCGCCTCTGGCTCTGGTCGCAGGTGCGCTCCTGGCCCGGCCCGGACCGCGGCCTCAGCCTGCTCTGGCGCGTGCCCGATGCCCTGCGCGAGCTGCACGCCGAGTCGCTGCGGGCCCACTCGGCCAACACCTCGACCATGGCCGGGTCCGCCCTCACGGGCAACCTGCGCACCGCGCGCCTCGCGCTGACCCGCCCGGTCCGGCACGGACGCTCCGCGCGTCTCCGCCCGGGTCGGCCCTTCGGCGTGCTCGTCCGCCGCGACGTCATCGGCCTGCGGCGCACGCCGGGCGCGTTCCTCTCGGGCCTCGGCCTCACGCTCCTGGGCGGCGCGATCGTCACGTGGGCGTTCACGCAGCCGGCGGCCCCGAGCATCGCGGCGACGATCGGCCTGCTGCCGCTCTACCTCGGCTTCGGCGCCTGGGCGGAGGGGTTGCGCCTGCAGGCCGACAACGTCGGCACTCCCTCCCTCCTCGGCACCGGCGAGCTGACCGAGGCCGTGGCCCACGTGACGGTCCCCACCGCCCTGACGCTCCTGGTGCTCGGCGGCTGGGTCGCCGTCGCCGGTGCCCTCGGGTCGCTGCCGGGCAGTGCGCCGCTGTCGCTGTGGCTGATCCTCGTGCTCGTCGTCGCCGGCAACGTGCTGGCGGCCTTCCGCGGCTCCCCCACCTTCATGCTGCGTCCCCAGATGGTCATCGCGTGGTATGCCGTGCCGGCCCTCGCCGTCGTCGTGCTCGGCTCGCTCGTCGCGGTGCTGACCAAGGCCGCCAGCTACACGTGGCTCTCGGTCGTGAGCTGGCTCGTCTACGCCGTGCTCGCCTGGGCGGTCTCGAAGGTGCGCCGGCTGACCTACCTGCACCGCGCCTGAGCGACAACCCGTTCGCGGTCGGCGGTGACCACTCGTTAGGTTCGGGCCATGAGCGAGCTGCGCACGCGTGACGTCGTCGACGCCGACCTCCCCGCCGTCCTGGCCATCCGCAACCGGTCGTTCGGTCCGCTCGGCACCGGCGGCGACGTGTGGTGGCAGCGCGTCTCGGCCGAGACCCTCGGTGGCCGGATGATCGCGGTCGTCGACGAGTCCGACCAGGTCCTCGGCGCCGGCCGCATCCGACCCTACGAGCAGGCGTGGGGCGGGCAGCACCTGCGGATGGGCGGCGTCGCCGGCGTCTACGTCGAGCCGAGCGCCCGCGGCCGGGGCGTCGCGACGACCCTGACCCGCGCCCTCATCACGAGGATGGGCGAGCTCGGCGACGTCGTGTCGTGCCTCTTCCCGACCACGGCGACCCTGTACCGCCGCTCCGGCTACGAGATCGGGGGCGTGCAGACCCGGATGACGTATGCCGCCCACCACCTCCGCGACCTCGGCGCCACGCGCGCCGGGCGGGCTGGATCGACCGGCCTGCGCCCCGCGGTGCCGAGTGACGCGCAGCAGATGCACGACCTCGCCCGCGCCTCGAGCGCCCGGCACGGGGTCAGCGGACCGATGGTGCGCTCGGTGGCGGCACTCACCGGGATGCTCGAGCGCGACGAGCTCATCGCCTATGTCGTCGACGGCGGCTTCGTCGTCTACGACCTGTCCGAGCAGGCCGTCACGGTCGAGGATCTCGTCGCGACGACCCCCGAGGCAGCGGCGACGCTGTGGGGCGTCGTCGGATCGGGCTCGTCCGCCGCGCCGACGGTGCACACCTTCCTCGACCCGCGCGACCCGGTGACGCTCGCGCTGGGCGGGCTGCCGACGGTGGAGGTCCAGCAGATCCCGTGGATGGCCCGGGTCGTCGACCTGGGGGCGGCCTTCGCCGGGCGAGGCTTCGGTCGGCATCTCTCGGTCGAGGCCGACCTGGTCGTCGACGACGCCGAGGCGCCGGCCAACACCGGTCGGTGGAGCCTGTCGGTCCGCGACGGGCGTGGCACCGCGACACGCACCGACGACGCCCCGGTTCGAGGTGATGCCGGCACCGACGATGCTGACGCGATCACCTCGAACGCGCTGCGGGTCGAGGCGCGCGGGCTGGCGGCACTGTGGTGCGGCTGGTCCGTGTCGCGCCTGCGCCAGGCCGAGCTCGCGACCGGGGGCAGCCCCGACGGCGATGCCGCCCTCGACGCCGTCTTCGCCTGCCAGCCCTTCATCACCGAGTACTTCTGACAGCAGACTCCCACCAGTCGAGTGGCCCCGTCGTCACACCCGGGACTGGGACCAGTGCGACCGCTGGGGCCACGCGGCCACTCGAGTGAGCGCCTCGCACCAGTCGAGTGAGCGCGGCGTCCCAGGAGCGTGTGGCAGGTGGGACGACGGGGCCACTCGAGTGGGACCGGGCGCTCACTCGAGTGGGACTAGGCGCTCACTCGAGTGGTGACCGGCGAGCGGTCAGTCGGTGGTCGAGGCGGTGGTCGAGGCGGTGGTCGAGGCGGTGCTCGCGGCTCGGTCGGGCTCGCGGACGGCGGGGATGGCCACGAGGGCGACGACCGCCATGGCGCCGACGACGAGCAGCGAGTGCAGCACGCCGACGTGGTCGCCGAGGAAGCCGAGCAGCGGTGGCCCGGCGAGGAACGCGGTGTAGCCGATCGTCGAGACGACGCTCATCCGCGCGGCAGCACGCCTCGGGTCGTCGGCCGCGGCGCTCATGCCGACGGGGAAGCCGAGGCTCGCCCCGACACCCCAGATCGCGGCGCCGACGAAGGCGAGCACCGGACCGCCGTAGACGACGAGGAGGCAGCCGACGACGGCCGACACGAAGAGGACGCGGAGCACCGGCACGCGGCCGCGCTCGTCGAGCACGCGGGTGCCGAGCAGCCGGCCGGCCGTCATCGCCGTGAGGAAGACCGCGAAGCCGACGACGCCCACCCAGCGCTCGAGGCCGTAGCCGTCCGAGAGCGCCACCGCGACCCAGTCGTTGGCCGTGCCCTCGGTGAACGCGGCGGCGAGGACGACGACGCCGATGAGCAGGGTGCGCGGCTCGCGCCAGGCCGCACCGATCCCCGCCTCCGAGCGCACCTCGGCGCCCGTCTCGTCCGTCTCGACCGAGCGGGGCAGGAAGGCGCGCAGGAACCACGGGGTCACGGCGAGCAGCAGCACGACGACGCCGGCGAGGTGCACGGCGACCGGGACGTGGAGGAACGACAGGCCCGCACCGATGAGGGCGCTCACGACCGTGCCACCGCTGAAGGCCGCGTGGAAGTGCGGCATGATCGCGCGGCCGAGGAAGCGCTCGACCTCGGCGCCCTCGAGGTTCATCCCCACGTCGAAGACCCCGGTGCCGATGCCGACGAGCACGAGGCCCGCCATGACGACGGCACGGTTGTGGGCGACGTCGACACCGAGGCCGACGCCGAGCAGACCGACGCTCTGGACGACGGCGGCGCCCATCAGGGTGCGGGCCGCACCGAGGCGGTGCACGATCCAGCCGGACAGCGGGAGACCGATGACCGAGCCGAGAGAGGCGGCGAGCAGGGTCAGGCCGAGCTGTCCGGCCGAGAGCCCGAGCTCGTGCTTGATGTCCGGCACTCGTGAGGCGAAGGCCGCGAATGCCGCCCCGTTGATCGCGAAGGCCGTGAAGACGGCGGTGCGGGCCGTGCGGACGACGGCGGCCGGCGGGGCACTGACGGCGGACATGGAGCAAGCCTCTCAAGGGACGACCGACGCGGGGGGCGTGAAGCGAGGGGGTGAAGCGGGCCGGCCGTCCGTGCGGCCGACCACCTCGACGGCGGTCTGGCGATGGTTCGGGACGAGGGTGGCCCCGGTGAGACCGAGCCCTCGAGCGCTTCGAATCGATTCGACTCGAAACGTTTCGATAGCATGCCTCCCATGGTCACCCGAGGTCAAGCCCGTCCGACGCTGCGCGACGTCGCCGAGCGCGCGGGCGTCTCGGTGTCGACGGCCTCCCTCGTCTTCAGCGGCAAGGGTCCGGTCGCGGAGGCCACGGGCGACCGCGTCCGTGCCGCCGCGACCGAGCTCGGCTTCACCGGGCCCAACCCGCTCGCGTCGTCACTGCGGCAGGGCCGCTCGGGCGCCATCGGCGTCCTCGTCGAGGGGCGCCTGCGAATGGCCTTCCGCGACCCCTTCGCCATCGCCGTCCTCGACGGCCTCGCCGAGGTGCTCGAGACCGTTCCCACGGGCATGCTGCTCATCGGGCAACCCGCCGGCTCAGGCGAATCCGTCGTCCCGCAGCTCGCACCGCTCGCCCTCGACGCGGTCGTCTTCTCGCTCTGCGGACCCGGCGAGAACCCTGCCGTCGAGCACCTCGCGGCCCGCGGCATCCCGATGTTCAGCACCGGCGTGCCGGGCGACCGGCGCATCACCCAGGTCCGCGTCGACGAGCGCGCCGCAGGCATCGCCGTCGCCGAGCACGTGCGCTCGCTCGGGCACCGCCGGGTCGCCCACGTCGCCATGCCGCTGCGGCCGACGAGCACGGCCGGTCCGGTCCCCGACGCAGAGGTGCGGCCGGGCGAGGCCAACGTGCCGAGCGTGGGCCGCCTGCTCGGCTTCCGCGACGTCTTCGGCGCGGACGCCGCCGCGGTCCAGACCGGGGACGGGTCGTCGTTCGAGGGCGGCCGGATCGCGGGCCGGTCGCTGCTCGACGTGCCCGAGCACGAGCGCCCGACCGCCATCGTCACCCAGTCAGACGTCATCGCGGCCGGGGTCATCGTGGCCGCCGAGGAGCTCGGACTGCGGGTGCCCGACGACCTCAGCGTCACCGGGTTCGACGGCGTCGACCTCCCGTGGCTGCCGCACCGGATCACGACCATGGACCAGCAGGGCCGCGAGAAGGGCCGTATCCTCGGGACGCTCGTGCGCAAACGCCTCGACGGCACCCGGCCCCGGAGCGTGACCCAGCCGGTGCAGCTGCGGGTCGGCACGACCACCGCTCCCCCGGCCTGACCGGAGGCCCGCCACCGCGCGGAGGGGAAAAGGGACACCCCGCGTACCTGGAAGAGCTCTCCTACCCTTGCTGCATTCCTGCCCTGGGGGAGTTCGGAGAGGTACCACCACGCGGGGTGCCGACGGCCAGTGTATGCCGCCCCCGACGTCAGCCGGAAATCGCCCCTCCAGCCGTGGCCGGGCTCGCGGTCGGCGCCTGCTCGACCTCTCGGACTCCGTTGACGTGCGGGGGCAGCCGACGCTCGACGACGAGCGAGATGACGGCGAGCAGGGCGCACCCGCCGACGAGGAAACCGATGTAGACCGGACCCAGGCCTCGCCCGATGAGGAAGCTCGCGACGACCGGCCCGACGACGAAGGCGATCGAGAACATGAGCGAGCTGAGCGCGTTGTAGCGGCCCCGGAGGTGGTCGGGCGCGAGGTCGTTGACCATCGCGGCGCTCGTCGGCTGGAGCATCGTCTCGCCGAGGCCGAACACCCCGGCGCAGGCGCAGAGCAGCACGGTGGCCGCGACCGTGCCCGGCACGAGCGCCGTCGCGCCGAGCAGCGACCAGGCCACCATCCACGTGAACGCCATGACGACGGCGACCCGGGTGCGACGTCGCCCCTCGATGCGCTGGAGCACGACGAGCTGGAGCAGCACGATGACCACGGTGTTGGCCGCGAACGCATAGCCGAGCCCCTCGGTCGAGACCTGCCCCAGGGCACGCGCGAAGGCGGGCATGCCGGCGTTGAGCTGCGGGTAGCTGACGAGCGCGGCGACGCCGACGAGGAGCAGCAGGGCCCGCAGCCGGGGGTCACGCAGCAGCGCGACGTAGGACACGCTGCCGGTCGCCTCGTCGGCCGGCCGCGCGACCCGATCGCGGGCACGGCGCAGCGGGCCGAGGAGGATGACGAGCGCCGGCACGTAGCTGAGGGCGTCGAGCAGGTAGACCGTGACGAACGTGCCCGGCCGCGACACGTCGACGAAGCGCCCACCGACGATGCCGCCGATGCCGATGCCGAGGTTGAGCAAGGTGAAGTTGATGCCGAAGTAGCGCTGCCGCTGCTCGGTCGGGATGAGGTTGCCGATGAGCGCGCTCGACGCCGGCCAGACGATGCCAAAGCCGTAGCCCATGAGGACGAGCGCGAGGGCCGCCTGCCCCGTCGTCGTGGCGAGCGCCAGCACGATGTCGGCGAGGAGCAGCGCCACGAGGCTGCTCGCGTAGACCCGCCGCGGCCCGATGCGGTCGATGAGCGCCCCGGCCGGCGCCACGAGCACGATGCCGACGCCCGCCTGGAGCGCGAGGAGCAGACCCACGGTCTCGAGCGGGATGCCACGCACCTCGTGGAGGTAGACGACCATGAACGGCAGGACGAGACCCGTGCCGATCGACTGGAAGACGACGGTCGAGATGAGCAGCTTGCCCTCGCGCGGCAGGTCGTGCCAGAACGAGGTCAACGGCGATCGGGCGGCACTGGTCGAGCTCACCGGTGCAGTCTGCCGTGCCCCACCGACAGCCGCCGAACCGATGTCGGGGACCTTCGCCTCTGGTGCGCACCCGAGCCCGCGACGAGCGTGGAAGCACCGAAGGAGGTCGCCATGTCGACCCTGCAACAGCGCCCCCAGACCTCTTCACCGCTCCCGGCACACAGCCCCGGAAACCGGTGGGCCCTCGGGCTCGGGATCGGCGGACTCCTCGTCGCCGCAGACACGTTCGTCGTGCCCGATCCCGACGTCGCCGGACTCTGCTGGACGGCCGGCTTCGCCCTGCTCTTCGCGGCCACGGTCGTGGTCGTCGTCGGCCACGTCCACGCCCGCGGCGACCACCTCAGCGCCCTGCCCACGAGCACCGCGGGCTGGGTGGCCCTGACCTGCTTCGCCGCCGGGGCCGCCCTGCTCTTCACCCCCGTCGGCGAGCTCAGCCTCGTCCTCGGTCTCGTCGCCGCGGCCGCCGGCGTCAGCGCCGTGTCCGTCTCGCGGGAGCGGTCGCTGCCGGTCATCATGCTGCCGCTGCTCAGCGGCACGTTCGTGCTGGCGTTCCTGCTGGGCGAGCTGCTCATCGGACACGAGTGAGCCGACACTGATTGCGTATGCGTGTCGCTCGCTGTGGGGGGCACGCCCGGCCTTCGCCGCGCTCAGTTCCCTCCCCGATCGTCGCGCTCGGTTCCCTCGCCGCTCGGCTGGGTTTCCTGCCCGCTCGGCTGGGGACACCATCACCCGCGGGGATGGGGGAACCGTCGGGGTGGGGGCCGCGAGTCGCTCGTGCCTCGCGGTGGGCGGCCCCCACCCCTCCTCCCAAATCCGGAGACTCCGTCACATGACAGCGGCCCCCATCGCGCTGAGCGCGATGGGGGCCGCTGTCATGTGGCGGAGGATGGGGGATTTGAACCCCCGAGGGTTTTATCCCAACACGATTTCCAATCGTGCGCACTAGGCCACTATGCGAATCCTCCGTCGCGCAGGTTACCGGAGGCGGACCCCGCACAAGAAATCGGCCTCCCCGGCCACCCTGCACGACCCCGGTGCACAATCACCGCATGGCCCCTCCCACGCCGGTCGCCCTCGACACCGACGTCACCTGGATCCACGGCGCACCGTCCCCGCGGCGACGACACGACCCACCGCTCCAGGTGCACCACCTCGCCCCCGGCACCGTCCTGATCCGGCAGAGCAAGGACCTCACCTACGAGGCCCCGTTCATCCTGCTGCTCCTCGGCGAGCGCCGCGCGCTGCTCCTCGACACCGGGGCGGTGGAGGGCACCGCCCTGCGACAGACGGTGGACCGCCTCGTCGCGGACCACGTCGCCGCGCAGACCCGGCCGGACGCGCAGACCCCGCCTGACGCGCAGACGCCGCCGAACGCGTACGACCCCGACGCGTACGAGCTCGTCGTCGCCCACACGCACGGCCACGGCGACCACGTCGCCGGCGACGCCGCCTTCGCCGACCGGCCACGCACGACCGTCATCGGCCACGACGTCGCGAGCGTGTGCGCCTTCTTCGGCATCACCGGGTGGCCGACCGAGGTCGTGCCGCTCGACCTCGGTGGCCGTGCCCTCGAGGTCTTCGGCATCCCGGGTCACCACCCGGCCTCGATCGCTTTCCACGACCCGGCCACCGGGCTGCTCCACACGGGCGACACGGTCTACCCCGGCCGCATCTACGTCCAGGACTCCGACGCCCTCCTCGACACCCTCGACCGCCTCGTCACCTTCGCTGCGGAGCGCCCCGTCACGCACGTCCTCGGCTGCCACGTCGAGATGACCCGGCGGCCCGGTCGCGACTACCCGCTCGGCTCGCGCTACCAGCCCGACGAGCCGTCACCGTTCATGACCGTGGCGCAGCTGCGCAGCGCCCGCGACGCCTTCCGCACCGTCGCGCACCGTCCCGGCATCCACCGGTTCGACGACGTCGTCTTCTGCGTCGGCGAGGGCCCCCGCGTCCTCGTCCCGCTCCAGCTGCGCGCGCTCGTCGAGCAGGTCCGCTGGCGGCTCGGGCTGCTGCGCCGCCGACCGGCTCCCTGAGACCGGATTGCCGCACGGCGACCGCGCCTGAAACCATCACGTGCATGTCCCTCGCCGCACTCCACCGCCGCAACCTGCTCAAGGAGATCGACCTGACGCCCGACGAGTTCCGGGCGCTGCTCGACCTCGCCGCCGAGCTCAAGGCCGCCAAGCGCGAGGGCCGCGAGGAGCGACGCCTCAGTGGCAAGAACATCGCCCTGCTCTTCGCCAAGACCTCGACGCGCACCCGCTGCGCGTTCGAGGTGGCCGCGGCCGACCAGGGCGCCAGTACGACCTATCTCGACCCGGTCGGCTCGCAGATGGGCCACAAGGAGTCGGCCAAGGACACCGCCCGCGTGCTCGGCCGCTTCTATGACGGCATCGAGTACCGCGGAGCCGGTCACGACGTCATCGAGACCCTCGGCGCCTTCGCGGGGGTGCCGGTCTGGAACGGCCTCACCGACGACTGGCACCCGACGCAGTCGCTCTGCGACGCCCTGACGATGCGCGAGCACGCCGGCAAGCCCGACGAGCAGATCGCCTACGCCTACGTCGGCGACGCCCGCTTCAACATGGGCAACTCGCTGCTCGTCACCGGGGCCCTGCTCGGCATGGACGTGCGCATCGTCGCGCCCCGCTCGCTGTGGCCGTCCGACGCCGTCGTCGCCGTCGCGAGGAGGTATGCCGCCGAGACCGGTGCCCGGGTCACCCTCACCGAGGACGTGGCGGAGGGCGTGCGGGACGTCGACTTCGTCCACACGGACGTGTGGGTGTCGATGGGTGAGCCGAAGGAGGTCTGGGCCGACCGCATCGAGCTGCTGACGCCCTACCAGGTCAACGCGGAGATGCTTGCGCTGACAGGCAATCCGCGGGTCAAGTTCATGCACTGCCTCCCGGCCTTCCACGACCTCGAGACGCAGGTCGGCAAGGACGTGCACGAGCAGTTCGGGCTCAAGGAGCTCGAGGTCACCGACGACGTCTTCGAGTCCGATGCGTCCGTCGTCTTCGACCAGGCCGAGAACCGGATGCACACGATCAAGGCGCTCATGGTCGCCACGCTGGTGCAGCTCTGACGGCGGGGTCCCAGCGACCTCCCAGACTCGCGACGCCTGACGTTCACGCTTTGGTGGTGGCGCCGTTCGACGACGGTGCGGGAGAACAGCAGTCATGCACCTCTCTCGCACCCCAGCCCTGGCGGCCGTCGCGGCCGCGCTCGTCGTCCTGCCCGCTGCCACGGCAGCCTCCGCCGCAGATGCCCCCGGTCAGGGCAAGGACGGCCACTACCGCTTCGCCGTCATCGGCGACGTGCCCTACGGCGACGCCCAGGTCGCGGCCTTCCCGACATGGGTCGACCAGATCAACGCCACCCCGGACCTCTCCTTCACCATCCACGTCGGCGACATCAAGAACGGCTCGTCGAGATGCACGAACGAGTACTTCTCGATGATCCGCACCCAGTTCGACCGCTTCACCACGCCGCTCGTCTACACCCCGGGCGACAACGAGTGGACCGACTGCCACCGCACCAACAACGGCACCTACGACCCCCTCGAGCGCCTCGCCGCCGTCCGGTCGACCTTCTTCCCCCGCGCGGGCCACACCCTCGGCGCCGACATGACCGTCGCGTCGCAGGCGGCCGCCGGCTTCCCCGAGAACGTCTCGTTCCGGCGCCAGGGCGTCGACATCGCAACCCTGCACGTCGTCGGCAGCAACAACGGCCTGCTCCCCTGGCCCGAGCTGGGTTTCACCTCCCCCACGGCGCAGCAGGTCGCCGAGGAGCGGGCCCGCACGGACAACGCCTTGGCACAGGTCCGTTCGGCCTTCGCCGGAGCCCGGCAGCGCCACGACCGCGCCGTCGCGCTCTTCCTCCAGGCCGACATGTTCGACCCGACGTACGCCGTGACCTGGGCCGACAACTCGGCCTTCCAGCCGCTCGTCCGGGAGCTCGTCGCGCAGTCGAACGCCTTCGACGGCGAGGTCTACCTCTTCAACGGCGACAGCCACGTCTACAACTCCGACCGCCCGCTCGCCTCCGGCTCGAGGTGGCTCGACTTCTACGGCGTGCAGGGCTCGGCGGACAACCTCACGCGCGTCACGGTCGACGGCTCGAGCAACAACACGGACTTCCTCGAGGTCACCGTGAACCGTCCCGGCGCCGCGCACGTGCTGTCGTGGAAGCGCGTGCCCTACACCCGCTGAGCCGTCCGGACGGGCAGCACAGCGTGAGTATGCCGTCCGGCGCGCACCGTGCCGGACGGCATACTCACGCTCGTGTCACGGCTGGACGGTGATCGTGGGGCACTGGCGCAGCGTCTGGGTGGGCGTCGCGACGACGGGCACCTTCCCGAAGCTCTTCCAGGCCGCGCCCACGACGAGGTCGACGGTGTCGCCCTTGCGCTTGTCGTTGAGGTAGACGGCCTGCGGCACGTGCGCCTTGACGAGTCGGGCCGACGCCGCGCCCTCGGGTCCGAAACGGATCTGCGCGACCTGCTTGACGCCCGCGTCCTTCGGGTCGTTGCCGACGGCCTTGACCTTGAATCCACGGGTGTCGGCGACCTTGGCGACGGCCGCGGCGAGCCCGTTGCGCGTCGTCGAGTTGTAGACGTTGAGGCTGACGTCGGCCGGGCGCAGTGGTGCGACGGGCACCTCCGTCGTGCACGGTCCCGGTGTCGGGGTCGTGTCGCGGAAGTAGGTCGAGGCGTAGTAGAACGCGCCCGCCATGCTCAGCAGGACGACCGCGATCACGATCGTCGACCGGCGCTGGCGCCGCACCCGGTAGGTGCGGTCGTCCTTGTCAGCGACCTGCGACATCACCGCTCCTTCGTCCGTCGTCGCCCCTGGTCGGGCGGGCCCGTGTCAGGAGAGTACGAGGACTCGGGCGTGAAGGACAGGACGCTGCTGCAGCGCGGCGCGCAGTGCCCGGTGCAGCCCGTCCTCGAGGTAGAGCTCGCCCTCCCACTCGACGCAGTGCGGGAAGAGATCCCCGTAGAACGTCGAGTCGTCAGCCAGGAGGCCGCGCAGGTCGAGCGTGCTCTTGGTCGTGATGAGCTCGCCGAGCTGCACCACCCGAGGCGGGACGTTCGACCAGTCCTTGGTCGTCTCGAGTCCATGGTCTGGGTACGGGCGCGAGTCGCCGACGGCCTTGAAAATCACCGGGTCAGCATAGGCGTCGAACGTGGACGACCGGCCACTAGAGTTCGAACCGTGACCGAGACTGCAGGCTCAGGAGCCCCTCAGACGGGCGGCACGGGCGACACGAGCCAGATCGACGAGATCCGGGCCGGCTACGCGTTCGACGGAGGGGTGCTCAAGCTCGGCGCCGCCGTCGTCGACGGCCAGGCCCATGCTGACGCCCCGGTGCAGATCCCGCTCAGCGTCCTCAACCGCCACGGCCTCGTCGCGGGCGCGACCGGCACCGGCAAGACCAAGACGCTCCAGCTCATGGCGGAGCAGCTGTCGGACCAGGGCGTCCCGGTCTTCCTCGCCGACATGAAGGGTGACCTGTCGGGTCTCGCGACGCCCGGCGAGGGCGGCGACAAGATCACCAGCCGCGCGGCCGACGTCGGCATGCCGTGGACGGCGACGGCATACCCCACCGAGTTCTACTCGCTCGGCGGCAAGGGTGACGGCATCGCGATCCGCGCCACGATCACGGGCTTCGGCCCGACCCTGCTCAGCAAGGTCCTCGGCCTCAACGACACGCAGGAGAGCAGCCTCGGGCTGATCTTCCACTACGCCGACAAGAACGGCCTCGCGCTCCTCGACCTCAAGGACCTCCGCGCGGTCATCAGCCACCTGACCTCCGACGAGGGAAAGGCCGACCTCAAGGACCTCGGCGGCCTCTCGAGCGCGACGGCGGGCGTCATCCTGCGCAACCTCATCACCTTCGAGGACCAGGGCGCCGGCGCCTTCTTCGGCGAGCCCGAGTTCGAGACGAGCGACCTGCTGCGCACCGCCCCCGACGGCAAGGGGATCATCTCCTGCCTCGAGCTGCCCCAGGTCCAGGACCGACCGCAGCTCTTCTCGACCTTCCTCATGTGGATGCTCGCCGACCTCTTCCACGACCTGCCCGAGGAGGGCGACGTCGACAAGCCGAAGCTCGTCTTCTTCTTCGACGAGGCGCACCTGCTCTTCAACGACGCGAGCAAGGCGTTCCTGCAGGCCATCGAGCAGACGGTCCGGCTCATCCGCTCCAAGGGCATCGGCGTCTTCTTCGTGACGCAGTCTCCCAAGGACGTCCCGTCGGGCGTGCTCGCCCAGCTCGGCAACCGCGTCCAGCACGCCCTGCGCGCCTTCACCCCCGACGACGCCAAGGCGCTCAAGCAGGCGATCGCGACCTACCCGCACACGGCCTACGACATGGAGAAGCTCCTCACGAGCCTCGGCATCGGCGAGGCCGTCGTCACCGTGCTGTCGGACAAGGGCGTGCCGACGCCCGTCGCGTGGACCCGGATGAAGGCCCCGAACTCCCTCATGGACCCCTCGTCGCCCGCGACGATGGATGCCGTCATCGCGGCGTCGCAGCTCAAGACGAAGTATGCCGACGTCGTGGACCGCGAGTCGGCCTACGAGAAGCTGACGGCCCGGTTGCAGGCGGCTCCCGCGACTCCGGCGGCCCCCGCCCCGGCACCCGCCGCCCCGGCCCCCGCGCCCGCGTCGAGTCGCGCCCCCAAGGAGGAGCCGAGCATCATCGCGCAGGTGGCCGGCAGCTCGGCGTTCAAGTCGATGCTCCGGTCGGCCGGCACCGTCATCGGCCGCGAGATCACCCGCAGCATCTTCGGCACCCGCAAACGCTGACCGGCTCCGGAGGCAACCAAACCGCCTCGCCGGGGACTGTTCCGCTGTCAGCATTGACCAGCGGAACCGAGGTGGGCCATGCGCGAGGACGACGACCCGATCCGGGTCATCTACGACGCGTCGTACCGAAGACTCGTCGGCCAGCTGTATGCCGTGTGCGGCAACCGCGGCGATGCCGAGGACGCCGTGCAGGAGGCCTTCGTGCAGGCGGTCTACCACCGACGTCGTTTCCTCGAGATGGACAAGCCGGAGGCGTGGCTGCGCACCGTGGCCCTCAACCGGATCCGCAAGGGGTGGCGGCGGGGCGCCCTGGCCCGTCGCGTCCTCTCGCGCGGCACGACGGCCCCGCCCACCGCTGACTTCGGGCTCGGCCCCGACCACGTGGCGCTGGTCGCCGCCCTCGGACGCCTGACCCCGGTCCTGCGCGAGACCTTCGTCCTGCACTACGTCGTCGACCTGCCCGTGGCGACCGTGGCCAACGAGCTCAACGTCGCCGAGGGCACCGTCAAGGCGCGCCTGTCACGCAGTCGGGCCCTGCTGGCCGACCTGCTCTCCGACCGGGAAGGAGCCGAGCATGTCTGATCTCACGTCACTGGTCACCGACGTGGCCGAACAGGTCGACGGGCCGACCTTCGAGGAGATCACTCGCCGGGCACGGACCCGGCGGGTACGCCGAGTCACCACCGCTGTCGCGGCGGTCGGGCTGGCTGCCGTGGTCTCGGTCGTCGCGCTCGCCTCGACGTCGGGTCGTCCGCGGGCGCTTCCTGCCACACCACAGCCGAGCTCGGTCGCGGTCACGGTGCGGCCTCCCGAGCAGATCGTCAACGGCCGCAACGCCAGCGCGGGGCGCACGTGGACGGCGCCGGAGCGCTCCGGCGAGCTGACGATCCGGGCGTGGTCCCAGTGCGCCGACGACACGCTGACCGTGCGCGAGTGCGACCCGGGCCGGCGCCTGGGCGCCTGGGAGGTCACCGATGCCTCGGGGCGCCGGGTGCTCGTGCCCTCCGGCCCCGGCGAGGGCCAGGTCTGGTACGCCGGCGGTGGCATCTGGGTGCTCCGGGCCGCCTCACCCGAGGGCTCCCCGCGGTCCCCGATCGTGGCCGCGTCCGCCAGCCTGAGGACACCGGTCACGCTCGCCCCCGATGCGGGCCGCACCATCGGGATGCAGGCTGCCAGAGGTCGGCCGCACGTCGCCTGCCCGGATGAACCGTGGGTCAAGTGCGTGGTCGACGTCTCCGCGGGCACCCTGACGCCCATCACCGATCTCCCGACCGGGGACTGGTCGATCACGAACGCTGCCGGATGGGTGGGGATCCTTCACACCGGGCAGGTGGCCGTCGGCCAGCCGGACGGAAGCCTGCTGCACCTCGATCTGTACGAGGTCCTGGTGAGCCCGACACGTGTGGTCGTCGAGGACGCCCTGGACGGCACGATCGGCTGGTACCTGAGCAACGAGGAGGACGTGCTCCCGACCACCCCGGTGAGGGCCCTGCTCAGCACCGATCGGGGCCGCACGTGGACCCTGAGGTCCGTGCCCGCGACGGCCCAGGCCGCGCGCGACTGGATCACCGAGCCGGGCTTCGACCGGTCCGTGCACCGCGCCGTCCTGCCGGACGACTGGCGCACGTGGCCGGTCATCGCTCGCTAGCAGGCTCGCCGGGCGCCCTGTCTCCTGGGACGGGGCGCTCGGGCACCAACGGCTCCCCGAACCCATGCAACCGAACGGGCCGCCGGGGACTCGTCCAAGTGGAAGCATCGTGAGGACGGCAGGTGGACGCTCATGGACGAGAGCAGCGACGGTGACCCGGTCCGGGTCGTCTACGACCTGTCGTACCGGCGACTCGTGACGCAGCTGGCGGCGCTGTGCGGCAACCTCCCCGAGGCGGAGGACATCGTGCAGGAGGCCTTCGTCACGGCCATGACGCACCGTCGCGACTTCGTGGAGGTCTCCAACAAGGAGGCCTGGCTGCGCACCGTGGCGGTCAACCTGCTGCGGAACCGCTGGCGCCGGGCCCGGGTCACGGCACGTGCCCTGCCGAAGTTCCGCGCCGAGCTGAGCATCGACCTCGGCCCCGGCACTCCGGAGGACCACGTCGCCATCGTGTACGCGTTGAGCCAGCTGAGCCTGCCGGTGCGGATCACCGTCGTGCTCCACTACATCGCCGATCTCAGCGTGGCGCAGGTCGCCACCGAGCTGGCCGTGCCCGAGGGCACGGTCAAGGCGCGGCTCGCGCGAGCCCGGGTCCAGATGGCCGGGCACCTCATCGACCGCGAGGAGGCGGACCATGTCTGACCTGACCACCTTCGCCCGCGACACCGAGCGCCGCGTGGCCCAGCCTCCCTTCGAGACCCTGCTCTGGCGGCAGCGCCGGGTGCGTCGCCGTCGCGCGGCGTGGGTCTCGGCCGCGGCGGTCGCCGCCGTCCTCGCGCTCGCGTTCGCCGTGTCGGGCCTCGGTCGCCTAGGCGCCCAGAGTCTCCCGGCCGCCCCGACCCCACGGTTGACGTCGGTGAGCGTCCCCGACTGGACCGCCGACGAGGTCGTCGGGCACCCGGACGCCTTCGTCGCCGCCCAGCTCGAGTCCCGCAGCGACCGGCGGATCGTGCTCACGGTCTGGAAGCGCTGCGTCGCGCCTCGCCCCGACCACGACTGCCTCGGCCGGGAGGCCATCGCCGTCGTCGACGGGACCGACGACCGGTTCCTCGTGCTCGGGGCCGTCACCGGGTCGAGTGAGCAGCCCTTGATGGGCGGTCCGGGGCTGTACCGCGAGGTCGGTGACGGAGTCTGGTACTGGGCGCACAGAGGACCGGGGCCCTACCTGCTCTCGGCGACGATGCGCCAGCCCGTGGCGCTCACCGTCATGGACCACCCCGTGGCCCCGCCCTTCGGGACGTCGACGGTCGAGTGCGCCGACGGGGCCGGTCTGTGCACGCTCGACGTCAACGCCAGGACGCTGGAGCGGCTGGCCGTGCCGAACGTGCCGGACGGCGACACGAGGTGGGCCACGCCGACCTCGAAGGGCTGCGGCATCTGGGGCCTGACCGGCGCCGGCGGGGACCTGCGCCTCGTCATCCAGCAGCGCGACGGCTCCTTCGCGTCGGCCGACCTCCCCGGCGACGCGACGCCGACGTCGCTCGCCGAAGGTGGCGCCGAGTGCGAGGTCGCCTACTACCAGTCGACCGCGGACACACAGGACCAGCTCGTCGTCAGCCTCGACCAGGGGTCGACGTGGCAGGCACGTCGAGCGCCTCTGCCTCAGCTGAGCGGCAACATCGAGGAGAAGCCCCGCCTGCGGGTGCTCATCCCTCCGCGGTGGGCGGCCCTACCCGAGGTCACGAGCCCCTCCGGACTCCCGGGCCCACTGAAGCCCCTCTGAGGCGCCGGTCGACGGGCGTCACTCGACCGGCGTCACTCGACCGGTGTCTTCGGCTAGGCGTCGAACTCGACGTCGTCGAGGTCCCCGTCGACGTCCGCGAAGTAGCTGATGACGCGGATGTCGGGCTCGTCGAGCACCTGCAGGACGAGCTGGCGCAGCTGGATGACCTGCCCGGTGTCGAGACGGATCCGCTTGGTGCGGCCCCGGGTCGGGTCGCTGTCGTGCCGCTCCCACCACTCGACGGTGTCGGGGTTGGTCTTGAAGATCTCGTCGAGGATCCGCTTGAACGACGGGTCGTCCGGGTGTCGTGCGTACGCCTCACGGAAGAGCGCGAGCTGGTCGGCCGCCTCCTGCTCCCAGTCGACGAAGAGGCTCCGGGCCGCCGGGTCGCAGCAGTAGAACCACAGCAGGTTGCGCTCGCGCTTGCTCCGCTTGCTCTCCCAGTCGGTGAAGAGCTGGCAGGCGGTGTGGTTGGCGCCCAGCACGTCCCAGCGAGCGCCGACGACGTAGGCCGGGTTCGGGTCGATGGAGTCCAGCAGCTCCTCGAGCTCCTCGGTCAGCTCCTCCGGCGCCTGCGGCCGACGTGACGGCGTGCCCGTCGCGAGCGCATGCAGGTGCGACCGGCCGTCGGCGTTGAGCTTGAGCGCGCGGGCGAGGCCCTCGATGACGCTCTTGCTCGGGCGCAGGTCGCGGCCGCGCTCGATGATGTCGTAGTACGCGACGGAGATGTTCGCGAGCTCGGCCACCTCGGTGCGGCTCAGACCCACCCGGCGCCGACCCTTGGCCCGCTTGATGCCGACCTCTTCCGGGGCGAGCTCGTGCCGGCGCGCGCGAAGGAACTCGCCCAGGGGGGAGGGGGTGCGCACGCTGAGCGGGACGTCCGTGGTCATGGCGCTCATCCTGCCAGTGGTGAGCCGCTCCGGGGCGTCGGGTCAGACGTCGTCCAGCGCAACGAGCAGGTCCTCGACCGAGGACCCCCGGCCGGTCCGGATCTCGCGCGCCCAGTCCTCGGCGGAGATGAGTCCCTCCACGGCAGCCCAGGCCTCGGCCTGCTCCTCCTCCTGGTAGGGGTTCGGCAACGACAGGCGGTCCCTCATGGCCTCCTCGGCACCGATGAGGTGCGCGGCACGCACCGGGTCCCGCAGGCCGATGAGGATGTTCATGTACGTGTCGGCGAACGCCATCGTGAGGTTCGGGCTGCGCAGCCCCACGATCCGGTCGACGAGCGACCGGGCGAGCCGGGCGGCCTCCTCCGGGCGCCCGCTCGCCGCCAGCAGGTGGGCGAGGTTCTGGCCCTGGACCGCGGCCTCGTGCACGTCACCGGCCGCGGTGACGATCTCGATGGCCTCGTTCGTCAGCTCCTCGGCCCGTGCGTAGTGACCGAGCTCCTCCTCCACCCCGGCGAGGTTGCCCAGTGCGCGGGTGAGCCTGAGCGGGTTGCCGATCCGCCGGTGCAGCACCAGGGAGTCCTCGAACGTCCGACGTGCGGTGTCGACGTCACCCTGGTGCAGCCGGGCCGTCCCGACGATCCCCATCGCGAAGGCCTCCCGCTCCTCGTCCGCGACTGCTCGGGCCATCGTCAGGCTCCGCGACGCGACGTCAGCGGCGCGGTCGGGCTCCCCACGGGCGATGAGGAGGTTGGCGTAGGCCCCGAGGCACTCGGCGACATCTCCGGACGCCGTGCCCCCGGCGCGCTCCAGGGCGAGCTCGAGCCAGCGGCATCCCTCGAGGACGTATCCGCCCGTGTACCAGAGCCATCCGAGCGAGGTCGCCAGCTGGAGGGCGGTTGCCGTCGCCGTGACGTCGACGCCCTCGGTCGCCCCGCCGTGGCGAAGACCCCAGGTCAGGGCCTCCCGGAAGTTGTCGAGCTCGGCATCCGCCTGGGCCAGAGCCAGCAGGTGGTCGGAGTCACGGGTCACCTTGAGCCGCTCGGCGACGTCGAGGTGGTGGGCGGCGTGCGCCGAACGCGCCTCGTCGAGCTGGCCCGTGCCGCGCAGCTCCGCCAACGCGAAGGACCGGATCGTCTCGAGCAAGGTGATGCGCGGCTCCCCGTCGGGCGCCTCGGACACGATCACGAGACTGGCGTCGACGAGGTCGGCGACGAGGTCCAGGGGATCTGCCGAGCGGTCGCCCGTCGCGGCGGGCAGCGCGACCGCCGCCACCGACTCGAGGGCGGCCCCACCGGCGAACACCCCGAGCCGCCGGAAGAACGCCTGGTCGTTCTCGGGGAGCAGGTCGTAGGACCAGGCGATGGTCTCGCGCAGTGTCCGGTGCCTCAACGGCCCCTGCCTGCTCGTCGAGGGGAGGTCGAGCGTCGTGTCGATCCGACGCAGGAGCGCCTGCGGCCCGAGCAGTCGGGTCCGCGCGGCGGACAGCTCGATGGCCAAGGGCAGCCCGTCGAGGCGCCGGCAGATGGCGACCACCGCGTCGACGTTCTCCGGCGTCAGCCGGAAGTCCGGGCGCACGCTGTGGGCCTGCTGCAGGAACAGCTGCACCGCCGGGGACTCCTCGGCGGCTGCCACGGTCGATCGGCTCGGCAGACCCAGGGGCGGCACCGGGTAGAGGTGCTCCCCCGGCACCGCCAGCGACCGGCGCGAGGTCGCCACGACCGCCGAGCGGGGCGCCGCCTCCAGCAGCTCCGAGACGACGTCGTCGGCCTCGACGAGCTGCTCGAGACTGTCCAGGACGAAGAGCGCAGCCCGGCTCGCGACCTGCCCGAACACGCGCGGCGGCTGACGGCTGCTCCGCGGCACCTCGAGCACGTCACCGAGCGTCGTCCACGCCACCTCCGGTGTGGTCGCCGACGCGAGGGGCACGAAGAAGACCCCGTCGGGGAAGGCCGTCACGAGCTTCTTCGCCACCTCGATCGCGAGGCGCGTCTTGCCCGAGCCTCCCGGCCCGCTCAGCGTGACCAGTCGGATCTCGGGCGACCGGACAAGGTCGACCAGGTCCGCGACCGCGTGCTCACGTCCGACCAGATGGGTCGCCGGAACCGGGAGGCGGGAGGCCGCGCCCAGCGTCCGGAGCGCAGGGAAGTCGACCTGCAGGCCGTCGACGGTGAGCTGGAAGAGCCGCTCCGGCTCCGGGATGTCCTTGAGGCGGTGGAGGCCGAGATCCCTCAGCCCGACACCGTCGGGCAGGGCGTCTCGAGCGAGCTCCGCGGCCACGGACGACAGGACCGCCTGCCCGCCGTGGGCGGACGAGGCGATGCGGGCCGCGCGGTGCACGTCCATCCCCACGTAGTCGTCGTCGTGGACCTGTGGCGACCCGGTGTGGATGCCCATGCGGACGCGGACCCTCTCGTTGCCGGGCCACCCGTGGCTCTCGAGCCCGCGCTGGGCCTGGGTAGCCGCCCTCACGGCGCCCTCGGCCGTCGGGAACACCACGAAGAAGCTGTCCCCCTCGGTGCCCATCTCGGTGCCTCCGTGCGCCGACCACGCCGAGCGCAGCACGTCACGGTGCCCGTCCAGCGCGTCGGTGTACCTGCGCCCCAGCCGGCTCAGCATCAGGGTCGAGCCCTCGATGTCGGAGAACAGCATCGTCACCGTCCCGGACGGCAGCTCGCGCACGGCGCCTCCCTCCCACTCTGCCGTTCCGAGCGTGGGCGCTGCGATCGCGGCGCGTCAAGGACTTCACGGAAGAGGGGCCGCTGCCGACACTGCTCGCGTATGCCGCCCGTCCCCGGTCACCGGTCACCTGAGCCCGCGTCCCTGCCGATGCAACCGGACGGCACACCCGGGGTTCGTGTGGGTGGGGACGTGGAACGCAGGGGGACGCGCCGGCCGGGCGAACAGGCAGCGTGCCGGCGGAGGCATCCGCGGTTCCGTGGTGGATCGCCGGCACCGGGTGCCGGCGATCCACCACGCTCCTCGGCATCGCTCAGAGCGCTGCGTGACCGACGTTGGTCAAAAGGACGATCTCGTTGTGGATGCTGGGCTTGTCCGACGTCCCCGCCTGTGCGTAGGCCTCGGTCAGCTCGTCGATCGCCACCTGCACCATGTCGGGAGCGTTCCGCGATGGCGGATCCGGAACCGGCGAGGCGGCAGCGGCAGCGGCAGCGGGCAGTGCCAGCAGGCCGGAGGCGATGACTGCGAAGACAGCTCTGCGAGCGTTCATGACATTCTCCTGAGATACGAGTTCGCTTGCAGATCAAGCGATGTGGGGACAAGTGCGAACACATCCAGAGTCGCCTCCAAGACCCCTGACCCACATTCGGAGAATCACTCGAACCGGGCGCCGCGGCCTTGGGGTTTCCCCTCATCGGGCATCGCAAAGGCCTCGAAGGGCGCCAGCGCCGTGGGTGCGCGCGTGACCGCGGACGGCGGAGTGCACCCTCGACGGGCCTCCGCCCAAGCCGGTCGACCCCTTCCTGCTGACGGCCTGATCTCGACGTCAGGCGCTGCGCAGGAAGGTCAGAACGGCCAGGACGCGGCGGTTGCTCTCCGGCGACTCGTCGAGCCCCAGCTTGGTGAAGATCTGGCGGACATGCGCCTCGACCGTGCGGTCGGTGATGAACAGCCGTCTGCTGATGCCTTGGTTGGTCAAGCCCTCAGCGACGAGAGCAAGCACCTCGCGCTCCCGCACGCTGAGCTCGTGGAGGGGGTCGGCATCGCGGTGCTTGTGCAGCAGGCGCGCGACGATCGTCGGGTCGATCACCGTCTCCGCCTCCGCCACCCGCCGCAGGCTGTCGACGAGGACGTCGCCCGAGTAGACCCTCTCCTTGAGGACGTAACCGATGCCTTCGGGCTGGTCCTGGATGAGACGCATCGCGTATGCCGACTCGACGAAGTGGGACAGCACCAGGACGCCGATGTCCGGGAACTCGGACCGGATGGCGGCGGCCGCGACCAGGCCCTCGTCGGTATGCGTCGGAGGCATGCGGATGTCGACGACGCAGACGTCCGGACGGTGGGCTCGCACCAGGTGAAGGAGCGCCGAGGCGTCGGCCGCCTGGCCGACGACATCGACCCCGCCGGAACGCAGCAGTGCGACGACGCCTTCGCGCGTCAAGAGTGTGTCGTCTGCAACAACGGCTCGCATGCAACCTCCGCTCGGAGGCCAGTCCGACACCGACCTCAGCAGTCGCCCTGGCCACCCAGCCAGTGTGGCAGCGCCATCGCCCGAGGACTCGCGGTTGACTCGGAACGTGCGCCCCGGCCTGGGGACCACCCTGGGAGCGGCAGGCGAGGCGACGTCGCCGGCTCAGGTCCGCACGCCATCGGCGGGTTCCGTCTCGGGCGACGCGTCCAACGCCAGCGGCAGCGCCAGGTCGATGCGGACACCTCCGTCCACCTGCGTCGACACGAGGCGCCCGCCGATCGCGGCCACCCGGTCCTCGAGAAATGCGAGGTCCCAGCTGGCGTCCGCGACGTCCGCGACGTCCGCGCGGACGCGGAGCCATCCCCCGTCGCTTGTCGCGCGTACCGTCGTGGGGCCCCGTGCCGCGGCGGTCGCGACGACGACGTATGCCGTTGCCTCGACCGCCGCCGGAAGCCGACCCTCCGGGGCGGCCATGACCTGCAGGGGCCGTGTTTCGCTCAGCGCCTCCCACGCGCCGGCGAGCCCCTCGGTCACCAGGACGTTCGGGAACAACCCCGCGGCCAGCTCCCGGAGGTCGCGCACCGCCTGCTGGACCTCTGCCTCCGCCGCGTCCACCGTCCTGACCAGGTCGTGCTGGTCTTCGCCGACGCTCGATCGCAGGAGGCGCAGACCCAGCAGGAGACCGACGAGACGTTGTTGTGCGCCGTCGTGGAGGTCGCGTTCCAGTCGGCGCCGCTCGCGGTCGCCCGCCTCGATGATCCGGACCCGCGACTCGGCGAGGGCCCGCACCTGGGCGAGACCCAGAGCGCGTAGCCGCTCGTTCTCGAGCCCCAAACGAGCCGCGGTCACGACCTCCCGGAGCGCGTCCGGGTTGTCGAACAGCCCCGGACGGTGCACCAGGACAGCGATCTCGTCGCCGTCGTTCGCGAGCCGGCTGGTGGCTCGTCCGGGGGCCCTCACGTCCACCGTCTCGAGGTCGACGTCGCGGTAGGTGCCGTCGACGGGGTAGCCCACGAGGAGCGACGGGTCGTGCAGCCACGTGGCCAGCGCCTCACGCATACCTCCTGCGGCGGTCTCCCGGTGCAGGTCGACGACGAGGCCCGTCACACCCCGGCGCAGGGATCGTGATCGCAGCAGGCTGAACTCCACCGCGGAGGCCAGTGCGGCCAGACCCACGAGCTGCGCCCACCAGAGACCGTGGTCCGTCGCCGAACCTTCCACGAAGCCGCGATCCAGGCTCAGGCCGAGGTGCGCCGCGACCGCCCCGAGGTACACGACGCCGATCGTCCCCACCGCGCCGCGCGCCCGTCGCGACGCAGGACTCATGCGCACGAGGCCGACGGCGAGGACGACCATCGTGACGATGGTCCACGCGAGGCAGGCACCGATCGCGAGCCGCGAGGATGTTGCGGCCACGTCCGGGTCGTCGTGCAGCAGAAGCAGATTCGTCGGGCAGTCCGAGCAGCCTTGGGCCTGTAGGTCGAAGAACAGCGTGGGCACGAGTCCCAGTGCACCGACGAACAGGAGTGCTCCCGTCGCGAGCAGGTAGCGCTCCGCTCGCGCGTCCACCCGTCCGGACGGAAAGGCGAGGATCGCCCAGGTCACGGCGACCGGAACGGCGACCGCGAGAACCAGACCCACCGTGAACACCGCCACGGAGAGAACGCCGGCCGCCGTGGCCCCCGGGATGTCCCACTCGGTCACCAGCACCAGGCTCGCGACGAGGACGAGACGCCGGCCGAACGCGTTCTCAGGTCTGGACAGCCGATGGACGATGCCGACGGCCGTGAGCCATGCCACGGTGCAGTAGAGGACGAGCCCGGACCGGACCGACTCGCCACTGTCCGAGAAGCCCGGCGACGCGGCCACGATGCGTGTCGTGAGCCATGCGAGCCCCCCGACCATGCCCAGGGTCGCGACGGACCGGTAGATCGGGGCGGGATCGACGGACCCCGCCCAGCGTGGCGCGTGTCCGCCTGCGACGCCCCCGGCGGCCGGGAGGTAGGTCTGTCGGGCGCTCTGCCGAGCCCTCATGCCACCCAGCGTCCACCCGAGATGCACCTCGCGACTCAGGGTTGGCACTGATTCGCTCGACCGATTGACCGGACGACACTGGCGTGGGAGCGAGACAATGGACCGTTGAGGCACCGAAGGGACGTGCCGACCATGACCCGGAACACGACATCGACCACAGGGACCATGCCGACTGTCCTGAGAGCCGGTCGCGTGGTGACCAGGTCGAGCTGGGCGCTCCT
Source organism: Terrabacter sp. Soil811 (assembly GCF_001429655.1). Classification (NCBI taxonomy): domain Bacteria; kingdom Bacillati; phylum Actinomycetota; class Actinomycetes; order Micrococcales; family Intrasporangiaceae; genus Terrabacter; species Terrabacter sp. Soil811. The sequence goes on from NZ_LMSX01000007.1 coordinate 326,739, forward strand.
GGCCGCCGTGGCGGTGGTCGCTGCCGGATGCACGACGACGGAACCGGACCGGGCCGGTGGCCGAGGCCTCCAGAAGGTGACCATGCTGGAGATCGCCCAGCCCGACCAAGCCGCTCCAGCGCAGGTGCAGGCGTATGCCGCAGAGGTGAACACGCAGTCGCACGGGTCCCTCCGCCTTCACTTCAACGACGCCTGGCGTCAGGGCGAGATCGGTTTCGAGAAGAACACCCTCGAAGACGTGACGCGCCGTCGCGTCCCGGGTGCCTGGGTCGGCGTGCGGTCGCTCGACCTGATCGGCGTGACCTCGTTCCAACCGTTGCTGGCCCCGCTGCTCGTCGACAGCCACGACGTGCAGGATCGCATCTTCTCGGAGGGCATCCCGCTCGAGATGGCCCGCGGCCTCGAGGGGCACGGCCTGGTGTCGGTCGCCGTCCTGCCTGGTCCGATGCGCAAGGTGCTCGGCGTTCGCAGGCCGTTCCGAGAGCCCGTGGACTTCTGGGGCGCCGACCTCGGGGTCCAGGGCGGCGACATACCGGAGGCCACGGCGAAGGCACTCGGGGCGACCTTCACACGTATGACGTCCGGAGTAACCCTCGCCGGGCTCGACGCGTACGAGCAACAGGTCGACAGCATCTTCGGCCGCTTCTACGGACTCGAGGCGAAGTACGTCACCGCGAACGTCAACCTCTGGCCGGCAGCCATGACCGTGGTCCTCAACGAAGCGGTCTACCGTGAGCTGACCGACGCCCAACGTGAGGTCCTGCGCACGGCCGCGACGACCGCGATCCCAGAGGCTCTCGACGCAGCCAGGACGGAGGACGTCTCCGCCGTCGCCAAGCTGTGTGGTCAGGGTGTTGCGTTCCCGGCCTCGTCGGACCTTCAGCTCGCCGCCCTGCGCAAGGCCGTCCAGCCGGTCTACGACGAGATCGCCGCGGGCGACCCGGGCAGCGCCGGCATGCTCGACCGGCTCGCCAACCTGAAAGCTGACGTCGCCGCGGGGCCGGACCTTTCGGCCTGTCCCACGCCGGCAGCCGGTTCAGGCCGCGGGTCGTTCCCCGAGGGAACCTACGAGATGGTGCTCGACAACGATGCACGATGGCAGTGCCCGGGCGGTCCGAGGCAGGGCACGCCGGGCCGGAGGTCCTGGTTCTCGCTCGAGGTGGGTGGCGGCCAGGTCACCATTCGCCAGCGCGTCGACAGTCAGACGGCGCCCAAGGAGGTCGCGTACAACGGCGTGTACTCCCGCCTGCACGACCATGTCCGGATCAACTCCCTCGACGCGAAGTGGTCCTTCGACGGGACTGAGCTGCGACTGAGCGACATGACCGGTGGTTCGTGCGGGGACACTGTCATCTGGACGACCAAGCCCTGGGTCCGGCGAGCCGACTCGGCTCAGCCGGGCGCGTCAGTGGTTCCGGACGGCACCTACGAGACGGTGCTGTCTCCAGGAGATCGCCACCTTTGTGACGGCCAGCTGGGTGAATACCTTCTCAACAGGGAGCTCTTCGTCCCGGAGGACCACCCCCGAACCTGGTATCTGAACTTCACTCTCGATGGCGGAGTGGTGACGGAGCACGAGAGCGAAGTCAGCCGTACGGCGATCGCCCGCATGGGATGGGTGGGCAGCTACCGCGTCCACGGCAACACTTTCGAGCTGACCGATCTCAGGAGCACAGCGAACTATCCGGCCGGCACCGACCGCCGCGGCCCCATGACCGCTACCTTCACGTTCGTCGGCAAGACCCTGACGCTCAAACCCGTGGGATCCTGGCGGTGTGAGAGCCGGGTCCTGTGGACCCGCCACCCGTGGACCCTGGTGAAGAGGGCGCCATGACACCTACGCTCGTGATCATCGACGACCACGACGGCTTCCGGGCCTGCGCCAGGGCGCTGCTCGAGGCGGAGGGTTACGACGTCGTCGGAGAAGCCGCCGACGGTTCCTCGGGTGCTGAGCTGGTCGGCCGCCTGCAGCCCGACGTCGTCCTGCTCGACATCGTCCTTCCCGACGTCGACGGGTTCGCGGTGTCCGAGCGCATTGCCGGCTGCGCGCCTCACTGTGCGGTCGTGCTGACGTCGACTCGCAGCCGCAGATCCTACGGAGCGCGCGTCGCCGCCGTCCGCGCTCGCGGCTTCGTCGGCAAGAGCGAGCTCAGCGGCGCTGCGCTGGACATGCTGACCGGGTGACTCATGGCCGGGAGCCAGTTCATCCAAGCCGTCGACCTCCTGGTCGGTGTGGTCGTGATCTCCGCCGGCCTGGCATCGATGCGGTCCGGCAGGGTCGCCCATTTGATGCTGCTCGTCGGCGCGACGTGGCTGGTCGGCAACGTCTTCTCCGCAGCCGTCTTCCTTCACCGCGGTCCGCTGGTGCAGCTGCACCTCACCTATCCCACCGGGCACGCGAGGCGCCGCTACGTCGTGGTCGTCGTCGGTGCGGCATACGTCCTGGGCATCATCGAGGTGTTCGTGCCCACAGCCGCGCTCACCCTCTCACTCGCGCTCTTGGTCGCCGCGACAGCGATCGACGTCTTCGTGCGCACCACGGGCACCGCCCGCAAAGCGGGGCGGCCGGCACTGTGGGCGGCCCTCGGGTTCTCCGCCGTGCTGGTGACGAGCGCTCTCAACCAGCTACTCGCCTGGAACATCGACGTGCCCGTCCTGCTGGCATACGACGGTGTGGTCGCCGGCGCCGTCGTCGTGCTGGCTGCCGACCTGCGGTGGGGTCGCTGGACCGAGTCGACCCTGAGCGACCTCGTGGCCGACCTCGGCAGGACCTCCGACACGAGCGGGCTGGCGGGACGGCTGCAGCAAGCACTGGGCGACCCGGGGCTCACGGTCGGCTACTGGATCCCGGAGCGGGCGTCCTACGTCGATGACCAGGGTGAGCCGATCGACCTGCCGGCGCAGGACGGCGGTCGCACGGCCACCCCGATCGACGACGACGGGAGGCATGTCGCCGTGCTGGTCCACGACCGGGCACTGCTCGAGGACCCCCGGCTCGTCAGCGGCGTGGCGACGGCGGCCCGGCTCGCGATGACCAACGCGCAGATGCTCGCTGACATCCGCTCCCGGGTCGGCGACCTCACGCAGTCCCGGCAACGCATCGTCGAGGCCGTCGGCGACGAGCGCGCACGGATCGCCGACGAGCTCGACGGCGGGGCCCAACGACGACTCGCCCGCGTCGCCGATATCCTGGACCACGCTGGGGCTGCCGACCTCTCGGGCAATCGACACCTCGCGCTGGTACGTGCGGAGGTCGTGCGGGCGCAGGACGACCTGACGAGTTTCGTCCGTGGAGTCCGCCCCCTGACCCTCGTCGAGGGCGGCCTCGACGCGGCTGTCCGTGACATGGCCGGGCACTTTCCGTTCCACGTGGAGGTACGCGTCGACGTGGGACGGCTTCCCGACGCCATCGAGGGAGCGTTGCTCTTCTTCTGCTCCGAGGCGATGACCAACCTGGCGAAGCACGCCAGTGCTAGCCGGTGCAGGGTGGTCATCACCGCTGGGCCGGACCTGATCGCCGCGGTCGTCGAGGACGACGGGATCGGTGGGGCGGACCCCTCCGGATCAGGCCTGCTCGGCCTCACCGATCGGATCGAGACGATGGGTGGACGCTTGATCGTGACCAGCCCGGCAGGAGGGGGCACACGTCTCGAAGCGCGGATGCCGCGACTGGCACGGGAGCGCGTGCGCGGGCGGCTGCGGTGACCCGTCGCGGGCGGGCGGGTTCGTTCCTCCCCCAACCGCCCGCTCCTCCCGAATCCCCCGTGCATCCGCAGATGCAGAAGGACCCCCGACAAAAAACATGTCGGGGGTCCTTCTGCATCTGGCGGTGGCGGTGGGATTTGAACCCACGGTGGAGTTACCCCCACACACGCTTTCGAGGCGTGCTCCTTAGGCCGCTCGGACACGCCACCGGGAGAGACCTTACCCGAGCCTCCGGCCCTCGAAGAAATCGACGAGCAGGGCCGCCGACTCCTCCGCTCGGACGCCCCCGACGACGTCCACGACGTGCGTCGCGAGCGGGTCCCGCGTCAGGTCCCAGACCGATCCGCACGCCCCCGCCTTGGGGTCCCAGGCACCGAAGACGACCCGCTCGACCCGCGCCGCCATCGCCGCGCCGGCACACATGACGCACGGCTCGAGCGTCACGACGAGCGTGCACCCGTCCAGCCGCCACGAGCCGAGCGCCTGCGCCGCCTCACGCAACGCGACGACCTCGGCGTGGCCCGTCGGGTCACCCAGCTCCTCGCGGACGTTGCGACCACGCCCCACGACATCGCCCGCGACGTCGACGACGAGCGCGCCGACGGGGACGTCCTGCGAGCCGACGGTCGCGGCTGCGAGGTCGAGCGCCTGGCCGACCCAGGCGGCATACGTCTCCGGGGCCGGGACGGAGCTCTTGCCGGGGGTCTCGGATCTCTTCGCCACGCGATAAGTTTCCACCCATGGACGTCCATGTCGCAGACCACCCGCTCATCGCCCACAAGCTGACCTACCTGCGCGACAAGCGGACCGACAGCCCGACCTTCCGGCGCCTCGCCGAGGAGCTCGTCACCCTGCTCGCCTACGAGGCCACGCGCGACGTCCGTGTCGAGCCGTTCGAGATCGAGACGCCGGTCGCGCCGACCACCGGCATCAAGCTCTCCAACCCCAAGCCGATCATCGTCCCGATCCTGCGCGCGGGGCTCGGCATGCTCGACGGCATGGTCAAGCTGCTCCCGAGCGCCGAGGTCGGATTCCTCGGCATGATCCGCAACGAGGAGACCCTCGAGGTCTCGACCTACGCGAACCGCCTGCCCGACGACCTCACCGGACGCCAGGTCTTCATCCTCGACCCGATGCTCGCCACCGGCGGCACGCTCGTCATGGCGATCGACTACCTCACGGCCAAGGGCGCCCGCGACATCACCGCCGTCTGCCTGCTCGCCGCGCCCGAGGGCATCCAGCACCTCGAGGACGAGCTCGCCGACAGCGACATCCCCGTCAAGGTCGTGCTCGGCACCATCGACGAGAAGCTCAACGAGAAGGGCTACATCGTGCCCGGGCTCGGTGACGCCGGCGACCGCCTCTACGGCGTCGTCTGAGCCGACACCCCTTGCGTATGCCGCCCGGTCAGGGCAGCGCGTCGCCCCACTCGGCGTCGCGCGCCCTGCGGTAGCGCTCCCCCGACTTCTTGGAGACGACCTCGCGACCCGCGGTCCCGTCGGGCCGGCAGACCTGGAACTCGACGAGTCCCTTGCGCTTCAACGGGTGTCGGAGGATGCGCCCCGAGATCTCCTCTGGGGTCGGAGGTTCCAGCACGCCGGGAGCGGCGGCCGCGACCCACGAGAACTTCTCGTCCTCGTAGGACAGCTCCGCCCCCTTGAGCCGACGATGCTCCGCGGACCGGCTCACCCGGGCCGCGAAGTGGCACCAGTCCCCTGGTGCGAGAGGGCATTCCATCGAGTGCGGACACGGCCCGAGCAGGGTCCACCCGGCCGCGAGCAGAGCGGCTCGGACGCGGAGCACCCGGGCGTAGCCGTCGGGCGTCCCCGGCTCGGCGACGACGACGGCGCGGCCGCGGCGCATCGCCTCGGCGACGAGCCCGTCCTGCTGGGTCTCGTCGAGCTCGCTCAACACGTACGACACCGTCACGAGATCGGCGTCGAGCTCGGGCCAGGCGCCGGCGACACCGCGCCGGAACGTCGCGCCCGTCAGCGCGGGCGACGTCGCGTCGGCGACGAGGTCACGGCCAAGGGCCAGGGCGTCCTCCACCTGGTCGAGCACCGTGATCGACTCGAGCGAGTCGAAGGCGCCCGCGGCAGCCCACGCCGCCGCGCCCGTGCCGCCGCCGAGGTCGAGCATCGAGCGCGGCGCCAGACCGCGGTCGGCGAGGTCGACCATGACCCGCGACAGCGCCGCGTGCGTCGCCGGCATCCGGTAGGCGGCATACGCGGCGACGTGCACCCGCGAGGCGAGGATCGGCGCCGACGCAGGGGCGACCGACCGGTAGCGCGACACGAGCGCCTCGGTCGCCCGGGTCAGCTCGCGTCCGTCGACCCCACGCGCGGCGCGGCTCAGAGCGGCGCGCAGCTCGGCGGCATACGCTGGCGTTCGCGACACTCGTGGAGGATAGCGGCGACGTGGAGGTCAAGCCGACACGCGGGCGCCGGTGCCGCACCCCACCAGTCACGTACGGCACACTGGTCCCACCCCTGTGCCGTGGGGCTGTCAGGGCAGCGCCAGCACCTTCCCTCCAAGGAGCGACACACCATGGGCCCCAAGGCCAAGAAGATCATCCTGATCATCGTGCTCGCGTTCTTCGTCTACGCCGTGTTCACGTCCCCCGACAAGGCTGCCGACATCGTCAGCAACATCTGGGGTGTCCTCGTCGACGGCTTCAACGCGATCCTCAGGTTCTTCAACTCCTTGCTCAACCGCTGAAGCGAGCACACTGAGCTCATGGCCTTGATGCGGAGCACGGAGGTGCCGGCGGGACTGGCGCCGATCCTGCTCCCGGGCGAGCGACTCGTCACCGCGGTGCGTGCGCACTGGGGCAAGCTCGCCGAGCCTGTCGTGACGATGCTCCTGGGACTCACCGCTGCCGTGTGGGTCGACTCCAACGTCACCAAGGCCACCCAGGCCGTCGGCACCATCTTCTGGTGGCTCTTCTTCGTGCTGCTCGCCCGCCTCCTGTGGTGCCTGCTCGACTGGAGCCACAACTGGTTCGTGGCCACCGACAAGCGGCTGCTGCTGCGCTACGGTCTCATCTCCCACAAGGTCGCGATGATGCCGTTGCTCAAGGTCACCGACATGAGCTATGTCCGCTCCATCCCCGGCCAGTTCCTCGGCTACGGCAAGTTCGTCCTCGAGAGCGCGGGCCAGGACCAGGCCCTCCGCGAGGTCAAGTGGGTGCCCAACCCCGACCAGACCTACCGCGACATCTGCGCCGAGATCTTCCACATCGTCCCGCCACCCGGCGACGAGGACTTCGAGGAGATCGACGACGAGTTCCCTGACGACACAGGGCAGCCCGGTGGTCAGATACCGCCCGTGAGCCCGATCGCCCCAGGTGGCGGCACGGCATATCCCGACGTCCACCGCACCCACAACCCGATCCAGGACCGTCTCGACTCCTACTCGCGGGCCGTCCCGATCCAGCGGCCGTCCGGCGAGAGCGAGACCGTCTACGAGAGCGACGACCGCAAGCGTCGCCGGCGCGGCGCTGACACCGGCCCGATCTGGCCGCGCTCCGACGACTGAGCAGATCCAGCAAGATCGTCCTCCGAGTGAGCGGAATCCGGTCGGGGCGGGTACCACTGGGTAGTCGCGGCATCCCCCGCGGCGCGCGGCCAACGACGCCCGGGCAGGACTCGCAGGCGGTCGCGCTCCCCGCTAGTTTGTGATGATCCGCCCGTCACCGACCGCTCGGAGGTCAGCATGAGCGTGTTCCGCACCAAGTCGGTCGAGGCCTCGATGGCCTCGTCCGAAGAGGCCGACCACAAGCTGAAGAGGACACTCAGCGCCCTTGACCTCACGGTCTTCGGCATCGGTGTCATCATCGGCGCCGGCATCTTCACGCTGACCGGCAGAGCCGCCAAGGACTACGCCGGTCCGTCCATCGCACTTTCGTTCGTCATCGGTGCGATCGTCTGTGGCCTCGCCGCTCTCTGCTACGCCGAGTTCGCGTCGACGGTTCCCGTCTCCGGTTCGGCCTACACCTTCTCCTACGCGACGCTCGGCGAGCTCGTCGCGTGGATCATCGGCTGGGACCTGCTCCTCGAGCTCATGCTCGGGGCGAGCGTCGTCGCCCAGGGGTGGTCGCAGTACTTCGTGACCTTCCTGGAGCAGCTGGGAGTGACCTGGCCAGAATCGGTCGGGCCGGGGTCGCACTTCGACCTGCCGGCCTTCCTCCTCATCGCCGGCCTGACGCTGCTCATCGCCTGGGGCATCAAGGAGTCGCTGCGCGTCAACCTCGTGCTCGTCGGCGTCAAGCTCTTCATCGTGCTCTTCGTCATCTTCGCGGGCATCCAGTTCATCAACCGCGACAACTGGTCGCCGTTCATCCCGCCGTCCCAGCCGGGCAAGGCCGCAGAGGGCCTGACGACGCCGCTGCTCCAGGTCATCACCGGCATGACTCCCGCGACGTACGGCGTCATGGGCATCATGGCCGGCGCCGCCATCGTCTTCTTCGCCTACATCGGCTTCGACGTCGTCGCGACGACGGCCGAAGAGGCCAAGAACCCGCAGCTTGACCTGCCCCGTGGCATCCTCGGCTCGCTCGCCATCTGCACCCTGCTCTACGTCGCCGTCACGCTCGTCATCACCGGCATGCAGAACTACAAGGACATCGACCCCGATGCGGCGCTCGCCACGGCGTTCAAGTCCGTGGGCAAGGAGGGCTACGCCACGCTCATCTCGGCCGGCGCCGTCGCCGGCCTCACCACAGTGGTCATGACCCTCATCATCGGCGCGACCCGCGTCACGTTCGCGATGAGCCGTGACCGCCTGATCCCGGCCGGACTGGGCCGGACCAACCCGCGCACGAGCACCCCGGTCAGGCTCACGCTCATCATAGGCACCGTCGTCGCCCTCATCGCCTCGCTGACCCCCATCGGCAAGCTCGAGGAGATGGTCAACATCGGCACGTTGACCGCCTTCATGCTCGTCTCGCTCGCCGTCCCGATCCTGCGCAAGCGGCGCCCCGACCTGAAGCGCTCGTTCAAGGTGCCCGGCAACCCGGTGGTGCCGTGGCTGTCGGCGGCCGCCTGCTTCTACCTCGTGCTCAACCTCTCGGTCGAGACGTGGATCCGGTTCGTCATCTGGATGCTGCTGGGCTTCCTCATCTACTTCCTCTACTCCCGCCACCACAGCAAGCTGGCAACGGGCGAGGAGGAGGAAGGCCGCCGAGCAGCCCCCGAGGTCCTCAGCGAACGCTGACCTCGCCCCACCTCGCCCCACCTCGGCCCCACCTCGGCCCCACCTCGGCCCCACCTCTCCCACCGAACGCGGCGTTCGGTCTCGAACTCACTGTTAGAACAGAGCTTTCGAGACCGAACGCCGCGTTCGGTCTGTTGGGGGGTGAGTTGTCCACAGGCCCTTGGCAGGCAGATCGCGTATGCCGCCACGATGGGCCCATGAACCTGCACCATCTCGCTCCTTCCGGGGTCTTCTCCGCCGCAGCAGCGCGCATGAGCGGGATCAGCGGCGCTCTGCTGCGGAGTCTGGTCGCGCGCGGCGAGTGCCACCCGCTCCATCGAGGCTGGTACTCCGTGCAGCGGCCGACCAGCGACAAGCACCGCCACCGGCTGCGTGTGACGGCCCTGCTCGAGGAGTACGCGGGTCTGGTGATGGCCTCCCACGCCTCGGCTGTGGCGGTGCTGGACCTGCCGGACGAGGGCATCGACTGGGGGACGGTGCACCTCATGTGGCGAGACCCCGAACGCCCCTTTCGTGCCTTCAGCCGCGTCCACATCCACGAGCTCGTCGAGCACCCGCGACTGCAGCACCGAGGCCAAACGGTCGACCTCGGCCTGGCTGCCGTCCAGGTCGGGCTGCACAGCCAGATCGGCATGCTGGTCGTCGCCGACCACTGTCTGCGCAAGGGGTTGACGACGAGCGAGTCCCTCACTGCGGCGGCTCGGAGCCTACGCGGCCACCGCGGTGTCACACGTGCCAAGGCGGCCGTCTCGTGGTGCGACTCGAGACACGAGTCGCCGGGCGAGACGCTGACCGCCCACGTGCTTCGAGGGCTGGGCTATGCCTTCACTCCCCAGCTCGAGATCGCCCGGCGCGAGCACCCCGGACGGTCCTTCTACGCCGACTTCCACCTCGATGGCACCAACGTCCTGGTCGAGTTCGACGGGAAGGTGAAGTACGACCCCGAGACGAATCCTGACGCCGCGAGAGCCAACTTCGACGAGAAGCTCCGAGAGGACGAGCTGCGCCGTCTCGGGTTCGTCGTCGTCCGCCTCACCCGGGCGGACCTGGCGCGCCCCGCCCTCGTGAGGACCCGCATCGAGGCCGCGATCCGCGACTCCCGCCCCGCCCGGCCCGAGCTCCCCCTGGCCTGAGCCCCCCTCCTCTGAGCTCCCTCCCTGTGACCGAACGCAGCGTTCGGTCACGAACTCGCTGTTAGAACACTGAGTTCGCGACCGAACGCWGCGTTCGGTGGGGAAGGGGATGGGTCAGAGGGCCTTGATGATGTCTTCGACGCGTTCCTTGGCGTCGCCGAAGAGCATCGCCGAGTTGTCGCGGAAGAAGAGCGGGTTCTGGACTCCGGCGTAGCCGGCGTTCATCGAGCGCTTGAAGACGACGACGTCCTTGGCGTTCCACACCTGCAGGACCGGCATCCCGGCGATCGGTGACGTGGGGTCCTCGGCGGCCGCCGGGTTGACGGTGTCGTTGGCGCCGATGACGAGCACGACGTCGGTGTCCGGGAAGTCGTCGTTGACCTCGTCCATCTCGAGGACGATGTCGTACGGCACGCGAGCCTCGGCGAGCAGCACGTTCATGTGGCCGGGCAGGCGGCCGGCCACCGGGTGGATGCCGAACCGGACGTCCACGCCGCGCTCCCGGAGCTTGGCCGTCAGCTCGGCGACGGGGTACTGCGCCTGTGCGACCGCCATGCCGTAGCCGGGCGTGATGACGACCGACGACGCGTTCTTGAGCAGGTCGGCGACTTCTGATGCGTTCGTCTCACGGTGGTCCCCGTAGTCGACGTCAGAGTCGAAGACCGCCCCGTCGGAGCCGAACCCGCCGGCGATGACCGAGACGAACGACCGGTTCATGGCCTTGCACATGATGTACGAGAGGTAGGCACCCGACGAGCCGACGAGCGCACCGGTGACGATGAGCAGGTCGTTGCCGAGCATGAACCCCGCGGCGGCGGCGGCCCAGCCCGAGTAGCTGTTGAGCATCGACACGACGACGGGCATGTCACCGCCGCCGATGGAGGCGACGAGGTGCCAGCCGAACGCGAGCGCGATCGCCGTCATGACGAGGAGCGGCACGATCGAGTGGGCCGCCACGAACCACACGAGCAGCCCGGCGGACACGACGAGCGCGGCGAGGTTGAGCCAGTGGCGTGCCGGCAGCATCAGCGGCTTGCTCGAGATGCGCGCCGACAGCTTGAGGAACGCGACGATCGATCCGGTGAACGTCACGGCTCCGATGAAGACGCCGAGGAAGATCTCGACGAGATGGACGGCCTCACCCTCGACCCCGACGAGGTCGGACGTCGCGACGAACGTGTTGATGCCGACGAGAACCGCCGCGGCCCCGACGAACGAGTGCAGCATCGCGATGAGCTCGGGCATGCCGGTCATCTCGACCTTGCGCGCCCGGGCGATCCCGATCGCGGCACCGATGACCATGGCGACGGCGATGAGCAGCCAGGCCGACCACGCGGCATCGCGCAGGGAGAGCCAGAGCGTCGCGACGAGGGCGATGCCCATGCCGACCATGCCGAGGACGTTGCCGTCACGGGCGGTCTCGTGCTTCGAGAGGCCGGCTAGCGACATGATGAAGAGCAGCGCCGCGACGATGTATGCCGCCTGGATGAGTGCGGTGTCCATGTGCGGTCAGCCCTTCCGGAACATCGTCAGCATGCGGCGGGTCACGGTGAAGCCACCGAAGATGTTGATGCTGGCCAGGAGCGCAGCCACGAAGCCCAGCACCATGATCACGACACCCTTCGTGCCGCCCACCGACCCGGCCGAGCCGAGCTGGAGCAGCGCGCCGACGACGATGATGCCGCTGATCGCGTTGGTGACGGACATCAGAGGCGTGTGCAGGGCGTGGTGGACGTTGCCGATGACGTAGTAGCCGATGACGACGGCGAGCGCGAAGACGGTGAAGTGCCCGAGGAAGCTCGGCGGCGAGACGGCGGCCACCGCCCCGAAGACGACGGCTCCGATCGCCATCCCGGCGTACCTGCGGCGTGGGTCCTTCGGTGGCTCAGGCTCTTTCACGACCTTCGTCCCGGACGCCGTCTGGGCCACCGGGGCTGCTGCGCTCACCTGGATCGCGGGCGGCGGCCACAGCAGCTCACCGTCGCGGGCCACCGTCATGTTGCGCTGCACGACGTCGTCGAAGTCGAGGACGAGCTCGCCGTCCTTGCCCGGCGTCAGCAGCTTCATGAGGTTGACGAGGTTCGTGCCGTAGAGCTGGGAGGCCTGCGTGGGCAGCCGGGCCGCGAGGTCGGTGTAACCGATGATCGTCACCCCGTTGTCGGTGACGACCATCTCGTCGGCGACGGCGCCCTCGACGTTGCCGCCGTTGGCTGCGGCCATGTCGACGATGACCGAGCCGGGCTTCATCGACGCCACCATCTCGCCGGTGATGAGCCGCGGCGCCGGGCGTCCGGGGATGAGCGCCGTCGTGACGATGATGTCGACGTCGGGCGCCTGGGCGGCATACAGCTCAGCGGCCCGTCGGTTGTACTCCTCGCCCATCTCCTTGGCGTAGCCGTCGCTCGACGCGGCAGCGGCGTCGACCTCGGGCATCTGGACGGCGAGGAAGTCGGCGCCCATCGACTCGACCTGCTCGGCCACCTCGGCGCGGGCGTCGGTCGCGCGGACGATCGCCCCGAGCGAGCGGGCCGTGCCGATCGCGGCGAGGCCCGCCACGCCGGCCCCAGCGACGAGCACCTTGGCGGGCGGCACCTTGCCGGCCGCCGTGACCTGCCCGGTGAAGAAGGAGCCGAACTCGTGGGCGGCCTCGACGACGGCGCGGTAGCCGGCGATGTTGGCCATCGACGACAGGACGTCGAGCGACTGGGCCCGGCTGATGCGCGGCACCGCGTCCATCGCCATGGCGGTGACGCCCGCGGCGCGCAGCCTCTCGACGAGGTCGGGGCTGATGGCCGGCGCCATGAGCGAGACGAGGACGGTACCGGGGCGGAGCCGCGCGATGTCCTCGTCCGAGGGCGCGTTGACCTGGTGGACGATCGGCGAGCCCCACGCCTCCTCGGCCGTGACGACGCGAGCGCCGGCGGCGGCATACGCCTCGTCGGAGAAGCTCGCCCGCTCCCCCGCCCCGCTCTCGACGGCGACGTCGTAACCGAGTCCGACGAGCTGTTCGACGGTCTTGGGCGTCGCGGCGACACGTGTCTCGCGGGCACGGGTCTCACGGGGGACACCGATCTGCACGCTGGGCTCCTTCGCGCGGAGGGCTGGTGGGCACTGGTTCACGAACCTAGAGCACGACCCACGGGTAGCGGCAGGTCTGCCGGGCACGTCACACAAATGACACGCGACCGGACCCGAACGTCTCTGATCGTGGGCAGACAGAGGGTCGGCGAGGCTGCCCCGGTGAGCTCGACGTGAACCCGGAAGGTCAGTGCGACGGCGCCCGACGACCGAGGCTGAACACCTCGGGCGGCGGCTTCTGGTCGGACTCGAGCCGTCGGTAGGCGCTCGGCGTGGTCCCCACCTCGGCGAGGAACTGCCGGTTGAAGTTGGCCATGTTGTGGTAGCCGCTCATCTCGGCGACCTGGGCCACGGAGTGGTCGGTCGTGTCGAGCAGGCGTCGGGAGTAGGCGATCCGCAGCTTCTTGACCATGCTCGAGAAGGTCATGCCGGTCGCGGACTTGAAGTACTTCGAGAACGTCGGCTCCGACATGTACGCGAGACGTGCGGCCGTCGACAGCCGGATGTCGCCCGTCAGGTTGTCGGAGATGTAGCTGAGCCCCGCCTCGCCGGCGTCGCGCGACGCCGCGTCGGTCGGTCGGCCCATCCACTCGCTCGCCACGAGGTCGTACTCCTCGGGCGGGGCGTGCGCGAAGAGCGCGAGGAGCTTGAAGAGGTGGCCGAGCTGCTCGACGCCCTGGCTGTGCACGCAGGCGAGGATCGTCTCGGCGGCCCGCCAGGCCGTGGCACCGGAGAAGACGATCCCGCGGGTCGAGCGCTGGAGCACCTCCGTCACCTCGGCCAGCTCCGGCAGGTGCTCCATCGCCGCGTGGATCCACTCGTCGCTGAACTGGATGACCGCGTCGCGGTCGACCGCCACCTGCCCTTCCGCGAGGTCGCTGACCCAGTCGTGCGGCAGGTTCGGGCCGATCAGGCTGACGTGACCCGGCGCGAAGGTGCCGATGTGGTCGCCGGCGATGAAGCTGCCACGCGTCTTGGTGATGAGGTGGATCTCGTACTCGGGATGGAAGCCCCAGCCGCAGATCTCGCTCGGGAAGTCGTGCGTCAGCACCCGTGCCGAGGCCTGCGGGTGGTGCGGGATGTACTCCCGCCGGACCGGCTGCCCCAGGATCGGGCCCGACGGTACGGAACGCATCGACTCGACGTCGGTCGTGCGGGAAGCGCCATCCGAAGACTGGCCGGATCGATACGAAATCTTCGTCTCCTTCGCCGCGCTGGACAGCACCGTCGCCATCCCGTGCGGGGCTGCGACCGATTCGTCACCTGCAGCTCCCACCCGTCCGCAAAATCGTATCAACGACAGGGGGCTCATGGTGCTTGTTGCCCCGACTCGCGCGTCGTTACCGTTCCGGCAAGTTCCCGTCAAGAAACGAAGCGGAGATCGCCGCAGGGCCAGGTGGAACCGGCCGACGGAAACGAGGAATGCCTACCAAAGGAGTTAGGAATGCTTGCGAACAAGCGCATGCTCGCGCTGGGGACGGGCGCGGTGGCGGTCGCCATGACGGTGGCTGCCTGTTCGTCCGGGGCGGTGCAGTCCGGCAACGGGTCCACGGGCGCCGCCGGAGGCGCCGTCACCCTCAAGGTGGCCACCGTGAACAACGGCCAGATGAAGGACATGGAGAAGCTCAAGTCCGAGTACGAGAAGGCGAACCCCGGCGTCACGGTCAACTTCCAGGTCATGGAGGAGGGCGACCTCCGCGCCGCCGTGACGGCGGACGTCGCGAGCGGCGCCGGCCAGTACGACATCGTCACCATCGGCGCCTACGAGACGCCGCAGTGGGGTGCCAACGGTTGGCTCGTCGACCTCACCCCGGAGCTCCAGTCCGACTCGTCGTACGACGTCAATGACCTGCTTCCCCCGGTCCGCGACGTCAACACCTTCGACAACAAGCTCTTCGCCGTCCCGTTCTACGGGGAGTCCTCGATCCTCATGTACAACAAGGAGGTCATGGACAAGGCCGGGGTCACGATCCCGCAGAACCCCACGTGGCAGCAGGTCGCGGACGCGGCCAAGAAGGTCAACACCGCCGACATGGCCGGGATCTGCATGCGCGGCAAGCCCGGCTGGGGAGACCTCTTCGCCCCGCTGACCACCGTCGTGCAGACCTTCGGGGGCAACTGGTACGACAGCAGCTGGAAGGCCACCGTCGACACCCCGGAGTGGAAGCAGGCGGTCAGCTTCTACAAGACGATGCTCGACCAGTCCGGTGAGAAGGACCCCGTCTCCTACAGCTTCAACGAGTGCCTCACGGCCCTCAAGGAGGGCAAGGCCGCGATGTGGGCCGACGCCTCCGTCGCAGCGTCGATGCTCGAGGCGGCCGACTCACCCGTCAAGGGCAAGATGGGCTACGCGCACATGCCGGTCGACAAGACCAAGGAGTCCGGCTGGCTCTGGAGCTGGAACCTCGCGATCCCGACGTCGACCAAGCAGAAGGACGCGGCGGTCAAGTTCGTCAAGTGGGCCACGAGCAAGGACTACATCAAGCTCGTCGGCACGAAGATCGGCTGGTCCAACGTCCCGCCGGGCTCGCGGACCTCGACGTACGACATCCCCGAGTACAAGGACGCCGCCAAGGCGTACGCGCCCATCACGCTCGACGTCATGAGCTCGGTCAACCCGAAGCAGCCGGGCGTCAACCCGCAGGGCTGGGTCGGCATCCAGTACGTCTCGATCCCCGAGTTCCAGGACGTCGGCAACCAGTGCGCCCAGCTCGTCGCGGACTACCTGGCCAACCGCGGCACGATCGACGACGCGCTCAGCAAGTGCCAGTCCATCGCCCAGGCTGCGGGCGACAAGCACAAGAAGTGACCTCCTGTTGACGAACAGGTGACACCTGGTGCCGGGCCCGGCACGCCCCGGGCCCGGCACCACACCCCCTCCAACCCGCAGTCGCACGAGCCGCACAAGGGAGTGCCGACATGACGACGACCACCACCACGCAACCATCCGAGCTCGAGGACGTCCGAGCCAGCACCGCGACCGACAAGCGGCGCGTGCAGCGGACGGAGCTCTGGCGCAACCGGGGACTGCTGCTCCCGGCCGTCATCTTCCTCATCCTGCTGACGCAGATCCCGTTCCTGACGACCATCGGGTTCTCACTGACGAAGTGGAACCTGCTCTACCCCAACGACCGTGCGTTCGCCGGGTTCGACAACTACACGAGCGCACTCACCTCGGGCGACCTGTGGCCCTCGATCCGCGCCACGGTGCTCATCACGGCCTTCTCGGTCACCCTGGCGGTCCTCTTCGGCCTGCTCTTCGCCGTCCTGCTCGACCGCCCGTTCCGCGGTCGCGCCCTCGCCCGGACCCTGATGATCACGCCCTTCCTCATCATGCCGGCGGCGGCCTCGCTCATCTGGAAGTACTCGATGTTCGACACCAACATCGGGATGCTCAACTGGGTCTTCCGGACCCTGCACCTGCCGGTCGTCGCCTGGAGCACCGAGCACCCGATGGCCACGGTGGTCATCGTGCTGACGTGGCAGTTCACGCCGTTCATGATGCTCATCCTGCTGGCCGGTCTCCAGGGCCAGGACAAAGGCATCCTCGAAGCCGCCCAGGTCGACGGGGCCGGCACGTGGCGGACCTTCACCTGGATCACGCTGCCCCACCTACGGATGTACATCGAGATCGGGGTGCTCCTCGGCTCGGTCATCATCCTGCAGGTCTTCGACCCGATCGCGATCCTCACCAAGGGGACCGGCGGCACGAAGACCCTCGCCTATCTCCTCTACGAGCGGGCCTTCATCGGGCTCGACGTCGGGCAGGCAGCGGCATACGGCGTCGTGACCGTCGTCCTCACGATCATCGTCGCGACCATCGCTCTCAAGAGCGTCTTCAAGGTCTTCATGGCAGGAGGAAGCCGATGAACGGCTCAGGCAGCACCACGAGGTCGAAGGCATCGGCCCGAGGAGCCCTCACGACGCTCGTCACGTGGATCCTCGTGCTCATCTTCTTCTTCCCCGTCTTCTGGATGGTCCTCAACGGGTTCAAGCCGGAGTCGCTCGCGTCGTCCGTCAACCCGACGTTCATCTTCAAGCCCGTCACGGAGGGCTACCAGCTCGCGATGGACCGCGGGATGGCCGGCTACCTCCAGAACTCGCTGACCGCCGCTGTCATCGCGACGATCATCTCGGTGGTGCTCGCGATCCCCGCCGCGTACGCCCTGTCGATCCGGCGGGTCAAGAACGTCGAGAACTCGCTCTCGTTCTTCATCTCGACCCGGTTCATGCCGCTCGCCGCGATCGTGCTGCCGCTCTTCATGATCTTCAAGACCGTCGGGCTGCTCGACAACATCTACATGCTCGCCATCGTCTACGGCGCCATGAACCTGCCCGTGACGGTGTGGATGATGCGCTCGTTCTTCCTCGAGGTGCCCTACGAGATCATCGAGGCGGCCCGGGTCGACGGGGCCGGCATGTTCCGTGAGATCGTGCGGATCGTCCTGCCGCTCGTCCTCCCCGGGGTCGCGGCCGCAGCGCTCATCAGCTTCATCTTCGCGTGGAACGAGTACTTCCTCGCCCTGCTGCTGACGAGCTCGGCCGCCCGCACGACGCCGCCCTTCCTCGGCAGCTTCGTCGACGGCCGAGGACAGTTCCTCGCCGTCCTGTCCGCCGCAGCGACCATCGCGGCCCTCCCCGTCATCATCGCGGGCTGGGCGGCCCAGAAGCAGCTCGTCCGCGGCCTGTCGATGGGGGCGATCAAGTGACCGGCACCAGCACCACGCCCGGTCCCGTCACGCTCCCCGCCGTCGACCGTGGACGGAGCCTCGAGGACTCGGTCGTCGTCGTCACCGGTGCCGGCGGTGGCATCGGTGGCGCGATCGCCCGGATCGTCCTCGAAGCGGGCGGTCGCGTCGTCGCCGGTGACCTCCGGCCCGAGGCCCTCAGCTCGCTCCGCGACGCCTGGGGCGAGGAGCGGCTGGCCGTCGGCCTCGGCGACGTCCGGGACGAGAGCACCGCCGACGCGCTCGTCGCCGCGGGAGTCCAGGCCTTCGGTCGGGTCGACTCCGTCGTCGCCAACGCCGCCGTCGGCTTCTACGGCGGGATCCTCGACTACTCGGCCGAGCAGGCCTCGCTCATGGTCGACGTCAACGTCAAGGGCACCGTGTGGCTGGCGCGGGCGGCCGTGCGCCAGTTCCGCGCCCAAGGTGGAGGTGGTGACATCGTCATCATCGGCTCGGTCGCCGGACTCCTCATCGGGGGCGGCAAGGAGGCGGTCTACTCCGCCACCAAGGCTGCGCAGATCAACCTCGGCTACGCCCTCGACCGCGAGCTGCGCTCGGAGGGGATCCGCACGACGACCATCGCACCGGCCGGCGTCAACACCCCCTTCGCCGCCGCCGACGGACGCTTCGGCGACCGCGACCCGTCCGAGGGCGACTTCATGGAACCGGAGGACATCGCCCAGGCCGTCGTCTACACCCTCCGACAGCCACGACGGATGCGCACCGAGCTGTGGACGATGTGGAGCCTGTCCGAGACGCACTGACGACCGTCAGCCGCGCGTCGAGGACGACCGGCTCCCCCGTGTCCGGCCACCCCGCCGCCGACGACATCCCTTTCCTCCGAGAGGACCCAGACGACCATGACCACCACGCCCGCCACCTCGCCCCCGCGGCCCACGACTCTCGCGAGCGCGACGCTCGACGCACTCCCCGCCGCGGTGGGCCGACCCACCTACGACCGGACGGCCGTCACCGCGAGCATCGTCCACTTCGGCGTCGGCGGCTTCCACCGTGCCCACGAGGCGATGTATGTCGACCGGCTCATGGAGCTGGGCGTCCCCGGAGCCCTGGACTGGGGCATCTGCGGCGTCGGGGCCCTCCCCCACGACCGGCGCATCGTCGACACCCTCACGGCGCAGGACGGCCTCTACACCCTCGTCGTCAAGCACCCGGACGGCCACCGGGAGCCGCGCGTCGTCGGGAGCCTCGTCGAGCTCGTGTTCGCACCGGACGACCCGCAAGCCGTCGTCGACCGGCTGGCCCACCCCCGGACGCGGATCGTGTCGCTGACCATCACCGAGGGTGGCTACCTCGTCAACCAGGTCACGGGCGAGTTCGACGCCGCCGACCCGGCGATCCGGGCGGACCTCGAGGAGGGCGCCGTCCCGCGCACCGTCTTCGGCTACGTCGTCGCGGGTCTCGCGGCCCGCCGCGACGCGGGGCAGGAGCCCTTCACCGTCATGTCGTGCGACAACCTGCCGGGGAACGGTGACGTCGCGCGGACGATGATGACGGCATACGCCCGCCTCAAGGACCCCGCGCTCGCGGACTGGATGGACGAGCACGTCTCCTTCCCCAACGGCATGGTCGACCGCATCACACCCGTCACGGTGCAGGACGACATCGACCGCCTCGTCGAGGAGTTCGGGGTCGAGGACGGGTGGCCCGTCGTGTGCGAGCCGTTCACGCAGTGGGTCCTCGAGGACCACTTCACCCGGGGGCGTCCTCCCCTCGAAGCGGCCGGCGTGCAGCTCGTCGAGGACGTCGTGCCCTACGAGCTGATGAAGCTGCGCCTGCTCAACGCGAGCCACCAGGCCCTCTGCTACCTCGGCTACCTGTCCGGCTACCGCTACGCCCACGAGGTCTGCCAGGACCCCCTCTTCGTCGACTTCCTGCTCGGCTACATGGAGCACGAGGGCAGTCCGACGCTCCCCGACGTGCCGGGGGTCGACCTCGACGCCTACCGGCACGAGCTCATCGCGCGCTTCGCCAACCCGGAGGTGCGTGACACGCTGGCACGCCTCTGCGCCGAGAGCTCGGACCGCATCCCGAAATGGCTCGTCCCCGTCATCAGGCGCAACCTCGAGACGGGCGGGCAGATCGACCGCTCCGCGCTCGTCGTCGCCTCGTGGGCGCGCTACGCGGAGGGCGTCGACGAGCAGGGCGAGCCGATCGAGGTCGTCGACCGCGTCAAGGACCGGGTCATGGCCGCAGCCGCGCAGCAGGGCACCGACCCGCTCGCCTTCCTCCGCGACCGGGACCTCTTCGGCGACCTCGTCGACGATGAGCGGTTCACCTCGGTGTTCACGCGGGCCCTGTCGGCCTTGCACACCAAGGGCGCTCGGGAGACCCTGCAGTCATGGACCGGGCGGAGCAGCACGACGTGACCGATGGACGCACCCTCGTGGCGGGGGTCGACAGCTCGACCCAGTCGACGAAGATCGTCGTCTGCGACGCCGAGACGGGGCAGGTCGTGCGCACGGCCCGGGCCCCTCATCCCGACGGCACCGAGGTGCACCCGGACCGGTGGTGGGAGGCCTACGAGCACGCGTGCGGCGACGGCGTCCTCGACGGGGTGACCGCCATCGCCGTCGGTGGCCAGCAGCACGGCATGGTGACGCTCGACGAGGACGACACCGTCGTGCGGGACGCCCTGCTGTGGAACGACACCCGCAGCGCGGGGGCAGCCCGCGACCTCACGACCGAGCTCGGCGGCGTCAGTGCGTGGGTCGACGCCGTCGGCCTCGTCCCCGTCGCGAGCTTCACGGTCACGAAGCTGCGATGGCTCGCAGAGCACGAGCCCGACCACGCTGCACGGGTGGCCAGGGTGGTCCTCCCCCACGACTGGCTCACCGGCCGGATCCTCCAACAGGGCAACGGTTTCGAGCGCTGGAGCACGGACCGCGGGGACGCGTCCGGCACGGGCTACTGGTCGGCCGCCGACGGTGACTACCGGCTCGACCTGCTCGACCGGGCGTTCGGCCGGACCCTCGAGGTCCCCGAGGTGCTCTCTCCCGCCCAGGCTGCCGGCCGCACGGCCGACGGCCTGCTCGTCGCCGCCGGCACGGGCGACAACATGGGTGCCGCTCTCGGCCTGACTCTCCACCCCGGTGACGTCGTCGTCTCGCTCGGCACGAGCGGCACCGTCTTCACGCCGCACGGCTCGGCGATCCGCGACGAGACCGGTGCCATCGCCGGCTTCGCCGATGCGACCGGTCACCACCTCCCGCTCATGTGCACCCTCAATGCGGCCCGCGTGCTGACCGCGGCCGCATCGATGCTCGGTGTGGACCTCGCAGAGCTCGACCGTCTTGCGCTGCAGGCGATCCCGGGCGCGGGTGGCCTGACCCTCCTGCCCTACCTCGACGGCGAGCGCACCCCTGACCTCCCCGAGTCGACCGGCACTCTGAGCGGACTCACCCGCACGAACGCGACACCCGAGAACCTCGCCCGGGCCGCGGTCGAGGGGATGCTGTGCAACCTCGTCGCGGGGGTCGACGCCCTGCGCGACCACGACGTCGAGGTCGGACGCATCCTGCTCATCGGCGGAGCGGCCGCGTCACGTGCCGTCCGCGAGATCGCGCCGGGCCTCTTCCGCGCCCCGGTCGTCGTGCCGGCACCAGCCGAGTACGTCGGCGTCGGCGCCGCGCGCCAAGCCGCGTGGGCCCTTTCGGGAGAGGCGGACCCACCGACGTGGGCCCTCGCGATCGACTCGGAGTATGCCGTCCCGAGGAGTGACGAGCAGGCGCACGTCGACGTCGTGGCGCGCTACCAGGACCTCGTGTCCCGCACCCACGGGGTCTGAGCCACCAGCGCTCGGGACGCGAGCGGCATACGCCCTCATGCCTCGCGGAGGCTCGGCGCGACGGCCGAGCCTTCGGGGGGCGCCTACGGGTGGTGCCGTGACAGGACGGCGAACCCAGCCGTCAGGCGAGGGCCTTCGCCTTGAGGGCAGCGAACTCATCGGCGGAGATGGTGCCCGCGTCGAGCAGCTCCTTCGCCTTCGCGATCTGCTCCGGTGCCGAGGTGCTCGAGGCCCCAGCGACGGAACGAACGTAGTCCTCCTGCGCCTGGCGGGCATCCGCGTACTTCTGCGTCGAACGCTCGTTCATGCCGCGACCGCGGACGATGAGGTAGACGATCGCGGTGATGAAGGTGAAGAAGACGAGGCACACGACCCACAGCGCCTTCATCCCGCCGGAGACCTGGGGGTCGCGGAACAGGTCGGCCACGATCGAGAACAGCACCAGGAGGTAGGTCGCGAACGCGAAGAAGATGACGATGAACCAGACGATGTCCCAGAACGACATGGGGCGACCTTTCTCGGAGGGCAGCACGGAAGCGGTGCTCACCCCCATGGTCGTGACGCGCAGCCACCGTCGACATCATCCACACGGGGTGACCGCGCGGCCCGGCGCCTCAGCGGTACTCAGGGTTGTGCCAGCCGAAGTGCTCGCCGGCGTTCCAGGCCGACCGCAGGTTGCCGTAGGCCGGCACGCCCCCCGCGTCGTGGAGCATCCTCGCGAGGTGCATGAGGTTCCACGTCATGAAGGTCGTGTTGCGGTTGGTGAAGTCGTTCTCCGGGCCACCGCTGCCGGGGTCGAGATAGCTCGGCCCCGGACCGGCCTCGCCGATCCAGCCGGCGTCGGCGTTGGGCGGGATCGTGTAGCCGACGTGCTGGAGGCTGTAGAGCACGTTCTGGGCGCAGTGCTTGATCCCGTCCTCGTTGCCGGTGATGAGGCAGCCGGCGACCCTGCCGTAGAAGAGGTACTGCCCCTGGTCGTTGAGCATCCCGCTCAACGAGTAGATGCGCTCGATGAAGCGCTTCGTGACGCTCGAGTTGTCCCCGAGCCAGATGGGGCCGGCGACGACGAGGATCTGGCTGTCGAGGATGCCGGGGTACAGGTCGGGCCACGCGTCGCTCTCCCAGCCGTGCTCGCGCATGTCGGGGTAGACGCCCGTGGCGACGTCGTGGTCGACGAGGCGGATCTCGTCGACGGTGACCCCGTGCTCGCGCATGATGGCGACGCTCGCGTCGACGAGCCCCTGAGTGTGGCTCGGCTCGGGGCTCTTCTTCAGCGTGCAGTTGACGTAGGTGGCCTTGAGGCCGGTGAAGTCCCAGTCGGTCATGGAGTCGACTGTCCTCCGACGCGGCCCGCCGCCGCAATGGCCCGGATGTGACGAGGTGCTGACGTCCTCGCGGTCGTCAGCACCTCGTCGGTCACGTCTCAGGACGTCGGGTGGTCAGCGGCGCGTGAAGCCCATGACCTTGCGGATGAGCAGGATGCCGACGACGCCGGCGGCGGCCCCGAAGACGCCGCCGAGGGCCTCGTACGTCAGGCCCGTCTGCAGCGTGGAGACGAGGGAGTCGAGGGAGTCGGGCTGCTCGATCCCTCGCTGCGCGGCGCGGCCGAGCATCGCGAGGACGAGGTTGACGGCGAGCACGACCCAGAGGGCGATGATCAGCGGCGGGGTCGTCGACGGACGATCGTGGCGGGTGCGCGGGTTCGCGTGCTCGGTGCCCCAGAGGACGTCGCGCAGGGCCAGTGGACCCAGGACGACGTTGGCGAAGGGGATGAACCATCCGCCGATGGCCATGCCGGTGCCACGCGTGTAGAGCGCGTGGTCGGACCGGTCGGAGGTCCAGACCCGGTGGAGCCAGACGAGCATGACGATGCCGGCCAGCCCGGCGAGGGCGAGGATCGGCAGGTAGAGGGCATCGGCGCTCTCGGCCTCGCTGACGACGGCGTCGAAGTCACCGTCGCTGAGCAGCCCCTTGATCCGGATGTCGAACCAGGCCAGGTAGAGGTTGGCGACGGCCGCGACCGCGAAGAGGGCCTGCGCGATGATGGCGAGCACGGCGGTGGACTGCTTCCACGGGCGCACCTTGACGGTCTTGGAGTTGGCGGTCAGGCCCGGCTCGGGGGTCGGCGCCGGCTGGGCCGGTCCGGTCGGCGCGGGCAGGTGGCCCTGCGGGGCGATCGGGACGGGCGGCGCCGCGGCCGGGACCGGGGGTTCGTGAGGTGCAGCGTGTTGGGTCATGAGTGTTCTCCCCTGTCGATGAACGTGTGCGCCCGAAAACTACAGCAGCAGGCGCGCCGACAGGAGCGAAGAACGGGGCGACCGCCGCGACCGGGCCGACACCGACCCGCCCTCGAAGGTCACATCTGCTCGGGGGACTCCAGTCCGAGCAGGTCGAGACCGGTCGTCATGACCCGGAAGACGAGCGCGCACAACGTCAGTCGCGACTCCTTGACCTCGTCGAGCTCGGCCTTGAGCACGGGACAGTTCTCGTAGAACGCCGAGAACGCCTGCGCCAGCTCGAAGAGGTAGCCGGCGAGCCGGTGCGGCTCGTAGGTGTCGCCGACCTCGGCGACGACGTCACCGAAACCGAGCAGGTGCGTCGCGAGGGCACGCTCGTGCGGCTCGCCGAGCAGGATCGGCGCGTGCTGGGCGGCCGGATCGAGCCCGATCTGGCGGAAGATCGACCGGACGCGGGCGACGACGTACTGGAGGTAGGGCCCGGTGTTGCCGGTGAGCGCGACCATGCGGTCGAGGTCGAAGACGTACTCGCTGTCGTGCGCGACGGACAGGTCGGCGTACTTCACGGCGCCGATGCCGATCTGCCGGGCGATGGTGGCGCGCACGGTCTCGTCGAGGTCGGGCCGCGTGCCGTCGATGACGGTCCGGGCCTTCTCGACGGCCTCGTCGAGCAGGGCCATGAGCCGCAGCGGCTTGCCGGAGCGGGTCTTGAGGATCTTGCGGTCGTCGCCGAGCACGTTGCCGATCTGGACGTGGACGGGCACGACGTCGTCGGGCAGCCAGCCGGCCTTGCGCGCGGTGTCCCACACCATGTTGAGGTGCAGGGCCTGCGGGGCGCCGATGACGTAGAGCACCCGGTGCGCCTTGAGGTCCTCGACGCGGTGCTTGATCGTCGCGAGGTCGGTCGTGCCGTAGTTGTAGCCGCCGTCGCTCTTGCGGATGATGAGCGGCACCGGCTTGCCCTCACGGCCGGTGTAGCCGTCGAGGAAGACGCACAGGGCGCCGTCCGAGACGGTCGCGATGCCCTTGGCCTCGAGCTCGGCACAGAGGTCGGCGAGCACCTCGTTGTAGGTGGACTCACCGGCGAGGTCGTCGTCGGTGAGCGTGATGCCGAGCGTCGAGTAGATCTTGTTGAAGTAGATCTTCGACAGGTCGACGAGCTCACGCCACAGGGCGAGGGTCTCGGGGTCGCCGGCCTGCAGGCTCACGACGCGCGTGCGGGCCCGGACGTTGAAGTCGCCCTCGCTGCCGGCCGGCTCGGCCTTGTCGGCGCGGTCGAACTTGACCCGGGCCGCCTGGTAGAAGGCGTTGGGGTCGGTGACGAGGAGGTCGGCCTCCTCGGAGTCTCGACCGACATCGAGCAGGTGCTCGATGAGCATGCCGAAGGGCGTGCCCCAGTCACCGATGTGGTTCTGCCGGATGACGTGGTGCCCGAGGTGCTCGAGGGTGCGGGCCAGGGAGTCGCCGACGACGGTCGTGCGCAGGTGCCCGACGTGCATCTCCTTGGCGACGTTGGGTGCGGAGTAGTCGATCGGGATGTTCTGCGTCGCCTGCAGCGCGACACCGCCCCGCTCGTCGGCCTCGACGTCCTGCAGCAGTCCGGCGATCCACGAGCTCGAGAAGGTGAGGTTGATGAAGCCGGGACCGCTCACCTCGACGGAGTCGCACACACCGTCGAGGTCGAGGGCGTCGACGATCCTGGCCGCGACCTCGCGCGGCGGCATCCCGACCTTCTTGGCCAGGGCGAGCGCTGCGTTGACCTGCACGTCGGCGAACTGCGACGGACGCAGCACCGGGTCGGCCTCGCGGAAGTCGTCACCGAGGGCGGCGGCGATCGCGGACTGGACCTTGGGCGTGAGCGCGACGAGCGGGGAAACCATGCCGGCAAGTCTATTTGCGCCGACCGGGTGCCCGCGCCACCGTTTCGGGCCGGCCCCACCGAGGGCGTATGCCGTGTCGCCCGGACCCTAACCGAGCGCGGGCCGAGCGTGGTGGCCCCGCGGAGAGGTCCCGGGCACGAGCGTGGCCGCGTGCACACCGTTGTGCACGCGGCCACTGTCCGTCAGGGAACGGTCACTCCCCGTCGCGGTGGAAGCCCGCGCGCCGGGCCGCCTCCTCGCTGTAGAACCACACGTCGGGCTCGACGTCGTCGTAGCCGGCGTCGTCGGGGCCGACGAAGGTCGTGCCGTCGCGCCGGCCCTTGACGGCGTGACCGAGCGGCTGCGCCCCGTCCGCGATGGGTGCGGCCGAGCCCAGGCCGAACCCGCCGTCGGCGACCTCGTCGAACCCGGAGATGCGTCGCCCGGAGGCCGCCGGCTCCTCGGCAGAGTCCGTGTCATCGGCGGTGTCATCGGCCGTGTCATCGGCCGTGTCGTCCGCCGAGTCATCCGTGGCGTCATCCGTGGCGTCGGAGGTCACCGCGTCAGCGGTCCTCGTGTCGGCGTCGGTCACGACGGTGTCGTCGTCCGTGCGGGCCTCGGCCGCGTCCTGGTCGGACTCGTGCGCCGGCTCCGCCAGCTCCTCGTCGGCCTCGCTCTCGTGCGAGTGCGGCGCCATGTCGACGTCGAAGCCGTCGTCGACGGTGTCGTCGTCGAGGTCGGTGCCCTCCTCTGGACCTCGTTCGCCCGGTGTCGTCGCCCATGGCTGGCCGCGGTGGTCGCCGGGGTCGTCGGCCGGGGTGCCGCCACCGGTCGCGACCTCGTCGCGATCGTCGAGCGCGGGCACCTCGACGGACTCCGTGTCCGCCTCGGCCTGCGCCGGGTCGCTCTGCGGCGTCGGGTTCTCCGAGGCGGTCTCGTCGGCGGACCGGTCTGCGGGCTCATCGTCGGCGTGCTCGTCGTGGACGGGCTGCTCGTCGTGGACGGGCTGCTCGTCGTGGTCGTGGTCGTCGTCGCTCGACGCCAGCGCGCCAGCAGCAGCCACACCTCCGGCGGCGGCCCCCACCTGCGGGGCCTCGTCCCGCGCGTCAGCACCCGCGTCGGCACCAGCATCGGCACCCGCATCCGCATCCGTCGCGGACCAGTCGTGACCGCCCGCCTCCCCTGCGGCGTCAGCACCCGCGTCGGCACCACCATCGGCACCCGCGTCCGCATCCGTCGTGGACCAGTCGTGACCGCCCGACTCCCCTGCGGCGTCAGCACCCGCGTCGGCACCACCATCGGCACCCGCGTCGGCGTCGGTCGACGGCGCTGCCGCCGTCGCTTCGCCGGTGACCTCGGGCTCGTCGGTGACCTCGGGCTCGTCGGTGGCGTAGGAGGACTGCTCCTCGTCGGCGCGCAGGTCCGCCTCGCTCGCGAGGTCCGTGCGCTGCGTGGCCGACTCGTCGTCCGTGGCGGACGCGCTGGGCGCGAAGGGGTTCTCGGCGTCCGCGAGGTCGTCCTCGTCGTCGTCGTGCGCGAACGCCGCGGCCCCGACCGCTGCCGCACCGGCAGCACCCGCCGCACCGGCGGCGAGCCCGGCACCGCGCGGCGGCTCCTGACCCGGCAGGCGCTTCCCGGCGTCGTCGACGCGGTAGCCCTCGTCGTCGGTGGCGACGTCGGGGTCGACGCGGTCGGCCTCACGCTCGAGACCTGCGTGCTCGACGCGGGCGGACTCGGCGGAGGTGCGGTGCGCCTCGGCCTGCTCCTCGAGCCGCCGCGCCTCCGCAGCGACTCGCTCGGCCTCGGCGGCCTTGCGCTCGGCCTCGGCGCGGGCATCAGCAGCCATCGCGGCCGTCACCGACGCGCGGTCCTCGGTGTCCTGCACCTCGGGCAGGCGCTCCTCGACCTTGGCTCGCAGCTCTCCGGCCTCGAAGCGGCGTGCCTCGACCTCGCGACGCCGCCCTGCCGAGACGAACAACCAGATGATCACTGCAATGACGACGATCGCCACCACGATCCACAGAATCGTCTTGCCTGTGTCGGACATGCCATCCCCTTACGGATTACGGGCCCTCACGACCACTTCCCCCGAAACCTACTGCGCTGGGGGACCTCTGCGGCACCCAGCGCGCCGACGTCGTCGTGCACGTACCCCGAACCGTGGGCACGTCCGCCCGGTTCGCACCCCGACGAGCGCGCGTATGCCGTCCGGCCAGCCGGACGGCATACGTCATCGGTGCTCGGGTGCAGCCCCGCACGCCGCTCGTGCGCGCGAATCCCGTTGCTCCGCGGCCCCACTCGGGTCCGCCCGAGGTGCTCAGCCGAGTCCGAGCTTCTTCGCCGTGGTCTCGCGCATCTCGACCTTGCGGATCTTGCCCGTCACGGTCATCGGGAACTCGTCGATGATCTCGACGTAGCGCGGGATCTTGTAGTGGGCGAGCTGACCGGTGCAGAACTCGCGCAGCGACTCAGCGGTCAGCGGGGTGGCGCCCTCCTTCATCCGCACCCAGGCGCACAGCTCCTCGCCGTACTTCTCGTCCGGGACGCCGATGACCTGTGCGTCGAGGATGTCCGGGTGCGTGTAGAGGAACTCCTCGATCTCGCGGGGGTAGACGTTCTCGCCACCGCGGATGACCATGTCCTTGATTCGTCCGGTGATCTCGACGTAGCCGTCGTCGTGCATCACCCCGATGTCGCCCGTGTGCATCCACCCGTCCTCGATGGCCTCCGCCGTCTTGTCGGGCTGCTCCCAGTAGCCGAGCATCACCGAGTAGCCCTTCGTCAGGAACTCGCCGGCCTTCCCCCGGGGCAGCGTCTCGCCGGTCACCGGGTCGACGATCTTGATCTCGAGGTGCGGGCCGACCCGACCGACCGTGCCGACCTTCTGCTCGAACGTGTCGTTCGTGCGGTTCTGGGTCGACACCGGCGACGTCTCGGTCATCCCGTAGCAGATCGTCATCTCCTCGATGCCGGCCGCGATGAGCTGCTTCATCAGCTCTGCGGGACAAGGGGATCCGGCCATGATGCCGGTGCGCACGGTGGACAGGTCGTAGTCGGCGAAGGAGGGGAGGTTCCACTCGGCGATGAACATCGTCGGCACGCCGTAGAGCGAGGTGACCTTCTCGTCCTGGGTGGCCTTGAGGGTCAGCGCGGGGTCGAAGCCGGGCGCCGGGATCACCATGCAGGCACCGTGCGTCGTGCAGGCGAGGTTGCCCATGACCATCCCGAAGCAGTGGTAGAAGGGCACCGGGATGCAGACGCGGTCGGCCTCGGTGTAGTCGCACAGCTCGCCGACGAAGTAGCCGTTGTTGAGGATGTTGCGATGGCTCAGGGTCGCGCCCTTCGGGAACCCCGTGGTGCCCGAGGTGTACTGGATGTTGATCGGGTCGGTGTTCGAGAGTCCCGCCTGGACGCGCGCGAGCTCCTCCGGGGCGACCTCGTCGGCACGGGCGACGAGGTCGGCCCAGTCGGACGTCCCGATGTAGACGACGCGCTCGAGGCCGTCGACCTCGTCGCGCACCTCGTCGACCATCTGCCGGTAGTTGCTCGACTTGAAGGACTCCGCCGCCACGAGGGTCGAGATGCCGGCCTGCCCGAGGACGTACTGCAGCTCGTGGGACCGGTAGGCCGGGTTGATGTTGACGAGGATGGCGCCGATCTTGGCCGTCGCGTACTGCACGAGCGTCCACTCGGAGCAGTTCGGCGCCCAGATGCCGACCCGGTCGCCCGTGCCGACGCCGACGGCGAGCAGCGCGCGGGCCAGCCGGTCCACGTCGGCCCGCAGCTCGGCATACGTCCACCGGCGGCCCTGGGTGACGTCGACGAGGGCGTCACGCTCGCCGAACCGCTCGGCCGTGGCGTCGAAGCTGTCGCCGATCGTCGTCTCGAGCAGCGGGGTGTCCGTCTCGCCGCGGGTGTGCGAGAGGTTCGGGTCGAGCGTGACGGGCGGTGCGGCGGTCATCGGTGGCCTCCCGGCGTGCGGCGGTGGACGGTCTCACCACACCCAACCCCGGCACGACCCGGCGCACAAGGGAAAGCGCGCGAGGTGGAGCGAACTCACATGGTGCGCCGGGTGGACGTGCCCGTCGGCGACCTCACGCGTCGGCGGCCGGAGGCGCGTGCACTCCCCGGTGGATCTCGTAGGCCCGGGCGTCACCGGGCGAGTCCGGGTCGTCCCGGATCGGTCGGTCCGACATGAAGAGCCGCGTCACGTTGGCCAGCTCGCCGGGGTGGCTGAAGTTGATGGCGTGCGCGGCGCCGTGGATGACGACGAGGATCACGTGGCTGTCGGTCTGCCCGGCGACCTCCTTGATCCGCGGGGGCGCGGGCATGAGCGGGTCGGCGCTCCCGACCACGACGAGCGTCGGGATGTCGAGCGCGAGGAGGCGGTCGAGCGCCGGGTAGCGGGTCAGGGCCCGGAACATCCGCACGGTGCTCGGCACCCCGAACCGCAGGTAGTCGGGCACGGCCACCGGGATGAGGCCGAACGGCTCGCGTATGCCGTCGCGCGCGAGCTGCTGCACGGCCCGGCGCAACGGCTGGTTGTGAAGGCCACCCGCCGGCGCGACGAGCACGGCCCGCTCGAGACGCTCCGGGTAGAGGTGGGCGAACTCGCAGATGACGGCGCAGCCCATCGAGTTGCCGACGAGGGTCACCCGCTCGACACCTCGGTCGTCGAGGAACGCCGCTGCCGCGTGGGCGAGCTCGGGCACGTCGAGAGGCTCGCGCGGCCGACCGCTGCGACCGAAGCCGGGCAGGTCCGGGACGAGGGTGCGGAACTCTCCCGCGAGCCGCTCCGCCGTCGGCAGCAGGTAGCGACCGGAGAGACCGAAGCCGTGCAGGTGCATCATCGGTGCGGCGCCCGGCGGCCCGGGCGACTCGCGGTAGAAGAGCTTGACCCCGTCGATCACCGTCCATCGCTCGGCGAGCGCCGGCGCGGCCACGGTCAGGCCTCGCCGGGCAGGGGCGAGCGTCGCCGCGTCCAGGACCGCGAGGATCGGACGGATGCCGGTACTGATGGGTGAGTCGACACCGGACCAGAGTCCGCCCCCCGGCACGCGTGCCGCGTCACCCCCACAGGATGAACGCGGACGGCCGAGGCCGCCTCGGACAGCACGACGCCCCGGCCGGGAGACCCGGTCGGGGCGTGGTGTTCTGTCTCAACACAGAGTGCACCCGTAGGGATTCGAACCCCAAACCTTCTGATCCGTAGTCAGATGCTCTATCCGTTGAGCTACGGGTGCGTCGTTCCGTCACTCGGAGGAACGAAAAGTTACCTTAGCGCCTCGGGTCCGCATCCACGAAATCGGCCCCGGCTCGAGCCTGACGACCCCGCCCGGCACCCCACGAGCAGCGGCCCGCGGACGCCGCCTCACGGCATACGCGGTCGGCCCGAGCAGGGGCCACGATCACCCGATGCCCGGTACCGGCGAGTACTGAAATTCCTGCAAGAAACCGACAACAGATCGTCGTTTTTCTTGCGGGCCCGAGCCCATGTGAGGCGTCTCACCGCCCCGGCGCCCGCATGCGGTCAACGGCGTCCACGACGGCGCGTACCTTGAAGTCATCACGTCATCTGTTCAGCATGTGGACACCTGCAGCCCGATCCGGGCTCGTCCAGGATCCACCTGCGGAGCAGCTTCACACCGGCACGACGTGGTGCCGGGCGGCACCGCGCGCGAAGGGATGGGCCCCGAGTTGACCACGACCCACGAGAAACAGACACACACGACGCACGCGGGTCTTGCCGCGTGGGTCGAGCAGGTCGCCGAGCTGACGCAGCCGCGCGACATCCGCTGGATCACCGGCTCCCCCGAGGAGTGGACCGAGCTGACCGACCACCTCGTCGAGGCCGGCACCTTCGTCCGGCTCGACGAGAGCAAGAAGCCGAACTCCTTCTACTGCGCCTCCGACCCCAGTGACGTCGCGCGCGTCGAGGGGCAGACCTACATCTGCTCCGTCGACGAGAAGGACTCCGGGCCCACCAACAACTGGATGGCGCCCGACGAGATGAAGGCTCGGATGACCGAGCTGTACCGCGGCAGCATGGCGGGCCGCACGATGTACGTCATCCCGTTCGTCATGGGTCACCTCGAGGCCAAGGTCCCGATGTTCGGCGTCGAGATCACCGACTCTGCCTACGTCGTCGTCTCCATGCTCGTCATGGCCCGCTGCGGCGACAAGGTGCTCCACAAGATCGAGGAGACGAACGCCGACTACGTGCCGGCGCTCCACTCGGTCGGTGCCCCGCTCGCCGAGGGCCAGGCCGACGTCGCGTGGCCGTGCTCCGACACGAAGTACATCGTCCACTTCCCCGAGGAGCGCACGATCTGGAGCTACGGCTCCGGCTACGGCGGCAACGCCCTGCTCGGCAAGAAGTGCTACTCGCTGCGCATCGCCTCGGCCATCGCCCGCGACGAGGGCTGGATGGCCGAGCACATGCTCATCCTCAAGCTCACCTCGCCCAAGGGGTCCGTCCACTACATCGCGGCGGCCTTCCCGTCCGCCTGTGGCAAGACGAACCTCGCGATGATCACGCCCACCATCCCCGGCTGGAAGGCCGAGATGGTCGGCGACGACATCGCCTGGATGCGCTTCGGTGAGGACGGCCGCCTCTACGCCGTGAACCCGGAGTTCGGGCTCTTCGGCGTCGCCCCCGGCACGGGCGAGTCGACCAACCCCAACGCGATGGCCACCATCGAGAAGGGCAACTCGGTCTTCACCAACGTCGCCCTGACCGACGACGGCGACGTGTGGTGGGAGGGCATGACCGACGAGCCGCCGGCACACCTCACCGACTGGCACGGCAACAGCTGGACGCCCGAGGACGGCAAGGCGGGGACGCTCTCGAGCCACCCGAACAGCCGCTTCTGCACGCCGGCCTCGCAGTGCCCGATGATCGCCCCGGAGTACGACAACCCCGACGGCGTGCCGATCGACGCGATCCTCTTCGGCGGCCGCCGCAAGACGACCGTGCCGCTCGTCTACGAGTCGCGCGACTGGCAGCACGGCACCTTCATCGGCGCCACGCTCTCCTCGGAGACCACCGCCGCCGCGACCGGCGCCGTCGGCGTCGTGCGCCGCGACCCGATGGCGATGCTGCCCTTCATCGGCTACCACGCCGGCGACTACATGAACCACTGGCTCGAGATCGGCAAGAGCGCGGACGCCTCCAAGCTCCCCCGCATCTTCGGCGTCAACTGGTTCCGTCGCGACGAGGAGGACGGCTCCTTCCTCTGGCCCGGGTTCGGCGAGAACAGCCGTGTCCTCAAGTGGGTCATCGAGCGCCTCGACGGCGACGCCGATGCCGTGGAGACCCCGATCGGGTTCGTGCCGACCGAGGGCGCCATCGACATCGACGGGCTCGACATGACGCCCGAGCAGGTCGCCAAGGCCATCCGGGTCGACGCGGCCGACTGGGAGAAGGAGCTGCCCCTCATCCAGGAGTGGTTCGACAAGTTCGGCGAGCAGCTCCCCGCGGAGCTGTGGGCCGAGTTCGACGCCCTCAAGGCCCGCGTCAGCGAGCGCTGAGAGGTCGGTCCACCGCCTGCTGGCCGGCGGGCGGCGGACGACGTGATGCAGGGCCCGGCACCTCACGGTGCCGGGCCCTCCGTCATGCCACGGGTCCGTGGCGTCGTC
The DNA here is from genome assembly GCF_001429655.1 of Terrabacter sp. Soil811. Taxonomy (NCBI): domain Bacteria; kingdom Bacillati; phylum Actinomycetota; class Actinomycetes; order Micrococcales; family Intrasporangiaceae; genus Terrabacter; species Terrabacter sp. Soil811. The sequence goes on from NZ_LMSX01000007.1 coordinate 360,135, forward strand.
GACCCGCCCGGCACCCGAGGTCGTATGCCGTGTCGCCGGGGCAGGCGGCATACCCCCCTGTCGTCGGGTGCCCGTCGTGGGGTACAGGTGGGCCATGAGCAACTCACACCCCTACACCCGCGACGAGACCGAGGCCGAGCGGCTCGATCGCAACTTCGGCGAGCAGCTGCAGGAGCTGCGCATCGCCCAGGCCGGCGTCCAGATCCTCTTCGCCTTCCTGCTGACCATCCCGTTCCAGCAGCGCTTCACGATCTTGAGCGACCTGCAGCGCGACATCTACGTCGCGACCCTCATGGCCGCCGCCGTCAGCGTCATCGTCTTCACGGCGCCGGTCGCGCTGCACCGCACGCTCTTCCGCGACGGGCTCAAGGACTTCATCGTCACCTACACCGACCGGCTGATGAGCGTGGGGCTGCTCACGCTCGGGCTCGGCATCATCGGCGGAGTGGTGCTCGTGCTCGACGTGCTGATGTCGCACACCGCCGCGTTCTGGTTCGGCGGCGCGCTGGGCGTGCTGGGGCTGGCGCTGTGGGTCGGGGTGCCGCTGTCGAAGAAGGGCAGCGCCCGCCAGAACCTCGAGGGCGACGACGACGCGAATGCGAACGGCGCCCACTCCTCGCCCGCCTGAACCGTCGAGAGGCCACCGTTTGCGGGTCCCAACTGTTGAGGGGCCAATGTTTGCGGTCCTGCCCAGGGCGGAGGCGGCGGGAGCCGTCGCGTTGGTCGTGGCTCGTTCCTCGCCGCGACCAGCCGCTCCTCCCAGCATCGCGCCGCCTCCGTGGAAGAACGCCGAATGCCCCCGAGCTCGCTCGGGGGCATTCGGCGTTCTGGCGCGGAGGCGGCGGGATTTGAACCCGCGAGAGGTTTTATCCTCAACCCGCTTAGCAGGCGGGCGCACTAGGCCACTATGCGACGCCTCCGTGCCCGCGACGAGGCCGCCGAGGCGGCGTCAGATGCACGGGCGAGCACAGGCTACCGGCACCGGTGCGCCCGACCCAAACCGGGGGTGGACGCGTCCAGGCGCCTTACCCAACTCGATGCGGCATATATCAGGTTGGCAGGGCACAATGTGCATCGGCTCGTGCGCACGGGCCGATGCAGAGAGGACTCCATGACCTACCCGAACACGCGAGGTCCGGCTGCGCCCCCGACCCGTGAGGCGCTGCGACGCGAGCTCAAGTCAGGCTTCCGTCGCGCCGTCGGGCTCACGGCCCTCGGCACCGTCGTCCCCGGAGCAGGCCTGACCCAGACCCGTAGCCGCAAGTTCGGATGGCTGCTGCTCGCTCTCGCGATCGTCAGCCTCGGCGTCGGCGCGTACTACGTGATGCGCACCGGCGTGACGAACGCCGCCCTGTCGATCGTCGCGCGCCCCACGGTGCTGCAGACGCTCGCCGTCGCCTTCGTCATCGGCGGCATCCTCTGGTGCGGCTCGATCATCCTCACTGCCGTGCAGTCGCGCCCCACGAGGCTCGACCGTGCCCGTACGCGCCTGCTCGCCGGCTTCACCACCCTGATGGTCTTCGTCGTCGCCGGCTCGTCGTTCAAGTTCGCCGAGTACGCCACGATCACGCAGAGCACCGTGGCGCAGGTCTTCGGCAAGACCCCCACGACCCCCGGAGCCGGAGCCCAGGTCTCCGAGGGCGAGGACCCCTGGGCCGAGCAGGCCCGCGTCAACATCCTGCTGCTCGGCTCCGACGCCGGCGCCGACCGGGTCGGCATCCGCACCGACTCGATGATCCTCGCGAGCATCGACACCAAGACCGGACGCACCGCGCTCATCTCGATGCCGCGCAACCTGCTCAACGCGCCACTGGCGCCGAAGAGCCCGCTGCGCGCCATCTACCCCTCCGGCACGTTCGGCTCGCCCGACAGCTCCTGTGACCAGGGCACCGGCCAGTGCATGCTGACCAACCTCTACGTCGACGCCGAGAACTACGCCAAGGCCCACCCGGGCGCCTACCCCTCGGGTGACCAGCCCGGGCGCGTCGAGCTGCGTGGGACCGTCCAGGAGATCACCGGACTCGAGGTCGACCAGATGGTCGTCATCGACCTCAAGGGCTTCTCGCGCCTCATCGACGCCATGGGTGGACTCGACATCAACGTCAAGCTGAGCGGCTACGGCACCAAGCTGACCATCGGCGGCGAGCACGCCCCCGACGGCAGCGTCTTCGGCGTCAAGGGCTACTTCGAGCCCGGCCGCCAGCACCTCGATGGCTACCACTCCCTCTGGTACGCCCGCTCGCGCGCCGCCGACAGCGACACGTTCCGCCAGATGCGCCAGCGCTGCGTCGTCCAGGCGATCGTCCAGCAGGTCAACCCGGCCCAGATGGTCTCGAAGTACCCCGAGGTCGCGAGCATCCTCAAGGACAACATCTACACCGACATCCCGGTGCAGAACCTCCCGGCCTTCGTCGAGCTCGTCGAGCGTGTGCAGAAGTCGAAGATCAACAGCGTGGCGCTGACGCAGAAGCAGAAGGTCTACTCCAACGACCCCGACTACGCGCTCATCCGCGAGCTGATCCAGAAGGGCATCGCGCCGCCGAAGGCGACGCCCAAGCCCTCCTCGACGTCGACGAGCACGCCGACGAAGACGAAGACCCCGACCTCGTCGAGCACCGACTCCTACGAGACCTGCTGACCCGCAGGCCCGCCGACCCACAACAAAGCCCCCGGCCGATGGCCGGGGGCTTTGTCACAAACGACTGAGGTTGGTGTCGCTCGTTGCTGTTGCTCTCGAGTGATCAGAGCGGGCGAACTGCGTCGGCCTGCGGGCCCTTGGGACCCTGCGTGACCTCGAACTCGACTCGCTGCGCCTCGTCCAGCGAACGGTAACCGTTCGACTGAATGGCCGAGTAGTGGACGAAAACGTCGGGGCCGCCGCCGTCCTGGGCGATGAAGCCGAAGCCCTTTTCAGCGTTGAACCACTTGACGGTGCCCTGTGCCATACGGGTAACTCTTCCTTCTTTAGCGTGTGGGACAACGCACCTCGCGCATCCCAAGCTGCCGCTTTGACTCCACTCGACGGGCGCGAACCCACCGAAGCCGAAAGGAAACCCGTCACCGTTGCGGATGACGGGCACCTGCTCGACTGCGAGGAACTGCAACTGCAACCGCGACGAACCTAGCAGAATACCGGCCGGTCGGCCCGTCGGATGACACTCGTTTTTGGGCGTTCAGGAACCGTTCGTCGCGACGTCACGTCGGGTGCCTCGCAGCGCGAGCCGCGGGGGTCGGTCGCCGCGGATCGTCGCGACCATGTCGAGGACGCGCCGGGTCGCCCGGACGTCGTGCGCGCGGAACACCGTGGCCCCCAGCCAGGCCGCCACCGCGGTCGCCGCGAGCGACCCCTCGAGCCGCTCCTCGGCCGGCAGGTCGAGCGACTCCCCGACGAAGTCCTTGCGCGACATCGCCTGCAGCACAGGGTAGTTCAGGGCAGTGATGTCGGCCGTGTGCCTCAGGACCTCGAGCGAGTGCGCCGTGGTCTTGCCGAAGTCGAGCGTGGGGTCGACGAGGATGCGTTCACGAGGTATGCCGGCCTGCTCGGCCGCCAGGGCGCCGTCGGCCAGGGTGCGCACGACGTCCCGCACGACGTCGAGCGGGTCGTCGCCGTAGGTGACGTCGACCGGATCGGTCCGGGGCGGAAGGCCGCCGGTATGTGAGATGACGTAGCCGGCACCGATGCCCGACGCGACGTGGACGAGCTCGGGGTCGTGTCCGGCCCACGTGTCGTTGACGAGGTCCACGACCCCGGCCGCCTCACGGGCCACCTCCGACCTCCACGTGTCGAGGCTCAGCAGGACGTCCGGGTGCTCGGCCCGCGCCCACTGCAGGAACGGGACGACGCGCCGGATCTCCTCGTCGGCGTCGACGACCTCGCCCTCCTGACCGGCGCGCACGCCACCGACGTCGACGAGGTCCGCGCCGAGCTCGACGGCCTCGACGAGGGCCGCCTTGGCGGACTCGAGGTCGGCGTGGCGGTTGCCGCTGAAGAAGGAGTCACGGGTCCGGTTGACGATCGCCATGACGGCGGGCGAGGCAGCGTCGAAGCGGCGTCCCCGCAGGACGAGAGGGCTCGCCGACGTGAGCTCGAGAGGGGCCAGCCGGCTCAGGATCTCGGCGGTGTCGGGCGCGGGATCCGAGCCGGAATGTCTGGTCACACTGTCGTATCTCACGGCCCCACCCAAAGGTCAACGCCGGTCGGGAGCATGGTTGCGGAACTGTTACCATTGTCGAGCAGACATCGCCCACGGCCCGGCCACGCTCCCGGCCGGGTCGCGGGTGGTCCGCCGGTCCTGATCGTCCCGCAATGACGGTCGACCAACCGGGCCCGCGACGACGCGTCGGCGGGCCCAGTCACCAAGGAAACTGAATACAGAGATGTCGTACATCGTGTCGTTCTTCGCGGCCATGAACCGTCCGTCCACGTCGATGCCGGTCGGTCAGTACAACTCCAGCACGACGTTCGAGGAGAGGCTCGGCCTGCTCTGAGAGCGCGTGCAACCGCTGGGCTCACCGTCGAGGCCGGCGCATGAGAACAAAAGGGACTCCGGATCTCCGGAGGCCCTTTTTTCATGCCCGGATCCGGTCCGAGGCCAGGCCGGAGGAGTGGGGTCGTGAGGTCGCGCGTGAGATCGCGCACGAGGTCGTGCGACTGCTGCGCCCTGGCGACACGAGCTGCGCGATCTCCCGCGCTGTCTGGGTGCACCCGTGGCCTGCGGCGTGGCGACGCGCTCCGGCCAGCGTGCGGAGGGCGTGGGACTCCGCGCTGGTACCGGGCTCGTTACTCGCCCGGGCCCAGCGCTCCCCGTCATCTCACGCCTCCGCAAGCTGCTCCGAAGGCGCTCCGCGCCGACGGAGCAGTTGGCGGAGGGCGTGGGATTCGAACCCACGATGGGCTATGAACCCATAGCGGTTTTCAAGACCGCCGCACTCGGCCACTATGCGAGCCCTCCAGTGTCCGCGGAAGTCTAGCCGCGGGCGACCCAGCCGTCCGAATCATCCCGGCGCCGACCATGACGCGCCCGATGACACGCCTCATGATGCTGCGTCTGGTGTGGTCATCACCCCACGAGCGGCAGGACCATCCGCAGGACGATGACGGCGGTGCCGGAGCAGTGGGTCAGATGTACATCGCCGGGTCGAGCCACTGGTTGGTCGCGTCGCGCTTCGGGAACCGGATGACCGCCGGGATGCCGGTCGCGACCGCGCCGGAAGGGACGTCCTTGACGACGACCGAGTTGGCGCCGATCTGGACGTCGTCGCCGACGCGGATGGGCCCGAGCACGCGGGCACCGGCGCCGATGGTGACGCGGTTGCCGACCGTGGGGTGCCGCTTGACGTGTTCCATCGACCGGCCACCCAGGGTGACCCCGTGGTAGATCATGACGTCGTCGCCGACCTCGGCGGTCTCGCCGATGACGACTCCCATGCCGTGGTCGATGAAGAACCGCCGGCCGAGCCGGGCCGCCGGGTGGATCTCGACGCCCGTGATCGAGCGCGTCACCGTCGCGAGGACCCGCGCCGGCAGCCGTCCGCCCGGGCGCTTCCACAGCTCGTGCAGGCCGCGGTGCGCCCAGATGGCGTGCAGCCCAGGAGAGGTCAGGACCATCTCGAGCCGGGAGTTGGCCGCGGGGTCGCGCTCGATCGCGCCGTCGACGTCCTCGCGGGCCCGGTCGGCGAGCTTGCGCACGAGGCCGAGCGGGCCGGCATACGACCGCCCGCCGGGGACGACGGCGGCTGCGTGGGAGGTCACAGTCGCCGCCGGCTCCCCGGCTGTCCCGACCACCTCGGCCGCGCCGTCACCGCGCACGAGCGTCAGCGGCTTCTCGGCCGGCCGGGGCTCGTGGTCGATCTGTGGTGCGGTGCTCATGCACGACTCCTTGGTGGCATTGCAGGTGGGGCGGGCGAACGAGGGGACGTCAGTCGACGAGGCCCTCGAAGAGGATCGTCGACAGGTAGCGCTCACCGAACGACGGGATGATGACGACGATCGTCTTGCCGGCGTTCTCGGGACGCTGGGCGACCTGGACGGCGGCAGCGATGGCGGCACCGGACGACAGGCCGACGAGCAGGCCCTCCTCGGTCGCGGCGCGGCGGGCCCACTTGACGGAGGTCTCGGCGTTGACGTCGATGACCTCGTCGTAGACCTCGGTGTCGAGGATCTCGGGGACGAAGTTGGCGCCGATGCCCTGGATCTTGTGCGGACCGGGCTGGCCGCCGTTGAGGATCGGGCTCTCCTCGGGCTCGACGGCGATGATCTGGACGCTCGGCTTGCGGGCCTTGAGCACCTGGCCGACGCCGGTGATGGTGCCGCCCGTGCCGATGCCGGCGACGACGATGTCGACCTCGCCGTCGGTGTCCTTCCAGATCTCCTCCGCGGTGGTCCTGCGGTGGATCTCGGGGTTGGCCTCGTTGGCGAACTGGCGGGCCAGCACGCCGCCTCGCTCGGCGACGATCTCGTCGGCCTTGGCGACCGCGCCCTTCATACCGGTCGACGGGTCGGTGAGGACGAGCTCGGCGCCGAAGGCGCGCAGCAGCGCGCGGCGCTCCTTGCTCATCGACTCGGGCATCGTCAGCACGACCTTGTAGCCACGGGCGGCGCCGACCATGGCGAGCGCGATGCCGGTGTTGCCGGAGGTGGCCTCGACGATGGTGCCGCCGGGCTCGAGCTGCCCGCTCGCCTCGGCGGCGTCGATGATGGCGACGCCGATGCGGTCCTTGACGGAGTTGGCGGGGTTGTAGAACTCGAGCTTGGCGGCCACGGTCGCCTGCGCCCCGTCGGTGACCTTGTTGAGGCGCACGAGCGGCGTGTTGCCGATCAGCTTGGTCACGTCGTCGTAGATCGGCATTGCTGGAGCCCTTTCGGCTGGGTACGGCGGAACGGTCTGTCGCCTCGATTGTCTCCGACAACCGAGTTCTCGTTATGCATATTCCAACACGTCGTTATCGATTGCCAAGGCCGCGCCCATGATCCGGGCGCCGACACGACGCCGGGCCACCCGGCACACACCCCGAAGGGCGTATGCCGCCCGGCGCGGGACGAAGGGGACGAGCGTCACGCCGCGACGGCCGTCACAATCACTAAGCGCTTGCTCACGCGTCAGTAGACTCCCCGGCATGAGTGCGCTCCAGATCGTCGCCGTCGTCGTCTGCCTCGGCGTGACCGCCGTCGCCGTCGCCCTGCTCGTCAAGACGGTCAACCACTTCCTCGCGACCTTCCGCCTCGGCCAGCCCGAGGACCGCGGCGACGACAAGGGGGCCCGCACGCGCACGCTGCTGCGCGAGTTCCTCGGCCACACGCGCATGTCGCGCCTGCCGGTCGTCGCGATCGCGCACTGGTTCACGATGGTCAGCTTCGGCGTCCTCTTCTTCACCCTGCTCAACGCGTTCGGTCAGCTCTTCCAGCCGGAGTTCGTGCTGCCGCTCATCGGCCACTTCTTCCCCTACGAGTGGATCACCGACTTCTTCGCCTTCGCGGGCTTCCTCTCGATCCTCGTGCTCATGGCGATCCGCCAGAAGAACCACCCGCGCTCGGCCGCCGGTGAGGACGGTCGCCGCAGCCGCTTCTTCGGCTCCACGTGGTGGCAGGCCTACTACGTCGAGCTGACGATCCTCGGCGTCACCCTCTGCATCGGCCTGCTCCGCGCCCTCGAGTGGACCCTCGCGCGCAAGACCGGCACCGGCATGGACACCGCCCTCCACTTCCCGCTGACGGGCTGGATCGGCAACTTCTTCACCGGCCTGTCGGTCAGCGCCGTCGAGAACCTCATCGTCGTCATCGCCGCGGTCAAGATCCTCATCTCCTTCGCCTGGATGATCACCATCGCGCTCCAGCCGACGATGGGCGTCGCCTGGCACCGCTTCCTCGCGTTCTTCAACATCTTCTTCAAGCGCCACGCCGACGGCCGCACGAGCCTCGGCGAGCTCCAACCGATCCGCGTCGGCGGCGAGGTGCTCGACTTCGAGAACGTCGACGAGCTCGACGAGGACGCCGCGCTCGGCGTCGGCAAGGTCGAGGACTTCACGTGGAAGGGCCTGCTCGACTTCACGACGTGCACCGAGTGCGGTCGCTGCCAGAGCCAGTGCCCGGCATGGAACACCGACAAGCCCCTCTCCCCCAAGCTGCTCGTCATGACGCTGCGCGACCACGCGCACGCCAAGTCGCCCTGGCTGCTCGCCTCCGAGGAGGTCCGCGCGGGCGGCATCGAGTCGGCCGAGGGCTTCAGCGACGCCACGAAGGGCGCCGTCGCGACCGAGCAGCTCGTCGGCGAGACCGGCTACGACATCCGCCACCCGCTGACGGCCTACAACCCGCACGGTCCCGACGCCGTCATCGACGAAGACGTGCTCTGGTCGTGCACGACGTGCGGCGCCTGCGTCGAGCAGTGCCCCGTCGACATCGAGCACGTCGACGCCATCGTCGACATGCGCCGCTACAAGAACCTCATCGAGTCGGCCTTCCCGGCCGAGCTCAACGGCCTGTTCAAGAACCTCGAGAAGAACTCGAACCCCTGGGGCCTCGCACCGCGGCTGCGGATGGACTGGGCCAAGGACCTCCCCTTCGAGGTCAAGCAGGTCGGCCAGGACGTCGAGAGCCTCGACGAGGTCGACTACCTCTTCTGGGTCGGCTGCGCCGGCGCCTACGAGGACCGCGCCAAGAAGACGACCCGCGCGGTGGCCGAGCTGCTCGACACCGCCGGTGTCTCCTTCGCCGTGCTCGGCGACGGCGAGGCCTGCACGGGCGACTCGGCCCGCCGCGCCGGCAACGAGTTCCTCTTCCAGATGCTCGCCCAGCAGAACGTCGAGACCCTCAACGAGGTCGGCGCGACGAAGATCGTCGTCACCTGCGCGCACTGCTTCAACACCATCAAGAACGAGTACCCGCAGCTCGGCGGGCAGTACGAGGTGCTGCACCACACGCAGCTGCTCAACCGCCTCGTCCGCGAGAAGCGCCTGACGCCCGTCGCGCGCCCGGGTGACGCGGTCGCCACCGGAGCGGCGTCGACCGGCGCCAAGGTGACCTACCACGACCCCTGCTACCTCGGTCGGCACAACCAGGTCTACGCCCCGCCGCGCGAGCTGCTCCAGATCCTCCCCGGCGTCGAGTACGCCGAGATGGAGCGCAGCAAGGAGAAGTCCTTCTGCTGCGGCGCCGGTGGCGCCCGCATGTGGATGGAGGAGAAGCTCGGCACGCGGATCAACACCAACCGCACCGAGGAGGCTCTCGCGACGGGCGCCGAGCGCATCGCCGTCGGCTGCCCCTTCTGCAAGGTCATGCTCTCCGACGGCCTCAACGCCGCGATCCAGGACGGCAAGGCCACCGACGCCGTCGAGGTCGTCGATGTCGCCCAGATGCTCCTCGCCGCCGTGCGCCGCGGCGACGGCGGCGGTGAGCCCGACGAGGCGGAAACGCCTGAGCCCCAGCCGGACCCGGAGCCCGCACCGGTCGCCTGAGCCCGCCGGACGGCATACGCCCGTTTCCTGACGAAGGCCCCCTCCGCACCCGCGGAGGGGGCCTTGTGCGTATGCCGTCACGCGACGTCGGCGTGTATCAGCGGGTCGCGCCCGCCGCACTGACTCCCTGCAGCCGGCGCACCGCAGCCGGCCCGAGCACCGGGGGAACCCATGAGCCTGACCGATACCTCCGAGGTCTTCGTCTCCGCCGAGGAGTCAGCCCTCAACGACCTCGTGACGGCGCTGTGCACCGCCAGACCACACCTGCTGTCGTACGGGTCACCGGCCTTCGTGCCGGTCTCGGACGTGGCCGACACGCAGATGCCGCCGATCCTCTTCCCCGGCACCGGGGGCATCCAGTGGCACGTGCGCTTCTCGGTGCCCCACCTCGACCTCTACGACGAGGACGCGCCCCTGCCGCCCCAGCTGAGCCTCGGCCCGGGGCAGTTCAGCGTGTCGACGAAGGTGCAGATCTGCGTCGACTGCCCGAAGGACCGGCACGACCCCAAGGACGACCCGCACGACCCGCACGACCCGCACGGCGACCACGGTGGCGACCACCCGAACGAGCCGGACGACCCCCGCTGGGACGACAAGCCGGGCAAGGCCGAGAACCCCGTGTGCACGACCATCGAGCTGTATGCCGTCGGGCACCTCGTCGGGACGACGTTCGACGGGCAGCCCGCCCTCGGATTCGCCGTCGACGCGGTCGAGCTCGTCGACGTGATGCCGGACGACCTCGAGTCGGTGCTCGAGTGCCTCATCGGCCAGATGCTGCGCGCCGTCCTCACGGCGATCCGCGTCCCCGTCTCGGCGCTGCGCGTCGGCGCCTTCACCCTGACCCCGACGGTCGGCCCGCTCATCGACACCGACCGCGTGCTCGCCCGCGGCAACCTCTAGGAGACCCACATGTCCGAGATCATCGCCGCCATCGACGAGGGCGCGGCCAACGACTTCCTCGACACCGTCGTCGCCGGGCTCGGCCCGCAGTCGACGAGCGGCTCGTCCAGCCTCGGACCGTTCGCGGTGAGCTACTCCGTGAGCGGCACCCTGAGCAACGGCACCGTCGACCTCATCCCGCCGGGCACCCTCCGGATCGCCGACCTGCGCCTCGACTGGAGCGCGAGCGCGACGCTGTCGCTCGACCTCGGCGACTTCCTCCCCGAGATCCACATCCCCCAGGTCTGCATCGACATCCCGTGCGTCGGGACGGTCTGCACCCCGCGGATCGACATCACGTGGCCCACCGTCTCGGTGCCCGTGTCGTTCGGCGACTTCGTGCGGGCCACCGTCGACCTCGGGCTGTCCGTGACGCTCGTCGGTGGCGTGTGGAAGGTCGAGGGCATCGTCCAAGGCGTGCCGAGCCTGGCCTTCGGCCCGGGGACCGCGGCGATCGTCGCCGGCATCGGGATCGCCGTCGCGGCCGCCGTCGCCTGGGTGCCGCTCATCGGTCCCTTCCTCGCCGGGCTCGCCATCGCCGTCACCGCGGCCATCGGGATCGCCGGGCTCACCGGCTGGCTCGGCCCCATCATCACGCCGTTCATCTCGGGCACCCGCTTCCCGGTCTACGAGCAGCCCGAGTGGTTCGAGGTGCTGCCGGCGACGTCGGCGATCGACCCGGCCGTCTCGGTCCACATCGACGCCGTCGGCGCCGAGGTCCAGCACAACGCGCCCGAGGACGAGCTCGTCCTCAGCGCCGACATCAGCGCCTGAGGAGGGCGGAACCATGAGCGACCACTTCGACAGCAGGGCGCTGCGACAGACCGACTGCTACGGGCAGCGGTTCATGAAGCCCGGCACCTACGCCTACGCGATCGGCCACGCCGGCACCGCCGCCCTGGCCCAGGACCACCCCTACGTCGTCGTCGTCGAAGGTGACTCCCCGAAGCGCGGCGAGATGGCCCAGACGCTCGTCACCGTCCACGCCGAGGGCAAGGCCTTCGTGCCCGACGCCCCGAAGGTGACGGTCAACGCGGGCGACATGGTCATGTGGCACTGCCCCGACCCGCACGCCCGGCCCTTCGCCGTCTCGGGCGAGAAGGACTTCTTCTCGAGCGACCGCCTCGTCAACGAGTCGGGCTACTCGCACGCCTTCACGTGCACCGGGACCTACGAGTGGGCCGACGCCCACGGCTCCGGCGCCAAGGGAGTCGTCCGCGTCTCGACGCCCGACTCGAGCTCGGACAAGGGGATCCGGACCTGGCAGAGCCAGCAGCGCCAGGGCGTCCTCGTCATGGTCACGGACGGCCAGGCGGAGCCCGCCGAGGTCGACGTCGTGCTGGGCCAGACGGTCTTCTTCGCGATCGTCGCCGGGCCGGGCATCTCGATCACCGACACGGCCGTCATCGAGGCCGAGCGGCCCGTGCCCGGGATCGCCTTCTACCGCAAGCCCACCCGGGGCAAGGACGCCGTAGCCTGACCGGGTGACTGCGACCCCGACGCCCGCCATCGCCCAGGACCTCGCGCCGACGGGCGTCCTCCGCGCCTCGATCAACCTCGGCAACCCCGTGCTCGCCCAAGGCACCCCGGACTCGCCCAGCGGGGTGACCGTCGACATCGCCCGCGCCGTCGGCGATCGGCTCGGCGTGCCCGTCGAGCTGGTCTGCTTCGACGCGGCGCGCCGGTCGTTCGAGGCCATGACGACGGGCGCGGCCGACCTGTGCTTCCTCGCCGCCGACCCGGCCCGGGCGACCGAGGTCGCCTTCACGGCGCCGTATGCCGTCATCGAGGGCGTCTACGTCGTGCCCGTCGACTCGCCCGTGGTTTCCGTCGCCGACGTGGACCGCGAGGACGTCCGGGTGGGGGTCAAGGAGGGCTCGGCCTACGACCTCTTCCTCTCCCGCACTCTGGCGCACGCGACGGTCGTGCGTGGCGACGAGGGCGTCGACGTCTTCGTCACCGAGGGTCTCGAGGTCGGCGCCGGCATCCGCGAGCCCGTCACGGCCTTCGCCGCGCGCCGCGACGACGTGCGGGTCGTCGACGAGGCGTTCATGCAGATCGGGCAGGCCGTGGGAACGACGTGTACGCGTACGGTCGAGACCGTCGCCTTCCTCCACGAGCTCGTCGAGGAGCTCAAGGCGAGCGGCTTCGTCGCGGACGCGCTCTCGCGGTCGGGGCAGTCGGGGGCGGCGGTCGCCCCGCCCGCCTGACGGCATACGCCGGTCGGACGGCATACGCCCGCCGACACCCGGCCCACGACGGCGTGGAGGTCCGCACCCCCGCACAGGGGTGCGGACCTCCACGGTCCGGTCGGACTCAGCCGACCCGGCCCACGGTCGGAGCGGTGATGCCGAAGGCCGACAGCTCCGCGCCGGTCAGCAGGCGCGAGCGGATGAGGAACCGCACACCCTCGGGCGCCTCGACGGAGAAGCCGCTGCCGCGGCCCTTCACGACGTCGACGGTGAGGTGCGTGTGCTTCCAGTACTCGTACTGCGAGACCGACATCCAGAAGCCGATGGGCGCTGGGGCACCCTCGACAACGAGGTCGGCCAGGTGCACGTCGGCCTCGCTCGTCATGAACTCACCGGCCGGGAAGCACATGGGAGAGCTGCCGTCGCAGCAGCCGCCCGACTGGTGGAACATCAGCGGACCGTGGATCCCGGTGAGGCGGCGGAGCAGGTCCGCCGCCTCACCGGTGAGGTCGACCCGGCTGGGGGAAGCCGATGGCTCACCGGGTGCGACCGTCTCTGGGGGCGTGGTGGCCACGGGGGCCGGCCCGCTCAGAAGAACCCGAGCGCGTCGGGCGAGTAGGAGACGAGGAGGTTCTTCGTCTGCTGGTAGTGGTCGAGCATCATCTTGTGGTTCTCCCGGCCGATGCCCGACTGCTTGTAGCCACCGAACGCGGCGTGCGCCGGGTACTGGTGGTAGCAGTTCGTCCAGACGCGACCGGCCTTGATGCCACGGCCCATCCGGTAGGCGCGCGAGCCGTCGCGGGTCCACACACCGGCGCCGAGGCCGTAGAGGGTGTCGTTGGCGATGGAGAGCGCGTCGGCCTCGTCGTCGAAGCTCGTGAGCGAGACCACCGGGCCGAAGATCTCCTCCTGGAAGATCCGCATCGAGTTGTCGCCCTCGAAGATCGTCGGCGCCACGTAGTAGCCCTCGGCGAGGTCGCCGTCGAGCACGTTGCGGTCGCCGCCGGTGAGGATCTTCGCGCCCTCCTGGCGGCCGATGTCCATGTAGGACAGGATCTTCTCGAGCTGGTCGTTGCTGGCCTGGGCGCCCATGGTCGTCTCGGTGTCGAGCGGGTTGCCCTGCTTGATCTTCTCGACCCGGGCCACCGCGTCAGGCACGAAGTCGCTGTAGATCGAGCTCTGCACGAGCGCGCGCGACGGGCACGTGCAGACCTCGCCCTGGTTGAGGGCGAACATCGTGAAGCCCTCGAGAGCCTTGTCGTAGAAGGCGTCCCGCTCCTGAGCGACGTCCTCGAAGAAGACGTTGGGGCTCTTGCCGCCGAGCTCGAGGGTGACCGGGATGATGTTCTGCGAGGCGTACTGCATGATGAGGCGGCCGGTCGTCGTCTCGCCGGTGAAGGCGATCTTGGCGATGCGGGGGCTGCTGGCGAGCGGCTTGCCGGCCTCGACGCCGAAGCCGTTGACGACGTTGAGCGTGCCCGGGGGCAGCAGGTCGCCGATGAGCTCGACGACCTTGAGGATCGACCACGGCGTCTGTTCGGCCGGCTTGAGCACGACGCAGTTGCCGGCGGCGAGGGCCGGGGCGAGCTTCCACACGGCCATGAGGATCGGGAAGTTCCACGGGATGATCTGGCCGACGACGCCGAGGGGCTCGTGGAAGTGGTAGGCGACGGTGTTCTCGTCGATCTCGCTGCTCGAACCCTCCTGTCCCCGAAGGACGCCCGCGAAGTAGCGGAAGTGGTCGACGGCGAGCGGGAGGTCGGCGGCGAGGGTCTCGCGGACGGCCTTGCCGTTCTCCCACGACTCGGCGACGGCGAGCGACTCGAGGTTGGCCTCGATGCGGTCGGCGATCCGGTTGAGGATGAGCGAACGCTCGCCGAGCGAGGTCTTGCCCCAGGCGGGTGCGGCGGCGTGGGCGGCGTCGAGGGCGGCCTCGATGTCCTCCTCGGTGCCGCGGGCGACCTCGCAGAACGGCTTGCCGTTGACCGGCGAGATGTTCTCGAACCAGAGGCCCTTCTTCGGGTCGACCCAGTTGCCGCCGATGAAGTGGCCGTAACGGTCGAGGACGGTGACGAGCGAGTCCGGCGAGCCGGGCGGTGCGTAGACGGTCATGGTTGATCTCCCAACATCCTTGGTGGTTCCCCTCCCAGGGGTTGGCGTGACCGTAGGCAGCGCAACGTTGCAACCACGTTGCGTCGCGTATGCCGGGTGGCGGCGTCACGGCATACGCCCGGTTGGGGTCAGGTGGGGCCGAGCTCGCGGTCGAGGCGGTGGATCTGGTTCTGGACGAGGGGCATGAGGGGCGAGCCGGGGCCGAGCACGCGTGCCTGCGCCTGCCACATCTCGTAGTCGTCGGCGCCCGACGCGGAGCGGGTCCACGCCGACATGAGGTCGGCGCGACCGCTTCCGAGGACGGCTCGACGCAGGTCGCCCTCGACGCTCGCGCGCAGCCGGACCACCCCGGGTGCCGTCGACCGCGGGAGCAGGGGTCCCCGGTAGGCCCGCATCGCGCTCGCGACGTCACCGGCGGCGAGGTGCGCCTCGACCCCGATCCAGTCCCCGGAGAGCTCGGCGACGAGGCGATACGGGCGCGATGCGAGGAGGTCCTCCCCGAGCAGGCTGCGCAGCCGGCCCATCTCGACCCGGAGCGTCGAGGCGCTGCTGTCCTCCTCGTAGAGCAGGACGGCGAGCTCGTCGCCGGAGAGGCCGCGCGGTGCCGAGGCGAGCAGGAGCAGGATCTCGCTGTGCCGCGGGCTGAGCCGCACCGTCCGGCGGCGGCCCCGGCCGTCGTCGACGGTCAGGAGGGTGTCGTTGCGACCGAGCGACTCCATGAGCACCGAGAGCCCGCGCCCGACGGCGTCGGGCTGGGCGCCTCGGCCGCTGACGAGCAGCTCGCGGGCCAGCTCGGACTCGGCCATCCGGGCCGCGGCGCGCACCATCGCCATCGTCTGCGGCACGACGATGTCGTCACCGCCGGTGATGTCGAGGACCCCGAGCACGCTCTGGTCGGACGGGTCGTGGATCGTCGTGGCCGCGCAGCTCCAGCGCTGGACGGAGTGCCGGAAGTGCTCGGCGCCGATGACGTTGACGGACTGGTCGAGGCGCAGCGCCATGCCGGGGGCGTTGGTGCCGGCGAGCCGCTCGTCCCAGTTGCTGCCCTCGACGAAGCCGATCGACTCGGCGCGACGGAGCACGCTCGGCGTCCCGCACACCCAGAGCAGCTGACCGGAGGCGTCGGACACCGCCATCACGGCGTCACAGTCGCGCGCCGCCTGGCCGAGCACGTCGTCGAGCAGGGGGAAGACCCTCGCCAGCGGGTGCGCTTCACGGTGGTCGCGGAGGGCGTCCCCGGGCAACGTGATCGGCGCGTCGACGGTGTCGACCTGCACGCCGGCCGCGGCCGAGCGCAGCCACGAGTCGGCGACGTGGGCGCGGACCCCGCCGCTCTCGGACTCGGCGTGCGCGTCGACGGGCATGGGCCGATTGTGCACACACTCCGACGCCCAGCGACAGGAGTGCACGCGATCCCACAGCCACCACCCTGACCACGGGGTTGGACAGAAGGGGTGGTCAAGGAGCCGATTGAGGCGCACCATGAAGGAACCCGCACAGGATCCTTGATGGGAAAGTCCGAGGAGCGACGATGTCACGACGAGCCCCCTTCGTGCCCGACGGCGTGCCGGTGCTGTCGCGCGGCCGCCACCGCAGCTCGCGCAAGGGCGCGTGCTTCATGGAGATGGCCTCATTCCTGGCCGGCGAGCGGTGGAGCGACCACCCGGAGTGCACGCACCCGGTGCTCGCGACCCTGGCGCGCTGCGTCAACGACATGCTCGACGAGACGCATCGCCAGCGCCTCGTGATGATGATCCCCGAGGTGGTGGGCCTCAACCCGGACGACCCACGGGTCACGACGGCGCTCGTGCTGACCACGGCTCGGGCGGCACTGCCCGTCGCCGCCGAGGAGCGCCAGAACGTCATGGCCCTCGCCATCCTCAACGCCGAGGGCATCCTCGCCGAGCAGGACGGGCGCGCTCACGGACAGCTGTCCAGGGCCTCTCGCGCCGCGCTCACAACGGCGCCGGCGGCCGAGCGTTGGGCGCGGATCCACTTGGCCCGCATGGGATTCAACACCGCAGCCGTCCGGCCGGCCAACGCCGCCAAGGTCGTCGCCCTCGCCGTGGACGGCATCGCCCGCGCCTGTGTCGACGACCCGGAGGAGCGGCTCGTCAAGCTCCTCCGCGACGGCATCGACGTCGTGGCCACGTTCGCGCCGCTCGCGCCCGAGCCGGTCAGCGTCACCTGGGCCACCCCCGCGTCGACGCCCGTCGCCCCCGAGACCACCCCCCAGGCAGGCAGCCTCACCCGCTGATCGCGCCCGCATACGCGAGTGGCCACGTCCGAGGTCGGACGTGGCCACTGCGCGTCGGCCGCGGGTCGCGGCAAGCGCCTGCCGTCAGCGGGTCTCGCGGAAGTCGACGTGCTCGCGCGCCACGGGGTCGAACTTGCGCAGCACCATGCGGTCGGGGTTGCTGCGACGGTTCTTGCGCGTCACGTAGCTGTAGCCGGTGCCGGCGGTCGAACGCAGGGTGACGACGGGGCGCAGGTCGGTGCGCTTGGCCATGGGGGCTCCTTCGGTCTCGGGGTCATGAGTTTTCGCGACTGTAATGAGAACCATTCTCGGTGGTGCTACATTCCCGGTACGGCCGAGTCAGCCCGGCCTGTCCTGTCGGGGCACGACCGAGGCCCCCGCATCCGACGCGGGGGCCTCAGGCGTGTCCTGCGGACAGAAGGCGTAGGCCGTCAGCCGCTCAGCAGGTGCCCCGGATCAGGCGAGACCGGCGCTCGCGAGCCACGTCTTGGCGACCTCGCTCGCGTCCTTCTTGTCGACGACGACCTGCTTGACCATGTCGGCGAGCGACGTCGTGTCGAGCTTGGCCGCGACCGGGTTGAGGGCCGCCTTGAGGCTGTCGGCCTTCTCGGTGCGCACGAGCGGCACGACGTTGTCGGAGCCGAAGAGGCTCTGCGGGTCGTCGAGCACGACGAAGCCGTCGGCCGCGATGGACGGGTCGGTGCTGAAGATGTTGGCGGCCTTGACCTGGCCGTTCTTCAGTGCAGCGACGGCGGCCTGGCTCTGCAGCGCGCGGAACTCCTTGGGCACGACGTTGTAGACCGACTTGAGGCCGACGAGGCCCCGCTGGCGGGTCTTGAACTCCGGCGGCGCCCCGAGCGTCAGCTCGGCCTGGTGCGCGGTGAGGTCGGGGATCGCCTTGAGCGACCACGCATCGGCCGTCTCCTTGGTGACGGCGATGGAGTCCTTGTCCTCGGCCGCGGACTTGTCCAGGACCGAGAGGCCCTCCGGCACCGCCTTCTGCAGGGCGGCGTAGACCTCGTCGGGCTGGGTGACCTTGGCGTTCTTGTCGAAGAAGGTGAGAAGCGTGCCGGAGTACTCGGGGAGCACGTCGACCTCGCCACCGGAGATGGCCTTGAGGTAGGTCTCGCGGCTGCCGATGTTGAACTGGCGCGTCACCGTCATGCCCTTGGCCTCGAGGGCCTGGGCGTAGATCTCGGCGAGCAGGGCGCTCTCGGGGAAGTCGGCGGAACCGACCTTGACCGAGCCGGCGGCGCCGGTCGATCCACCGGTCCCGCCGGCAGCGGGGCTCGAGGCAGGGGCGAGCGGGTCGCCGCCGCCACCGCAGGCGGCGAGCGGCACGACGGCGGCGAGGAGCAGGCCCGCGGCGAGGAAGCGCGTGCGTGTCATGGTCGGTCCCTTTCGGATGGGGTGCCCGTGGCGGCGGTCGCCTCCACGGGGCCGGTGCTGCCGGAGCCGACGACTGCGGCCTGCCGCGAGTCGGGGTCCGAGCGGTCTGCACCGTCGGGGTCTGGTTCGGAGTGGGGATCGGAGTTTCGTGCGCGTGAACGGGCAACACGCGTGGCCCGTCCGGAGATTCCCGGTGAGACGGCCCTCTTCTCGAGCAGGGCCAGGAGGCCGTCGGCGACGAGGGCCAGGACGGCGACGAGGATCGACCCGGAGACCATCTGCACGTAGTCACGCGAGGCCAGCCCGTCGATGAGGTAGCGGCCGAGGCCGCCGAGGCTGACGGAGGCCGCGATGGTGGCGGTGGCGATGACCTGGAGGGTCGCGCTGCGCAGGCCGCTGAGGAAGAGCGGGAGCGCGATGGGGGCCTCCACCTTGGTCAGCACCTGCCAGCCGGTCATGCCCATCCCCCGGGCCGCGTCGCGCGCAGCGGGCTCGACGCTGTCGATGCCGGCGTAGGTGCCCGACAGCAGAGGTGGGATCGCGAGCAGCACGAGGACGGTGATGCTCGGGATGACGAAGGCGAGATCGCTCTGGATGAGCGGCCCGACGAACATCGACACGGCGAAGAGCAGCCCCAGGGTCGGGATGGCCCGGGCGGCGTTGGCGCCCGTGACGAGCCAGCGCAGGCGTCCGGAGTGGCCCACCCAGGCGCCGAGCGGCACGGCGACGACGAGCGCGATGAGCAGGGTCAGCCCGGTGTAGAGCAGGTGCTCGAGCACGCGGTTGGGCACGCCGTCGGTGCCCTGCCAGTTGGCCGGGTCGGTGAACCAGGCCCAGATCGTCGCGAGGCTCATGCGGCCACCGCCCTGGTCCAGGGGGTGAGGAACCGCGAGACGACCTGGATGACGAGGTCGAAGACGAGCGCGAGGAGCAGGCACGCGACGATGCCGACCCACACCTCGGTCGGGAAGGAGCGGGCGTAGCCGTCCGTGAGGAAGTAGCCGAGCTGCGAGATGCCGATGAGCGAGGCGACACTGACGATGCTGACGTTGCTCACGGCAGCGACGCGCAGGCCGGCCGCGATGACGGGCACCGCGAGCGGGAGGTCGACCGCGCGGAACCGGGCGAACGAGCCGTAGCCCATCGCGATGGCCGCTTGCTGCGTCGACCCGTCGACGGAGGAGAGCCCGTCGGCGACGGTGCGGGTCAGCAGCGCCACGGTGTAGACGGTCATCGCGACGATGACGTTGACGGGATCGAGGATCTTCGTGCCGAGCAGCGGCGGCAGCAGGATGAAGAGCGCGAGCGACGGGATCGTGTAGAGCAGACCGGTCGTCGTGAGCAGCACGGCCCGCAGCCGCGGCCGGCGCACCGCGAGCCAGCCCAGAGGGAGGGCGATGACGAGACCGAGCACGAGCGGCAGCCCCGCGAGCCAGGCGTGCTGGCCGGCGCGGGACATGATGTCGCCGATGTGGTCGAGGGCCCAGGTCACCGGGCGGTCGCCTCCTCGGCGGGGGCTTGGGAGGCGACGGCGTCGCGCCGGGCCTCGATCGCGGGGATCACCTCGGCGGCGCGGATGGTGCCGACGAGGCGTCCGTCGTCGTCGGCCACGACGCCACGCCCGCTCGGGGACGACAGGGCCGCGTCGAGCAGGGCCCGCAGCGATCCGGTGGTCGAGGCCACAGTGCCACCGCGGTGCAGGACCGTGCGCGTCACCTCGGACTCGACGGCAGCCGCCCGGACCCAGCCCAACGGCTCGCCCGCTGCCCCGACGCACAGCACCCATGGCGTACCGACGGCTCGGACGTCGTCGGCACTGGCACCGAGGGACACGGTGGGCTCGTCGGCGAGCGAGAGCTCGGGAGCCGCGGCGAAGGACAGCGCGCGGTAGCCGCGGTCGCGGCCGACGAAGCCGGCGACGAAGTCGTCGACGGGGTCGGCGAGGAGCTTGGCCGGCGAGTCGAGCTGGGCGAGAACGCCGCCCACGCGCAGGACCGCCACCTGGTCGCCGAGCTTGACGGCCTCGTCGATGTCGTGGGTCACGAAGAGGATGGTCTTGCCGAGGTCGGACTGGAGCCGCAGGAACTCGTTCTGGAGCTGCTCGCGCACGACGGGATCGACGGCCGAGAAGGGCTCGTCCATGAGCATGACGGGCGGGTCGGCTGCGAGCGCGCGGGCCACACCGACGCGCTGCTGCTGGCCGCCGGAGAGCTGCGCGGGATAGCGCTTGGCCATCGCCGGGTCGAGGCCGACCCGCTCGATGAGCTCCATGGCCCGCGTCCGCGCGGTGCGCTTGTCGGTGCCGAGCAGCCGCGGGACGGTCGTGACGTTGTCGAGGACCGTGCG
Organism: Terrabacter sp. Soil811; assembly: GCF_001429655.1. NCBI lineage: Bacteria > Bacillati > Actinomycetota > Actinomycetes > Micrococcales > Intrasporangiaceae > Terrabacter > Terrabacter sp. Soil811. The sequence goes on from NZ_LMSX01000007.1 coordinate 380,823, forward strand.
GTGCGGGAAGAGACCGGCGTGCTGGATGACGTAGCCGATGCCGCGGCGCAGCTCGGCGACGTCGAGCGAGGCAGTGTCGCGGCCGTCGATCGAGATGGTGCCGGACGTCGGGGTGATCATCCGGTTGACCATGCGCAGCGTCGTCGTCTTGCCGCAGCCCGAGGGACCGACGAGGACGGTGATCTTGCCCGTCGGGGCCTCGAGGGTCAGGTCGTCGACAGCGACCGACCCGTCCCCGCGGTCGGTGCCGGACGCATCGGCGTATCGCTTGGTCACGCCCTCGAAGCGGATCATGTCCCTCAACGTACCCGCCTGCCCCGACCGCGCCGCGATCCTCGTCGAGGGTCAGATGTCGACCGTGACGCCCCCGGAGTGCACGACCCGGGCGACGACGGCCCCGATCGGGCCGGATCGCGGCTCCCCCGTGCCACCGAGCTCGTTCGCGAAGGTGGCCTCGACGACCTCAGCGACGAGGGCGGTCCAGAGCCGGGCCCGCACGAGCATCGCGTGGTCGGCGCGCGCGACGCGGACGAGGGAGGCGTCGAGACCGTCGGCCTGCATCTGCTCGACCGCGCGGCGGGTGCGGACGAGCGAGCAGATGACGTCACGGTCGCCGTGGACGAGGACCGTGCGCCGGCCATCGCCCGGGTGCGGGTCGCCCGGCTCGACCCACGGAGCGAGGCCGACGACGAGGCGGACGTCGGGCTCGTCGCCGACGAACATCGCGACCCGGCCGCCCATCGAGTGACCGACGAGGGCGATCGGGACACCGGGGTATGCCGCCCGCACCTGTGCCAGCGCCCACCGGGCGTCCTCGACGGGCATCGCGTCGCCGTTCCAGCCACGGACGCGGAAGCGGAGTCGGGCGACGGCGATCGGACCGGGCACCCTCTTGAGGGACCGGGCGAACGGCACGAGGCGCGCGACGTTGTGCGACCAGGGCCGGTTGGGCTCGTGCCCGTCGACGGCACCGCCGTGCATGACGAGGGCGACGACGGCCGCGTCCGCGGGTCGCGCGTCCCAGACCAGGGAGGCCAGCGGCATGCTGTCGCCGTCGGCCGCGGTGGTGTCGAGGTCGGCGCTCACACCTGGGTGCGGTGGAAGCTCGCGAACGAGCGGCTCGCCGTGGGACCGCGCTGCCCCTGGTAGTGGGAGCCGTAGGCCGCTGAGCCGTAAGGGTTCTCGGCCGGCGAGCTGAGGCGGATGAAGCAGAGCTGGCCGATCTTCATGCCGGGGTAGAGCATGATCGGCAGGGTCGCGACGTTGGACAGCTCGAGCGTGACGTGGCCGGAGAAGCCGGGGTCGACGAAGCCGGCGGTCGCATGGGTCAGCAGGCCGAGCCGTCCGAGCGAGCTCTTGCCCTCGACGCGCGCAGCGAGGTCGTCGGGGAGCGTCACGGTCTCGAGCGTCGAGCCGAGGACGAACTCGCCCGGGTGCAGCACGAAGCTGTCCTCGTCGGGACCGACCTCGACGAGCCGCGTCAGCTCCGGCTGCTCGGCGGCCGGGTCGATGTAGGGGTACTTGTGGTTGTCGAAGAGCCGGAAGAACTTGTCCAGCCGGACGTCGACGCTCGACGGTTGGACCATCGAGGGGTCCCACGGGTCGAGCACGACCCGCTCGGCGGCGATCTCGGCCCGGATGTCCTTGTCGGAGAGCAGCACGGGACGAGGCTATAACGCCGGGCCGGATTCGCCCCGACACTCCTGCCCGACTCTCCTCCCTCGCGGACGCCCCACGGACGCCGTCGGCGACCTATCGTCACGTCATGGACCCCTCCGACCCCTCCGGCCCGGGCTCCGGCCGCGCCGACGACGCCCTGCTCGCCGACTTCCACTCCGTCCTCCGGCGGATCCTCGAGTCGCTACCGTCCGACGAGGCCGGACAGCGGCTGTCGGACGCCCTGCGCGAGCACCTCGGGGTCGAGCCGCACCTGCTGGCCGTCGTCTCGGCGACCGTGCTGCCGCACCGCCTCGTCGACGCGGACATCGCCCTGTCCGAGGTCGCGGGCGCCGATCCCGACGCCGCCGTCATCGGCATCGCCGGCGACGCGCGTCACCACATGTCGCTCGGCGACCTCGTGCAGCGCTTCCACGGCCAGGTCATGTCGGTCGGCCAGGTCGACTACGACCGGATGCCGACCGGCCCCGGCAAGGACGACCAGCGACAGGTCGTGACCTCCGGCATCCGCCTCTTCCACTTCGACGGACACGCCGTCGCGGTCCGTCAGCAGGGCATGAACCGACAGTTCGGGCGCGAGTCCGGGACCATCGAGGTCGTCGCCCGCGACCGCGACGTGTCCGACGCGCTCATGGCGCGCATCCAGGAGCTCATGGACGAGCGCAGCGTCATCCGCGGCCAGGTCGTGACGTTCGGCTCGGACCCCTACGGCCCCGGCATGGCGGGCGTGACCTTCATCGAGCGACCGACCGTCGACGCGGCCGCCGTGGTGCTGCCCGACGGGGTGCTCGACCGGGTGGCGCACCACGTCATCGGCATGGGCGAGCACCGGGAGCGGCTCGTGGCCCACGGGCAGCACCTCAAGCGCGGGGTCCTGCTCTACGGGCCGCCCGGCACCGGCAAGACGCACACGGTGCGCTACCTGCTCTCGGCGACGCCGGGCACGACGGCGGTGCTGCTGAGCGGCGGCTCGTTGCGCTTCATCCACGACGCCGCCAAGGTCGCGCGGGCGCACCAGCCGGCGATCGTCGTCCTCGAGGACTGCGATCTCGTCGCCGAGGACCGGTCGTTCGCCCCGATGGGGGCCTCTCCCCTGCTCTTCGAGGTGCTCGACGCCCTCGACGGCCTCGACTCCGACTCCGACGTCGCCTTCGTGCTGACGACGAACCGCGTCGAGGACCTGGAGGTCGCCCTGTCGCAGCGGCCCGGCCGTGTCGACCTGGCCGCCGAGATCCCGCTGCCGGACGCCGAGGGCCGTCGCGAGCTGCTCCGCCTCTACGGCGGGCACCTCTTCGGCCCCGAGGCGATCTCGGCCGCGGCCGCCCGGGCCGAGGGCACGACAGCGTCCTTCGCCAAGGAGCTCGTGCGGCGCGCGGTCCTCGCGGCGGCGGTCGCCGACGAGCCGCCGGCCGACGACCACCTCGGCCAGGCCCTCGACGAGCTCCTGTCGGACGCGCAGGCGCTGACGCGCAGCCTCCTCGGCGTGGGCGGCAAGGACGAAGACGGCGCCGCCGTCGACCCCGGTGGTATGCCGTCCGGCCGGCTGCGACCGCGTCGCCCGGTCGTGCTCCTCGGCCCGTCCTCCGACGGCGGGATGACCCGCCCGGGACCACCGCCGTGAGGTGACGCGTGCCGAGCGCGCCCGGGCCCCGCTGCGCGACCCGGGCACACGGCATACGCCCTCGGTGGTCTGGGGGCTGCTGCTCAGCCGGCGAAGGCGCGCACCGGCTGCCCCGGCACCGCGACGCGCACGCGGAAGACGGCTCCGGCCTGGGGCTCGGGGTCGTCGAGGTTCTCGCGCGACGTCGTGACGTAGAGGTCGCGCAGGTCGTCGCCGCCGAACGTGCACGCCGTCGTCAGGCGCACGGGGACGGCGACCTCGGCGAGCACGTCGCCCCCCGGTGAGTGGCAGCGGACGCGGCCCGCGCCGTTGAGGGCGACCCAGACGTTGCCGGCGCTGTCGACCGTGAGCCCGTCAGGGTGGCCGACGTCGTGGGTGACGAAGGGGCGCCGGTCGGTGAGCTCGCCGTCGACGACCGTGAAGACGTCGGTGCGGCCGGTCGGGGTGTCGTCGTAGTAGGCGAGCCGGCCGTCGGGCGAGAGGTCGATGCCGTTGGAGATCGTCACGTCGGGCAGCAGGGTCGTGACGTCGCCGTTGCCGTCGACACGGAAGAGCCGCGCGCTGCCGGGCACGCGGTCGTAGCCCATCGTCCCCGCCCACAGGCGGCCCTCGCCGTCGACGCCGCCCTCGTTCATCCGGACCGCCGGGTCGTCCCAGAGGTCGAACCACGGGGCGGGTGTGCCGTCCGGCTCGTCCGCGAGCGCCAGACCGCGCTCGGTCGCGACCACCCAGCCGCCGGACCTGCGTGGCCGCACGAAGGCGGCGACGTCGCCGACGTGCAGGCGGTCGACGGAGCCGTCGGCGCGCAGGGTCAGGACGTCACCGGCGAGAAGGTCGACCCAGCGCAGCCCACCCCACGTCGGCGACCACACGGGCCCCTCGCCGTGGTAGCAGACGGCGTCGGTGACCTGCTCGAGCTCTCCCGTCACGATCGGGCCGCCGTCGGCAGCCATCAGTCCCACCACACGCCGACGTAGTGGTGGCCGTCGGGCACGACCGGCCCGTCGACGAGCCACTGCGCGCTCGCGGCGGGGCCGCCGCTCGACTCGGTGTCGGCATCGATCGTCATCGCGTCGACCTCCTCGGGGAGCAGGGTCGTGATGACGGCCACCCCACTCGCGTAGGGCCATTCGTCGTCGGGGAAGTCCTGGAACTCGAGGACGTCGAGCTCCACCCGCACGTCGTGCACCTCCGGGTGCTCGCGCAGCTCGAAGAGCACCCGGCGCACGGTGTCGAGCGGCACGTCCTCGGGACGGTTCGGCGCGATGCACCACTCGCAGTCGTTGCCCTCGAAGAACTGCTCGAGGGTGACGGCCACCTGGGCACTCGCCCCGCCGCGCTCGCGGACATGGTCGACGAAGGCGGTCTGCTTGGCGAGATCCATGACGGTTTCGGCCCCTGGGGTCGCGTTCCTGGCACTGGCGCGGTGTCGGCTACACTGACGCCGCGTGCCGCCTTGCGGACCCTTTCGCGGGGCACCTCCGGGCGGCCCGTGCGAGCGTAGCTCAATGGTAGAGCGCCAGCTTCCCAAGCTGGATACGCGGGTTCGATTCCCGTCGCTCGCTCCACACGACGCGAGGGCCCCGACCGGTATGCCGTTCGGGGCCTTCGCTCGTCTCGCGGCGTCCGCCTAGCAGGTCGTCCACATGCAGACGAGCTGCGTGGGTGCCGTCGGGTCAGCGGCGACCGAGCCGTGGCCCCAGATGTGGTCGCCAGAGGGGTCGACGCCCGCCTTGGTGACCCACATGGCACCCACCCACACGTCCGGGCCGTCGGGCGCGGCCTCTCCGTTCGTGGCTGGCTGGACCTCCTTGGCGGTCCGGAACCAGGCATCGATGACGCTCATTCCGTCGCGGGTGTAGCGGGCCAGCTTGCGTCCCTCATCGGTGTTGTCGAAGGTGATCGCGCCGTAGCCGAGCATCGTGTGCAGGCCGTCGAAGGCGCCGTCCCAGCGGCTCAGCACGTCGCCGCCACCGGCCGAGATGACGTCGTCCTGGAGCGGCCCGCAGGCGGCCACGGCGAACCACTCGAGGTCGTTCTGGCCGTAGAGGTCGCCGGGTGATGCCGGCGCCGCACCGACGGAGCTCGGGGTCAGGAGCACCGACTGCTTCTTGCCGGGCACGCACAGCACCCAGCCGTTCTGGTTGGCGTGGCCGGTGTAGAAGACGAAGTCGGCGGCGTCGACCCACGTGTCGTCGTCGGAGTGCCAGTCCGACTCCCAGGCGTTGAGGTCGCCCCAGTTGAAGTTCGTCTGCCACCCGTCGGCCGACAGGCCGTCGACGAAGCCCTGGGCGTTGGCAGGGCTGCCACCCAGGGGCGTGCTCTGGTCGATCTGCCTGACCCAGCTGGTGCCCGCCTCGCTCGGGTTGACTGCACGGTCGGCTCGGGCCCCGTTGCGGTCGAAGGGTCTCCGGGCTGCCGGGGGCCTGTCCCCCCGCTCCGACTGCTCCTCCACCTGCGCAAAGACGGGTCCGCGGTCGGTGGCCGCCACGAAGGTGTGGCGCCCGTGCACGGTCGATCGACCCCTGCCACCGGCGTGCTCGACGTCGAACGCGCTCGTGAAGACCCACACCGGCGTGAGCACCTCCTGACCGACGTCACCCGGCGCGAGGTAGTACGCGAGGTAGGCACCCTCGCGGTCGAGCTTGTCGCCCGAGCCGAGCCTCTCGAACGCCTCGTCGACGTCGAGCGCGTCGACGAACGTCGGCTCGCCGACCGGGCGGAAGCCGCCGTTGGCGCCGATGAGCCGCCCCCCGTCACCGAAGGTGAACGAGAGCTTCCCACCACCGCCGATGACCGGGAGGACCTTCGGCTCCGAGTCGACCCCGGGGTTGCGGATGCCGAGGGTGAAGCGTGCCTGCACGTCCAGCTGCCGGGTGCGCCGGTCCGCACGTGCGCGGCGGCGTGCCCGTGCAGCGACGTGGGTACCGCCGGGGCCGAGCTCGACGAGCTCGACGAGCTCACCGGTCCGCGGCGCGAGGGCGTGGCGCTCCATGAGGTCCCTCGCCCGCGCGTAGGCCTCCTCAGGCGTGGGCAGCACGGGTCGCAGGGATGGGTTGTGCAGCTGCGAACGGTCCGCCGCGAAGAGCTCGCCGGAGGCGGTGAAGACCTCGAGCACGAGGTTCTCGTCGGAGACGGAGAGACGGTCCCCGTCCTCGGTCACCTCTCCCCGCAGCTCCAGCAGGTCGGCGGCGAGGGCGGCGACGCGTTCGAGGTCGAGCCGCGGTCGGCCCAGCTCGAAGACGGGCAGTGACGTGGTCATGGAGATCTCCCTGGTCCGGACGTCGGACGACGCAGGGGACAGAGGCCCACGGGACAGTCACTGATACGCCGTCCCGTGGCCGGTGGCGGACGCGCCCGACACCGGTCACGGGACGGTGTGACGGGCGTCAGGGCATGCGGCCTGCGACCCAGCTCGTCGTCCAGATCCTCGAGAGCTGGACGCGCTGGCCGGGTCTGGGTGCGTGCCAGACCTTGCCGTAGCCGGCGTAGATGCCGACGTGGTAGGCGCGGCCCCCGGACATGAAGAAGATGAGGTCGCCCTGCTGGACGTTCGCCTTGCTGATGCGGACGCTGGCGAGTCTCTGTGCGTTGGCGGTGCGCGGGACGCCGACGCCGAGACGGGTGCGGTAGGTGTAGTAGACGAGGCCGGAGCAGTCGAACGCCGACGGGCCCGCGGCCCCGTAGCGGTAGGGATCGCCCTGCTGTGCGGCGGCGATCCTGACGGCGGTCCTGCCGCGCGCAGCACGCGTGGCGGCCGAGACGTAGGCGACCGGTTTGGCCTTGATGGTGACCGGAGCGGTTCCCGCTCGAGAGGCCGCCTGGGGCGTCACCGACGATGTCGGCGCGCTACCCGTCCCGACGAGGAGGGCGGCTGCGAGAAGTGGCGTGATAGCCAGGGACTGCAAGGGAATTCGGCGTGCAAGGGTAGAAGCGGGCATGGTGGATTCCTTCCCACGCCTGTGAGGTGAGCTGTCGGGTTCGGGCGGAAGATGCCCGGCCGCAGATGCGGCTTCACCCCAAGGACCGGCTGGCCGGCCCGAAAGTGGGTCCCCCACTCCTGTCCGTTATTGCGTTGCTGCCCCACCGGTGGACAGGACTCGGCGTGCGGTGGGCCGCTCGGGGGAGACCCCGGGCGATGAGCATCCATCGACGGTGACAGACAGGTCACGAAAAGGGTCCTACACGAACAGATTGTGGCAATAGTTGACAAGTCAAATGCGGTGGGAGCGGACATTCCGTCGGCCACCGCGGCGTGATGGACGTCCTCGGCAGCCCACGGCATACGCAGTCCGGCGCTGCTGCGCTCCGGTAAACCGGTGGACCACCGCGGACGTCGTGACACACCATGGACGCTGCTCCGTCGGGGCACGTCAGTCGTCAGCGGGGAGGCCCGCGGAGAGGTGGGTGGCCGTCATGGCCTGCTCAGCGGTCAGGGTCCCGCCCCACCTCCCCCACCCCGGCTGACCGGGTCACCCGGTCCTGCCCGACTGACAGGAACAGACCGTGAAACCATTGACGGACAACGAGATTCGCGCCTCCTTCGTCAACGCCTCCCGGCGTGAGGCCAAGCAGGCCACCCTTCCCGCCGACCTCGACCTCGGATGGCGCTGGGAGACGCTCGACTACCTCGGCTGGGTCGACCGCAGCAACCCGCAACGGGCCTACGCCGTCGTCCCGGTCGACGAGGAACCCGTCGGCTTCCTCCTCCGGACCGCAGAGCGCACGCGCAAGGCGAGCGCGATGTGCGCCTGGTGCGAGGACGCCTTTGCGACGAGCGAGGTGGCCCTCTTCGTGGCCCGGCGGGCCGGGGCATCCGGCCGCGAGGGCAACAGCCTCGGCACCCTCGTGCACGCCGACTTCAGCTGCTCGACGCACGTCCGGCGCCCGCCGAACGGCATGGAGGGCGGCCTCGACCCGCTCGCCCTCGACGAGCGACGTGTCGAGGAGCTGCGGGCGCGGTCGTCGGCCTTCGCCCGCCGCCTGCGCGACGGCTCGTGACCGTCGGCTGACCTCGAGCGCGTCGGCCCGGACCCGAGCGGGCGGTCCGGCGGCGCGCCCGAGCGCCGTTTGGACGTCGCGGCCCGACTGTTGCTACGGTTGGCGACGCCTCGCAGGCGTAGTTCAGTAGCAGAACAGCCTTCTTCCAGAAGGAAGACGTACGTGCAATTCGTGCCGCCTGCTCCAGATGGGAAGGGCCCGGTCTCCGTGACCGGGCCCTTCTGCTGTCCGGGCCCTTCTGCTGTCCGGGCCCTTCTGCTGTCCGGGCCCTTCTGCTGTCCGGGCACGTATACCGTCCGGGCACGTATGCCGTCCGGGCACGTATGCCGTCCGAGCACGTATGCCGTCGGGTCGGGGCTCGCGGGCCGGGTGGCCGGCGCTCCCCACCGTCAGCGCTCGTTGCCGCGCCGGTAGTTGCCGGTCGCCCGGGCCAGGGCGTGCTGGACCGCGTCCTCGTCGTCGCCGTCGAGCACCCGTTCGAGCCGGCGTGCGGCTGCGCCGGCGACGAGCCGGCCACCCCGGCTCACGCGGATCTGGCCCGAGGCGGTGCGCTGCCAGTCGAAGGGGTCCAGGGCGAGGCGGTGACGGGCGTCCATGTCCCCATCCCAGCGGCTCCCGACGCGTGACGCACCCCGTTTGCGACCGGGCCGTCCCGGCGACGGGTGCGTGGCGCACAGGCCGGCCGGGCGGCATACGCCCTCGGAGGCCGCTCGTGGCGCAACCGTGACCTCTCCCCCTTGCGATCGTTACCGGTCAGTAGCATCATGGAAGTGACCGGCCAGTAACTTGGCGCGCCCGCCGACGACAGCGCGGACGCACGACGAGCGACAGAACGTGGAGGGTCCCCGGATGGGCCACTACAAGAGCAATGTGCGTGACCTCGAGTTCAACCTCTTCGAGGTCTTCAACCGTCAGGACGTCCTCGGCACCGGCATCTACGCCGACGTCGACGTCGACGCCGCCAAGGACATCCTCCGCGAGGTCTCACGCCTCGCCGAGCACGAGCTGGCCGACAGCCTGCTCGACAGCGACCGCAACCCGCCCGTCTACGACCCGGTCGGCCAGTCGGTGACGATGCCCGAGTCGTTCAAGAAGTCGTTCAAGGCCTACGTCGACGGCGACTGGGGCAACCTCGACGTCCCCGCCGAGCTCGGCGGCATGGTCGTGCCGGCCTCCCTGCGCTGGTCGGTCGCCGAGATGGTCTGCGGCGCCAACCCCGCGATCCACATGTTCACGGCGAGCTACTCCTTCGCCAACCTCCTCTGGCACCTCGGCACCGACGACCAGAAGAAGCTCGCCAAGCACATCGTCGACCAGGCCTGGCACACGACCATGGTGCTCACCGAGCCCGACGCCGGCTCCGACGTCGGCGCGGGCCGCACCAAGGCCGTCCAGCAGCCCGACGGCACGTGGCACATCACCGGCGTCAAGCGCTTCATCACCTCGGCCGAGTCCGACATGGTCGACAACGTCGTCCACTTCGTCCTGGCCCGCCCCGAGGGCGCAGGCCCCGGCACCAAGGGCCTCTCCCTCTTCATCGTGCCGAAGTTCCAGGTCGACCTCGAGACCGGCGAGCTCGGCGAGCGCAACGGCGCCCACGTCACCAACGTCGAGCACAAGATGGGCCTCAAGGTCAGCACCACGTGCGAGGTCACCTTCGGCGAGCACGAGCCGGCCGTCGGCACCCTGCTCGGCGACGTGCACGACGGCATCGCCCAGATGTTCAAGGTCATCGAGAACGCCCGGATGTTCGTCGGCACCAAGGCGATCGCCACACTCTCGACCGGCTACCTCAACGCCCTCGAGTACGCCAAGGAGCGCGTCCAGGGCGCCGACCTGACGCAGATGACCGACAAGGCGGCGCCGCGCGTCACCATCACGCACCACCCCGACGTCCGCCGTTCGCTCATGCTCCAGAAGGCGTATGCCGAGGGCCTGCGAGCCCTCGTCATCTACACCGCGAGCCAGCAGGACGCGGTCAACCAGGCGCAGGCCGGCAACCCGGCCGTGCCGCTCGAGAGGGGCTCGGCGGCCGAGGTCGCCAACCGGATCAGCGACCTCATGCTGCCCCTCGTCAAGGGCCTCGGCTCCGAGCGCGCCTGGGTGCTGCTCGGCACCGAGTCGCTCCAGACCTACGGCGGCTCGGGCTTCCTGCAGGACTACCCGATCGAGCAGTACGTCCGCGACGCGAAGATCGACACGCTCTACGAGGGCACGACCGCCATCCAGGGGCTCGACTTCTTCTTCCGCAAGATCGTCCGCGACAAGGGCCAGGCCCTGCAGCACGTCGCCGGACAGATCCAGGAGTTCGCCAAGGACCTCGGCGGCTCGCTCGACACCGAGCGCGAGCTGCTGGGCCGGGCCCTCGAGGACGTCCAGGGCATCGTCGGCCACATGATCGGCGACGCCATGAAGAGCGACCCGCGGATGGGCGGCGACACGGCCAACCTCTACAAGGTCGGCCAGAACACGACCCGCCTGCTCCTCGCGGCCGGTGACCTCGTCGTCGGCTGGCTGCTGCTCCGCCAGGCCGAGGTCGCCCAGAAGGCTATCGACGGCGGCGCCACGGGCAAGGACGCCGACTTCTACCGCGGCAAGGTCGCCGCAGCGTCCTTCTACGCCAAGAACGTCCTGCCGAAGCTCGCCGCCGAGCGCGCCATCGCCGAGGCCACCGACAACGACCTCATGGACGTCCCCGAGTCCGCGTTCTGACGCGCACCACCCCTCACCTCGAGGCGCCCCTCCCCACCCGGGGAGCGGGCGCCTCGTCGTCTCACGACGGCGTGCGTATGCCGTCCGCCCCGGTCACGGGGTGCCGTGGCGGGCGCGCGGTGGCGCGGCCGTGAGTGGAACGCGAGCCGGCTCGGTCGCGACGACCGAGGGGGACGAGCGAGGTCAGGCGAGCGACCGCTGGTAGGCCGGGCACAGCTCGACGATGCGGAAGCCGAGGTCCTCGTTGATCGAGACCATCCACGAGTTCGTGTCGTCGTTGCCGGTGACGACCCGCTGCCGCTCGGGGTGGTCCACCTGCAGACGCCGGAGGTTCTCGACCTTGAGGGCCATGCCGAGCCGACGTCCCCGGTGGTCGCGGTGCACGAGCGTCCCCCACTGCCAAGCGATCCCAGGGGCGCCCGAGGGCAGCATGAAGTCGGTGTAGGCCACGACGTCGCCACTGTCCTCGTGGACCGCGACGGTCGTCAGGCGTACGCGCCCTTGGGCACTCGCGACGTCGAGGTACTCCCGGTAGCGCGCCGGCGTGAGGGACTCCTCCTCGAACTCGATGTCGCCCGTCGGCGCGTCGACGGCGAGCTGGTTCATGACGGCGCAGAGCGACTCCTGCAGGTGCTCGGGCACGCCGCCGACATGGGTCTCGAGGCGGTAGACGCCCTCCCAGCGCGGTCGGGCGTGCTCGGCGTGCCGGGCGAGGAGCTCCTCGGCGACGGGCAGCTGGAGGTGGCGCATGATCTCGGTGTTGCTGAGGTGGAAGCCGTGCCGCTCGGCGAAGCGGCGGTAGCCGTGTCCGTCCGACTCCGGGGGCACGAGGAAGTCGACGACCATCGTGACGCGACCCTCCTCACGGGCCCGCTCGAGGAGGCGCTCGACGAGGGCGGTGCCGGCGCCGCGCCTGCGGTGGGCCGGGTCGACCTGGACGTCGGTCCACGTCATCGTCGTGTTGTCCGACAGCGGCAGCCAGAGCGTCGCGACGCCGACGAGCTCGTCACCGTCGTGGGCCGCCCACATCTCCATGCGTTCGGCCTCGTCGACGTGACGCCACTCGACGAGCGTCTCCGCGAGGGACGGTGGCTCGTTCCACGGGCGCTCGTGGCCCTTGCTGGCGATGATGACGTCGTACGCGCGGGCGCAGACGGCGTCGTCGTGCACGTCGATGAGCCTCGTCTCCATGGCACGACGGTAGGGGTCCGCGCGTGGGCGCTGCCATCGAGTTTCCCTGGGACGGAGCGCTCACTCGACAGGGACGGGGCGCTCACTCGACGGGTGGAGCGCGCGTCAGGTGCGGGGTGCGCGGGGGCGGGTCGCCCCTAGCAGGAGCAGGCCGGCCGCTAGGACGACGAAGCCGACGACCGGCGTGACGTCGCCGACGAGGAAGAAGACCGGCCGGTTGCCGAGCACGTCGACGCCGACGATCGAGACGATGAGGATGCCGAAGAAGAGCACGCCCGCCGACACGGCGGCCACGGGGTCGACCCAGCCCCGCGGTTCCGGCACGGCGTCCGCCGCCGGGCGAGGCCCGCGGTCGAAGCCAACGAAGACGGCCACGAGCAGGCCGGTCACGACCGCGAGCACGGCGAAGAGGAGCGGCCGGGTCAGCCACCACTGCCACGACGCGACGGACGGCTGGACGACGCCGACTGCGCGCAGCGCCAGGAGCACCGTCATGAGCGCCGTGAGGTGCCAGAGGAAGGCGGTCATCGCGAAGGGTCCGGCCAGGAAGACCGAGCGCCAGACACGGGGCCGGGCGAGCACGCGCGCCATGACCGGCCGCAGGACGACGGCGAGGCCGCAGATGCCGATGCCCTGGGCGAGCAGGGCCGCCGTGGGCGGCGCCATGTTGGAGACGGCCTGCCCGGAGAGGCCCACCATCGACGTCGGGTAGGGCCCGAACGCGACGGCGAGACCCATCGCGCCGAAACCGAGGAGGGCCATCGCCCAGCCGCGTGCGGTCGTGAGCAGGCCGTCACGCCAAGCGAACCCGAGCTGGTGCAGGGCCAGCCAGACGAGGGCGAAGTTGAGGTTGCCGACGAGCTCGGGGCCGCCCCCGAAACGCACGACGTCGACGACGCACGCCAGCAGGACGAGCACCACGACGACGACGAGGCCCCAGCGCCGGTGGAGGTCACGCATCAGCGGGGCGAAGGCACAGGCCCCCAGGTAGATCCCGACGAACCACAGCAGCTGCGGCACCATGACGAGGGCGTCGCGTGCGAGCCTCCCCGCGTCACCGGGACGCGACGTCAGGCCCGATAGGTCGGCGACGACGCCGAGCGCTACCCAGACGGCGAGGAAGGCCAGGGTGGGGCGCAGCAGGCGCGTCGCCCGCGCCCGGAAGAACGCGGCATACCGTCCGCGGGGCTCGGGTCGCCGGCGCTCGAGCGACTCGAGCGTGTGGGCGTGGGCGACGCCCCCGACGAGGAAGAAGAGCGGCATGACCTGGAGCAGCCAGGTCAGTGGCTGGAGGGCCGGCACGACCGCGAGCGCGTTCGTGATCTGCCCGTCGGGCGTGATCGAGACCATGAGCCAGTGCCCGAGGACCACGACGAGGAGAGACCCGACACGGAGGGTGTCGACCCAGCGGTCCCGGTCGGCGGGGGTCGCGGCGTCGATCTCGGAGGCCGTGCGGGGCGACGCGTCGGGGTGGGTCCGGCTCACGTCTCATCGAAGCACGGACAGCGCCCCGCGCAGGTGAGTTCTCCTGCTCAGGCCACCGTCCGTGGCTCAGCCCCCCGTCCCCCACTCACCCACCGCCGAAAGGCCACGAACCGGAGTTCCGGTTCGTGGCCTTTCGACGGTCGAGGGCCGGGTTCGTGGCCCTCCGACGGTTCTAGATGGTGCCGTCGCGGTGCTCGACGCGACGCTCGACGACCTCGTCGCCGTCGACCCGGCGCTCGACGACGTCGGGAGCGCCCCGGCGCTCCGTGACGACCGTGTGCTGGGTGCGCGCGCGCTGGGCGTTGAGGACGAGCGCGAGGATGATCGCGAGCGCGCCGGCCACCATGAGGATGATCCCGATCGTGTTGCCCGTGCTGCTGCTCAGGTTGAGGACGCTGGAGTCGATGTTCGTGAAGCTGAAGATCGCGCCGACGACGAGCAGGAAGATCCCGAGTCCGATACCCATGAGGTCTCCTTGGCTGGGGTACGCCCTGGACGCGTACCTGCGGTCCACATACCCGCCGGTCGGCAAACCGTCACGATCCCGGCATCGACGGGCCCGCGGTCAGCCGGAGCGCCGCCGCCCGAACGCGAGAGACACGGCCGAGACGACGAGCATGACGACCCCGACACCCACGGCGATCGCGATCTCGTAGTAGAGGGTGCGCGCCGCGAGACCGTAGGCGGCGTCGGCGATGGTGCGCGCCACCTCCGGGTCGACGCGGCGCATGAGCGGCTCGCGCGAGACCATGACGGCGAGGGCGAGCGCGAGGGCCGTGACGATCCAGCCAATGGCGACGAGCGTGGTCGCCGTGCGCCAGCGCCGCGCGAGCGCGATCGACAGCAGCGCCAGGGCGCCCACGACGAGCGGTCCCCACGGGCCCCACGCGTCGGCGATGCGGTATGCCGCCTGGGCCTTCTGCAGGTCGGTGGCCTTGACGAGGGGGATCGTCACGACCGGCGCGATCGACCCGGCGTCGGGGACCCCGGCCTGCTCGAGCGTCGACGTCAGGGCCGGGACCGGGATCGTCAGGCGCACCGAGACGCGCCCCTGGTCGTCGAGCTTCGTGTCGGCCCGGCCCTCCATGACGGCGATGAACTGGGTGTGCAGCGCCCGGATGCCGGTAGCCCAGGCCGTGATGACCTGGGGGCTCGCGACGAGGGCGGCAGCCTGGGTCCGGATCGGCGCCTCGAGCGCCTTCTCGATCGCCGGCTGGAGCTGGACCGCGCCGAGGACGCCCTCGACGACGCCGTCGGTGAGGGCCTCCTGGACCAGCGGTTTCGTGACGACCGGCCGCAGCTCCTCCACGAAGACATCGGTGCGCGTCAGCATGACCGACGCCCAGAAGCCGACGAGCGACACGGGCAGCAGGACGATGGCCAGCAGCCCGCACACCGCCGAGAGGACGGAGCGTCCGCTGCCACCAGATGCCGGTCGTGCCACGTGTGCCGCCTTGTCGTCCGCTGGTCTCGTCACGACCTGCCGGGGGGTCGAACCGGCTAGCTTGCGGCCTGGACCCCGCGAAGGTCGAGAGTCAGTGTGGCATCGGCGGTCGGGTCGAGGGTGACCGGGATCCCCCAGTCCTGCTGGAAGAGGTGGCACGCGGCGTGCTCGGGCACCTCGCCCGTCTCGGGGTCGCCGTCGCAGGCGGCAGCCTGCACGGAGATGTGCAGCGTGCCCGACCCGATGCCGTCACGGAGGACGAGCGTCCGGGTCAGGCCCTCGGCCCGCCCGGCCCCGGAGACGAGGAGCGCGTCGGGCGTCGCGGACACGTCGAGGCGTGTCGGGTCGCCCCAGCGCAGGTCGAGCTTCTGCCCGGTCGGCGGCACGAAGGTCACCTCGAGGGCGACCTCACCGGCGGGCAGCGGAGTCGGCGGCCGCTGGGTGCGGTGGGCGGGGCCGTCGACGCGCTGGGCGGCCTCGGGCAGGCTCACGCGGGTGAGGCGGTGGGCAGCGGACTCGACGACGACGAGGCGCACCTCGCCGGTCTCGGGGTCGTGCTCGACGACGGCGTCGCTCGGCTCGGCCAGTCCCTGGGCCAAGGTCGACACCTGGCCCGTCACGGGGTCGAAGCGTCGGACGGCACCGTTGTAGGTGTCGCTGACGGCGACCGAGCCGTCGGGCAGCTCGGTCACGCCGAGCGGGTGCTGGAGCAGCGCGTCGGCGGCGTCGCCGTCACGGTGACCGAAGTCGAACAGGCCGGTGCCGACGTGGGTCTCGACGACGAGGCCGCCGTCCGCACCGGTCGTCACCGACCGCAGGGCGGAGGTCTCGGAGTCGGCGACCCAGACCCGGTCGCCGGAGGCGGAGGCGGAGAGCCCGGAGGGTTGGGCGAACCACGCCTCGGGTGCCGGCCCGTCGACGAGGCCCTCGTTGGACGTGCCGCCCACGACCTCGACGCGGCCGTCCTCGAGGGTGTTGCCCGGCGTCCACGCCCACAGCTGGTGCGTGCCGGCCATCGCGACGAGGAGCCGGTCGCCGAGCCACGCGAGGTCCCACGGCGTCGACAGCGGCTGCTCGAGGGCGGGACCGCCCCCGGTGCGCTCGCGGAGCTGCGACCCGGTGCCGGCCACGACGTGGACCGAGCCGTCGGAGAAGCGGATTCCCTTGACCTGGTGGTTGACCGAGTCGGCGACGAGCAGGTCGATGCCGAGCCGCTCGGCCACGTCGGGGGTCGCGAGGACGACGCCCTGCGGCTCGTTGAGCAGACCGTCGCCACCCCACCGGGCCCGCTCGGTCTCGAGGTCGTCCTCGAGGTGCACGACCTCGTGGTCGGCCGTGTCACTGACGACGAACGACCCGTCCGGCAGGGCGACCGCCTTGCCGGGGAAGCGAAGGGCGGTGTCGGGGGCCGGCGGCGGGACGTAGGGGTCGTCGCCCGGCCGGAGGGTGCCCTTGGCCCGGTGCTCCTCGACGAGCTCCGTGACGAGGGAGGCGAGACCCGGGCCGTGGCCCTCCCCCGACATCGACGCGACGACGTAGCCCTCCGGATCCAGCACGACGAGCGTGGGCCAGGCGCGGGCGGCATACGCCTTCCACGTCACGAGCTCGGGGTCGTCGAGCACGGGGTGGTGGACGGCATACCGCTCGACGGCGGCGGCCAGCGCGTCGGCGTCGGCCTCGTGCTCGAACTTCGGCGAGTGGACGCCGATGATGGTCAGCGCGTCGGGGAACTGCGCCTCGACGGGCCGCAGCTCGTCGAGCACGTGGAGGCAGTTGACGCAGCAGAAGGTCCAGAAGTCGAGGACGACGACCCGACCGCGCAGATCGGCGAGCGACAGCGACCGTCCGCCGGTGTTGAGCCAGCCACGGCCGACGAGCTCGGGGGCACGGACCTTGACGCGGGAGCGCAGCGAGGCGGTCTCGACCCCGGCACCGGGCGTCACGAGAGCCTCCGGTCGGTCAGCACGGGGAACGTGCGGCGCCACTCCGGCGTCGCCGCGGTGTCGATGTCGATGCTCAGCACCTCCTCGTCAAGGCCGGCGGCGGCCAGAACCTTCCCGGTCGCGTCGACGACCTGCGAGTGGCCACCCATCTCGTGGCGGGCGTGCGTGCCCGCGGTGTTGCACTGGAGCACGACGCACTGGTCCTCGACGGCACGCGCCTGGCCGAGCAGGGTCCAGTGCGCGACCCGCTTGCGCGGCCAGGCCGCCGGGATGACGAAGACCTCGGCGCCGTGCTCGAGAAGGCGCCGGTAGAGCTCGGGGAAGCGCAGGTCGTAGCACGTCGAGAGCCCGACCGGCACCGTGCCGCCGTCCGCGACGGGCACGTCGACGACGACGAGGTCCTCCCCCGCGTCCATGAGGGTCGGCTCGCCCTCGCCGAAGCCGAAGCGGTGGATCTTGCGGTACGTCGCGACGAGCTCGCCGTCGGGCGAGAAGACGAGGCTGGTGTTCCAGAGCCCTCGCCCACCGGGCTCGGCGGGCTCGGCCCGTTCGACGATCGAGCCGCCGTGCAGCGTGACCCGGGCCTCGCGGGCGGCGGCGGCGAGCGCCTGCGCGATGGGCCCGTCGACGGCCTCGGCCCGCTCGTCCCACGCGGTGTAGTCGAAGCCGCCGGCCGACCACAGCTCGGGCAGCACGACGAGGTCGTGACCGGCCTGGGCCCGCACGAGATCGACGACGCGGGCGGTGCGGTCGGCGACCGACTCGTCGTCGCCATAGGCCAGCTGGATGAGCGCAACCTTCATGGTCCAACTCTCACACGGTCGAGCCGGTGCCGGGCCCGCGGTTCCGTCCCGCGGGCACCCTGGGCACGCGAGGCGGCCGACCGCGGTCGCCTGCAGGCCATCAAGGCGAGACTCGCACTCGCGACGCAGGTCGACGCGACGGAGCTCACGGCATACGGCCCCTGTCGGGAGGTCTACCTCGAGTCGCCGACAGGCGACGCCGACGCGGGGGTCACGGAGCTGCGGCAGCCGGTGCGCTGAGCTGCGCCGCGTGGCGCTCGCGGCGTCGTGCCGCGAGCTCCTCGCGGAGCTCCGGGTCGCTCCGGACGAGGTAGACGAGGCCACAGTCCTGCGGTCCGCTCGCCCCCGGGAAGCAGAGGGTGCACGGCTCTCCGAGCCGGGTCGGGCACCTCGGGTCGGACGGTCGCTGCGGCATGTCGCCTCCTCGACGCCAATACTACATCGAGTAGTAGTGAAGCTCCGACCGCCCGGTCAGCGCCGCGAGCCCTCGTCGCGGCGGGCGAGCGCGGCCAGACGCTCGTTGTATGCCGTGAGCTCGGCATCGCCGTCACGGTCGGCCCGGCGGTCCTGCCGCACCGACTCCGCGCTGTCGGTGCGGAACCACTGCAGGGCGACGGTGAGCGCGAGCACGAGGCTCGGCAGCTCACCGATGGCCCACGCCACACCCCCGCCGTAGCGCTGGTCCGCGAGCGGGTCGGTGACCCACGGGATGGCGACCGTCGGGAAGAAGTCTCCGCCGAGGAGCGTCGTGCCGCTGATCATCGCGACACCGAAGAAGGCGTGGAAGGAGATCGTCGCGAAGAGCACGACGAGGCGCAGCGCCGGGCTCCAGCGTTTGGGGCCCGGGTCGACCCCGACGAGCACCCACGCGAAGAGGTAGCCCGTGAGGACGAAGTGCGCGGTCATGAGCAGGTGCCCCGTGTGAGTCTGCAGGGCCAGCTGGAACAGACCGGTCCAGTAGAAGACGACGAGGCTCATGAAGAAGAAGACCGCCGCGAAGACCGGGTTGCCGACGACGGCGAGGAACCGCGAGTGGATGAGCGCGAGAAGCATCTCGCGCGGGCCGAGCGTGCCGTCGCGGCGTGACCGGACGGTGCGCAGCGCGAGCGTCACGGGCGCACCGAGCACGAGGAAGATCGGGACGACCATCGCCTCGAGCATGTGCAGCGTCATGTGCCACGAGAAGGCGACCCGCCCGTAGATGCCGAGCACGCCGTTGGTGGCGTAGACGAAGAGCAGCCAGCCCACGACCCAGCTGACGGTCCGCATCACCGGCCAGGCGTCGCCACGACGGCGCAGGCGCACGACACCGGCCAGGTAGAGCCCGACCGCCAGCAGGCCGGTGGCGAGGAAGAGCCACTCGACCCGCCAGGCCGTGAGCCACGACATCGCCGTGGGGGCGGGTGGCGCGGGGTAGCCGGTCAGCGAGAGCGCGGCGCTCGGGTCTGCCACCGTCTCGGGCACCGGGGGCTCGCTCCGCGCGAGCGCGGTCGCGACGCCGAACGCGAGCGCCATGACGAGGGTCTCGGCGACGGCGAGGCGCACGAAGAGCCGGCTCCGCAGCCTCCGGGCACCCTCAGGGACGCCGGTGCCGGCGGCGCCGGCACCCGAGGTGCCGGTCTCGTCGATGCGATCGAGCGTGACGCGCCGGTGCCAGACGCCCGCGACCCCGAGGACCGCGAAGGCCAGGACCTTGACGAGGACGAGGACGCCGTAGGGCGTCGCGAGGTCGGACCACGAGCCGAGCCGCGTCGTGGCCGACATGACGCCGGAGGCGCCGAGGGTGACATAGCACCAGAGGGCGACGGTCGAGTAGCGGCGGGCGACGACGCCGAGCGCGTCACCCAGGGGACGACGGAGCACGATCAGTGCGAGGAGTCCACCGACCCAGACGGCGGCACTGAGCAGGTGGGCGGCGATCGCGTTGACGGCGGTCTCGTGGTCGGCCGACCCGCCCGCGTGGCCGGCGAGGCCGAGGACGAGCAGGCCGAACGCCGAGACGACGGTGAGCGCGAGCGCGACCGCACGAGAGCGGGCCACGGCGGCGACCGAGGCGACGACGAACGCGGCGACCGCGCTGATGAGCCCGACCCGGAGCGGCTCGATCGACCACACCGACCCGGTGAAGTTGCGTCCGAAGAGAGGGTCGCTGAGCGGCATACCTGCTGCATCGGCGAAGGTGAAGACGACGCCGACGGCCCCCGCGAGCGCCCAGACGAACGCCGCGGCGGTCGCGACCCGGAGGGCGGCGGCGCGGCGCGGCTCGTCGAGCGCGGCGCTCTCGGCGCGCGTGCGGCCGGGGATCATCGTGGCGGCGAGGAGCAGCGAGCCGATGGTGAGCGAGGCGGCGACGTCGTGGACGACCCGGACGAGCGGAAGGGCCCAGCGGACGACCGGGCCCGCGTCGGTCAAGCCGCCGGGCAACGGGGCGGCCGCGCCGGTGTAGCGCGCGGCGACCACGCTCGCCAGCAGACCGACCGCCACGACGGCGGCGAGCACGAGCGGGACGAGCCCGGAGGCCGGGGAGGTGGGGCCTGTCCGCGGGCCGGCGAGACCGTCTCGCTGCAGGGTTGGCATGCCTCAAGGGTAAGTAGTCTGATGACATGCCCATGCATCCGGCCGCCCCAGACGACCGCAACGGACTGATCGACGCGTTCGACCACTCCGTGCAGTCGATCATCGACCTCGGGCACTCCTGCCGAGACGAGGACTTCGAGATCCAGACCGAGTGCCCCGGCTGGACCGTCAAGGACCAGATCGCCCACGTCGTCGGGGCCGAGAAGTCCTTCGCCGGCATGCCGCGGCCCCAGGTCGAGGTTCCCGACTACCCGCACGTCCACAGCGACTTCGCCCGCTTCGTCGAGGTCGACGTCGAGGCGCGGCGCGGCCTCTCCGGACGCGAGGTCGTGGCCGAGCTGGCCGAGTTCCACCCGCAGCGCGTCGCCGACCTGCGCACGTCGGACGCCGACATCGACACCGTGATCGGCGGTTTCTTCGGGCCCGAGACGACCTTCGGCGACCACCTGCACCGTCGGATCGTCGACGCCTGGGTGCACGAGCAGGACCTCCGCGCCGCCCTCGACCGGCCCGGCAACCTCGACTCCGCGAGTGCCGCGGTCTTCACCGCCGACATCCTCGCCGCCCTCCCGCGCATCGCCTCGAGGGTCGCCGGCATCGGGGCCGGCCACGCCGTGGTGCTCGACGTGAGCGGTCCCGTCGTCGCGCGCGGTGGGGTGCGCATCATCACCGGTGACGACGGGCGCCCTTACGGCGAAGCACTTTTCAGCGGCAACGACCGGCCCGAGGGTGAGGAGCAGCTCGACGTCACGTCGATCCACCTCACGACGGACGCCCTGACGCGTCGGGCCGCCGGACGCCGCGGCGTCGACGAGATCCACTACACCGTCACCGGCGACGAGGACATCGCCCGGCGCGTCCTCGAGGCGCTCGTCGTCGTCACGCACTGAGGCCCCTGAGCCGGCTGGTCCCACGCACCTCGGGAACACCGCCAGGGCCGTCGCTGCTCGCGCCCGCGTATACACCTCGGGACCCCTGGACGGGGCCGAAGTCCACCTTGTGTATATAGGGGCAACGGCTTAGCGTCACTAGTAGTCGGTCAAGCCAGCGCCGCATCGGGGATCCGATCCATCGGAGTTGAAATGACCGACCCATCCGTGGGTCCGCGCAAGGATGCGCGAACCAGAGAGCTCATCAGTACCCTGCGCACCTCGGACTCGTCGTCCGAGCGCGCCACCGCCCTCGAGACCGTGACCGTGCTGCACATGCCGCTCGCCCGCTCTCTCGCCCACCGCTACTCGGGCAAGGGCCTCGACCGAGAGGACCTCGAGCAGGTCGCGTTCCTCGCACTGCTCAAGGCGCTCCAGCGGTTCGACCTGTCCAAACCGACCGAGTTCGGCGCCTACGCCACACCCACCATCACCGGTGAGCTGCGCCGCCACTTCCGCGACCACGGCTGGCTCGTCCGCCCGCCGCGCGAGCTGCAGGAGCGACGCCAGCTCGTCACCGACACGAGGTCACGGCTCGAGCAGCGGCTCGGCCACGACCCGGACGCCGGCGAGCTCGCCCACGAGCTCGACATCACACTCGATGCCGTCAAGGAGGCCCAGGTCGCGGCGACCAACCTGCGCCCCGCCTCCCTCGACGCGACGACCGCAGACGGTGGCCGTCCGGTCCTCGACCTGCTCGACGCCCGCGGCGACTCGGGGTCCGACCCCGCCCTCGACGAGGGCATCGTCGTGCGCACCGCTCTCGGGCGGCTCCCCGCCCGGGACCAGAAGCTCGTCGAGCTCCGGTTCGGCGGCGACATGACGCAGGCCGAGATCGCCGAGTCCATGGGGCTCAGCGCGATGCAGGTGAGCCGCCTGCTCCGGCGCACGCTCGACGAGCTGCGCCGCCAGCTGTCCGCGGAGGGCATGGCCTCGGCCTGATCCCCCGCCGCTCCGACCGTGGTCCCGACGCCCGTCAGGCGCGTCGGGGCCACTCGTCATCCAGCACAGGGTCGTGCCCGCGTGCGCGCCCACGTCGGGCGCGTCGGGCGCGGCGTCGGGTCAGACCGTCGAGTCCGCCGTGGCACCGCCGGCCGGGCCGGCATGACCGAACTGCGACTCCTGCCCCTCGATGACCTGCGAAGCCACCTGGGCCAGCTTCATGTTGAGCTCCTGCGAGGTGCTGCGCAGCAGCTCGAACGCCTCCTGGCCGCTGATGTGGTGCGCCGCCATGAGCAGACCGACGGCCTTGCCGATCTCGCGGTTGCTCGTCAGCCCCTGTCGGAGGGTCGCCGCCTCCTCGCGCGCCCGGATCGCCATGAGCGCGACCGAGGCGAACGAGGCGATGACCGCGCCGACGTCGGCCGACTTCGAGGTGAGCCCGCCGGGGGTGTCCGAGAAGAGGTTGAGGGCACCGACCTTGTCGCCCTCCAGCAGGAGCCGGTAGCCGATGGCCGACCGGACCGGCGTCTCGGCGACGATGCGCTCGGTGAAGCGCGGCCACGGGGTCTTCGCGTCGGTGAGGTCGGCGTCGTGCTGGTAGGCCTCGGAGACGATGGCGTCGACACAGGGGCCCTCGCCGACCTCGAGCTCGATCTGGTCGATGCGTCGGGCGATGTCGTCGGTGCTCGCCGCCGTGACGTAGCGGTCGCGCGTGCGCACGAGGAGCGACGCCCGGTCACAGCCCTCGACGAGGCGTAGCGCGGAGTCGACGAGCGACTGGTGGATCGAGCCGGCGTCGGCGCCGGCATAGATCAGGGCCGACATCTGTCGGAAGGCGTCGTTGATCGTCGGATCGACGGGAACGTCGCTCGTCATGGCACTCCCTGCACATCTGGCCCGGCTGCTCCGCACACTGCTGGACGGTTCGGGCACGTGAGTCATCCTCGCACCTCCCCGATGGCGCGAGACCACAGACAACCACATGAGCCCCGCACGTGGCGAGACGATCCGATGGCTGGACAAACCTTCGACAGGTGAGTTGACAGCCGAGACGGTTCGGGCAAATACTTGCATGCTGCAAGCAAGTAGTTGACCCAGGGGGCATGTGATGGCCGTGAGCAGGGACGAGGCGAACGACGTCTTCCTCGGGCTCCTCCGCGTCCAGAAGCTGCTCGTCGCGGCCAAGCACACCGCCCCTCGGCTCGAGGACGGCGTGGACGTCACGGCATACCCCGTGCTCTTCGTCGTGGCGGGCCAGGGCACCGTCCGCATCTCCGAGCTCGCGACGACGCTGCACAACGACGTCTCCACCGTGAGCCGCCAGGTCAGCGCACTCGTGGCGAGCGGACTGCTCGAGAAGAGCGCCGACCCCAGCGACGGGCGGGCGTGGGTCGTCTCCCTCACCGACCACGGCCGCGCGGCCCTCGAGCGCATCCAGTCGAGCCGCGCCAGGTGGTTCCAAGGGCTGCTCTCCGAGTGGGACGGCCCTGCCGCCGAGGAGTTCGTCGACCGGCTCCGCGAGCTCGGCGACGCGCTCGACAGCAACCTCCGGGCCCGGGGTGCAGCGCCGCCCCCCATGCCCTTCGACTCCACCAGAGCCCAGAAGCAGAAAGAGGACTGACATGTCCGACACCACCGCCGAGCCGCCTCGCGTCGACGCGACCGCGGACGCACCAGCCGGTGCAGGCCCCGACGCGCGACCGGTGCTCTCCCACAAGGAGATCCTGACCATCCTCGTCGGGCTCATGATGGGGATGTTCCTCGCCGCGCTCGACCAGACCATCGTCGCGAGCGCCATGCGCGTCATCGCCGACGACCTCAACGACCTTGCCGGCCAGGCATGGGTCACGACGGCATACCTCATCACCGCGACGATCACGACGCCGCTCTACGGCAAGCTCGGCGACATCTACGGGCGCAAGAAGCTCTTCATCTTCGCGATCACGATCTTCACGATCGGCTCGATGCTCTGCACGCTGTCGTGGTCGATCCCGTCGCTTGCGGCCTTCCGAGCCGTCCAGGGCATCGGCGCCGGCGGCCTCTTCTCGCTCGCCCTCGCCATCATCGGCGACATCGTGCCGCCGCGTGAGCGCGCGAAGTACCAGGGCTACTTCCTCGCCGTCTTCGGCACCTCGAGCGTCCTCGGCCCGGTCATCGGCGGCTTCTTCGCCGGCCAGGAGACGCTCCTCGGCGTCACCGGCTGGCGCTGGGTCTTCCTCGTCAACGTGCCGATCGCCGTCGCCGCGCTCATCGTCGTGACGCGCACGCTGCACCTCCGGCACACGCGTCTCGACCACCGCATCGACTACTGGGGCGCCCTCAGCCTCTCGGTCGCCCTCGTGCCGCTGCTCATCGTGGCCGAGCAGGGACGTGCGTGGGGCTGGGGTTCACCGACCTCCATCACCTGCTACGCCATCGGCCTCGCCGGTCTCGTCGCCTTCTTCCTCTTCGAGCGGTCCATGGGTGAGGAGGCGCTCATCCCGCTGCGCCTCTTCACGAACCGCACCGTCGCGTCGTCGTCGGTCGCCTCGGTCTTCATCGGCATGGGCATGTTCGGCGGCCTCGCCGCGATCCCGCTCTACCTGCAGATCGTCAAGGGCTCGTCGCCGACCCAGGCCGGCCTCCAGCTGCTCCCGATGACCCTCGGGATCATGGCTGGCTCGATCGTCTCCGGTCAGCTCATCTCCCGGACCGGGCGCTACCGCCACTTCCCGATCATGGGCGCGGCGATCCTCGTCCTGTCGCTCTTCGCCTTCCACTTCGTCGGCGCGGACACCCCGCTCTGGAAGACGATGATCGTGATGTTCTTCTTCGGTATCGGCCTCGGCTTCAACTTCCAGCCGCTGACCCTCGCCGTGCAGAACGCCGTCGACCGCCGCGACATGGGCGTCGCCACGTCGTCCGCGACCTTCACCCGCCAGATCGGCGGCACGCTCGGCACCGCGGTCTTCCTGTCGATCCTCTTCTCGCAGGCCGGCACGAAGATCTCCGAGGCGTTCGCGGCGATCGCCCCGACCCCGGAGTTCCAGGCGGCCCTGCGCAACCCGACCGGTGGCGACCCGGCTGCCAACAAGGCGTTCATCGAGCAGCTCCAGGCCGCGCGGCAGTCCGGCGGCTCGGGGGCGGGCGTCGGCGGCGCGGCCCTGTCGGACAGCTCGTTCATCAACCAGCTCGACCCGGCGCTCGCCAAGCCGTTCCTCGTCGGCTTCTCCGACGCGATGTCGGTCGTCTTCGTCGTCGCTGCCGGGGTGCTCGTCCTCGCGTTCATCGCCACGCTCTTCCTGCCGAACATCGACCTGGGCCCCAAGCCCGGTCAGGCCGCGCCGGCGAAGGACGAGGACGTCGTGGTGGCCCCCGCCGGCCACTGACCCTCCGGGCACACCCCGCCCCACCGTCGAGAGGCCACGATCTGTGGCCTCGGAGCAGTCGAAAGGCCACTTCTCGTCGGAGAAGTGGCCTTTCGACGTGGTGGCACCGGCGAAACGTGGCCTTTCGACGGTTCAGTCGGGGCGTATGCCGTGGGCTCGGGTCAGCGGAGGTTGTGCAGCTCGCGGCGGGTGAGGAACGCGCGCGTGCCCAGGGCCATGACGAAGGCGAAGGCGCCCGCGATGATCGCGACCCAGTAGCCGTGCTGCGGTCCGACGTGGTCGACGACGATGCCCGACACGGCCGAGCCGGCCGCGATGCCGATGATGAGTCCCGTGAGCACGATCGTCATGCCCTCGTTGAGCTGGGCCTTGGGGACGATCCGCTCGATGAGGTTCATCGTCGTGATGAGGGTCGGAGCGGTGGCCATGCCCGCGACGAGCATGAGACCAGCGAGGACCCAGAGGTTGCCGGCGAAGAGCACCGGGATCTCGAGGACCGCCATCCCGAACGTCCCGGCGATGAGGAGCTTGACGAGGCTGCGGCCGTGCGAGACGTGCCCGAAGACGAGGCCCGCGGAGGCCGACCCCACGGCATACAACGCGAGGATGGCGCCGGCGGCGCTCGGCGCGCCCAGCTCCTGCGAGACGGCGAGCGTCACGACCTCGTTGACGCCGAAGATCGCCCCCGTCATCACCATGATGAAGGCGAGCGGGATGAGGCCCGGCACCGTGTAGGCGTGCTCGGTGGGTCGCTCGTGGTGCGGCACGACCGGCGGCTCCGTGGACCGTGCCGAGATGAAGATCAGCACGCCCACGGTGTAGGCGACGGTGGCGAAGGCGAAGCCCGCCTCGGGGAAGAGCGTCGTCGACAGCCAGATCGCGAGGACCGGTCCGATGACGAAGGTGACCTCCTCCATGACCTGCTCGAACGACATCGCCGCGTGGAGGTTGCGTGGGTCGTCGGCGAAGATGTGCGACCACCGCGCGCGGGCCATCGTGCCGAGGTTGGGGATCGCGCCGCACAGCGGGAACGTGATGAAGAGCAGCCACGAGGGCAGCCCCCGCATCGAGACGAGGAGGGTCATGACGGCCCAGAACCCCGACCAGAGGAAGAAGGGGATGGCGATGCGGCGCTGGCCGTAGCGGTCGACGAGCCGCCCGAGGAAGGGGGCGAAGAGCGCCAGGGAGACCATCCCGACCGCCACCACGGCCCCGGCGAGCGCGTAGGAGCCGGTGCGTGCCGAGACCATCGCGACCACGGACACGGCGAACATCGAGCCTGCCGAGCGGGCGATCAGCCCGCCGGTGATGAAGACGCGTGCCCCCGGTACCTCGAAGAGAGGTCGGTAGGACGCCAGCACAGGTGCTCCTTCGCGGTGGGGGACGGCCAACTTCCCCATCCTTGCACCACGACCCCCGAGGATCCGAAATGCCGGATTCGTGGTGAGCCGTGCCTCACACCCCGTGCTTGCGGCGCAGCGACCACATCTGCGGCGAGCGCTCGAGCTCGACGGCGACGTCCCACGGCATGCCCCCGGGCGCCGTCTCCCGGCGGAAGCTCGCGACCATCCGTCGGGCGAGGGCGGGGTCCCGGGCGACCCGAACGGCTACCGCCATCGCCGCGTCCTGCACGTCGCCGTCGTCGTAGGCCGCCCAGGCGAGTCCCAGCGCGACGGCGCGCTCGCCGTCGACCTCGTCGCCGAAGAGCCCGAGGGCCGCGGCGGCCTCGCGCCCGGCGACCCGGTTGATGAGCGTGAAGTGGCCGCCGCCGGGGTGGATGCCGATCTGGGCGAAGCCGGGGAGCAGCCGGGCCGTGCGCGAGACGATGCGCAGGTCGGTGGCAAGGGCGAGGTTGAGGCCGGCCCCCACTGCCGCCCCGCGCACGGCCGCGACGGTCGGGACCGCGACCCCGCCGATCGTCGTGAACGCGGCGTAGACGGTCTCGAGGTTGCGGTAGGCCTCGTCCTCGACGGGGTCACGGCCCGTGTCGGCGAGGACGCTGCGGACCGCCCCCGCGCAGAAGTGGGCTCCGCCCGTGACGACGACGGCACCGACCTCGTCGTCGGCCTCAGCCGTGCGGGCGGCGTCGATGAGCTCGCGCGACATCTCGACGGAGAGGGCGTTGCGGCGCTCGGGCGCGTCGAGGGTGATGAGCGCGACGCCGTCGGTCACGTCGTAGCGGATCTCGGTCATGCGGCGAATCTCCTTGGCTACCAGCGAGCTCGGTGGTTCAGGGGGTCCAGAGGGGTCCAGAGCGGTCCCGGTGGTTCAGGGTCGTTCAGGGGGCGTGCTGCGTCTTGGCACGGCCGGTCGTGATGAGGGTCCAGAGTCGGTCGTGACCAGCGGACGAGGCGAGCGCCGTGAGGGTCTCGTCCCAGTCCTGGAGGGAGCCGTACTCGCTGCGCCGGGCGAGGATCGGGCGCGTCAGGGTGTGCAGCTCGTGCTCGAGGGTCGTGCCGATGGCCCCGAGCGCCTGGTGCGACCCGCGGACGACGACCGAGGCGGCGTGCCCGACGCACGACTTGGCGACCCCGACCGCGAAGAGCATGCCGGGGTCGGTCCAGTCGGACGCGGCGGCCCGGGCGACGGCGGCGTCGGTGGCGGCACGGGCCAGGGCCGTCTCGCAGGCGATGTCGGACACGAGGTGCTGCACCGCCTGGAAGCGCCCGATCGGCCGCCCGAACTGCTCGCGCTCGCGCACGTGCGCGAGGACGACGTCGACGACGCGTTCCATGGCGCCGACGACCTGGGCCGAGCGGGCCAGCGCCCCACGCAGGTGGAACTGCTCGCCGATCGCGTGGTCGACGACGATGCCCGCCTCGAGGTCGTCGAGGTCGAACTCGACGGTGTCGCTGGGCTCCCCGGCGAGGTTGCGGCGCTCCTCCACGCCGACGCGGTCGATCGGCACGTCGGCGACCCGCCACTGGTCGCGGTCCTCCCAGAGGGCCACGACGCTGCTCGCGTCGCGCGCCCACGTGACGTTGAGGGCGACCCCGGACGGGTCGGGACGGCATACGGTCCGGAGGCCTCCGTCGTTGGGCAGCCCGGCCGCCTCGAGCAGCCAGCCACCGAGCACGTCGTGCTCTGCGAGCGGCACGGGCGCGGCCGCCGCGGCGGCGAGCCCGAGCAGCGCTGCGGCGTCGACCCAGCCTCCCCCGCTGCCGCCGGCGGACTCCGAGCCGGTGAGCCGCGTCAGTCCGAGGTCCTCGAGGCGCTGCCACAGGCCGCGGTCGAGGTCGACGACGGCGGTGGGCGTGGCGCGGGTGGCGCGGTAGTCGGCGAAGAGGTCGGTGAGGACCGCGACGAGGTCGGGGTCCGGCGTCGTGGGCGCGGCGAGGTCGCGGGGGTCGGCCATCAGCGCATCCCGAGGCCGCGGGCGATGACGCCACGGAGGATCTCGTTGGTGCCGCCACGCAGCGTGAAGCCTGGACGCTGGAGGATCGCGGCGTGCAGGAGGGTGTCGAGCTCCTCGTCGAGGGCCCACCCGGTGGCGGTCAGCGTGTCGACGTAGTCGGCGATGTCGCCCTCGCCCGTCGTCCCGAGCACCTTGACGACCGCCGCGGCCGTGTCGGCGTCCACGGCGTTCTCGAGCGCCGTCGAGACGGCGAACGACATGTGGTGCAGGGCGGCGACCCGGGCGACGTGGCGACCGAGGCCC
The DNA here is from genome assembly GCF_001429655.1 of Terrabacter sp. Soil811. NCBI lineage: Bacteria > Bacillati > Actinomycetota > Actinomycetes > Micrococcales > Intrasporangiaceae > Terrabacter > Terrabacter sp. Soil811. The sequence goes on from NZ_LMSX01000007.1 coordinate 410,174, forward strand.
GGGTCGGTGGGCAGGCGTCCGTCGTCCATGGCCTGCGCGGCGGCGGCGAGGAGCTGGAAGGTGGACAGGACCCGCTCGGGCCCGCTGCGCTCGTGGGCGAGCTCGGACGTCACCTGCGACCAGCCCTCCCCCACCTCGCCCAGCACGCGGTCGTCGGGAATGAGGACGCCGTCGAGGTGCACCTCGTTGAAGTGGTGGTCGCCGCCCATCGAGATGATCGGGCGGATCGTGACAGCCGGCGCCCGGAGGTCGACGATGAACTGGCTCAGCCCCGCGTGGCGGTGGGCGGGGTCGAGCGGCGCCGACCGGGCGAGCGCGAAGAAGGCGTCGGCCTCGTGGGCGCCGGAGGTCCACACCTTGGTGCCGGTGAGCCGCCAGCCGCCGTCGACCCGCTCGGCGCGGGTGCGGACACTGGCGAGGTCGGAGCCCGAGTCCGGCTCGCTCATCCCGATGCCGAAGACGACCTCGCCGCGGCTGATCCCGGGCAGGTACGCCTCCTTCTGCTCCTCGGTGCCGTAGCGCAGCAGCGACGGTCCGATCTGCCGCTCGGCGATCCAGTGCGCCGCGACGGGAGCCCCGACGACGAGCAGCTCCTCGGTGACGACGAAGCGCTCGAGAAAGGTGCGGCCCTGCCCGCCGTACTGCTGCGGGATGACCATCCCGAGCCAGCCGCGCCGGCCGAGCTCGCGGGTGAAGTCACGGTCCCAGCGGGTGAGCCACGTGTCGACGTGGGGCACGAACGCGCCGGCCGCGACCTGCTCGGCGAGGAAGGCGCGCACCTCGAGACGCAGCTCGGTCAGGGCGGGCAGCTCCCGCGCACCCGGAGGGACGAGACGGGCCATGCTCACCTTCCTCACGCGACGTCGCAGCGGTTCGTGCGCCACTCTCCCACACGGTCCCTCGCGAGACCCGAGGCCGTATGCCGTCCCGCCGGGTGCCGTCCGCCACACCCGGTCCGCATGGTGCCGAGCGCTCCCTCGACTGAGCGCGCAACCCCACCCCCAATGGCCGCCCAACCAAACTCGAGTGAGCGCCCAACCACACTCGAGTGAGCGCTCAACCCCACCCTGGCGGCGCAGGGCGTTGACTCGACTGTGACGGGGCGTTCACTCGACTGTGACGGGGCGCTCACTCGACGGGGCGTGGGCGTGGGTCAGAAGGCGGTGGCGACGAGGTAGGCGCAGAGACCGACGATGACGGCGGTGATGACCACGGCGACGGCCGTGGTCAGGCGGTGGTTGACGAGCACGCCCATGATCCTGCGGTCGCGGGTGAAGAGCAGGAGCGGCACGAGGGTGCCGGGCAGGGCGAACGACAGGACGACCTGGCTCCACACGAGCGCGTTGGTCGGCTCGACACCCAGGCCGAGGATGACGAGCGTGGGCACGACGGCGAGCATCCGGCGCAGCAGCGGCGCGATGGGCCGGCGGCCGAAGCCCTGCATGACGACGTCACCCGTCTGGACGCCGACGAGGGTCGAGGCGAGCCCCGACGCGAGGAGGGCGACCGCCAGCATCGTCGCGGCGACCTGCCCCGCGTTGGCCGACAGGGCGGCATACGCCGTCTCGATGCTCGCGCCGGCCGTGGAGGGCAGGGCTGCTGCGAACACGACGAGGCTGATGTTGGCGGCACCGGCGATCGTCATGGCGATGACGACGCTGCGCACCGTGCGACGGCCGCTGCGCAAACGCTCGGCGTGGCTCGCCTCGCTGCCGTCGTCATGACCCCGCGACGCGGCCGAGTGGAAGTGCAGGGCGTGCGGCATCACCGTCGCGCCGACGATGCCGACCGCGAGCAGCGCCGCCGACGAGTCGAGCGGTCCGGGCACGACCGAGCGCAGCAGCGCGACCCGGTCGACGTCGGCGACGAGCACCTGCCACAGCAGCGAGCCGATGATGACGACGAGCAGGACGAGCACGACCGAGTCGAAGTGGCTGCGCCCCCGGACCTTGAGGGCGAGGACGACGAGGCTGAAGAGGGCCACACAGACGGCCCCGGCCATGAGGGGCATGCCGAAGAGGAGCTTGAGCGCGATGGCCCCGCCGACGACCTCGGCGAGGTCGGTCATGATGACGACGAGCTCGGCCTGGGCCCAGAGGAGCAGCCGGCCGACGCCCGGGAAGCGTTCGGAGCTGTGCTCGGCGAGGCTCTTGCCGGACGCCATGCCGAGCTTGGCCGCGAGGTACTGGATGACCATGGCCGAGCAGCTCGCGAAGACGACGACCCACACGAGCGTGTAGCCGTGCTCGGCCCCGGACGTGATGTTGACGCCGAAGTTGCCGGGGTCGACATAGGCGATGGCGGCCAGCAGCGCCGGGACGAGGGTGCGGGGCGCGCCGATGGTGCCGCCGAGCCCACGCTCGGGCGACCGGTCGTCCACGCGTGGCTGCTGCGCCACTCGCTCACCCATGGGACACAGCATCGAGCCTCCGGGGCGCGTGCGCCAACTCCCCCGGCGTCGGTGCGACGAAGGCCTCACCCCGACCGGCCCCCCTCCAGGAGCTCAGCGGGCCGACGCGACCCCCAGGAGGGCGGCGATCCCGAGGGCGCTGCGCGGGTCGTAGGCGGCCGTCCACAGGCCTCCGTGCGCGGCACCATACGCCTCGTCCTGCCAGGCCGTCGGCTGCGCGGGCGAGCCGGTGCGCAGGTCGTGGACGAGGAGCGCGGCCATGAGCGTGTTGGCCGTGCCGGGCTCGAACACCTCGATGCCGAAGCGGTGCGCGCCGGCGTAGGCGGCGGCGAGCGCCCGGTTCTTGACGACCGAGCGGGTGCGCGTGGGCGGGGCCACCTTGAACGACACGAGACCGCCGTCGGCGCGGTATGCCGTCGCCCGCCACCGCTGGAGGCGCTTGGCGAGCAGGTAGTTCGGTCCCTGCTGGAGCACGACGCTGTCGTTGATGCCGGGGTCCTGGCCGGGCACGTAGTTGCGGCGCAGGAGCCGGCCGCCACTCACGGTGCGCAGCGGCACCCGCAGGACCTTGGAGGTGCGCCGGTGGGCGTAGCTGTCGACGGAGCGCTCGACCGCGGCCCCGGGGACGGCGAAGACGTCGGTCGGGGTCGCGAGGAAGGCGAGAGCGACGTCGTCGCGGCCCTTGGCCTCGACGACCGCGCGGGTCAGAGAGTCGACGGCCATCGAGACACGGACGTTGGTCTCGCCGTCGGCATAGACGTAGTTGCCGATGGCGATCGGTCCGTCGATGGCCGCGACCCATCGGGTGACGGCGCCGAGGTCGTGGACGAGATCGCCGCCGGCGCGTGCTGCCAGTGGCTCGCCCCCGGGGCGGACCGGCACGGTGATGGATCCAGCGAGTCGGCGCGTGTCTCCGATCAGCTTGTCCCACAGGTCCTTTCGCGGCAGATCGACGGCGGCGACGTCGGCGCCCCAGCGCAGCAGCGAGCGCAGTGGGCCCATCTCGGCGGCGGCACCGAGCACCACGACCGTGCGGTCGGAGAGGTCGAGCCAGTCGGGGTTGTCGATGACGAGGCCGACGGCCTCGGCGCACGTGGGCTCGACGGTCCCCGCCTCGACCCACAGCTCGAGCCGTCGACGCAGGGCGTCCCCCGAGAGTCGCTCACCGGCATACGGCACCGAGAGCGTGCGGTCGGGCGCGCCCTCGCCACGCACGGTCTCGGAGCCGAGCGCGGGCACGCTCTCGTCGGCGGCGACGGCCACCTCGAGCGGTCGGTCGCCGTCGTCGGTCGCCCAGCGCATGCGGGCGTGCAGGGAGTCGAGCCCGCTCGTGGCGATGGCCTGCGCCGCGCCCGGGACCGCGACCCCGGCCTCGACGAGGCGCCGGAAGTGCGGGAGGTAGCCCTGGCGCCAGTTCGTCTCGCGTTCGGCGGAGGCGGCGCCGACCGGGTCGACCCCCCGCAGGGCGTCGGCGACCACGGCACGTCCGGTGGCAGTCGTGCTGCGGCGTCCGGACGTCGGGTCGAGTGGGAAGACCACTCCTCTGGGGTCGCTCATGGCTCCATCCTGCCGGGTGGGCAGCTCGATCCGTCGCGGCCGGCTGGTCGGCGGGCGCTCGGTCGGCCTGCCCGGCCGCCCGGCCGTCCTCCGCGGTCGCTCAGCCCTGGCGGAGCCGTCGGTCGACGACGAGGTAGGACACGCTGGCCGTGGCCAGGTTGCCGGCGCGGTCCCGTACGAAGCACGTGACGGTGTGGGTCCCGAGCCGACGGGTGTTCGGCGCGCGGCCACCGTTGCAGCTCTGGCGGGCGACGCCCGAGAGTGCGTCGGTCGCCCGTGGCACTGCGACGACGACCCCGTGCCGGGGCACGACCGCTGGGATGGCGACCGGGTCGAGCGTCGGCGGCGTGCCGTCGTAGCGGTAGGAGAAGCCGACGTAGGGCGCCGCCCGGCCCGCACCGTCGACACACGTGCCGTAGACGGTACGAGGCACTCCCGAGTCGACGGCGACGACGGATCCGCCCTGGCACGAGGCGATCCCGCCGCCGAGGTCCTGCGTCACCCAGTGGTAGCGAGCCGGGGCGGCATACCAGCCGTCAGCGTTCGGGCCACCCTCGACACGGAGCCCGCTCGGCGGCGTCGTGATCACGACCGACGATGCCGCGACGGCGCCATGGCCGCTGCGCGGCGCGCCCTGCACCCCCGTCAGACCGAGTCCTCCCCACGCGAGAGCCGCCAGCCCGGCGACCCAGGCGATGCCGTGGACCGCGCCGCGCACTCGTCCGTCCGTCACGGCCGGCTCCCTCGCCCGGGGTGCCCCGTCGACACCCGTCACAGGTCGGAAGGCCGTGAGCCACCGCTGATACGACGCACAGCAGATCGGTGCCCACGTCGCGGGACGGGTCGCCCACGCCGTGACATCGGGGACACGGGCTCGCGGCGTCATAGGCGTCATCCGGGCGAGGCGCCCGGATCGTCGGTCGGTCCGGCGCCGGGGATGGTGCCGTGGACCACTCGATCAGGCCGGCCCGGCCGAACGGGAGGACGATGGGGACATGAGCACCAAGACGGCCGCACACGCGGCGGAGCTGACGGCGGACCGGGCCACCGAGGTCGAGCGCATCACCGGGCTGCGCCGGGAGTTCACCGAGGTCGTCGAGGCGTCGGCGGCCAACATCGCCGACGACGAGCACGACCCCGAGGGCTCAACCATCGCCTACGAGCGCACCCAGATCGGCGCCCTCATCGAGCAGGCGGAGCGGCACCTCGTCGAGATCGACGCCGCGCTGCAGCGGATCACCGACGGCGGCTACGGCCGGTGCGAGGTCTGCGGCGAGGCGATCCCCGACGAGCGGCTGCGAGCCCGACCCACGGCCCGGACCTGCATGAGCCACGCGGGGACCGCCCTGCGCTGACCGACCGTGCGGCAGCGGGCAGCAGTGAGGGCCCGTCGCCACGAGCCCCCACTGCTGGTCGAGCGTCTAGAGCCGCGTCACGGTGCTGCTGCCACCGGCCGCACCGCCGAGTCGACGACTCCGACGACGTTCACTGCGCGGACCCGGAAGGACCAGGCCTGCCGGGCGACGTTGCCCGTCGTGAAGGTCGTCGAGCCCGCCGCCAGCGCTCCGGACTGCCCGGAGACCGTCGCGAAGCTGTTCGCGCTCCACTGGACGACGTAGCTCGTCTCGTTGGCGACGTCACCCCACGTCAGCGTCACCCGCTCGTTGTTGCCGGACCGGACCGCGGTCGCCGTGGCGATCGTGGGCTGTCCCGGGAGCAGCACCGCCGCCGTGGAAGTGTTGCTCGGCGTCGACTGCCCGGCGACGTTGACCGCGCTGACCCGGTAGGCATACGTGCTGCCGACCGAGACGGCGCCGTCGACGTAGGTCGCCGTTCCGGTGTTGGCACGCGCAGGTGGGGTCGCGAGCCGGGCGAACGCGCCGCCGTTGACCGAGCGCTCGACGAGGAAGCCGGACTCGTTCGTGGCGTTGTCACGCCACGTGAGGCTGACCTGCGGACCTGCCGCCAGGGTCGCGGTGAGGGTCGTCGGGGCCGCCGGCGCATTGACACCCAAGGTGGCCGAGGTCGAGCTCGCCGTCATCGTCGGGAATCCCTTCCCGTAGCCGACCGTGTTCTGGGCGACCACCCGGTAGAGGTAGGCCGTGCTCGGGTTCGACGTGGAGTCGGTGAGCGTCCGCGACTGGTGGACGTTGGTGTCCGTGAGCGGCACGTTCACCGTTCCCACATCCACCCACGTCGTCCCGTCGGTGGACCGCTGGACCACGAACGCCGTCTCGGTGATCGAGTTGTCGCCCCACGTCAGGGTGATGTGGCGGTTGTTGCCGTTGCCCGTCACCACTGCTCCGCCGGTAGCCGGCCAGGTCGCCGTGTTCGGCGGCAGGGCCAGGGACTCGGGACGCATCATGTCCATCTCCTCGTGACTGAGGATGTGGCAGTGGATGACGTACTCCCAGCCCATGTTGACGAGTGAGTTGACGATGGCACCCGTCGGGTTCCCTTGCGGGTCGATGTTGTTGAACCCGGACTGTGATCCGAGGGGCATCATCGGGTTGAGGGCGCGGATCGCGTTCGGCACCTCGAAGGGCACCTGGGGGACCACAGGCCGCAGGGCGACGATGGTGTCCTCGAGCGGGCTCATCCGCACGGTGTCCTTCCAGCCGAGCTCGTTCGCGTCCGGTGGGATGACGATGTTGTCCCACGTGACCCGGTTGAGCACCTGGACGTCGTAGAGGTGGAAGTGGATCGGGTGCGTGTCCACGCCGTTGTGGGTGAAGCGCCAGATCTGCGTCCCGTCCTTGGCGTCGGTGATCGGGGTGACCGCGACGTCCGCTGCCGGCAGGTTGGTGCCGTCGATGAGCTCGGTCGCCGGGTTGATGTACGGGTACAGCGTGACGTTCTGCGCTCCCGGTGCCGGAGGTTGCGCCTCCACGCCGAGGTTGGCCTGCATGCGCCCGTAGTCGTCGAACGTCGAGGAGTTCATCTCGTCGTGGATCGCCTTCGGTTCGAGCCCCATCGTCATCTTCGCGGTGGGAGCCGCAAGGGTGTTGAAGCCGAAGGTGCCGGTGTCGTTGACGCGCACGAGGCCGTCGCACCTGGTGACGTTTCCCGTCTTGACGTTGCAGTTGCTGCTGGCAGCAAAGCTCGTCCCATAGGCCGAGTTGTAGGCGGCTTGGCCGACGATCGCCGGGTGCTGGCCGGACTCGAAGACCCCGGATCCGTTCGGCTGGTGCTTGAAGGCGGCGGCGAGCGCCGTCACGTTGAAGGCCGGCGCCGGGGTGGCGGCCGCGATCTTCACCTGCATGACGGTGCGGGTGTTGGGCCCGTAGCCCGGCATGACGGTCGGAGCCCCGGTCGGACTGAGGTCCGGGCCGCCCGTGTAGTAGTCGTACGACGGCACACGTGCCGGGAAGGCAGCGGGTGCGTCGTTGTAGAGGATCAGCGTCTTGCCCGCGAACTTCGAGAAGTCGACGACGACGTCGGCACGCTCCGCCGGAGCGAGCAGCATCGAGTGCTTGTCGACGTTGCCGAAGTCGAAGCGGGTCGGGTCGGTGATCCAGGTCGTCGGCTGCTGGCCGTCGATCACCGCGGGCGCAGGCAGGAAGCCGCCCTCGCTCGCGATCTGCACCCAGTCTGGGCCGGCGGCGTCGTTGTGGGCGTCGGCCGGTGTCGGTGACACCGTCGGGTCGGTCTGCGCGGCAGCCAGCTCGGTCGGGTTCAGCCTGACCTCGCTCTGGCCGTTGCCGTTCGCCGGGTCGGGGTCGGCCGTGTACCACTGGAAGTTGAAGAACCGGTCGTTCGCGGCGTTGAGCAGCCGCATCCGGTACGTCTTCGGCTGCAGGGTCATGGTCGGGTAGGCGACACCGTTGACGATCGGGGTGTCGTTGAACTGCTCCATGCCGGCCGACACGTTGGGCGTGCCGGGGATCTGCTCCGGCTCGCAGAACGGGTCGGTCTGGTACTGCCACGTCGACGGGTCGTCGAGGTTGCAGCTCGGGTCGTAGTACGGGTTCGCGATCGGTCCGTACGTCGTGCCCGTGGCCGGTGGCCAGAACCACGGTCCGTACATCCACCGTCCGTAGGCGCTCAGCCCACCGGGGTCACCCGGGTTCTGCGCCGGCATGTAGACGTGGTGGTACCAGAAGCTGCCCTTGGTGCCCCATCGCTTCGCGTCCCACGTCGGATCCTGGCCGTATGCCGTGACCTTGCCGTTGACGTCGACGGTGTCCTTGAGCTGGGCGTCGCCGGGCACGAAGGTCCGGTCCTGGACGATGAGCGGCAAGGTGTCGGTGGCGGTCGGGATCAGGCCCGCGTTCACGAGCGCCTTCTCGGTGTTGTCGGTGATGATGTAGCCGGCGGCCTCACCGGCATACACGTTGAGACGCGTGATGCCCCACGAGTGGTCGTGGTAGAACATCAGCCGCGCGCTCTGCTGGTTGGTGTAGTAGAACGTCGAGCAGCCATCGTCCTTCGCGGCACAGAGTGCGGGAGAGCTGGGGTTGGCCGGGTCCGACAGCATGTCGGGGACGTTCTGCACGCTGACGCCCTGCGGCCACGACGTGCTCTCCCCGGCGGGCGTGATCCACTGGTGCGGCGTCCCGTCGCTGATCCACGGGGTCGTGCCGCCGTGCAGGTGCAGGGTGGCGCGGTTGTCCTTGAAGCAGTCGACGGCCTTCGGCTCCTGGGTGCACGCGGGGTTGCGCACGGCGTCGGTCACGGCGCCGCTGTCGACGGGTGCTGGCATGGCCATCGGGCCCATGCCGGAGCCCATCATCGTGCTGTCGGTGGGCAGGAAGAGATCACCGTCGGCGCCCTTGGGCAGCAGGTTGCGGAAGACGATGCGCACCGGACGGTCCTTCGTCGCCGCGATGATCGGGCCGAGCCACTGCGGGGCGGTCACCCCGGTGTAGCCGGAGATGGCCTGCTGGTCACCGTTCTGCAGCTCGTTGAAGAGGGTGACGTGCCGGCCCGGGACTGCGGTCGTCGAGAGCTGGACGTAGCCGCGGACGAGGGTTGCCGGAAGGTCGGACGAGAACTTCGTGCGGTACTGCACGAGACCGATGACGTACTCGTCGGCGACCTTGCCGTTGTACGTCTTCGCCTCGGGGACCGCCAACGGGATGAACTTGTTGTCGGGCCCCATGGCTGCGTCCGTCCCCTGCACCTGGGCGATGGCGGGACAGCCGGATCCGTCGACCTTGGGGTCGCACGTGACCGGCAGAGCGTCCTGGAACTTCTTCATGCCCGCCGTGAGGTAGCCGCTGCCGGCATTCGTGACGGTGACCGAGTCGAGCGATCCGACGTCGGTCGTCACGGCGCCGGTGGCACCCGTTCCGCTTCCGGTCGGGTCCGTGACAGCCACCGTGGCCGCGGTGTACCCCGAGCCCGGGACGTCGACAGCGAGTCCGACGAGCTCGAGCGTCGCGGTCGCCGCGGCTGGGGTCGACCCACTGATCGGGTCGGCGAGCGTCCCGTCGAGGATCCTGACGCCCGGTGCGGTCGTGTAGCCCGAGCCGGGGTCGTCCACCGTGACCTTCTGGACCACGCCGCCGACGAGGTCGGCCTGCTCGACGTGACCGGTGGCACGCGTGCCGTTCGGGTCGTCCGGGAGGTCGATGAGGACGGTGGGCAGGGTGTAGCCCGTGCCGCCGCCCGTCAGGGCCACGGCGTCGACGCCACCGGAAGGCGTCACGCTGGCGCCCGTCCCGTCACCTGCCACGGTGGCGACGAAGCCGGAGTAGCCCGCGCCCGCGGCCGTGACCGACGCGGAGACGACCGCGCCGGTAGCCTTCACCGTCGCGGTCGCCGTCGCCTGGTTCCCGCCGGCGACGGTCGGCGCGTTGATGGTGACGGTGGGCGAGGTGTAGTCGTGCCCCGGAGCTGTCAGGTTGATCGCACCGATGCTGCCGTCAGGTCCCACCTGCGCTACGGCGGTCGCGCCTGCTCCGGTGCCGGCGTCCGTGATGCTGACCGTCGCCGTCGGCAACGTCAGGGGGCTGTTGGCCCAGTTCGGCCAGGGCCCGAAGTAGTGGGGAACCTTCGACGCGTCCGTGGCTCCCGTCGGTGGCGACGCTGCCGCGACCGTGGCCGGCACCACCCCCGCCTGCAGGCCCAACGCGAGCACCGTCGCGGCACTGGCCACGATCGCCGACAACCATCTTCTCGGACTGCTACCTGGCATCTTCCCCACCTGCCCCGTGACCTACTTCGCATGTCCAGCGAATTCACAAAGGTTAGACAGGAATGGGGGTCAGAACGTCCACTTTCTCTTGGATTGAAAATGCGAAACCTTTTGCGCCACAAGCGATTCCGGAAATGGATTTCGCCTGTCCGCATTCATGCACAATCGTGCTCAGGTTCGGCAAAACGGGACACTTGCCAAGCCCAGAGAGGGACGAAGCTCGCATACGACGAGGACGTGTGACGAAGCCCTCTTCGCCTTTTGCCGCGGCCGCCCACACAGCGATCTACCGTCGAGTCATGAGAAGGAAAGGATGGACCTTCCTCTCGAACCACGGACACGTTCTGGTCTGCCTGGCGGACGACCCGGACATGTTGCTCAAGGACGTTGCCTCCAACATCGGGATCACCGAGCGGGCAGTCCAACAGATCGTGGCCGACCTCGAGGGGGCCCGCGTGATCACTCGGCACCGCGAGGGGCGGCGCAACCGCTACGTGGTCCGTCGCGAGGTGCGCTTCCGCCACCCCCTGGAGGCAGGACTGCGCGTCGGCGACTTCATCGACCTCGCCCGGCGCCGCCCCCGACTGCGGATGACGGACGCACCCCCGCACCTCACCCCCGCGCGGGAGCGCGAGCGCGACGTGCAGTGACGCCGTCGCGGGCGTCCACCTCCGTCAGCGGACGATCCGGAAGTTGAACATCGGCGTGCCGAGGGCGCCCATCAGACGCAGCCAGACCGGCAGCAGCATCTCCGTGCCGCGGGCGGTCGTGATGTCGCCGAGGTCGATGACGTCCTCGTGACCGAACTCGACGAGCAGGGCCGTGACGGCGGCCTTGGCCCCGGCGTGGTCGCCGGACACGAAGACGCTGCTGCTCTCGGGCAGGCCGGCCGGGCGCACCATGAGCTCTGCGGTCAGCGTGTTGAGCGCCTTGACGACTCTGGCGTCGGGGAAGGCACGCTGGATCTGCTCGCCGAGCGAGTCGGAGTCCTTGACGAAGAGGGTGGGCGGCATCCCTGCCGAGAAGTCGAGCGGGTTGGCGATGTCGAGCAGCACCTTGCCGGCGAGAGCGTCGGCACCGGCGAGGCCGAGCACCGCGAGCGAGGCGTCGCCGCTCGTCGCGTTGACGACGGCCTCGGCCGAGGCTGCGGCCTCCGCGAAGGTCGCGAGCGAGATGCCCGGGTATGCCGTCGCCCACGTCGCGAAGGCGGCGTTGCCCATCTGGTCGGGCTCGGTGCGCGCGAGCGTGCTCGCCGGGTCACGCGTGCCGATGGTGACCGCGTGGCCGAGCTCGTCGAGACGGGACGCGATGGTGCGACCGACGGAGCCGGTGCCGAGAACTGCGTAACGCATGGGAGGTCCTTGGGTGTCGGAACAGAATAGACAGGTCTGTCTACTTGGCGGGACGCTAGCAGACAGATCTGTCTACTCGCAAGGTATGATGGCCCCATGGCACGGACAGCGAGCGCGGCTCGGCAGCGCATTCTCGACACGGCCTTCGCGCTCTTCTACGCCCACGGCATCCGCGCGGTCGGGGTCGACCGGATCATCGCCGAGTCCGGGGTCGCCAAACAGACCTTCTACAACCACTTCCCGGCCAAGGACGACCTCGTCCTCGCCTACCTCGACGTCGTCGACACGACCTGGTCGGGGCAGCTGCATGCTGCTGCCGAGGCGGCCGGCCCGGCGCCCGCCGACCAGCTCGTCGGGCTCTTCGACGCTCTCGACACGGCCTGCCGTCGCGACGGCTACCGCGGGTGCGCCTTCATCAACGCCGCGGCCGAGAACGAGCCGGGCACGGCGATCCACGCCCGGACGCTCGCCCACAAGGACTCGGTGCGCGGCTGGGTGCGTGGGCTCGCGGTCGACGCGGGAGCACCCGACCCCGACGGCCTGGCGCGCACCCTCACCCTGCTCCTCGACGGCGGACTCGCGAGCGGCTCGCTCGATGCCCTGCCGGACGCACCCCGCGCCGCCAAGGCCGCGGCCGAGGCGCTCGTCAGCGGGGCGACCGCCTCGCACTGAGCGACCTCGAACCGGTCCGCCTCAGCGACGCCGGTCCGTCTCAGCGCCCCGGCAGCTCTGCGGCGCTCCTCAGCGCAGGCCGGCCGCGATGCGGTCGAAGGCCTGGTCGATGTTGCGCTCGAGACGACCCGAGCCGCCGTTCTGCTGGTGCTCGATGCAGGCGCGCACGGCCGCGATGGCCACGGCCACCGTCAGGCGCGCCTCGAGCGACGCGCCCGGCTGCACGCCGAGACGACGCTCGAGCGCGGCCGTCAGGGCGTTCTCGATGCGGATGTTGTTGCCCACGAGCGCCGGGGCGAGCGACGGCTCGCCGAGCAGGATGCGACGACGCCGGGCCCGCAGCTCGCGGTCGATCGACGCGGGCGCGAGCATGCCGGCGAGGATCCGACGGAGGGACTCGAGCGGCGTCTCGCCCTCGACGTCCTGCTCCAGCGCGGCGGCATACGACTCGAGCTCCTCGGCCGTCGTGCCGATGACGGCGGCCTCCTTGGACGGGAAGTAGTTGAAGAACGTGCGGGCGCTGACGCCGGCCCGGGCCGCGATCTCCTCTGTCGTGACGGCCGCGAAGCCCTTCTCCTCGACGAGGTCGAGGGCGGCGAGGTTGAGCGCGCGGCGGGTCTCGCGCTTCTTGCGCTCCCGCAGGCCGCACGACTCGTCGGTCAGCAGGTCCGTGCTCATGCCCCCATCGTGACACGTTCACTGCATGGACTGCAATTTTGCAGTGACTGCACTTTCGGCGTACCGTGGCGGACATGCCACAGAAGACCCAGGGGGTAGCCACGGACACCGCGACCACATCAGCCAGCGAGGCGACTGTCACCAAGGCGCCCGGACTCGACCGCCCGACCCGCAACATCTTCATCGCACTCATGCTCGGCATGCTCGTGGCGTCGATCAGCCAGACGATCGTCGGTCCGGCGATGCCACGCATCGTCGCCGAGCTCGGCGGCATCGACCACTACTCATGGCTCGCCACGGCCGCCATGCTCGTCAGCGCGATCACCGTCCCCATCGTCGGCAAGATGAGCGACCTCTACGGTCGCCGCGGCTTCTACCTCGGCGGGCTCGTCGTCTTCATGGCCGGCTCGATCCTCTCCGGCTTCGCCCAGAACTTCTGGTGGCTCATCGCGGCCCGCGCCATCCAGGGCGCCGGCATGGGCACCCTGATGCCGCTGTCGCAGACGATCATCGGCGACATCATCCCGCCGCGTCAGCGCGGCAAGTACCAGGGCCTCATGGGCGGCGTCTTCGGCCTCGCCTCGATCCTCGGCCCGCTCGTCGGCGGCTTCGTCACCGACAACTGGGGCTGGCGCTACCTCTTCTTCATCACGCTGCCGGTCGGCGTCTTCGCCTTCTTCGGGATCAGCCGCTTCCTCCACCTCGAGCACACGCCGCGCGAGACCGTCGTCGACAAGGCCGGCATCGCCGCGCTCTCGATGACCCTCATCCTGCTGCTCGTGCCCACCTCGCTCGGCGGCACGACGCTCGCGTGGGGCTCCCCCGCCATCATCGGCATGTACGCCGCCGGCATCGTCATGCTCGGCGTCTTCATCGCCATCGAGCGCAGGGCCGTCGAACCGGTGCTGCCCCTGCGCCTCTTCAAGAGCCCGCTCTTCACGCTCTCCAACATCGCGGCCTTCATGGTCTCCGTCATGATGTTCGGCGCGATGATCTACCTCCCGGTCTACGCCCAGGGCGTGCTCGGCGCGTCGGCCACCAACTCGGGTCTCATCCTCATGCCAATGTCGGTCGCCATGATCGGCCTGTCGATCATCTCGGGCCTCGTCATCACCAAGACCGGCCGCTACAAGCTCCAGACCATCGTGGGCATCCTCATCATGGGCGTCGGCTTCTGGCTGCTGACCCAGCTGCACTACGGCTCGAGCCAGACCGAGCTGACGCTCTCGATGATCGTCTTCGGCATCGGCCTCGGCATGGCGCTGCAGGTCTTCACCCTCATCATCCAGAACTCCTCGCAGCGCAAGGACCTCGGCGTCGCGACGGCGTCGACGCAGTTCTTCCGCAACGTCGGCTCGACCGTCGGCACGGCCGTCTTCGGCACGATCATGACGAGCGGCCTGGCCGGCAACATCGCCTCGCACCTGCCCGCCTCCGTGGTGCAGCAGATGCAGGCGTCCGGACAGCAGGTCAGCGCCGGTTCGGTGCTCGACCCGTCGGCCCTCGCCACGCTGCCGCCGCAGATCGCCACGGGTGTCCAGCAGGGCCTCGCCGACTCCCTGCACACGGTGTTCGTCTGGGGTCTCGTGCCTTTCGCGCTCGCCCTGCTCGCCGCGCTCTTCATCAAGGAGGTGCCGCTGCGCGACACCGTGCACACGCCCGACGAGGCCGGCATCGAGCTGCTCGACACGATGTCGCAGTCTGCCCCTGACGACGAGCTCAAGGTGCCGCTGGGCCGCGAGGCCGGCAACACGCGTACGCACGAGCGGCTGCTCGGGCTGCGCCTCGGCCTGCTCGCCGACTCGGCGCTGCGCGGTGACCGTCCCCTGCTGACCCAGGCCGTGAGCCGACTCGGCGAGGGCGACCTCGACGCCGGCGCGGCGCTGCTGCACCGCACGTCGCGGATGCTGACGACCGAGGACGCCACGCTCGCCGCCGAGACCGAGCGGTTCGCCGTCGAGGTCGCGGCCCGGGCCAAGGTGCCCGGCGGCATCCTCGACGAGGCGCTCAAGCGCGAGCTCGCCACGGCCGTGGCCGAGCGCGACGCCCGCACCGTCATGACGACGGTCGAGCCGACCGTCGCCGAGCGCCACGAGGCCGTCGACATCCGCCTCCTCTCCGCCGTCGGTGACGACCTCACCGCCGCCTACCTCGTCGACCGGCAGAACGCCAAGGTCGCCGAGCAGGCCGAGGCGTTGGTGCGCTGACCGCGCCCCACTCCCCGACCTGACCCGTCGAGAGGCCGCCTGTGGGCTCCTCCGACACATCGAGAGGCCAGTTCTCCCCACCGAGAGCTGGCCTCTCGACTGCGTCCAGGCGGCCCGACGTGGCCTCTCGAACGGTGTGAGGGAGGGGCGTATGCCGTCCGGCCGGCCCACGCTGGGAGATGGGCGCGCGCTCGGGTCCCAGCGTGTCCGCATACGGTGTCGGGATGAGCAAGGTAGCCCTCGTCACCGGCGCGTCCTCCGGCATCGGCGAGTCCATCGCCATCCACCTCGTCGAGTCCGGGTGGACGGTGTATGCCGTCGCCCGCCGCGTCGAGCGCATGGCCGCGCTCGACGCGCGCGGCATCATCCCCTTCGCCATGGACGTCACCGACGACGCGTCGATGGTCGCGGGGGTCGACCGCATCATCACCGAGCAGGGGCAGATCGACGCCCTCGTCAACAACGCCGGCTACGGCTCGTACGGACCGGTCGAGCACGTGCCGATCGACGAGGCGCGACGACAGTTCGAGGTCAACGTCTTTGGGCTCGCCCGCCTCACCCAGCTCGTCACGCCGCACATGCGCACGCGGCGTCGCGGCCGGATCGTCAACATCTCCAGCATCGGCGGCAAGATCTACGAGCCACTCGGCGCCTGGTACCACGCCACGAAGTTCGCGGTCGAGGGCTTCAGCGACAGCCTGCGCATCGAGCTCGCCCCCTTCGGCATCGACGTCGTCATCGTCGAGCCGGGCCCGATCATCTCGGAGTGGAACACCATCGCCCGCGAGAGCATGGTCGAGCAGTCGATCGGCACCGTCTACGAGGACCTCGCCCGCCGGATGGCCGTGATGTTCGAGCGCGTCGACACCCCGCGGATGAGCTCCGGGCCCGAGGCGGTCGCCGAGAAGGTGCTCAAGGCGCTGGAGGCCGCGAACCCCGCGGCGCGCTACCCCGCCGGACGCGGCGCGCGCGCCATCGTCACCGCGCGCCGGCTGCTGCCGGACCGCGCCATGGACGCCGTCATGAGGCGCGCCCTCTCCGGCTGACCCGTCCACCGTCCCGACGTCGAAGGGCCACGAACCGGTACCGGTTCGTGGCCCTTCGACAGTCGGGTGGGTCAGGCGGTGGCCCGAGCCGTGGGGTGCCAACCGCTGCGCGCCATCGACAGCAGACGCTCGAGCAGCCGCCAGTCCTCCTCGACCGGCGGGGGGCCGCCCCGCTGCCCCGCCGGGCCGGGGCGCCCCGGCCCCGTGGTCCCCTCGAGGTCCGCACCGGCCGGCCCGGCCGGGAGCGACACCGCGACGTGGAGACGGACGACGGCGTCGACCAATGCCGACAGCGGGTCGTCGTCGGCCTGCCTCGCGCCGTCCAGGAGGCGGCCGAAGACCTCGCGGACCCCGGGTCCGGGCGTGCAGCCGAGCTCGTCCGCGAGCAGCCGCCGGCACTCGTCGTAGGCGCGCAGGCCCTCCGCGTAGCGGCCGCGCTGCTCACAGCACTCGAGGACGACCCGCCAGGCGGCCTCGTCGTAGGGGTCGGCGGCGAGCGCCTCTCTCGCCCAGCGGTGGGCACGATCGAGGTCTCCCGCGTCGAGGGCCACCCCCGCCGCCTCGGCGAGGGCCCGCAGCAGCTCGGCGTCGAGCTCCTCACGCGCCTGCTCGATCCAGTCGAGGTGCTCGTCCGGCAGGAGCAGGCCACCGGGGCCGCCGGCTCCCCCGAGGGCATCGAGCATGTCGAGGACGTCGAGGACGTCGAAGGCAGCGACCCAGCCGCGCACGGCGGCCGGCCCCGAGCAGGCGCGCGCCCGGGCGGCCAGGCGCCGGAAGCGGTGGACGTCGACGTCGACGAACGCCGAGTCGAGCAGGTAGCCGCCCGGCTCCGTGCGCACGGCGCTGCCGAGCCCCGGCGCCAGGGCGTCGAGCCGCTTGCGGACCAGGCTGACGTAGCCCTCGAGGGTGCTCAGGGCGCCCGCCGGTGGGGCGTCGTCCCACAGCAGCCGCACGAGACTTGCCTTGCAGACGGCCTGGTCGGGCCGCAGCAGCAGCGCGACGAGGATCTGGCGCGGTTTCGCCCCGCCGAGCTGGCGCGGTCCGATCGACCGGTCGCCGACCGACACGCGCAGACTCCGACACAGTGTGACCCCGGCTCGCACGGGTCCCTCAACCCCTGCTCGCGCCCCCAGGCTCGAGTTCGTCATGTCAACCCCTCCCTTGACTCCTCCATGGTCGGGCGAGGAGGCAACCTGCGGGCTCCACCACGTGCGGGGAGGTCGGACCCGAAGATTGGGGGTGAGCAGTCGGCTCACTTCACGAACACGGCGCCGTTCATCTGCTAGCCCATGCCCGAGCTCGTGGGGCTCTCCGAACGAACGACGTCGAACCACCCCGCCTGGCTCGACGCCACTCCGACCACGGTGACGGCCAGCACAGCGGCCACCGCGAGTCGGCCCAGGTGCTCGGGCCGGAGGCGGCGTACGGCGGCGACCGGGACGCCGCGCAGCAGGACGACGACGAGGACGAGGGCCACGAGCTCCAGGAGGCCGGCAGCGATGTCGGGGAGCCCGACGGCCTCGGGGACGCCGGGGTCGGGACCGACCGGCAGACCCCAGGTGCGCGACCACGCCCACACGACGAGTGGACCGGCCGAGAGCGCGGCCACGACGAGCAGGAGGCCGCGAGCGGGCGCGGGCCACCGGAGCACGAGGAACGCCGCCACGGCCTGGGCGACCGCCAGCGCGACGAAGAACCAGGCCGCGGCGACCCACTCCTCGAAGTGCTCCGGCACGACCGCCAGGTGGATGAGCGCACCACCGACGAGGGCCAGGGCCAGGAGCCGCCGCCGCTCACCGCAGGCGTCCAGCGACCGACTCCGGGCGCGCGCCGACCGGACGGAGTCCAGTCGGCCGCCGTGGAACATCGTCACCCACGCGACGGCTCCGAGGTTGGTGACGAGCAGGAGCACGGCTCCGAGCCCGGTGGCGCGCAGCTGCAGCCACCACGTGTCCTGCCGCAGCCGCTCGATGCAGTCCGCCCGGCAGTCGCCCCGCATCGAGGCCATCGTCTCGAGCTGGCCCGACTGGAGGTGGAAGTCGTACGCGGCCCCGACCGCCATCTCGACGGCGCCGACGAGCGTGGCAGCCACGACGACGAGCCCCGCGGTCAGCAGCAGCGGCGCCCGTCCCCGGTCGCCGTGTCGTCGGTCCGACACGTGCACGGCGAGCGCCAGCGCGGCGAGGACGGCGCACACGTAGACGGGCACGAGGACGGTGGACTCGTGCCACCAGGTCGTGAACGGGCCCTGCCCGCGACCGACGGCGCCGACCGCACCGCGCATCGAGGTCACCCAGAAGCCGTCCGCGTAGGCCAGCACCACCGCGAGGGGCAGCACCGTCGCCCAGGGGACGGCGCGTCGGCGCCCCGGGACGGTGGGTGGGGCCGCGACGACGGTCGAGGAGGTGGTCATGGCAGTGCCTTTCCTTCCCAGTGGTGGACCACGGCGTAGGCCGTGTCGTGGGCGTCCACGCGGAGGCCACGACACGGCATACGCTCCCTACGGCGTGATCTCCCAGCCGAACATCATCGCGTGGTCCTCGTGCGCGAGGTTGTGGCAGTGCGCGACGTAGGGACCCACGAAGTCCCGGAATCCCCGGTAGACGATGACGGACTCGCCCGGGTCGAGGGCCGTCAGGTCCTCGCGCGAGACGTCGTCGGGGTGACCCGCGCTGCCCTTTGTCGCGTCCTTGCCGTTGCGCATGACGACGCGGTGCTCCTCCATGTGCAGGTGGAACGGGTGCACCCAGCCGCCGCCGCCGTTGCGGATCTCCCAGAGGTTGAAGCTGCCGCGCTTCTGCTGCGCGAGCGGGGTCTTGCCGGCGGGGTTCTTGAGGCTCGTGCCGACGTGCGTCGGGTCGAACGGCTGGCCGTTGATGAGCCACTCGACGTCGGCGGACGAGCTCCCGCGCTCGACCTCGAAGACCAGGCGGTTGTCGAGCATGCTCTGCCAGTTGCCCGGCAGCGGCGGCAGCGACCGCAGCAGCTGACCCGGCTGCGGGATGAGGCTGTCGTCCGGGGCGTCGTCGCCGATGACGAACTTCAGCACCGGCACCTTGTAGTTCGGGTCCGGCGAGAACCGGGACGAGTTGGACCACATGCGACCGTTTGGCATCTTCATGACGTTCGTGAGGTAGACGACGTCGCCCTTCGTCGTCGGCGTCCCGTCCTGGTAGCGGGTGAAGTCGACGATGACCTCGCGGCGCTTGGCCGGCCACAGCTCGAACGAGTCGCGCTTGATCGCGAACGGCAGCAGGCCGCCGTCCGAGGCGATCTGGGTGAACTGCATGCACTGCTGGCCGTCAGGGATGCGGTACTGCCCCTCGAGCTCGTCACCGCCGTAGCCCAGGGACGCGGATGACTTCGGGCCCGTCGTCGACGCCATCAGCTTGAACTCGTAGATGCGGGCGATCGAGGCATCGAGGAAGCGGAAGCGGTACTTCCGGCGTCGCACGACCATCGTCGGGTAGGCGGTGCCGTTGACGGTGAAGATGTCGCCGACGAAGCCGTGGTTGGGGAAGTGCTTGTAGAACGTCTTGCCCCACCACTCCGGGTGCGTCGCAGGGTTCTTCGCTGCCGGGAACTCCCCCATCCCGTCGTGGACGTCCTGGTGCGTGGTCACCCCGTCGTCGAGGCGGCAGTCGTAGAACGCGAGCGGGACGTCGTAGTCGACGTCGAAGGAGCCGTCCGGGTTGTCGCGGCGGACGCCGGGCAGCCTGAGCCCCTGGCGCTCGTCTCCCATGTCCGTGCCGTTCTTGGGGTCGTAGATCGGGTAGAGGCCGACCATGCCCTTGTAGACGTTCGACCCGGTGTGGTCCATGCGGTGGTCGTGGAACCAGAAGAAGCTCTGCTTCTCGCGGTCGTCCCCTCCCGCCGGCCAGTTGAGGTAGAGGTTGTCGCAGAAGGTCTGGGGTCCGTAGCCGGTCGACTTGGGGCCGTAGGTCATGCAGTAGTGCGGGTTGCCGTCGCTCTCGGGCGCCGTGTGGCCGTTGTGCAGGTGGGTGAGGAACGACCAGTCCGGGGACCCGAAGTCCTGCCGATCGAGGCCGAGCGGGTTCTCGTCGAGGTGGTTCTCGAAGCGGACGAGGACGGGCTTGCCGTACTCCGCGTTGATCCTCGGGCCGGGGAAGGTGCCGTTGAAGCCGTAGATCGTGCTCATCGGCAGCCAGCGCTTCGTGCCGGCGGCATAGGTCGCGCCGTAGGCGTCGAACGACGCCGTCGGTTTGCCGTTCGAGTCGATCGGCAGCACCTGGGAGGTCGTGAACGAGTGGGTGCGCAGGAGCAGGTCGATCTTGTAGACGATCGGGTCGGGGTAGCCGAGCGCGGACGGCCAGATCTGGTGCCGCTCGCTCCCGAACGAGTTCTGCTGTCCCACACCGGGACCGGGAGGCTTTGCCCAACCGCTGAAGGTCGACACGGGCACGGGCGCCAGGGCCTTCGGTATCGGGAGCGGGTCGGAGAAGGGCGAGAGGATCAGCGGGCTCGTCGGGAAGGCCTCGACGTAGAAGAGCAGGTCGCCGAGTGTCGTCGACGAGGCTGCGAAGGCGCCGTCGGGCGACAGCAGACCCTGCTGCGCCAGGACGGGACCGCCGAATCCGCGGGCGGCGACGAGGGCGGCTCCGAGTCCTCCGGCGGCCCCGAGCCGGAGGACGGTGCGTCGGTAGACCCCGCCGGGCTCGAGCTCACGCGGGTCTTGGGGTTCCGAAGGTGTGGAGGTGTTCATGCCTGCTCCTCAGGTGGTGGACGGCGAGCCCCGTGGTGCGTGCTGCTCCCGGTGCCCGACGTCCCGGTCGAACTGTGCTGCTGCAGTGGGCCCCCCGACCAGCGGGGGATGTCCACGCCCATGGTGGGCGGACCTGCTCGGGAGAACCTCGGGGTCCGTCGGGAGTACCGGTCGGGACGCGGTCGGCGCTCGCGGGACGAACCGGACCCTTCGGATTCGTGGGACGGCGCCCGCCGACGTGGCCGATACTGAAAGCCGACATGCTCCCGGGGGGGTGCCCATGAAGGCTTCACCGTGCGTTGACAGCACACAGACATCAGTCCTGGTCGTGGACGACCACCGCGTCCTTGCCGACGCCATCGGCTTGGTGATCAACGGCGAGCCCGACCTGCGCTGTGTCGCAACGGCGCTCAACGCTGCCCAGGCTCGCGCGCTGGCGGCGTACTGGCAGCCCGACGTCATCCTCATGGACGTCCGGCTCGGTCAGGACGACGGCATCGACCTCGCCACGGACCTCATCAGTGCCGTCCCGAACGTGCGCATCATCGTGCTCAGCGCCTTCATCGACCAGGCCCTGCTCACGAGGTCGCTCAACGCCGGAGCGTGTGCCCTCCTTCCCAAGGACGGCTCCCTCGACGAGATCCTCGGCGCCGTCCGGTCGTCGACCCGGAAGGGCTTCGCCATCGACCCCGGCCTGCTGCGCACGATCGTGCGGGCCGGCGCCGACCGCCACGGGGCTCCCGTCCCGCGCCTGACGCCGCGCGAGGCCGACGTCCTGCGCCGGCTGGCGGACGGAGCCGATGCCGTCATGATCGCCAGGGAGCTCGGGATCTCGGTGCTGACGTGTCGCGGCTACGTCAAGACCCTGCTGCGCAAGCTGCACGCACACTCCCAGCTCGAGGCCGTCGTGACCGCGAGCCGGCTCGGCCTCATCGCACCGACCAGGCGTGGCTAGCGCACCGGGCTCGCAAGGGTCCGGTGGGACACACGGCCGGCCCCCGTCGATCGTGCGCGAGGCCATCACCCGTTTCGGGCTGTGGACGCTCGTGGCCTTCCTCATCGTCGCGGTCGGGGCGGTCCTGGTGGCACGCGCGTTGGCGGCGGACCTCGCGCTGCGCGAGGCGAGCCTGCGAGGCAGGACCTTCGCGACCAACGTCGCAGCGCCCTTCGTCGACACCGCGGTGCGCTCCCGGCGCCCGAACTCCTCACAGAGCCTGGTCACGGTCGTCGAGTCGCGGCTGCGGGACGGGTCCCTCGTCCACGTCAAGCTCTGGTCGATGGAGGGCAACGTCATCTGGTCGGACGAGCGCGACCTCATCGGCCGCACGTACGTCATGGACGAGGACGTCGCCGCGCTCTTCGGCACCCAGGACGTCGTCGCCGACGTGTCGGACCTCAGCAAGGTGGAGAACGTCGAGGAGCGCACCGCGGGCCAGCTGCTCGAGGTGTACGTCGGTGCGTTCGACGCCGACAGCAAGCCGGTCGTCATCGAGTCCTACTGGTCGACCGAGCGGCTCGAGAGCGACCAGCGGCTGCTGCTCTACGCGCTGACGGCCCTCGCCGTCGGCGCCATGCTCATCCTGACGCTCTTCCTCCTGCCGTTGGCCCTGTCGCTGGCCCGTCGGGTCGACCACGCGCGCACCGAACGCGGGGCGATGCTGCGCCATGCTCTCGCCGCCTCCGACATGGAGCGGCGCCGCATCGCCGAGGAGCTGCACGACGGCCTGATCCAGAATCTCGCGGCCCTCGGCTACGCCCTCCCGATGGTCGCCCGCCAGCTGCCCGACAGCTCGGTCGAGGCGCGCGAGCTGCTCGACTCTGCAGGTCAGAGCCTCCGCGGTGACATCTCGTCCCTGCGGGGCCTGGTCACCGACCTCTACCCGGCCGACCCGTCCCTGCCCGGGCTCACGGCGGCCCTCGACATCCTCGCGGCGCGGGCCCGCGAGTCGGGCGTCGCCGTCGACGTCGAGGTCTCTCCCGGCTACGCCCACCTGTCCAGGGAGGCGATCCAGCTGACCTACCGCATCCTGCGCGAGGGCCTGCGCAACGTCGTCAAGCACGCCGACGCCTCCCGCGCGACCCTCGTCGCCGCCGTCGAGGGCGACGAGGCCACGGTGACGGTGCTCGACGACGGCAGCGGGCCACCTCCGGGCCCGGTCGCCACCGGCCACCTCGGCCTGCGCCTGCTCGAGGACACCCTGACCGACGTCGGTGGGTCGCTGCGACTGGCGCGCCGCACCGAGGGCGGGACCGAGCTCGTGGCGCGTTTCCCGACCTCCTTCGCGAGCGAGCTCCAGCTCCCCTGAGCGTCGCCGGCCGCGGCGTCCGGAGGGTCAGCGCGGGATCCCGGGCTGTCGCCCCCTACCGACGCCGCGGACCGCGTCGAGGACCGTCGACGGCACCGCATCCTTGACGATGTATGCCGCCGCGCCGGCTTCCAGCGCCGCGCGCCGTCCCTGCACCGACGGCTCTCCCGTCAGCACGACGACCTGGGTCGTCGGCAGGTCCTGCAGGATCCTCCGGGTGGCCTCGACCCCGCCGATGCCGGGCATCCGGATGTCCATGAGCACGACGTCGGGGTGAGTGCGCCGGGCCACCTCGACCGCCTGCTCGCCACTCTCGGCGGCGCCGCAGAGCTCGAGGTCACCCTCGAGGGAGAAGAGCGAGGCGAGCCCGATCCGGAGGATGTGCACGTCGTCGACGACGAGCACGCGGACGACGTCCGGTCCCTGCGGGGTCGGGTCCGAGCGGAGAGCAGTCACCGGCGGGGCCCCCGTCCTGCCCGGGCACACCACGGACCCGGCCCGTGCACGCGCTGCCCACCCATGACGGACCTCCACTGCTCAGGGGCGATCGCCCGATCGGGAACTCCACCATCGTGGCGCGGCGCGCCGCGTGGCGCACGCGCCACGGGTGGGGTCGGCATACCCCCAATCGTGGGGGTGTGTCCCGATCCGATCGCGGTCCTCCTGAGGCGTCGCCGGCAGGACGGAACGTCGAAGGGCCACAAACCGGTACTGGTTGTGGCCCTCCGACGGTTGGAGTGGGTCAGCCCCAGACGAGGGCCTGGGCCGGGTCGGCGAGGATCGCGGCCAGGTCGGACAGGAAGCGGCTGCCGAGCTCACCGTCGATGAGACGGTGGTCGAAGCTCACCGCGAGCTGCGTGACGTGGCGGATGGCGATCTCGTCGTTGCCGTCGGCATCGGTGACGACCCACGGCTGCTTGCGGATCGCACCGAAGCACACGATGGCCGACTCCCCCGGGTTGATGATCGGGGTGCCGCTGTCGACGCCGAACACGCCGACGTTGGTGATCGTCATCGTGCCGCCCGACATCTCGGCCGGCTGGGTGCGGCCCTCGCGAGCCGTGGCGGTGAGCTGTCCGATGGCCTGCGCCAGCTCGAGCATCGTCATGGCGTGGGCGTCCTTGATGTTCGGGACGATGAGGCCACGCGGGGTCGCGGCGGCGATGCCGAGGTTGACGTAGTTCTTCTGGACGATCTCCTGGTTGGCCTCGTCCCACGTCGCGTTCATGCCGGGGTTCCGCTTGACCGCGAGGACGAGCGCCTTGGCGAGCACGAGCAGCGGCGTGACCTTGACGTCCTTGAACTCGCGGCTGCCCTTGAGGCGGTCGACGAGCTCCATCGTCTTCGTGACGTCGATGGTGATCCACTCGGTGACGTGCGGTGCGGTGAAGGCCGATCCGACCATCGCCTGCGCCGTCATCTTGCGGACGCCCTTGATCGGCGTGCGCTCCTCGCGCTCACCCGCGCCGAACGGCATACGCGAGATGGCCGGCGCGGCACCCCCGACGGCGGAGTCGGCTTGTGCTGCAACGCCGTTCACGACGGCGCCGCTTGCATGGTTCGTCACGTCGTCGCGCGTGATGATGCCGTCGGCCCCGGTCGGGGTGACGGACGCGAGGTCGATGCCGAGGTCCTTGGCGAGCTTGCGGACCGGCGGCTTCGCCTTGGGACGGCCACCGGCAGCGGACGCGACCGGGACGGCAGGAGCCGGCGACTCGACACGCGGAGCCGGGGCTGCGTGCTCGGCGACGGGTGCGGCAGCCGCGACCTGCTCGGTCTCGGTCGGTCCGGCGGCGACGGGGTCGGCGGCCATGCCCTTGCGGGCACGACGGGCCGTGGCGCCGGCCTTGGCGCCGTAGCCGACGAGGATCGCCTCGGAGTCGCCACCCGCGCCCTCGGCCGGGGCGGCCTTCTCGCCCGGGATCGACGGTGCGGCGGAGGGAGCGTCGTCGCCGCCCTTGCCGTCGTCGATCGAGATGATCGGCGTGCCGACGTCGATCGTCTGGCCGACCTCGACGAGCAGCTCCTTGACGGTGCCGGCCCACGGGATGGGCAGCTCGACGAGCGACTTGGCGGTCTCGATCTCGAGGACCATGTCGTTGACCTTGACGGTGTCGCCGGGCGACACCTTCCACTCCACGATCTCGGCCTCGACGAGCCCCTCACCGGGGTCGGGCAGGTTGAACGTCTTGATTGCCATGTGTCGCAGCCCTTCTCAGTACGCGAGCGCGCGGTCGACGCCGTCGAGGATGCGGTCGAGGTCGGGGAGGAACTCCTCCTCCATCCGGCTCGGCGGGTAGGGGATGTTCGCGCCGGCGACCCGGATGACGGGTGCCTCGAGCTCGTAGAAGCACTGCTCCGTGACCTGCGCCGAGATCTCCGACGCCATGCCGAGGAAGCTGCTCGCCTCCTGGACGACGACGAGGCGACCCGTCTTGCGCACCGACTCGACGATGGTGTCGATCGGCAGCGGCGAGAGCGAGCGCAGGTCGATGACCTCGATGCTCGTGCCCTCGGCCTCCGCCGCGGCGGCCGACTCGAGCATCGTCTTGACGACAGGGCCGTAGCCGAGCAGCGTCACGTCGGTGCCCTCACGGAGCACGTTGGCCTCGAAGAGGCCGCGCGGCGCGGTGGTCGCGGTCGTGTCGTACTCCGCACGGTCGTGGTAGCGGCGCTTCGGCTCGAAGAAGATCACCGGGTCGTCGCACGCGACGGCCTGCTGGATCATCCAGTGGGCGTCCTCGGGGTTGCTGCACGCGACGACGCGCAGGCCCGCGGTGTGGGCGAAGTAGGCCTCGGGGCTCTCGGAGTGGTGCTCCGGGCTGCCGATGCCGCCGCCGAACGGGATGCGGATGACCATCGGGATCTTGACCGCGCCGAGGGCACGGGCGTGCATCTTGGCGACCTGGCTGACGATCTGGTCGAAGGCCGGGTAGACGAAGCCGTCGAACTGGATCTCGCAGACGGGGCGGTAGCCGCGCAGCGCCATGCCGACCGCGGTGCCGACGATGCCGGACTCGGCGAGCGGGCTGTCGATGACGCGGTCCTCGCCGAAGTCCTTCTGCAGACCCTCGGTGATGCGGAAGACGCCACCGAGCTTGCCGATGTCCTCACCGATGAGCACGACCTTGGGGTCGGCCTCCATGGCCTTGCGCAGGCCGTTGGTGATGCTCTTGCCAAGCGTGACCTTCTCGAGCTGGCCGGCCATCAGTTCGCCTCCTCGAAGCTCGCCTTGTAGGCGAGGTAGGCGGCACGCTCCGCCTCCATGACCGGGTGGTCCTCGGCGTAGACGTGGTCCCACATCGTCTCGCCGGCCATCGTCTCCATCGTGACGCAGCCCTCGCGCAGCTCGGCTGCGAACTGGTCGGCCTCCTCGTCGATGCGGACGAAGAAGGCCTCGTCGGCCATCCCCTCGTGCGCGAGGAGCGTCTTGAGGCGCAGGATCGGGTCGCGGAACTTCCACTCCTCGACCTCGGCCGAGACGCGGTACTTCGTCGGGTCGTCGGCCGTCGTGTGCGCACCCATGCGGTACGTGTAGGCCTCGATGAGGAGCGGGCCGTTGCCGTTGCGGGCCTCGTCGAGGCAGTGCTGCGTCACGGCATACGTCGCGAGGATGTCGTTGCCGTCGACGCGGACACCCGGGAAGCCGAAGCCGCGGGCGCGCTGGAAGAGCGGGATCCGGGTCTGCTTCTCGACGGGCTCGGAGATGGCCCACTGGTTGTTCTGGCAGAAGAAGACGACCGGCGCGTCGAAGCTCGCCGCGTAGACGAAGGCCTCGTTGACGTCACCCTGCGAGGAGGCGCCGTCGCCGAAGTAGCAGATGACCGCGGTGTCGCGGTCGGGGTCGCCGGTGCCGACGTTGCCGTCCATCCGCACACCCATCGCGTACCCCGTGGCGTGCAGCGCCTGGGCCCCGATGACGATCGTGTAGAGGTGGAAGTTGTTCTCCTGCGGGTCCCAGCCGCCCTGGCTGACGCCACGGAAGAGCTGCAGCGAGCTCTGCGGGTCCATGCCACGCACGAAGCCGACGCCGTGCTCGCGGTAGGTCGGGAAGACGAAGTCGTGGGGCCGCAGCGCACGACCGGAGCCGACCTGGGCCGCCTCCTGGCCGAGCAGGCTGGGCCACAGGCCGAGCTCGCCCTGGCGCTGCAGCGCGTAGCCCTCGGCGTCGAGCCGGCGGATGAGGACGAGGTCGCGGTAGAAGCTCCGCAGGTCCTCGGGCGTCAGGTCCGCGACGTACTTGTCGTAGTCGGGATGGGACACGCGCTGACCTTCGGGGGTCAGCAGCTGGATCATGTCCGGGCCACCGTCGCCGACCGCGGGGGTCGGCTCCTGCAGCTCGGCGACAACCTTGTCGCTCACTGGGGCTCCTTCGCCGGTGAGACCGGCCTACTCGTTCGGCCCGCAAACGGGGGTCACCCGCTCGTCGGCTTCTGGGGGGCGCAGGGCCGCCGTTCGTGACGACGGACACGTGCTTGGTCCTCGACCCGGAACTTACCGGAGAGCCCTGCGAATCTCACAATGCGGGACGACGTCGCGCTCCACCGAGAGGCTGACCTGCGCGGACGCCGCCGGGTCCGAGGAGGGCACCACCCGGGCGGGAGGGCGTATGCCGTGTGCTCGGGGCGCGCTCGCCGGCGCGGTCAGCGCCGGGTGCCCCAGGTCCAGGCCGGGGTGGTGAGCAGGCCCTGACCCTGCACGAAGGTCTCGCCGAGGTCCTTGACGAGGGTGATGCCTCGGGCCGGTGAGCCGAGCCCGACCGGTGCCTCGTCGTCGTCGGGATCGACCACACCGAGCTCGCGGATGAGCGCCTCGGAGTGGGAGACGACCATGACCTGGCTGCGTTCGGCCGCGGACCGGACGAGCCGTCCGAGCGGTGGGAGCAGGTCGGGGTGCAGCGACGTCTCGGGCTCGTTGAGGACCATGAGCGACGGCGGGTCGGGCGTCAGCAGCGCGGCGACGAGGAGCAGGTAGCGCAGCGTGCCGTCGGACAGCTCGGCCCCGGCGAGCGGCCGCAGCATCCCGGGCTGGTGCAGCTCCACGTCGAAGCGGCCGCTGTCGACGGTGACCTCGAGGATCGCCCCGTCGAAGGCGTCGGCGACGGCTCGGTCGAGCTCGGACCGGCCGTTCTCGCGGATCGTCTGGAGCGCGGCGGCGAGGTCGCGTCCGTCGTCGGCGAGCACCGGGGTGCGGGTGCCGACCTGGGGCGTCCGGGCCGGGGCCTCGGCGTCGGCGCGGAACCCGTCGTAGAACCGCCAGCCGCGGATCATCCGGCGCACCCGGAGCAGCTCGGGCGCCCGCTCGGGGTCGGCGAGCTCGGTCAGCATGCTCTCCCACGGGCGCAGCGAGCGGGTCAGTTCGACCCACCCGGGGCGTGCACCGCGACTCGGGCCCGACGCCGTGCCGGCGCCCGACTCCCTGTAGGCCGCTCGCGAGCCGGTGCGTGATCCCGGGGCCTCGACGGGGTCGGACTCCCACTCCGCGGCCTCGCCGTCGTCGGGTCCCCAGTCGGAGGCCCAGCCGTCGTCGCTTCCGCCCACGGCGCGGGTCTCGACGACACCCCACCGGCGGCGCACGAGCACCGAGCCGGGCCGCATGACGGGGCCGGCCCAGACCACCTCGCGCTTGATCTCGGGGTCGCGCAGGAACGCCGACGGCGTCCCTGCCTCGCTGCCGGTCGACTGCTGCGGCAGGCCGAGGTCGACGAGGTAGCCGAAGTCGTCGGAGGCGAAGCCGAGCTGGAGACTGATCGGGCCCTTGCGACGGGTGCCCTGCACGGCGTGACCACGGTCGCGGGCGCCGCCGAGGGTCGCCG
Source organism: Terrabacter sp. Soil811 (assembly GCF_001429655.1). Lineage (NCBI taxonomy): Bacteria > Bacillati > Actinomycetota > Actinomycetes > Micrococcales > Intrasporangiaceae > Terrabacter > Terrabacter sp. Soil811. The sequence continues at coordinate 439,079 of NZ_LMSX01000007.1, forward strand.
GGCCGGCCCACAGCGCGGACTGGAGGCCACCCTCGCGGGCGAGGGTGGCGATGACGTCGCCCCGGCCGCAGCCGGCGAGGAGCCGGAGCGACCGGTAGAGGCTCGACTTGCCGCTGCCGTTCGCGCCCGTCACGACGTCGAGCCCGTGCAGGGGCACGACGACGTCGCGCAGCGAGCGGTAGCCGGACACGGCGACGGCGGTGAGCATGCCGTGAACGTACGCCGGAGGACCGACACGGGCCGCCCGGCCGTTCAGGTCATCACGTCGTCAGGTCGTCAGGTCGTCAGGTCGCCACGCGACGCCGAGCCACCCTCGTCAGCATCGCGACGATCGCCAGCGCCCCGAGCACCACCACGGCCGGGAGGAAGAGCGCCACCGGCGTCATCGCCGTGTCGAGCTGCCCCACCTCCGCACTCCCTACCCACCCGAAGGAGAAGGGTTCACTGCGGACCAGGACCAGGAGGGACACCGCGACAGCGAGAGCGGCGAGCGTCGCAGCCGTCACCGCGACAGCCGGCACGACCGGGGTTCTCCGAGCGGCCGCCACCCAGAGCCCGCCGGCGGCGAGGAGCAGGACGATGGCCGCGACGACGAGCAGGACCGCGGTGAGCGAGCTCTCTCGCTGCACCTCGATCGCTTGGCTCACGGCCCGCACGCGTCCGTCGAACCAGATGTCGACGAGAGTCTCGCTCCCCCCGGCCGTGCGTGAGACGAGGTGGTGAGTGGGCCAGACGAGGACCGCGGCGAGCAGGACGGCCCCCGTCACGAGGAGCAGCGGCACGGCCCTACGGAGCCCGGACACGACGCGTCAGGCCCCGGGGTCGACGCCGTCGCCGCCGGCACCGGCGGACCAGGCTGGCAGTTCCTGCAGCGACCACCGGTTGCCGTCGGGGTCACTGAAGTGGACGAAACGGCCCCACGGCTGCTCGTCGACCTCGGACGCCTCGACGCCGCGACCGACGAGCTCGGCCCTGATGGCGTCGGCGTCGGCGACGACCATCTGGAGGTTGTCGAGGCCGCCGGGGACGATCTCGGTCAGACCCTTGCCGATCGCGATCGAGCAGGCCGACCCGGGTGGGGTCAGCTGCACGAAACGGATCTCGTCACTGACCGTGTGGTCGTGGTCGAGGACGAATCCGACCCTCTCGGCGTAGAACTCCTTGGCCCGGTCGACGTCGGTCACGGGCACGGCCACCAGCTCCAGCTTCATGTCCATGCCCCGACGGTAGGGCCGCCCACCCACACTGCGGACGTCCGGCACACGACCAGTTTCCACGAGGCCCGATCCAGCCCTCACCTGTCGGTGTCGGTCGGCGGCACTCCCCCGTCCGCGCCCGACGGGAAGGGCGTGTCTCTGAAGCCGACCTCGGGCGCCCGCCCCGTGCCGACCGGACCGGGGTCCATCAGGGTGGCGACGAGCGGTGGGGTGGCCTCCACCAGGGCGCGACGCTGCCGAAGTAGCGCCGCGACGCCGGACACCGTGCCGGTGACCGAGTCCGCCACGCGCGGCAGCAACACCGGGACGACGAGACCGGCGACTGCTGCCGTGAGCAGGACGACCGACACGACCTCGAGCCAGCCGACCGTCGTCGTCACGACGACGAGCCCGGGCTGCAGGCCGATCGTCCGGTCGTCGACCGACAGCCGCTGCACCACGGATGCCGCGACCGTCGCGAGAGCCAGCGCCAGGCCGACCCCCGACGCGAGCTCACCGGGCCGCCCGCCACGGACGAGCCGGGCGACCAGCCCGGCCGCGGCGAGCAGCAGGACGACGACGAGGAGCACCGCTCGCGGCACCGGGTCGGGACCGGAGAACGCGTCGAGGAGCACACCGTCCGAGGTGTAGACGACCTCACGTCCCCACGACCAGATCAGCTGCTCGTAGCCCTTGGTGAAGTCGCCGACCTCCGGGACGCGGACCGCGACGACCTTCGTCGGCCACACCACCGTGGACGCCGCCAGCACCACGCCGACGCCGCCGAGCGCCACCCCCGCCACACGCGTACGCCATCCCGGCCCGGCTTCCGGGTCGGCGTCGTGGACGGGACCGTCGGTCATCTCGGCGGCCGGAACCGGTCGGGGTCGACGGTCGGGTCGTCGGAGAAGCCGACGCCCGTGCCGGCGTGCTCGCGCCGCGCAGGGGACCGATGGTCGGGGCCCGCGGGCACGTCACGGATCGTCGCGATCCCGACGCGCGGCGCTGCCGTCTCCGTGGTGCCTGCCGCATCGGACACCTCGTCGTGCGTGGCCGCACGGCGGGCGAGCGCCCGCGCGCGGACGACGGCCGACCGCGCCAGCGCGGCCACGGGTCGCAGCACGAGGAGACCGAGCGACACGACGAGCAGCGCGGCGGAGGCCACCTCGAGGTAGCCGGTGGGGAAGGTCTCGACGACGAGCTGGTCACCGTCGCCGAAGATGCCCGAGATCGTGTCACCGACCCGTCGTCCCAGCCCACCGACGACCTGGGATGCAGCCCAGGCGAGTCCCGCCACACCGAGGATCCGGCCATCGGTGCCGGCCCGGAACGCGTACGCGAGGACGCCGGCGAGGCCTGCGGCAAGGGCCACGACGAGGATCACCAGGCCGGTCGTGTTGCCGACGTCGATCTGGCCGTCCGTGTTGGCGGTCGTGTCTGCGACGTGCCCCCAGCTCCAGACGGACAGCCGGAACGGGGACGCGTCGGGCTCGGCCGACTCCGGCGGCTTCTGGAAGATGGCGTGGGTCGGGAGCACGAGCGTGGGCAGTGCGAGCAGCACCCCGAGAAGCCCGACGAGCGCGGCTGTCAGCCGGCCGGCGACCATGTGCTTCCGGATGTCCGTCACGGCGTCCTCCCGGGCTTTCCTGCCGTCGCCGGCGTGTCAGCCCCTCCGCCCCCACCGCCCGCACCTGCGTCGTCGAACGACACGGGCGCGGTCGTCAGGTGCTCACCGACAGGGCGCAGCCCGGCCGGCCCCGCCCGACCTGCTGGAGGGCCGGCAGCCGCAGTGCCGGCAGCCGGCGTCCCGGGGAGCTTCGCCGGCAGGGTGCTCCGGCCCGTCGACCGGGCCGCGGCCACACCCATGAGCACGAGCGCGACGACGAGCACGCAGGCAGCGACCGTCTCGAGCGACCCCGCCTGCGTCATCTCGGTCCGGACCGTGAGGCCGGCAGCCCCCTGGTCGACCTCGCCGAGCGAGCGGCCGAGCCGCTCGGCCACCGTCGTCAGGACGCGACCGGTCAGCAGCCCTACCGTGACGAGCCCGAGCACGTGACCCCACGTGACCCGGCGGGCCAGCCATACGCAGACGCCTGCGAGGCCCGAGACGAGGAGCACCACGAGGACGGCGAGGCCGAACGGGTTCCACTGGTCGCGCAGCTCGACCCCCTCGAGACCGGCCACCCGGACGCGCCCCCAGCTCCACTCCCACTGGTGCGACAGGAGCGAGCCGTGCTCGCGGTCGGCGACCGCCATCTCCCGGGTCGGCGAGTACAGCGACGGCACGACGAGCAAAACACCGAGCAGCGCGAGGCTGCCGCTGAGCGCGCGACCGGCGAGCCGCCTCCGCACCGTGCCCATCCGCGACCTCCTGCGCCACGACCTGCAACGACGGCCGCGCGACACCGCGCGGCTCAGCCCATTGTCGCCCCGATCGGCTCGGTCAGCGGGCCCCGAAGCGTTCGGCGACCTCGATGAGCCGGGAGTTCGCGTCCACCTCGCCGATCGTGACGCGCACGCCGTCGTCGCCGTACTGCCGCACCGTGAGGCCGGCCTCGGCACACGCCTGCGAGAAGGCCGTCGAGTCGGCGCCGAGCGGGAACCACACGAAGTTCGCATCGGACTGCGGAAGTTTCCAGCCCTGGTCGCCGAGGGCCCGGACGACCCGGTCGCGCTCGGCGACGAGCGACTCGACGCGCGCGTTGAGCTCGTCGAACGCGTCGAGCGAGGCGATGGCGGCCACCTGCGCGACCGAGTTGACGCCGAAGGGCGTGGCCGTCTTGCGGAGGGCGGCGGCGACAGGCGGGTGCGCGACGGCATACCCCACGCGGAGGCCGGCGAGGCCGTACGCCTTGGAGAAGGTCCGCAGGACGACGACGTTGGGGCGGTGGCGCCACGTCTCGAGCCCGCGCACGGCGTCGGGGTCGCGGACGAACTCGACGTACGCCTCGTCGACGACGACGATGACGTCGCTCGGGACCTTGTCGAGGAAGGCCTCGAGCTCCGCCTGGTGAACGCACGGTCCGGTGGGGTTGTTGGGGGTGCAGACGAGGACGACGCGGGTGCGGTCGGTGATCGCGGAGAACATCGCGTCGAGGCGGTGGCGGGCCCGCTCGTCGAGGCCGACCATGACGGGCTTCGCGCCGGCCAGCTGCGTGACGATCGGGTAGGCCTCGAACGAGCGCCACGCGAAGACGACCTCGTCACCGGCGTCGCACGCGGCGTTGACGATCTGGGCGAGGACCGCGACCGAGCCGGTGCCCGTCGCGATGCACTCGGCCGGGACGTCGAGCGCCTTCGCGAGCCGCTCGGTCAGCGCCGTGACGGCCATGTCGGGGTAGCGGTTCACCGTCGCCGCCGCGTCGTCGATCGCCGCGAGCACCGACGGGAGCGGACCGTAGGGGTTCTCGTTGGACGACAGCTTGTATGCCGTCACGCCGGCGGGTGCCGACGCGGGCTTCCCGGGCTTGTAGTCGGGCATCTGGGCCAGCACGTCGCGGAGCCGCACGGTGGCGCCCGACGCCTGCGGGGCGGCATACGCCTCGTCCGGGGTGGCGCTCTCGGTCACGCTCTCGCTGACGGTCTCAGGGCTGTCGCTCATACCCGAACTGTAGAGCCAGTGTCCACGCGGGCGACCGGCCCATGGACGCTCTCCTGACGGCGACGCCGGTCTGTGGCTAGGCTCACATCGTCGCGCCACCGCCGCCTCGACATCTTCTTCATGCCCAGCCTCACGAAAGTCAGATCATGCGCATCGGCATCCTCACCGGGGGCGGGGACTGTCCCGGCCTCAACGCCGTCATCCGGGGCGCGACCCGCGCCGCCGAGGTCACGTACGACAGCACCGTCATCGGCTTCCGCAATGCCTGGCGCGGGGTCATGGACAACGACTACGAGATCCTCGACGTCGACCGGTGCCGCGGCATCCTGCCCCTCGGTGGCACGATCCTCGGCACGAGCCGCGACCAGCCGTTCGCCCACGAGGACGGCCTCAAGCGCGTGCGCAAGGCCTACGACCGGCACGGGCTCGACGCCATCATCGGCATCGGTGGCGAGGGCTCGATGGGTGTCGTCAACCGCCTGCACGAGAACGGTTTTCCCGTCATCGGCGTGCCCAAGACGATCGACAACGACATCTCCCTCACCGAGATGACGTTCGGCTTCCAGACCGCCGTGCAGATCTGCACCGACGCCATCGACCGGCTGCACACGACGGCCGAGAGCCACCACCGCGTCCTCGTCGTCGAGGTCATGGGCCGCCACGTCGGCCACATCGCGATCTGGTCGGGCCTCGCCGGGGGCGCCGCGATCACGCTCGTGCCCGAGGAGCCCTTCGACGTCGACGAGGTCTGCGAGCGAATCGTCCACCGGCACAAGAAGGGTCGCTTCGCGACGATCGTCGTCGTCGCCGAGGGCGCGCTGCCCAAGGCCGGCACGATGGACATCCCGGCGCCCGAGGTCGACAAGTACGGCCACCAGATCCTCGGCGGCATCGGCTCGATCCTCGCCCGCGAGATCCAGGGCCGGACCGGCATCGAGAGCCGGATGACCGCGCTCGGCCACATCCAGCGCGGCGGCTCGCCCGTCGCCTTCGACCGAGTCCTCGGCACCCGCTTCGGCGTGGCTGCGGTCGAGGCCGCCCTCGACGGGGCGTGGGGCCAGATGGTCGCTCTGCAGAAGGGCCGCATCGAGCGCGTGCCCGTCGCCGAGGCCATCGGCTCGCTCAAGATGGTCGAGCCGGACCTGTTGCGTCTCAACGCGATGTTCCAGCCGCGGATCCCCGGCGACGAGCACCCCGGTCTTCCCGCCGATGCGCCTGCGCCCGTGGAACACTGAGCGCATGCTCCTCAACTTCGCGCTTCGGACGGTGGTCAACGCCGTCGCCCTGGGGGTGGCCGCGTGGGCCATCCCCGGCATCACGTTCGGTGGTGGCTCGACGGGTCAGGTCATCTGGACGGTCGTCCTCGTGGCCCTGATCTTCGGCATCCTCAACGCCTTCATCAAGCCGATCATCAAGCTCATCTCACTGCCGCTCATCATCCTGACGCTGGGCCTGTTCGTCTTCATCGTCAACGCCCTGATGCTCGAGCTCACGTCGTGGCTGGCCGGCAAGCTCGACCTCCCCTTCCACGTCGAGCACTTCTTCTGGGACGCCGTCTTCGGCGGCCTCATCATCACGTTCGTGTCGATGCTGCTCAGCTTCATCAAGACCGACTGAGGTCCCTGCGCCCAGTGCGCGTATGCCCTGAGCCCGCCTTCCACGTGGAGGGCGGGCTCTTGGCATGTCGGGACGCCGGCGTCCCCTACGCCCAGCGGTCGTCGAGGTTTCCCTCCGGGGCAGGCGGGGTAGGTACCACCCCGACTGGCGTTTACAACGTAAACCATCGACTCCCTGGAGACTCTCGTGGACAACATCAGCACAGCACTGACGGACCTGTGGAGGTCCGTGGCGCTCTTCGTACCCAAGTTCTTGGCCTTCCTGGTCATCCTCGTGATCGGCTGGCTCGTCGCCAAGGCCATCGGGAAGGTCGTCGACAAGGTCCTCGAGCGGGTCGGTTTCGACCGCGCAGTCGAGCGCGGAGGCATCAAGCGCGCGCTGGCCAGGAGCGAGTACGACGCGTCGACCATCGTCGGCAAGATCGTCTACTACGCCCTGCTGCTCTTCGTGCTCCAGCTCGCCTTCGGCATCTGGGGCCCCAACCCGATCAGTGACCTGCTCAGCGGTGTCATCGCATTCCTGCCCAAGGCCGTCGTGGCCATCGTCATCGTCGTCGTGGCCGCTGCGATCGCCGCTGCCGTGCGCGAGCTCATCACCAACACCCTGGGCGGCCTGTCCTACGGCAAGCTGCTCGCCAACATCGCCAGCATCTTCATCCTGGGGCTCGGCATCATCGCCGCCCTGGGGCAGGTCGGTATCGCCACCACCGTGACGATGCCGGTGCTCATCGCCGTGCTGGCGACCGTGGCCGGCGTGATCGTCGTCGGCGTCGGAGGCGGCCTCGTCAAGCCGATGCAGGCTCGCTGGGAGGGCTACCTCGACACCCTGGCCGAGGAGACCGGCCGGGTCCGCGAGCAGGTACGACAGGCCCCGGGCGTCGGCGAGCAGGCACGACAGGCGAAGGCGCGTCACGACGGGGGCGACACCACCACCCCGGCCCCCCAGGAGGCCGCTTCGGCTGACGACTTCTACCACGGGCGGCCCGAGACGGGTCAGCCCACGGCGTCCTTCGACCCGACCCGGACCACGGCGTTCGAGGCCGACGACCAGCCCGACAGCCACTACCGTCCGACCAACGGCGGTCAGAGCACGTACTGACGTCCACTCCGGTCGAACCGGCTCTCGAACGGGCGGAATCCCCATGGGGTTCCGCCCGTTCCGCCCGTTCGCGTCCGACCGGGGAGTGGGCGGTGCCAGCCGGGCATGATGGACTCGAGGGAACCACCGCCGAGCGTCCGAGGAGCAGCCATGACGACCCCGGGAGCCCCGCCCGAGATGGAGGAGGCGGCCGGAGCAGGCCGCGCCGACGGAGGGCACCGCCTCACCCGAGACCGCATCGTCGACGAAGCCATCGCGCTCGTCGACGCCGAGGGTGTCAACGCACTGACCATGCGCCGTCTCGGCGCACGTCTCGGCGTCGAGGCCATGGCCCTCTACCGCTACGTCAACGGGCGCGAGGACCTCCTCGAGGGAGTCGTCGACCGCCTCGTGTCCTCGCTCGAGATCGACCCCGGCACGCGCATGGAGCCCTCCGACGGCTGGCAGGCGTTCCTGCAGTGGATGGCGCACAACGTGCGACGGCTCGCCCTCGACCACCCGCTGGCCTTCCCCCTGATCGCCACGCGACACCCGGCGGCGCCGTGGCTGCGGCCTCCCCTGCGCAGCCTCGCGGTGGTCGAGGAGTTCCTCAACGGGTTGATGCAGCGCGGCTTCACCGAGGACCAGGCCGTGTGGGCCTACCGCACCTACACGAGCTTCCTGCTCGGCCACCTGCTGCTGGAGTCGGCCACCCGGGGGGCGCAGTTCTCGGGGCCGGAGACGCCTCTCGACGAGGGCGGGGCCCACCAGCCCAACGACGACGGGACGCTGCCCCTGGACGCCTTCCCCACCGTGCAGCGGCTGGCTCCGAAGCTCGAGGAGGACCGGGTCGAGGTGGACTTCGAGGAGGCCCTCGAGGCCCTCCTCGAACGGATGGATCTCCAGCTCAGCCAGTAGGAGCCCGGTCGGTGGCCGTCGCGTAGCGCAGGAGGAGCGCGCCGTCGTCGAAGCGCTCGACGTCGTCGAGCCGCAGGCGTATGCCACCGGGTGGCCCCGCGTGAGGCAGCGTGACCAGCCGCTGGCCGTCCGGGTCGCTCGACACCACCGGGTCGAGCAGGACGACGATCTCGTCGACGAGCCCGGCGGCGAGCAGGGCGCCCGTGAGCGCGCCGCCACCGTCGGTGCGGACGTCGCGCACGCCGTGCGAACCCGCGAGGTGCGCGAGCCCTGCGGCGAGGTCGACGCGACCGGACGCCGGTCCGGTCGCGTCGACGTGCTCGATGCCGCGGCGGTCGAGGTAGCGCAGGTAGTCGGTCGGGGTGTGGCGCGTGACGAGGACGACGACGTCGCGGTACCACGGCTGGGACAGGGCTTGGGTCCAGCACCGCACGGCGCCGCGGCTGTCGGGGACGACGAGGAGCGGGCGCGGCTCGGTGACGAGCGACTCGAAGCCGGGCACGACGGGCAGGCGCTCGGGCCGCAGCAGGATGCGCTGCTGGTCGGTATCGGACTCGGGCGGCCCGAAGGCGAGGGCGGTCGTGCTGCCCATGAGGATCGCGTCGCTGCGCCAGCGGAAGCCCAGCCGGTAGTAGCGGGACGGGTCGGTGTCGAAGCCGACGACCCTCCCGTCGATGCTGGCCTCGTTGTAGACGACGACGTGGGGACGGTCGGGGCGCTCCATCCGACCACGGTAGGGGTCCGCACCGACGGTCGCGGGCGCTCTCGCACCACCGCTCGGCGACGGGCGCAGGGGCCGTCGGGGTGTCGGTGTCGAGGGTGTGGGCGCAGGGTCCTACCGTCGTGGCATGCGGTTGCTCCACACCTCCGACTGGCACCTCGGGCGCACGCTCCACGGCGTGAACCTCCACGAGGCGCAGTCGGCCGTGCTCGAGCGCATCTGCGAGCTCGTCGAGGACCCACCCGACGGCATCCCGATCGACGCCGTGCTCGTCGCGGGCGACGTCTACGACCGCGGGGTGCCGCCCGTCGAGTCGGTCCAGCTCTTCGAGTGGACGCTGTCCCGGCTCTCGGCCGTCACGACCGTCGTCGTCACGTCGGGCAACCACGACTCGGCGATCCGGCTCGGCTACGGCGCCGGCCTCTTCCGGGACAGCATCCGGATGGTCACCGACCTCGGCCAGCTCGACCTGCCCCTGCTCCTCGAGGGCAGCGACGGCGTGCGGGCCGCGGTCTACGGCATCCCCTACCTCGACCCCGACCACGCGCGCGTTGCGCTGGCAGGGGGTGGCGAGCCGCTGCCCCGGTCGCACCAGGCCGTCGTGGGTGCGGCGTGCGACCGCATCCGCGCCGACCTCGCCGACCGGCCCGGGGTGCGGTCGGTCGTGCTGGCCCACGCGTTCGTGGCGGGTGCCGAGCCGAGCGACTCCGAGCGCTCGATCATGGTCGGCGGCGTCGACCGGGTGGCCGGCACCGTCTTCGCCGGCATCGACTACGCCGCGCTCGGGCACCTCCACGGGCCGCAGGCGCCGGAGTCCGCAGACGGCTCGGTCGTGCGTTACTCGGGGTCGCCGCTGCGCTACTCGTTCTCCGAGCAGGACCACGAGAAGGTCGTGCTCCTCGTCGACCTCGACGCGTCCGGCCCGGCCCGGGTGACCCCGGTCGAGATCGTGCAGCCGCGCGCCATGGCGACGCTGCGCGGTCGCCTCGACGAGCTGCTCGAGTCGCCGTCGTTCGCGAGCGCCGAGGCCGCGTGGGTGCGCGTCACGGTCACCGACCGGGTGCGCCCCGACTCGCTCATGGACCGCCTCAAGTCCCGCTTCCCGCACGCCCTGCAGGTCTTCCACGAGCCCGAGGGCGCGATCGACCGCGGGCGAGGCGGCACGACCGTCGTCAGCGAGCGCGACCCCCGCGAGCTCGGCTCCGACTTCATCGCCTACGTCACCAAGACCGAGGCGAGCGGCGGCGAGGTCGACGTCTTCGAGGCCGGCTTCGAGGCCGCCGTCCGGGCCCAGCACCGGGCCGAGGCGCAGGAGGTGGCGTGACGTGCAGCTGCACCACCTGTCCATGACGGCCATCGGGCCGTATGCGGGCACCGAGGTCATCGACTTCACCACCGTCGGGCGCGCCGGCCTCTTCCTGCTCGAGGGGCCCACCGGGTCGGGCAAGTCGACGATCATCGACGCCATCACGTTCGCGCTCTACGGCAAGGTCGCGCAGGCCTCGGCCGACGTCGAGCGCATCCACTCCCACCACGCCGACCCGCGCACCGTGCCGGTCGTCGTGCTCGTCTTCGAGACGCAGTCGGGGCTCTACCGCGTCCAGCGCACGCCTCGCTTCGAGCGCCCCAAGTCGCGCGGCGACGGCACGACGGTGCAGCAGCCGACGATCAAGCTGTGGCGCCTCCAGACGCCCGACGACCTCGAGGGCGGCGAGCTGCTCTCGACCAACATCGGGGACTGCGACGACGAGATCACCCGCGCCGTCGGGCTCACCCGCGACCAGTTCGTGCAGACCGTGATCCTGCCGCAGGGCGAGTTCGCGACGTTCCTGCGCGCCCGGTCCGAGGACAAGGGCAAGCTCCTCGAGAAGGTCTTCGGCACGGCGTTCTTCCGCCGGGTCCAGGACGAGATCGTCGAGGCCGGGCGAGCCGCGCAGGCCCGACGCCAGTCAGCGGTCGACGAGATCCGGCTCGCGGTGCACGCCCTGGCGGTGTCGGCCGGGCTCGAGACCGAGCGGCGCGACGAGCTCGAGGACCTGAGCCGCACGACGCCGGAGTCCCTCGACGCCGAGCTGGCCCAGGTCGTCGACGAGCTGACGACGCGCGAGCGCCACGCGGGCAAGGCGAGCCGCGAGGCCATCGAGACGCACAAGCAGATGGCCGACATGGTCAGCGACGCCCGGCTGCGCATGCAGCGCCGCGAGCGGCTCATCCAGCTCCAGCAGCAGGAGCACGACCTCGGCAAGCAGGCGGTGGCCTTCCAGCAGCTCGGCGAGGAGGTGGCCCGAGCGCGCCAGGCTCGCCCGGTGGCCGGCGCCGTGCGCACCCTCGCCCAGTCCGAGGCGACGCTCAAGCGCGCAGAGGCAGCCCTGACGCAGGCCCGCGCCCGCGTCGACCCGGCGCTGCGCGACCGCGGACCGGCTGCCCTGCGCGAGGCCGCCGCCCAGGCCCGTGAGGTCGTCGGCTCCCTCACCGGTGCCATCGCGCTCGAGGGCGCGCTCGCCGGCCGCATCGCGGACCTGGCGCGGCTGCGCGAGCGGCTCGACGGAGCACGTCGGTCGGTGGCGTCGGTGACGAGCGAGCTCGAGGCCCTCCCCGGCACCATCGCCACGCACGAGGCGGCGCTCACAGAGGCGCGCCGTCTGGCGGCACTGCTCGACGGGCGCGCCGCCGAGGGCGATCGGGCGAGGGCCCGGCTCGAGGCGTCGGTGGCCCGCGCGGCTGCGGTGGCTCGGGTCCCGCGGGCCGAGTCGGCCGCGACCGAGGCGCTGGGCACGGTGGCGGCGGCCGAGTCGTTGCTCGCGGGGCTGCGCCGGGCTCGCATCGACGGCATCGCCGGCGAGCTCGGGCTCTCGCTCGTCGGCGGCGACCCGTGCCCGGTGTGCGGGTCCGTCGAGCACCCCTCCCCTGCCCGCCCGACCCTCGACGCCGTCACCCCCGAGCAGATCGACGCCGAGGAGTCCCGCGTCGTCCGGCTGCGCGAGCAGGCCGCCACCACCGCGGAGGCCCTCGGGGCCCTCCGGTCAGAGGTGCGCGAGCTCACGGCCCGGTGCGAGGGGCTCGACGTGACCGAGGCCCGCGCCCGGGCCGAGGCGACGGCGCACGAGCTCGCGGCCTCGGTGCGGGCCCGTGCCGACGTCGAGGCCGGGGCGGCGCGTGTGACCGAGCTGCGCGACCGCGTCGACACGCTCAGCGCCGAGGCCGCCCGGCTCGGTGCCGATCTCGCGCGCGGCGAGCAGTCGGTCGTCGACCTCGACGGCCGCACCGCCGAGGAGACGGTCGTCGTCGAGCAGGCCCGTGACGGCCACCCCAGCGTCACCGCGCGACGCGAGGCCCTCGTCGCCGGCGCCAGCCGCATCGACTCCCTCGTCGACGCTCTCGGGCAGCGTGACGTCGCCGCGTCGTCGGTCGCCGAGGACACCGCGGCGCGCGACGCCGACCTCGCGCAGTTCGGCTTCGCCGACGTCGCCGAGTGGATGGCGGCCGACCGCGGCGCCGAGTGGATCAATGCCAAGACCCAGGAGATCGCGGAGTTCGAGCGGGCCTGCACCCAGGTGCGCGCCGGGCTGACCGGGCCAGAGCTCGCCGACGTCCAGCTCGACGCCCTCTTCGACGACATCGAGCAGCTCGAGGCCCTCGCGGCCGCCGCGAAGAAGGACATGGAGGCCGCGAGCAACGAGCACGGGAGCCTCCGTGACCAGGTGACGCGCACCAAGCGACGGGTCACCGACATCCGCGAGGCCATGGCCCGCAACGCCGCCGTCATCACCTCGACCGCCGACGCCGTGCGGGTCGGCCAGCTCGTCGCGGGCAACGGCGACAACCAGCTGAACCTCGACCTCGCGAAGTACGTCCTCATCCGCCGCTTCACCGAGGTGCTGTCGGCGGCCAACACCGAGCTCGGCCGTTTCTCGGGCGGCCGCTACACGCTCGAGCACACCGACGCCAAGAAGGGCAACGCCAAGTCCGGGCTCGGCGTGCGCGTCCACGACATGCACACCAACCAGGTCCGCGAGGTCGGCACCCTCTCCGGCGGTGAGACCTTCTACGTCTCCCTGTCGCTCGCCCTCGCCCTCGCCGAGGTCGTGCGCGCCGAGTCCGGCGGCGTCGACCTCGGCACGCTCTTCGTCGATGAAGGCTTCGGCACCCTCGACCCCGACGTGCTCGACGACGTCATGCACACCCTCGAGGGGTTGCGCGAGGGGGGCCGCACCGTCGGCATCGTCAGCCACGTCACCGAGCTGAAGTCGCGGGTCGCCGACCGCATCGAGGTGCTCGTCAAGCCCGACCGCACGAGCACCCTGCGCATCACCGCCTGACCGCCTGACCGCCTGACCGCCTGACCGCCGGAGCCTCCTCCACACGTCGAGAGGCCACGATCTGCGGGTCTCCACACGTCGAGAGGCCACATCCTGCGGGTCCCGGACCCCTACGATCCGATCATGAAGATCGCCGCGAGCGTGTTCGTCGGGCTGGCCGCACTGCTGCACTTCTTCATCTTCTGGATGGAGACCGTCGGCTGGACCCGCCCCGAGGTGTGGAAGCGCTTCGGCGTCGCTGACCAGGCGGCTGCTGACGTGACCCGGCCGATGGCCTACAACCAGGGCTTCTACAACCTCTTCCTCGGCATCGGCGCCGCGCTCGGCCTCGTGCTCTGGTGGACCGGCCACGACACGGCCGGGCGCACCCTCGCCCTCTTCTGCACGGGCTCGATGGTGGCCGCGGCCGCGGTGCTCGTCACGACCGGCCGCAGCTACGTGCGCGCCGCCCTGACCCAGGGCACGCTGCCGCTCATCGGCTTCGTGCTGGCCCTGCTCAGCTGACGTCGGCGGCGGTGCGCCTCACCCGGGCCGCGCCGACGACGAGGATGACGACGCCGACCGCGGCCGACCCCGACGCGAGCGCCGAGTAGCCGAGCGACCCGACGACGATGCCGGCCGCCACGCCTCCCCCGGCACCCGCCAGACCCATGAGCACGTCGGCGAGTCCCTGGGTGGCGGGACGCTCGTCGGTCGTGACGACCGACGTGAGCAGGGTCGAGCCCGACACGAGGGTGCACGACCACCCCACCCCGAGCAGGAAGAGGGCGACGAGCAGCAGGCCGGACCAGCCGGCCTGGGAGCGGGACGCGAGCAGCGATGCGACCGTGAGCACGACGCCGCCCGTCATGGCGACCGGCGGCGCGCCCCACCGGTCGACGGCCGCCCCCACGAGCGGCGACAGGGCGAACATCCCGAGGATGTGCACCGAGATGACGAAGCCGATGACCTCGAGCTCCGCGTGACCGTGCTTCATGTGGATCGGCGTCATGACCATGACGCTGACCATGACGAGGTGGCCGAGCGCCATGACGAGGATCGCCTGGAGCGCCCGCGGGTTCGACCGCACCACGGCGAGGCCGCGGCGCATCGAGCCGTCGTGGTTCGGCACGTCGGCGACGCCGCCGGATGCCGGGTCGGCCACGACGTCAGGCGCCGCAGCCCGGCGCCCCTCCTCGCGGTGGGCGGCGTCGAGGGCACGCGCCGTGAGCAGCGGGTCGGGCCGCAGCAGCCGGTCGACGACGAGCCAGGCGGCCACGAAGCCGACGAGGGAGAAGACGAACGTCCCGGCCAGCTCGGGCAACCCGAGACGGTGCGCGAGCACCTCGCCCGGTCCGACGAGGTTCGGTCCGACCACCGAGCCGATCGTCGTGGCCCACACGACGATCGACAGGTCGCGCCCGCGGCGCGCCGGGTCCGCGAGGTCGGCGGCGGCATACCGCGTCTGGTTGTTGGCGGTCGTGCCGCCACCGAAGAGGAACATGCCGACGACGAAGAGGGGGAACGAGCGCAGCACGGCCGCCACGAGCACGAGCGACGCCCCGACGAAGGCCACGGCCAGACCCCAGCGCAGCCCGACGCGGCGGCCCCGGGCGGCCGTCGCCCGGGCGACGGGGATCGTCAGCAGCGCCGTGCCGAGCACCTGGGCTGTCGTGCCGACACCGGCGAGCGCCTCGGTGCCGCTGAGGTCCTCGGCGATCAGCGCGCCGACGGCGATGCCGCAGGCCATGCCGACCCCGCTGAGGATCTGCGACCCGACGAGAGTGCGGACCACCTTGCGTTGCAAGGTCGCCCGGTCGAGCTGAGCTGGAGCGAGGACCATCAGCAGCTCAGACGTGACGGCGCGACGTAATGACGCGGAAGCGGTTCGCGACGAAGGCGGCGTCGGTGTAGGCGGAGTTCGCGGCCGGGTTGGCCCCGGTGCCGTGGAAGTCGGAGAAGGCAGCCGTCTGGTTGACGAAGATCTGCCCCGTCAGGTTCTCGGACAGGGCGACCCCACCCTCGGCCGCCGCGTCACGCGCCGCATCGAGCACCGCGTCGCTCGTCGAGTAGACGGCAGCGGTCATGGCACCGTGCTCGCGCACCGTGTCGGCGAGCTGCGCGAGCGACTGCTCCGTCGAGGCCGTCCGGATGAGGAAGCCGACGGGACCGAAGCACTCCTGGGTGTAGACGTCCTCGCGGGCGACGTCGACGGCGACGAGACCCGGGGCGCGCACGACGGCGTCGCCCCACGTCGGGTGCACGACGCGACGCGAGTCGAGCACGACGCGGCCGTCGGCGTCCTCGGCGATCGAGGCGAGGGAGTCTGCGTTGGAGCGGACCTGGTCGTTGACCGTGGCCCCGAGCAGCTCGACGGCCTTGGCGTCGTCACCGGTGAGCCGGCCGACGGCGCCGGCCAGTCGCTCGCCGAACTCGTCGAAGGTCAGGTGGCCCTCGTCGGTGTCGACGCCCCCCTCGGGCACGTAGAGGTTCTGCGGGGCGGTGCACATCTGCCCGGAGTAGAGCGTGAGGCTGAAGGCGAGGTTGCCGAGCATCCCGCGCAGGTCGTCGGTCGAGTCGACGACGATCGAGTTGAGGCCGGCCTTCTCGGTGTAGACGAGCTTGCCGTGCGCGGCCGCCGACTCCTCGAGCCAGGCCCCGAAGGCCGGGCCTCCGGTGTAGTCGATGATCGCGACCTCGTCGCGCTCGGCGAGGGTCTTGGCGAGACCCTGCCCGTCGGCCTCGGCCGCGAGCTGCACGAGGGCCGGGTCGAAGCCGGCCTCGGCGAGCACCGACCGCGCGACCTCGACGGAGATCGCGAGCGGCAGCACGGCCCGCGGGTGCGGCTTGACGACGACCGCGTTGCCCGTGACGAGCGAGGCGAAGATGCCGGGGTAGGCGTTCCACGTCGGGAAGGTGTTGCACCCGATGACGAGCGCGACCCCGCGCGGCACGAGGCGGTAGTCCTTCTGCATCCGCGTCGGCGCGGGCTTCCCCTCGCGATCACGACCCGGCTTCTCCCAGACGACCGACGCGGGCACCCGCTCCTGCTCGACGAGCCCCGCCGCGATCGCCTCGATCGCCCGGTCCTGGGCGTGCGGGCCGCCGGCCTGGAACGACATGACGAAGGGCTGCCCAGACGTGTGCATGACGGCGTTGGCGATCTCGAAGCTGCGCTTGTTGATGCGGTCGACGATCTCGACGCACACCGCGGCCCGCACCTGCGGACCCGCGTCTCGCCAGGCCGCCATGGCCGCGCGTGCCGCCGCGAGCCCGGCATCGACGTCGAGCGCCGGGTAGGTCGCGCCGAGCGTCGGTCCGTAGGGGGAGACCTCGCTCCCCACGAGGGTGCCGTCGGTCGGCTGGCTCGACAGGGCGGCATACGCCCCGTCCAGGTGGGCCTCGTGCGCGGCGAGCCCGTCGGCCGCGGCCGTCTCGCCGTAGACGCGGGGGCTGGGCGACTCGGGGTAGCGGGAGTACCAGCTGCGGCTCGCCAGGGCCTGACGGATCTCGTCGAGGACTCCCGCGTGCGCGTCGAGCAGGGGGTGGGTGGGCGTCGTTGCCGGTGCAGTCACGGGTCGATGCTAGCCCCGCTCCGGACCTCAGCCGTATGCCGTCACGGGCGGTCCGCGACCGCCCGCCGCGCGCCCGGGGTGGGCCACGCGGCAGGATGGCGGGCATGGACAGGGACACCACCGAGGCCAGCACGGACCACCCCGACCAGTCCGCCTTCGGACCCGTCGGCGTCATCGGGGCGGGGGCCATGGGGGCCGGCATCGCCCAGGTGGCGGCCACCGCGGGCCACGCGGTCACCCTCGTCGACTCGGTGCCGGGCGCCGCGGCAGGTGCCGTCGACACGATCGGCGCCGCCCTCAAGCGGCTCGTGGACAAGGGCCGCCTGTCCGACGAGGACGCGTCGGCGGTGCTGGCACGCATCACCCCGGCCGCGTCGGTCGAGGAGCTGCCCGAGTGCGGCCTCGTCATCGAGGCCGTGCCCGAGGACCTCGACCTCAAGCGCCGGATCTTCGCCGACCTCGCCGACGTCCAGCCGTCGACGACGGTGCTCGCGACGAACACGTCGAGCATCGACATCGACGACATCGCTGCCGAGGTGGCCGACCCGGAGCGGGTGCTCGGACTGCACTTCTTCAACCCGCCGCCCGTCATGCGGCTCGTCGAGGTGGTGCACGGCGAGCGCACCGCGCGGGCCTTCGTCGAGCACGCCGTCGCGCTAATGGACGCCTGGGGCAAGACGCCGGTGCGGTGCAGCTCGACCCCGGGCTTCATCGTCAACCGCGTCGCGCGTCCCTTCTACGGCGAGGCGCAGCGCATCGTCGAGAGCGGCGTCGCCGACGCGGCGACGGTGGACTGGGCGCTCCGCGAGAAGGGCGGCTTCCCGATGGGGCCGCTCGAGCTCACCGACTTCATCGGGCAGGACGTCAACCTCGCCGTCGGCACGTCGGTGTGGGAGCAGACGGGACGTGACGAGCGCTACGCGCCGACGGCCTTCCAGCAGGGTCTCGTCGAGGCCGGCCGGCTCGGCCGCAAGACGGGCTCCGGGGTGTACGCGTATGCCGCCGACGGCTCGGTCACCGGTGCCGAGCCGGACGTCGAGCTCGCCGAGCGCCTCGTCGGTGGACCGGTCGCGACCGACCCGCTCGCGCGCACGCTCGCGATGCTCGTCAACGAGGCCGTCGACCTCGTCGCCCGCGGTGAGGCGAGCGTCGACGACGTCGACACGGCGATGCAGCTCGGCACGCGCTACCCGAAGGGGCCCATCGCGTGGGGCCGCGAGATCGGCTTCGACGTCGTCGCCCGGCAGCTCACCGAGCTCGACGAGGCCTTCCCCGGTGGTCGCTACCGGCCGAGCCCGGCCCTGACCGACGGGAGCCTGACGTGAGCGAGACCCAGCTGCCCGCCGGTGGTGGGGACGGCCAGGACGTCGAGGCCGGGGTCGCGTTCGCCCGGCAGATGTGGGACGACGACGTGGCCTCGCGACGCCTCGGCATGGAGGCCGCCGTCGTCGAGCAGGACCACGCCGTCGTGCGGATGGCGATCCGCGACGACATGGTCAACGGTCACGCCATCTGCCACGGCGGCTACATCTTCACCCTGGCCGACTCGTGCTTCGCGCTCGCCTGCAACTCGCGGGGGCGCCTCACGGTGGCGGCCGGGGCCGACATCTCCTTCACCGCGCCGGGCCGGCTCGGTGACGTGCTCGTCGCCGATGGCCACGTGCGCTCGGCGTTCGGGCGCAGCGGCATCACGGACGTGACGGTCAAGCGGGAGTCCGACGGTCAGATCATCGCCGAGTTCCGCGGCCGGAGCCGCAGCCTCAAGCGCCCCTGACCCTGAACCGTCGAAAGGCCAAAGTTCGCGGGTCCTCCTCGTCGAGAGGCCAAGGTTCGCGGGTGCCAGACCGTCGAGAGGCCAAGGTTCGTGACGAACCTTGGCCTCTCGACGATTGACGTGCGCTGGGTCAGCGGGAGCGGCGGCCACCGGCGCGGGTGCCGGCGGAGAACGCCGCGGCGCTGCCGCCGCTGCTCGTCGAGTAGACGGTCGAGGAGCCGCCGCGACGGCCGGAGCCGCCACCGTTGCCGGCGCCGCCCGAGCGGCGACCGCCGCCCTGGCCCTCGCCACTCTGGCCGGAGCGACCACGACCCGAGCCGCGACCACCGGCGCCGGGCCCACGAGCACCCTCGCCGGCCCCGCGACCTGCACCGCGGCCACCACCGGTGGCAGCGCCGCTGCCGCCCTGGCCACGCGCACGACCACGGGCGCGGCCGGAGCCGCCGGACGCCGAGTTCGAGCCCGAGCCGGAGCCCGAGCGGGCCGGGGCGTCCTCGCGGACGAGGCCGCCGGCATACGACCGGTCGCCGGGGGCGAGCTCGGTCAGGAGCGGGTGGCCGAGCTGGACGCGCGTCGTCGTCGGCTTGATGCCGGCCTTGCGGGTCAGGTCGCGCACGTCGCGCACCTGCTCGTCGAGCATCATCGTGACGACGATGCCGTCGTTGCCGGCGCGGGCCGTGCGACCCGAGCGGTGCAGGTACGCCTTGTGCTCGACCGGCGGGTCGGCGTGGATGACGAGCGCGACGTCGTCGACGTGGATGCCACGGGCGGCGATGTCGGTCGCGACGAGCGTCTGCGCGCGGCCCGAGTGGAAGTCGTCCATGTTGCGCGTGCGGGCACCCTGGCTGAGGTTGCCGTGCAGCTCGACGGCCGGAACTCCCGAGGCGTTGAGCTGCTTGGCGAGCTTCTTGGCCCGGTGCTTGGTGCGGGTGAAGACGACCTTGCGGCCCGGAGCCGCGGTGAGGTCGAGGATGACCGGCAGGTGCGAGCCGTTGTCGACGTGGAGCACGTGGTGGCTCATCGTCGAGACGGGCGACTGCGCCGAGTCGGCCTCGTGCGTCACGGGCTGGTGCAGGAACTTGTTGACGAGCACGTTGATCGCGCCGTCGAGCGTCGCCGAGAAGAGGAGGCGCTGGCCGTTGCGGGGCGTCTTCTCCATGATCCGGCGCACGCCCGGCAGGAAGCCGAGGTCGGCCATGTGGTCAGCCTCGTCGAGGATCGTGACCTCGACGCTGTCGAGGTTGACGTGACCCTGCTGCATGAGGTCCTCGAGACGGCCGGGGCAGGCGACGATGACGTCGACGCCGTTCCGGAGGCCCTGGACCTGCGGGTTCTGGCCGACGCCGCCGAAGATCGTCTGCGAGTTGAGGCCGAGCGCCTTGGCGAGCGGGGCCATCGCGGTGTCGATCTGCGTCACGAGCTCGCGGGTCGGGGCGAGGATGAGCGCGCGCGGACGGCGGGCCAGGCGGCTCCGACGCGACTGCGAGAGGCGGGTCAGCAGCGGCAGCAGGAAGGCGTACGTCTTGCCGGAGCCGGTGCGGCCACGGCCGAGGACGTCGCGCCCGGCGAGGGAGTCGGGCAGCGTCGCGGCCTGGATGGGCGTCGGGGTGGTGATGCCGAGACCGTCGAGGATCGTGACGAGGTCGGCGGGCACGCCGAGAACGGCGAAGTTCGTGTCAGTGGACACAGGTGGATACTCCAAAAAGTGGAAGCGGTCGTTCTGCCCGGCGCGAAGGGCCTCAGCTGTGAGGTGTCGCGGCGCAAGAGCGAATCGACGGGGCCGGCGACACTCCGCCAGGCCAAGAAGAAGCGGCCCGAGGCAGAACTGGGCGGACCACTGGGACAAAGACTACCCGAGCGGGCGCCGAGGACGTTAACCGAGCCCTCGACGGGTGCCCGGCGAGGCCGCACCCGGGGCTTTCCTGTGGGCCCGCTAACGGTTCGGCTGCATCCGTGGGCACCCGCACCGAAAGGTGGCAGGATCGGCCAATCAGCCGGCGCACCGTAGCGCCCGCACCTGAATGACCGCGTTCGCCCCGGAAGGACCATCTTGATGCGTCGCATGTCCCTCATCGCCGTCACCGGCTTCGTCGCCGCCGGCCTCACGCTCTCCGCCTGTGGGTCGGACTCGCTGTCCAGCTCGCCGGGCGCGGGCAGCACCCCCGCCGGGACGGCCGCCGGCGGTGGCGTCGACCAGGCCCTCGCGGCCAAGGTTCCCGCCAAGCTGAAGTCGGCGGGCAAGATCGTCATCGGCACCGACCCGACGTACGCCCCGAGCGAGATGCTCGCGGGCGACGGCAAGACGGTCGAGGGCTTCGACGTCGACGTCTTCAACGCCGTGGCGGCCAAGCTCGGCCTCAAGACCGAGTGGGTCCCGGCCAGCTTCGACTCGATCATCCTCGGCGTGACGGGTGGCAAGTACGACGTCGGCGTCTCGAGCTTCACCATCAATCCGGACCGCAAGAAGCAGGTCAACATGGTGAGCTACTACAAGGCCGGCACCCAGTGGGTCGTCGCCAAGGGCAACCCCAAGGGTGTCAACATCGACGACGCCTGCGGCCGCAACATCGGCGTCCAGAAGGGCACCGTGCAGATCGACGACCTCACCGCCCGCAGCAAGAAGTGCACCGACGCCGGCAAGTCGGCCATCAACCAGATCGTCCAGGAGGGCCAGGACCAGGTCACGGCCGACGTCGTCAGCGGCAAGACCGACGCCATGCTCGCCGACTCCCCCGTCGGCCTCTACGCCGTCAAGCAGACCGGCCAGCTCGAGGCCCTCGGCGCCATCTACGACTCGGCTCCCTACGGCTATGTCGTGCCGAAGGACCAGACGGACTTCGCCAACCTCCTCGTCGAGGCGCTCAAGGCCACGCAGAAGGACGGCAGCTACGAGGCGGCCCTCAAGAAGTTCTCCGTCGAGGCCGGCGCGATCAGCGACTTCGCCCTCAACCCGTGAGTGATCCGGTGACCACACCGACCACCGACGACCGGCCGGGCCTCATCGAGGCCCGGCCGGTCCGGCACCCCGGACGATGGGTCGCGCTCGCCGTCATCATCGTCCTCGTCGCGATGCTGATCAGCTCGTTCATCACCAACGAGCGGTGGGGCTTCTCCAAGGCCCTGGAGATCATGAACCAGAAGCCGGTGCTCGAAGGGCTCTGGAAGGGCACCATCGTCGGCACCATCGGGTCGATGGCCATCGGCATCGTCGGCGGCGTGATCATCGCGATCCTGCGCCTGTCGCACAACCCCGTCCTGCGCGGCGTCTCCTTCGTCTACACGTGGTTCTTCCGCGGCATCCCGCGCCTCGTGCTCCTCGCGATGATCGGCAGCGGCGTCGGCTTCCTCTACGCCAACCTCGACTTCGGCATCCCGTTCGGCAAGCAGCTGGCCTCCCTCATGGGGCTCTCGAGCGACTTCACGTTCTTCACGCTCGACGTCAACCAGTTCTCGAGCAGCCTGCTGGCGGGCATCATCGGCCTCGGCCTGTCGGAGGCGGCCTACATGGCCGAGATCGCACGGGCCGGCATCCTGTCGGTCGACAAGGGTCAGAACGAGGCGGCGGCCGCGCTCGGCATGAACCGTGGCCAGTCCATGCGCCGCATCGTGCTCCCCCAGGCGATGCGCGTCATCGTGCCGCCGACGGGCAACGAGACCATCGCCATGGTCAAGGACACCTCGCTGCTCTCGGCCATCCCGATCATCACCGAGCTCTTCTACCAGACCCGCGCCATCGGCACCCGGACGCTGCAGATCATGCCGTCGTTCGTCGCCGTCACCGCCTGGTACCTCCTCGTCGGGTCGGTCCTCATGGTCGGGCAGTACTTCCTCGAGCGGCGCTTCGGCCGAGGCTTCGGCACCGGGGCACCCAACAAGCGCTTCGCGCGTCCGGCCGGGGCAGGAGGCGCCTGATGTCAGACACCACCACCAGCGAGCCCACGAGCGAGCCCACGAGCGGGCCCGCCACCGGGACCGACGCTCGCTCGCGCACCGGCGAGGACCAGCCCCTCGTCCGCGCGCTCAACGTGCTCAAGAGCTTCCACGGCAACGAGGTGCTCAAGGGCATCGACCTCGATGTGCACCGCGGCGAGGTCGTCTGCCTGCTCGGCCCCTCGGGATCGGGCAAGACGACGTTCCTGCGCTGCATCAACCAGCTCGAGGAGATCGACGGCGGTCGCATCTGGGTCGACGGCGACCTCGTCGGCTTCCGCGACGACGGCGGGCAGCTGCACCACCTCACGGACAAGCAGGTCGCGACGCAGCGCCGTGAGATCGGCATGGTCTTCCAGCGCTTCAACCTGTTCCCGCACATGACGGCTCTCCAGAACGTCATGGAGGCTCCCGTCCAGGTGCGGCGGGTCGGCAAGAAGCAGGCGCGGGCACGCGCGCTCGAGCTGCTCGAGCAGGTCGGCCTCGGCGACAAGCCGAACGCCTACCCGGCACAGCTCTCCGGTGGCCAGCAGCAGCGGGTCGCCATCGCCCGGGCGCTCGCGATGGACCCCAAGCTCATGCTCTTCGACGAGCCGACGTCCGCGCTCGACCCCGAGCTCGTCGGCGAGGTGCTCCGCGTCATGCGCGAGCTCGCCGACCAGGGCATGACGATGATCGTCGTGACGCACGAGATGGGCTTCGCCCGCGACGTCGCCGACCACGTCGTCTTCATGGACGGTGGCGTCGTCGTCGAGCAGGGCAAGCCGAAGGACGTCATCAGCAACCCGCAGCACGAGCGGACGCAGTCGTTCCTCAAGCGCATGCGCGCCGAGGACGACGAGGCCGCCGCCGACGCGGAGTCCCTGGAGACGCCGGACGCCTGACCGTCCCCGTGCACGTCGAGTGGGCGCTCTCTCCCCGGAGACAGCGCCCACTCGACGTCGTGGGCGAGGAGCCTCGGCCGGACGGTGTGGGCACAATGGGCCCATGACGACGGAGTCACCCGAGAGCCGACCGCGCCTGCCGGACCACGAGATCCCCACGATCGGGGTCGACGAGCTGCGGGGCACCCAGCTCGAGCGGCTCCAGCAGACGGTGCGGACGGCATACGACAACGTCCCGCACTACCGAGCAGCCTTCGACGCCAGGGGATTCCACCCCGACGACCTGCGCTCGCTCGACGACCTGAGCCGGATGCCGTTCACGACGAAGGCGGACCTGCGCGCCAACTACCCCTTCGGGATGTTCGCCGTGCCGCGCGAGCAGGTCGTCCGCGTGCACGCGAGCTCGGGCACCACGGGCCGTCCGACGGTCGTGGGCTACACGAAGGCCGACATCGACACGTGGGCCGACCTCATGGCCCGCTCGATCCGGCTCGCCGGCGGTCACCCGGGCGACGTCATCCACGTCGCCTACGGCTACGGCCTCTTCACCGGGGGCCTCGGCGCGCACTACGGCGTCGAGCGTCTCGGCGCAACGGTCGTGCCGGTGAGCGGCGGCATGACCGAGCGGCAGGTGCAGCTGATCCGCGACTTCCAGCCCCGCGTCATCATGGTGACGCCGAGCTACTTCCTCAGCCTGCTCGACGAGATGGAGCGCGAAGGCGTCGACCCCGCGACGACGAGCCTGCAGGTCGGGATCTTCGGTGCCGAGCCGTGGACCGAGTCGATGCGCCGGGAGATCGAGCGACGCACCGGCATGGACGCCGTCGACATCTACGGCCTCTCGGAGGTCATGGGGCCCGGCGTCGCCCAGGAGGCCGCGACGACGAAGGACGGCCTCCACATCTGGGAGGACCACTTCTACCCCGAGGTCATCGACCCGATCACCGAGGAGGTTCTGCCCGACGGTGAGCTCGGCGAGCTCGTCTTCACGTCGCTGACGAAGCAGGCGATGCCCGTCATCCGCTACCGCACCCGCGACCTGACGCGGCTGCTGCCGGGCACCGCGGTCCCGTCGATGCGGAGGATGGAGAAGGTCACCGGTCGCACCGACGACATGATGATCGTCCGCGGCGTCAACGTCTTCCCGACGCAGATCGAGGAGCACGTGCTCGCCGAACCGCGGCTGTCGCCGTACTTCCAGTGCGTCCTGACGCAGCCCGGCCGGATGGTCGAGCTGACCGTGCTCGTCGAGCCGCTCTCGCGGCTCGAGCCGGGTGCCGCCGAGCAGATCGCCCGGACGCTCGAGGCGACGATCAAGGCCCGCATCGGCACGACGTGCCGCGTCGAGATGCGCGAACCCGGCTCGATCGAGCGCTCGATCGGCAAGGCCCGCCGGATCGTCGACGAGCGGCCCAAGGCATGAACGCGCACCGCACCGGACCCGTGCTCGAGCCGTATGCCGTGTCGGCGCCCGAGGGGGCCCGCCCGCTCGGCGTCGCCCCCTTCCTCGACCCCGGTGAGGTCGTCATGTGGCGCTACCGCGACCACGCGTGGGAGCCGGGCCGCCCCGAGACGGCGTCCCCGATGCGGGTCGTCCGCGACGACGAGCGGGGTCTCGTGGCCTGGCTCGCGCCCGGCACCGTGCACCTGACGAAGCGGTGTGCCGACGGCTCGGACCTGCGCGACGTGCCGATGGGCGAGCGGTTCCTCCGGGACGCTCGGCGCGTGCAGGCGCGCACGCGGTGGCACGGCGCCGGCATCCTGCGGATCGCCCCGGTCGGGGTGCCGTGGTCGGTGTGGCTCTTCTGGGACGTGCCCGACGGCATCGACCCGGCTGACCCCTCAGGACACGACGCCTGGGAGTTCGGCGGCTGGTACGTCAACCTCGAGACGACCCACCAGCGTTGCGGCGCAGAGACCTTCACCGGAGACCACGTGCTCGACCTCTGGATCGAGGCGGACGGCACGGTCAACGTCAAGGACGCCGACGAGCTCGTGGCCGCCGTCGAGCAGGGACGCGGGACGCCCCACCAGGCGGACGCCATCCGGCACAACGCGGAGCACGCCCGTGCCTCGTTCGCCGCCCGCGACTGGCCGTTCGCCGACGAGTGGACGCGGTGGCGGCCGGACCCGACGTGGACGACACCGGGCCTGCGCGACGACGAACGCTGGGACGTCGACCTCGTCGACTGACGGGCGGTCGCCCACTCCGACGGTCGCTCAGGTGGCCTGGACCCCGACCTCCCACAACGAGTAGCCGTACGACGTCGCGCGCCTCGTGCCGACGACGCGGACGTAGCGGGCCGTCGTCGGGGTGAACGCGAGCACGTCGAGGCCACCGTCCGCACTGGTGCGGCTCGCGACGGTCGTCCAGGTGGACCCGTCGGTCGAGACCTCGACGCGGTAGTCGCGGGCGGAGGCCGACTCCCAGTCGAGGACGACGCGACCGACCTGTCGGGCCGAGCCGAGGTCGACGCGCCACCACTGGTTGTCGCTCCAGGCGCTCGCCCATCGAGTGTCACGCCGGCCGTCGACGGCGCGGGGCGCCCGGAAGTCGGCGAAGAGGTCCCACTGGTAGCTGCTGGCCGTGGCCGGCCGCCCCGCCGCGAGGTCGGGCGGCGGCGTCCAGGTCTGGGCGGCCTTGGCGGTCCGGAGGTAGGACTCGGCGCCCATCGCCAGCTCGTCGACGACCTGCTGTCCACCGATCCGCCGCATGTCCTCGACCCAGTCGGGGATGAGTCCGTAGTGGGGGACGCCGTCGACGTTGTAGTCCCAGGTGCGCTGGCCGGTGACCTGGCGGTCGGCGGATGCGCCTCCCAGAGTCGTGAAGGGGTAGGCCACGCTCGATCCCGGTCGCGGCGCCGGTGTGCCCCCGAAGCCGTTCATGTCCATGCCGAAGCCGTAGCCGACGTGGTACTTCGCGCGCAGCGCCTCGTCGGTGTGCATCGTGTCGACGAACTCGTCGGCGTCGTGGCCGTACTGCGTGACGAACCCGCCCAAGCGGTAGAGGCGCTCGGTGAAGTGGATGTCCATCCACGAGTGCGACGACACGACGCCGGGGTAGTGCGCAGCCTCGAGCAGGTCGAGCGTGCGCGAGGCCGCCTTGACGCTCATGTGGTCGACCTCGACGACCATGCCGCGCTGCGTCATCCCGGCGAGGGCGTACTCCCCCAGCGAGGAGAGTCCGCGCGGGTTGCAGTGCGGACCCTCGGGGTAGATCGGCAGGACGAGTCCGAGCGGCAGGTACGGCGCGAGCTCCTTGGGGATGACGCCGTTGGCGACGGTGTGGTCGTGCAGCTCACTCGTGCACGTCTGCACCTGCCACCACTGGCCGGTGTTGAGGAAGTTGCCGAGGTTGACGATGACGCCCTGCGTGCCCTCGTCGAAGCGCACGCCGCACAGGGCGTTGTCGAACTTGTGGCAGAGGAACATCGAGCGCACCCCGAGCCCGTGCAGCTCGGTCAGTCCGGCGTCGATCTGCGCCTTGGTGCAGCCGGGGACACCGAGGGTGAGCTTGCAGCCGAAGGGGTTGCTCACCTCGACGCCGAGGATGACGGCGAGCTTGCCCTGGGCGACGTAGGTGCGGGCCTCGTCGGCGGAGTAGGCGATCCGGAACCAGCCCTTGCCGGTGCCGCCGTACTGCTGGTCGACGAACGCCTCGAGCTTCTTCGTCTCGGCGATCTGTCGGCGCACCGTGTCCATGTCGTCGCACGAGTAGCGGTTGACCTGTGTGGGCAGGCTGCACAGGACGTTGTTGTTGACGGCGTCGGCCACCATGACCCGCTGGCCACCGCGCCAGGCTCGCTCGACCCACGTGTAGTACATCTGCTGGTGGGTGAGGCTGCTCCATTTCGGCCAGTCGGCGAAGGTCGGCCACCCCACCGGGTCGTGGGTGGCGAGCGGGTTGCCGCCGGCCTTGTTCGTGAGGTTCTCGATGAGCGCGGCCTGGCCGTTGGGGTAGTGGTTGTCACAGTCCTTGAGGGCGTCGGCGATCCCGTTGGGGCTGAAGGTCGCTCCGCAGACGATGTTGCCGCCGAAGCCGACGTTGGACATGAGGTGGGTGTGCGCGTCGACGTAGCCGCGCACCGTGCCGTCGGGCTGAGTACCGCTGAACGGCGGCCCCGTGACGTCGACCTGCGAGTCGGGACTCTGCGGGTTGACCGGCGTGTACGGGTCTCCCGCGGCAGCAGCCGTGCCCAGCCCTGCCGCCCCGACCACGGCAGCCGCCGCAGCGGCGACCAGGGGTCGTCGGATGGTCCGGAACCAGCGCTTCGTCATCGAAGCCTCCCCGAGGAGTGTGGGTCTCCTGATTCCGGCGAAGTTACCAGCGGTAAGGCCGCCGCGCGCGCCGAGAACGTATGCCGTGCCGCCGCCTCGCGCGGCCGGGTCGAGTCGCCGCGTGGCCGGTCTGGGAGGAGGGTCAGGAGCTGCGGGTCAGCACGACCCAGCCCGTCGCGACCTGGCTCGTGGCCTCGGTGACCATGAGCTCGCCCGACCCGGCGGGCAGGCTTCGGAGGTCGAGCCGCACCTCGGTCCCGTCGCACGGGACGGTGAGCGTCGCGACGCGCGGACCCGACATCGGCCGCGAGGGAGCACCCGCAGAGCCCCCCTCACCCGGACCGAGCACGTCGACGACGAGCGTGCCCCCGGTGGTGGCCGGCAGGCACCGACCTGTGAGCCGGTAACGCTGACCTGCCCGCGCGGGTGAGGCCCGGCCCGGCTCCGACGTACCACTCCAGAAGAGGCCGTCCGCATTGCTGACGAGCAGGCGTGTCACATCGGCAGGCGACTGTGCGGGAGGCTCGAGCCGATCCACCGTCACCGTGCCACCGCCATCGGGAATCGTCGTGAACGACGGACCCTCGACCGTGGGCCGCGGGGTCGGCGCATCCGCACCCGTGCACGCCGAGGTCGCCCCGGCCACGAGGGCTGCCGCGGCGGCCACGCCCAGGTGACGGACGGAGCTCCGGGTCACCCTGCGTCGCGATTCACGCATCGACATCCCCGCCCATCTCCCTGCAGATGACGCCTGAACGCTACCTCTTGACCGCCGTCCGCGCGCCGCCTGACGTATCACCGACGCGCGGCGCCTCTCTGACCGTCGAGGCCTCGATGGCCTCGCGCCGCCAGAGGTCACGAGGAGCACGTCATGGGAATCCCTCCGCACGCAGCACGCATGGCCGGAGCCTGGGCCGTGCAGACCAGCCGACCGGCTCCCGTGCCAGCACCGGCATCGGCCCGTCCAGTCCCGCGCGACCGCTCGCACCGGATCACGGCGGCCCGCCTGCTGCACCCACTGCGTCGGCCGATCCAGCTCTCGCCCAAGGACGCCCAGAGCCCGCTCGGCACCCAGCCCGCCCGGCACGCCTGACCGGGCGATCCGGCATACGACCGCTCAGCCGGTCTGCGCCTTGAGCGCGGCCCTGACGAGGTCGACCGCTGCCGCGGTGTCGAGCCCCGCGTCGCGGGCTGCTGCCGCGAACTTCGCCGCGAGCGCCATGACGGCGACGTCGGCCGTGTGCTCTCCGGACGCCACGACGGTGCCGGCCCGACGACGCGTCTCGACGAGCCCCGCCGCCTCGAGCTCCTTGAAGGCGCGCGCCACGGTGTTGGCGGCCAGGCCGAGGTCTGCGGCGAGGGCTCGCACGGTCGGAAGTCGGTCGCCCGGCAGCAGGTGGCCCGTCGCGATGAGGCCGGCCAGCTGGGCGCGGACCTGCTCGAAGGGGGGCTCGGCGACCTCGAGGTCGACGACGATGCGCAGGTCGTCGCTCATCGGGAGCCCCCACCCGACGTCGAGACCGCTGACGCTGCAGGATGGTTCGCCGCACGCGAGCTCGGCACGGCAGGCGCGTCCCAGAGCAGGCAGAAGAGCGCGGCGACCAGGGCGACGAAGCCGAGAAGCGTCAGCGAGAAGGCGAGGTTCTGGGTCCAGTCGACGGGCGCGACGGGCGCGGGCGGAAGTCCCGTGCCGCTCACGGCGCCGCGCAGCCGCTGGGTCACGTCGTTGAGCTGCGGGCCGATGGTGAGGCAGAGCCCGGCTGCCGTGACGAGGGACCCGGCGGCCGACCACCTCAGCACGCGCACGCGCGCCCCGAGCCGAAGGGCACGATCGAGGTCGGGGTCGTCGACGTGGGCCGGACGGGCGTCGGCGACGCGCAGGGCGAGCCACGTGGCGACGGCCAGCAGCGCGAGGGCGCCGACCGTCCCCAGCGTGTAGTCGCGGCCGGGGTAGGCGCTCGTGGTCGTGACGACGACGCCCTTCCACTCACGCATGCCGAGGCGACCCCCGGGCGCCGACGTCAGCCACCCGACGAGCAGCCCCACGGCGCAGAGCACGAGCCCCGCGACGTAGTAGCCGGTCAGGCGCACCGACTCGGTGCCACGGCGGATGTCCAGGGCGGCCTCGCGGCGAGGTCCGGATGTCGGCCGGCGGGGCGCCCAGCGCTCGGCCACCGCCGCGACGATGATGCCGGCGACGGCCGCGAGCGCCGGTACGCCCGGGTGGGCGGTCGCGCCCTCCCCCGACGACGACGCGACGGACCGGTCGACGCCTGCCTGGGCGACGGCATACGCAAGGAGTGCGCCGACGACGGAGCCCAGCGCGGCCCGGCGTCGGGCCCGCGCGGCGAAGGCGTCGAGCCGGCGTGCGCCGAGCCACCGCGCGAGGTTGACGACCAGCGCCAGCAGCACCACCGGCCCGAGGTACCACGTGATCACGCGAGCATCCATGCCAATCCCCTCAACCCCGACTTTGTCGCAATCATTTAACTCATTGATACAAAACGAGTCAAGCGGCCGCGGTCAGGGTGAGCGGGGTCACGCCCATCCCTCGACAGGCTGGCCGACGTCGGCAATCGCACCCGCTAGCATCTACTACGTCATGTAGTTCTGGTGCGACCCTCGCGGAGCCCCCATGAATGCAACGGACCTGGCACGGTGGCAGTTCGCCATCACCACCGTGTACCACTTCCTCTTCGTGCCGATCACGATCGGCATGTCCCTCATCGTCGCCGTCTTCCACACCGCCTGGGTGCGCACGCACAACCCGCAGTGGATGAGGCTGGCGAAGTTCTTCGGCAAGCTCTTCCTCATCAACTTCGCGCTCGGTCTCGTCACCGGCATCGTGCAGGAGTTCCAGTTCGGGATGAACTGGAGCGACTACTCGCGTTTCGTCGGTGACATCTTCGGCGCGCCGCTCGCCATCGAGGCCCTGCTCGCCTTCTTCCTCGAGTCGACCTTCCTCGGCCTGTGGATCTTCGGCTGGGGGCGCCTGCCCGAGAAGCTGCACGCCACGACGATGTGGCTCGTCCACATCGGCACGGTGCTGTCGGCGTACTTCATCCTCGCCGCCAACTCCTTCATGCAGCACCCGGTCGGCTACACCTACAACGCCGCCAGCGGCCGCGCCGAGCTGACCGACTTCTTCGCGGTGCTGACCAACAAGGTCCAGCTCGTCACCTTCCCGCACGTCATCTTCGCCGCCTACATGGCCGGCGCCGGCGTCGTCATGGGCGTCTCGCTCTGGCTCATGCGCCGTGAGGCCAAGGCGGCCGCCGACGACGCGCAGGACGTCGCCCGCACCGACGCGCCGATGTACCGCACGGCCACGCGCATCGGCGCGGTCCTGACGCTCGTCGCCGCCGTCGGCGTCACCATCACCGGCGACGTGCAGGGCAAGATCATGACCGAGGTGCAGCCGATGAAGATGGCGGCCGCCGAGGCGCTCTACGAGTCCGTTCCCGCGGGCGAGGGGGCGCCCTTCTCGGTGCTGACGGTCGGCTCGCTCGACGGGTCGCACGCCAACGCGATCATCGAGATCCCCGGCCTGCTCAGCTTCCTCGCGACCGGCAACTTCCAGGGCGCGGTCCGCGGGATCAACGACCTCAAGGCCGAGTACGCCAAGACCTACGGCGCGAGCGGGAACCCCCGGGTCGCCGACGTCGCGACCGCCTTCGTCCCCAACATCCCGACCACCTACTGGACGTTCCGTCTCATGATCGGTCTCGGCATCGCCACGGCACTCATCGCGATCGCCGTGCTCTGGCTGACGCGCAAGGGGCGCACGCCGACCGCCAGGTGGCTCGCGTATGCCGCCGTGGCCGCTCCGCTCCTTCCCGTCTTCGCCAACAGCTTCGGCTGGATCTTCACCGAGGTCGGCCGCCAGCCCTGGCTCGTCTTCGGCCTCATGACGACCGCCAACGGCGTCTCCCCGAGCGTCTCGATGGGCGAGGTCATCACGTCGATGGTCGTCTTCACGCTCCTCTACGGCGCCCTCGCCGTCGTCGAGATCAAGCTCTTCCTGCACTACGTCCGCAAGGGGGCCGAGCCCTTCGAGGAGCCGCAGGACCCCGCCGACCGGGACGAGGACGCACCCCTCGTCTTCGCCTACTGAGAAGGGCTGAGCTGCAATGGATCTCGCCACCTTCTGGTTCATCGTCCTCGGCGTGCTCTGGACGGGCTACCTCGTCCTCGAGGGCTTCGACTTCGGCGTCGGCATGCTGCTGCCCGTCCTCGGCGGCAAGCGCTACGCGTCCGACGCCGCCGATGCCGAGAAGCGCCGCCGCGTCCTGCTCAACACCATCGGCCCGGTCTGGGACGGCAACGAGGTGTGGGTGCTCACCGCCGGTGGCGCCACCTTCGCGGCCTTCCCGCACTGGTACGCCACGCTGTTCAGCGGCTTCTACCTGCCGCTGCTCCTCATCCTCGTCGCCCTCATCGTGCGCAACCTCGGCTTCGAGTACCGCCACAAGCGGCCCGAGGCCCGGTGGAAGGCCCGCTGGGACCTGG
Source organism: Terrabacter sp. Soil811 (assembly GCF_001429655.1). Taxonomy (NCBI): domain Bacteria; kingdom Bacillati; phylum Actinomycetota; class Actinomycetes; order Micrococcales; family Intrasporangiaceae; genus Terrabacter; species Terrabacter sp. Soil811. The sequence continues at coordinate 471,457 of NZ_LMSX01000007.1, forward strand.
CGATCTTCTGGGGCTCGCTCGTGCCCGCGCTCCTGTGGGGTGTGGCGCTGACGAACATCGTGCGTGGCGTGCCGATCGACGCGAACAAGGAGTTCACCGGCAACCTCTTCACGCTGCTCAACCCGGCCGGCATCCTCGGCGGGCTCGTCTTCGTGACGCTCTTCCTCACGCACGGCGCGATCTTCGTCGCCCTCAAGACCGACGGGAAGATCCGTCACGAGGCACGCCAGGTCGCCGAGCGCGTCGGGGTCGTCGCCGCCGTGCTCGCGGTCGCCCTGCTCCTCTGGCTCGGCCTGACCGACGGCAAGCTCGCCTCGTGGGTCACCACGGTGGTCGCTGCGGTGGCGCTCCTCGGCGCCCTCGCGGCCAACCGCGCGGGTCGTGAGGGGTGGGCCTTCATCGGCACGGCCGTCACCATCGCCATGGCGGTCGCGACGTACTTCCTCGTGCTCTTCCCGAACGTCATGCCGAGCTCGACCAACCCGGACTGGAACCTCACCATCGCCAACGCCTCGAGCACCGACTACACGCTCAAGGTCATGACGATCGTCGCGCTGATCTTCACCCCGATCGTGCTGATGTACCAGGGCTGGACGTACTGGGTCTTCCGGAAGCGCTTGACGGTCAAGCACATTCCCGAGGACGTACCGCGCGAGACCGTCTCCCGCTGACCCTCTGAGCCACACGACCCCACCCGTCCGACCCGACGAGAGAGCACGCACTCCGTGAAGCCCTTCGACCCACGACTCCTCCGGGCGGTCCCTGCCGCCCGGAGGCCCGTCGGCGTCCTCGCCGCGACCGGCATCGCGAGCGGTGTCACGACGATCGCCACGGCCTTCGCGCTGTCGGCGGTCGTCGTCGCGGTCGTCGAGGGGACCGACCTCGCGTCGCCCCTCACCCGGCTGCTCGGGCTCTTCGTCGTGCGGGCCTTCCTCGCCGCGACGACGGAGCGGGTCGCCGCCTGGGCGGGCGTCTCCGTCTCGTCGGCGCTGCGGGCGGCCCTGCTGCGCCGGTGGGGCACCGTCGACGCCGACGCGCGGCTCGAGCCGGGCGCCGCCGTCTCGCTCGCGACCGCGGGCACGGCGGCCGTGGAGCCGTATGCCGCTCGCTTCCTCCCGACGCTCGTGACCGCGGCCGTCGTGCCGGTCCTCGCCATCGCGACGCTCGTCGTCGTCGACTGGCCGAGTGCGCTGGTCGTCGCGCTGACGCTGCCGCTCCTGCCCGTCTTCGCGGCACTCATCGGCAAGGCCACCGCCGAGTCGACGGAACGCCGCTGGGCCGCCCTCGCCTCGCTCTCCGGCCACTTCCTCGACGTCGTCCGCGGCCTGCCGACGCTCGTCACCTACGGCCGGGCCCACCGCCAGGCCATGACCGTGCGCGAGGTCAGCGACCGGCACCGGCGCGCCACCATGGAGACCCTGCGCATCGCGTTCCTGTCGTCCGCGGCCCTCGAGCTGCTCGCGACGATCTCCGTCGCCATCGTCGCCGTCACCGTGGGCCTGCGCCTCTCGCACGGCTCGATGGCGCTCGGGGCGGGACTCGTCGCGATCCTCCTGGCGCCCGAGGCGTACTGGCCGGTGCGCCGGGTCGGGGCGGAGTACCACGCCGCCGCCGACGGAGCCGTCGCCCTCGACGCGGTCCTCGGCCAGCTCGACCCCACCCCGGCCAGGGCCGAGTCCCCCTCGACCCCCGCACCGAACGCCGCGTTCGGTGCCGAACTCACTGATAGAACAGCGCGTTCGCGACCGAACGCCGCGTTCGGTGGGGCGGCGCCTGGGAGCGGGCGGGTCGGGGAGGTGCGCGTCGCCGGCCTCACGTACGCGTATGCCGGGTCGCCGGCTCCCGTCGTCCGTGACCTCGACCTCGTGGCGGGTCCCGGCCTCACCGTCGTGACCGGTCCGTCCGGCGTCGGCAAGTCGACGCTGCTCGACCTGCTCGCCGGTCTGCGCCGCCCCGGGGCCGGAACCGTCGAGGCTCCCCCGTCGCACTACGTGACGCAGCGGCCCTTCCTCTCGACCGGGTCGGTGCGCCAGGCGCTGACGATCGGCCACCCGGCCACCGACGACCAGCTCTGGGAGGCCCTGCGCGCCGTCGGTGTCGACGGTGTCGTCGCGGCACTCCCCGGTGGGCTGTCCGCCGACCTCGGCGACGACGGCTTCGGCCTGTCCGCCGGCCAGCGCCAGCGGCTGGCCCTGGCCCGCGCCTGGCTCGCCCCCGAGACGCTGCTGCTCCTCGACGAGCCGACCGCGCACCTCGACCCCGAGGGCGCCGAGCACGTCGCCGCCCTCGTCGCCGAGCTCGCCGAGCGCCGTGTCGTCGTCGCTGTCACGCACCGCGACGAGCTGCTCGCGCACGCCGACCACCACCTCGTCCTCGCCGCCGCAGACGCAACCTCCCTCGAGGTGATCCCGGAGGCGACGTCGCCATCGACATCACCTCGAACCGCGGGAGAAGAGGGCGACCGATGAGCACCGCGTCCGCTCCTGACCCCCGCGTCGAGGTGGTCGCGCACCCCACGTCGGTGCCGGCATCACCTCGAACCGCCGGTTCGCGGCGGCGGCGGGTCTGGTGGCCCTCGGCCGGCACCGTGCGCGGCGGGCTGCTCGGCGGCATCGCCACGGCGTCGGGCATGGCCCTGACCGCGACCTCGGGCTGGCTCATCGTCCGGGCGTCACAGCAGCCGGTCATCCTCACTCTCCTCACCGCCATCGTCATGGTGCGCGCCTTCGGCATGGCCCGACCGGTCTTCCGCTACTGGGAGCGCCTGACGAGCCACGACGCCGCGCTCGAGATGCTCGCCGAGCGACGGACCTCCGCCTATGAGGCACTCGTGCCGCTGACACCCGCCCGGCTCGGGCGACGCCGCCGCTCCGACGTGCTGACCGGGGTCGTCGACGACCTCACCGACGTCGTCGACGCGCAGGTACGAGTCACCGTGCCGGTCATCTCGACGGCCGTCGCGGGGGGCATCGCCATCGCGCTCACCCTCGTGCTGTCCCGGCCCGTCGGCCTGGTCATGCTGGGGCTCGGCGTCGCCGTCTGCCTCATCAGCCTGCTCGCGACCCGCCTCGAGTCCCGCTCCCTGCCGGAGCTGCTCGCCGCCCGCGCCGAGGTGACCCGCGTCAGCGAGCTGATGGCGAGCCAGTCGGGCGAGCTGCGTGCCGTCGGCGGCTGGGCGACGGCGCTCGGCTGGCTCGACGAGGCCCACAGCGCCCTCGACCGCGTCACCCGACGCATCAGTGCCGGTCGGGCGGCCGCCGCCTCACTCTTCCTCGTCGCCGTCGGCGCGGCGGTCGCTGCCACGGCGGTCATCGCCCAGGACCTCGCCGTGTCGACCCCGGTCAAGGCCCTCCTCGTGCTCACACCCGTCGCCGTCTCCGAGGCGATCACCCCCCTCGTCGACGCCATGCGCGCCCTGGCCCGGGCCCGCGGCAGCGAGCGCCGCATCGACGCCCTGCTCGACCTCGCCCCGGCCGTCGCCGACGAGCCCCGCCACGCAGCCGCCGAGCCCGGCCATGCGCCCGACGACACGTCGGGCACCCGGCCCGAGCACACGGCATACGCACGCAGTGGCGTCACGACGCGGGCACTCACCGCCTCGTGGATGGGCGAGCGCACCGACCTGGGCCCGACCGACCTCGACGTGCCCGCCGGGAGTCGCATCGCGGTCACGGGACCCAACGGCAGCGGCAAGTCGACCCTGCTGGCCGTGCTCGCTCGCCACCTCGACCCGTCGGGCGGGACCTACCGGCTCGGCGGGACCGACGTGCTCCGCCAGCCCCTCGAGGAGACCCGCGCGCGCATCGCCGTCGTCGACGACGAGACCCACGTCTTCGCCACGAGCCTGCGCAACAACCTCACGCTGGCCCGCCCCGACGCGGACAACGCCGACGTCGAGCGCGCCCTCCGCGCCGCCGGCCTCACGACCCTCCTCGAGGGTCTGCCCGACGGCCTCGACACGACGCTCGGGTCCACCGGCCGCGGGCTCTCCGGCGGCGAGCGGGCCCGCCTCGGCATCGCCCGGGCGCACGTCAGCGGCCGCCCCGTCGTGCTCCTCGACGAGCCGGTCGCCCACCTCGACCCGCCCACGGCCCGCGCCGTCGTCGAGGACCTGACGCGCCTCGGCCGCGCACCGGGTACGACAGGGGTGGCGGGCACGGATGCGCCCGCGCAGACGATCATCATGGTGACCCACCGCGACGACGGGGCCGACCTGTTCGACCGTGTCCTCGAGGTGCGCCGCCCGCCGTCGGGGACGATGTCCCCGACCACCGCAGACCCGGTCCCCCACTCGGGCGACCGCACGCACGAAGCCGACCCACCCCGTCGGTAGATTGGAACGCCATGCCCAGCACACCCCGCAACCGTCTCGGCGACCTCGAGCGTGTCGTCATGGAAGAGCTCTGGACCACCGCGGACGCCCACCCCGAGGGGCGCACCGTCCGTGAGGTCCACGACGCGATCGGTGTCGAGCGCGGGCTCGCCTACACGACGCTCATGACGGTCCTCGACCGGATGGCGAAGAAGGACCTCGTCCACCGCGAGCGCGACGGCCGCGCCTGGCGCTACACCGCCGCGTCGACCCGCGCCGAGCTGACGTCCGAGTCGCTGCACCACACGCTCGGCGAGCTCGCCGGCAACACGCGACGCACCGCGCTGCTCCACTTCCTCGACGAGTCCACCCCGGAGGAGATCGACGAGCTCAAGGCCGCGCTCGCCGAGCTCGAGGCGCGGCGCCCCGACGACGCGAAGCGCTGACCGACCGATGACTCCCTCTGCGGCCCGCCGCGCCACCTGACCGTGCTCGTCGTCGCGGCCCTCGTCGTCCTCGCGGTCCTGCTCGCGTGGCCGGTGCCGCGCGTCCTGGCCCGCGCGACGTCGCTGCGCCGCGCGCCCCGGGCCGCGCTCGTGCTGTGGCAGTCCACCGCCGTCGCCGCCGTGCTCGCCGCGCTGCTCGCGGCGCCCGCGGCGATCCCGCTGCTCGTCGGCCGGCAGGTGCGGCTCTCGGAGCACTGGGTGACGCTCGCCGTCGCCGCCGCGCTCAGCGGGGTCGTCGCCGTGCGACTGCTCCTCTCGGGCGACCGGGTCGGACGCAACCTGCGCGCGGCGCGCCGTCGCCACCGCGACCTCGTCGACCTGCTCGGGGTCCCCGGCGAGGGCGCCGACCGGCACATGCGCGTCCTCGAGCACACGACCCCGACCGCCTACTGCGTCCCGGGCGTCCGTCGTCGCGTCGTCCTGACGCAGGGCACCCTCGACCGGCTCGGTCCCGACGAGCTGTCGGCGGTCCTCGCCCATGAGCGCGCCCACCTCGGCGCCCGTCACGACCTCGTCATGGAGTTCTTCACCGTCGTCCACGAGGCGATGCCCGGCTTCCTGCGCTGCGACGACGCCCTGCGCGAGGTGCACCTGCTCATCGAGGTCCTCGCCGACCGCGCCGCCGTCCGTCACGCCGGGGCCGTCAGCACCGGGCGCGCCATCGTCGCCATGGCCGGCGGACCCAAACCGGCCGGCGCCATGGCGATGGCCGACAGCACGCGCGTGGCCACCGCGCGCATCGGGCTGCTCGACGCCGAGCGGATCGCCGGTCTGCCGATCCCCGCCGTCGCGGTGATGATGTATGCCGTGTCGGCCGTTCTCATCGCGACGCCGCTCGCGCTCTACCTCGGCGCGATCGCCGAGCTCACGCTCGTCTGAGGGCCTGCCGACGCGTGGGGCCGCCTCGATAGGGTGGCGCCATGCGCGTACTCGTCAGCGGCGGAGCCGGCTACATCGGCTCGCACACGGTGGTCCAGCTCGTCGCGGCGGGGCACGAGGTGCTCATCGTCGACAACTTCGGCAACAGCAAGCCGACGGTCGTCAACCGTCTCGAGGCCCTGACCGGCACCCACCTCGACGTGCGGTCGTTCGACCTGCGCGACCACGACAAGACCGAGCACCTCTTCGCCAACGAGAAGATCGACGCCGTCATCCACTTCGCCGGGCTCAAGGCCGTCGGCGAGAGCGTCGAGCTGCCGCTCGAGTACTACGAGAACAACCTCGTCTCGACCTTCTCGCTCGTGCGCGCGATGCGTCGGCACGGCGTGACGAAGCTCGTCTTCAGCAGCTCGGCCACGGTCTACGGCCACAACAGCCCGCCGCTCACCGAGGAGATGTCGACCGCGGCGACCAACCCCTACGGCTGGACCAAGGTGATGATCGAGCAGATCCTGCGCGACGTCGCCGCGGCCGACCCGTCGCTGCGGATCGCGCTGCTGCGCTACTTCAACCCGGTCGGCGCGCACGCGAGCGGCACCATCGGCGAGGACCCGCAGGGCATCCCCAACAACCTCATGCCGTTCATCGCCCAGGTCGCGGTCGGCCGACGCGAGAAGCTGCTCGTCTTCGGTGACGACTACCCGACCCCCGACGGCACGCCGCTGCGCGACTACATCCACGTCGAGGACCTCGCCGCCGGCCACCTCGCGGCGCTGACCAAGCTGGGCCAGGTCGACGACCCGGTCTCGACGTGGAACCTCGGCACGGGTCACGGCACGAGCGTCCTCGAGGTGCTGCACGCCTTCGAGCAGGCGGTCGGGCACGAGCTGCCCTACGAGGTCGTCGGCCGGCGCGCGGGTGACCTGCCCGAGTCGTTCGCCGACCCGTCGCGAGCCCACGCCGAGCTCGGCTGGCGCGCGGAGCGCACCATCGAGGACATGTGCGTCGACCAGTGGCGCTGGCAGAGCGCCAACCCCACCGGCTACCCCGACGCCTGAACCCGCGACCTCACCCGGGTAGACGGTCGGGGGCGGTCGCCGGCGGTGACTCGGGCGGCTGGGCAGACTCGGGCGCCCGGTGGAACCTGAGGTAGAGCGACGGCACGACGAACAGGCTGAGGAGCGTCGAGGTCACGAGGCCACCGAGGATCACGACCGCGAGCGGGTGCTCGATCTCGTGACCGGGCCGCTGGCCCAGCACGACGAGCGGTACGAGGGCCAGACCGGTGGCGAGGGTGGTCATGAGGATCGGCGCGAGCCGCTCGCGGGCGGCCCGGACGACGAGGGCGACCGCGAACTCCTCACCCTCCACCTCCTCGAGGTGCTGGCAGTGGTTGATGAGCAGGATGCTGTTGCGCGCCGCGATCCCGAAGACGGTGAAGAAGCCGACGAGCGATCCCAGTGAGAGCACCCCACCCGCGAGGCGCGCCGCGAGGATGCCCCCGACGAGGGCCATCGGCAGCGTGAAGAAGACCAGCGCGGCCAGCCTCCAGCTGCGGAACGACGCCTGCAGCAGCAGGAGGATCAGCACCCCGGCCACGACGGCGGACGTCACGAGCCGACTCTGCGCAGACTGCAGCTCCTTGTACTCACCGAGCACCTCGGCGTGGTAGCCGACGGGGAACTGGACCCCCTTCAGCTTGGCGTTGATGTCGTTGACCACCGACGCCAGGTCGCGGCCCTCGACGGACGCACCGACGTCCAGCCGGCGCGAGTCGCCCTGGCGCTCGATGGCGTTGGGGTTGGGCGCGACGACGACCGTGGCCACGTCGCTCAACGGGACCTTGGTCCCCGACGGCGTGTCGATCGGGAGCCGCTTGAGCGCGGTCACGTCTCCACGGCTCTCGGGGGTGCCCCAGACGACGACGTCGTAGGCCCGGCCGGACCGGAAGATGTCCCCGACCTCCTCACCCGCCACCATCGTCGCGGCGGCGCGGCGCACGTCACCGGGCTTCAGGCCGAGCTTCTCGGCGGCGTCCAGCTTGACCTCGACGTCGATCTGCGGGATGTCGGTCGAGATGTCCGTGTGGGCGTTGGAGACGCCCGGGACCGAGGCGATGAGGTCGAGGATCTCGCCCGACTTCTCGCGCAGGACCCCGAGGTCCTCACCGTAGACGCGCACGATGATCGGTTCCTTGCCACCGGTGAGGACCTCCTCGACCCGTTCGTCGAGATAGGTCTGGACCTCGGCAAAGAGCCCCGGGTACTTCGCGGCGACCTCGTCGATCTGCTCGCGGGCCGCTTCGTAGTCGGCGTCGGGAGCGAGGCTGATCCAGTTCTCGCCGAAGTTGACCCCGAAGACCTCCTCGCCGAGCAGGGCCTGGCCGATGTGCGCGCCGAAGCTGCGCACCCCCGGGACCGCGAGAAGCTCCCGGCTGACTGCGGTCGTCGTGCGTTCCGTCTCCTGGACCGACGTCCCGGGCACCCCGACCCAGTGCATCAGGAAGTCCCGCTCCTGGAAGGCGGGAAAGAGACTCTGTCCGAGACCGGAGCCCACGCCGAGCCCGAGAAGGGTCACCACGACCGCTGCAGCGTAGACGCGCCGGGGACGCGCCACGATGCGGTACAGGGCTGCGGCGTAGTGCCGTTGCAGCCAGCGGACGAGCGGGGACGTGCGCCGCTCGACCGGCGCGTTGCGCAGGAGGATGAGGCAGAGGGCCGGCGTGAGCGTCAGCGCGACGAGCATGGATGCGACGATGGCGAGCGTGTAGGCCACGGCCAGCGGTCTGAAGAAGGCCCCCGTCAGCCCGGACAGCAGGAAGACCGGGATCGAGGCCGCGACGATGATGAAGGTCGCGTAGACGATGGGACTGCGCACCTCGAGCGAGGCACGGAGGATGACCGAGGCCACCCGCTCGTCGCTGCCGGCGAGCCGGGACTCCCTCAGTCTCCTCACGATGTTCTCGGCGTCGATGATGGCGTCGTCGACGACGGCGCCGAGCGCGATGACCAGACCGGCCAGCGTCATGGTGTTGATCGTGGCCTCGCGCCAGTAGAGGACGAGCATCGTCACGACGAGCGACAGGGGGATGGTCAGAAGACTGATCAGCGCGACGCGCCACTCGAAGAGGAAGAGCATCAGGATCACGACGACGAGGAGGAAGCCGAGGAGCAGGGCCTGGGAGAGGTTGGAGATCGCGAGCTTGACGAAGTCGGCCTGCTGGAAGACGTGCGTGTCGAAGACGACGTCGGGCAGGCCCGGCCGGAGCTCGTCGATGGCCCGCTCGACCCCGTCGGTGAGGTCGATCGTGTTGGCCCAGGGAAGCTTCTCGACGACGAGGAGCACGCCCGGTTCACCGTTGACCACGGCGCTCCCGATGAGGGGCTGGTGGTCCTCGGCGACCCTGGCGACGTCCCCGAGCGTGGTCGGCGCGGCGGCCCCGTCGATCGGGACCTCGGCCAGGTCGGCGGGCGTGACGATGGGCAGCACGTTCCGGATCGGCATCCGCTGGTTCTGCGACTCGATCATCCCGCCCGTGCCGATGACGCTTCCCGTCGAGAACCGGAGCAGGCCCGAGTCGACGGCCGCCGCCGTCGTCTCCATCACCTGGTCGAGGGTGACGTCGCGCCTCGCCATCAGGGCGGGTTCGGCCTGGACCGTCATGAGCTGGAGGCGTTCGTTCCAGATGGCGACGTTGGCGACCCCGGGCACCTGGAGCAGACGGGCACGGATGTTCCAGTAGGCGGCCATCGACATCTGGATGATCGACTGCTTCGAGGAGGTCATCCCGATCTGCATGGCGCGGCCCGTCGCCGAGACCGGTGCCAGGATGACGGGCGGTGCGGCCCACGTGGGCAGGCTGGGTGAGACGATGGCGAGCCGCTCCTGCACGAGCTGACGGGCGTGGAGCAGGTCGGTGTCGGCCGAGAAGAGCAGCTCGATCGACGACAGCTGCGGCACCGACCGGGACCGCATGTCCTCCAGGCCCTGGAGCCCGTTGAGGCCCTGCTCGAGCGGGACGGTGACGAGCTCCTCGACGTCCGAGGTGGACAGTCCGACGCTCGCCGTCTGGATCACGACCCGCGGGGGCGCGAACTCCGGGAAGACGTCAACGCGCATCCGGGGGAGGGAGGTGATGCCGATGACCATGAGCGCGACGGAGGCAGCCACGACGAGGAAGCGCAGGTTGAGGCTGGTCTGCACGATCCAGGCGATGGCCGAACGTCGAGGTCTCACTGCTCACCGTCGATCTCCAGCTCGGCACCGAACACCTCGGGGGCACCGACGACCACGACCGGCGTGCCGACCGGGGGGCCGGCCGTGAGCGTGGCGACGTCGCCGGTGATCGAGGCAACCGTGATCGGCGCGCGCTGGAAGGTGTGGGAGCCCGTCTCCGTGTAGGCCCAGGTGGAGCCGTCCAGGTAGTAGACGACAGCGGCATACGGGATCGTGAGTCGGCCGGTCGCGTCGCCCCTGGCGACCGCGGCCGTGCGGATGCCGACGGCCTCAGCGGCATCCGCACGCAGCGTCACTGACTTGGCCTCGCTGCCGGGGACGTCCTCGACCACGGCGGGCGGAGTCGTCGGCGGTTCCTCCTCGGACGTGCAGCCGGTGACGGCAACGGCGAGGACGATGCTGCCGGCCATGAACGACAGGGACCGGAGGATGCTCATCGGTCCACCTCCTTGGCGAGACACAGGGTGGGGACGAGGAGGAGCACGACGAGGACGCTCGTGACGAGGCCGCCCACGACGGTGACGGCGAACGGCCTGAAGACCTCCGAACCAGCCCGGTCGCCGAAGGCGATCGCGGGGACGAGCGCGAGCGCCGTGATGGCTGCGGTTCGGAGGACCGGCACGATCCGCTCCCGTGTGAGGTCGATGCGGGCGCGTCCCGAGGTCCCGGTCGGAGATCCGTCGACGGCGGAGGTCCGGGCCAGCGCGAGACGGAGACCATCGGCCCGCACCGACGCGAGACCACCGAAGAGCGTCACGAGCACTGTCGTCAGGAAGCCGAGGAGCGGTCCGAGCGTTCCCATCCCACCCACGAGGGGGGCGACGGCGATGCTCCCCGCGCCGCCGAGCAGGGCCAGCAGGACGAGCGCTGCCGCAGGTCGCCAGCCTCCGGTCGCCGCCTGCAGGATCAGGATGATGACGACGATCACGCCGAGCCCCACGAGCCCGACGCGGCGCGCGTCGGACTGACGGTCGACCGCACTGCTCAGGACCTGCAGGTGGGCCTCGGCGGGCATCGGCACCCCGGCGACGGTAGAGCGCACGTCTGCCACGGCCGCCGACGCGTCGGAGCCGGTCACGTCGGCGACGACGTCCACGGACCGCATGACCTGGTCATGGACGATGGAGGCCGGCTCGGGACCGACGCTGACCTTGGCCACGTCGCCCAGCCGTACCTGCGTGCCCGAGGGTGTGTCGATCTTGACGTCGGCCAGGCTGGAGAGGTTCGCCCGGGCGGACGGGGTGCCGAGGACGACGACGTCGAAGACCTTGGCCTCCTCGTAGAGGTTGCCCACGGTGAGGCCGGAGACCAACGTCGTGGCCTCGCGTCGCACGTCGCCCGGGCGCAGCCCGAAGCGTCGTGCGGCAGCCAGGTCGACCTCGACCCGGACCGTCGGCTGCGTCGCGATCGGTACGACGCGAGCTGCCGAGACCCCGGAGAGCTCCGACATCCGGTCCGCCACCTGCTCGGCGGTCTGCTGGAGGGCCGGCAGGTCCTGCCCGAGCACGCGCACGACGAGGTCGTGCTGCGCCGTCGCGGTCGCGGCCTGGATCCGGTCCTGGGTGTAGTCGAGCACGTCGACGCCGACCCCCGGGTAGCCGTGCGCCACAGCGTCGATCGCCTTGCGGGTCGCCGCGTAGTCCGCGGACTCGTCGAGAGTCAGCCACAGCTCGCCCGCGTTGACGTCGCCGAGCTGGTCCGAGGTGACGGCACGGCCGTTGTGACCGCCCACGCTGACCACCCCGTCGACGGCCCGGAGGCGGGCGGACATGAGGGCGGAGAGCCGGTTCATCTCGGTGAGTGAGGTGCCCGGGGCCGCCTCGACGGCCAGGAGCACGTTGAGGTCTCGCGGCGTCGGCACCAGCGACGTGCTGGACAGCTGGGGCAGCGCGGTCAGCACGACGACGAACAGCGCTGCGGCGGCGGACCAGGTCAGGACCCGTGAGCCAGTGAAACGCGTGACCAGCCGTGTCAGGGCAGCGGCGACGGGTCCCATCGGCCCGGAGGCCACCTCCGCGCGCGGCACCTCGCGCATCAGCACGTGGGTGAGAGCCGGGGTCAGCCCGATCGACACGACCAGGCCGACACCGAGCGCGAGCGCGAAGGCGGTGATGAGCGGCCGGCTGAAGGCCATGGCCGAGGGCCCCAGGGCGAGAGTCGGCGTCAGCACCACGATCCCGACGAGCAGACCCACCGCGGCATCGCGCGAGGTGTGGCGCAACGTGCGTCCGATGAGCTCGTTCGGCGGCAGCCGGTGGGGCGACAGCCGCTGGGCGCGAGCCTGGGCCCACACGGCATCGACGTTCGACGTGGCGACGGCAATGGTGAGCACAGCCGCGACGAGGAGGGCGGACAGCGTCAGGGTCGTGAGCGTCACGCGGGCCAGGTAGAGCACGGTGAAGGTGCCTGCAAGGGTGACCGTGACGGCCGCCCCCACCACCAGGGCAGCCCGCCACGACCGGAACAGCGCCCAGCTCGCGAGCACGATCACGAACAGGGCGAGCCCTCCCGTCAGGCCCAGGGTGCGCTTGGCGCTCTCGACATACGTGGCTGGTCGGTACACCGACGTGTCGACGCGGATGCCGCCCAGTCCCGGGGCGAGGCTGGCCATCGCCTCCTCGACCGACCGTGTCACCTCTGCGGTGTCCGCTCCGGGGAACTTCTGGACCACGAGGAAGAGCGTCGGGTCGGTGTTCACGGCATCGCCGATGAGCGGCTGGTGGTCCTCGACGACCCGCGTGACGTCACTGAGCCGCAGGGGCGGCGACGTCCCCTCGATGGTGACCTGCCCGAGCGTGTCGGCCGTCGTGATGGGCAGGACGTGCTGCACGGCAAGTCGCTGGTTCCGTCCCTCGACGAACCCGCCGGTCCCCGGCGTCGATGCCTCCACGAAGGTCAAGGGTGAGACCCACAGCGCGTTACCCGCCGTCTCGATGACCTGCGTCAGGGTCACGCCCTTCCCGCTGAGGGTGGCCGGGTCCGCCTGGATCTGCAGCTGCCGGTCCCTCATGCCGTAGACGGCGACGTTGGCCACACCGGCGATGCCCATCAGCCGCGGGCGCACCTTCCACCGGGCGAGGACCGACATGTCGATGAGCGAGGTGGTGCGCGACGAGAGCGCGATCATCGACACTCGGCTCGTCGACGCCAACGGTTCGACCATGACGGGGGCGCTGCCCACGTTGGGGAGCGCGTGGGCCTGGGTGAGCCGTTCCTGGACCATCTGTCGGGCGGCATACAGGTCGGTGCCCGGCTCGAAGACGACATCGATGGCGGACAGTCCCGGCTGCGAGCGCGAGTGGATTCGGTCGAGCCACGGGACGCCGTTGAGCAGGTCCTGCTCGAGCGGCACCGTCACGAGCTGCTCCACCTCCGCGGCGGACAGACCCAGTGCCTCGGTCTGCACCTGCACCGACGGGGGCATGAACTCGGGGAGGAAGTCGACCTTGGCCGAGCCCAGCTGCGCACCGGCGAAGACGAGGACACCGAGCGCGGCCGCTATGGCGAGGCGGCCGAAGCGAGGGCCGCCCCCGCCGACGCCGTCGGGCGACTCGGTCGCCGACGGGGACTCGCCGGTGGCCCGCCATGGCAGCAAGGTCCTGCGTCGAACGCCCGACAGCCCTTCGCCCATTTCGAACCCTCCACGGTCACGAACGTCTTACCTTCTGAAGGACGCTAGTGAGGGAGGGCCGTGTGGTCGTCCGGTCGAGGGATCCAGTTCAGCTCACGCCCACGCGTGTCCGATGGGCCCTGTGGAGAGGGCACGACGGTCGACGGGTGGACGCAGGCGTCCACCCCAGGGGGGACCCGACTGACCATGCCGACATGGTCACCTCGCCCCGCGACGGCACGCCGGAGCCGCCCTCCGGACGCTCGAGATGGCAGCCCCCGATGGCCGACGTCGCCCTGGCGGCCGTGGTCACCGCCCTGTCGCTCGTCAGCTTCCTCGAACGCGCGTCTTTCGTCGTCATCACCGACGACGGCGACCTCCACTACACCGATCCCGACCCCTCCGGCGCCGCAGAGGTCCTGGTGGGCACCTCAGCGCTCGCGTGGCGTCGGCTCGCGCCCGGCTTGGTCCTGGCGGTGTGCGTCACGTCCACGTTCATCAGGTACTGGCAGCGCTACCCCGTGGCCGCCCTCCCGTTCGCGGTCGTCGTGGCGATCTACACGGTGGCCCAGCTGTGGACCCTCGCGCGCTCGGCCTGGTGCCTGCTGGCCGTCTGCACGGTGATGGCCTTCGGGGCCCTCGTCTTCCTCAACCCGGGAGAGTACGACGAGGCGCTGACGGAGGTGATCGCGCTGGTGTGTGCGTGGTCGCTGGGTCGCGGCGTCCGGCTGGAGAGGGGACGCACCGAGCTCCTCGAACAGCACGCACGCCTCCTCGAGGACCGCACGGAACGCTTCGCCCACGAGCAGGCGGCCCTGGCGGCGCTCTCGGCCGCACGGGAGCGGGCGTCCATCGCCCGGGAGCTGCACGACATCGTGTCCAGCGACGTCGGTGTCATCGTGCTCCGCGCGTCCACGCTGCGCCGGAGCCTGGGGGACGAGCCGACACCGGTTCGCGACGCCCTGACCTCGATCGAGGCTCTCGGCAAGGGGGCCCTGTCCGACATGCGCCGGCTCGTGGGGGTGCTGCACTCCGACGACGGGGATGCCCTGCCGATGCGACCACCGGACCTGGGGCAGCTCGAGATCCTCGTCACCACCATCGTCGAGGCCGGCGCCACTGTCGGGCTGCACGTGACCGGCCACCGCCGACTCCTGCCGCCCGCCATCGAACTCAACGCCTTCCGGATCGTGCAGGAGGGCCTGAGCAACGCCCTCAAGCACGCGACGGGGTCGGCCGTCGACGTGCGCGTCGACTTCGGCGCCGACGCGCTCCGGGTCTCGGTCCGCGACTTCGGTGGAGGTCGCAGCCAGACGGGTTCCTCGGGCCGGGGCCTGCACAGCATGCGTCAGCGCGTCGCGTCGGTCGGTGGCTCGATCTACGTCGGTCCCGGACGAGAGGGCGGTTTCCTCGTCGACGCCCGCCTCCCCGTGGAACGCGAAGCCCTGACGTGACCATCCGCGTGATGATCGCCGAGGACCAGCCGCTCATGCGCACGGCGCTGCGCGACTGCCTCGGCAGCGAACCCGAGATCGAGGTCGTCGCCGAGGCCGCCAACGGCGAGCAGGCCGTCGAGCAGGCTCGCATCCACGCGCCCGACGTGGCCATCATCGACATCCGCATGCCCGTCATGGACGGCATCGAGGCGACCCGTCGCATCGTGGACGGTGGCGCCGCGCCGCCGAGGGTGATCGTCATGACGACGTTCGAGCTCGACGACTACATCGTCAACGCGCTGCGCGTCGGCGCGAGCGGCTTCCTGCTCAAGGACGCGACCGCCGAGGAGCTCGTGCACGCCGTCCGCACGGTCGCCGGCGGCGAGGCCCTGCTCGCGCCGGGAGTGACTCGGAGGCTGTTGGACCGCTACGCCCGCTTCCTCCCGGCCCCGACCGCCCTGATGCCGGAAGCCGACCTGACACCTCGCGAGCTGGAGGTGCTCAGGTTGGTGGCCCAGGGCGAGTCCAACGCCCAGATCGCCGCCAGGCTCTTCGTCGCCGAGAGCAGCGTCAAGACCCACATCGGACACCTCCTCGTGAAGCTGGGCGTCCACGACCGGGTCCACCTGGTCATCCACGCCTACGAGTCGGGCCTCGTGCAACCCCAGGGTGGCCCGCCCCGAGAGCCCTGAGCCCCGAGCCCTGAGCCCTGAGCCCTCGCGGCTTCTCGAGCCGTCTTCCCCCGGACGGCCTGCCCCTAGGGGCGCGGGTCGAGGGCGTCGTAGTGGCGGAAGGACGACACCCTCGCGACGGAGGCGATGACGAGCACGACGACGAGGGCACCGCCGACGACGGACGGCACCCACGTCGCCGTCAGGGTCGCGAGCGTCCCGGCGAACATCTGCCCGAGCCGCGGTCCGCCCGTGACGACGACCGTGAAGACGCCCTGGGTGCGACCGCGCAGGTGGTCGGGCACGGCAGCCTGGAGGATCGACTGGCGGAAGATCGCGCTGATGTTGTCGGACCCGCCGGCCACGGCGAGGCAGAGGGCCGCGAGCGCGAGCGCCCACCGGTTGGCGTCGCCGAAGTCCATCGACTGCACCGCGTGCCCGCCGAGCTCGGTGACGGCGAGGACGACGCCGAACCCGAGGATGGCGAGGCCGTAGGAGACGATCGCGTTGCGGATCGCGAGGCCCTGCCAGCGCAGGCCCGTCACGCGTCCGGACCCGAGGCTCGAGAGGATCCCGCCGACGGCGAACGACGCGAGCAGGATGCCGGCCGTGACCGACCCGCCCCCGATGACGATCGCGCCGACGGCGGGGAAGAGCACCATCGGCTGGCCGAACGTCATCGCGATGATGTCGACGATGAAGCTCATCCGGACGTTGGGCGCGCGCCGCAGGTGCGCGAGCCCGTCGACGACCGAACGGAAGCCACCGGTGGTCGGCCGCTCCCCCTCGGGCCGGATGCGCGGCAGGGTCCACAGCCCGAAGAAGCCGGCGAAGAAGAGGATGACGTCGACGGTGTAGGTCCACGCGTAGCCGGCCCGCGCGACGAGGACGCCGGCGATGCCCGGCCCGACCGTCACCATGATCCCCGCGGAGATGCCGAGCAGCGCTGCGGCCTTGGGCAGCTGCTCCTTGGGCAGCAGGCGCGGCGTGATCGCCTGGCGCGTGGCCGAGGCGATCGTCGCGGCGACCGCGTTGACCGTGGTGATGACGTAGAACATCCAGACCTGCTCGGCCCCGAGCCAGACGATCGTCGCGAGGACCACGGTCGAGGCCCACGCCACCGTCGAGGCGGACAGGGCCACCGCGCGCCGGTCGAAGCGGTCGGCGATGGCACCGCCGTAGAGCCCGGCGAGGATCATCGGCAGCAGGGAGAACCACGCGACGAGCGAGACCATGAAGGTCGAGCGCGTCAGGTCGTAGATGTGCAGGCCGACCGCGGTGTTGGTGACGAACGTGCCGATGCCGGCGAGCGTGTTGCCGAACCAGAGCCGGGCGAAGGGCGGGCTGACCCGCAGCGGCGTCAGGTCGACGAAGTGCGACCGACGAGCGGCCGGGGCGGGCGCCTCAGGGCCTGGGGGTGCATCGGTCACAGAGTGAAACTACGCCACCGCCAGGTCGCCCGACGGCGCGGGGAGGCAGGCCTCGACGTCGCGCAGTCGCGAGCCGTCGCGCACCCACACCCAGCGTCCGTCGACGGTGCGGCGGGCCACCTGGGTGCGCACCGTGCCATCGGGAGTGGTCGACGTCGTCATCGCCAGCCCGCCGGTCACGACGGCGCGCGCCGACACCGCCGACGCCGGCTCACCGACCGGACCGAGGACGCCCGCAGCCAATGCGGCAGCGAACGCCGAGCGGATGGCGGTGGAGCCCGCCGCCTCGCGACCGCGCGGGAGGCTCACGACGGCGTCGGCGGCATACAACCCCACGATGCCGTCGAGGTCGCCGGCGGCGACGCAGGCGGCGAAGCAGGACTCGAGGGCCTCGGGGGCACTGGCCCCCACGGCGGACGGGTGCGCGGTCGTCGTCATGGTCACACCGTCCCACCAGCCACCGACAGCCCCACCGGCCACACGGCCAACCCCAGAACTGGCCACGCGAAGGCCTCCGACACCCGCTCGGCGACACCGTGACGAGGTGAGACCGCGCTTCGGGCCTCGCGGCCCGATCCGCGGTGTTCAATGGGCACCATGTCGTCTCGCCCACTCCACGTCACCTTCGTGTGCAGCGGCAACATCTGCAGGTCTCCCATGGGTCACGTGATCCTCCAGCGCCTCGTCGACGACGCCGGCATCGCCGAGGACGTCCGGGTCAGCTCGAGCGGCACCGGCGACTGGCACGTCGGCGAGCACGCCGACCCGCGCACCGTCGAGGTCCTCGCCGAGCACGGTTACGACGGCTCACGGCACCGGGCCCGAGAGTTCGACCCCGACGAGTTCGACGACCTCGACCTCGTCCTCGCCTCGGACGAGGGACACGTGCGCACGTTGCAGCGGCTCGCCCGCACCCCGCACAACCGCAGCAAGATCCGGCTCGTGCGCGAGTTCGACCCCGAGGCCGTCGCCGCCGGCACCCTCGAGACCGGAGACCCGTGGTACGGCGGGGCCGAGCACTTCGCCCGGTGTTTCGCAGAGGTGGAGGCGGCCTGTCATGGCATCCTTCACCACGTCAGGGACCAGCTGGACGGCCGGCTGGCCGGACGCGCACACTCCCAGCACGACACGGAGCAGCCCTGACCCGATGCGAGACCTGAATCTGACTGTGCCCGACTATCCCTATGGTTCCCCGTGCTGGGTCGACCTGCTCGTCAGCGACGTCCCCCGCGCCCAGACGTTCTACAGCGAGCTCTTCGGCTGGCGCTGGCTGGCCGGCGACCCCGCGACCGGCGGCTACACGATGGCGCTCCTCGACGGCCACCCCGTCGCCGGCATCAGCCGCAAGCCCGAGACGGCGGCGATCCCCAGCCAGTGGACGACCTACCTCCGCGTCGGCGACATCGACGTCGCGGCGCGAGCCATCCACGCCTACGGCGGACGCACCCTCGGACGGCCCGTCTCCATCGGCGCCCTGTCCCGCACCCTCATCGCCGTCGACCCCGGCGGCTCGTACTTCGGCGTCTGGGAGCCCGGTGACCTGCCGGGCAGCGGCATCCTCGACGAGCCCGGGTCGCTCACGTGGAACGAGCTGCTCACCCGCGACTACGAGATGGTGCAGAACTTCCAGTTCGGCGTCTTCGGCCACGAGTTCACCGACGAGACCGAAGCCGGCGGCCCACGCTGGGCGACGGCGCACACCGGCGACGGCAACCCGGCCTACGGCCTCGCGGAGATCGACGGCGAGTGGCCGGCCGAGATCCCGCCGCACTGGGTGGCGTCCTTCGCGACGCGCAACGTCGTGCCGGGCCTGGCGCGTGCGCTCGACCTCGGCGCGACGCTGCTCCAGGGCCCGTTCGACGGGCCGTACGGGATGGGTGCGGTGCTGAGCGGCCCTGAGGGAGAAGTGTTCTCGCTCCTCGTCCCCGACCTCGACTGACCACGACACCAACACACCAGGAGCCACCCGTGCCCGTCCACGAGGAGTCCTTCGCACCCGGAACGCCGTGCTGGGCCGACGTCATGGTCGACGACCTCGACCGTGCCCGCGACTTCTACGGCAGCCTCTTCGGCTGGACCTTCGAGGACCTCCCGCCCGAGGCCGGCGGCTACGTCATGGCCCGCAAGGACGGCCACGTCGTCGCCGGCGCCATGGCCAAGAACCCGGACGACCCGGGCCAGGTCAGCGCGTGGACCGTCTACCTCTCGACCGACGACGTCGACGCCACGGCGGAGCGCGCCCGGGCGGCGGGCGGCGTCTTCTTCCTCGGGCCGATGGACGTCCTGCAGGTGGGTCGCCTCGCCGTCGGCGCCGACCCGGCAGGGGCCGCCTACGGCCTGTGGCAGGCCAAGGAGCACACGGGCACCGACCTCGTCGACGAGCCCGGGTCCCTCTGCTGGGCCGAGTCGATGAGCCGCAGCTACGAGGCGAGCAAGGCCTTCTACTCCGACGTCTTCGGCTACCGCCTGCAGGAGATCGGCGAGGGCGGCTTCCAGTACTCCGTCGCGACGCTCGACGGCGACAAGCCCGTCGGTGGCATCGGCGCCATCCCCGACGCGGCACCGGCCGACGTGCCGTCGCACTGGATGGCCTACTTCGCGGTCGCCGACGCCGACGCGGCGGCCGACCGGGTCACGGCCCTCGGCGGCACCGTCATGCAGCCGCCCTTCGACACCCCCTACGGCCGGATGGCCCTCGTCGCGGGCCCCCAGGGCGAGACGTTCTCCGTCATGCAGCTCCCCGAGCAGCGCGCCACCGACTGAGGTCCCCGCGGACCGAGGGCGTATGCCGCCGGGCCCGGACCGCGCGGCACCCACCGACCGCGCCGGACGGCATACGAACCACTCCGCGCGCTCTGGGAGGATGTCGGCATGGCTTCGCTCGCTGACGCAACCCCGCCCATCGCGCTCGGGGCGCTCGACGGTCGCTACCGCGGCGCCGTCGCGCCGCTCGTCGACCACCTGTCGGAGGCGGCGCTCAACCGGCAGCGCGTGCACGTCGAGATCGAGTGGCTCATCCACCAGACGAGCCACGGCGTCGTGCCGGGCGTGCGGCAGCTCACCGACGACGAGATCGCTGCGCTGCGAGCCGTCGTCGACGACTTCGGCACCGACGAGGTCGCCGAGCTCGGCGAGATCGAGCGGGTCACCGTCCACGACGTCAAGGCCGTCGAGTACTTCCTGAAGAAGCGCCTCACGGCGATCGCCCCGGCCGACGAGGACAAGGGTCTCGCCGAGCTGATCCACTTCGGCTGCACGAGCGAGGACATCAACAACCTCTCCTACGCCCTCATGGTCAAGGGCGCCGTCGAGCAGGTGTGGCTGCCCCGGGCGCAGGCCCTCGTCGCGCAGGTCTCCGACCTGGCGCGCGAGCTCAAGGACGTGCCGCTGCTCGCGCACACCCACGGCCAGCCCGCGACACCCACGACGATGGGCAAGGAGCTCGCCGTGCTCGCGCACCGCCTCGGCCGGCAGCTGCGCCGCATCGAGGGGCAGGAGTACCTCGGCAAGTTCAACGGCGCGACCGGCACGTTCGGTGCGCACGCGCTCGCGCTGCCCGACGTCGACTGGCCCGCGGTGTCGCGCGCCTTCGTCGAAGGACTGGGCCTCACGTGGAACCCGCTGACGACGCAGATCGAGAGCCACGACTGGCAGGCCGAGCTCTATGCCGACGTCGCGCGCTTCAACCGCATCCTGCACAACCTCTGCACCGACGTGTGGACCTACATCTCGATGGGCTACTTCGCGCAGGTGCGCGGCCAGGGCACGGTCGGCTCGTCAACGATGCCGCACAAGGTCAACCCGATCCGCTTCGAGAACGCCGAGGCCAACCTCGAGGTGAGCAACGCCCTGCTCGACGTGCTCGGCGGCACGCTCGTGCAGAGCCGCCTCCAGCGCGACCTCACCGACTCGAGCATGCAGCGCAACATCGGCACGGCCTTCGGTCACTCGATGCTCGCGCTCGACAACGTCGGCCGCGGCCTCGCCGGTCTCGACGCCGTGCCGGAGCGCATGGCAGCCGACCTCGAGGCCAACTGGGAGGTGCTTGGCGAGCCCATCCAGTCGGCGATGAGGGCCCTTGGCGCACAGGGGGTTCCGGGCATGGAGGAGCCCTACGAGCGGCTCAAGGAACTGACCCGCGGCCGCCGCATCGACGGTGACGACCTCCGCGAGTTCGTCCGCGGGCTGGGGCTGCCCGCCGACGTCGAGGCCCGCTTCGTGGCCCTGACGCCGCAGACCTACACGGCCCTCGCGAGCCGGCTCGTCGACGACTACCTCGCCTGACGGCATACGCCCGCGGGCCTGCACGACGCAGCAGACTCCGCCTCGGCCGGCTGCCCACGCGTGCGACCGGCGCCGGGGCGCAGCTTGCTGTGTCCTCGTGGCCGGGCTCAGCTGCGTGGCCGGTCGAGCCGCTCGCCGGCGTCGCGGAGCACCTGGGCGACACGCGTGCCGAACCGCTCCCCCGGGGTCGGCTCGGTCTCGACCTGCCGGCGCAGGGCGTCGGCCTCCGCCTGCGCCGCGGCCCTGACCTCGGGGTCCTCGGACTCGAGCCGGGCGGCGAGCGCCGCCACCTCGCGCACGGCGTCGCCGACCGCGGCCACCGCCGCAGCGGGTGACGCCGTCAGCTCCTCGGGTGTGCGCCCGGTGCGCTGGGCGACCCACCGCGTCCCGGGGCCGTATGCCGTGTCGTCGGGTTCGTCGCTCACCGGATCCCTGCCTTCGCTGCGAGGAAAGCCGCTCGGATCTCTTCCCACCGGGCCTGCTGTTCCGCCTGCACCTGCGCCACCGTCAGATCGGGCGCGAACACCCCGGACGGCATCGCATAGAAGACACCGATCGGTCTGGAGCGCAGCTCGCCCGGGATGGCGATGTTCGACCCGGTCCACATGATCGACGGAAGGTGGGCCAGCAGCGCGTCGACCCAGGCAGCCGGTTCCAGCCCGCGGTTCTGGCGGAAGAACGTGCGCAGGGCGCCGTGGAAGTCGCCGGTCCCAGTGGTGAGTCCGTCCTGCACGAGTCTGAACCGCTCGAGTGAGAGTGAGGCAACGTGCCCCTGCGCCCCGATCTGGGTGCCTTCCTCCACCGGACCGCCCTGGACGAGGATCGGGTCCCTCGTGATGCGCCACAGGATCCCGTTGGTTGGGCTGCGCAGGGACTCGAGGAGGGAGATCCATCCGAGCGCCTGCCTCAGATCCTGCCGGCTCGTCTCGACCGCGTGGTGGAGCACCTCGTAGCCGATCGAGACCGGGAGCCACTCGTGCTGGCCGGCCCGGACGTCGCGGATCTGGCCCGCCACCCAGGTCCGAGCCGTCTGGTCGCGCTCGAGCTCGGCGCGGAACTCGTCGTAGGACACGGCTCCCACGGTCAAACCCTGGACGAACGCGCGGAAGGCCTCGAGGGGACCCGCACTCGTCACCACTCCGTGGACGAGGACCGAGACAGGGTTGCTCGGCCACGGCTCGAACGATCCGTACCCCGTTCCACCGCTGGAGCTGTAGCGGATGCTCCGGACCTTGGTGAGCAGGTCGCTGTCACCCGTGCCGGTCAGGCGGCCAGTGCCGAGGGATCGCAGCTGCGAGGCGGTGCGTGACCCGAGCGAGGTGAGGAACCTACGACGGACCGGGTGGGGTGCCGACATGTTCTCGAAGGCGTAGGACCGGAACGCATCCGAGTCTGCGCCTCCGCGCCGGTCGACGCCGGCCTCGAAGAAGCTCAGCAGGGCGGCGTGGTTGGTGCCGGAGCCGAGCACTTCCGAGGGCTGGAGCGCATCCGCCGTGAAGTCGGCCGCACTCCAGACCGGCCCTTCGGCGCCCTCGATCGGCTTGGCCCTGGTCGGCTCGATGAACCGAGCCATCCAGCTCTGGACGACGAGCCCGGTCTGCTCGAGCCCCTTCACCGGGAGCGACGCCCGGATCTGGCCGATCTGCTGGGCTCGGTCGCCCTCGCCGAAGATCGTGAAGAGGCGATCCAGCGTCGACGCGATGGAGCGCTCACTCGACTCGAGGGCGTTGTCGTCCGGTGCGGCGGTCTGGTGCGTCGTGTCCCGGCTGGCGGCGTCGAACTGGCCGACGAGCCGGCTCGCCTCGGCGTCGGCCGTGGCCGCATCGCCGCGCAGGTTGATGATGAGGTTGCGGGCCTCGGAGCGAAGATCCGGGTCGGAGGGCTCGTCGGCGGCCAGCCTGCGGTTCCACTCGACGATGAGGTCCGGGATCGTCGTCGGGGTGGACGCCACCATCAGGTGCGCGCCCGAGCCGTTGCGTTCGAACCAGAGCCGGTGCGCCTCGTGGGCGGCGCTGAAGCGCACCGTCGTGCCGAGCTCGGTGTCGTCGTTGTGGCCGCCCTCGTCCGGGTTGCCGCCGATCCCCATGCGCGCCAACAGCGCCCGCCCGCGCTCGGCGAGGAAGCCGATGACCCGGTCCATCGCGGCATACACGACCGCCTGCATGCGGGTGATGACGTCGGCGATCTCGCCGGGCAGCCCACCGAGGTGGCAGAGGCCGGCGAGGAAGTCGATGACGGGCGGGATGAGCGAGGCGAGGGAGCGCTCGACGGCGGCGGCCAGGCCGCCGATGTTGCCGGCGATGACGTCGGCCATCCCGTTGACGATCGCCTCGACGAACCGGAAGATCCGCGCCGCGTTGCGGAAGATCCACGAGCACACCTGGTAGATGAGGTCGATGGCCTGGGCGATGGCGCCGACCGGGTTGAGCATCCCGATGACACGGACGACGACCTGCTGGATGAGCGTCTCGACGAGGTACTGCACCGCCGCGTCGAGGATCATGGTGACGATGTTCTCGGGGGTCAGCTGCTCCTTGACGAGCTCGACGAGCCCCTCGGGGCCGCGCTCGATGAGGACCGAGACGAGCTGCCAGGCGGCCTCGATGACGTCGACCGCCGTGGGCCCGATGTGCCGCACGAGGATCTCGCGGACGCGCGGCCACGTGACGCCCATGAGCTGGAGCGCGAAGGAGAAGAGCGAGCGCGCCGAGAAGTCGCGCGGCATCGGGATCGGGGTCTCGAGCCCGGAGAAGAGCCAGTCCCAGAAGCCGTGCAGCACGTGGGTGCCGAAGTGGTCGAAGAACTGCTCGAAGCCCTGCTTGACGCCGGCGACGAGGTTGTTGATGAAGATCTCGGGGTCGTCGGCGATGTCGGAGATGACCTGCTCGATGCGGGCGATCAATGCCCAGAAGGCTGCCGGCGGGATCCCGACGAGACGCAGCAGACCGTTGATGATGGCGCGGACCGGGTCGTCGATGAACTCCTCGATGGCCGCGACGACCCGACCGATGAGGCCGCCGGCCTCGTCCCGGCGGGCCTGTGCCTCGGCGTGCACCTCGTTGACCGCCTGGACGGCTCGCTGCGACACGTCACGCACGAAGCTCGTCTGGGCGTCGGTGACTCTTTGGCTGAGGCCGTCGAGCATGCCGGAGAACCGCGCCCGCTCCTGCGCCGCCCACTCGGGGAACTCCGCCTCCATGGCCCGGAAGGCCGTGTCGATGTCGTCGCGCGCGTGGTTGATGACGGCCTGCGCTGCGGCGACGACGCCGTTGACGTCGCTCGAGATGTCGGTGAGCAGGGTGCAGACGCCGTCGCCGAACTCGCGCTCGGCGCGGTTGTACTCGTCCGTCACCCAGTCGGGCAGGCCGCCGATGTAGTCGCCGACGGCGAGGATCGCGCCACCGACGCCGGAGTGCCGGTCGTCGATCCAGCGCTTGACCCGGTCGAGCGTGTCGTGGAAGTCCTGCGAGAGCCGGGCGAGGCCGGCGTCCCAGCGGGCGATCGCGGTGCGGCTCAGCGGCTCGAGCAGGGCGTTGACCTGCGTCTGCGCCTGGTCGTAGATGCCTTGGGCGCGGGCCGAGACCGACTCGCGGGTCTGCTCCTCGGAGGTGACCATGCCACCCTGCGCGCCACCGACGGCGCCGACGGTGCCGGACCGCGACGCCCGCATCGCAGCGACCGCCTGCTGCTGCAGCGCCGCCATGTCGCCCTGCGCGGTGTCGATGGCCTGCTGCTGCTCGGCCTGGATCTGCTGCGGCGTCCGCGCCGCAGCCTCCCCGAGCTCGCCCCGCGCCGCGCGCGCCTCGGCAAACGGTCCGTCCGGGATCTCCTGCGTGACCCGGGTGTCGATGCCCGCGTCGGCGATGCGCTGGTCGGTGGCGGCGACATCGGCGTCGAGTGAGGTGTTCTCCGGCGGGATCGGGTCAGGGGCGGCACCCGCGGCGTCGACGCCCATCCCCGGGGACGTCGGCGAGGGGGCGGCGATCGGGGTCGGGGTGAGCGCGGGCGTCCCCGCGGGAGGTGAGCCCATCGCGTCGTAGCTGCTGCCCACCTCCGCGGTCTGCGTCTCCACGGAACCCGTGATCGTGGCACCGGCCGCCTGGGCCTCGTGGGTGGGGTCGGTCTCGAGGAGCTGGTCCTCGTCCTCGGGCCGGTTCTCGCGGATCGCCGTCCGGATGCGCTCGCAGAGGGCAACGATCTCGGGGCTCGGAGCGGGCCGCTCGCCGAGCTCGGCGGCGAGCTCCTCCCGGGCGCGGGCCGCGGTCTCCGCAGCCGGCTCGGTGACGGCCCCGCGGGAGTCGGCGACGTTGGCGTCGGCCGTGGGCAGGTCGCGCGCCGCGCCGGCCGCGCTCCGCGCTCCCCCGGCCACAGACCCTCCGCGAGCCGTGGCCGCGGGGGTCAGGGTCGTGGGCGGCTCGGGCATGATCAGCTCGACCACCGCCGGGGCAGCCTCCCCCTCCGCCGTCGGCTCCCCCGCGCCACCGCCGGGTATGCCGTCCGCCGCGGTCCCTGCGTCGGCGCCCGCCGCACCCGCCCCGGCCACCGCCGCGGTGGCCTGCTCCGCGGTCTCACCGGTCGCGGGCGCCTCACCCGTGCGCGCGGCCGCCCCTTCGGCGACCGTGCTCGGCGAGGCGGGCTCCGGGACGGTGGCCGGCACCACGGTCGTGTCGGCCGGGGGTGCCGCCGGGGTGGGCGGGGCGGGTGGCACGAGGGGTGCGGACTCTCCGGTGACGGCGCCGAAGAGGCCGCCCAGCGCGGCCCTGATCGCGGCGTCGAGCACGGCGAGCATCTCGGGGCTGTCGACGCCGTAGACGCCGGGCGCGAGGAAGAGGTCGGCGTCGGTGACGAACGCGGGCGCGCCTGCGACGGGGGAGTCCAGGTGGACACGGATGCCGCTGACGTCGACGCCGAGCAGTCCCCGGTAGACCTCGGCCACGCGAGGCGTGAGTGGAAGTCCCGGCGGTGTGGCGTCGCCCGGCAGGTGGATCGTCGCCTGCGCACCGCTCCGGGGCGCGTCGACGCCCTCGGGCGCCGACCAGCCGGCCTCCGCCGGGAGGGGTCGCAGGTCGACGCCGAGCGTCGTCCCGCGGAGCGTCACGGCCGGGCCCGCCAGGGGCTGCTCGGGCGCCCAGCCCTCGACGCGCCAGGTCGCCTCACCGAGGTTCAGGCCCAGCAGCCCCACCCGCGCGCGCATCTCGACGCTGCCGTCGAGCGACCCGTCGGACCGGAAGCCTGCGTGCCCCGTCAGCTCGGTGAAGGGCCCCCGTCCGCTGAGCACCACCGCGCCACCGTCGACGCCCCACTCGGCCTGCACGGCCGACAGGCCGCCGGCGGTCGTGGCCGGGTCGAGCACGACGACGGCTGCCTCGGCGCCACCACCGGCAGGTCGCGGCACGGTCCCGAGCACGGGAGCGCCGTCCCCGGTCGGTGACCGCGGCGCCACGGCATCCCGCGGCGACCGCGTCGAACCGGCCCCGGCCCGCTCGGCGTCCGGGCCGGGACCCGGTCCCGCCCGGGTCGTGACCGGCGTGCTCACCGCGGCACCGTCCGCCCCGCCTTCTCGAACTGGCGACGGATGCCGTCGAGCAGGTGCGCGGTCGTGACGACCCGACCGTTCGACGCGGCGAGGTAGGCCGCATCGAGCGTCGCGTCTCGGATCTGCGCGCCGGTCAGGGGGAAGCGGCGCGCGAGGTCGCGCAGGTCGATCGCCGGATCCATCGGCAGCGACGCGGGGGCCACTGCGGCCCAGAGCCGCTCGCGCTCACCCGGCCCGGGCTCGGGGAACTCGACCATGACGTGGATGCGCCGCTGGAAGGCCGTGTCGATGTTGGCGAGCAGGTTGGAGGTGAGGACGACGATGCCGGGGTGCTGCTCGACCCGGGACAGCAGGTAGGACACCTCCTGGTTGGCGTAGCGGTCGTGTGCGTCGCCGACCTCGGTGCGCGCCCCGAAGACGGCGTCCGCCTCGTCGAAGACGAGGACGCACCGCTCGCGCGCCGCCCGCTCGAAGACCTTGGCGAGGGCCTTCTCCGTCTCCCCGATGTACTTCGACACGAGCGCCGAGAGGTCGACGAGGTATGCCGGGAGGCCGGCCGACGCTGCCAGCGCCGCGGCCGTCATCGTCTTCCCGGTGCCCGGCGGCCCGTGGAAGAGGGCGATGAGACCGCTGGCATTGTCGTGGTGGGCGCCGAAGCCCCAGTCGTCGACGACGGTGTCACGCTGGGTGATCCGGGCCGCGAGGTCGTCGACGCGAGTGCGAGCGGCGGCGGGCAGGACGACGTCGGCCAGCGTGTGGACGGTCGTGAGCGGGCGCGCCGGGAAGTCCGACGACGCGACGGGCACCTCGGCGGGGAGGCCGAGCAGCCAGGCCACGAGCGACGGGTCGGGACGCAGCGCCCCGGACAGGTCGCCGGGCGGGTCGAGGGACAGCAGCCCCTGCGCGCGCAGCCGGCCCTGCGACGAGAGCAGGACGGTGGCGTCGAGCCGCCCGCGGAACGACCGGGCGACGAGGGTGCGGGCCACCTCGCCGGTCAGGCCGACGACGGACGGGCGATCCGTGAGGGCGCCGTAGCGCACGGCGAAGCGCTCGTCGGCGTGAGGTGCGACCGCGGCCACGAGGATGACCGCCTCGGCGGCGGACAGTCCGGTGAGCGTGACGAGCTCGGCGAGCGGACCCACTCCGGCGAAGCGGTCGAGCGACGGCAGGCCCTCACCGTCGCCCTCGAGGCCGAGCGGTCGCCCGGCGGGGCCACCCCGCCGCTCCTCGATGCGCACGGCCACGAGCGCGTCGAGGATCTCGAAGGCCGCCCGCAGCTCGGCGACCTCCGGCGACGCGCCCGCGGACCGGGAGGTCCCGGACAGCGGCTCGGGCCCGGCTCTCACCGGAACCTCACGGTGACCGGCGGGGACCACGGCAGCTTGAGCAGGCCGACCGGGAAGGGCAGGCGCGGCAGGAGCACGTCGAGCGGGTGGGTCGCGGCGGTGAGCAGCACCGGGTCGCGGTCGGTGTCGAGCAGTCCGGCGCGCACGATCCAGGACGCCCGCACGAAGGGCTCGCTCGACCGCTCGAAGCCCGGCAGCAGCCCCGCGAAGCCGGCGAGCACGCCGTCCGCGGACTCGGCGATCTCGCGGGCTCCGCTGAGCGGCATACGTGCTCGGGGCTCGACGCCGACGCCGGGTGCCCGCCCGGCGAGGAGGCGGACGAGCGGGTCGTCGGCGAGCGTCGGGTCGTCGGGATCGACGACGGCGGCGAGCGCCAGCTCGCGCACGTCGACCGGGTCGAGCCGGGGATGCAGCGCCTCGGCACGACGGCAGTGGTCGGCGAGCCACGGGTAGAGCAGCACGAGGCCGGCCGCCCGGGTCAGGTCGGCGAGCACGACAGGCGCACCGCCCTCGGGCGCGACCTGGGCGACGGCCGCGAGCCAGGCGAGCACCTCGGCCTCACGGACGGGGCGCGGCGTCGTCGCGGGCGCCACGGCCACCGGCGTCGGTGCGTCGCCGGTCGACGCGTCGTCCGGCGCAGGTGCGTCAGGCGGCTGGGCCGGGTCCGACAGGGACCGTGACGGCGTCGTGTCCGCCGCGGCTGCAGGGCCTGAACGTGCCTGCGGCGCAAGGGCCCTCTCGATCGTGGCGACCAGGGCTCTCCACTCAGCGTCGCCGAGCCGCGGGCGGGCCGACGCCGCCACCTGGGGGTCGGCGAGGGCGAGCACGGCGGAGGGAAGCGCTGCGGGACGCGGACCGGCCGTTGCCGTCCAGAGCCGCGCCGCGGTGGCGACGTCGACCGGCGACGGCCAGGAGCCCGGCCCCCGGGACGCGTCCGCATCGCCACCCGGCGCGACGACGTCGCGACGCCCGCCTCCGTCGGCGAGCAGCTGCGTGCGGATCGCCTCGGCCCACAACACCGCGAGCGTCTCGTCGTCGTAGTCGTCGACGGACAGGTCGAGCGTCACGGCCACGTGCTCGAGACGGACGTCGCCGACGTCGGCCAGGGCCCGGTCCAGGGCCGCAGGCAGCGTCGTGGCCGCGACGCGCGCGAGTCGTGGCGCGCCCGGCCCGCGCAGGCGCAGCACGTCGACGGCCACGTCGGTCACGGCACCAGGCCCCCGAGGTCACGCAGCTGCGCGTCGAGCTGCCGACCGACGTCCTTCGGGACGCCCGCGGCCTTGACGAGGGTCCGGAGCGTGCCGAGGACCTCGAGCGTCGCCGCCGTCAGGGCGGCGGGTTCGAGCGTCTCGACCGCCTCCTCTGGCGTGTCCGGTGGCGCCACCGCCTGCGCGAGCGCGGCGTGGGCGCGGTCGGCCGCGGCGGCATACCTGCTGAAGCTGCGGTTGCGCGGGTTGGGCAGCGACCGCAGCGCGTCCACGGTCGTGCGCGCGAAGTCGGCGACCCCTTGGGCCAGCTCGCGGTCGACCTGCCCGGACGGCTTGACGACGACGCCGCCGATCCCGCCGATCCCGCCGATCCCACCGATCCCACCGACGCCCGGACCGCTGATCACTCCCCCGCCGCCGGGGCCGCCGATGACGCCGCCGCCGACGTGCGTGCCGATGTTCGGGTCGATGGCGATGACGCCGCCGCCACCGACCTTCGGGTCGAGCTTGATGCCGTCGCCGAACTTCGAGATGACCTCGACCTTGCCGGCGAGGACGTCGATCTGGTTCTGCACCGTGTCGATCCGCTTGATGCCGGACTCGAGGTCGCCGAGGCGGTTCGTGATGGTCACCGCGTCGAAGCTGCCGCGGAACGACGTGAAGTCGGTCTGGAGCGTCGAGATCGAGCCGCCGAGCCCGGCGACCGACTGGTCGAGCTGGCCGAGGCGGGTCTCGAAACCGGTCGACAGGCCGCGCAGCTCGGTCGCCGCCGCCATCGCCTCGGTCGCGGCGCCCACGGCCGCCGGCAGCGCCGACCCCACGGTCCGGACGTTCTGCACCGTCGGGACGCGGCCCGTCGAGACGACGACGCCGTTCGCGTCGGTGCCGAGCACGACGGAGTCCGAGGCCGCGAAGCCACCGGCGGGCGCGTAGCCGTCGAGGGTCATGACGTCCCCGGCCGACATGACGCGGACATCGGCGATGGCTCCCTGCCCCGTGATGAAGCCGCCGAGCACCGTCCTGACGTCGTTCGCGTCGTGGCCGAGGAAGTCGGTGAGCGGGAACTCCTGCTCGCCGAGCACGTCGATGGGCTGCCGCTCGTAGACGACGTCGGGCCGCTCCCACGTCTTGATCGGCGGGTTCCAGACCGGCTCGCGCGGGTCGAAGACCCACGTGTGCCGCCACTTGTCGGGAATCTCCTTGGGCGGGAAGACGATCTTGACGCACCGGTCGCCGACGCGGATGGAGCCGACGGGGCAGGCGATGGGCGGCTTGGGATCGCCGACCGGTGCCGGGTCGGGCGGCGCGTAGCCGGCGAGGAGCGCCTCGACCTCGTCGCGGAAGGCACCCGCCGGGTCGGTGCACGACCCGCCGAGGAAGGCCTCGGTGAACCCCCGCGGCGGCTCCCACGCGTGCCGGTAGGCGCAGTCGAAGACCCACACGCCCGCCACCTGGTGCACCGAGCCGAGGACGACACCCGGTCGCGTCGTGTCGCGGTCCCACGTGAGGGCCAGCAGGGCGCGGACCCGCAGCAGGTCGAGGGTCGCGAAGAGCACCATGTTGAGCCAGCCGCACTTGTAGCCCCGGATGCCTGCCGTGTCCGTGCTCGCGATCGACGTGGCCTGGAGCCTGGCGATGAGGGTGGGGTCGACGAGGGGCGAGGTGCCGTTCGTCAGCCGGGCGGCGATGGCGTTGCGCAGGGTCGGGTAGGAGTTGATCGGCGACGAGTCGAGCGCGAGCCGGATCGGCTCGACGCTGAGCAGCGGCTCGGCCGCGAAGTCCATCCGCGTGCCGGTCACCCGACCGGCGACGACACGCAGCGCGACCCCACGCGTGTGCAGCTCGGCGTGCCCGGCGCAGCCCGACTCGCCGCAGTCCGGGGTGGGCTCGATCGCGTCGGTGGACTCGAGGACGACGCTGAACCCTTCGGCCGTGGCATCGACGAAGTCATAGGTCACCGACTCGGCGACGGGCGGCAGGGGCAGCGTCTGCTCCACCCCGAGGAGCAGCGGCTCACCGCGCTGGTCGATCGCGAGCCCGGGCCCGACCGCCAAGGTCGTCGGCGTCGAGACCGTGCCCCCGAGCCCGGCGTTGACGCCGAAGCCGACCAGGCGCCCGACGAGGCGGTCGCGCTGGTGGAGGAAGTCCCTGAGGTCGTTGAGCTCGGCCTCGGTGAGGGTCTGGCCGTCCACGAAGACGGGGTACTGGTTGTCTGCCATCGCTGGTTTCCCTTCGGGACTCACGTCGTCGAATCGGTCGGCAGGAGGCCGACGCCGAGGCGGTCGATGCCTCGCCCGGCGTCGATGCACGCGTAGAGGTGGATGCCGCTCGCGTGGCTCACGACCGACACGACGGAGCACAGGAGCGCGTTGAGGTCGGCCTGCTGCTGCTGGACGGCGATGGCGTATGCCGTCACCTCGTCCGCCGTGGGCGTGGCCGGGAGCGTCGGCGGGGACGCGAGCACCGCGAGGTCGGTGAAGACCGCAGGGTCGGTGAAGCAGACACGCAGGTCGACGTGCGCGGGGGCGTAGCGCCGCACGAAGTCGACCGCCTCCTCGCGCCGCTCCCAGTCGACGAAGCCCTTCGCCGTCGACGGGTCACCGGTGCTCGGCACGGGCACGCTCGTCGGGACGAAGAGGGTCGCGGTCCAGGGCTCGGCGGTGAGGCCGGCGCCCGGTGCCTTGAAGTGCTCGAGCAGGTAGGGCCGGCCGGCCGCGGGAAGGTCGAACCACAGGCAGAACCAGCTGAGGAAGCCACGCGGCGTGCCGCGGCGGCGCCACAGCCTCGTGCAGCGGGCGAGGAGCTCGCGGCGCTGCTGGAGGCCACGCTCCGTGCCCGGCCAGCTCGTCGGGAAGGTGACGCTCGCCCACCGCGCGACCTCGTCGTAGGTCTCGAGGTGGTGCGCGACGAGGGCCTCGGCCCCTGCGTCGAGGGGCAGGTCGGCGGGCCAGCGCAGCGTCGCGTCGGGCCCGAGGGCCGTGAGCAGGTCCTCGAGGTGCTCGACGACCGCATGGCTCAGCTCGTCGGCGAGGCCGAGGTAGGCGTCGACCTGGGCGAACGAGGCCTCGTCCTCCTGGTAGACGGCGGGCAGTTGAGACGCGAGACGGGTGTGGTCGGGCCCGCGCGCGGGTGCGGTGCTGGGGCCCGCCGGCCACGGGCTACGCATCGCCGCACCGGCTCGTCAGCGAGAAGCGCACCCGGATGCAGCGGGCGTCGGCGAGCCGGGGCACCGCGTTGCGCGGGATCGGCAGGTAGCCGTAACTCGCCGCGAGGAAGTCGGGCTCTCCGTCGACCTTCATGGCGAGGTCCTCGACGCCGCGGACGAGCGGGTTGCCGACGATCGCCTCGACGACCTCGGTGAAGCGCACCGGCTCCCCCGGCACCCAGCCGAGGGTGGGCTGGTCGTGGCGGGGCCAGGGGCCGTCGACGACCGGCGCCGGGGTGGGGGCGAACGTCTCCGGTCGACCGCGCTCGAGGAAGGCGGCGATCCGGGCCCGGGCGTCGTCGACGACGGCCTCGCGGTTGGCGCCGACCTCGGTGACGAGAGTCGCCTGGACGAGGACGGGTGCCCGGTCGAGGAGGCTCGCGCCCACCTCGTCGCAGACGACGCGTCGCGGCTCGAGGTCGTCGACGTCGTCGCGCCAGTCGGGGAAGGGTGCGCCCGCCTCGGGTCCGATGGCCGTCGTGAGGACGTCGCGCAGCAAGGCGTCACGGCGCGCGGGCGTGGTGGGCTCGGTGCGGCTCTCGACGACGAGCGTCAGCGCGGCGGCGTGCTCGTCGACGGCGACGGACGCGATGGCGCCGGTGGGCAGCCCGTTCCACGCGATGCCGGGCAAACGGCCCTTGACCGTCCAGGCACGCACGACGTCCGGGTGGGCCCGCGCCCGCCGGGCGTAGTCGTCGGCGGTCACCGGCTCGCACGTCAGGGCCTGCACCGGGTGCGGTGGCCAGACGAGCGAGCGGCCCTGCTCGTCCTCGAGGTCCTCGGGGAGCAGGCCCGCCGCCTGCGGGGCGGCCGCGACGGCATACGTCACCTCGTCGGCGTCGAGTCCCGCGAGGGTGAGGGCGGAGCGCGTCGCCGCGAGGGTGTCGGCCGTCGTCGCGCGGACGAGGTCGAGGCCGTCGGTGAGGACCTCGCGCGACCGTCTCCGCCGCTCACGGCGCACGAGGGCGACGACCTCCTCGTCCCACAGCGGCAGGGACCAGGCGAGCTCAGCGGACGCCGCGGCATCGATGGCCGGGACGTCGACTGGCGCGTCGGGGTCGGCGCGCCGCGGGGCGGCAGCGACCGCGGCGGCCTGCGCGGCCGTCACGGCGGACGCGACGACGCCGGCCTGCTCCTGCGCGACCTGGCGCACGAGCCGGGCGCGCATCAGCGCCACCATCGCCGGACGGTCGGCGGCCCGGACGGCGCTCGCCCACGGCTCGGCCGACAGCAGGGCGACCGCGTCGGCTCGCGACCGGCACGCACGGACGAGAGGTTCGAGCACCGTCGCGGAGGTCGCCGGTGCGGCGAGGACGTCGGCCAGGGCCGACAGCGGCGCGAGGTCGGTGGCGGCGAGCGCCGGGTCGGAGGGGTCGGCCTCGGGGTCCCATCGTCCGGCGGGGAGCGTTGCGTCCCAGTGCCGCCCGGCGTCGGCGTCCCAGGCGCGCACCTCGAGCGGCCAGTCGTCGAGGCGGTGCGCGGCGGTCCGGTAGTGCAGGTCGGCGAGCCCGTAGGCGAGGACCTCGAGCAGGGTGATGCCGGGGTCGGCCGCGTTGTGGTCGGTCCACTCGGGCGTCGCCGTCGCGGTGAGGTGGTCGACCATCCGGGCCCGCACGGTCTCCCAGTCCGCGTCGGGAGCGACGGGCACGAAGCGCGTGATCGGCGTGGTCTGCCGGGTGGACGGCCCGGTGCCCGCTCTGGGACTCACAGTTGCTCCTCGCACGAGAGGTGGTGGTCGCCGGACGAGCAGTAGAGCCCGCGGCACGGGTCGACGGTGACGACCTCGACAGGTCCGCCCGAGCCGTCGTGCAGGGCGAAGTCGAGGACGACGTCGACGTCGGGCTGCCGTTCGAGGACGGCGATGAGGGTAGAGGCGTAGAGGTCGCGGCCCCAGCGGACGGGCACGGTTCCCGTCGGGTGCAGCACCCGCTCGAGGGCCGCGGTGATCGCCTGGGTGCCCGTGAGCGCCGCCACGCCCGCGCGCAGCCGGATCGACGCGACGACGGTGACGGGACGGTAGTCAGGGCAGAGCACGTGGAGCATGGCGCCGATCGGCGCGCGGGGCTGCACGAGGCCCACGACCCGGCCCGCGAGGCTCACGGACGGCCGGGGCGCGACGTCGAGCGGACGGTCCGGCACGACGACGAGGCCGACGTGGCCGGGCGCGCGCAGCCCGTCGCTGCCGGTGTGCGGCAGGCACAGCACGGCGGCCACCTCGGGGAGCGCGAGCGCGACGTGCTGCTCGAGGTCCCACGGGGTCAGGGCCCGGTCGCGGTGGCGCACCCGCGCCGAGGCACGCGCGAGGTAGTCGGCGTCCGTCTCGGGCGCACGGCCGCGCACGGACGCGAGGTTGGTGACCTTCTTGACGCCGGGGACCGGCGCGAGCGTGCCCTTGATCGCGCCCACCGGGAGGGCTTCCGCCGAGCTGGGGTCGAGGCCGGGATCGGCCGCCCGGGAGACGAACTCGGCCACGACGGCGTCGACGACCACGGCGAGCAGCACGCCCAGACGTTCCGGCTGGTCGGTCTCGATCCGCACCCAGCGACCGGTGTCGGCCGACAGGTCGTCGCAGCCGACGGCCCACGTGCGCGGGGCGACGAAGCGGAGCAGACCCGCCTCGCGGAGCTCGTGCGAGCCGTCGGCGACCGCGAGCGGCGCCCACGTCGTGCCGTCCCAGAACTGCCAGGAGGCCACGACCGTGTCGGAGCTGCCGCACGGCGAGGCGGAGTCGACGTCGAGGTAGAGCGAGACGCTCGACCCGAGGGCGGCGTCGGGCAGCTCGAGCCCGATGGCGACCATGGCCGTCGCGCCGAGGTCGGACACGACGAGCCGGAACGGCGTGAAGCGACCGGCTGCCCCGCCGACGCGGCCCTGACGCCGCCAGCCACTGCTCGACTCGACGAGCGTGGCCTCGACGGGAGTCGTCGTGTAGCGCACCGTCACGGCCGACGCGATCGGCGGCACCGGCACGGGCGGCATCGTGGGCTTCGGACCCGTGCCCGCCACGGCCCGGGTCGCGAAGTCGGCGACCTTGGCCTGGTAGTCGGTCCAGCCGAAGTCGCCCTGCGCGAGGAAGGCCCGGAGGTAGTTCCCGGGCTGGCCGGCGACCGCGAAGGTCTCGGACGCCACGGCCGACCCGCTCACCGTCGCCGACAGCGTGCCGAAGCTCGACGACGCGGAGCCGACCGGCTTCCACGCGCCGTCCTCGCGGCGCTGCCACACGACCGACGGGGTCGTCGCCGTCGAGACGGAGCCGTAGATCGACGTCCACTGCGTCTCGACCGAGGCGTACTGCGACCCGAGCGCGTTCTTGATGCTGATCAGCTGGGTCTTGAGGTTCTCCGCGAGCCACACGGGGATGCCCGTGCCACCCGCCGACGACGAGAGCGGCGCCCCGCCCTCCTGCATGACCTGCACCGCGACCTCGACGGTCGCGAGCGCCTTGCCGAACGCCTCGTCCGAGCGCACGTAGAACGCGTCGCCGCGCTTCGCGACGGCCCCGAACGGCTGGAACTCCTTGGTGACGTCGACCGCGCCGTCGTTGTAGAAGGCCGCCTCGGGGACGTATGCCGTCCGGTCCGTCACGCGGACCGTGACGCCGGTGAACGAGAAGCCCACGGGCACTGCCGCCCCCGACGTGACGACGCCTTCGATCCACGGGGTCTCGCCGTCGGGCGCACCGCAGTCACCGGTCAGCGTGACCGTGACGGTTGACCCGGACACGGTGCCGCCCGTCGTCCCGCTCGTCGTGCCGTCGGCCCGCGACCAGCGCCACACGAGCGCAGACAGGCCCTCGGCGCCGGCCGCTCCCGTGAAGGCCACCTCGGCGGTCAGGTCACCGCCCTCGAAGGACAGCGCCGGCGAGTGGATCCGCAGGGAGTGCGTGGCCTCCGGTCCGGCCGAGGGTCGCAGCGGGAAGTCCGGGGCCGCCGCCGCGACCCCGTGCGCGCGCACGGGGTCGCCGGGCGCGAAGGACCGCACCCCGGTGAGGGCCGCGCCGTGCGCCGTCAGGGCGTCGAGGGTGACGTAGCGGCGCTCGTTGCCGAAGGCATCCTTGCCGCCGCGCAGCGGCGTGCCCGGGGGCAGCACCGCAGGCGCCGCCTTGGGGTCGACGGTCGCGTGCGCGATGACGCGGTCGGGCAGCGCGGGGAGCCGGCCGATGCCGAGCAGGTCCTCGAGCCACGTCCGGCGGGTGCGTTCCGGCAACGTCGCGAGGTGCTCGTCGAGGGCGGCGTACTCGGCGGCGACGGCAGCGAGCAGCTCGCGGTCGGGGGCACCTGCCGGCGCGGGCGCCGTCACGCCGTCGGCGTCGGTCGCGAAGAGCACGTCGGCCCAGGTCCCGGCGGTGTCGTAGGGCGTCAGGCGCGCCGCGGCGGCCATCGCAGCGGCGACCTGCTCGGGGGTGCGCCCTCCAGCGGTCATGACGCACCGGCCAGGTAGAAGGGCACGACGAGACTCGTCGGCCGCCGGTGCCGGTCGATCCGGAACTCGATGGTGACGTCGACCCGGTCATCGGCCTCGCCGGCCGGCACCGCCTCGACGGCGTCCACGATGACCCGCGGCTCGCCGAGGACGAGGGCCCGGCGGACGTCGTCGGCGAGCCGGTGGCAGGCCTCCGACGTGCGCGGCTCGAAGACGTAGCGGTCGACGCCGGCGCCGAGGTCAGGTCGCATGACGCGGCTGCCGATCATCGTCCGAAGCAGCAGGACGAGCGCCTCGGCGACGTGCGCGGCGCCGTCGTTCGTCACGAGCTCGACGGGCCCGGCTGCACCGGTGGCGTCGACGCCGGAGCGCTCCCAGCGCGGTGGGAACGCCCAGCCGCTGCCGACCTGCGGGTAGTCCGTGGTGCTCATCCGATCACCACCGTCGGGCTGCCCACGACGACGGACGCGCCGCAGCCGCAGGCGTCACCGGCGCGCAGCGCGGGTCGGCCCTGCACGAGGACCGTCGCGGAGCCGGCGACGAACGGACTGACCGGGATGTGCGACGGCGGCGGGATGACGCAGGCGTGCATGTCGCCGACGACGGCGGCAGGCATCCCGGCGATGAGCACGGTGGCGACGCCCGGTCCGACGACCGTGCCCCCGTGCGCGGTGGTGTCACCGACGCGTGCTGCCCCCGGCATGTCTCCTCCTCCTTGGCTGGTCGCTGGTGTGACGGTGATGTGACGGTGATGAGTGCTCGTCTAGTTGATGGTCACGAGGGACCCCTTGAGCCCCAGGGATCCCGAGGCCTTGACGTCGAGGGTCGCCGAGCTCTCGATGCTCGACGGGCCCGACGCCTTGGCCGCGAGCTTGAGCGAGTCGAGCGAGATGGTCCCGGACGACGACGAGAGGGTGATGTCGCCCTGCGCCGCGGTCAGCTCGATGCCGTCGGCCGACAGCCGGATCGCGTTGCCGCTGTCCTTGTGGGTGATGACGACCTCGGAGTCCTTGTCGGACAGCACGATCGAGTGCCCCTTGCCGGTCTTGACGGTGACCGCGCTCGCGTCCCCGTCCTCGAGGCGGACGGTGTGCTGGTCCGGCGAGACGAGGGCCCGCACGGCGTTCGTGTCCGGGTCGACGCTGAAGGGTGGCTGCTGGCTGCCGTTGTAGAGCGAGCCGAGGACGACGGGGTGTGCGGGGTCGCCGCCGACGAAGCCGACGAGCACCTCCTGTCCCACCGCCGGCACGATGACCGCTCCGTAGCCGTCGCCCGCGTCTACGTTCGAGAGACGGGCCCAGACGCCGTCGCCGCCGTCGCTGCGCCACGGCAGGCGCACCTTGACGCGGTTGAGGGAGGCCGGGTCGTCGAGCGCCTCGACGACGCCGAGCCCGAGGGCCGGTCCGAGGTCGCCCGACCGGGCCGACCCGACGTCGCCCCCCGCGCGGGGAACGAGCCGTGGCGGCGAGCCCACCTGGAACTCGGTGACGTAGCCCTGGGCCGAGAGCCGGTGGCGTGCAGCCGTGACGTAGTGCGGTCCGGACATCCGTCGTCCGACGCCGGCGATGGAGAGCCAGCCGTCGCAGCGCAGCCCTGGCTCGCCCTGCACGACGCCGGTTCCGTGGATGTGCCCGAGCGCGGAGCGTCGTTGGGCGGCAACGGCTCTCGCATCGGCCTCGTCGGCGGCCCCGATCGCGTCGGACTCCACGCGCTCGGCGCGCAGCGGCCAGCCGGCGTCGCCGACGGCGGCCGAGTGCGTCTGCCGGTCACCGACGTCGAGGTCGGCCGCGCTCGCGCTCTGCTCGCTCTCGGTCGCCTCGGCGGCGTCGACGTCCCAGCCGACCCCGACCGCGGTGTCGATGGCCAGGGTCAGGTCCTCGGTGAGGTGCAGCTCGACGAGCGACCGGGTCCAGTCGAGCTCGAGCGGGTCCTGCGCGGCCGACGGCGGCCGCAGCACGAGCTTCGTGCCCCGGACGAAGACGACCCAGCCGAGCTCGCCGGCCCGGCGGGTCAGGGCGTCCCAGTCGCTGAC
Organism: Terrabacter sp. Soil811; assembly: GCF_001429655.1. Classification (NCBI taxonomy): domain Bacteria; kingdom Bacillati; phylum Actinomycetota; class Actinomycetes; order Micrococcales; family Intrasporangiaceae; genus Terrabacter; species Terrabacter sp. Soil811. Next base: position 510,570 of record NZ_LMSX01000007.1, read on the forward strand.
CCGGTCACTGGCCCAGAAGGGGTGCGTGACGCCGTCCGCCGCATCGGTCTCGAGCGAGTAGTCGGCGGCGACGGCGGAGGCGATGTCGGCATCGGTGACGTCGGCGAGCTGGCGCGACCGCGGCGGGTGGTCCATGAGGACGGACCGCGACCGGCCCTCGACCCGTAGGACCGGCGGGCTGCCGCTCGGGAAGTGCGTCGTCAGCGAGGCGATGACGCCGTCGAAGACCTCGGTGAGGTCCGAGTGGTAGCCGAGGGAGACCGCGATGCCCGCTCCGGGGGTGAACGGCCCGTCGTCGCTGTGCCGCACAGCGCGCTGGTCGGCGTCCCAGTTCTGGACGAGGAGCGTGAGCCGTCCGTGCCGGCCGACCTCCTCGTGCACCTCGAGCTCGACGACGTCGGCCGCGACGATCGGCTCGAGCGCCGTCCCGCCGACCCGGACCTCGAAGGCCGGTCGATCGCGCTGGGTCGTCGGCGCGGTCATCGGGTCGTCCCCAGAGGCGGGAGCAGGAGCAGCTGTCCGGTGGTGAGGCCGCGCGGGTTCGCCAACCGGTTGGCCGCCGCGAGCGGGCGCCAGAAGGCCGGGTCGCCGTAGACCCGGGCCGCGATGGCGTCGAGGGCGTCGCCGTCCTTGACGAGCCACGTCTGGTAGAGGTCGGGCGAGGCCGGCCGGTCCTCGGCAGCGACCTCCTGCGGTGACAGTGCCTCCTTGAGCGAGAGCTTGACCGTCGCGCGCAGCGGTTCACCCGCCCGGTCGAAGAGCTTGTACGTCACGTCGGCCTGGGTGAGGATCCCCCGGAAGCTGAACCGCCCCCAGTAGCAGTGCACGTAGTAGGGCTGGTGCGTGTCGCCCTGGAACTTCGTCAGCGCGAGGAGCGCGTCGAGCAGCTCACCGATGCCCCCGGCCTCGCCGACCACCCCGGTGCCGTCGAGCAGCAGGTCGATCTGCACCTGGTCGGGCTCGCCGCCGCTGAAGGACTGCTGCGGCGCGGACGTGCCCGCCGACTGCGACGCCTGGTAGAGGTTCTTGCGCGAGAAGGACAGCTCGGTCGGGTTGAGCAGCGCCTGCCAGCGCAGCCCGGTGGGCTGCTCGAACGTGAGGTCGGCGTACGCGTCGATGGTCAGCTTCGTCAGCTGGGTGGCGGTGAGGTTCATCGGTCCCACTCCCGCCGCAGCACCTCGAGGACGCGCTCGACGGCGCGGCGCACGAGGGCCTCCATGGCCGCGTCGTCGAGCGACGCATCGGGGGCGGGCCCGGCGGCATCCGTCCTCGGCGCGACGACGACCTCGGTGACGATCTCCCCGATGACGACGGGCACTCAGACCACCTTCTTGAGGACGAGCCCGTGGTGGGCGATCTCGACGGCCTCGACGGCGACGGCCGAGCTCTGGGCATCGAGGTCGGGGCCGGTGAGCTTGACCGGCCACCCGCGCGTGAAGGCCCACACGCGGACCGGGGCGAGGGCGCCCTCGACGGTGCTCATGAGCACGACGGTCCCGTCCCGCGGGGTGACGACGCCCGTGACGTGGAACTCGTAGAACCAGTCCCACAGCTCCTGGAGCGGGCCGGCGCCCTGGTTGAGGACGAGGTTGGGGAAGGACGCCCGCGTCGGGAAGCGATGGGCGAAGCGGTTCTCGCCGCCCTCCTGGTACTCCTCGACGGCGACCTCACCCGCGAGCCCGGTGCACTTGCTGAAGCTGACGGACGCGAGCCCGTCGATGGCCAGCACGAAGTGCGCCGTCGTGAACGGCACGAGCGCGGGTGAGGCGAGCGGGAGCATCGGCTACTTCGCCTCGATCTCGATGCCCTCGCAGGCGAACTCGACCGACTCGATGGCGACGTCGGTGCCGGTCGACTTGAGGCCGGGGCCCTCGATCTTGACCGGCCAGGCCTCCTTGATCTTCCACGTCATGACCGGTTCGCGCTCCTCGTTGAGGAGGCTCACCGTGACGTCGCGCCGCTCGACGGCGCCGATGGTGATGGAGTTGTACCACTCGAAGAGACCGTTGCCGGCCTCCGTCGGGGCGATGCCGCGCTTGAGCGTCACGTTGGAGAACTTGCGCAGCCCGGGCTGCTTGCGCGTCGAGAACTGCGGGTCGGCGCCGCCGCGGTACTCGACGACCTCGGCCTCCATCGTCAGCCCGCTCACCTCCGAGAAGCTCGAGGTCTGCTGTCGGTCGCCCCAGCTGACGGTGAAGTGCAGGGTGGTCATGGGATACATGTCAGGCTCCTTGGCTCACAAGAGGATTCAGGCGGCGTACGCGTGTCGGCTGATCGCGGCTGGTCACGGCGGGTCACTCGGACAGCCGCTTGTGGCTGAAGCGGAAGATGACGAACTCAGCGGGCTTGGCCGGCGCGATCGCGACCTCGGTGATGATGAGCCCGAGGTCGATGTCCGTCTCGGTCATCGTCTCGCCGAGGCCGACGCGCACTCGGTAGGCCTGCTCGGGCTTCGTGCCCGCCAGCGCGCCCGCCCGCCACTGCTGGTCGAGGAAGTTCTCGACCGAGACCTTGACGCGGATCCACGTCTGGGCGGTGTTGGGCTCGAAGACGACCCACTGGGTGGCGCGGTCGACGGACGTCTCGACCATGTTGAAGAGTCGTCGGACGTTGACGTAGCGCCACGTCGTGTCGTCGGTCGCGTTGCGGGCACCCCAGAGTCGGGTGCCCCGGCCCGGGAAGGCCCGGATGAGGTTGACCCCGCCGGGGTTGAGCAGGTCCTGGCGACGCTGCGTGTAGGCCTGCGAGAGCCCGACGATGCCGGTGACCGTCTCGTTGCCGGGCGCCTTGTGCACGCCACGCAGCCGGTCGGTGCGGGCGAAGACGCCGGCGACGAAGCCCGACGGCGGCACGGTCGTGAAGCGGTCGATCGAGTCGGGATCGATCGTGACGATCTGCAGGTGCGGCGCGTAGAGGGCGGCATACGTGCTCGACAGCGTCGTGTTGCGCCACGACAGCAGGTCGGTGTCGTCGAGGTCGGGTGCGTCGACGATGGCGAAGCGCCGGAAGTTCTCGCAGTGCGTCACGACCTGGCCGACGAGGTCGGCCTGCAGGAGCGGGTCGTCGAGCGTCAGCGCGTCCGGGCAGATGACCATGGCCGGCTCAGCGACCTCCTCGAGCCGGGTCAGCCCGGCGCGGAAGTCGTCGTTGGTCGGCGCCTTGTCGGCGCCGATCCGATCGACGGCCGTGTAGAACGGTGCCGCCGCGAGCGACACCGCCGGGGCGCCACCGGCGCGTGCGGTCACGGTGACGAGGGACGAGGTGCCGTTGACGACGTCGTCCTTGGCGAAGTACGCCGGGTGGTCGGGACTGAGGGACAGGCCGCCGAACGTCTCGGCGAGGGCACCGCCGACGGAGACCGCCAGGGTGAACCGCGCGGCCACGACGGACGCCGACTCGACGGCATACAGCGGGAAACGCGCCTGGGCGGCGTTGGAGACGGCCGTGCTCGCCGCGAACCGGAGCACGTACGTGTCACCCCCGGCCGCGTCGACCCCCGTGATCGGGGCGTAGGCCGTCCCGAGACCGAGCACGTCGCCGACCCTGGGCGCCACGGCGCAGCGGACGGCGATGCCGTCGTCGGCGTCGGCCTGGAGGGTGAACGTCGCGTCGGTGTAGGTGTCGGTCGCGACGGGAGCGGGTGCGAGCGTGAACCCTCCGGCCGTGCGCGTCGCGACGACGGCGGGCGTGGGACCCGCACCCGTGTAGGTCACCTTGGCGCCCGCCGGGAGGAAGCCGTACGCGTTGCCGACGTCGGCCGCGGACAGCCCGGTGATCCCGAGGCCCGAGTCCGCGAGCAGCACCGCGGTGACCGCCGCGTTGACGGTGACCGGGCCGCTCGGGGCGGCGGTGGCGCCGACGACGACGAAGCGGTTCGTCTGCCAGGAGGCGGTGCGGCCGTCACCGGTCGTGAGGCGTGCGGCCGCGTGCTCGACGCCGCTCGCCGTCAGCTCGGACGCGATCGGTGCCGTCAGCGGGCGGTCGAACGCGAGGGCCGACGCCGAGACGTTGAGCGACGGCGGCGACCCGGCCGGGGTGCCGGCGATCGTCGCGGTGGCCCGGTAGTCGGTGCGCCGCTGGACGAACGCCGCGCCGGGGACCGCCCCGAGGGACGCGTCGAGGGTCAGCGTGACCCCGCTGCCGGCGGTCGTGACGTCGGTGACCACCGCGCTCGTGCGCGTGCCGTTCGGGGCGACGGCGACGACGACGTCCCCCTTCTTGAAGCCCTTGCCGGAGGGGAGGAAGACCGAGGTGGCCGCCGCGGCGGCCGCGCTCGCGACGACCGAGCCGGCCGGGAGGGTGACGGCGGCGCTCGCGCTGCCGACGGTGATCGACGTCGTCGTCAGGGCCGTGACGATCGCGGTGGGCGGTGCCGCGACCGACCCGCTCGTCGGCGCAGCCACGAGGGCGACGGTGTCGCCGGGCTTGAGCCCCGCGGTCGAGGCGACGGCGATCGTGCCGGCCCCACCGCTCGCGATGGCGCCCGTCGCCGACGTCGTCGTCGCGCGGTAGAAGGACCCCGACGCGGCGGACTCGTCGGCGGAGACGGCGACCGACAGGTCGTTGCCCCACGTGCCCGGCGAGCTCGCCTCGATGTCGAAGCTCTCCGTGCCCGCGACGTCGAAGACGGTCCACGAGGCGCCGGTCGACGGGTCGACCCGGACGATCCAGGCGGCCGGACCGCCGTTCTCGAAGTAGCCGAAGACCGACTCCCCCGTGAAGCCCCGCGACGTCGCTGCCCCGAAGGTCCGCACGAAGTCGGCCCAGCCGGTGACGCGCGTCGGCTCCTTGACGGGACCCCGACGCGTCGTGCCGAGCACGGCGACGACGCTCGTGGGGGCGGCTGCGATCGGTTGCGGCCCCGAGGGGACCTCCTCGACGTAGACGCCGGGTGAAAGGTAGGTCGTCACGGTGCCCTCCTCGGCTCGTGCTCTGTCGTGCGGTTCAGGTGGGGGTGCGGTGCGGATGGATTCGGTCGTGGTGCGGTTCGGGTGGTGCGGTTCTCCTGGTGGGTGGGGCCCGGTCCGTCAGGTCGTGTCGACGAGGTGGGCCGTGGTGGTCGACGTCGCGACGTCGACGGCGAGGGTGCGCAGCGGCTGGCCGCCGACGAGCAGGTCGAGCGGGGTGAAGGCGGCCGTCCACTCGACGGGCGCGGAGCGGTAGGTGCCCGGGTCGACCTCGGGGAGAGCGACGCTCGGCTTCGGGTCGGGACCCGAGGTCGCGCGCGCCGTGACGGTGACACCGGTGCGTGGCGCTCCGGTCGACGGGGTCGTGAGGATGACGGTGAGGGTCGAGGGGACGGGGTGGACGACGACCTCGACCTCGGGTCCGGTGAGGTCGACGACGAACGTCCGCGGGGGTCGACCCGCGAGCTGCGGCACGACGAGGACGTCGGCGAGCGCCCCGTCCGTCAGGGTGACGACGACCCTCGGCGGCACGGCGGGCACCGGAGCGTCGGCGCGGACGGCGACGACGAGGACGTCCGGGAGCACGCGGAGGGTCCAGCCTGCCGGGGCCGGCTCGAGGTGGGCGTCGAGGCCGCGCAGCCGCGCCCCGGTCGAGGCGTGGACGAGGCGCACGGTGTGGCGCAGCGTCGTCGTGACCGTTGCGAGGTGCGGGGCCGCCGGCTGGACGCTCACGTCGCCCCCACCCAGTCGATGCGGTGCTCGCGCACCCGGCCGCGGCCCTCGCGCTCGAGGACCGGCACCGGAGCGACGTCGACCTCGTAGAAGAGGGCGAGCCGCCCGGCCCGACCCAGCGACCCCCACACCTGGTTGCGCTCGTCGGCGTTCGGCGCGAGCAGCCGGACGGCGATGCTCTCGACCTCGTCCGACAGCGGCGGCGTCAGGTCCGGCGGACGCACGATCGGCGTCGTGTGGAAGGCCTGGACGATGCGACCGAGCCGGGTCTGCGCCTCGTCGTGGTCGCCGACGTAGGTGACGAGGTAGGTCAGCTGGAGCGACAGGGGCGCGCGGACGAGCCCGGTGAGGCCGTCGACGAGGGGTCGGTTGCGCAGGTGGGGGTGCTCGGCGACCGCGATGAGCGCGAGGATGCCCTTCGTGTCCGGCAGGGCCGTCTTGTCGCCCTGCGAGAGCGAGTGGAGCACGACCCACGCACCGAGGTCGGGGGTGGCCCGGTGGATGACGTCGCGCAGCGCCTCGCTGACCTCGCGGATCACGGTCGCTCCCAACGCCTCGGGGCCACGCCGTCGTCGTCGAGGCGTGCCTCGACGATCTGCTCGATCTCGGCGAACGATCCCACGTAGGTCTCCTCGTCCGTGGCCATGTCGCGCACCCGGGCCCTGATGACGGCCGGGAGCGAGTCGACGTCGCGGGGCTCGGCCCACACGTCGATGAGGAATCGCCGCCTCCACGCTCGCATCACCAGGCCGTGACCCTTCTGCTCAGGCACGAGCGTCCCGGCCCCCGATCACCGACCGCTCACGAGACCCCCGCCCCCCGATCACCACCCGCTCACCGCCTGCTCACCACCGACCGCCGCCGACCCCCACCGTCGAGAGGCCGAGTCCTGCCCACCCGGCCACGTCGAGAGGTCACCCGTGCTGCTCCCCGGCGACACGGCATACGCCCTCGGTGCCCGTCAGGGCATGCGGTGCAGGCGGTCGAGCGCGCGGTCGACGATCTCGGCGAGGCGCACGACCTCGCGCCGGGCCCGTTCGAGCTCGGCGACGAGCGCGGCCACCGAGGCGGCCTGGCCGGCGTCGCCCCGGGTGATCCGGGCGTAGAGCGCGACCGTCTCGGGCATCGGGTCGGCGCCGAGCTCGGCGAGCAGGGTCAGGCGGCACTGCTCGAACTGGCGCTCGACGAGGTCGTGCCGGCCGGACGCCGCGTAGGCGCCCATGAGGTGGCGGTGGATGTCCTCGCGCAACGGCTCGATGGCGAGCGCGAGCGTCCCGTAGCGGTCGACGGCGGCGACGTCACCGCGGGACCCGTGGTGCTGGACGAGGTAGTCGAGGCCGGTGAGGTAGAGGGTCTCGATGCGGTGGCGCGCGCCGAGCACCCACTCGTCGTCGCAGACCTCGACGAGCCGGCCCCGGTGCAGCGCGACGGCGTCCTCGAGCCGACGGACGTCGTCGTCGGTGAGGTCGACGACGCTGCGGCGCAGGACGGGAGCCAGCAGGTCCTCGAAGCGCACGGCGTCGACGGTCATCGGCACGGCCGGGCTCAGCGCCACGGACCGACCGCCGGAGCGGCCGACGAGCTCGACGCCCGTGCTCGCGCGCACCTCGGACTGCAGCCGCCAGACGGCGGTGTTGAGCCGGCGGCGGGCCGAGTCCTCGGGGCAGTCGGAGAAGAGCTGGGCAGCGGCGACCGCGCGCTGGCGCCCCTCCCGCGGTGCGAGCGCGAGATAGGCGACGAGCACCGCGGTACCCGGCGACAGCGCCACGGGATCGTCTCCCGAGACGAGCGTCGGAGCACCGAGAAGATTGAGTCTGAGCCCCGAGACGGCCACGCTAACCCCCACACATCGAGGTGGGCTGCTCACCCCAGAAAATACGCCCGAACCGCGACTTTCGTGACCGGTTTGGCCGGATCCGCCGCACCGTCCGCCGCACCGTCCGCCAGCGTGCCCGCCGGGGTGCCCGACGTCCGCTTCGCCCGTGGCCGCGTGGCCCCTTCAGGTATGCCGTCCGGCGGGCTAACGTGCGAGGGCATGGCCCGCTCGCGCCCCGCCCGGCTCAGCGACATCGACGAGGCAGCCGCCGCGCTGCCCGAGGTGACGCGCGACCCGCCTTCCGGCGGACGGCCGAGCTTCCAGGTCAGGGGCAAGACGTTCGCCTTCGCTCGCGGCCCGCGCAAGGACGCGTTCGACCCGGAGACGGGCGAGCCCTACGACGACGTGCTCGCCTTCTCGTGCACGGCCGAGGACAAGGAGTCCATGGTCTCGGACCCCGACTCGCCGTGGTTCACGACGCCGCACTGGAACGGCTACAACGCCGTGCTCCTGCTCGAGCGGGACCTCGGCAGGCTCACCGCGGAGGAGATCCGCGAGGTCGTCACCGACGCCTGGCTGGCCAAGGCGCCGAAGCGGCTGGCGAAGGAGGTGCTCGGCGGTTCGTGACGGGAGGGGAATACCCCAGAGGGGTATCCTGTTGACCACGACGAGGAGGTGCCATGGCTGGATACACCGGCAGCAAGGACGACTACCTGAAGCGGCTGCGCCGCATCGAGGGCCAGGTGCGTGGCGTGCAGAAGATGGTCGACACCGACACCTACTGCATCGACATCCTGACCCAGGTCAGCGCCATCACCAAGGCGCTGCAGGCGGTGAGCCTCGGCCTGCTCGAGGACCACGTCGCCCACTGCGTCGTCGACGCCGCCCGCGAGTCCGACGAGGCCGCCGCCGAGAAGGTGCGCGAGGCCTCGGAGGCCATCGCCCGACTCGTGCGCAGCTGAGCACCCCACCGACCACCGCCCGAGGAGGCACCCGATGAGCACCACCACCCAGACCGAGATCACCGTGACCGGCATGACGTGCGGTCACTGCACCGCCGCCGTGAGCGGCGAGCTGTCGGCCCTGCCCGGCGTCGTCGCGGTCGCGGTCGACCTGCACCCCGGCGAGGACTCCCCCGTCACCATCACGAGCGAGGCCCCCCTCGACCCGTCCGCCGTCGCGGACGCCGTCGCGGAGGCCGGTTACAGCCTCCGATGACCGAGGGCCAGGCGCCGGTGACCACGGCCGAGCGGACCCCCGACGAGGTCCGCCTCGCCATCACCGGCATGACCTGCGCCTCCTGCTCGGCCCGCATCGAGCGCAAGCTGTCCAAGGTCGCCGGCGTCGAGTCCGCGACCGTCAACCTCGCCACCGAGAAGGCGCTCGTCTCGTTCACCGCTCCCGTCACGGTCGAGCAGATCGTCGCCGAGGTGAAGAAGACCGGCTACGGCGCCACCGTCATCGACGGCTCGCGCCCTGCGCCGCCGGCCCCCACTGCCCCGAGCACGTATGCCGTGTCGCCCGAGAGTGCCCCGGCCGGCTCAGCGGGTGGTGAGGTCGCGAGGCCCGCCGCCGGTGCGCTGCTCGACAAGCTGCGGGCCCAGGAGCTGGCCCGCCAGAAGGTCCGCGTCGCCGCTGCGGCCACGCAGGTCGACGCCCGTCCCGCGACGACTCCGCCCCCCGCGGCACGCGAGGGCCACGCAGGTCACGACGGTGAGGCGGGTCACGACGGTCAGGCCGGTCACGGCGGCTCCGGCGAGAACCACCTCGACCACACGCCCGCGCAGGCCGTCCTCAAGCCCCGGCTCGTCGTCGCCATCGCGCTGACGATCCCCGTCCTGCTGCTCGCCATGGTGCTCCCGACCTTCGGGGCGAGCCCCTGGCTCGAGCTGCTCCTCGCGACGCCCGTCGTCTTCTGGTGCGCCTGGCCGTTCCACCGCGCCGCCGCGGTCAACGCCCGCCACCTCGCCTCGACGATGGACACCCTCGTGTCGCTCGGCGTGCTCGCGGCGTGGGGCTACTCCGTCGTCGAGCTGCTCCAGGGCGGCATGCACCTCTACTTCGAGGTCGCCTCGGTCGTCACGACGTTCCTGCTCGTCGGCCGCTTCCTCGAGGCGCGCGCCAAGGACTCCGGCAAGGACGCCCTCCGCTCGCTGCTCGACCTCGGCGCCAAGGACGTCTCCGTCCTGCGCATCGACCCGCAGTCGCGGATCACGAGCGAGCTGCGCATCCCCGTCGACCAGCTCGTCGTCGGCGACCAGTTCGTCGTCCGGCCCGGTGAGAAGGTCGCGACCGACGGCACCGTGCGCGACGGCTCGAGCGCCGTCGACGCGAGCCTCGTCACCGGCGAGTCGACCCCCGTCGACGTCTCCCCCGGCGACGACGTCACCGGCGGCTCGATCAACACGACCGGACGCATCGTCGTCGAGGCGCGCAAGGTCGGCGCCGACACGATGCTCGCCGGCATCCAGCGTCTCGTCGAGACCGCCCAGACCGGCAAGGCCGACGTCCAGCGCCTCGCCGACCGCGTCTCCGCGATCTTCGTGCCCGTCGTCCTCGTCATCGCGGTCGTGACGTTCGCCGCCTGGCTCCTGACAGGCCACGACCTCGGCACGTCGCTCGCCGTCGCCGTGACCGTGCTCATCATCGCCTGCCCCTGCGCCCTCGGTCTGGCCACGCCGACCGCCCTGCTCGTCGGCACCGGTCGCGGTGCCCAGCTCGGCACCCTCATCAAGGGCCCGCAGGTGCTCGAGGACACGCGCCGGGTCGACACCGTCGTGCTCGACAAGACGGGCACCGTGACGACCGGCGAGCTGCGGCTGCGGAGCATCGCCGTGCGCGGCAAGCTGTCCAAGAAGGCGGCGCTCACCGCGGCCGCCGCCGTCGAGCAGGGCAGCGAGCACCCCATCGCGCAGGCCGTCGTCGACGGCGCCCGACTGGCCAAGCTCGACCTGCCGCGCATCCGCGACTTCCAGTCGAACCCCGGCGAGGGAGCCACCGCGCGGATCAAGGACACCGAGGTCACCGTCGGCAAGGCCGTCCTCTTCGAGAGCGTCGACCCCGAGCTCGTCGCGCACGCCCGCAGCCACGCCGGCACGACGGTCTACGTCGGCTGGGACGGCGTCGCCCAGGCGGCTCTCACCGTCGAGGACACGGTGCGCGACTCGTCCAAGGCCGCCATCGCGCGGCTCCGGGCGCTCGGCCTGACGCCCTACCTGCTGACCGGTGACAGCGCCTCCAACGCGCGCAGCGTCGCCGAGCAGGTCGGCATCGACGCCTCCAACGTGCGCGCCGACGTGCTGCCGGCGCAGAAGCACGCCGTCGTCACCGAGCTGCAGCAGTCCGGCCGGGTCGTCGCCATGGTCGGCGACGGCGTCAACGACGCCGCAGCCCTCGCCCAGGCCGACCTCGGTCTCGCGATGGGCTCGGGCACCGACGTCGCGATGGACTCGGCCGACATCGTCCTCGTGCGCACCGACCTCGACGCCGTCGGCGACGCGATCGGGCTGTCCCGCGAGACCCTGCGCATCATCAAGCAGAACCTCGCCTGGGCCTTCGGCTACAACACCGCCGCGATCCCGCTCGCCGCGTTCGGGCTGCTCAACCCGATGATCGCCGGCGCGACGATGGCCCTCTCGTCCGTGCTCGTCGTCAGCAACTCCCTGCGCCTCAAGCGCTGGCACCGCTGACCGCTGCTGGTCCCGCGCCCCGGTTTGACGTATCCCGACCGCGAGTCCTGCGGCGCGGATACCTCAAAGGGGTGGTGGCGACCGGGGGCGGCTAGGTTCGGTGCATGGTGGCCTTCGTGAAGTCGGTGACGTTCGACTGCGCCGAGCCGTTGCGGCTCGCGACCTTCTGGGCCGCGGCCCTCGGCTCGAACGTCGACGAGGACAGCACGGACGAGCGGGCCTGGGTCGAGCCCGCGGGCTGGGGCGGCCCGACCCTGTGGTTCCAGCCCGTCCCGGAGGCCAAGACGGCGAAGAACCGGCAGCACTTCGACCTGCGCACCATGGACACGGTCGAGGCCGAGGTCGAGCGCCTCGTCGCCCTGGGCGCAACGGTGACCGGCGGCGACGGCGACCTGGTGGTCATGGCCGACCCTGAAGGCAACGAGTTCTGTGTCGAGTCCTGAGCGACACCGCGAGCACGCACCTGTCGGTTGAGGTGAGCCCGCGCTGGATGCTGCGGCGCGGACACCTCAACCGGGTGGCGGGGCACCCTCGGGTGAGGAACCCAGCGCCGCGCGCGGCGGCGTCCCCGAGTCACCGGCCGTGAGCTGCGGCGCACCGGAGCCGGTCAGGTACGCGTGGACGTTCGCGGCCACCTCGCGCAGCGGGCGCGGCGGCAGGTAGGCCGACGCCCCGGCGTCGAGCAGCCGGCTCACGGGCCCCGGTGCGCTGACGCCGAGCTCGTCGTCCTCGATCTCGGTGACGATGATCCGGGCCTGCGGGAACATCCCGCGCAGCGACCCGAGCAGCTGTGGGCTCACCGGATGCGTCAGCACGACATCGGCGCTGGTCGGGGCCCTGAGCAGGTCGAGCACGACGTAGCCGTCGCCGAGCTCGTCGGAGAGACGCTGGCGAGCGGCCTTCGACAGCTTCGTCGCCGTCGCCACGACCATGACGCCCTCGGGCACGCGCTCCGGACCACGACCCTCGTCGTCCTCGCGGCCGGCCCGCTCCGGCTCCGGTCCGCCCACGAGGGTGCCCACCAGCACGCTCGGGCGGTGCACGAGCACGCCGATCTCGCGTCCGTCGCGGCGGAGCGACACCTCGTGCCCGGCGACCATCGCCTCCACCGCCGCGCGCACCTCGCGGGGCAACGTCTCCAGGTCGAGGGAAGGCACGGCCCCTCGACGGTCGCGTCCCGGCACCGGCAGCTCCAGCGGCATTCAGGCACCGTAACCGAACCGCGCGCGACCGGCCGCCCCGCGACACGGCATACGCCCTCGGGACGACGAACGGCGGCCACCCCTCGGGGTGACCGCCGTTCGCGTGCGAGTTGGTGACTCGGTCAGATGGTGACCTTGCCGGCCGGGGTGTCGAAGGTGACCGACAGCAGACCCGGCGTGCCGTGCGGGGCGACGAAGGTGAAGTCGATGCCGCCCTTGTCGAAGGTGTCCTCCGGGCCGAGCCACTCGCGCACGCGCTTGGGGTCACCGGCGATCTGGAGGTTGTCGATGGAGACCGACGTGTCGGCGCCCGCGGAGGGGTGCACCGTCATGTCGTCCCACTCGATGAAGTAGGGGACCTGGGGGTCCGCCATGAGGCCCTTGATGCCGAGCTGGCGCCACTTGAGCTCGGTGCCGTCGGGGCGGTGCCGGTTGCCCGGGACCGACTCGCGGCCGAGGCGCTGCTCGACCACGGCGATGTCGTCGACGGCGACGACCCAGCCGAGCCAGCCACCACCGGCCTCGGAGGCGGCACGGACGGCCTGCCCGAAGGGCGCCTTGTCGGAGGCCGGGTGGTCCAGCACCTCGACGACCTCGAGGTAGTGGTCCTTGGCCAGGGGGAAGATCACGTTGCGCGTGCCGAACCGGGGATGCACCCCTCCGTCGACCGGCGCGACGCCGATGAGCTCGGACAGTCGGGCGGCTGTGGCCTTGAGGCCACCGGCCTCCGCTGCATAGGAGACGTGGTCAACTCGCATACAGAACATCGTGACACACGCCAAGGGGTGCTCTTGACCACCCCTCCCTGTCTCTTGCGGGGCTCGTCACACGCGTCACATGAATGAAACCTGGGCGTCATCTCGTATGCCGTCCCGCGGGCTCCCACGGCCCGCACGGTCAGCGGGCGTCGCGCTGACGAACCGCCTCGTAGAGCACGATCGCGGCAGACGCGGCGACGTTGAGGCTGTTCGCCTTGCCGTGCATGGGAATCCGGACGCGATGGGTCGCGGCCTCGAGCAGGGTGCGGTCGGCGCCGTGCTTCTCGCTGCCGACGGCGATTGCGACGCGGCCGGTGTAGTCGACGTCGGTGTGCAGCAGGTCGGTCTCGGGCGTCGTGACGACGAGACGGATCTCGTGCGCCGCGATCCAGTCGAGCGCCTCGGCCGTCGTCGCGCTCGCGGCCGGCACGGCGAAGACCGTGCCCTTGCTGGCGCGCACGACGTTGGGGTTGCCCCAGTCGGTGACGGGGTCGGCGGCCACGACGGCGTCGACCCCCGCGGCGTCGGCGGTGCGGAGCATGGCGCCGAGGTTGCCGGGCTTCTCCACGCCCTGGCTGAGCAGGGTCAGGTGGTCGGGCCCGTCGACGCGCAGGTCGCCGAGGGAGACGCCGATGCGGTCGACGACGGCGAGGAGCCCGTCCGGTCCCTCGCGGTAGCTGACCTTCTCGAAGGCGCTGCGGCTGAGGTGCACGACCTCGACCCGGTCGTCGCGCAGTCGCCCGAGCAGGTCGGTCTGGTGGCCGATGTCCTGGCTGCCGGCTCGGCCGGCGGGGCTGAAGAGCTCCTCGCAGACGTAGACGGTGCCGGGCCGCACCCCGGCCGACAGGGCGAGGCCGATCTCCTCGTAGCCCTCGACGAGTGTCTGGCCGGTCTCCTCGCGCGTGCGACGGCGGCGGAGCGCGAGCAGGCCCTTCAGGCGCGGGTTGGACGCGGACGTGATGGTGAGCTCGCGGGCGGCGTTGGTCGGGTTCGTCATCTCGGGCCCAGCATCCCACTCGAGTGAGCGCCCCGTCCCACTCGAGTGAGCGCCCCGTCCCGTCCCACGGCGACTGGAGTGACGACGTGCTCACTCGACTGTGGTCGGGCGCTCACTCGACGAGGGGTGGGTCATGGGTGGAGGCGGGCGCCCTTGAGGATGCGGTCAACGGTGTTCTTCGATGCGTGGAGGGCGAGGCCGACGAGGGTCGCGAACACCTCGAGCATGCAGACGCAACACACCGTGCAGGTCACAACACCCCGCGATCGGACCCCGGTGTGTTGTGACCTTCTCGGTGTGTTGCGGGGTGGGGCGGTCCCGGTCGCCACGACACGGTCCGGTCGATCGGCACACCCACACGGGCGACGCTAACCCGGCGGCCGCTCCTAGGGTGGGTGGCGACCGCGACCGAGGAGGACCCGTGACTGAGCAGCCGGCATACCCGCGTCTCATGCACACCGCCCTCGACACCGAGGACGCCCGCGCCCTCGCCGAGTTCTACCGCGCGCTGCTCGGCCTGCACTACCGGCCCGGCGACGAGCCCCCGGCTGACGGGGCCGAGGACGACGCCGACTGGCTCGTCCTGCTCGACGCCGACGGCGTGCGGCGGCTCGCGGTCCAGCAGGTCGACGGTCCGCTGTCGCGCTCGACGTGGCCGAGCCACGAGGTGCCGATGCAGCTGCACGTCGACTACGCCGTGCCGAGCGTCGCCGAGCTCGAGCGGCATCGGGACCGGGCGCTCTCCCTGGGCGCACAGGTGCTGCTCGACCGCACCGACGACGAGGAGGAGCCGCTCGTCGTGCTCGCCGACCCGGCCGGCCACCCGTTCTGTCTCCTCGTCGCGCCCTGAGAGCCCACGCCGTCGGCGGGCAGGCGTAGCGTCGGCGGAGCGAGGACGCAGACCGAGACCTGGAGGTGCGAGCCACCATGACCACCCTGCACGGACGCCCCAACACCGCACTGCTCGTCATCGACGTCCAGAATGACGTCGTCTCGGGCGCGCACGACCGCGACGGCGTCATCGCCCGGATCAACGCCCTCGTCGACAAGGCGCGCAACGAGCAGGTCCCCGTCATCTGGGTGCAGCACTCCGACGACAACATGCCGATCGACACGGAGGGCTGGCAGTTCGTCCCCGAGCTGGCCCGTGCCGAGTCCGAGCCGCTCGTCCACAAGCGCTACGGCGACTCCTTCGAGGACACCGACCTCGAGTCGGTCCTCGCCGAGCGCCAGGTCGGTCGGGTCGTCGTCACCGGCGCTCAGACCGACGCCTGCATCCGCTCGACACTGCACGGCGCTCTCGTCCGTGGCTACGACACCACCCTCGTCGGGGACGCCCACACGACCGAGGACCTCCGCCAGTGGGGTGTCCCCGTCGCGCCCGAGCAGGTCATCGCCCACACCAACACCTACTGGTCCTGGTCGGACGCACCCGGCCGCACGGGCGATGTCGTGGCCGCCGCCGAGGTCGACTTCGGCCCGCTCTGACGAGGGCGTGGCCCTCGGCGGGCCGGGCTCGAGCGCCCGCCTAGGCTGACGCCATGCTCGACACGTTGGCCGCGCTGCCCTTCTGGCAGGCGTTCCTCGCGCTCTTCGCGAGCGCCATGGTGCGGTCCAACGGCACCTACTGGGTCGGGCGCGGCGCCGTGGCCGGCTGGCGTCGCGCCCGCGGCACGCACGGCGACCTGACGACCCGCGCCGAGGGTCTGCTGCGACGCTTCGGGCCCTTCGCCGTGACGCTGTCCTACCTCACGGTCGGCATCCAGACGGCGATCCACCTCACCGCCGGGGTGATGCGGATGCCGCTGCGCTGGTACCTGCCGGCCGCCGTCGTCGGGTCCACCCTCTGGGCGGTGCTCTACGCGACGGTCGGGCTCGCCGTGGTCCAGGCCTGGCTCGCCGCCGAGGCCGGGTCGTGGTGGGGCGTGGTGGTCGTCGTGCTCGTCGTGGCCGGGGCCGCCGCGTGGGTCGGGGCCCGCCGCCGTCGCCTGCCCAGTCGAGTGAGCGCCCCGTCCCACTCGCGTGAGCGCCTCGTCCCCTGACACGACCCGAACACGAGCGTGACGTGCGCGCCGCCGGCGCTCACTACGCTGCGATCGTGTCCACCGAGCCCGGCCCCGGCCCCGACCGCCGCGCCGACCCCGGCCGCGGTCTCGTGCTCGTCGTCGAGGACGAGCCGGCCATCGCCGACGTGCTGCGGCTCAACCTCCGGGCCGCCGGCTACGGCGTCGAGGTCGTGGCCGACGGGGCGAGCGCCCTCGACGCGGCGCGCGACCTGCGCCCGAGCGCCATCGTGCTCGACATCGGCCTGCCGGTGCTCGACGGCATCGAGGTGTGTCGCCGCCTCCGGGGGCGCGGCGACTGGACCCCCGTCCTCTTCGTGACGGCCCGCGACGACGAGGTCGACCGCATCGTCGGTCTCGAGCTCGGAGCCGACGACTACATCACGAAACCCTTCTCGCCGCGGGAGCTCGTGGCACGGCTCGGGGGCGTGCTGCGACGCACCCGCGGGGACTCCCAGGCACCCGAGGTGCTCCGCGCCGGCGACCTCAGCATCGACCTGACGAGCCACGAGGTTCGGGTCGCCGAGCGCGAGATCGCCCTGACCGCAACGGAGTTCGACCTCCTGACGCACCTCATGCGTCGTCCGGGGGTCGTCTTCACGCGCGAGCAGCTGCTCAGCGACGTCTGGGGGTATGCCGCGACCGCCGGCGGGCGCACCGTCGACGTCCACGTCGCCCAGGTGCGCGCCAAGCTCGGTGACGCCAGCCCGATCCGCACCGTCCGCTCCGTCGGGTATGCCGCCGCGCGGGCTCCGCACGAGGGTGCCGCCCCTGCCGCGGACGACCCACGAGCGCCCGGGCCGCGACCGTGACGGGCTCGCGGGGGACGCTGTCGCGACGGATCGTCCTGCTCGCCGTCGGCATCGCGGTGCTGACCGCTCTCCTGGCCGGCCTGCTCGCCGTCGGCCTGACCCGCACGTCCGCCGACGACTCGGCCCGGCGCACGCTGTCGCGCATCGCCGACGCCGCCGCCGAACGCGCCGACTCGGGCGTCGTCGCGCGGGCGGCCCAGAACAAGGCGGTCCGCACGCTCGGCGCGCTCGGGATCCAGTCTGCGAGCGTCGGACGCGGGGGTGCCGTGACCTCGACGAGCGCCCTCGCCCGGGACGCCCTGACCCCGGCCCGGCAGAAGGCCCTGCTCGCCGGTCGCACCGTCTCGACCCGCGACGACCTCGGTGGCACGCTCGTCCTCGTCGAGGGCCGCCCGACCGACGCCGGGGGCATCGTCCTCGTTCAGCGCCGGTCCGACGCGACGGCCGACTCCGACCGGCTCGTGCGCCGCGTCCTGCTCGCGCTCGCCATCGCCGCGGTCGTCGCCGTCGTCGTCAGCATCGCCGTCGCGAGGCGCCTGTCCCGGCCGCTGCGGAGGACGGCCGACGCGGCACATGCCCTCGCGGCCGGTCAGCGCGACGTCCGGGTGCCGGTCGAGGGTCCCGACGAGGTCGCCGAGGTGGCGAGCGCCCTCAACTCCCTGTCGAGCTCGCTGTCCCGGTCCGAGGGCCGCCAGCGCGACTTCCTCCTCTCGGTGTCCCACGACCTGCGCACGCCGCTCACCGGCATCAGCGGCTACGCCGAGTCGCTCGCGAGCGGCGTCGTCCCTCCCGAGGACACCGCCCGGGTCGGCGGCGTCGTCCTCACCGAGGCGAAGCGTCTCGAGCGGCTCGTCGGCGACCTGCTCGACCTCGCGCGGCTCGGCGCCGACAGCCCGAGCGTCCACCCCGAGCGCACCGACCTCGTCGCCCTCGGCCGCGAGGTCGAGTCGGTCTGGTCCCGGCGCTGCGCCGCCGTGGGCGTGCCCTTCACCTTCGTCCCGGCCGTGGCCGACGCCTGGACGGTCACCGACCCGGCTCGGGTGCGCCAGCTCGTCGACGGCCTGCTCGAGAACGCTCTGCGGGTCACGCCGTCCGGCCGCCCGATCGTCGTCGAGGTGCGCCGCGAGCCCGGCTCCCCCACGGACGTGGCCGTCGTCGAGGTGCGCGACGGCGGTCCCGGCCTGACCGACGACGACCTCACCGTCGCCTTCGATCCGTCGGTGCTGCACGAGCGCTACCGCGGCATCCGCCCCGTCGGCACGGGCCTCGGTCTGGCCATCGTCGGGCGGCTCGCCCAGCTGCTCGGTGGGACCGTCGAGGCCGGGCACGCCGCCGAGGGAGGCGCCCGCTTCACCCTGCGCCTCTCCCACGCCACCACGCACTGAGGGCGCCGGCCCACCGTCAGGAGCGGACGGCATACGCCCTCGGCGCCGCGGCACGGGAGGCCCGTCGCATCGACCGACGGATCGTCCTGCGTCCGGTGGGGTGATGACCCCACCGGACGCCGCACCACCGGCAGGACCACCTGGCCCTCGGAATGGGCCGGGTACTCCGGCGGTTGACGAGGCATGACCACCTGGGGCTTCATCGGCAGCGGCAACATCGGCAGCACCGTCGCCCGGCTCGCGATCGCGGCCGGACACGACGTCGTGCTGAGCAACAGCAGGGGTCCCGAGACCCTCGCGGACCTCGTGACCGAGCTCGGCCCCCACGCCCGAGCCGCCACGACGCAGGAGGCGGCAGCGGCCGGCGACCTCGTCGTCGTGACGATCCCGCTCAAGGCCTACCGCGACGTGCCGGTCGACGAGCTCGCCGGCACGGTCGTCATCGACACGATGAACTACTACCCCCAGCGCGACGGCCAGATCGAGGCCCTCGACGACGGCTCCACGACGAGCTCCGAGCTGCTCCAGGCGCACCTGCCGCAGTCACACGTCGTCAAGGGCTTCAACAACATCTACGTCCAGCACCTGCGCGACCTCGCCCGGCCCCTGCTGCATGCCGGCGCAGACGGCCGCAGCGCCCTCGCCATCGCCGGCGACGACGCCGCCGCGAAAGACGCCGTGCGCCGCGCCTTCGACGCCATCGGCTACGACACCCTCGACCTCGGCCCGCTCGCCGAGGGCTGGCGCACCCAGCCCGGCCAGCCGGCCTACGGGCTCCAGTACGCCAAGGACGAGGCCGACTGGACCGCCGGGGCCCGCCCGGTCAGCTCCGACGAGCTCGCCGGCCGCGCGGTGCGAGCCACCCGCGAGGCCTGAGGCCGCAACCCTCGACAGGCCGTTTGGGCGGCGACCGCGCCGCCCGTAGAATCATCCGCGAGGGGAGTACTTCCTCGCGCGCTCCGGTCAGTACGGTGGTCCGACGACCACCCCGGTTCGTGGCCGACGGCAGTCGGTGAAGGAGACCTCAGACATCACGTTCTGAGGAGACCTATGCTCACTGCCCTGTCCGCCGCCACCCCGGCGCCGCCCGCTGGATCGGCCGAGTCGATCGGCTCGCCGACGCTGTGGATCGCGACGATCGCAGGCATCGTCGCCCTCTTCGTCATCGACTTCCTCATCACCCGCCGCCCCCATGACCCGAGCATGCGCGAGGCGATCGGCTGGTCGGCCTTCTACATCGCGATCCCGGTCGTCTTCGGCGGCTGGCTGTGGTGGCAGTACGGCTCCCAGCAGGGCGTCGAGTACTACACCGGCTACATCGTCGAGAAGTCGCTGTCCGTCGACAACCTCTTCGTCTTCATCATCCTGCTCTCGGCGTTCGCCGTGCCGCGCGAGCTGCGCCAGCGGGTGCTGCTCATCGGCGTCGGCGGCGCCCTCGTGCTCCGTGGCATCTTCATCGCGCTCGGCGCGCAGATGATCGCGAGCTTCGCCTGGACCTTCCTGCTCTTCGGCGCGATCCTGCTCGCAACAGCGGTCAAGGTCGGCCGCGACGCCCTGTCGCACACCGACCACAGCATCGACGTCGACCAGCTGCGCAGCGTCAGGTTGATCCGCCGCTTCTACCCCGTCACCGACACCTACGCGGGCACCAGCCTCACGGTCCGCCAGGGTCGCACGCGGGCCCTCACGCCGCTGGCTCTCGTCGCCGTCGCGATCCTCGGCACCGACATCGTCTTCGCCATCGACTCCGTGCCGGCCGTCTACGGCATCACCGGCGACCCCTACCTCGTCTTCGCGACGAACGCCTTCGCCCTCCTCGGCCTCCGGGCGCTCTACTTCGTCCTCGAGGGCGCCCTGGCCAAGCTCGTGCACCTCGGCCACGGCCTGTCGCTCATCCTCGCCTTCATCGGCGTCAAGCTCGTCCTGCACTGGGCCCACGGCGTGTGGCCGGGCGTCCCGGAGATCCCGACGCTGCTCTCGCTCGGCGTCATCATCGGCATCCTCGCGGTCGTCACCGTGACGAGCGTGGCGGCCAACAAGCGGGCCGACGCCGCCCCGGACCCGGCTGCCGAGCCCGAGGACGAGGCGTCCTCGCTGCCGCACGCCTGACAGGCCGTGGGCCGTCCGGCCGGCCGGCCACACGGCATACCCGGGTCGTATGCCGTGCCGACCGTCAATGAGGGAGGCGTCCCGCTGGGTGCGGGGCGCCTCCCTCGTCTGTGCACCCCGTCCGGCCCGTCCCCGGACGGGGTGCCGCGTCTCAGCTCGTCGCGCTCGGGGAGGGAGAGCCGCCGGGCTGGGACGTCGTGACCTTGAAGACGACGAGACGGGCCGTCGGGTTCGTCGCGCCGACGCCGGTGACGAGCGCCTTGGCACCGACCGTGACGGCCCCGATGGTCGAGTCGGCGCCCTTGCCGTTGGAACGGACCCGGACTTTCGTGTCCGTTGCGATGGCGAAGGTCTGCGAGAAGCCGTCCTTGGCCTTGACCGTGATCGAGCCCTTCGAGACCGCGGTGACGTCGCCGCGGATCGCCTGGTGGGTGACCGGACCGGACGTGCCCTCGGTGACCCACGTGCCGTGCAGCGCCCGGAGCATCCGGGCGCGCAGACCCTTGCGGTCACCCTTCACGGCGGCGGCTGCCCCCTGGGTCGAGTCGTCGACGGCCGGGGTGTCGACGGCCGCGGACACGAGGTCGATGGTGTCGCCGTCGCCGGCTGCTGAGTCCTGCCCTGACGCGGCACCGATGGCACTGGCGGCGGTGCCGGTCGAGTCGGTCTTCGAGCAGGCGCCCAGCGCGAGGCTGCCGAGGACGAGGACCGCCGCACCGAGGGCGGTGGAGGAGCGCTTGAGGCCGGTCGTCCGGCGGGTGTCGGTGTTCATGGCCCCTACGTTCGCGCACCCAGGTGAAGCCTCGGTCCGGGTCGTGTTCGGATCGTGTTCGGGCGGCGGCCGCTGGGCCCGAGCACAGCCGCACCCGTCGGGGTCAGCGACAGACAGGAGGTGCTGGGCGGCTGGCTCCACGCTGTGCCGCCGCGAGCGGAGGGCGCGCCGAGGCGGGCGTGTGCCGTCAGGCGAAGATCGGGCCCACGGCGGGGTACGCGGCGGTGAGGGCGGTGCGCACGGCGGTCAGTGACGGGACGTCCGTGCCGCCCTGGTAGCCGGTGTCGAGCCGCATCGGCTTGCCCCACGCGGTGAGGTCCTCGATCGTCGTGCCGGTCGCGGCACCGGACAGCTGCCCGAACCAGTCGGCGCGGCCGTACGTGACGTCGCCCCCGATGCAGACGAGGTCGACCCATGAGGGGTCGGCGAGGCACACGTTCTCGTAGGGGTCCGGGTGGTGCCGCTCGAGCACGACGAGGTCGGCGGGGCGGCCCTCCGCGACGGCGCCGAGATGGTCATCCAGCCCGGCGAGCCGCGCAGCGACGGAGGTCACCATGGCGACGAGGTCGGCTGCGGCGATCGGGTGACCCTGGCGGGCGAGCTCACGGCGGGCGACCTTCATCTCGGCGAGCAGGCTCGTCGAGCCGGAGGGCAGCCAGTCGGCGCCGAGGGCGACAGGCATCCCGGCCGCGACGGCCTCGCCCGCGAGGGTCGTCTCGCCGTAGAGGCGCAGGTTGGACTGCGGCGACCACACGAGCCGGCAGCCGAGCTCTGCGACGGTGTGGAGGTCGTCGGCGGTCAGGGCGCTGCCGTGGATGATGTTCGTCGCCGACGTCGCCCCGCCGAGCGTCATGAAACGCTGGAACTCCTTGGCGCTCACGGCATCCCCGCGCTTCCCCTCGCACAGGTGCAGGTAGAAGGCGTTGACGTCGCCGGCCGTGATCCGCGCCATGACGGCCTCGAAGCTCGGCAGCCCGAACGACCCCGAGGGCAGGTCGATCATCGAGCGCGCGCGGTGCGCGCCGAAGGCCCACTGGTCGAGGTTGCGCACGAGCGGCTCGGACGACGCGCTGCTCGCACCCGACGCGCCCTGGATGCCGGTGACGCCGCCCACGAGCGCGCGCACCTCGGCGTAGCGGGTCTGCGTCTTGGGCGGCACCTGCGTGAGCAGGAGGTTCTGCGGGTCGCGGACGAGAGCCTGGTAGGGCTTGGACCGCCGCCACGCGTAGCGGTTGTCGTAGAGCTTCGGCGGCTCCCACGCGGCGAAGACGTTGAACTCCGGGTGGCCGTGGAGGTCGAGCAGCCCGGGCAGGATGACCCCGTCGGTCTCGAGCACGGTGACGTCGGTCGGCTTGCTCTTCGAGACTCGGTCGATGACCCCGCCCGAGACCGTGACGTAGCCGCTCGACCACGCCCCGTCGGGGGTGATGACGGCGCCGTGCAGCGCGAAGGGCGCCGGGGGCAGCGCCCGGGAGCGGCGCGTCGGCTCGGGCAGCTCCTCGGTGATGCCGCGGGCGTACGCCTTGGCGAACGGGCCCGAGCCACCGCCGGACCCGCCCGGATCCCAGTGCTCGCGGGCGGACGTCGTGCCGGCGCTGGGTCGTGCCGGCCGGGTCACAGAGCTGGCCATGTGCGGGCTCCCTTCGGGACGACGACGCTGATCGTCGCGCGCTTCGTCTGCTTGTCGTCGCCGGTGCGGGTCGCCCACGCGTCGACGTCGCGCCACCAGGCGGGCGCGCCGGGTGGGAGGTCGACCTCCGGGATGGGTGCGAGGTCCGTGGGACCCCACGTGGCGGCATACGGCG
This sequence comes from Terrabacter sp. Soil811, assembly GCF_001429655.1. NCBI lineage: Bacteria > Bacillati > Actinomycetota > Actinomycetes > Micrococcales > Intrasporangiaceae > Terrabacter > Terrabacter sp. Soil811. The sequence continues at coordinate 533,617 of NZ_LMSX01000007.1, forward strand.
TCAGGTCGGTGGGTCCCTCGGGGGTCACGTGCGCGGCGAGGTCGCCGAGGTGGTCGTTCCAGTTCGCAAGCTGCGAGGCGGTCGTCTCGGCGAGCGGCTTGCCCGACGCACGAGCGAATCCCTCTGCGTACGTGGGGTGCCGGATCGCTGCCAGGTGCAGCGACCCAGCGGTGGCGGGCTGGGTCCGTGCCCACGCGGCATACGCCGTCGCCGCGAGGTCGCCGAGCGCGACGACGGCGGTGACCTCAGTGCCGACAAGAAGGGCGTCGAGCCAGCGGTGCCGGTAGGCCGCGATGGCGGCGTCCTTGGCGTGGCGGCTCCCGGCCGCCTGCCCGAAGACGCTGTAGAGGTAGACGTTGACCATGGCGTATGCCGTGTGGACGCCGATCTTGGCCAGCAGCCCCTGGACGCGCTGGCCGGCCTCACCGACGAGGATGCGGCGCGAGATCGCCTCGTGCGTCGCCGGATCCTGGCCGAGGACGAGCACGCGCGCGCTGCCGTCGAGCCGGCCACGGTGGAAGACAGGCCCCCACTCGGTGCGGAAGTCGGCCGACGGGTAGACCTCGTCACCGGGGTAGTCGGCGACGAGCGACGCGAAGGGCTCGGCGCCGTAGCCGACACAGCTCTGGTGCACCACGGCCATGGCAGACCTCCACCCGATCGACAGCCGTTGTCAGTGCAGGGTCTCTCGACGGTAGTCCTGATACATCGACCCCGTCGGCGCTTTCGTGCCGGTGGAGGTCAGTCCTCGCCGGCCGCGCGGCGCAGCAGGAGCGCCCTCTCGGCGTCGTTCTGCGTCATCCCGGCCGCGCGGGCGAACTCGGCGCGGGCCTCCTCGTCGCGGCCGAGGCGGGCGAGCAGGTCGCCACGGACGCTCGGCAGCAGGTGGTAGTCGGCGAGCGCGCCTGAAGCAACGAGCCCGTCGACGACCTCGAGCGCCGCGGCCGGCCCGTCGGCGTAGGACAGGGCCACCGCACGGTTGAGGTCGATGACGGGCGACGGGCGGTTGGCTCCGAGCTGGGAGTAGAGCGCGACGATGCGCGCCCAGTCGGTGGCGTCGGCCGTGCGGGCGCGGGCGTGGCAGGCGGCGATGGCGGCCTGCAGCACGTACGGGCCGGTCGCCCCGCGGCCGGGGTCGACGAGAGACACGGCGCGCTCGAGGGCGGCGAGCGCGTGGCGGATGAGGGCCCAGTCCCACTTCGTGCGGTCCTGGTCGAGGAGCAGGACGGGCTCGCCGTCGCGACCGATGCGGGCCCGCGTGCGCGAGGCCTGGATCTCCATGAGGGCGAGCAGGCCGTGCACCTCGGGCTCCCCGGGCGCGAGGGCCGAGAGCACCCGACCGAGCCGGATGGCCTCCTCCATGAGGTCGCCACGCACCCAGTCGCGACCTGACGTGGCGGCATACCCCTCGTTGAAGATGAGGTAGACGACCTCGAGGACCGACGCGAGACGTGGTGCCAGCTCGGCGCCCGACGGCACCTCGATGGTGACGCCGTCCTGGCTCAGGGTCTTCTTCGCCCGCGAGATGCGCTGGGCGATGGTCGGCTCAGTGGTGAGGAAGGCACGGGCGATCTCGCGCGTCGTCAGGCCACCGATCATCCTCAGCGTCAAGGAGATTCGCGCCTGGGCGGTCAGGGCGGGATGGCACGCGGCGAAGACGAGGCCGAGGACGTCGTCGTCGATGTCCTCGAGCGCGGCGTCGAAGTCGCCCTCGGCCAGCTCGGCCACGCGCAGCTCCTCCATGTGTCCCACCTGCTGCAGCTTGCTCGCGAGGTTGACGTCGCGCCGGATGCGGTCGATGGCCCGCCGCCTCGCGGTCGCCGTCAGCCAGGCACCCGGCTTCGTCGGGATGCCGTCGCGGGGCCACTGCTCGAGCGCCTGCACGAACGCGTCCTGCGCGAGGTCCTCGGCGAGCCCGACGTCGCCGACGACGCGGGCGACGACCGCCGTAACCTTGGCGGCCTCCATGCGCCACACGGCCTCGAGCGTGCACTGGACGTCGTCGTGGGATGCCCGGGTGGCCTGTGACGTGGTCTCGTCGGTCTGGTCGGCGGTGGATGACACCCCGACACTGTGGCACGAACCGGTGTCGGTTCAGCCCTGGGCGGCGTTGCGAGCGGCCTCGGCGCGCATCTGCTCGTCGCGCTCGCGCAGCTCGGGTGAGAAGGCGTCGCCGAAGTCCTCGGCGGCGAACACCTGGCGCAGCTCGAGTGCCTGACCGGGGTCGGGGGCGCACGACACCGGCCACTTCCGGAGCCACTCGAGCGCCTCCTCGCGGGAGCTGACATCGATGATCGAGAAGCCGGCGACGAGCTCCTTCGCCTCGGCGAACGGCCCGTCGGTGACGACCCAGTCGCCGTCCTCGTACGTGACGCGCGCACCCTTGGCGGTCGGGTGGAGCCCCTGCCCGTCGACGAAGACGCCGGCCTTGAGCATCTCCTCGTTGTAGGCCTGCATGTCGGCGAACTGCTGCTCGGTGCCGGTCGTGCCCTGCTCGGTCTCGGGGGTGCTGTGGACGATGATCATGAAGCGCATGGCGGTCTCCTCCTGCGGTCGGTGCACGGTCGTCGGACCCTGCTCACCTCTACGTCGAACGCGTCGGACGCTTCTCGACACGAGACCCGAGAATCCTTCGGCGACGGCTCAGTGGCGGTCCGGTCGTCCGATGCTGGCACGGACGCGGCCGGCGAGGGCGCGGTAGAAGTCGGCGTTCGCGAGATAGCGGTAGTGGTCGGTCGCGAGGCTGCCCGCCGCGAAGAACGCCGAGTCGTCGACGCCCTCGACGATGCCCTCCGCGCGGAAGCTCAGCAGGTCGGCGTGGTCCCACACGTTCCACCAGCCACCGAGGTGCTCGCGAGGGGGGTGTGCCGCCGGGCCGGGTCCGCGGTCGGGCGCGCTCTCGAGGAAGAGCCCGAGCTCCTCGAAGAGGCCGACCTGCGACGCAGCCGCGCACCAGTAGTCGATGCGGATCCCCCGGTGCTCCGGCATCCGGGGCAAGAAGTGGGTGACGAGGTCGTAGACGATCTGCCCGCCCATGCTGTGGGTGAGCACGACGAGCGGCTCGTCCCGGCTCTCGGCAGCGAAGGCCGCCGCGTCGAGGCCGGCGAGGACACGTTCGACGATCGGTCCCGGAGCCTCGGCACTGCCTCGCGTCGAGACGTAGGTCAGGACGTCGCCGAGGAAGACCGGTACGAAGTCCTCGAGCGGCCGGCGCAGCGACGTGGCCGCCCCGCGCAGCCGACGGATGCGTCGCGGCTCGGGGATGACGTCGTCGACGAGCTCGTCGGCTGCCTCCGCCACGGCGCCTGCAGCGTCCTCGGCCGCCTCCGGCAGGTCGAGCGGGCGCGAGACCAGGGACCGGCCGCCGAACGCGAAGTGGGCGCCGAGGTCGCCCCAGTAGATCCGCATGATCGGCACCCCGGTGGGGTCGTCCGAGACGGCAGGCGCGACGTGCTCACGCAGGTGCGCCTCGATCGTGGGCCACGGGACCTCGCCGAAGGCCCGCGTCGCCCGCGCGAGGGTGGGGTCCTCGTCGCGGACCGCGACGCCGTGGACGAAGACGATCGGCACGCGGGGGCCCGTCGTCCGGGTCTAGAGCTCGAGCCGCGCGGTCGCGGCCGACTCGACGCCCTCGCGGAAGGCGACGCCTGCCCGCGCCGCCTGCGCGACGGCGTCGAGCACCGGGACGAGGCCGTCGTCGTCGACGTGGCCGGTGACCTCGTCGGCGACGGCCTTGACCTGGTCGGGGGCGTTGCCCATGGCGACGCCCCACGCGGCCCAGTGCAACATCTCGAGGTCGTTGCGCTGGTCGCCGCACGCGACGGTGTGGATCGGCTCGACGCGCAGCTGGCGACGGACGAGCTCGAGCGCACTCGCCTTGGACACGCCCTCCGGGTTGATGTCGAGCCACGCGGACCAGCCGACGGCATACGACACCCCGTGCAGACCGGCACGCTCGACCATCTCCATGAACTCCTCGGCCGTGGCCTCGGGCTGGCGCAGGGTGACGCGCGTGACGGGGTGCGCGATGAGCTCGTCCCAGTCGACCTCGCGCGACTCACCCATCAGCTCGCCGTCGGGGAAGTGCTTGCTCACCTTGAAGCCGACGCCGGGCTCCTCGACAGCGATGAGCGCGTCGGGGAGGGCGACGCGCATCTTCTCGAGCACCGCCTGGGGGTCGAAGGTCACCATGTCGATGATCGAGTAGCCCTCTGCCGCAGAGGGGTCGAGGCGGAGCGTCAGCGCACCGTTGGAGCAGATGGCGTAGCCCTGGCGCAGACCGAGAGCCTCGAGGATCGGCGTCGTCGCGATGATCGACCGACCCGTCGCGATGACGACGGCGACGTCGTCGGGCAGGGCCTGGACGGCGTCGCGGACGCGGTCGGAGAGCTCGCCCATGTGGTTGAGAGTCGTGCCGTCGAGGTCGAGGGCGAGCAGTCGCTGTGCCATGCGCTCACCGTATCGCCCGGCTCGAGTCGCCCATGCAGGCCCGGACACTCGTCGCCCGCGCGCCGCACAGCCGTCACCGCCCCGTCGCCCGAATGTCGCCAGGTCACTGCTCCACCACACGACGCACCGCCGCAGGCGCGGCCCGCTGCGGTCGGCTCGCCGCGACCTCAGGCGAGGCGACCGAGCGCGTCCTCGATGCCGCGGTGGAGCGTCGGGTAGGCGTAGATCATCGAGCGGAGCCGCTCGATCGGGACCTCGCCGTGCACGGCGACGGCGAGCGCGCCGAGCACCTCTCCCCCGGCCGGACCCATCGTCGTGGCGCCGACGAGGACGCCGCGGTCGGCGTCGGCGACGACCTTGATGAGACCGTCCGCCTTGGCGATCCAGCCGCGGGTCGTCTCGCCGAGCGGGGTCACGCCCACCTGGACGTTCGCGAGCTTCTCGCGAGCCTGGGCCTCCGTCATCCCGACGGCACCGACCTCGGGATCGGTGAACGTCACGCGCGGGAGGGCGGCATACTCCGCCGGTGGGCCGTCGTCGCCGAGGACGTCACGGATGACGACACCCGCCTGGTACATCGAGACGTGCGTGAAGGCGCCCTTGCCGGTGATGTCGCCGACGGCCCAGACGCCGTCGGCGACGCGGCAGCGGTCGTCGACGGGCGCGGTGCGCGAGTCCTTGGCGACGCCGACCGTGTCGAGCCCGACGGCGGCGGGGTCGGCGCGGCGGCCGGTGGCGACGAGGAGCTTCTCAGCCGCCAGCGTCGAGCCGTCGGCGAGCGTGACCGTGAACGTCGAGCCGTCGTGGGTGACCTTCTCGGCGCCGACACCCACGCGGACGGTGATGCCGTCCGCCTCGAGCGCACTCTCGAGGTGGTCGGAGGCCTCCGGCTCCTCGAGCGCGACGATGCGGTCGGCAGCCTCGACGACCGTCACGTCGACGCCGAATCGGGCCATGACCTGGCTCAGCTCGCAGCCGATGGCGCCGCCGCCGAGCACGACGATCGACCCGGGCAGCTCGGTGGCCTCGACGATGTCGTGGTTGGTCCAGTAGGGCGTGTCCGCGAGGCCGTCGACGGGTGGGATCGCAGCCGTCGTGCCGGTGTTGACGACGATGCCCGTCGTCGCCGTGTAGGCGGTGCCGTCGACGTCGACGCGTCCCGGCCCCGCGATGCGGGCCGTGCCGCGGACGAAGGTCGCGCCCTTGCCGGTGAGTCGCTCGACGGCGACCCTGTCGTCCCAGTCGTCGGTGGCCTCCTCGCGGATGCGCGTGGCGACGACCGACCAGTCGGGCATGACGTCGCCGACCGACCCGGCCAGCCCGTCGACACGACGGGCCTCGGCGAGCGCGTCAGCGGCACGGATCATCATCTTCGACGGGATGCAGCCCCAGTAGGGGCACTCGCCCCCCACGAGTCTGCGGTCGACACCGAGCACGCGCAGGCCGCGCTCGGCAAGGCTCCCGGCGACGTGCTCACCGCCCGGTCCGAGCCCGATGACGATGACGTCGAAGGTGTGGTCGGTGTCGGTGGCCATGCCACAGCCTTACCCGCTCGGGCCCCGCTGGGAAGAGGCGGCCGCCTGCCGTCCGCCCGGCCGTGGCGAACGCGGCGCGCTGCCGGCCGGTCAGCGGTCGTGACCGACCGCCCCGTCGACGACCCGCAAGCCGCTGCGCGGCGTGGACGGGTAGCCGGTGTCGAAGTGCATGTAGTCGTGCCACGAGTCGTTGCCCGACCAGTACCAGCCGAACGAGGTGACGACCGTCCAGGCCACGCCGCCGTAGCGGATCGTCCCCGGGGTCGAGGCCGAGGGCGGCGGGTTGGGGTCCCAGCTGCCGGTGTGTGGGTTGACGTAGGGGTTCTGGACGGGGTTGAAGTCGAGGGCGCGCCCCCAGGCGTGGGGCGAGTACGCGTTGCTGGAGTTGGCCTCGGACGGCTTGCGGCAGTTCATGGCGGTCGAGGCGTTGGCCTTCGAGGCGAGCCACTCCCAGCCGCCCCAGTTCTCGATGCCCTCGACCCGGTGAAGGGGGAAGCGCTTGGCGTAGAGGGCGTCGAAGATCTTGGCCGTGCTGCGGGCGACGTCGGCGTTGACGACCACGTAGCCACGGTGGACCTTGCCGTCGAGACCCCAGTAGGGCACGTCGACGCGGCGGAAGGTCGAGCGTCCGCCGGGGCAGTCTCCCGCACGCCACACACCGGCCGCGGTGATGGCCGACCACTGCGCATCGATCAGGGTGCGGATGACCGACGGCGCGTAGGCCGCGGTGGGTGGGGCGGCCGGCGTGCCGGAGCTGGTGAAGCCGTAGGGGGCAGCGAGCACGGTCGCGGTGGCCGCGCTCGTGCGGGTCGTCGTCGTGTAGCCGGACCGGCGCCCCGTCACCGTCACGGTGATGCGCTTGCCGAGGTCGGCGGTGGTCAGCCGGTAGCTCCACCCGGTCGCGCCGGTGATGGCGGCGCCGTTGCGCCGCCACTGGACACTGAGCGTCGCCGCGGGCGACCAGGCGCCGGCCGTGGCTCGCTGCACCCACCCCACGCGGGTGAGCTGGGCCGAGATCTTCGGGGTCGGCGCCGTCGTGAAGGCTTGGGTCACCGTCCGCGCCGTGCTGGTGCGAGAGACGGTGAGGTAGCCCGTCCGGCGCCCCGTGACCGTGACAGAGAGGGAGCTGCCGAGGTAGCCCGAGGGGATCACGTAGGACGCGCCGGTCGCTCCCGTGATCGCCACGCCGCCGACCCGCCACTGGTAGCTCAGCACGGCCGACGGTGACCACGTGCCCGGGGCCGCCCGGACGGTCGAGCCGATCTGCACGACGCCGCCGATCGTCGGCGTCGGCGAGTCGGTGAAGAGGCCGTAGTCGACGGCGGCCGTGGCCGCGGAGGTCCGCGTCACCGGCACGTAGCCGGGGCGGCCGCCCCGCACCTGGACCGACATCTGTCTGGTCCGGTCGGCGGCCTGCAGCACGTACGTGCGGGCGGTCGCTCCGGCGATCGCGACCCCGCCGGCCCGCCACTGGTAGGTCAGCGTGGCACTCGGCGACCAGGCCCCCGGGTCGGCCGTGAGCACCCGACCCACACGGAGCGTGCCGCTGATCGTCGGAGTGGGTGACGTGGTGAAGGTGGCGGACCCGACAGGGAGCGTGACGGCGCTGGTCGCAGAGCGGGTCGCGTAGCCGTCGCGGACGGCTGTGACCCGCAGGGACAGGACGGCGGCGACCTGCTCGGCGCGCGGCGTGAACGTCAGGGAGGTGGCTCCCGTGACCGGGCTTCCGTCGGCGAGCCAGGCGTAGGTCAGCGTGGCGGCCGGGTCCCACGTCCCGGCGCTCCCCGACAGCACGGCATCGACCCGCGGCGTCCCCGTGATGAGCGGCGTGCCGACCGGTGCGATGACGCCGGGCGTGACGGGACCGACGGTGGCCGTGGCCATCTCGTCCGGCCGGCCGTCCTGCCGGCCGGTCGCCGTCACGGTGAGCATGGCGCCGACGAGGTCGGGCGTCAGCGGGAGTCGGGCAGCGTCGGCGCCCGTGAGCGGCACGCCGTCGGCGGACCACGCGTACGTCATGACGTCGCCGACGGCGAAGTCGGCCGGCTCGGCCGTCAGGTCTCCCCCGACCTGCGCCGCGCCGACCACCGTGACCGTGGGCGACTGCTCGAGGCCGAGCGACTCCGGACGCTCGAGGGCTGTGGCGCCGCCGGACACGGTCAGGACCGCCACGAGGGCACAGAGGGCCACGAGGGCAGCCCGGACGACGGGGGCCCGCTGCCCGACACGCCCTCGCATCGACCGACCGGTCCCACGCGGTCGTGTGCGGCGGGCCCGGACCCGGGCGATCTCGTCGTCGCGCTCCGGCTGGGATCCACGCATCGCGCACTCCTCATCCCCTGTCACGCGGCACGGGGGCCGCGGCGCGCTCTCGACGAGACCGACTGAGGCGCACCCTAGGGGCGCACGCTGCCTGCCCGAGCTCGCGTTGCGCTCCTCGTGTCTGCTCGCAACCGTGCGCCTCCGAGGCGGTATGCCGTGCGCCGCGGTCGCCCTCGGCGGCCAGGGTCGGCACGTGGCACAGGGAAACACCGATCCCGTGCTGCTCTTCTGGGCGACCAGGGCCTCGCCTGGCGAGGGGCGAGGCGGGCCCGGACCGGCTCCTGCGCTGCGAGGACGCTGCCGATGACGAGGACCATGGCGACGAGGTGCACCGGACCGAAGCGCTCACCGAGGAGCGCGACGCCGAGCAGGACGCCGACCACCGGGTTGACGAGGCCGATGATCGAGGCGGAGGTCGGGCCGAGGATCGCCAGACCGCGGAACCACAGGACGTAGGCGACGCCGCTGCCGAGAAGACCGAGGAAGACGAGCGCCCCCACGGCCGGCAGGTCGAGGGCCGGCGGCGCGCCCTCGACGACGAGCCCGATCGGCAGGAGCACGAGGCCACCCGCGACGAGCTGCCACGACGTCATGGTGACGACGTCGTCGGTGGGCGCCCACTTCCTCGTGAGGACGAAGCCGCACGACGACAGCACGACGGCGAGGAGCCCGGCCCCGAGGCCGACCGGGTCGAGAGGTTGGTCGAGGCCGTTCTGGAGCACGAGCATCGCGACCCCGACGAGGCCGACCAGCCCGGCCGCCACCGAGACCCGGGCAGGTCGCTGGTCCAGGAGCAACCACGAGACACCCATCGTCACCATGGGAGCGGTCGCGACGAGCGTGGTGCCGAGGCCGCTCGGGAGGCGGTAGGCCGCGAAGAAGAGGAGCGCGTAGAAGAGCCCGATGTTGAGCGAGCCGAGGACGAGCGAGCGCCACCACCAGTCGCCCCGAGGCAGGCGCCGGAGCCACAGGAGCATGAGCAGGCCGACGGGTAGGGCCCGCACGGTGGCCGCGAAAAGCGGACGGCCGGGTGGGAGCCACTGCTGCGTGACGGCATACGTGGATCCCCAGATGGCGGCGGGGAGCGCCGTCAGCGCGACGTTCGTCCAGCTCGCTCGATTGCCTTCCATGGAAGATAAAATACCTTCCGAAGAAGATATATTCCACCCATGGAGCACCACGAGGACCACGCCCAGCACGTCGTCGACCAGTGGGCCGCCGTCCGCCCCGAGCTCGACGTCACCCCGGTGCTCGTCATCGGCCGGCTGCACCGCGTCGCCCTGGCCCTGACGACCGAGCTCGTCAAGGTCTACAACGCGCACGGTCTCGGCGAGGGCGACTTCGACGTGCTCGCCACCCTGCGCCGCACCGGTGAGCCGCACGAGCTGACCCCGACCGAGCTGATGGACCAGACGATGGTGACCTCGGGCGCGGTGACCAAGCGGCTCGACCGGCTCGAGGGCGCCGGGCTCGTCGAGCGCCGTGTCGCAGGCGGCGACCGCCGCAGCCGCATCGTCGTGCTCACCGAGAAGGGGCGCGAGCTCATCGATCGCGCGGCGCCCGAGCACTTCGCCAACGAGGCGCGCCTGCTCGAGCCACTCAGCACGTCGGAGCGCGCCACCCTCGCTCGCCTGCTCGGCAAGCTCGGCGCCTCGCTCGGGGTCTGACGCGGCGTCTGACCCGAGGCCGGATGCCGTGGACGGACGGACGCGCCCGGCCGCCGCGGCCTACGCTCCGATTCCATGACCGTCACGTCGCTGGTGCTGCTCGGCGTCGCCGCGCTGCTCATCGGCTTCGCCAAGACGGCCATCGGTGGGGTCGCGAGCATCTCCATCGCGATCTTCGCCTTCGTGCTTCCGACGAAGGAGTCGACGGCGGCGATCCTGCTGCTGCTCCTCATCGGTGACGTCGTCGCCGTCTGGCACTACCGCCGCGACGCCGACACCGGCCTGCTCAAGCGGCTCATCCCGGCCGTGCTGCCCGGACTCGCCCTCGGCGCCCTCTTCCTCTCGTGGGTCGACGACACGACGCTGCGTCGCGCCATCGGCGGCCTCCTCCTCGTCCTCGCGGCGCTCCAGCTCGTCCTCACGTGGCGCTCCCCCGACACGGCCCGGGTCGGCTCCTCGCGCGCTGCCGCGCTCGGCACGGGGGCGGCCGCGGGCTTCGCGACGATGACGGCGAACGCTGCCGGCCCGGTCATGACGCTCTACCTCGTCGCGCAGGGCGTCGAGAAGCGCCGCTTCCTCGGCACCGGAGCGCTCTTCTTCTTCGGCGTCAACCTCTGCAAGCTGCCCTTCAGCATCGGACTCGGCCTCTTCAGCGTGGAGACCCTTTGGCGCACAGTCCTGCTCGCTCCGCTCGTGCTCGTCGGCACCTGGCTGGGGCTGCACACGGCACGGCGCCTCAGCCAGACCCGCTTCGACCAGCTCGTGCTCGCCGCGACCATCGTCTCGGCACTCGCGCTCGTCGTCCGCTGAGGCTCATCGACGTTCGCCGCGGTTCGCCGCCTAGGTTGCTCGTCATGAGCCGCGCCGCCGACGACCTCGATCTCATCCGCGCCTCCCGACAGGCCTGGGGGAGGTCTCGAGACGCTCCACGTGCTCGGCTACTTCGCCGACGACGTGCGCAACGCCTATGTCGCCCTCGGCCTGCACCCGCGCCTCAGCTACTTCGCCGCACGGTCGGCCGCCTTCGGTGCGGTCGGGCCCGAGGTCCCGACCGCGACGTTCTACGTCTTCGCACCGTGGCTGCACGCCAAGGCCCTGCCCGCGTCGTGGGCGGCGGCGAGCCCCGAGCGGGTGCAGCAGGCCCGTCGCGACGGCATGACCGTCGTGCTCGACCGCGTCGTCGGCGACACCGACGTCACCGAGCTGCTCGACCTCGCCCGCACCGTCTGCGCGGGCCTCACGGCCCCCGGCCGCCCGTTGTATGCCGCCCACGCCGGGCTCGAATGGCCGGACGAGCCGCGCCTCGCGCTCTGGCACGCCGCGACCCTCATCCGTGAGCACCGCGGGGACGGCCACGTGGCAGCGCTGCTCCACGCCGGGCTCGACCCGGTCGAGTCGATCGTCATCGGCGGCCTCTTCTCCGGCAACACCGGATTCATGCGGTCGAGCCGCGGCTGGTCGGACGACGAGTGGGCGGCCGGCGTCGCGCGGCTCACCGAGCTGGGGCTCGTCGACGGCGACGCGCTCACGGAGGAGGGGCTCGTGTTCCGCAAGGACCTCGAGCGCGAGACGGACAGGATGGCCCTCGAGGGCTGGGCGCACCTGGGGCTCGAGGGCACGCGCCGGGTCGCCGAGCTGGCCGCGCCGCTGCGGGCGGCCGCGCTCGGCAGCGGCATCCTCCCCGACTGGATCAGCTCTCGCGGCTGACTTCCCCCACCGCGGTTCGAGGTGATCCTGCGACGCACGTAGGTGTAGGGATCACCTCGAACGAGCCTGTGCCCCCGCGGGTTCGAGCCGACCGTCAGGCGGTGAAGGCGTCGCGGAAGCCTTGCAGCGCTTGCTCGTCGTCGCCCGACGCGAAGCCCTCGAGACCGACCGGACCGGAGTAGCCCATCTCGACGAGGGCCCGCGCGATGGCCGGATAGGCGATCTCGCCGGTGCCGGGCTCCCGACGGCCGGGCACGTCGGCCACCTGGATCTCGCCGATGTGCGGCAGGGCCCGGCGGCAGAGCTCGATGAGGTTCCCCTCGCCGATCTGGGCGTGGTAGAGGTCGAGCATCAGCTTGAGGTGCGGGCTGTCGACGGCCGCGACGAGGGCGAGGCAGTCGGCGGCGGTCGCGAAGGGCACGCCGGGGTGGTCGACGGCGGTGTTGAGGTTCTCGAGCACGAACATCACGCCCTCGCGCTGCCCCAGCTCGGCGATCCGCCCGAGGGTGCGCTGGGCCGTCAGCCACATCGGGCCGGTCACGACCGGCTCGGGCCGCACGGGCAGGCCGCGGTCGTCGAGGCCGGTGCCGTGGAGGTTGAGCCGCGGGATGCCGAGCCGCTGCGCCACCGGCACCGACTCGGCGGCGGTCGCGAGCAGCTCGTCCGCCCCCTCCGCGTCGCCGAGCCGGCCGCGGACGTAGCCCGTCATCGACGAGTAGACGACCCCCTCGTCACGCAGGGCGACGAGCTCGTCGACGTCGTGACGCGTCCAGTCCCAGATCTCGACCTGGAAGCCGAGCGCGTGGATGCGGCGCACGCGCTCGGCGAAGGGCAGGTCGAGGTAGACCATCTCGGCGCTCACCGCGAGCGGGAACGGGCTCGCCATCAGGCACCCGCTCCGGTCGCCACGCGGTCGGCGTCGCGGATCGTGACGGTGCCACCGGTCTCGACGGCCTCGATGCAGGCGAGCGCGATCCGCAGCGCGGCACGGGCGTCCTCACCACCGACCTGCGTGGGCCCACCGGTGCGAACCGCGGCGCAGAAGGCGGCGAGCTCGGCGGCATACGCGTCGGTGAAGAGGTCGGTGTCGGCGCCGGCCGTCGGGCTCGCCACCCCGGCCGCGCTCCAGTGCGCCGTGCTGAGGTGGGCCGGGCTGCCGGCGGTGACCATGCCGGCCGAGCCGAAGACCTCGGCGCGCACGTCGTAGCCGTAGGCGGCCGAGAAGCTCGCCTCGGCGACGGCGATCGCGCCGTTGTCGTAGCGGATGGTCACGACGGCGGTGTCGAGCAGGCCCGCGTCCTTGAAGTCGGGTGCGACGAGGGCGTCGGCCATGACGGAGACCTCGACGGCCGTCGCGCCGGCGTTGAACCAGTTGAGCGCGTCGAAGTCGTGGATCAGCGTCTGGGTGAAGATCGTCCACGGCGGCACGCCGGCCGGGTCGGCGAGGCCGGGGTCGCGGGTGAGCGAGCGGAGCAGCTGGGGCGTCCCGATGCCCCCGGCGGCGACCGTCTCGTGGGCGGCGGCGAAGTCGCGGGCGAAGCGACGGTTGAAGCCCACCTGCAGGGGTGTGCCGGCAGCTCGGGCCGCGGCGACGGCGCGGTCGGCATCGGCGAGGCTCATCGCCATCGGCTTCTCGACGAAGACGGCCTTGCCGGCCTCCGCAGCCGCGACGACGAGGTCGGCGTGCGCGGTGCTGGCGCACGTGATGGCGACGGCCTCGACCCGTGGGTCGTCGATGAGGGCCTGCGGGTCGGTGAGCCAGTCGACGCCGAGCTCCTCGCCGAGCCGCTCGGCCGCGGCCGCCCGGGGGTCGGCGACGGCGACGAGCTCGGCCTCCCCGAGCCTCCGAGCCAGTGTCGTGGCGTGGTGGGTGCCGATGCGGCCGGCTCCGATGAGACCGATCCGGACCGGGTCGATGCGCGTCATGGGCTGCTCCTTCGCAGATGGTGACTAGAGCGCTCTAGTTCGTGACTCATTGAAGCGCCCCACCGCCACGCCGGTCAAGGGCTGGCCGACATTCATGGAGCGCTCTAGAGTCGCGACGTGGGCAGCGAGAGAGTCACGATGGAGCACGTCGCCGCACGTGCGGGCGTCTCGCGCGCCCTCGTCTCGATCGTCTTCCGCGGTGTCCCGGGCGCGTCCGAGGCGACACGCGAGCGCGTCCTCGCCGCCGCACGCGAGCTCGACTACCGCCCGGACACCCGCGCCAGCCGTCTCGGCAGCAGCCGCACCCGCACGCTCGGCGTGACGTTCGCCGTCGGTCACGCCTTCCACGGCGACCTGCTGGAGAGCCTCTACACGCACGCCGACGCGGCGGCCTACGAGCTCGTCCTGAGCGGCGTCACGCCGTCGCGCTCGGAGGCGGCCGCGGTCGAGACCCTGCTCGCCGAGCGGTGCGAGGGCATCATCCTGCTCGGTAGCAGCCAGGAGACGGCCCAGCTCGAGCGACTCGCCGCACGCCTTCCGGTCGTCAGCGTCCTGCGGCCCGTCCCCGGTGGCGGGGTCGGCGTCGTGCGCACCGACGACGCCGCCGGGCTGCGCCTGTCGGTCGAGCACCTCCGTGGCCTCGGCCACCGCCGGGTCGCCTTGCTCGACGGCGGTCGCACCGCGGGCGCGGCCGAGCGGCGACGCGGCTACCGCACGGCGATGCGCCGCTCGCCGGCCCTGACCGAGATGGTCCTGCCCGGCGGCGTCAGCGAGCTCGAGGGTGCCGAGGCGGCCCGCGCCTTCCTCGGGCTCGGCGCGCGCGAACGACCCACGGCCGTCGCGGCCTTCAACGACCGCTGCGCGATCGGCTTCGTCGACGTGGTGCGGCAGGCCGGGCTCCACGTGCCCGGCGACGTGTCCGTCGTCGGCTTCGACGACATCACCGAGGCCGGCTACCCGCACGTGGCCCTGACGACGGTGCGCCAGGACGCCGAGCGGCTCGGTGCCGAGACCGTGCGCACCCTCGCCGAACGGCTCGACGGCGGGGCCCCGGACGGAGGTTCCGGCACGACACCGCCCGCCCCGGTGGTCATCGAGCCCGAAATGGTCGTGCGTGCCAGCACGGCTCCGGCCACGCGCCGCGGCGTGCGCTCGTGAAGCCGCACCACGTGCTCGGCCGTGACGTCGGGACGGACGTGCGCGTGCAGTTCACGAGCCTCCGGGGCCGGGTCGTGCGGTCGTTGGCCCTCGGGGGCGACGCGCCCCGCACGACGCCGCTCGTCGTCGTCCTCCCCGGGCTCGGTCTGCCGTTCTACACGATCCCGACCGCGCGAGCCCTCGTCGCCCGCGGCCTGGCCTGCACGGTGCTCGACCTGCCCGGCTTCGGCTCCGACCTGCCACGTCCGACGAGCCCCTCGATCCACGCCACGGGCCTCACCGCGGCGCGCTGGATCGAGGCCCAGGCCGCCGGGCATCCCGTCGTCGTGCTCGGCCACTCGACGGGCGGGCAAGCAGCGCTGACCGCCGCCCTCGCCCTCAGTGCCCGCCGCCGGGACTTCTCGCTCGTGCTCGCCGGGACGACCTTCGCCCCCGAGCAACGCCGCCTGCACCGTCTGGCCCGGGCCACCCCCTTCGCCTACCGCGACGACCGCCTCGACCAGGTCGACGCGATGGAGCTCTACCGGGGTCGCACCGGCATCATCACGATGCTCCAGTCGGGGATCCACGACGCCCCCGAGGAGCGGATCGCGCACCTGCCCGCGCCCCTGACGGTGACGGCGGGGGTGCACGACGCCTTCGTGCCGGTCACGTGGCTCGACCAGCTCGCCTCGTCCGCCCACAGCGCTCCGAGCGTGCGCACGTCGCTGCTCGGCGGCTCGCACAACAACCTCTTCACGCACCCGGAGGAGATCGCCGGGCTCGTCGTGCGGGCGGCCGCCGACGCGACGGCCGCGGCCGCCGTCTGAGCCGTCCGGACTGGCAGGGTGGTCCCATGCCGACCTACCTGTCCGATGACGGCACCGAGCTCGCCTACCGCACCGAGGGCACCGGCGACCCGCTCGTCGTCTGGCCCGGCGGCCCCGCCCGTGACGCGGCATACCTCGGGGACCTCGGCGGACTCGCGCGAGTGGCCGGGCGCACGCTCGTCATCCCGGACCCGCGCGGCACCGGCGACTCCCCGGAGCCGGCCGACCCGACGGCATACGGCCCGTCGCGGCTCGCCGACGACCTCGACGCGCTCCGCGCCCACCTCGGGCTCGAGCGCTTCGACCTCCTCGGCCATTCCGCCGGGGCATCCGTGTGCCTGCTGTATGCCGCACGCCACCCTGCACGCGTCGGTCGCCTCGTGCTCGTCACCCCCGGCACCTCGGCGGTGGGCCTCGACATCAGCGACGACGACTGGGAGGAGCGCATCGCGCTGCGCTCCGGCGAGCCGTGGTTCGCGGCGGCCAGGGTCGCTCTCGACTCCGACGACGACTCCGCGGCGACGCGGCAGGCGATGTCACCCTTCCTCTACGGGCCGTGGACCGAGGCCGCACGGCGGCACGCCGCGACGGACGAGGCCCAGCGCAACCGCGGGGGCACCCTGGCCTTCCGCGCCGAGGCCGTCGACACGGCCACGACGCGGGCGGCACTCGGGTCACTGACCGCCCCGGTGCGCGTCATCGTCGGCGAGCTCGACCTCATGCCGGGCCCGGAGCTCGGCGCGGAGCTCGCCGCGCTCTTCGTCGACGGCCGCTCTGTCGTGCAGCCCGGCGCCGGCCACTTCCCCTGGGTCGACGACCCGGGCCGCTTCGCGCGCCTGGTGTCGGCCGCACTGGAGGACTGAGGAGCGTCAGCCCGGGACGGGGTCGCGGCCCTGCCACGTGCAGACGCACGCCTCGTTGCCCTCGGGGTCGGCGAGGATCCAGAAGGCCGGGGCCCTCGCGTCGGACACGAGGTGCCCGCCGGCGGCCAGTGCCCGCTCGATGCGTCCGGGCGCCTCGTCGTGGGCGACGGTGACGTCGAGGTGGATCCGGTTGCGTTGCGGCCGAGGCTCGTCCATCTGCTGGAACCACACGGCCGGGCCGAGGCGGAGCGGATCCTGCACGTCGTCGCGGGCGATGACGTCCCACCCGAGGACGGCGTCCCAGAAGGGCCGGACGGCGTCGATGTCCATGGCGTCGATGGCGATCTCGACGACCGTGAGGGTCCCCGGTTGCGAGGTCAGCCCCATCTCGGCGACCACGGAGTCGACGGCTCGGCCGACCGCGATGTCGGCGTCGCTGACGCCACCCGCCGGCTCGGTCGACACAGCCAGGTGCACGAGGGCGCCGCGGACGTCGAGGTCGGGCTGCCGGCCCAGGGGCGCCGCCACGGCGCCGACCCGCGCGACGAAGTCGAAGGCCGTCGCGACGTCGGGCGCCTGCACCGTGAGGTGCATCCGCTGGAGCAGGAACCGCCACGTGGGGAGGGCGTCGGACGCCGCCTGTCGGGTCAGCTTGTCGGCCATGACCCGACCGTAGTCCGCTGCGCCGACGCCCGGGCCCTCACGGCTCGCGTATGCCGCCGCACCGGGTCGTCGTGTCACCGCGCGGCGCCGTCGTGCCGCGGACCACGAGCTGCGGCTCGAGGACGAGCTCGACGGGCTCGGTGCGCCCCTCGTCGAGGCGCTGCGTCGCCGCCTCGACCGCGGCCGTCGCCATCGCCTCGGGGATCTGGCTGACGCTCGTGAGGTCGACGGTCGCGAGCCGGGCGATGAGGCTGTCGTCGTAGCCGACGACCGAGACGTCCGCGGGCACGTCGACACCGTCGCGCCGGAGTCGGTCGAGGAGACCCAGCGCGGCCCGGTCGTTGAACGCGACGACGGCGGACGGCATACGCACGCGGCCACGTCGGGCCGCCCGATCGTCGGCGGGCTCCGGTTCGCGGCCTTTCGACGGTTCAGGTTGGAGGTGGAGGGCTGCGGCGGCGCGGGCGCCGGACTCCTCGTCTCCCCCGCCGTCGACGACGACGGCCGCGTCCGCGAGACCGAGGCGTTTCATGGCGCTGCGGTAGCCCTGTCGGCGCAGCGTGGCGATCGGCCCGCGCGGCCCGTCGACGAAGGCGATGTCGCGGTGACCCAGCCCGACGAGGTGCTCGACGGCGAGGCCGACGCCGACGTCGTCGGCCGCGCGCACGACGTCGACGCCGGCCGCCTGCGCCCGGCGGCCGATGGCCACGACGTGGTGCTCCTCGGCCAGCGCCGCGAGCTCGGCGTCGGGCAGCCGGGGACCGAGCAGCAGCAAGGCCTCGCAGCGGAAGTCGAGGAGCGACTCGACGGCGCGGCGCTCGTCGCGGGTGCGTGTCAGCGGGCTGACGACGATGTCGTAGCCGCGCTCGTCGGCGGCGGCCTGGAGGTC
This sequence comes from Terrabacter sp. Soil811, assembly GCF_001429655.1. Classification (NCBI taxonomy): domain Bacteria; kingdom Bacillati; phylum Actinomycetota; class Actinomycetes; order Micrococcales; family Intrasporangiaceae; genus Terrabacter; species Terrabacter sp. Soil811. The sequence goes on from NZ_LMSX01000007.1 coordinate 551,605, forward strand.
CTCGAGCAGCTCGGCGTGGAAGGTGCTGCTGACGCCCATCGTCACGCCGAGGAGCTGGGTGCGCCGCCGGGCGAGGAGGCTCGCGGTGCGGTCGGCGCGGTAGCCGAGCTCGCGGGCGGCGTCGAGGACGGCCTCGCGCGTCGCGGCACCCGGCCCCGGGCGTCCACGCAGGACGAGGGACGCCGAGGCGGTGCTGACGCCGGCCCGGGAGGCGACGTCCTCGAGGCGGGGGCGCGCGGGGCGGGACGGCATACGGCTCCTTCGGGTGGCGGCTCGGGTGGCGGCGTCGGTGGCGGCGTCGGGAGGGACTCAGGACAGATTGTCAGAACAAAGTGTTGACAGGCGTGGGCGGCGCTCCGCACACTGGAGCCATCGTAACTTAAAGCGCTTTAAAAGCGCTCGTTGCGCAACCCTGACCGAGATGTCCAGAGAGGTACATCCCATGACGCAGTCACCCATCGGCGTCGCCGTCATCGGCGCCGGCATGGCGGGACGGGCGCACTGCGCCGGCTACCGCACCGCCCCCACGCTCTTCGACCCACCGCTGCCGCCCATCCGGTATGCCGCCGTCGTCGACGCGAATGAGGCCGTCGCCAAGGACGCTGCCGCCCGCTACGGCTACGAACGCCACGGCACCGACTGGCGCGAGCTGCTGACGGCCGACGACGTCCAGGTCGTCAGCGTCGTCGTCGCCAACCACCTGCACCGCGAGATCGTCGAGGCCCTCCTCGACGCCGGCAAGCACGTGCTCTGCGAGAAGCCGATCGCCGCGAGCATCGACGACGCCCGGGCCATGATCGCCGCCGCCGAGAAGCACCCGGACCTCACGACCGGCACGGCGTTCGTCTACCGTCGCCAGCCCGCCGTCGCCGCGATCCGCGAGCTGCTGCACGACGAGCTCGGCGAGGTGAGCCACTTCAACGGCCGCTACTGGTGCGACTACGCCCGCAGCACCGAGACGCCGATGGCGTGGCGCTACAAGGGCGGCCCCGGCACCGGAGCCCTCGCCGACATCGGCAGCCACCTCATCGACCTCGCCGAGTTCCTCTGCGGGCCCATGGACTCCGTGAGCGGCGCGACGTTCACGACGAAGGTCACGGAGCGCGCCGTGCCGCTCGGCACGACCTACGGGCACGCCCGGGCCGAGCTGTCCGACGTGCGCGAGCCGGTCGAGAACGACGACGTCGCGACCTTCACCGCGCACTTCGAGTCCGGCGCCGTCGGCACCTTCTCGATCTCGCGCATCGCGCCGGGCCACGCGAACTCGCTCGCCTTCGACCTCATGGCCGAGCACGGCGCCGCGAAGTGGGACATGGACCGACCCGCCGAGTTCTCCGTCATCCGCAAGCTGCGCGACGACGGCCTCGACGGCTACAACCAGGTGCTCGCCGGCCCGGCCCACCCCTACGTCAAGGGCGGCCTGCCGATGGACTTCCCCGGCGTCTCCTTCGGTGTCGGCGACCTCTTCGGCTACCAGTGCCGCGCCTTCCTCGAGCAGGTCGCCGGCATCGAGGGTCTGCCGCCCGTCGCGACCTTCGAGGACGGCCTGCGCGACCTCACCATCATCGATGCGGTCACCCGCTCAGCCGCGGCCGACGGATCGTCCGTCTCGCTCGCCTGACGCGCGCTCGAATCCATCACCACCCCAGACACTTTCGAAAGGTACGACCATGCAGCTCGGCGCCTACAACGCCTGCCTCGGCGACAAGCCCCTCGGCGAGGCCCTCGACATGATCGCGAGCCTCGGACTCACGAGCGTCGAGATCAACTCCGGCGGCTTCCTGCCGCCCATCCACCTGCCCGTCGACGACCTCCGGGCGAGCGAGCAGGCCCGGCAGGACTACCTCGGCGAGTTCACCTCGCGCGGCCTGACCCTGACCGCCCTCAACTGCAACGGCAACCCGCTGCACCCGGCCGCCGGCTTCCCGCACTCTCAGGACCTCGTCGACTCGATCGAGCTCGCCGCGCTCCTCGGCGTCCCGCGCGTCATCACGATGTCCGGCGCTCCGGGCGGCGAGCCGGGCACCTCTGTCCCCGTGTGGAACCCGCTCCCGTGGTGGAGCCCCTTCCTCGACGTGCAGGACCATCAGTGGAGCGTCGCCGTGCCCTACTGGAAGGACATCCAGGCCCGGGCCGCCGCGGCGGACGTCCGCGTCGCCATCGAGATGCACCCGGGCAACATCGTCTTCAACCCGCGCACCCTGCACCGCCTCGTCGAGGAGACCGGAGCGACCCACGTCGGTGCCGAGATGGACCCGAGCCACCTCTTCTGGCAGGGCATCGACCCCGTCCTCGCCGTGGCCGACCTCGGCGAGCTCGTCTTCGTCGCCGCGGCCAAGGACACGCGCATCAATGACGCCGCGAAGGTCAACGGCGTCATCGACGACTCCTTCTACCGCGTCGCCCAGGGCGAGCCCGGCTACCTGCCGCTGGGTGGCGGCACGACCCTGAGCGGCTGGCCCAAGAGCCCCTCCTGGGACTTCGTCGCCGTCGGCCGCGGGCACGACACGGCCTACTGGACCGAGTTCCTCCGCGCCCTGCACAAGGTCGACCCCGACATGCCCGTCAACATCGAGCACGAGGACCAGGAGCTCGACCAGCTCGAGGGGCTGCGCTTCGCCGCCAACACCCTCATCGAGGCCGCGAAGGGCATCTGACGCCGCGCCGCCACCCGGTTGAGGTAGGCGCGCCGCAGGTTCTGCGGCGGCGATACCTCAACCGGGCGGTCGGTCAGCGGCCCGTCAGTTCTGGCGGTCGCCGTTCCAGCTGATCTCCCAGGTCGTGTTGTCGCCGTGCTGCTGGGTCCAGAACGTCCGCCAGGAGGCCGACGTCGTGGGCTGGGGCAGCTTGGCGCCGAGCAGACCGCCGACCGTCGGGTCGCCGTCGGAGACGTGGATGCCGGTGATCTCGTTGTCGCCGTCGTTGTACGACGGGCCGCTCATCGAGTCGAACGTCGCGGACGCGTCGCGGCCTTCCGCCAGGAAGCGGACCGGCTTCGGAGCGCGACCCCGCCCGGCGGCATACGACCCCTCCTGCTCGCGGCCGTCGGCGAGGTTGAAGACGTAGCCGGAGTCGAGCGCGTTGCGCTGGGTGTGCAGGCCGTCGCCGGCGTCCTCGACGACGAGCAGGTCGTCCTTCGTCGCGAAGGTGATGTTGTCGAAGCCGGTGTGCTCGACGTCGCCGACCGCGGCGATCGAGATGCGACCGGTGTCGGAGGTCGGGCTCGCCTGCGAGATGCGGAAGACGCCGCCGTACGCGCCGGGGAGGGTGCTCGAGGTGCTCGTGTCACCCGTCTCGGTGAAGTAGAACTCCTTGAATCCCGTGCCGGGCCGGAAGACGCCGTTCTCGGGACGCTTGAGCGGCGTTGCGTTCGCTGCCTTGGCGGCGGCGGTGGCGTCGAACGCCTCGGTCGTGCCGGTGTGGATCGTGACCCACGCCGTCGCGAAGGACGAGCCGTACGTGTGCAGCGCACCGATGAACGGGTCCGACGGGTTGGACTGGAGCTGTGACGTCGTGGCCGGCGTGCCGTCGGCGCGCCTGATCTGCAACGCCTGGAGCGTGCCGCCCCGGGTGAGGTCGCTCTTGTCGTTCGGCACGAAGCGGTAGACGAAGCTGTTGGGCACCTTGCCGCCGCTCGCCCCGGCACCGCCGATGTCCTCGAGCATCCAGACGTTGCCGGCAGCGTCGTTCTGGATGCCCTCGAAGCCACCGGAGCCGAGCGCCGCGAGCCGCGTCGCCCTGCCGCCGTCGACCGGGTCACCCTTCGCGTCGAGGCCGACCCCGAACACGCCACCCTTGGGGGCGCTCGACTCCGCCGTGAGGAGGAGCTGGCGGGTGAACGGGTCCCACGTGATGCCGTCGATCGTCGGGTAGGCGTTGCCCGCGACGTCGGTGTCGGAGATCAGCGTGACCCGCTTGAGGGGATCGGTCTCGTCGAGGTTGATGCGCGTGACATAGCCGCGCGGACCGATCTCGTGGCCCTGGTAGAGGTAGTGCCTGCCGCCGAGGACGAGGTAGACGTTCTTGTCGGGCTCGGTCTTGTGGGCCTCGTTCTTCGTCTGCGTCAGAGGCGCACCGTCGAGGGTGTTGAAGCCGTAGTGGGTCACGCCGTTGGCGGTGTCGGGGTTCGTCAGCGGCAGGTTGCCCCAGGCGACGGACGTCTGGCTGGCCGACGGGGTGAGGACGTTGTTCTGCACGCCGAACTTCGCGTTGGCGTGCGGCACGCCCACGACGGGGAGGCCGCCGTGGGCGTCGGCGGAGGAGCCGCCGAGGGCGAAGGCGGCGGCTGCGGCGAGGGTGCCGACGAGCCCCGCCTTGACGATGGTGGGAGTGTGCACGGAGAAGCCTCTCGTGGGCCCCGGTGTGAGTGCCCGGGGTGGGTGAGCTGAGACCGCTCCACACTTTCGGCGGAGTCTGGGAGAACCCTTCGGATCCCGTGAACGGCGTGGAAGATCGCGCCGACGAGCCGGTGAAGTCTCGACGACCGGCCGGACGCGGCCACTGGCGGACGGGGTACGTGTCTGGGGATGGCCTGCTCGGGGAGCGCGACACAGGCCGACGCCATGTCCCCGCACGCATCGCCGCGTGCCGCCGAAAGCCGAGACCCCGATGGCCCTCGAGACCCAGCTGCGCCAGCGACGCCCCTACCACGGCGCGCACCTCGTCACCCGCCTCGTCGGGCCGGCGACGATCGGCGCCCTCGTCGTCGCCTTCGCGCTGCTCTGGCTGCTGGCCCGACCAGTCGGCGACGCGGGCCAGTTCATCGGTCAGCTCATCGGCGCGGAGGGGGTCCTGCTCCTGTCGGTCGGCCTCGTCCTCATCAGCACACTGCGCTGGGTCGAGCAGTTCTTCGACGGCGTCGACAAGGCCGCGGTGTGGCACCGCCGGGTCGCGATGGCGGGCACGGCCCTCATCGGCGTGCACATCGCGTCGACGGGCAACCCCAACCCCACCCAGCTCGGTCCGACCCTGGGCACGATCGGCATCGTCGGGCTCGCGACCCTCACCGTGTGGGCCATCGCCCCGCGTTGGCGCTCCATCACACCGCGACCGGCGCGCCCGCTCGTGGAGCGTTTCATGGCGGCGCCACCGATCCGGTTCGTCGGCAGGTGGATCGGCCGCTACGGGCTCTGGCGCGGCTTCCATCGCCTGACCGGGATCTTTCTGGGACTCGGGTTCGTCCACGGCCTCATGGACGCGACCGTCTTCGGCTCGCAGCTGCTGCGGTGGTCCTACGTCGCGGTCGGTGGCGTCGGTCTCGCCTTCTACCTCTACCGCGAGCTGCTGGCCCGGCGCGTCGCCCGGACCCATGACTACGAGGTGTCGTCGGTGGAGCCCATCGACGACGCGTCGTACGAGATCTGGCTGCGCCCGCTCGGTGACCGCTTCGACTTCCGCCCCGGCCAGTTCGCCCTCGTCAACCTCGAGGCCCGCGACCGCTGGCACCGGCACCCCTTCACGATCGCCAGCGGCCCGCAGGAGAAGGAGGTCCGGATCACGGTCCGCGCCCTCGGCGACTTCACGTCGAGCATCGGCGATCTCGTCGCGCCGGGCATGCCGGCCGTCATCAGCAGCCCACAGGGGCATTTCGACTTCACGCGGGGCACCGAGCACCAGGTGTGGGTCGCGGGCGGGATCGGGGTCTCGCCGATGCTCAGCTGGCTCCGCTCCGTCAGGCCCGGTGAGCTGCCGCACCGCGTCGACTTCTTCTACACAGCGCGAGGTCCGGCGCCCCTCGCCGACGAGGTCGCGCACCTGGTGGGGCACCACGAGGAGCTGCACCTCCACCTCGTCGACACCGAGACCGACCCGCGGCTCACGGTCGAGCAGGTGCTCGCGACGGTGGGCGCCGAGCCTCGCCTCCTCTCGGCCTTCCTCTGTGGACCGGAGCAGATGGTGAGCACGCTCCAGCGCGGGCTCGTGCGCGCGGGTGTCGGCCCGGCCAACGTCCACCGCGAGTTCTACAACCTGCGCTGAGCGCGCCCGAGCCTCCCTCGGTCGAGGCGCTCGGCCCGCAGATCCTGCGCGCCGAGCGCCTCGCCCGGGGTCTACGGCTACTTGGTGGCGCCCTCCGAGGTCACCGGCTGGCCTCCGGCCGACGTCGCCGGCTTGGTCACCGCCTGGTCGAGCCCGACGCGGAAGCCGTGTCGGCAACCGAGGTCGTCGGGTCCGTCGTCGTGGCGGCCGACGTCGATTTGCCGCTGTCTCCACGGTCGGCGATGTTGAAGCCGACGTAGATCTTGCCGTCTCCGGCGTCGGTCATCGAGGAGCCGAGACCGCTGAGCTCTTGGTTGGTGTAGGCGGCCGTGCCACCGCTGCTCGGGTTGGCGCCGGTGTCCCACTTGGCGGCGGTGTCGAAGCCGCTACCGGCCGTGGCGACGTCGTCGACGTAGGCGAACGTGTGCTTGGGTCCGGTTGCAGGGCAGGCGAACAGGCCGTTGCAGCAGATCTGGGGGACGGACCGCAGCCGGGTCTTGCCGAAGAGCGGGTTGGAGAGCGCGATTTCGCAGGTTGTGGTGGCAATGGCGACCGGGATCCGGAGCCGCGTGTCGAGGGTTGGGGCGTCGGTCGGGGCCGGCGGTCTTGCGTTGGAGCGCACTCCAACACCTAGCGTCGATGGGATGACCGACACCTTCCCCCTGGCAGACCGCTCCGTTCGACGCGTGGGCTTCGGCGCCATGCAGCTCCCCGGCCCCGGGGTCATGGGGCCGCCGCGCGACCGCGACGAGGCGCTGCGCGTGCTGCGCCGAGCCGTCGAGCTCGGCGTCGACCACATCGACACCGCCCAGTTCTACGGGCCCGACGTCAGCAACGAGCTGATCCGCGAGGCCCTCCACCCGTATGCCGCCGACCTGGCTCTCGTCTCCAAGGTGGGGGCGCGTCGTGACTCGGCCGGCGCGTGGCTGCCGGCCCAGAAGCCTGCAGAGCTGCGCGCCGACGTGGAGGCGAATCTGTGCGCCCTCGGGGTCGACCGTCTGACGGCGGTGAACCTGCGTCGGATGGACGCCGACGCGCCCGGTGCCGGTGAGGTGCCGCTCGAGGACCAGGTCGCCGAGCTCGCCGCCCTGCGCGACGAGGGCAAGATCGCCGGGGTCGGCCTCTCGACGGTGTCGGCTGCGGATCTCGCTGCGGCGCAGTCAATCACGGAGATCGTGTGCGTGCAGAACCCCTTCAGCCTGGTCGACCAGACGGACGCAGACGTCCTCGACGCGTGCACGTCGGCCGGGGTCGCGTACGTGCCGTACTTCCCGCTCGGCTCGGCCTTCCCGCATCTGCCGAAGGTCGTCGACCAGGCTGCGGTGCAGGCAGTCGCCGCTCGTCGCGGCGTACCCGCGGCGCGGGTCGGCCTGGCCTGGCTGCTCGCCCGCGCCGACAACGTGCTGCTCATCCCGGGCACGTCGTCGGTCGCGCACCTCGAGGAGAACATGGCGGTCGCCGACCTCGAGCTGACCGACGACGACCTGGCCGAGCTGGCGGCGGCCGCCGCCTGACCGGGGCTGGGCGTCGGCCGCGCGTCAGGGGCGCGTCAGGGGCGCGTCAGCGGCGCGTCAGCGGCGCGTCAGGAGGACGACCGGGATGACGCGGTCGGTCTTCTGCTCGTACTCGGCGAAGCCCGGGTAGCGGCGCTTCTGCTCCTCCCAGACCGGCTCGCGCTCGTCGGGGGTCAGGACCTTCGCGTGCACGTCGATCGTCTCGACCTCACCCTCGGTGCCCGCCTCGATCGCCACGTCGGGGTGGGCCTTGAGGTTGTGGAACCACGCCGGGTTCACGTCGAGGCCGGCGTAGGACGCGAAGACGGCCCAGCCGCCGTCGACGGCCTGGTACATCATCGGGTTGACGCGCGCCTCCCCCGACTTGGCGCCGGTGGTGTGGAGCAGGAGCAGCGGCGCACCCGCGAAGTTGCCGCCGACCTTCCCGCCGTTGTCCCGGAACTCGGCAATGACCTTGTCATTCCAGGCGCTCATGCCCGTCAGGCTACGCGGGGTGGCCCGACCACGCCCGTAGCGCAGCCCGGCCTTTCGTCGCCGATCGACGAGGCGGTCCTCCGCGAGAGGACCAGCGGCCGGTCGCTCATGACGCCCCTCCGTCGCCCGTCTCGTGGCTGGTCCCGCTCCCGGTCTCGGCCTCGTCCGCAGCGGCGATCTGGGCCAGCCGCCGTGCCAGGCTCGCCAGGTCGAGCCCTGCCTTCTCCGCGACGAAGGCGATCCGACCCTCCAATCGCCGCAGGTCCTCTGACGTCAGCGACTTCGCCGTGAGGACGACGATGGGTGGGCCGCTGTCTGTGCCGTCGGCCCGCAGCTCGTCGATGACGGCGAACCCGTCCACCTCCGGCATGAGCAGGTCCATGATGACGACCGACGGGTTCACCGTGCGGACCAGATCCGCAGCGTTGAGGCCTCCCGAGCACGTGTGGACCGTCCAGCTGAGCGGCTCCAGCGTGCTTTGCACGAGCTTGAGTGCGAGCGGGTCGTCGTCGACGACGACGACGCTACGACCTTCGGGAAGGGTCCCCAGCGGGACGGGATTCCGCGTCTGTTGCAGTGCCCGGCTCACGGCTGCGAGCAGGTGCTCCCCGGCGACCGGCTTGACGAGGTACTCCGTTGCGCCCAGGGCGAATCCGCGGCCGCGCTCGGGCTCGACACTGACGACCACGACGGGCACGGACGCCGTGGAGGGGTCCGCCTTCAGGGTCTCCAGCACGTCCCATCCCGTCATTCCCGGCAGGTGGATGTCGAGGACGACCGCAGCCGGCGACAGGTGGCGGACGGCCTCGAGTCCCGCCTCACCGGTGCCGACGGTCACAGGGTTCAGTCCGGCGGCGCGAAGGTGCAGCGCCACGAGCTCGGCCGATCTCGTGTCGTCCTCGATGACCACCACGGTCGGTTCGCCGCTCGAGAGGTCGTCGGCCGGCCACTGCTCGTCTCGCACCTTCGCGGGCACCGCCACCTGCGGGATCCTGAGGCCGAACGTGCTGCCTTCACCGAGAGCGCTCCGCACCCACATCTCACCCCCGTGCAGCTCGACGATCTGTTTGCTCAGCGTGAGCCCGAGGCCCGTGCCCTCCGTCGTCGACGCAGACCTGCTGCCCTGCTGGAACGAGTCGAAGATGCGGGCCTGGTCCTCTCGCGAGATGCCGATGCCCGTGTCGGTGACCGTCACGACGAGGTCGCCTGCGTCGCGACGCGCGTGAACCCCGACCGAGCCCCCGTCCGGCGTGAACTTGACGGCGTTGCTGAGCAGGTTGAGCAGCACCTGCTTGAGGCGCAGCTCGTCGGCGGTGACGAGCCCGAGGCCCTGCTGGGCTTCGAGCGTGAGCTCGATGCCGTGCAGTGCCGCCCGCTCGCGCACCAGCGAGAGGGCCTGGCCGATGACGTCGTCGACCAGGAACGTGGTGAGGTCGAGCTCCATCCGCCCCGCCTCGATCTTCGACAGGTCGAGGATGTCGCCGAGCAGCGCGAGCAGGTGGCGGCCGGCATCATGGATGTCCTTGAGGTAGTCCTCCTGCCGCTCGTTGAGGTCACCGAACATCCGCTCGAGGAGCACCTCGGAGAACCCGATCACCGCGTTGAGCGGGGTGCGCAGCTCGTGCGACATGCTCGCGAGGAACTCCGACTTGTGCCTGCTCGCCTCGGCCAGGTCGGCGCTCTGCAGCTCGAGCTGCTGGTAGAGGCGGGCGTTCGTCAGTGCCACCGCGGACTGGCTGGCGAACGTGTCGAGCAGGTCGCACGTCTCACCACTGAAGGAACCAGTCCTCTTTCGCCGGACGACCAGGACGCCGACGACCCGGTCAGGGCTGGCGAGCGGGACGGCGACGAGCGACTTCCAGCCGTCCGCGTGCAGGACGGCCAGGTGCTCGTCGAGCTGCGCCTCGTCCAGGTCGGGGATCTGCAGGACGCGGCGGGTCCGAGCCGCCTTGCCGACCCACGTCCGGTCGATGTGGATCTCGGCGGCCCGAAGGGCAGAGACCGTGTCGTCGCTCGTGCCGTACACGGTTCGCACCCGGAAGAGCCCGGTCGCCTCGTCGTACTCCATCAGCGAACCACCGTCGGTGCCGGACAGCTCGACTGCGTGCGACACGATCGTGGCGAGCATCTCGTCCGGGACGAGCGTCGAGCTGATCGCGGCGCCGACGTCGGCGAGGCCCTCCAGCTGCTCGACCTTTCGTGCCAGCTCGGCGGACCTGTTCTCGAGGGCGGCTGACCTGCTCTCGAGCGCGGCGAACAGGTCGACGTGGCGTAGCGCGAGCGCCGCCTGCTCGGCGAACGTCGCGAGCACGCGCTCGTCGACGTCGTCGAAGGGGGCGACGCGGTTCCGCATCACGTTGAGCGCCCCGACCACCTCGTCTCCCACGATGAGCGGCGCGCCGATCATCGACCGGAAGCCGGCCATCCGTTGGAGGTCGGACCGGCTGTAGTCCGGGTCGGCGACGGCGTCGGTGATGTGGTGGATCCGGCGGTCGATGGTCACGCGGCCGACGAGGGTGCCGCGGTCGCGCTTGATCGGGTGTTGCTCGAGGAGTCGGCGGTGTTCCTCCGTCATGCCGCTCTGGCGCGCGATGACGTACGTCGCGCCCTTGACGAGGTAGATCTGCGCGACGGCCGCGTTGAGCAGCGTCCGGGCGTTCTCGACGACGGCGTCGAAGACCTTGTCGGGGTCTCCCGACGAGCTCGTCAACACCTTGAGGATGTCGCTCGTGGCCCGGAACTGCTCCTTGACCTGCGCAAGACGCCCCACGAGCGCCTGCCGCGACATCACGGCAATGCTGTCCTCCGGCGCCTCTCCGGACCTGACCATGCGCGGCTCCCCATCCTTGGTGCCTCGATGCGCTCCACCCTGCAGTTTCCTCCCCTCGGACGGCGCGCGGTCGAGAAAGGCGCAACCTCGGCCTTCCGAGCACAGGCGTCACCGGATCTGCCGACAGGACCTCCGAGATGGGTCCGACAGCCAAGAACCCTGCCCAGGCGTCCAGGTGTGTACGGTGTGCACACGCCTCGGGCCTTCCCGCTTCGAGGTTGACCACGCTCGTCCTCTGGGACGGCACGACTGACGGAGCCAAGGCAATGCGTCTTCTCCTCACCTCTGGCGGAGTCACGAACTCGAGCATCCGCGACGCGTTGGTCGATCTGCTGGGCAAGCCGATCGCAGACTCGAGCGCTCTGTGCATCCCGACCGCCCAGTACGGACATCCCCATGTCGGTCCTGGCGTCAAGGCGTGGCAGTTCATCAGTGGAAACTCCCAGAATCCCATGGTCGACCTGGGCTGGAAGTCCGTCGGCGTGCTGGAGCTGACCGCGCTGCCCAGCATCGGTGAGGAGCGCTGGGTGCCGCTGGTCCGGGAAACCGACGTGCTCTTGGTGGCCGGGGGCGACGTTCTCTATCTCTGCTACTGGATGCGGGAGTCTGGGCTGGCGGACCTGCTTCCATCCCTGACCGAGACGGTCTGGGTGGGGCTGAGCGCCGGGAGCATGGTGATGACCCCCGAGGTCGGGGAAGACTTCATCCAGTGGAGACCGCCGACCGGTGACGACAGCACGCTGGGCATCGTTGACTTCTCGATCTGTCCCCATCTGGCTCCGGACGGCATGCCGGGCAACTCCATGGCCGAGGCGGAGCAGTGGGTGGCCGGCATCTCCCATCCTGCGTATGCCATGGACGACCAGACGGCGATCAAGGTGGCCGATGGCACCGTCGAGGTTGTGACAGAAGGGAACTGGAAGCACTTCCCTCGTGACCGCTGACGCCACCTCGAGCCAGAGATGGCCCTGACGGAGCCGACCGTCAGGACGATGCGCCGAGCCGGTGTCGCACGACCCTCCGACGCAGAGTGGGCGACGCCTCGACCTCGTAGCCGGCGTCGAGGAAGACCTGGAGCAGCCCGACCGACGCCTCGTCCCAGATCACCGTCTTCCCGGGCGGCGGCTCGGTGGGGTAGCCCTCGAGGACGCGAGCGCCGACCTTCCTGCCGTACTCGACGGTGGCGGCGGCGAGCTCGTACATCAGGCCCTGTCGCCGGAAGCCCTTGCGCACGACGAAGCAGGTGACCGACCAGACGCCCTCGAGCTCGGGGTCCATCCGCATCCACGCCTTCTGCCGGGCCCAGATCCTCGGATAGTTCTCCCGAGGCTCGACCGCGACCCAGCCGGCCGGCTCGCCGTCGACGTAGCCGACGAGGCCAGATGTCGGGCCGCTCGTGCCGCAGCCAGCCTGCTCCAGGAGCGCAGCGTCACGCTCGTCCTGAGTCGTGTCGCGCCAGATCCAGCCCGGGACCTTGAGCGCCTGGCAGCGGCACTTGGCGGCGCCACCGGCATCGAACACGGCCTCGACGTCCGCGATCATCGCGTCGTTGGCCGGTCGCCAGCTGAACTCGGGCACACCTCGAGACTAGTGGTGGCGGTGGGGACGCGCCCGGACGAGCGACCACCTGTCGGCGTGCGCTGGCAGACTCGGCGCGTGTCCAGGCCGCCGCGCATCGAGCCCTCCGGCGATGTCGTCGCGCGCCTCGGGTCCACGGCGCTGGCCCTGCCCGACGCCTACGAGGAGGACGCCTGGACCGGCATACGGTGGCGGGTGCGGAGCAAGACCTTCGCCCACGTCCTCGTGGCCCAGGAGGGGTACACCTCGGCATACCGCGACGTGACGGGCGTGACCGAGCCGACCACGGTGCTGACCTTCCGCTCATCCGGAGACGAGCTGTCGGCGCTGGTCAACGCAGGACCGCCGTTCTACCGGCCGCCGTGGTCGCCGACCGTCGTCGGCATGGTGCTCGACGACGACACCGACTGGGACGAGGTCGCCGAGCTGGTGACCGAGAGCTACCGGTTCTGCGCGCCCCACACGCTGAGGCGCCGACTGGACCCGTGACGGCGCGAGGCGGGTCTAGAGGAAGTCGGCCGGGTCGAAGTCCTCGATCGCGATGACACGGATCCGCGGCAGCGACTCCCGGAAGGCTTGCACGTCGTACTCGAGGTCGAAGGTGGCCAGACCCTGGGCCGTCAGCTCGAGAAACGCGTTGCTGCGGAACTCCTGGAACCCGACGACCCCCACCCGCCGGCCGTCCAGCAGGTCGCCCACCTGGTCGACGAAGTCCCCGTCGTTGCTGACGAGGAGCACGTCGGCCCGGCGTTGACGGATCTCGACGAGCGTCCGCTGGATGGCGATGTCGACGACCTTCTCGCCCGGCGCGCCGGAGAGCGGGACGGGCCGGTAGCCGATGGCCATCAGCGCCTGGACGAACGGCATCGGCAGCTCGTTGTTGGCCGCGAGGAAGAAGAGCCCGGCGGCCGGCTGGTTCCACAGCTCCTGCGCGAACTGGAGCAGCCGTTCCCACCTCGGGCGCTCCTCGGGGCGCGGACGCCGTCCCAGGATCGAGGTCCCGAGGGTGGCGTCGATGTTCTCCCCGTCGATGAGGACGTACGTGACGCGGGGAGTCTCAGCCATGGGATGGAGCCTACGTCCCCCACCGCTCTCGCAACTCCGCCCAGCGAAGCGGGCAGCGGCCTAGGGCCAGGCGGCCGTGAGATAGGCGACCACGAGGACGCCGAGCGAGACCGCCACCAGGAGGGCACCGATCTGCGTCTGCCTGCTCCGCCGGGCCGAGACGTCACGCCCGGACGGGTCCGGCCCCGACTGGGAGGCCCACACGATCATGCCGAGGCCGACCACGAGCAGCACGCCGATGCCGACCCAGAAGTACGTCATCGCTCACCGGACGCCCTCGGCAGGGCCGGACAGCCCACGGCAGACCAACTCAACACTCGTCCCCGTTCGTCAGCCGCTGCGTGCCTTCCAGTCGGACCGCGTCGAGCGTGTCTTCCCTGAGCCCGAGGGCGCGGAGGACGGTCGGCGCGATCTGTCGCAGCGAGACAGGACAGACGAGGGTGCGACCGCCCTTGCGACCGGGTTCGATGATGACCAAGGGGACGTGGGTGTCTTCGGCGCTACCGCTTCCGTGGTCGACCAGCTTCGCATTCGGCGCGGCATAGACGACCCCGGTCGCCGGCTGCACGACGACGTCGGGGATCCGGCTCGCGTTGCCGCCGAGCTGTCCGGCGAAGAGCTCCGCGACTGCGGCACCGCTGGTGACGGTGCTGGCCCCGACCGTCGCGGCGTTCGCCTCGAGCACGGCCGCCACGTCGGCTGCACGGGTGCGATCCGTGAGCCAGACGAGCGCCATCGTGTCCGCCGTCACCTGCGCGGTCAGCCCGGGCTGGACGCTGTTGATGAGCGGAGCGAAGCCGGCTGGGTCTATCCACCGCAGGGTGGAGCGGTCGACCGGGCTGTTGGCGTGCTTGGCGGTCAGGATGATCATCGTGTCGCCGTTCAGACCGTTGGCCCCGACCCGGCTCAGCATCCGGCCCACCGCGCCGTCCACGTAGTCGAGCGCCTGCGCGAGCCCGGGGGCGCTCCCGGCGAGGGGGCCGATGGTGGTGACGCTCTGGGGGATCGTGCCGGCACCGTCGACGTAGCCGGAGAACTTCTGCCCGATGTTCGGTGCCTGGAAGTTCATGCCGAAGATGGCGGGGACGCCGACGACCGCGGTGCCGTCGTGGTCGAGCCCGTCGATCTCGTTCAGCACTGCCCTGACCTTGAGCTCGTCGTTGGCCATGATCTTCTTGATGTCGGCCTTGGCCGCGTTGAACTCGGGGCCGTAGAAGTCGTCGATGCCTGTCCCGGAGGGACCGGACAGGATCTCGTAGCTCGGGTGCTTGTCGGCGACGGCCGTGCGCAGCCCTGCCGCGTGCGCCACCTCGTAGATCGTGTTCACCTTGAGGAACTGATGCGGGTAGACGACGCTGCACCCGTGGTCCGGGTCACGCGGCAGCTTGGCCGGGTTGATGTCGGCCACGCTGTCACCCGTGTTGGCGTTGACGTTGATCGTCTGGTTGAACGGAACGAGCGCGCCCCGCGTACTGCAGTCCGAGCCGGCCGGCGAGAGGCTGTTGTCCCAGGACACGTCGTAGTAGACCCCGGTCGACCGCGGTGACCCGCCTGTCGCCATGGCGAGCGTGCCGGGAAACGAGTCCGACGGTGTCTGGGCTGACGCGTTCGAGTAGCGACGTCCTCGTGCCACGACCTCCGCCAGCGCGGATGTGGGATGCGCCGCGACATAGTTCGTCAGATCGACGTCGTGAAACCCGTCGAGGCTGAGCAGCAGCACGTGCTCCACCTTCGGATTCAGCTGCGTCGACGCCGAACCGATTGGGGCAAAGGACAACGCTCCGACGATCGGCGCCGTCACCCATGCAACAGCTCGCCACCCGGTAGCACGCACGGCTCCCCCTCAGGGCAGAAGACTTTCCGACCTCAAGACGTTAGCGCCGGAATGGCCCGGTCTGACACCGTTTCGCACATCCGTCAGCGATCAACAGGTCGCCCACGACGGTCATCCCGACCCAGGGAGCCGTCTTCGCAGCGGCAGCAGCAGCGGCGACGACTGGCGCTGCAGCTCAGGAGCCGCCACTTCCGGCAACGACGACGGCGGACGCGATCGCTGCAGCGACGGCCGCCATCATGCTCCCGATGGCCGATCGAACAGCGGCGGCTGCCCAGTCGCCTTCGGCGACCCTGCGAGCGTTCGCGTTCAGCTCCCGCTTCGAGAGGCCGACTGCCCTCGGATCCACGACGTCCGCGACGGCGTTGAGCGCGGACAGCAGGGAGACGAGTGCGCCGGTCCGGGAGTCGGTGGCCGCGCCGTGCCGCAGGGCGGACTCGAGCGCGGCCCGGACCGCCGCCTCGTGACTGGCGTCCTGGGCGGGCCAGCGGTGAGTAGGGAAGACGCCAAGGACCCGGCCCTCCTGCTCCCGGAGCACACCGCCCTCAGCGAGGCGCTCGTAGAGTCGGAGGCGGGTGCCCCTGCCCAGGGCAGTCACCACGGTCTGGGGCTTCTTGCCTTCCTTGCTCGTGACCGTTGCGAGTGCCTCATCGAGGATCTCGTCACCGGTGGGCCCTGGGTCATGGACGACGAGGCGTCCCGGCGCCACCTCCTGCGCGGGACCCGCGACGTCGACACGTTCGATGAGTGCGAGCTCGACCAGCAGGGCACCCCCCAGTGCGATGTCCACCGTGGTGCTGGAAGCAGCCAGCTTTCCGGTGTCGTCATCGGTGAGCAACAGCAACAGATCCTCGGCGATCAGCATGCTTCGATCGTGGCTGACGTGGTCGTGAACGGGTAGGGCCGTTGGACCCTGCCCGAACGATGAGCGGCCCAGGGCGATGGTCGCGCGTTCCGGGCGGACACATCACTCGTCACGGGCTGTCAGCCTGACCATGGGCGAGCCGCTCACCCATTCGTCCATCGAGTACGGCTGGGCTGCGTACCACGGTTGGAGACGCCAGGCCTCTTCGGTGACATGTCGCCGCACGGCCGGATCCGTCACCTCGTCTGCCACGACTGCACGATCGTCGGGCGGCTCACGCAGGTGCAGCACGGCCTCGCGGTGTGCGCGCAGGTTGGCCAGCCAGTGCCTCGAGCCGGGAGTGCCGGTCAGGACAATCTGTCCGTCGACCACGACGTACCAGATCTCGATCCTGGTGACGCGGCCACTCCTGCGCCCGACAGTGCTGATCTCGCAGGTGCCGGTCGGCGGCATCTCCACCACGTCCATCCATGAAGGCTATGGAACATCGCGGTGACGTGCCGCCTGCCCGTGGTCGCCTGACGATGCGCACTGGGCTGTCGGGCTGCTAGCGTCCGACTGATCGTGATCCGTCCGCAGGAGGTGAGACCCGTGAACGCAGCAACCGCACTGGGTGCTCCCCCGCAGTCCACGATCGCCCGACCGACGTAGTCGCCACGGGGAGGCCCTCCACGCAACCCGCGAAAGGCACTCCCATGAACACCACTCCCGCCTCGACGCCTCGAGACCCACAACCAGGTAACTGGCCGATCGCCCAGCAAGCCCACTCCACAAGCCAATCGGCCTCCACCGACCAACGCGCCCTCGTGCTGGCCGGCGCGGGAGCCGCCGGCAACGCGTGGGAGCTCGGCCTCATCGCCGGGCTCTCGGATGCCGGCGTCGACCTCACGGAGGCCGACCTCGTCGTCGGGACCTCGGCCGGGTCGACCGTGGCAGCCCAGATCACCGGCAGGACACGCCCGACGGAGCTGTATGCCGCCATCCTCGCTGAGGTGCCCCCGGCTCCGTCCCGGGGTGGCGGGGCCCACCGACGAGGCGGATCGAACGTCTCGGGCGCGAACTACCTGGAGTGGTCGGACACGATCATCGCGACGTCGGAGAACGCATACGACATGCGCCGCCGGATGGGCGCGGCCGCGCTGGAGCGGGAGGCGGCCAACCCGTCCGACCCGACACGGTGGCGCGGCATCGTCGCGTCCCGTCTCCCCCACCACGACTGGCCGCGTCAGCGCATCCTCATCACCGCCGTCGATGCGGACACCGGGGAGCCCGTCGTCTTCGACCGGGACAGCGGGGTCGACCTCGTGGACGCCGTTGCCGCCAGCACCTCGGCGATGACGCCCTATCGGATCGGCGAGCACCGCTACCTCAACGGCGGCTACCGGCGCAGCGAGAACGCCGATCTGGCAGCCGGCTACGGGCGGGTCCTCGTGCTGTCCCCCTTCAGCGGCCGGACGCGCATGCCGCTCGAGTGGGGCATGGACCTCTCCAGCCAGGTCGCGGAGCTGCGGGCGGGTGGCAGCAGGGTCGAGACCGTCTTCCCGGACGGCCGAGCGGGTGACGTGTTCGGCGCCAACGCGCTCGACCCGTCGACGCGTCTGCCGGCCGCGCGAGGAGGCTACGACCAGGGCCTCGGCCTCGCGGAGCATCTGGTCGAGCTCTGGACCTGACCGGGCTCCCACCCGGGGCACCGCGAGAACGTTCGGTGACCGCTGTCCGACCGAGGCGGTGCTGTTCGTTGCCAGAGTGAGAGCAGTTCACATGCACCCACTGTGGAGAGGAACCACCAGCATGTCTGACGTCGTCGCCATCATGTCCATGTCGCTCGACGGCTTCGTCGCCGGTCCCGACGACGACGTGATGCAGGTCTTCGACTGGTACTTCGCCTCCGGTGACGTCGAGTTCGCCACCGGAGGCTCGGACCCCATGACGTTCAGGGTGTCCGAGCCGAGCGCCCGGTACCTCCGCGAGCTCACGCCCCAGCTCGGGGCCGTCCTCACCGGACGCCGCACCTTCGAGGTCGCCCAGGGCTGGGGCGGCAACCACGCGTGGGGCCCCGCCTTCGTCGTCACTCACGACGTCCCGGACGGGTGGCCCCGGCCCGGGTCGACCGTCCACTTCGTGACGGACGGCATCGAGAGCGCGGTGCGCCAGGCCAAGGACGCCGCCGGCGAGAAGTCCGTGGGCGTCCACGGCGCCGACACGATCCAGCAGCTGCTCAACGCCGGACTGGTCGACCACCTCCAGATCGACGTCGCCGCAGTGCTGCTCGGCTCCGGGGTGCGACTCTTCGACCACCTCGCGACGACGCCGGCCGTCCTCGGCGACCCGACCGTCATCGCCGGCGTCGGGGTGACGCACCTGCGCTACCCGGTGCGCCCGGCCCAGTCCTCCTGACGCGAGCTCGCCCCTGCTCGGCCGCGCCGCCGACCCGACCGTCGTTCGCGAATCCTCGCCACGGGCAGCAGGGCGGGCCGCATAATGTCCGGTCAGGACGACCCGCTCCCCCTCGAGCCAGGCTGTCCCGCCTGACCATCCCGAGCCGAGGAGCCGAAGAGATGCCCGCAGACAACCGCGTCGGAGACCGGCGTGGACGCCGCCGAGCGCGCGGCAGCCTGCTGGCGGTCGCCGTCGCGATCCTCTTCTTCGGCCTCTTGGGGGTCCTCCTGGTGCGGGACATCCTCCCGGTCTGGCTACCGGTCGCCTACCTCTTGCTCAGCGGCGTCGCCTTCGCGATGTACCGCGCGGACAAGTCGGCGGCATCGGTCAGTGGCAAACGGCGTACGCCGGAGTCCATGCTCCACACGATCGACCTCCTGGGTGGCTGGCCGGGGGCGCTCGTCGCGCGACACGTCTTCCGGCACAAGACGATCAAGCAGCCCTTCCGCACGGTCTTCTGGTTCACCGTCCTCGCCAACGGCGCGGCCCTCGCCTGGCTCGTGCACGAGCTGTCGTCCGTCTAGATCCAGACCGGGCCACGTCCCCACCGATATCTCCGAAACCGGGACACGACCGCCAATGGGCCCGGACACTTCCCTAGCAGTTCCAGGGAATCCACAGGGAGAGCCATTCATGAGCGACAACAACTACCACTACCCCGCGCCCGAAGGAGTGCCGACCGCGCCGTTGACGTGGGCACCTCCGCAGGGCGCTCCGCTCACGGAGTCGGGCGCGAGGACGAAGCCGAAGATGGGCAAGGGCAAGAAGGCCGGCCTGTGGGCTGGTGGCCTCGTCGTCGCTCTCATCGCCATCGGCACGACCGGCAACAACCCCAAGACCACTCCGACCGCCGCCACCGCCGCGAGCGTGACCACGACGGGCGTCGCCACGACTCCGGCTGCCTCACCGGCCGCCACGGTCGACACGGCAGCGGCGGACAAGGCCGCCGCCGACAAGGCCGCAGAGGACAAGGCGGCGGACAAGGCGGCCGCCGCCAAGGCTGCAGCGGCCAAGGCTGCCGCTGCGAAGGTTGCTGCGGCCAAGGCTGCCGCTGCGAAGGTTGCTGCGGCCAAGGCTGCCGCCGCCAAGGCCGCCGCCGCCAAGGCCGCTGCAGCGAAGGCGGCGGCTGAGGAAGCCGCCAACGCCATGACCGTGTCGCAGGAGCAGGCCGTCGCCAAGGCCGAGTCCTACCTCGAGCTCACGGCGTTCTCGCGCAAGGGTCTGATCGAGCAGCTGCGGTTCGAGCAGTTCTCCAAGGCCGACGCGACGTTCGCCGTCGACCACATCACGGTGAACTGGAAGGAGCAGGCCGCCAAGAAGGCCCAGTCCTACCTCGACCTGACGCCGTTCTCCCGCGGGGGCCTCATCTCACAGCTGAAGTTCGAGGGCTTCACCACCGCTCAGGCCACCTACGGCGTCACGGCCGTCGGCCTCTGAGCGATTCGCCGGCGCAGCCCATCTCGGCGTGGAGCCGGTCAGCCCGCACGGACTGACCGGCCCCGCGCACCCCGGGACCCTTCCGTCTCAGGCGACGGGCTCGGTCTTGAGCCGTTCCTCTCCCGTACGGGCCGGGCAGGAGGATCCTGAGACCATGGCTGACAGCAGGCCTGCGAAGAGCCTGGCGATCCCCCTGACGGCGTTCGCCGCGGGCGCGGTCGTCGCTCTGCTCGTCGGGGTCTTCGGCAAGGTCCACGACCCGACGCTCGCCGGCACGACGACGTTCGGCTTCCGCACGGTGATCGACATGAAGGTCGTGCTGTCCGTGGTGATCGGGGTGCTCGCGCTGCTCCAGCTCGTCGGTGCCCTCTGGCTCTACGGCAGGCTCGGCATCGGCGCGCCGTCCTGGCTCGGCACCGCCCACCGCATCTGCGGCGCGGTCGCCGTCGTGCTCATCGTCCTCGTCGCCTACCACTGCCTCTGGGCCCTCGGCCTCGAGTCCGGGACGCTCCGTGACGGCGAGCCCGTCTCCACGCGCACCGTCGTGCACGGCATCCTCGGGTGCGCCGTCATCGGTGCCGTCGTCGTCAAGGTCGTCGCGGTCCGGTCCAGGCGCGCTCCCGGCTGGTTCCTGCCCGTGGCCGGCGGTCTGCTCTTCGCGCTGCTCATCGGCGCCGTGCTGACGTCGGCGATCTGGTACATCGCGGCCCGGGGCTGGCCGGGCTCGGGTGGCTACGGCTGACCCCTCAGCACCCGTGATCGTCACCCGTTGTATGCCGGGTGCTCACGCCCCGCCCGCGTCGCGGGCTCGCGCAGGCGGCCGGGTCGCACCCGAGTCCGCCCGCGGGGCGTCGCTGCTGTCGAACTCGCCCGTCTGCGCCACCGTGACAGCCACCGACCGGAGCTTCTCGTTGAGCCGCTGGGACGCCCGTCGCAGGGCGTCGAACGCATCCTCCGGGGTGAGCTTCAGCCGCTCCATGAGGATCCCCTTGGCCTGGCCGATGACGTCCCTGGACACGAGTGCCTGGTTCAGCCCCTCGGCCAGGTCCTCGAGGTCGCGACGTTCGTGGGCTGCTCCCGCTGCCAGCCCCGCGTGCGCAGCCAGGATGAGCCCGATGTCCCGCGCGTCGTCGCTGAACGCATCCGGCTCGGCCCCGTAGGTGTTGAGCGACCCCCCGGCGCCGTCGGTCCACAGTCTCGGCGCGGCCAGGCGGTATGAGGCGGCGGACTCGGCGCCGTGGTCGACCGGGCGTGACGCCAGCGTCGGCCAGCGTGTGTCGGGGAAGGCCCGCGCATACACGATGGCTTCGTCCACCGCGTCCAGGCAGGGTCCCTCGTGTGCCGCGTACTGCGCGTCGTCGACGGCCGTGGCGGCCGAGGCCGTGGTCGCTGCGGTCTGGAAGGCCCCGCTCTCCCGGAGCGTGACGCTGGCCATCTGACACCCCGCGATGGTGCTCACCGCGGCCTGGGCGATCCGCGACATGACCTCGTCGAAGGAGTCGGCGGCGTAGAGGTGCTCGGCGACCTCGGCGAACGCCGCGGCCAGCTTGGTCGTCGGAGTGGCCGCGTGCCGTCGCTCAGCAGCCTCGTCCCGGTCGACCTCGGCGGCATCGCGGGAGGTGGCCATCTCCTCACGGTCCTCGAGCGCCCGTGCCCGGCCGACCCGGTCGGCAAGTCGTGAAGCAGCCGATTCGACACTGTCACCTGTGGATCCGAGCTCGACCGCGCGGGCGTCCAGCTGCCGTTCCAGCTCGTCCAGCCGAGCCTGTCGCGCGTCCGCGATCGCGTCCCTCGCGTCCGCGACGGCGTCGCGCTCAGCCGCCAGCTCGTCACGTCGGTCGGCGACGAAGTCGCGCTTCTCGGCAGCCCACTGGCGCTCGTCCTCGACCGATTCCGATGCCATCGCCGTGGCCTCCTCCCAGACGCCCGGATCCTTCCTCGACTCTATCGTCGGGCGGTGCTCATCAGATCGCTACGCGTGAAGCGCCGACCACGAACACCGGCTCGTGGCGCACCCGGCGCGGGGCGGATCCGGGCTGCCCACGGTTGGGTCGTGACGCCGTCGGGTAGGACCCGAGGGACCAGCAACCCGATCGAAGGAGTGCACATGTCGGATGACGAGAAGGTCGCCAAGGACCTCGTGGAGACCCTGAAGGACGGCGAGCGCGGCTTCGCCTCAGCTGCGGAGAAGCTGCGTGACAGCGACCGCGCCGAGTGGGCCACCACCCTGCAGCGGCTGTCCGAGCAGCGCGCCGGCTTCCACCGCGAGATCGTCGAGATGGGCCATGAGTACGGCGACGACGTCGACGAGAGCGGATCGGTCGCGGCGACCGTGCACCGCGGCTGGATCTCGCTCAAGGACGCCCTGACGGGCGACGACGCGGGCAGCGTCCTCGGCGCGGCCGTGACCGGCGAGGACCACGCGGTCTCCGAGTACGAGAAGGCCGAGAAGGCCGACCTCAGCGCCGGCTTCCGCGCCGTCGTGACCCGCCAGCACGCCGCGATCGTGGCTGCCCGCGACGAGGTCAAGGCCCTCCACGTCGCCGACTGACGGCGCCCGGGCTCGGCCTGGCCCCTCCACCGGCCCCGGTCCGGTGGAGGGGTCATCGCGTGGGCGCGGCGCTACTGTGGCGACGAAGCCCCGAGACCAGGAGGTATGCCGTGTCGTACGTCGTCGACTTCGTGGACGTGTCCACCGAGGGGCTCGAGAGCTCCCCCGTCGCGGAGGCGCTGGCCGGCCTCCGGGCCAACGAGGCGCGCTACTACAAGAACAAGTACGACCACGTCCTCACCGTCGAGCCCGCGGCAGACGCGAGCGAGATCGTCGAGTACGTCCACCGCATCCTCGCGGAGGAGCGTGACCTCACGATCGAGTCGCGGCCCCTCGAGGCCACGGCGTTCGAGGTCGACGGGCTCAGGATGGCCTACGTCTTCTACGAGTCCGGCCTGTCGATCAACGTCATGTACGCGATCGACCCGGCGGGCAAGCGCGCCGTCGGCTTCAAGCTCTCCGACGGCATGGAGGTCCCCGAGGAGCTCGCGTCCCGGTTCAAGTTCGCCCGTCAGAGGTCGAAGCTGGCCGGCACGATCCGGGGCTCCTACTTCGTCATCAAGGGCGAGTACTGACCCGACCGGCCACGACCGATGGTGCCCGCCCGGGCCCGAGCGACTAGACAGGTCACGTGCACCTCGACCCGACCGACCACTTCGTCCACGTCCGCGGAGCCAGCGAGCACAACCTCAAGACCGTCGACGTCGACCTGCCGCGTGACGCGATGGTGGCCTTCACCGGCGTCTCCGGCTCGGGCAAGTCCTCCCTCGCCTTCGGCACCCTCTATGCCGAGGCGCAGCGGCGCTACTTCGAGTCGGTGGCGCCCTACGCCCGCCGGCTGCTCCAGCAGGTCGGCGCCCCGCACGTGCAGGAGATCACCGGCCTGCCGCCGGCCGTCGCCCTCCAGCAGCGCCGCGGCGCCCCGAGCTCGCGCTCGACCGTCGGCACGCTGACGACCCTCTCCAACCTCGTGCGGATGCTCTACTCCCGCGCCGGCACCTACCCCGTCGGCGCGACCCGCCTCGAAGCAGAGGCCTTCTCCCCCAACACCGCCGCCGGGGCATGCCCCGAGTGCCACGGGCTGGGCGAGGCGCACGACGTCGCCGAGGACCTGCTCGTCCCCGACCCGTCCCTGAGCATCCGCGGCGGCGCCATCGCGGCCTGGCCGGGCGCCTGGCAGGGCAAGAACCTCGTGCGCGTCACGAGGACCCTCGGGATCGACGTCGAGGCACCTTGGCGTGACCTCTCCCGCGCGGACCGCGACTGGCTGCTCTACACCGACGAGCAGCCGCGGGTGCTCATCGACCGGCGCGGTGAGGCCGACGACACGACAGGCCGCGACTACCACGGCACCTTCTGGAGCGCCCGCAGCACATCCGCCACACCCTGGCCGACACGAAGAGCCAGATGATGCGCGACAAGGCCCTGCGCTTCGTCCGCAGCGTCCGGTGCCCGGCGTGCCACGGCACGGGACTGCGGGAGGACGCCCTCGCCGTCACCTTCCGCGGGCTGAGCATCGCGCATACCAACGCGTTGTCCTTCACCGACCTCGCGGCCCTGGTGCGCCCCGTCGCCGAGCTGACCGAGGCCGGCGCGGCGACGTCGTCCGCCACGTCGGGCGAGGCCACCGAAGTCGCCGTGCGTCTCTGCACCGACCTCCTCGCGCGCGTCCAGGTGCTGCTCGACCTCGGCCTCGGCTACCTCTCGCTGGGACGCAGCTCGACGACGCTCTCCCCCGGTGAGGCCCAGCGCCTGCGCATCGCGTCCCAGCTGCGGTCCGGCCTCTTCGGGGTCGTCTACGTCCTCGACGAGCCGTCCGCGGGGCTGCACCCGGCCGATGCCGCGCCGCTGCTCGAGGTGCTCGACGCGCTCAAGCGCTCGGGCAACTCGCTCTTCGTCGTCGAGCACGACCTCGACATCGTCCGCCGCGCCGACTGGGTCGTCGACATCGGTCCGGGCGCGGGCGAGCAGGGCGGCCACGTGCTCTACTCGGGTCCGGTCGACGGGCTCGAGCACGTCGAGGCCTCGGTCACCGGGCACCACCTCTTCGGCCGCGCCGAGCGTCCCCCGCGGCCGCAGCGCGAGCCCCAGGGCTGGCTGCACCTGCGCGGGATCAGCCGGCACAACCTCGACGACGTCTCCGTCGACGTCCCGCTCTGCGTCCTGACGGCCGTCACCGGAGTCTCGGGGTCGGGCAAGTCGACGCTCGTCACCCAGGTGCTCTCCGAGCTCGTCCGCTGCCACCTCGGCCAGAGCCCCGACGACCCCGAGGAGACCGAGCTCGAGATCGACGTCGACGACGCCACCGGCCTCGAGTCGTTCGACCGGCTCGTCCGTGTCGACCAGCGGCCCATCGGGCGCACCCCGCGCTCCAACCTCGCCACGTACACCGGCCTCTTCGACGCCGTGCGCAAGCTGTATGCCGCCACCCCCGAGGCGCGCGAGCGCGGCTACGGCGCGGGCCGCTTCTCCTTCAACGTCGCCGAGGGACGCTGTGAGACGTGTCAGGGCGAGGGCTTCGTCTCCGTCGAGCTGCTCTTCCTGCCCGGGACGTATGCGCCGTGCCCGACCTGCCACGGCGCGCGCTACAACGCCGCGACGCTCGAGATCACCCACCGCGGCAAGAACGTCGCCGACGTGCTGGCCCTCTCCGTCGACGAGGCCGCCGACTTCCTCGCCGACGTGCCGGCCGCCGCGCGCAGCCTCACGACGCTGCGCGAGGTGGGGCTCGGCTACCTGCGTCTCGGTCAGCCCGCCACCGAGCTGAGCGGTGGGGAGGCCCAGCGGATCAAGCTGGCGACCGAGCTGCAGCGGGCCCGGCGCGGGCACGCCCTCTACCTCCTCGACGAGCCCACGGTCGGGCTGCACCCGGCCGACATCGCCCTGCTGCTGCGCCAGCTCCACACGCTGGTCGACGCCGGGAACACCGTCGTGCTCGTCGAGCACGACCTCGGCACCATCGTCAGCGCGGACTGGGTCATCGACCTCGGCCCGGGCGGTGGGGACGCGGGGGGCCGTGTCGTGGCGACGGGCACCCCGGAGCAGGTCGCGGGCGTCGAGGGGAGCGCGACAGCGCCCTATCTCGCCGCCCAGC
Organism: Terrabacter sp. Soil811; assembly: GCF_001429655.1. Lineage (NCBI taxonomy): Bacteria > Bacillati > Actinomycetota > Actinomycetes > Micrococcales > Intrasporangiaceae > Terrabacter > Terrabacter sp. Soil811. The sequence goes on from NZ_LMSX01000007.1 coordinate 577,262, forward strand.
TCTCCTCTCACGCGGACCGGTAGCGGCCGGATCTGCTTGGTGCAGAAGGAGGCTCAGCCTGCTCGGGGGGCCGGCACGAGGTAGACGGGCACCGGTGCCGACCGGATGATCTTCGAGGCGCGCGAGCCGAGGAAGAGCCGGGCGGCCGGGGCCGACGAGCTCGGACCGACGACGAGCAGGTCGCCGTCGCTCCACTCGACGTCCCAGATCGCCGTGCTCCACGAGACTCCCTCGCCGACGACGAGCGACCGGGCGAGACGCTCGGCCAGTGCGGCGTCGTGGGCTCCCACCTGGGCCCGGAGAGCGCTCGTCGTGCGCGCCACCCACCGGTCGACGACGAGGTCGTCGGCCGACTCCTCGACGCTGCCGTAGATCCGCTTGGGCGGCCGGACGGCGAACGACACCGCCCGCAGGCTCGCACCGAGGGCTTCGGCGACCGCGGCCCCCACGGCCGCCACGTGCGACGCGCCCGCAGACCCGCCGAAGCCGATGCTGACCCGGCGGATGCGAGAGCCCGGCGTGGGTCGGTATCCGAGGGGGGCCAGGAGCACCGACAGGGGCGCCGAGTGCACGAGCCGGTCGGTCACGCTGCCGAAGGAGATGCGACCCAGCGCGCCCTTGCTCGACGAGCCGAGCACGAGGGCGGACGCGTCGACCTCGGCCGCCAGCTCGAGCAGGCCGGCGGGGATCGACGATGCCGCACGCACCACGAAGCTCGCCTCGACGTCAGGAGGCAGCGCCGTCCGGGCCTGCTCGAGGACCGACTCGCCCCAGTCGCGGAGCGGCCCGAGGTAGTCCCCGTCGACGAACTCCGCGGCCCCCGCTGCGTGCGGGGTCGTCACGACGACGGCCACGGTGAGGGGCTCGCCCGTCGACCGTGACAGCACGGCGGCCAGCTCGAGCGCCGACGCGCCGCTGTCCTGCGCCGTGTAGGCGACGACGATGGCCACGGCTCAGGCCTGCATGACGAGCGAGGCGGCCTCGACGTGGGTCACCGGCAGACCGAGCTCGCCGGCCCGGTCGACGACCTCGAAGCGCTGCCAGATCGAGTCCGAGGCGGGCAGCGTCACGATGACGATCTGGTCGGGGTCGAAGTGGCTCACCGCCGCCCGGAGGGCACGCAGCGGCCGGTAGTCGCCGAGCCCACCGGTCGCGTCGAGGTGGTGCGCCGTGAGGGCATCGAGGGTCCGGTCCAGCCGGGCCTGCGCCGCCTCGGTCGTCGCCTCGGCGACGGACACGGCGCCGTGCGTCGAGGCGGTGCCCGTCTCGACGGCGCTGGCCGGGACGCAGACGTAGTAGGTCGCCTTGCCCATCGCGTCGATGCGCTGGAGCTCGCGCATCAGCTCGTCGGCCTCGAGGGTCTGGTTGGCGAGCACGAGCACGCGGCGCGCCTCACCGGTGTGGTCGGGCGCGACACGCTCGGGCAGGCGCGCGATGCGGGCCCGGTTGATGAAGAAGAGGACGAGCACGATGCCGAACGACACGAGGCTCAGCACGAGCTGGATGCGCACGTCCTCGGTGAGTCCCATCTGGACGAGCACCAGGACGATGCCGAGCGCCGTGATGACCGACAGGGCGGGGAACCACCACATCTTCACCTTGAGCGTCGACGCGTCAGCCCGGTAGCGCAGGATGATCTGCGAGACGGCGATGAGCAGGTAGACGAAGAGGATGACGGCGCCGGACGAGTTGAGCAGGAACGAGAAGACGGTGTCGGGCGACACGGCAGCCATGATGACGGCGAGGAAGCCGACGACCGACGAGGCCAGGATGGCGACCATCGGCACTCCACGGGAGTTGACCGAGACCATCGAGGCGGGTGCCTCCCGGCGGGCGGCCAGCACGAAGAGCATCCGGGACGCGGTGTAGAGGCCGGAGTTGAGGCAGCTGAGCACGGCGGTCAGCACGACCGCGTTCATCACGTGGTCGGCATACGGGATGCCCATCTCCTGGAAGGCCGCGACGTAGGGCGACGCCTCCAAGGTGGCCGAGTTCCACGGAAGGATCACCGCGAGCAGGAAGATCGAGCCGACGAAGAAGATGGCGATGCGGGTGATGACGGAGTTCGCGGCCTTGGACACGGCCCGCTCCGGGTTGTCGGACTCGGCTGCGGCGATGGTCGCGATCTCGGCGCCCACCATCGAGAAGATCACCGTCACGACACCCGCCGTGACCGCCAGTCCGCCGTTGGGGAAGAAGCCGCCGTGCGCGGTGAGGTTGCTGAAGTCGAGGTCGGCGTTCGGCCAGATGCCGAAGACGAAGAGGGCACCGCAGGCGAGGAAGACGATGATCGCCGCGACCTTGATCCCGGCGAACCAGAACTCGAACTCCCCGAACGACGAGACCGAGATGAGGTTGGTGCCCGTCATGAGGAGCATGAGCAGGAGGCTCAGCACCCACGTCGGCACCCCCGGCAGCCAGAAGTTGATGACCTTGGCGCCGGCGACGGCCTCGAAGCCCACGACGATGACCCAGAAGTACCAGTAGAGCCAGCCGACGGAGAAGCCCGCCCAGTCACCGAGCGCCTTGCGGGAGTAGTCGGCGAACGAGCCGGTCGACGGGTTGGCCACGGCCATCTCGGCCAGCATCCGCATCACCATGATGATGAGGACGCCGCACAGGGCGTAGGTGATGAACGCCCCGGGGCCCGTGTCGTGGATGACGGTGCCCGAGCCGACGAACAGGCCCGCCCCGATGACACCGCCCATGGCGATCATCGTCAGCTGCCGCTGGTTGAGCGACCGCTTGAGCTCCGGCCCCGCGCCGGCCACGTCAGGCCGTCCGATCCATGGTGGTGGAGCAGTGACAGGGGTTCACGTGACGAGACATGGGACAGCCCTCTCGATCGGACCGAGGAGGCTGACCGCCCCCGCGACGATCTGCCCAAAGTAGCCACGAGCGGACCATCTGTCCACGCGAGTCCAACGTTGCCGATCAGGGCGATCCGAGCGTTCACCGCGGGTGGATCGCCGGCACCTGGTGCCGGCGATCCACCGCGTTCCGTCGGTGTGGCCGTGAGCCGGCCGGCGCCCGACGTCAGGCGTAGAAGTCGGGCTTCGCGATCATCTCGACCTTGACGACGCCCTCGTCGGTGAGCGCTCGGACACCGGCGTCACAGACGCACGCGGCGGCATACCCGTCCCACGACGTCGACCCGGTGTGCTCGCCCCGCGCGACCGCGGAGATCCACTCCTGGACCTCCGTGACGAAGGCGCCCCAGAAGCGGTCGTTGTGGTCGCGGGCGATGGCGTTGCGCACCCCGACGCCGTCGCGCACGACGATCGCGTTCTGGTCGCCCAACGACACCGTCCCCTTCTCGGCAACGGCTTCGCAGCGGATGTCGTAGCCGAACTGGCAGTTGACGAAGATCTCGTCGTCGACGCGCACCCCCGACTCCGTCTCGAGGATGAGCACGAGCGGGTCCTGGAGGTGCTCGAAGCGCAGCGACGTCTTCTTCGGCTTGTCGACGCGCGCCGAGACGAACTCCTCGCCGAGCAGCCAGCGCATCGTGTCGACCTCGTGGATCGCGGTGTCGTTGATGGCCATGTCCCACGTGTAGTGCTCGGGCACGGTCGGGTTGCGGTGCGCGCAGTGGACCATGAGCGTCTCGCCGAGCTCGCCCGAGTCGAGCAGCGTCTTCATCTCGCGGTAGCTCCGATCGAAGCGACGCATGAATCCCACTGTCACCAGGCGCCGCCCGCCGACCTGCTCGGCCTCCATGATCCGCAGCGCGGCCTCCGCCGTCGGCGTCAGCGGCTTCTCACAGAAGACGGGCTTGCCCGCCGCGATGGCCGCGAGCACGTCCACCTCGTGCGCCGGCCCGTAGCTGCAGATCATGACGGCGTCGACCTCGTCGGCGGCGATGAGCTCGGCCGAGGACGCGTATGCCGTCCCGTCGATCCGCGACGCCACCTCGGCCGCTCGGGCCGGGTCGACGTCGGAGACGGCGACGACCCGCCCGCCCGCGATGACGGTGTGGATCCGGTCGATGTGAGCCTGGCCCATGCCGCCCGGGCCGATCATGCCGATGCGTACGGTCATTGGTGTGACTCCTTCGTCAGCGAGGGCAGGGCTCAGCGGAGGCCGAGGCCGATGGACGCGAGGTACTCGCGGGTCTGGATGGCGTTGGGCAGCGGGTAGGACGGCTCGCACGGGTACATGTCCTGCTCGCACACGACGTAGAGCTCCTTGTCGAGGTCGGCCAGGGCCTCGATGAGCGACGGCATGTCCGGCGCGCCGGCCGGCGGTGCGACGGAGCAGCCCTTGGCGACAGCGAGACCGAAGGGCCAGTCCTCGTCGTGGGCCTGCTTGACGAGGCCTTCGTCCATCGCCTTGATGTGGACGTAGGAGATGCGCTCGGGGTACTTGCGGCACAGCTCCATCGGGTCCCCACCGCCGTAGACGATGTGGCCGGTGTCGAGGCAGAAGCCGACGTAGTCGGGGTCGGTCGCCTGGAAGACGCGGTCGATGTCCTCGGGCGTCTCGATGTGGCTGTCGCCGTGCGGGTGGAGGACCATCTTGAGGCCGTAGTCCTCCTTCATGATGCGACCGAGCTTGTCGGCATTGGAGATGTAGGCGTTCCACGCCTCCGTCGACAGCACGCGGTCGTCGGTGAACTCCCACGTCTTGTCGTCGCGGAAGAGGGGCGGTAGGTGCACGATGTACTCCGCCCCGACGGCGGCGTGCGTCTCGGCGATCTCGCGGAAGGTCTTCTCCGTGTCGGCCCAGGCCTCCGGCTTGTGCAGGATGCCCCAGCCCGTGCCGGCGACGACCTGGAAGCCTCGCTTGTCCATCTCCTCCTGCAGGCGCTTCGGGTCCTTGGGGAAGTAGCCGAACGGCCCCGTCTCCATGACCGAGAAGCCGGCCTCGGCCATCTCGTCGAGCGCGGTCTCCCAGTGGATCTGCTTCTCGTCCTCGGGGAACCAGACGCCCCACTGGTCAGGACAGACACCGATCGTCAGCTTGCTGTAGCGGTCGTCGGTGTTGCGGGCCTTGGACTCGGCCATGGTCGTTCGTTCCTCTCGAAAAGTGTTGCGGGTCAGTCGTTCTGGGGGAAGCCAAGGTTGAGGCCGCCGTGGCTCGGGTCGAGCCAGCGCGACGTGACGACCTTGCCGCGGGTGAAGAAGTGGACGCCCTCCATGCCGTGGGCGTGGGTGTCGCCGAAGAGCGAGTTCTTCCACCCGCCGAAGGAGTAGTACGACACCGGCACGGGGATCGGCACGTTGACGCCGACCATGCCGACCTCGACGTTGCGCTGGAACTTGCGGGCCGCGCCACCGTCGTTGGTGAAGATCGCCGTGCCGTTGCCGTAGGGGTTGCTGTTGATGAGCGTGAGGCCCTCGTCGTAGGAGCCGACGCGAACGACCGACAGCACCGGACCGAAGATCTCGTCGTCGTAGAGCGACATGCCGGGCTTGACGTGGTCGAAGAGGGTCGGCGCGAGGAAGTAGCCCTCCCCGTCGGACTCGTAGGAGTCCTGACGACCGTCGACGACGAGCGTCGCACCTTCGGACACCCCGGCGTCGAGGTAGGACGTCACCTTGTCGCGGTGCTGCGAGGTGACGAGCGGGCCCATGTCGCAGCCGCGCGTGCCGTCACCGGTGACGAGCTTGCCCATGCGGTCCTTGATCTTCGAGATCAGCTCGTCCGCGATGGGTTCGACGGCGACGAGTGCCGAGATCGCCATGCACCGCTCCCCCGCCGAGCCGAAGCCGGCGTTGACCGCCGCGTCCGCGGCGAGGTCGAGGTCGGCGTCCGGCAGGACGAGCATGTGGTTCTTGGCGCCGCCGAGGGCCTGGACCCGCTTGCCGTGCGCGGTGCCCGTCTCGTAGACGTACTTCGCGATCGGCGTCGAGCCGACGAACGACACCGACTTCACGTCGGGGTGCCTCAGCAGCGCGTCGACCGCCTCCTTGTCGCCGTTGACGACCTGCATGACACCGTCGGGCAGGCCGGCCTCCTTCCAGAGCGCCGCGACCGCGATCGCGGCCGAGGGGTCCTTCTCGGACGGCTTGAGGATCACCGCGTTGCCGCACGCGATGGCGATGGGGATGAACCACATCGGCACCATCGCCGGGAAGTTGAACGGCGAGATGACGGCGACGACCCCGAGCGGCTGGCGGATCGAGTAGACGTCGACGTTCGTCGAGGCGTTCTCCGAGAAGCCGCCGCGCATGAGGTGCGGGATGCCACAGGCGAACTCGGCGACCTCGAGGCCGCGCGTCACCTCGCCGAGCGCGTCGGAGAGCACCTTGCCGTGCTCGGCCGTGATGAGCGCCGCGACGTCCTCCTTGCGCTCGTTGAGCAGCTCGCGGAAGGCGAAGAGCACGCCCGAGCGCTTGGCGAGCGAGGCGTCGGCCCACTCCTCCCACGCGGAGGCGGCGGACGTGACGGCCTCGTCGACGAGCGAGGCCGAGGCGAGGTCGAGCACGCCGGACTGCTCCCCCGTCGCGGGGTTGAAGACGGGCGACGTGCGCTCGGCGGTGCCGGCCCACGGCTGGCCGTCAATGAGGTGGGTGATGCGGGTGGGCGTGCTCATGGCAGTGTCCTTCGGGTTCAGATCAAGGCGGAGGGGGCGTGTGCCGGGTGGCCGGCTCGAGGAGGGAACACGTGGGTTCGGCTCGGATGCTGGTGGCTCAGGGCGAGACGAGCGTGGGCGGCGTCGACCACTTGTCGAGGTAGGAGCGGATCGTGTCGCGCATGTAGGTGCTCGACTCACGCGCGCGGTCCTCCCAGGCGAAGACGCAGGAGGTGACGATGCCGTCGAAGCCGATGCGCTCGAGGCCGGCGAAGAACTGGCCGAAGTCGACCTCGCCCTGCCCGATGTCGAGGTGCTGGTGCACCGTGACCTGCGACCCGGGCGGGTTGACGATGTAGCGCAGCCCGGACGACGCGGTGTGGTCGTAGGCGTCGGCGACGTGGACCATCCTCAGCAGGTCGCCGGCCTTGTCCATGATCCCGTCGGGATCGTTGCCCTGGTGGAAGGTGTGCGGCGCGCAGTAGAGGAACGACACGTTGGGGCTGTTGATCCCCTTGATGATGTCGACCGCACGCTTGCCGTCCTCCTCCCAGTCGTCGGGGTGCGGCTCGAGCACGAGCCGGATCCCCTCCTTCTCGAAGACGGGCAGCAGCTCCTCCATCGACTGCCAGAACATCCGCTCGCACACGGCCGCCTCGCGGGGGTTGCCGTTGAGCTCGGAGTTCATCGTGTCGACACCGAGGTCGCTGGCGATCTGGATGGCGCGCGTCCAGTAGCGCACGGCCGCCTTGCGGTCGTCCTCGTCGGGACCCGACCACCGGAAGAGTGGCAGGAGCGACGACACCCCGACCCCCGCAGACGCCAGCGCCGACCGGAACGCGGCCACGCCGGCGTCGTCGACGCGCGGGTGGTTGAAGAAGGGGATGAAGTCGTCGCGCGGCGACAGCTCGATCCACTCGTAGCCGAGGTCGGCCACGAGGGAGGGCAGCTCGAGCAGCGGCGTCTCACGGAACATGTACGGGTCGAGGGCGAGCTTCATGACGAGGACTCCGGGTGAGAGGTGGTGCCGACGGGAGTGATGAGCGGACGCTGGGTGGCCTTGTGGTCGACGTACTCCGCGTATGCCGTCCGCGTCGTGTCGAGGTCGCTGACCTCCGAGACCGGCACGTCCCACCAGGACGCGCTGTCGGGCGCGTGGACGAGCGGGTCGGTCTCGACGTGGATGACGACGGGCCCGCCGTCGGCCGGAGCGGCCTTGGCCTCCTTGATCGCCTGGTGCAGCTCGTCGAGCGAGTGCACCTCGATGACGTGCGCGCCGAGCGAGCGCGCGTTGGCGGCGAGGTCGACGGGCAGGACGGCGCCGTCGAGGCGTCCGGACGACTCACCACGGAAGCGGTAGCTCGTGCCGAAGCGCTGCGAGCCGAGCGACTCCGACAGCGATCCGATCGAGTGGAAGCCGTGGTTCTGCACGAGGACGACGATGACCTTGATGCGCTCCTGCACCGCCGTGACGAGCTCGGTCGGCATCATGAGGTAGCCGCCGTCGCCGACCATGGCGAAGACGTCGCGCGACTCGTCGGCGAGACGGATGCCGAGCGAGGCCGGCACCTCGTAACCCATGCAGGAGTAGCCGTACTCGACGTGGTACGCCTTGCGGTCGCGCACCCGCCACAGCTTGTGGATGTCGCCGGGCATCGAGCCCGCCGCACAGAGCACGACGTCGCGGGGGTCGGTCAGCTCGTTGACCGCGCCGAGCACCTGGCCCTGGGTGAGCAGGCCATCGGCCAGCCGGTCGGTGACCTCCGGAGCGGGGTGGAAGGCCGCCTCGACCGAGGCGTCCCACTCGGCCCACAGCGCGGCCTGGCGTGTCCGGTGGGCGTCGTCGACGGCATACCCGTCGAGCGCCGCAGTGAGCGCGACGAGCGCCTCCCGGGCGTCGGCGACGACCGAGAGCCCCGAGTGCTTGCCGGCGTCGAAGCGCGCGACGTTGACGTTGACGAAGCGGACCCCGTTGTCCTGGAAGGCTGTCCGCGAGGCAGTGGTGAAGTCGCTCCACCGCGTGCCGATGCCGATGACGACGTCGGCCTCTGCGGCGAGCGCGTTGGCGGCCGTCGTGCCGGTCGAGCCGACCGCACCCATCTCCTGCGGGTGCCCGTGCGGCAGGGACCCCTTGCCGGCCTGCGACTCACCGACGGGGATGCCGGTGGCCTCGCAGAACGCGCGGAGCGCCTCCTCGGCGCCGCTGTAGTGCACGCCGCCACCGGCGACGACGAGCGGCCGCTTCGCCGAGCGGATGACCGCTGCGGCGTCGGCGACGTCGACGGCCTCGGGCAGCGGACGCGCCACCCGCCACATGCGCGGCGCGAAGAGCTCGAGCGGCCAGTCGTGCGCCTCGGCCTGCACGTCCTGCGGCAGCGAGATCGTCACGGCGCCCGTCTCGACGGGGTCTGTGAGCACCCGCATCGCACCGAGCAGCGCCGACGGCAGCTGCTCGGGACGGCTGACCCGGTCGAAGAACTTCGACAGCGGGCGGAAGGCGTCGTTGACCGTCACGTCGGCGGCATACGGCAGCTCGAGCTCCTGGAGCACCGGGGAGGACACTCGCGTCGCGAAGGTGCCCGACGGGAGCAGCAGCACGGGCAGACGGTTGATCGTCGCCAGGGCGGCGCCGGTCAGCATGTTCGTCGAGCCGGGACCGACGGACGCGGTGCACGCCCACGTCTGCAGGCGGTCCTTCTGGCGGGCGTAGGCGACGGACGTGTGGACCATCGCCTGCTCGTTGCGGGCGAGCACGTACGGGAGGTGCTCCTCGCCGTCGGCGAGCTCGTTCTGCAGCAGCGCCTGGCCGATCCCGGCGACGTTGCCGTGGCCGAAGATCCCGAAGCAGCCGGCGAAGAGCTTCTGCCGCTCGCCGTCGCGCTCGCTCCACTGGTTGGCGAGGAAGCGCACCACGGCCTGGGCCACGGTCAGACGCACCGTCGCGGCCGCGTGGGTGTCGCTCGTCATCGAGCACCTCCAAGGGGAAGTCGGGGGTCGACCGGCTGGTCGGACCACGTGTCGCGGACCCAGCCGTGTGCGGGGTCGTCGCAGATGAGCCAGGCCCGCTCGGCACCCGGGCCGGCCATGACGTTGAGGTAGTAGAGGTCGTAGCCGGGGGCGGCCATCGCCGGGCCGTGCCAGCCGTGCGGCACGAGGACGACGTCGCCCGAGCGCACCTCGGCGAGCACGTCGATCGGCCGGTCGTCGGTGCCGTAGACCCGCTGGTAGCCGACCGGGCTCGTACCCGCGGCCTCCGGAGCACCGGCCGACGGGGCGACCTCGAAGTAGTAGATCTCCTCGAGCTCCGTCTCGACCCCCGGCCGCTCCTCGTCGTGCTTGTGCGGCGGATAGGAGCTCCAGTTGCCGCCGGGGGTGATGACCTCGCAGGCGATGATCGAGTCGGCGTCGAGGACGCCGGGGATGCCGAAGTTGCGGACCTCGCGGGACGCGACGCCGGCGCCGCGCAGCTCGACGGGCACGTCTGCGACGCCCACGTGACGGAACGGCGGCGTGTGCCGTCGCGTCGCGCGGGCGCCGCAGACGGCGATCGTGGCGGGACCGCCTTCGGCGGTCACCGTGACGTCGCAGTCGCGCGTGGCGTAGGCGACGTCGGTGGGCCCGGCGAAGACCGAGGCCCGACCCGCGAGGACGGCCTCGTGCTCGAGGCCCTCGGGGTCGACGGCCGTGACGGCGACGGATCCCGAGAGCGGCACGACGACGTGCTCCCACTCCCCGGCCGCGACGGTGCGGCTCTCCCCGGCAGCCAGCGCGGCGGAATACAACCGGGTGTGCGACCACCCGTCGAGGGCGTCGTCGATGGCGACCGACCACTCCGTCGTGCCGGCGCTCCCCAGGGGGCGCACCCAGCGCTCGTTGTCGCTCACGCGCGGACCCCGCTCCCGTGCACCAGCCCGGCGGCGATGTCGACGGCCGCGGCGACGTCCCCGTCGGGCGGGAAGAGCAGGGCGCGGCCGACGACGAGACCGCGCACGGCGGGCAGGTCGAGCGCGCGGCCCCACGAGGCGTACGTGTCCTGCGGGTCGCCCTGGGGGTCCCCGCCGAGGAGGAGCGTCGGCAGGGTCGTCGCGTCCATGACGCGGTCGAGCTCGTCGACGACGGGAAGCTTGAGCCACGTGTAGGCGCTCGAGGCACCGAGGCCGGCAGCGATGTGGACCGACTTGATCGTCGAGTCGGGGTCGAGCTGGTTGACGACCCGACCGCCCTCGCGCGTCGAGAGGAACGGCTCGACCATCGCCATAACCTGGTGCTCGGCGAGCTCGGTGACGGCGTTGGCGCTCGCCTCGAGGGTGGCCACCGTGCCCGGGTCGTCGAGGCAGATGCGGGTCAGCATCTTGCCGCCGTCGATACCGCGCGCCGCGATCTCCCCCGCGGTGTAGGCGGTGAAGCGGTCATCGAGCTCGAAGGTCGCTCCCTGGAGGCCGCCGCGGTTCATCGAACCGATGGCGACCTTGCCGTCGAGGGCGCCGAGCAGGAGGAGGTCGTCGAGGACGTCGGGCGTGCCGAGCACCCCGTCGACGCCGGGACGCTGGAGGGCGGTGACGAGGCGCTCGAGCAGGTCGCTGCGGCTCGCCATGGCGGCGCCGGCGCCGCGGACGCCGAGGGCACCGCGCGCGGGGTGGTCGGCGGCGACGAGGAGCATCCGGCCGTCCTCACGGACGAGGGGACGGCGGCGGCGCGCGGCCCACGCGGCGGCGATGCGCCCGGGTTCGCGCACGCGGATCTCGGTCAGGTCGGCGACCCGGACGCTGGGGCTGACGGTGGGCTCGTGCTGCGTGGTGGTCATCGCGCCTCCTCGGCGGTGGTGGCGAACGGTGAGGCCTGCCGGCCGGCGGCGGCCAGGCGCTCGTCGACCTCGGCGGAGGTCGGCATCGCGGTGGAGCACTCGAGCTTGCTGGCGACGATCGCACCTGCGACGTTCGCGAACTCGAGGACGCGCCGCAGGTCCCAGCCCTCGAGCAGGCCGTGGCAGAGGGCGCCCCCGAACGCGTCACCGGCACCGAGGCCGTTGACGACGTCGACGGGGAAAGGCGGGACCTCGAGCCGCTCGTCGCGGGTCGCGGCGAGCACCCCCTTGGGGCCCTGCTTGACGACGGCGAGCTCGACGCCGCGCTCGAGCAGCGCGTCGGCCGCTCGCTGGGGGTCGGTCTCGCCGACGGCGACCTCGCACTCCTCGCGGTTGCCGACGGCGACGGTCACGTGGTCGAGCGCGCGCCCGACCTGCACGCTCGCCTCGGCCGGGTCGGACCAGAACATCGGCCGGTAGTCGAGGTCGAGCACCGTGTGGGTGCGGCGGGCCCGGACGTCCCAGGCGCGGAAGTGCGCGGCCCGGCTCGGCTCCTGCGACAGCCCCGTCACGGTCGCCCAGTAGACGCCGGCGTCGCGGATCGCGTCGAGCGGCAGCTCGTCGGCCTCGATCATGAGGTCCGGAGCGGTCGGGTAGCGGTAGAAGTACAGCGGGAAGTCGTCGGGCGGGAAGACCTCGCAGAAGGTCACGGGGGTCGGCGGCCCGGCGACGGCGGAGACGAAGGAGTCGTCGACCCCGAAGTCGCGCAGCGCCTCGTGGACGTAGCGGCCGAACGCGTCCTGCCCGGTCCGCGTGACGAGCGCGGTCCGGTGCCCGTGGCGGGCCGCCGCCACCGCGACGTTCGTCGCGCTGCCGCCGAGGAACTTCTCGAACGTGCGGACCTTCTCGAGCCCCACGCCGTGCTGGAGCGGGTAGATGTCGACGCCGGTGCGTCCGATCGCGACGACGTCGTATGCCGTGTCGCCGGGGGCGGGGGTGGTGGTGTCCATGGCGTCGCTCACAGGCTCGGGATCTCGTCGAGCGAGACGACGCGACGCTCGCGCCGTGAGAGCTCGCAGGCGTCGGCGACGCGGAACGCCTGGAGCGCGTCGTCGACGGTGCACGGCGAGGCCAGCGCCCCGCGGGCGACGGCCGCGAAGGCCGTCAGCTCGGCACGGTAGGCCGGCAGGAAGCGCTCCATGAACGACCAGTGTCGGGGGCCGACCGGGTAGGTGGCACCGGGCTCGGCCGAGGTGACGGCGAGCGAGTCGTCGTAGCCGACGCCGATCGTGCCGTCGCTGCCGAGGACCTCCATGCGCACGTCGTGGCCCCCGCCGTTGTAGCGCGTGGCCGAGAGGTTGACGAGCGTGCCGTCGTCGAGCGTCAGCACGGCTGCCGCGGTGTCGACGTCGCCGGCCTCGGAGAAGAACGCCGCGCCCTTGTTGGCGCCGGTGGCGTAGACCGAGGCGACCTCGCGACCGGTGACGAAGCGGATGATGTCGAAGTCGTGGATCGAGCAGTCGCGGAAGAGGCCGCCGCTCGTCGGGATGTAGGCGGCATGGGGCGGCGCCTGGTCGTGCGTCTGCGCGCGGATGCTGTGGACGAAGCCGAGCTCGCCGCCGGCCACGGCCTGCTGGGCGCGCTGGTAGCCGCGGTCGAAGCGGCGCTGGAAGCCGACGTGGACGGGCGTGCTCGTCGTGCGGACGAGCCGTGCGAGGTCCAGCGTCTCGTCGAGCGTGGCGGCCACGGGCTTCTCGCAGAAGGTGGGGACGCCGGCCTCGAGACCCAGGCGGATGAGGGGTGCGTGTCCCGGCGTCGCCGTGGCGATGACGAAGCCGTCGACGCCCTGGGCGAGCAGCTCGGCCGGCGAGGCGGCGAAGCCGACCTCGAGCTTGTCCGCGACGGCGCGGGCGGCGTCGGCGTCCAGGTCGGAGACGACGACCTCGTCGACGTCGGACAGGTCGCGGAGGGTCTCGGCGTGGAACGCCCCGATGCGGCCGACTCCGGCCAGTCCGATGCGCATGTGCACACTCCCTTGGGTGATCGCGGTGGGTGGCGACCCGGTGGGGGTGGTCGCCGTGAGGTCCGGACGGCGAACGCCTCGACATCGTCGTCCCTTCGAGAACGATGGTCCTGCCGTGGCCGTCGCCATGTCAAGCAAATGTTAGGACATTCTGATGTTTGATCAATCTCTTGACATGCATGCAGGAAGAGGAGCATCCTCCAATCGCTGGCACCGACGCCGGGACCGGCAGACATCGACACCGATGTCCGCCCGCGACGGAGGAGCCAGTGCGAGCACGGAGACCCACCACGTCGCCGGAGCTCGCCGAGATCCCCGCACACCTTCCGGGCGACGACCTCGCCCCACACCGTCCTCACCGGACGCGACGCAGCCAGACCGCTCAGCCCACGCGCAGCACAGGCGCACCGGCCGGGTCGACACGACCCGACACCCCTCCAGCCCGCACCTCACGTGCCAGGCGGCACACGGCACACGGGCTCCACCCTGATCGACGGATCGACCGTCACAGAACGTCGCGCCACTCCGGCGACCGGGCCACCGCGACGCAACGAAAGGAATCAACGATGACTCCGACTCGGACTCGCAAGAGCCTGACCGTCGCAGCCGGCGTGGCCACGGCCGCCGCCCTCGCCCTCGCGGCGTGCAGCAGCGGCGGCGCCCCCGCCAGCACCGCCGACGCCGGGAGCGGCAGCGGCGCCGGCGACAACTCCGGCTACACGTTCGCCATGGTCACCCACGAGACCCCCGGCGACACCTTCTGGGACAAGATCAAGGCCGGCGCCACCCAGGCCGCGAAGAACAGCGGCATCACGCTCAAGTACTCCAACGACCCCGACCCGGCCAAGCAGGCGACCCTGATCCAGAACGCCGTCGACTCGAAGGTCGACGGCATCGCCACGACGCTCGCCACTCCCGACGCCCTCGCCGGTGCGGTCAAGTCGGCCAACGACGCCGGCATCCCCGTCGTCGCCTTCAACTCCGGCATCGACCAGTACCAGCAGGTCGGCGCCAAGATGTACTTCGGCTCCGACGAGAACCTCGCCGGTGAGGCGACCGGCAAGCGCATCGCCGCCGCCGGTGGCAAGAAGGTCCTCTGCGTCATCCAGGCCGCCGGCTCGGTGGCCCTCGAGGCGCGGTGCGCCGGCGTCAAGAAGGGCATCCCGGCGACAGAGAACATCCAGGTCAACGGCGCCGACGACCCGTCGGTCGTCTCGGCCCTTCAGGCCAAGCTCGCGCAGGACAGCTCGATCGACTGGATCGTCACGCTCGGCGCCCCGATCGCCCTCGACGCCCTCAAGGCGATGGACGCGGCCAGCAGCAAGGCCAAGCTCGCCACCTTCGACCTCAACGTCGACGCCGCGCAGGCGATCCAGGACGGCAAGATCCAGTTCTCGGTCGACCAGCAGCCCTACGTGCAGGGCTACCTCGCCATCCAGTCGCTCTACCTCAACAAGAAGAACGGCAACGACATCGGTGGCGGCCTCGCCGTCCTGACCGGACCGTCGTTCGTGGACTCGAAGAACATCGCCGTGATCCTCCCGTTCGCCAAGAACAACACGCGCTGACCCACCGGGGCGGCCGGCCCGGGCAACCAGGGCCGGCCGCCCTTCCCGCACTCCACTGCTCGCTCGTCAAACCGGATCGGAGAGGTCCATGAGTCAAACCACCAAGACTCCACCCTCGGCACCAGCCGAGGCATCGAACAGGGTCACGCTCGGCTGGTCGAACCGCCTGCTCGCCCGCCCCGAGGTCGGGGCGCTCGTCGCGGCGATCGTCATCTTCGTCTTCTTCCTCATCGTCGCCCCGGCCTTCCGGTCGCCCGCGTCGTTCTTCACCGTGCTCTACCAGTCCTCCACCATCGGCATCGTCGCGGTCGCCGTGGGAATGCTCATGATCGGCGGCGAGTTCGACCTCTCCGCCGGCGTGATCGTCACCACGGCGGGGCTCGTCAACGCGATGTTCTGCTACCAGCTCGGCATCAACCTCATCGTCGGCGCCGTGCTCTCGCTCGTCTTCTGCCTCGCCATCGGCTTCCTCAACGGCTACCTGGTGGTGAGGACCGGCATACCGAGCTTCCTCATCACCCTGGGCACGTTCTTCGTGCTGCAGGGCGCGAACCTCGGGGTCACGAAGCTCGTCACCGGCTCGGTCTCGACGCCCAACATCAACCAGATGGACGGCTACAAGACCCTCGACGCGATCTTCGCCTCGAGCTTCAAGATCGGCAGTGTCACCGTCGAGATCACCGTCCTCTGGTGGTTCCTCTTCGTCGCCCTGTCGGCGTTCATCCTCCAGCGCACCAAGATCGGCAACTGGATCTACGCCGTCGGCGGCAACGCCGACTCGGCCCGTGCCGTCGGCGTCCCGGTCAAGGCCGTCAAGATCGGCCTCTTCATGTCGGTCTCGTTCCTCGGCTGGTTCGTCGGCATGCACACGCTCTACAAGTTCGACACCCTCCAGGCCGGCAACGGCATCGGCAACGAGTTCCTCTACATCATCGCCGCGGTCGTGGGTGGCACGCTGCTCACCGGCGGCTACGGCAACGCCATCGGCGTCGCGATCGGCGCGTTCATCTTCGGCATGACGAGCCTCTGCATCGTCTACGCCGGCTGGGACCCCAACTGGTTCCGGGCCTTCCTCGGCGTCATGCTCCTGCTCGCCGTCATGGTCAACCTCTACGTCAAGAAGCTCTCGACCGCCCGAAAGGTGGGCTGACATGACTGACACCCTGTCCGAGCACGCGGACCCGGAGCTCCACTCGGGCGAGCCGCTCATCGAGATGAAGGACGTCGGCAAGACGTACGGCGCCATCCGCGCCCTCAAGGGCATCAACCTCACGGTGCGCGCCGGCGAGGTGACCTGCGTCCTCGGCGACAACGGCGCCGGCAAGTCGACCCTGATCAAGATCATGGCCGGCCTCCACCCGCACAACGAGGGCACGATGAAGGTCGACGGCAAGGAGGTCAGCTTCTCCTCGCCGCGCGAGTCCCTCGACCACGGCATCGCGACCGTCTACCAGGACCTCGCCGTCGTCTCGCTCATGGAGGTGTGGCGCAACTTCTTCCTCGGCTCCGAGCTGACGAGCGGCAGGGGCCCGTTCGCCACCCTCCGGATCGCCGACATGAAGCGCATCGCCGACGAGGAGCTGCGCAAGATGGGCGTCGTCGTCAAGGACATCAACCAGCCGATCGGAACCCTCTCGGGTGGCCAGCGCCAGTGCGTCGCGATCGCCCGGGCCGTCTACTTCGGCGCCCGCGTGCTCATCCTCGACGAGCCGACCGCGGCCCTCGGCGTCAAGCAGTCCGGCGTCGTGCTCAAGTACACGGCTGCGGCCCGCGACGCCGGCCTCGGCGTCGTCTTCATCACCCACAACCCGCACCACGCCTACCTCGTCGGCAACCACTTCGTCATCCTCAAGCTCGGCCAGGCCGTGCTCGACAAGAAGCGCGCCGACGTCGGTCTCGACGAGCTCACCCGCCAGATGGCCGGCGGCGACGAGCTCACCGAGCTCTCGCACGAGCTGCAGAAGTGAGCGGGGTGGCGTCATGAGCGTCGCCGTCGCCCACCACACCCGCAGCTCGAGCGCGCTCGCGCTCCAGGAGGGAGCCCGCCAGGCGGCATACCGCGGGACCCACCTGCTCGTCGTCCACGTCGTCGAGTCGCTCGACAACGACATCGCGGAGGCCAACAAGGCCGGTATCTCCGATGCCGTCGAGAGCGCGCTCGAGGCCGCATGCCTGCCCGACCTCCAGTGGGACGTGCGCCTCGTCCCCGGGGGCCGGGACATCGCGGACGTCTCCGAGGCGATCCTCGCGACCGTGCACGAGCTCGGTCCGGACCTGCTCGTCATCGGGGCCCGGCGCCGCTCGCCGATGGGCAAGGCCTTCCTCGGCAGCGTCGCGCAGAACATCATCCTCGACGCGGACGTGCCCGTTCTCGTCGTCAAGAGCCCGAGGTGATGACACGAGGGTGTGCTGACATGAACACGTGCGCGCATGGCCGAATCGTCTCGTTAGTCTGCGGCCATGCCCAAGCCCGTTGACGTCCGCATCGACCGCGAGACGCCGGTCCCGCTCTACCACCAGCTGGCCGAGCAGCTGAGCGCGGCGATCGCGGACGGCGTGCTCCAGCCGGGGGACCCGTTCGAGAACGAGGTCGCGATGGCCGACCGGCTCGGCCTGTCGCGACCGACGGTGCGGCGGGCCATCCAGGAGCTCGTCGGGCAGGGCCTCCTGCTCCGGCGGCGAGGTCTCGGCACGACGGTCGCGGGCCGCCAGATCCACCGGCGGGCCGAGCTGACGAGCCTCTACGACGACCTGCGGCGCGAGGGCTCGGGGGACCCTCGCACCCAGGTGCTGACGCACGAGGTGACGACCGACGAGGTCGCGGCGACGGCGATGGGCCTCCCGGCCGACACGCCGTTGCTGCGCCTCGTCCGGCTCCGTCTCGACGGCGACCGGCCGCTCGCGATCCTGCGCAACTGGCTGCCGCCGGCCTACTCCGACATCAGCCGCGAGGACCTCGAGCACGACGGCCTCTACGCCCTGCTCCGCGCTCGCGGCGGCAAGCCCGTCGTGGCCCACCAGCGCATCGGTGCGCGGCAGCCGTCGGCCTCCGAGCGCAAGCACCTGAACCTCACGCCGTCCCAGCCGGTCCTGACGATGTCGCGCACCGCGTTCGACGCCGTCGGCGGCCCCGTCGAGTACGGCGACCACTGCTACCGCGCCCAGGACTACTCCATCGAGGTCATGCTCGACGAGCGCTGACCGCGCCGGGGTCGGTCGCGGCGCCCGACCACCGAGAAGGTATGCCGTGTCGACCCTTTCGCTGCCCACCACCCTCCCCGCCCCACGCCGTCCGTCGCCCGACAGCGTGCCCAGCCTTCGCTGGGGCATCCTCGGCACGGGGTGGATCGCGTCACGCTTCGTCTCGTCGCTCCGGGCCTCGACGACGCAGCAGGTCGTGGCCGTGGGGTCGCGGTCGCAGGCCTCGGCCGACGCCTTCGCCCGGGGTGCGGGTGGGCTGCGGGCGCACGCGAGCCACGAGGCGCTGGTGAGCGACCCGGACGTCGACGTCGTGTACGTCGCGACGCCGCACCACGCGCACCTGGCCGGCGCACTCCTGGCCGTCGGGGCCGGCAAGCACGTCCTCGTCGAGAAGCCGCTGGGTCTCGATGCGTCTGAGGCACAGTCGATCTCGGCTGCTGCAGGGGCCGCCGGCGTCTTCTGCATGGAGGCCCTGTGGTCGCTCTTCCTGCCGCGCTTCGACGTCGTCCGGCAGGTGCTCGACGCCGGCCTCCTCGGCGACGTGCGCACCGTCATCGCCGACCACGGCGAGCACTTCGACCCGCCGCACCGCATCCTCGACCCGGCCATGGCCGGCGGCTCGCTCCTCGACCTCGGCACCTACGTCACGACGCTGGCGACATGGGCGCTCGGCCCGGCCACGCGCGTCCTGGCGTCCGGCGAGTCGACGGCGTCCGGGGTCAACGGCCAGGCCGCGATGCTGTTGACCCATGCCGGCGACGCGACGAGCGTGCTGCACTCGACGCTGCTCACGCGTACGCCCACGGCGGCCACCATCGCCGGGACGGAGGCCACGCTGACCCTGCCCGGACCGTTCTTCATGCCCGGCGACGTCGTCGTCACCTCCGCCGACGGGTCAGGCTCGGTGACGTGGACCGACCCCGAGCCGATCGGCCACGGCGCGCTCTACCACTCGGCCCTCGAGGTGGCCCGCTGCATCGGCGAGGGCCTGCTCGAGTCTCCTCTGCACGACTCAGCGTCGGTCCACGCCAACATGCGTGCCCTCGACGAGGTCACGAGACAGCTCGGCGTCACCTACTCCCCTGCGGTTTGAGGTCATCGCGCGCGCGTCTCGGCGGCGCGCCCACCTCAACCGGGTGGTCAGGACCGCGGCGTCAGGACGTCCATGCCGAGGAAGGGGCGCAGGGCCTCGGGCACGCGGACCGAGCCGTCGGCCTGCTGGTGGTTCTCGAGGATCGCGACGAGCCAGCGCGTCGTGCCCAGCGTGCCGTTGAGCGTCGCGACGGCGCGGGTGCCCGAGCCGTTCGGATCACGCTCGCGGGTGCCCAGCCGGCGCGCCTGGTAGGTCGTGCAGTTCGACGTCGACGACAGCTCGCGGAACTTGCCCTGCGTCGGCACCCAGGCCTCGCAGTCGAACTTGCGAGCCGCCGGACCACCGAGGTCGCCGGCCGCCGTGTCGATGATCCGGTAGGGCACCTCGATCTTGGCGAGCATCTCCTGCTCCCACGCCAGCAGGCGCTGGTGCTCGGCCTCGGCGTCCTCGGGACGGCAGTAGCTGAACATCTCGACCTTGTGGAACTGGTGCACGCGGATGATGCCGCGGGTGTCCTTGCCGTGCGACCCCGCCTCGCGGCGGTAGCAGGCCGACCACCCGGCATACCTCTTCGGGCCGTTCGTCAGGTCGATGATCTCGTCGGAGTGGTAGCCGGCGAGGGCGACCTCCGAGGTGCCGGTGAGATAGAGGTCGTCGGCCTCGAGGTGGTAGACCTCGTCGGCGTGCGCGTCCATGAAGCCGGCGCCGACCATGACCTCCGGGCGCGCGAGCGTCGGCGTGATCATCGGCGTGAAGCCGGACGCGGTCGCCTGGGCCATCGCCATGTTGAGCAGCGCCAGCTCGAGGAGGGCCCCGACGCCGGTGAGGTAGTAGAAGCGCGCGCCACCGACCTTGGCGCCGCGCTCCATGTCGATGGCGCCGAGCTTCTCACCGAGCGCGAGGTGGTCGAGCGGCTCGAAGCCCTCGGCCTCGAAATCCCTTGGCGTTCCAACGGTCTCGAGCACGACGTAGTCGTCCTCACCGCCGACGGGCACACCGTCGATGATGACGTTGCCGACTCGGCGGAGCAGGCGCTCGAGCTCGGCCCCGGCCTCGTCGGCGTCGCTCTCGAGCGACTTGACCTGCTCGCTCAGCGTGCCGGCGCGCGCCCGCGCCTCGTGCGCCACCTTCTCCAGGTGGTCGGCGTCGTCGGCGCCCGACTTCTTCGCCTTCTGGAAGGCACCCATGGCCGCGCCGACCGACTTGCTGACGGTCTTCTGCTCGGCGCGCAGCTTCTCGAAGTCGCCGAGGGACGATCGACGGCGCTCGTCGGCAGCGAGGATCGCGTCCACGATCCCCGGGTCCTCACCACGGGCCTGTTGCGAGGCGCGGACCCGGTCGGGTTCGTCGCGCACGAGCTTGATGTCGATCACGCGGGTCAGCCTATCCGCGCGCCCCGCGGACCCACGACCGAGATCCCGCCGGACCCCCACCCTCCCCACCTCGAGTGAGCGCTTGACCACACACGACTGAGCACTCCGTCCCATCCGTCGCGTGACGCGTGGGGCGGCGCGCTCGCTCGACTGTTACGGAGCGCTCACTCGAGTGGGGCGGGGCGCTCACTCGACTATTCGGGGCGGATGAGGGCGTATGCCGTCACGGCGTCGGCCGGGAGGCCGCGGACGTCGATCTGGACGCGCCCGGACGGCAGCCCGAGGTGCACGGTCCGCTGCACGGCGCCGTCGCACGCGAAGGGGCGGGAGTAGAGCGGCTCGCCGTGGCCCCACGTGCCGGGCGCGGCATCGTAGACGGCGTAGCTCGAGCCCTCCGTGGCCCGACCGGCGGCGCACGCGACCTCGACCGTGTAGGTGCGCCCCTCGGCGACCGGCACGCCGGGGACGTTGCGGAACGCCTTGCCCGAGCCCTGCTTGCTCACGACCACCCGCGCCACCTCACCGGCCACCGGCGGAGGCACCGTCACGACGGGTGGTGGCCCGGGGTCGATGGGCGTCAGGGAGACCTCGGGCGTCGCGGTCCCCGCGGGCACGCCAACCGTGGGCGACACGCGCACGCCTCCGTCGGTCGTGCACCCGGCAGCCAGCAGGGCCGTGGCCAGCGCGGCCACCACCGGTACGGCCTCGACGACACGGCGCAGCCTCATGACCCGACTCTAGGACCGGCGGAGCCGACTGGGTATGGCCCCTGTACAGACGTCGAAGGAGCAGACATGAGTGAGAGCACGAAGTCCCGCGAGTCCATCGAGACGGCCCCGAGCGAGGAGGCGCGACTCGGGTCGCACACCGAGACCGGAGCACCGGCGCCGAGTGACCGCAACTCGCTCACGGTCGGCCCGGACGGCCCGATCCTGCTGCACGACCACCACTTCCTCAACCAGATGGCGCACTTCAACCGCGAGCGCATCCCGGAGCGCAACGTCCACGCCAAGGGCTCCGGCGCGTTCGGCACCTTCGAGACCACCGAGGACGTGTCGGCCTACACCAAGGCCGCGCTCTTCCAGAAGGGCGCCAGCACCGAGATGCTCGCGCGCTTCTCGACGGTCGCCGGCGAGCAGGGCAGCCCCGACACGTGGCGCGACCCGCGCGGCTTCGCGCTGAAGTTCTACACGACCGAGGGCAACTACGACCTCGTCGGCAACAACACCCCGGTCTTCTTCATCCGCGACACGATGAAGTTCCCGCACTTCATCCGCAGCCAGAAGCGCCGCGGCGGCTCGGGGCTGCGCGACAACCACATGCAGTGGGACTTCTGGAGCCTCAACCCGGAGTCGGCGCACCAGGTCACCTACCTCATGGGCGACCGCGGCATCCCGAAGACGTTCCGCCACATGAACGGCTACGGCAGCCACACCTTCCTCTGGGTCAACGGGGCCGGCGACAAGCACTGGGTCAAGTACCACTTCCACAGCAACCAGGGCGTCGAGGGCCTGACCGGCGCCGAGGCCGAGCGCATCGCCGGTCAGGACGCCGACCACCACCGCCGCGACCTCCACGACGCCATCGAGGCGGGCGACTTCCCGAGCTGGACGCTGTCGATCCAGGCCATGCCCTACGAGGACGCGAAGACCTACCACCTCAACCCGTTCGACCTGACGAAGGTGTGGCCGCACCGCGACTACCCGCTCATCAAGGTCGGCACGATGACGCTGAACCGCAACCCCGACAACTTCTTCGCCCAGATCGAGCAGGCGGCCTTCGAGCCGTCGGCCGTCGTGCCGGGCATCGGCTTCTCGCCCGACAAGATGCTGCTCGGCCGCGTCTTCGCCTACAGCGACACGCACCGCTACCGGATCGGCCCGAACTATCTCCAGCTGCCGGTCAACCGTCCGCGCGTCGAGGGCCTCAACACCTACACGCAGGACGGCCCGATGGCCTACGACCACCACGGCGACCTGCCCGTCTACGCCCCCAACAGCGAGGGCCGCGGCTACGCCGACGAGGTCGGTGAGGTCGAGGAGGGCTGGGAGACCGACGGCGCCATGGTGCGCCAGGCCTACACGCTGCGCGAGGACGACGACGACTTCAGCCAGGCGGGCCTGCTCGTCCGCGAGGTCTGGGACGACGCACAGCGAGAGGCGTTCACCGAGACGGTGGCCGGCCACCTTCTCGGCGGCGTGAAGTCCCCGGTCCTCGAGCGCGCCTTCGACTACTGGAAGAGCGTCGACGCCGAGACGGGCAAGCAGATCGAGGAGCTCGTCCGCGCCGGCCTCGGCGGCGCCAACCCGGGCGGAGACGCCGACGACGCCAAGGTCGTCAACGACCCGATCGTCGAGACGAAGACGAACGCGGCCAACTGACAAGGCCTTTCGCCCCAGCAACACGCAGAGGTATGCCGTGTGCCCCCGTCAGGCACACGGCATACCTCTTGTTCGTGGTCAGGTGCTACTTCACCTCGGCGCGGGTCAGGCGCCAGATGCCGACAGCCAGGGGCGCGACGACCCAGACGGCGACCGAGGTGGCGAGGTGGGCCCACTGGGCACCCGTCAGCGATCCCTCGAAGAGCGGCTGCATCGTCTGGTTCATGTCGAGCCAGGTCGCGGCGTCGCCCAGCCACGAGACCATCGAGCCGAGGATCGACCACGCGGTCGGCAGGACGAAGAAGACGACGACCGCGGCGGGCGTGTTCTTGAAGAGCATGCCGAAACCGACACCCTGGGCGATGCCGAGCAGCACGTAGCCGCCGGCGCCGAGGAGCACGAGCGCGTCCGTGGACCAGTCGCCGGTGATGCCGCGGAAGGTGATCGCGGCCTGGTGCGCGAGGGCGGCCAGCACGAGCGACAGCGCGAAGGCGCAGACGCCGACGAGGAGCGCAGAGAGGAGCTTGGCCCACGCGATGCGCATGCGGCGCGGTTCGAGACCGAAGGTGACGAGGCCGGTGCGCTGGCTCCACTCGGACGTCACGGCGAGGATGCCGACGACCGGGAGGATGAGCGCCATCGGCATCGTCGTGGCCTGGAGGTACTCGCCGAAGGCGTGCTGGCCACCCTCGTTGAAGAACATGATCGTCAGCGCGACCGCGATGATGGCGCCGATGCCGATGAGGAGCCAGCGGCCTGCCCTGGTGTCGAGCATCTTGCGCAGCTCGACGTGGACGAGACGGCCGAAGGGCACCCCGGTCGTGGGACGCGTGCCGGCGATGCGGCTCGGCACCTTGGCGTGGGTCGGCAGGGCCGACTCGGCGTTCTTGGAGACGGGAGCCGCGGTGGGCGTCGTCGTGGTCGTGGCGGTCATGCCGCCACCTCCTCTCGGGCGGCGTCGGCCGTGAGGTCGAGGAACATCTCCTCGAGGCCCCGGCTGTCGGCGCCGCGCAGCTCGGTCAGGACGATCTGGTGGGCGACGGCGACGCGGCCGACGGCGATCGGCTCGGCCTCGACCTGCAGGCCGCCCGTCGGGGTGCGCTGGGCGACGATCGAGGCCTCGGCGAGCGCGGCCAGGAGGGCGTCGTCGTCGGTGGAGCGGGTGTAGGTGCCGGCCCCGGCGAGCAGCTCGTCCTTGGTGCCGTGGGCGACGATCTTGCCGTGGCCGATGACGATGATCTCGTCGGCGACGCGCTCGATCTCGTTGAGCAGGTGCGAGCTGAGCAGCACCGTGCCGCCCTCGTTGGCGTAACCGCGCAGGAGGTCACGCATCCAGCGGATCCCGGCGGGGTCGAGACCGTTGGCCGGCTCGTCGAGGATGAGCACCTCGGGGTCGCCGAGCAGCGCGTGCGCGATGCCGAGCCGCTGGCGCATGCCGAGGGAGTAGTTGCGCACCCGGCGGTTCGCCTCCTTCTCGGTGAGGCCGACGAGCTCGACCATCTCGTCGACGCGGTGCTTGCCGACACCCATGAGGATGGCGCCGAGTGTCAGCACCTCGCGGCCGGTGCGGCCGGCGTGCTGCGCGGAGGCGTCGAGCAGGAGGCCGACGTGGCGGCCGGGGTTCGGCAGGGCGGCATACGGCTTGCCGAGCACCGTGGCCCGTCCTGACGTGGCGGGCGTCAGGCCGGCCATGACGCGCATCGCGGTCGTCTTGCCCGCGCCGTTGGGGCCGAGGAAGCCGGTGACGAGGCCCGGCTTGACGTCGAAGGAGACGTCGTCGACGGCCGTGAACGGGCCGTAGCGCTTGGTGAGTCGTTCCACTGTGATCATGGGCTCCACCCTCCCGGGAGAGGCGGTGGTCGCACATCCGTCACAAGCCTGATTCCGACCCCTACCTAGGTCGCACCCGACCCTGACCGGAGTCAGGGTCCGTGCTCAGGGTCGGACCCCGTCGGCGGTCGCGGACGAGACCTTGGTCGGATGCCGTCGCGCCCGGTCGGCGCCTACGCTGGCCGGGTGCCGCTGCCCCGGATCGCCCGCACCCGACGGGGCCACGTGTGGGGTGAGACGTGGCGGCTCGGGGTCGCCTTCCTCTTCGGACTCGCTCTCTGGGGCGCCGTGCAGGCGCAGCTCGACCAACGCCACGTGGAGCCGACGTTCGGCAAGGACTGGCTCCTCGTCGACCTCGCGATCGGGCTCGGCTCGACGACGCTGCTGCTGTGGCGCCGCCGCTGGCCGCTCGCCGTCGCCGTCGTCACGGCGGCCCTCTCCGGGATCTCCTCCGTCGCGATCGGTGCGTCCGTCGTGGCGCTCGTGTCCCTGTCGACGCGCCGCCACTGGCGCGAGATCGCGGTCGTCCTCGTGCCGTGGATGGTGGCGGGCTGGTCGCACTCGATGGTCTACCCGACCGAGGACCAGGTCGTCACCCTGCCGAACGTCATCATCGGCCTGCTCAGCTATGCCGTCAGCGTCGCGATCGGCTGGGCCATCGGCGAGCGCCGCGCCTTCGTCGCCTCGCTCCACGAACGGGCCCTGACCGCCGAGCGCGAGCAGGCGATGCGCGTCGTCCAGGCGCAGGTCGCAGAGCGGGCCCGGATCGCGCGCGAGATGCACGACGTCCTCGCACACCGGATCTCCCTGGTGGCCATGCACTCCGGCGCCCTCGCCTACCGCACCGACCTGACGCCCGAGCAGGTCTCCGAGACGGCCGAGGTGGTCCGCGAGAGCGCCAACGAGGCCCTGACCGAGCTGCGGGCCGTGCTCGGGGTGCTCCGCGACGTGCCCGGCTCGGGGGCTCCCGCCGACGGCACGCCCCAGCCGCCGCAGCCGACGCTCGCCGACCTCGAGGCGCTCGTCGCCGAGGCACGCTCGGGCGGCACGACGGTCCGGCTCGACCGGTCGGGTGACCTCGAGCGTGTGCCCGAGCAGGTGTCGCGCGGCGCCTACCGGATCGTGCAGGAGGGCCTGACGAACGCCCGCAAGCACGCCCCTGGCGCGGCCGTCCGGGTCACCGTGGCCACCGCCCCGGAGGGCGGCCTCGACGACGAGGCCGTCCGCGTGACGGTGCGCAACACGGTCCCGCGCGGAGGCGGGGACGCAGCGGACGGCATACGCCAGGACGTCACGGTGGGAGCCGGGCTGGGGCTGCTCGGGCTCACGGAGCGGGCCGTCCTCGCCGGGGGCGAGCTGACCTACGGTCCCGACCGCGCGGGCGACTTCGTCCTCACGGCCCGGCTACCGTGGTCGCGATGACCGGGGACCCATGGCGTACGCGCGTCGTGATCGTCGACGACGACGCGCTCGTGCGTGCCGGGCTGAGGATGATCCTCGGTGGGGCACCCGACCTCGACGTCGTCGCGGAGGCGGGTGACGGCATCGCGGGTGAGCGCGTCGTCGACGAGCACCGGCCCGACGTCGTCCTCATGGATATCCGGATGCCGCGCCGGGACGGCCTCGAGACGACGAGAGCGCTGCTGTCCGAAGGCGCCCGGGCCGTCCGCGGTGCGCGCGGCGACGACCTCAAGGTCATCGTCCTGACGACCTTCGACGCCGACGACATGGTCGTGCAGGCGCTGCGGGCCGGCGCGCACGGCTTCCTGCTCAAGGACACCGAGCCGCGACGGCTCGTCGAGGCGGTGCGCCTCGTCGCCACCGGCGAGCCGATCCTGTCGCCGAGCGTCACCGCGACCCTCATGGCCCACGTCGCGACCGGCGGAGGAGCCGTGGCGGACGCCGGCGACCGCCGCCGCGCCGACGCCGAGGCCCGCCTGGCGACCCTCACCGACCGCGAGCGCGAGGTGGCCCTCGCCATCGGCCGCGGACTGTCCAACGCCGACATCTCGCGCGAGCTCTACCTCTCCGTGCCGACCGTCAAGGCCCACGTGTCGCGCGTCCTCGACAAGCTCGGCGCCGACAACCGCGTCCAGATCGCCATCGTCGTCCACGACGCCGCCCTCCCCTGAGCCCGGCGCGACAACTCCGCCCGGGCGGACCTGGCGCGCGCCGGAAGCCCGCCTGACCACCACAACTCCGCCCGGGCGGACCTGGCGCGCCCCGGAAGCCGCCTGACCACCACAACTCCGCCCGGGCGGGGTCGAGTTGCCCGAGCGCGACGGAAAAGGGCTGGACGCGAGCCCTGGGCGCCGCGTACCTTCTCTCCCGTGTGGATCTCCTGATGCCTCGAGCCCGCCCGCCGCTGACCTGACGACGACCGTCTGACGTCACCCGCGGGGCCCTGCCGACCATCAAGGACCCCCATGTCTTCCACCCTCACCATCTCCGGACTGGACGTCGCCTTCGGGGCACGCACCCTCTTCTCCGGTCTCGACCTGACCCTCGCCGACGGCGACGTGCTCGCCGTCGTCGGCCCCAACGGGTCGGGCAAGTCGACGCTCATGCGCACCATCGTCGGCGAGCTGCCGATCGAGGCCGGCTCGATCCGTCTCGCCCCGCGCGACGCGACGGTCGGCTGGCTCCCGCAAGTCGTGCCCGACCCGTCGGAGACCCTCCTGACGTATGCCCGTCGACGCACCGGCGTCACGGCGGCCGACACCGAGCTCGAGGCCGCGTCCGCCGCGATCGCTGCCGGCGACGAGGGCAGCGAGGACCGCTACGCCGCCGCCCTCGAGCGCTGGCTCGCGCTCGGGGCCGCCGACCTCGACGAGCGGCTGCCCGAGGCGGCCGCCCGCGTCGGGCTCGACGTCGCGTCCAACCGTCCCCTCGGCACCCTGTCCGGCGGGCAGGCCGCGCGGGCCTGCCTCGTCGCCGTGCTGCTCAGCCAGTACGACGTGCTGCTCCTCGACGAGCCGACGAACGACCTCGACGCCCGCGGGCTCACCCTCGTGGCCGACTTCGTCGCCGCGCACGAGGGCCCGATCCTCGTCGCCAGCCATGACCGCACCTTCCTCGACGCGGTCGCCACCGGCGTCGTCGAGCTCGACGTCAAGCAGCAGCGCATCGGCCACTACACCGGCGGCTGGAGCAGCTTCGTCGCGCAGCGCGAGCTCGCCCGCGCCCACGCGTGGGAGGCGTACGAGGGGTATGCCGCCGAGCGGGACTCGCTGCTCGCGCAGTCCCGGCAGCGGCACGACTGGGCCGACCGGGGGCGGCGCAATGTCGCGCTCGGCAAGGAGCCTGACAAGCACATCCGCGAGAAGCACAAGGCCAGGGCCGACCGTCAGGCCGCGAAGGGCGGCCGCCTCGAGCGGGCCGCTGATCGACTCGACGCGGTGGAGCAACCACGCAAGGAGTGGCAGCTGCGCTACGCCATCACCGAGGGCCGGCCCTCCGCCGATGTCGTGGCCACGCTCTCCGACGCGGTCGTCGAGCGGCACGGCTTCCGGCTCGGCCCGGTCAGCCTCGTCGTCGGCCGCGGCGACCGCATCGCGCTCGTCGGCGACAACGGCTCGGGCAAGACGACGCTGCTCGGCGCCCTGCTCGGTGACCTGCCCCTCACGTCCGGTCGCCAGAGCCTGGGCACGCGTGTGGCCGTCGGCGTCATCGACCAGCGCCGGCACCTGCTCGACGACGACGCCTCGGTGCTCGAGGTCGTGCGGCGCGAGCTCGGGACCCACCCGAGGTCGGGGAGCGAGTGGCCGGTCGCGGAGGTGCGCACCCTCCTCGCGAAGTTCGGGCTCGGGTCCGAGCACGTCTCACGTCCGGCCCGGAGCCTGTCGATGGGAGAGCGGACGCGAGCGCTCATGGCCCTCTTCCAGGGTCGTGAGGTCAACGTCCTCGTGCTCGACGAGCCGACGAACCACCTCGACGTCGACGCCATCGAGCAGCTCGAGGCCGCCGTGGCGGCCTTCGGAGGGACCGTGCTCGTCGTGAGCCACGACGAGAGCCTGCTCGACGGCATACGCCTGACCCACCGGTGGGTCGTCACGCGCGGACGCGTCCGCGTCGAGAGCCTTTGACCGGACCTGCGGCAGAGGCTCGGTCAGCGGGTGACGCTGCGGGTGCGGCTCCAGCGCCACACGGCCGTCACGACGACGGCGCCGACGATCGAGCCGATGATGCCGCTCGGTCGCAGCGCGAGGCCGTCGCCCGCGATGAGGCTCGCGAGGAGACCACCGACGAACGAGCCCACGAGGCCCGCGACGATGGCCATCGTCCAGTCGATGCTCTTGCCCTCGCGACCCAGGATGAGCTGGGCGGCGGCGCCGACGAGCATGCCGAAGAGGATCATGCCGATGATGAGCATGGGCCGAGCATAGAGGCACCAGACGCCTCAGACCGTGGTGTCGCCCGAATCATCTGGCTTCTCGGTGGTCCGTTCGGTGGTCCGTTCGGTGGCACGTTCGGCGGCCCTCTCGATGGCCGGCTCGATCGAGAAGTCCAACGACGCGTCGAAGTCCAGGTCGAACGTCGGGTCCTGGTGGCGTAGCCACACCCGGTTGAGGATGGCGCAGCCCACGATGAGCTGACCGGCGACGAGGAGCCAGACGA
This sequence comes from Terrabacter sp. Soil811, assembly GCF_001429655.1. Classification (NCBI taxonomy): domain Bacteria; kingdom Bacillati; phylum Actinomycetota; class Actinomycetes; order Micrococcales; family Intrasporangiaceae; genus Terrabacter; species Terrabacter sp. Soil811. Next base: position 606,669 of record NZ_LMSX01000007.1, read on the forward strand.
GCACGGCACCGGCGACGCCGAGCGAGCCGTAGAGCGCCGACGAGTGCTCGATCCGGGCCGGGAGGTAGACGCGGCTGATGACGTGGAGGGTCGCGAGCCCCACCCCGAAGAGCAGGCCGCCGGGCACGAGGTCCAGCCAGGACCGACGCCGGTCGGGCAGGTGGAGGGTGATGAGCACCCACCCGGCGCCGGAGATCCCCGCCTGGCAGACGAAGGACAGCAGGATGCCGCCGGGCAGGAGGTTGTCGAGACTCGTGACGAGCGCGGCACCGAGGAAGATGCCCAGCCAGGCCGCCCCGAAGACGAGCGTCGCCCCCAGCACCTCGCGCTGCGTGCGTCGCGGCACCCGGGCGTCCCACACGTGCGCGTTGACGATGACGAGGTTGCGCATCAGGGTTCGCGTCGTCCACAGCGAGAGGAAGAGACCGACGAGCACGGCCACCCACCACGAGCGGGTGGACTCCTCGAGGGCGACGGTGATCTGTTGCCGCAGGGTGCTCGTCACCCCCGTGACGGCGACGGCGTCCTCGGCCGCACCGGGGATCGCGCGGCTGAGTCCCGCCACCAGGCCGGACACGAGCAGGGCGAGCGGGAGCAGCCACAGGAAGGTGCGGAACGCGACGGCGCTGGCGAGCAGCATGCCCTGGCGGGCGACGTAGAGGGCCGCCATCTCCAGGGGCACCTTCGCCGCGGGAATGCGGCGGGAGAGCTCCATGTACTTCCGGGCATACCGGGACGCGGTGTCCTCCCCTCGTGACCGCAGACGCGCCAGACGACCTGACGCGGGCTCCACCGCGCCCCCGTCGGCCTCCAGGTCTGCGTCGTGCCCGGCCCCGTGTGCCATGGCTGAGGTTCCCACGGCGAGCGCCCCAGTGGTGGGTCTTCGCCCGACCGGTCCGGACCGCACCTCCCGCTGGCGCCCGATCTGCGCCACGCTGGACCCATGCCAGCCACCACGGTCGTCCTCTTCGGCGCCACCGGAGACCTCGCCAGGCGCAAGCTGCTCCCGGGCATGCTGCACCTGCACGAGTCCCAGCTCCTCGAGGGCCTGCGCATCGTCGCGACCTCGCTCGACGAGCTGAGCCGCGAGGAGTTCCTCGACCTCGTCCTCGCGTCGGTGCGCGAGCACAGCAGCCACAACGTGAGCGACGACGACCTGCGCGAGTTCGCCGAGCGGATCCACTGGGTGCCGGGCAGCTCCGGGCCGCAAGGGATCCGGGCCGCCGTCGACGAGTCGGAGGCGATCCTCGGACCCGACGCACGACGGCTGCACTACCTCTCGGTGCCGCCCAAGGCCGCCCTCGCCGTCGTGCACCAGCTCGCCGAAGCCGGTCTCGTCGAACGCAGCCGGATCATCATGGAGAAGCCCTTCGGCACCGACCTCGAGAGCGCCCGCAAGCTCAACGCCGAGCTCCACGAGGTCTTCGATGAGGAGCAGATCTTCCGCATCGACCACTTCCTCGGCAAGGAGGCGGCCCAGAACATCCTCGCCTTCCGCTTCGCCAACGGCCTCTTCGAGCCGATCTGGCACCGCAACCACATCGACCACATCCAGATCGACGTCCCGGAGACGCTCGGCCTCGCGCAGCGCGCGGACTTCTACGAGAGCACTGGCGCCTACCGCGACATGGTCGTCACGCACCTCTTCCAGGTGCTCGCCTTCACCGCGATGGAGCCGCCGACGGCGCTCGAGCCGCACGCCATCAGCGAGGAGAAGAACAAGGTCTTCCGGTCGATGTCGCCGATCGAGCCGCACGACGTCGTGCGCGGGCAGTACGTCGGCTATCGCGACGTCCCCGGCGTCAGGCACGACAGCCAGACCGAGACCTTCGTCGCGCTCAAGTGCTTCGTCGACAACTGGCGCTGGGCGGGGGTGCCCTTCTACCTGCGCACCGGCAAGCGGCTGGCTGAGGGCGCGCGCATCATCTCGATCGCCTTCAAAGAGCCGCCGCGCTCGATGTTCCCGGCAGGATCGGGCGTCGGCGACAACGGCCCCGACCACCTGACCTTTGACCTCGCCGACCGGTCACGCATGTCGCTCTCCTTCTACGGCAAGCGACCCGGGCCCGGGATGAAGCTCGACAAGCTCTCGATGCAGTTCTCCATGGGCGAGACCGACTGGGCCGGAGCGGTGCTCGAGGCGTACGAGCGGCTCATCTACGACGCCGCCCGCGGCGACCGCACCCTCTTCACGTCGGCCGACGGCATCGAACGCCTCTGGGAGATCAGCCAGCCGCTCCTCGACAACCCGCCGATCGTGCGCCCCTACGACCCGGGCACGTGGGGCCCCAACCAGATCCACCAGCTCGTCGCACCCTTCACGTGGCGCCTGCCCTTCGAGCGGCGCTGGCGCGACCCCAACACGACCGGCGCCTGAGCCCAACCAGGAGGTCGTAATTCGGCTGCGCGGGCCGGGAGCCCGCGAGCACACTGGGGTGGCCCGCTAACGATGGAGCCGCCATGGTGCCCACACGTCTGGTCAGGGCCGCGACCGCCGCGACCACTGCTGCTGTCGCGACCGCTGCCGCAGGCCTCCTCGCGGCCTGCGGGAGCTCGGTCGGCACGCCGAACCCGGGCCCCGCGCCGGGACCGGGCACGGCTGCCGTCGGCTCGGCGACGTCGGCCGCCGCTGACGGGCTGACCTCCACCGCTCCGTCGACGGCCTCCGGGTCAGGCTCTCCGACCGAAGCGGCCTTCCTGCCGGGCGCTCCGGTGTGGTGGTCCGGCTTCGAGATCGAGCTCGTCTCCGCCCGCCTCGACGAGCAGACCCGGCTGCTCGAGGTGCAGGCGAAACTGACGAACACGTCGTCCGTCGACACCAACCTCGGCGCCACGAGAGCCGAGATCTCGGTCGGCTCCCCCGACCACGTGACGGCGTGGGACACGGCCTCCGACACCATCCCGCACGGCACGACGCTGCCCAGCACCCTGCGCTTTCCCTCGGTGCCGGACGACTTCGACCTGACCGCGGCCCAGCTCGTCCTCGGCGGCGAGGGCGACCACCAGGCCGTCTTCGCCCTCGGCGACCCGAAGGCCAACGCGACGGCCGTCGCGACCCGCCCGCGCGACGTCCCGGCGACCGTCGTCATCAGCAACGCCCACACGGGCGCCAGGTTCGAGTCGCGCGACGTCAGCCTCCTGGCGGCGGCGTGCTCGGGTCCGAACCCGGTCGACGTGACCTATGTGCCCCTGGCCTCCGACCAGCTCGTCCTCGAGCTCGTCGGGACGATCCAGTCGCCGTCGCGATCGGTGGGCGGCGTCGCGGCACAGCGCGCGATGGCCAGCCCAGCCGGAAGCACCGCGGCGGTCGCCGAGCCCGGGATGAGCCTCGTCCTTGGCGTCGACGCCCCACCCGTGCGCCGACTGCACCTGTGCTTCCCCATCTCGGCCGACACGCACGGGCGGGTGGACCTGACCTTCGACACCCGGCTCGTCGGCGAGGATTTCGTCACCGCGACAGGCTCCGTCCAGCTGCCCTGACCCGCCCGGCCGGTGATGCCTCAGCGTGGGCCGTCGACGACCGTCTGGCGGGTGAATCCCTTGTAGCGAGTGCCTTGGTGCATGAGGTGGCCTCGGTCCCCCTCAGCCAGCTGGCCGAAGTCCCGACCGGACACCATCAGCTCACGGCGCTCGCCGGACGGCTCCTCGAACGTCACGAAGTACGTCGTGCTCGCGCTCGAGGGAGTGTCGGCGCTCATCGGCGCGCCGGCCTCGGCGCCGGGGAGGCCCGGCGACCCGGAACGCCGGCGCACGTCGGTGCGACGCGACACCACGAGGGCCTCGACGCTGCGCAGCGGGCTGGCCTTGTTGGCCCGCCACTGCGAGACGCCCTTGATGATCACGAACGCGAACCCCGCGACGACCACCATGGCGACGAGGCCGAAGAACGCCATGAACAGCGGCGGCGGACCGGACATCGCCTGGTCGAACGGGACGAACTCCTCGGTGAGCATGGCAACCCTGTCGTCGGTCGGGTGAGTCATCCTCTATGACTGCGTCCCCGGCCCGAATGGTTGCACGCCGTCGGGCTCGGTCTAGCGAGCATCCTTCTTGGCCTGTCGGCGGGCGCCCTGCGACTGCGACGACGCGTCCCGCTTCTGGCCGCCCGTCGTCTTCGTCGCGCGCCGCTTGCCCGACGGCACCGAGGCGGCACCGGCAGTCGAGGCCACCGATCCCGGACCCGTCCCGGCCTTGACCTCACGCGCCGCCGCGAGGCGCTCGGCCTTGAGGTCGGCGGCCGCGGCTCGGGCGACGACGCCGAGCCTCGCACTGACCCGTGCCAGAGCCAGCTCGAAGACCTCGGCCCGGTCGGCGTTGAGCCGGTTGGCCGGTCGAGCCGCGCCGCGAGACCCCTTGGCCGCGACCCGCGCGCTGGCCTGACGCCGGTAGAGGCCGACGTGCTTGGTGCGGGCCCGACGCACCCTCTGGTGCAGCTCGATGAGCTCGTCCTCGGACAGCTCGGCGAGGCGGGCCGGCTCGGTTTCGCGGACGAGGTCGGCCTGGTCCGCCGTGAGCGATGTCGTCGTCGTCATGGCACTCGATCCTCGTCGCGCCGACGTCGGCGGGCATCACCTGTTGGGGGTGATGCCCGCCCCACCTCACTCGCCGGGGTAGACGACCCCGACCTGACGGCGTACGGCATCCATCGTCTCCATGACGCGCAGCGTCGTGGCGTGCGGCATGAGCGGTGACTCGGTGTCGCCGGCGACGAGGCAGCGGGCGAACTCGGCCGCCTCGTAGGAGAAGCCGCGCACGTCCTCGGTGAGGCCGCCGGGCCGTTCGTCGATGACCTCGTTGTCGGGGCCGACGAGCCGGATCGTCGAGCCCGGACCGTAGAAGGCGCCGGACAGCTCGAGGCGGGCCAGGGTCCCGGCGACGACCGCGGTGACCGGCGTGACCGCGGCCATCGTGCACGAGAGCACGCCGTGGGCTCCCCCGGCGCCGGTGACGGTGATCGTCGTCGTCGCGTCGACGCCGAGGTCGGTGAGCGTGCCGGTGGCCGTGACGGCCGACGGTGCGCCGAGCACGAGGTCGGCGAACGACACGGGGTAGACGCCGAGGTCGAGCAGGGCGCCACCCGCGAGCTCGGGCTGCGAGAGGCGGGCCGGGCCGCCGGGGTAGAGGCGCTGCCCGTGGTCGGCGAACACGGCGACGAGCTCGCCGATGAGGCCGGTCTCGACGACGTGTCGCACGACGTCGTAGTGCGGCAGGAAGCGGCTCCACATCGCCTCGACGACGAGCAGGTTCTGGGCGTCGGCGGCGGCGAGCACCTCGCGGGCCTCGGCGGCGCTGCGGGCGAAGGCCTTCTCGACGAGCACCGGCTTGCCGGCCTCGAGCGCCAGCAGGGCGTGGTCGCGGTGCTCGGAGTGCGGCGACGCGACGTAGATCGCGTCCACCTCCGGGTCGGCGACGAGCTCCTCGTAGGAGCCGTACGCGCGCGGGACCGCGAACTCGTCGGCGAAGTCCTGCGCCCGCTCGCGGCTGCGCGAGCCGACGGCGACGACGGACGACGACGTCCCGACCGCCACGGCGTCGGCGAAGGCGTGCGCGATGCCACCGGGCGCGAGGACGCCCCATCGGATGGCGGGGGCGTCGTGCGGGTCGGGCGTGCGCGGCTCGGGCAGCTGGAGGGGCACGTCGATGGGCAGGGTCATGCGTTCACATCCCAGAGGTGGTGGCGTATGTCGTGGGTGAAGTAGAGCGCGAGGGTACGGGCCGTGAACTCCGAGCCGTTGCTGCGCAGGGCCGGCCACTCCCACTGCGTACCCGCCGGGAAGGCGTATGCCGTCGCCGCCGCCTCGAACGCCGCCGTGACCTCGCGTGCCACGACGTCGGGGTCGGAGCGCCAGTACTGCTGCTCGACGGCGGTCTCGTCCTGGTCCCAGTTGGCGAAGCGGACGACCTCGCCGCCTCCGGCGAGGATCTGCTCGAGCCGGCCCCGCATGACGTCGCAGACGTCGCGGACGTGGCAGGTGTACTCGAGCGGCGACCAGACGCCCTCGGCCGGGCGGGCCCGCACGTCCTCGCGACCCAGTGCGGCGGCATACCGCTGCCCCGCGTCGCGGAGCAGCGCCGGCACGTCGGCGGGCTCGACGGCCGCGGCGTCGAAGCCGCAGTCGGGGCACGGTCGCGTCAGGACCCACGTCCAGTCCGCGTCGTCCGGCATCGACGGCCCGGGGTCGGTGAGGGGCTCGCTCATGGCGCCCAGCCTAGGGCCGGGGCGCCCACCGGCGAGCGGCAGTTCGGGGAGTCCACCCTGCGGGGGATACCGTATGTCTTCGTGCTCAAGGACTACCTGCCGTGGATCGTCGCCGGCGTCGTCGTGCTGGCGCTGGTCATCGGAGGAGTCGTCCTGACCCGCGTCGCTCCTGAGGCGACCGCGACCTTGCGCCGCCGTCCCCGCCCGCCGCGCGACCACTTCCGCAGCGGTGACGAGAGCCCCGCCCCGCTCAAGCGGGCCGGGATCGTCATCAACCCGACGAAGTTCACCGACCTGCCCGCGGTGCGCGAGCGGATCACCGCCACGTGCCTCGCGAACGGCTGGGGCGAGCCGCACTTCTACGAGACGACCGTCGAGGACCCCGGTCAGGGGCAGGCCGCGCAGGCCGTCCGCGACGGCGTCGACATCGTGTGCACGCTCGGTGGCGACGGCACCGTGCGCAACGTCGCGACCGCCCTCGTCGGCACCGAGACGGCGCTCGGCATCCTCCCCGCCGGCACCGGCAACCTGCTCGCGCGCAACCTCGACCTGCCTGTCGCCCTCGAGGCGGCCGTGGCGGTCGCGCTGACGGGGCGCAACCGGCGCATCGACGTCGGCGAGCTCGTCCTGGGCGTGACCGCGAGCGGCGAGACGGGCGAGGACGCCGACGAGCCGGTCGACCCCGAGACGCACTACTTCCTCGTCATGAGCGGTGTCGGCATGGACGCGCAGATCATGGCCGGCACCAACGAGAACCTCAAGGCCAAGGTCGGCTGGCCCGCCTACATGGTCTCGGGGGCCAAGCACCTCGTCTCGCCGGAGTTCCGGATCGCCGTCAAGGTCGACGACGAGCTCGAGTTCCGCCGTCGCGCAAGGATGGTCGTCATCGGCAACTGCGGACGCCTCCTCGGCGGCCTCGTGCTCATGCCGAACGCCCGCGTCGACGACGGCCAGCTCGACGCGGTCATCGCGTCCCCGCGCGGGGTCGTCGGCTGGGTGCCCGTGGCGACGCGGGTCGCCACCCGGCAGCGCAAGGGTCACCCGACCCTGGACCACAAGGCGTGCAAGGAGATCCGCGTGCGCACCGACCGGCCCGTGCCCGTCCAGATCGACGGTGACGTCATCGGCGAGGCCACCGAGGTCAGTGCGACCGTGCGCCCCGGCTGCCTCACGGTGCGCGTCAGCCAGTAGGCCGCCCCCTCACCCCCCGCATCGAACACAGCGTTCGGTGGCGAACGCGCTGTTAGAACACTGAGTTCGCGACCGAACGCAGCGTTCGGGCGGGAGGAGGGGATGGGTCCGGGCAGGGCCGCTCAGGCGAAGAGCGCCTGACCCCAAGTCTGCCCGTCCTTCAGCCCGGGTGGGCACGCGAAGACCGCCGAGCCGTTGTGCTCGATGTACTCGTTGAGCACGTCCGCCTTGGCAAGCGCCCGCTGCATCGGGACGAACTGCCGGCCCGGGTCGCGCATGTAGGCGAGGAAGAAGAGCCCCGCGTCGAGGTGGCCGACGCCGTCGGAGCCGTCGGTGAAGTTGTAGCCGCGCCGCAGGATGCGTATGCCGCCGAGCTGGCTCTCGTGGGCGAGACGCACGTGCGCGCGGACGGGGATCGCCGGCTGGCCGTCGGGGCCCTTCCTCGCGAAGTCGAGCGCGTCGAACTCCTTCGCCCGGCCGAGCGGGGCCCCCTCCTTCTTGTCGCGACCGATGACGTCCTCCTGCTCCTGCAGGCTCGTCCGGTCCCAGACCTCGATGTGCATCCGGATGCGGCGCGCGACGAGGTAGGAGCCGCCGGCCATCCACGCACCGCCGCCGGTCTCGTCGTCGGGTGCGACCCACACGTGCTGCGCGAGGCCCTCCGGCTCCTCCGCCTTGACGTTGTTGGTGCCGTCCTTGAAGCCGAACATGTTGCGCGGCGTGGCCTGCGCGGTCGACGTCGACGACGTGCGGCCGAAGCCGAGCTGGGACCAGCGGACCGCGACGACACCGAAGCCGAGCCGCACGAGGTTGCGCACGGCATGGACCGCGACCTGCGGGTCGTTCGCGCACGCCTGGATGCAGAGGTCCCCGCCCGTGCGGCGCGGATCGAGCTGGTCGCCGGTGAAGGCCGGGAGGTCCTGCAGCGCGGCCGGGCGCTTCGACGCGAGGCCGAACCGGTCGTCGAAGAGGGAGGGGCCGTAGCCGATCGTGATCGTCAGCCCGGACGCCGGCAGGCCGTAGGCCTCGCCCGTGTCCTCGGGTGCCCGGTTGGGGCCGCCACCGACGAGCCCGCCGGGCGCTGCCTCGGCGCCGGCCGTCATCCGCTCGGCCGCACGGGTCCAGTCCTCGAGGAGCAGGCGCAGCTGCGCGCGGTCCTTCGTTACGACGTCGAGCGCGACGAAGTGGAGGCGGTCCTGCGCGGGAGTGACGATGCCGGCCTGGTGCTCACCGCGGAACGGGATGGCCGCGTCGAGCGCGAGCGCGGGCGCTGCGGTGGCCGTCGGGGCACCTGCCGCGGAGGCGTCGGTACCGCGCGACACGGCATAGGCACTCGTCGCGCCCGCGACCACGCCGGCGACCGCGGCGGTCCCGGAGGCGCCCAGGAGACGGCGGCGGCTCACGCCGCCACCGACCTCGGTCCCTCCGACCGTCGCGTCTGCGCGCTCGGGGACGCCGGGCTCGTCAGGGAAGGGGCTCACTTGGCCTCCACGACTCCGGGGACCTTGGACACCTGCTCGGAGAGCGCGTCGAGCGAGACGGTCAGCTCCTTGATGTCGGCCTCGGTGAGCGCGGTGTAGCTCGTGTAGTCGGCGCCGGTCTTGTGCTTGGCGAGCAGGCTCGACAGCTCGGTGAAGTCGGCGTCGAGGGCCTTCTGCAGGGCCGGGTCGCGCTCGGCGATGACGGGGCGCAGCACGGCAAGCGCCTGGCGCGAGCCCTCGAGGTTGCCGTCGAAGTCCCAGAGGTCGGTGTGCGAGTAGCGCTCCTCCTCGCCCGTGATCTTGCCCGTCGCGACCTCGTCGAGCAGGGCCTTGGCGCCGCCCGCGATCGACAGGGCGGTCGGCTCGACGGTCTTGCTCTTCGCGGCGATCTCGGTGACGTCGGCGAGCAGCTGGTCGGCGATCGCGCCCGAGTCCTTCTGGAGGCCGTCCTTCCAGAGGTCCTTCTCGAGGCGGTGGTAGCCGGTGAAGGCCATGCCGTCGGCGATGACGTCCTCACGGCCGTCGATCTTCGGGTCGAGGTCGCCGAAGCTCTCGGCGACTGGCTCGATGGCCTCCCACGGGTGGCGCGCCTGGGCGTAGAGCGACTTGGCCTTCGCGACGTCACCGGCCTTGACCGCGGCGACGAACTCCTTGGTGCCGTCGACGAACTCGTCGGCCTCGGAGGCGACGAAGGCCTTGTAGTCGGTGATCGCCTTGGCGACCTTCGAGTCGGCGCTGCCCTTCGCCGCGGTGCCCGTCACGGTGAACGCGCCGCGGATGCCGTCACCGACCATGCCGGGCTTGCACGAGGTCGTGAACGTGCCGGGATCGGTGATCTCGACCTTGAGCTCGCGGCTCAGGCCGGGCGTGATGTTCTCGACCTCGGAGACGATGCGGTCACCCTCGGCGTAGAGGTAGAACTCGTTGACCTTGCTGCCCGAGTTCGTGACCTGGAAGGTCACGGTGCCGGCCTTGGCCGTCGTGGCGCTCAGCTCGCACGCGGTGTCGGTGGCGTTGACCGTGATCGGTCCGCCGCCGCCACCGGCCGCGGTCGAGCCGGCCGTCGCGGTCGGCTTGTCGGCGCAGCCGGTCAGGGCGAGGGCCGCTGCGAGTGACAGGGCGACGGGCACGGCGGTGCGCACGGCGCGGGCAGCGGGGCGCAGGGCAGGGCGGGGCATGGTGGTTCTCCTGGAGGGCGTCGGTGTGGGTGCGGAGGACCGGCCGGGCCGGTCGGCGCGAGACGGTCAGGCGGCGACGGTGGGACGCGCGTCGCTCGTCGGGGTCGCGCTGGGGGCCTGCTGCGACGTGGCGGCCGGAGCAGCCGGCCGGGACTGGCGCAGGAAGAGGGTCAGGACGATGCCGACGTAGAGCCCCCACGCGATGGCCTGGAGCACGGTGGTCGCGGGCGTGAAGTTGAAGATGCCCTTGAGCAGGGTGGCGTACCAGCTGCCCGGATCGACGGTCGCGCTGACGTCGAAGGCGAGCGTCGTCAGGCCGGGCAGGAAGCCGGCCTCCTGGAGGTCGTGGATGCCGTAGGCGAGGATGCCGGCCGCGACGAGGACGAGGAGGATGCCGGTGTAGCGGAAGAAGGTGCCGAGGTTGATCTTGACCGCGCCTCGGTAGATGAGCCAGCCGAGGACGACGGCGCCGCCGAGACCGATGACCCAGCCGATGAGCGGCTGGTTGTTGCCCTGGCCGGCGGCCTCGGTCGTGGCGTAGAAGAAGATCGCCGTCTCGAGTCCCTCGCGCCCGACGCCGAGGAAAGCGACGAGGGCGATCGCGAGCGGGCCCATGTCGAGCGCCTTGTCGAGCTTGCCCTTGAGCTCGCCCGAGATCGTCCGCGAGGCGGACTTCATCCAGAAGACCATGAAGGTGACGAAGACGACCGCGATGATCGAGGCGCTGCCACCGATGAGCTCCTGGGCCTCGAAGGTCAGCTGCTTCGTGCCGTAGGTGAGCAGGGCCCCGAGGGCGACCGACAGGGCGACGGCGACACCGACCCCGGTCCAGACGTGGCGCAGGGCCCAGCGGCGATCGGTCTTGACGAGGAAGGCCACGAGGATGACGACCACGAGGGCCGCCTCGAGTCCTTCTCGGAGTCCGATGAGCGCGTTGCTCGCGAGCACGGGTGCCTTCTCTCAGGTTGTTCTCAGCAATTACGCCACGGCGACGTGACGGAATTCAGGAAAGCACAGGTAAGCCTTGCCTAACAACCCGGTCCCGGTGTCAGAGTCGCCACATGAGCACGCCTGAGTCCTCCTCCCCGACCTTTTCCGGCTTTCCTCCCGGTGCCCTGTCCTTCTACGCCGAGCTCGAGGACGTGAACTCACGGGACTGGTGGCTCGCCCACAAGGACGTCTACGAGCGCGACGTGCGCGAGCCGATGCTCGCCCTGCTCGACGGTCTCGAGGACGAGTTCGGCCCCGCCAAGCTCTTCCGACCCAACCGCGACGTGCGCTTCAGCGCCGACAAGTCGCCCTACAAGACCCACCAGGGCGCGCTCGTGGGCTCCGGCACGGTGCTCGGCTACTACGTGCAGGTGAGCGCCGACGGCCTGCGCGCGGGCGGCGGCTTCCGGGCGGTGAGCCCGGCGCAGACCGCCCGCTTCCGGGCAGCCGTCGACGCGCCGTCCAGTGGACTCGGGCTCGAGACCATCCTCGAGGCGTTGCGCGGCAAGGACTTCGAGCTGATGGGCGAGCAGGTCAAGACCACCCCGAGGGGGTATGCCGCCGACCACCCCCGCATCGCGACGCTGCGCCACAAGGAGCTGATGGTCTCCCGCGACTTCGGCGCGCCCGCCTGGCTGTCGACGACGCGGACGCTGACGGAGGTCCGGGACACGTGGCGGGCCGTGCGACCGCTGACGGCCTGGCTCGAGGAGCACGTCGGCGCCGAGGAGCCCGCGGCCCGGCGGTGACGTGCCCGGTCTCCCGGCTGCGACCGGTCAGCCGGCCTTGCGGCCGATGACCCCGAACATCGTCACGGAGAAGAAGGCCGTGCCCGCCCGCGCCGCGGCCATGACGTCCGCCAGGAGCCGGTCGGCCTCCTCGCGGGTCAGCGCGCCCTCCTGCACCGCGGCATCGGCGTTCCGGTGGACCACACCGCTGCCGAGCAGCGCGCGCGGCGGCATGACCAGCGCGGCCGAGCCGATGTCGTGGTCGACGAGCAGCCCGGCGGCCCGGAGCTGGTTCGGCAGGTGTCGCGCCGCGAACGGGTTGGGCATCCGTCGCCAGTTGGCCTCGGCGTAGCGACGCACGAGGTCGGGGTCGCCGGGGTGGCTGATGACGGTGCCCCAGTCGCTGTCGAGGACGGCGGCTCGTCCACCGGGCGCGAGCACCCGCGCGAGCTCGTGGGCCGCAGCCTGCGGGTCGGCGAGGTGCTGGAAGACGCGCTCGCAACGCAGCACGTGCACGGCACCGTCGGCGAAGGGCAGGTCGGCGGCGTCGCCGTCGATGAACGTCGCGGCGGACCCGAGCAGGGCCGCACGCCGCGACGCCTCCTCGCGCAGGCCGGGGTTGGGCTCGACACCGACCGCACGTCCGTTCGGTGCGACGGCCTCGGCGAGGCGACGCAGCTCCGTACCGAGCCCGGCCCCGACGTCGACGACCGACTCCCCCGGCTCCGGCGCCAGGGCCTCGAACGCCCAGGCCCGCAGGCGCCGGACCGCCGGCTGCTGCTCCTGCGCGTCGAGGAGCGCGACGAGGGTGGCGACGCGGGCAGCGCCGCCCTCGCCGATCCGCTCCCGCGTGAACATGCTCGGGGCGGCGCCCGGCTCCTCGGGAGGAGTCGGGCCCGACTGAGGGGTCACCGCTCCAGCATGCTGCCCACCGTTCGGATCGGGGCGGGGTTTGCCGAGAACTGTCGAGGGTGGGCGGCTACGTTGGGCCGGTGACCCAGCGCAGCGTCCCGGTCGACGCGTACATCATCGGTGCCGGCCCGGGTGGCCTGGCCGTCGCCGCCGCCCTCGAAGCCCGTGGCCTGCACGGCGTGGTCCTCGAGCGGAGCAACGGCGTCGGCACGTCGTGGCGCAGCCACTACGACCGGCTGCACCTGCACACACCGCGTGAGCTCTCCGGCCTTCCGGGCTTCCCGATCCCGAAGGAGATGGGCCGCTGGGTCGCACGCGACGACGTCGTGCGCTACCTCGAGCTGTATGCCGCGCGCCACCGGCTCGACGTGCGCCTCGGCACCGAGGTGAGCCGGGTCGACCGATCCGCTGACGGTGAGTCGTGGACGCTCACGCTCGCGGACGGGACGACCCTCACGGCGCCGTACGCCGTCGTGGCCACGGGCTTCAACCACACGGCTCGAGAGCCGGACGTGCCTGGCCTGCAAGGATATTCCGGTGAGGTCGTGCTGGCTCGGGACTACCGCAACGGGTCGGCCCACGCCGGCAAGGACGTCCTCGTCGTGGGCACGGGCAACACCGGCACCGAGCTGGCCGTCGACCTCGTCGAGCACGGCGCCGCGCGCGTGCGCCTGGCCGTGCGCACGGTGCCGCACATCCTGCGACGCAACACGGGGCCGTATGCCGCTCAGTACACCGGCATCGCCGTGCGGCGGCTGCCCACGGCCTTCGTCGACACGGTGGCACCGATCGTCGGCCGGCTGCAGACCCCTGACCTGTCGGCGCAGGGACTGCCGCGTCCCGACACCGGCCTGCTGACCAGGGTCGAGCGCGACAACGCGATCCCGGTGCAGGACGTCGGCATCATCGACGCGATCCGGACCGGCGCCGTCGAGCCGGTGGCCGCGCTGCGGGAGTTCGACGGGGATGCCGTCGTGCTCGCGGACGGCACACGCCTGACGCCCGACCTCGTCGTGCTCGCGACCGGCTACAGCCAGGGGCTCGAGCCCCTCATCGGGCACCTCGGGGTGCTCGACGAGAAGGGCCACCCGGTCGAACGCGGCGGGCGCACGGCGCGCGGCGCCAGAGGCCTGTGGTTCACCGGCTACACGAACCCGATCTCCGGCATGCTCCGCGAGCTGTCCATCGACGCGCGCAAGATCGCCCTGGCCATGGCCCTGCGCAAGCGCCGCGAGATCAAGGCCCGCCGCAAGGCCGCCTGACCCACCACAGACCCGCCACAAACCCGACCGAACGCCGCGTTCGCTCTCGAACTCACTGTTAGAGCCCTGAGTTCGAGATCGAACGCTGCGTTCGGTTCGGGATGGGGGCGCGCTCAGGGGCGGTGCTGGCCGCCGAGGTTGAGGAAGGCGGCGGCGACGTCGTCGGTCTCCGCGACCGAGCGGGCCAGGGCCTCGTCGCTCGGGAGGCCGGCGGCGAGCAGCTCGTGGTGGCGCGTCATCGTCGTCGCGGCGACGTCGTCGGGCACGGGCGAGACCGCCGCGACGACCGAGCGCGCGCCGAGCGAGAGCAGTGAGAGCGCCAGGCCGAGGGACTCGTGCCCGGGGCGGGGCGAGGTGAGCCCGACCTCGCACGCCGAGAGCACGACGTGGTCGGCGCGCACGCCGGTGGGCTGCAGCTCGTGAGCGAAGACGGGCCCGTCGTGGAGCACGAGCGAGGAGAAGAGCGGCGACTCCACCTGGTGGGTGCCGTGCGCGGCGACGTGGACGACACCCGGGCGGGCGAGTGCCCCGACGAGGTCGGCCCGGCGGGACGGCTCGGCGAGGTGGGCGACCTCGCCCCACGTGCCGACGATCGTGCGGCCCTCGCCCGACGCGCGAGGCACGGACGGGCCGACGCTGACGTGGACGGGCCCCCGACGAGGAGCATCCCCCAGCGGTACCGCGCGGCGGGTGAACGACGTCAGCGACAGCGCCACCGTGAACGGCCGTCCGGTCATCGACGGCAGGAGCGCCCACGGGAGGGCCGACAGCTCGGGGCACGTCACGACGACGAGGCCACGGTCGGTGCGCCACGGCCGCAGCAGGCCGTCGTCGAGCTCGGTCGCGCTCGAACGCAACGACGACCAGACGGCGCCGGCGAGCGGGCCCAGGTGGTGCGTGGCCGCGGCCCGCAGGTCGACGCGGATGCGTTGGGCGAGCTCTGCGGCCCGGTCGGCCGGCATGAGGTCACGCATCGTCGCGCGACCACCGACGACCCCGACCGCACCGATGCGGCCGCGGTGCCGGAAGAACCACACGAGGTCGCGGTCGGCCCGGCCGAGGTGCTCGCGCGCCTCACGGACCCGCACCGGCACCGCGCGCGAGGCCCCACCGCTGCGGCTCAGGGCCCAGTCGCGGTCTCGGATCTGCCGCTCGAGGCGCGAGGCGTGGTCGTGCAGCTCGCGCGCCTGCTCCGGGTCGCCCTCGCCGCGCAGGTGCCCACGGACCGCGCGCAGCTGCTCGGTGAGCTGGGCGAGCTGCTCGTCGTCGGGCCGTCCGAGCGAGGGCAGCCGGTCGGTCGCGCTGCGCCACCGCTCGAGGGCCTCGAGCACCGCGCCGCTGCCCCGGGGCACGGCGAGCTCGAGGTCGAGCTCGGAGAGCCGGGCGCCGTGGACCGCGCGGGCGGTGCGCAGGTCGAGGCTGGCGCTCCCCTCCTGGCCGGCTGCGAGGCGACGGGAGGCCCGAGCGAGGATGCGTCGGGCCGGCGCGAGGTCACCGGTGGCGACGAGCGTCATCGCGGTGACGACGGCGGCATCGAGCTCGTCGGAGAGCGACCCGGTGGAGACCCGCTCGAGGCCGAGCAGCCTCGTGTTGGCTCCGGCCGGGTCACCGGCGAGCAGCAGGGCCTGCGCGGCGACGACCCTGGCACTGTCGGCGAGCTCGGAGTCGCCCAGCTCGGTCGCCGTCTCCGCGAGCTCGTCGGCGGTCGCCGCCGCCGCGAGCGCCACGGTGGCGTCCCCGACACCGACGACGCGCCGGACGAGGTCGGCCTCACGGAGCTCTCCCTGGCGCTCCCCGGTCTGGCGGCTCCCGTCCTGGTGCTCGGTGACGCCGCCGTGGCCGTCGCGCTCCCGACCACGGCGGGTGCGCCGCTGGCGGTCCAGCTCGACGAGCAGGCCGACGAGCATCGCCTTGGCAGCCCACGCGGTCGCCCCGATGCGGGCATACGTCTCGCGAGCCGACGCGGCGGCCGAGGCCGCCAGGTCGAGGTGGCCGAGCAGCCGGTGGGCGCGCGCGAGTGCCAGCTCGAACTCGGCCCGCATCTGGTCGTGGCCGTCGCCCTCGAGAGCCTCGAGGCCACCGTGCAGCGCCTCGACGGCCTCCTTGACGAGCCCCGCCTCGAGCAGCACCTGGGCACGGTCGAGGCGCGCTGGTCCCGTGAAGACGTCGGACTCCAGCTCCTCGGCGAGCGCCATGCCGGCGAGGGAGCGCGGGATGTCACCGAGGAGGTAGGCGGCATACCCCTCGTTGTGGCGGGCCATGAACTCCTGGGCCACCCCACCGAGGTCGTGCGCGAGGCGCGCCGCCTCGGCGAAGGACTCGAGCGCCTCCTGCGGCCGCAGCAGCTCGAAGGCGAGCATCCCGCGGCTCAGGTGCACCGAGCACTGCTCGCGCTCGGTGAAGGCGTCGAGGCGGCGCACCGCCCCCTCGAGCCCGTCCCATGCCGAGGCGAGGTCACCGACGCGGCCGTGGATGTTGGCGCGCTGGTAGTCGAGCCGGGCTCGGAGCGCCTCGTCGCCGAGCTCGTCGACGAGCACCTCGGCCTCGGAGAGCCGGGCCAGGGCGGCCTCCACCCCGGACAGCATGAACTCCGTCAGGGCGAGCGTGATGAGCGTCTTGCAGCGCAGCTCGAGCCGGTCCCGGGAGGGCGCGGCGCCCGCCACGCGCTCGATCTCGTCGAGGGCCGCCGTCAGCGAGCGCGCTGCGTCAACCGGCCTGCCGGCCATGTTGTCCGCGGCACCCTGCTCGCGCAGCGTGCGTGCACTCTCGAGCAGATCGATGGCTCCCGCCCGGCCTCTCCCTAGGGGCCGGTCACCACGTCAGGCCGGATCGTCAGATCTGGATGGTGGGGGTGATGACCGGTCGCATGTCCTCGTTGCCCGGGTCGGTGACGACGAAGTGCACCGGCCCATGGGGTAGATCATCCAGAACAAAGCGCCCGTTCGCATCCGAAATCACCGTTGAGCTGCCGTCGGTCGTCACGGCCTCGATCTGCGCGCCCGGTGTCGTGACCCAGCCGTCGACGCGCACGCGGTCGTCGGCGTCGTCCGCGTCGTCGGAGTCCGCGGGACCGGACGAGACCATGAGGCTCACCGAGGCGGCCGTGAAGGTCACCGAGTCGGTCGGTGTGGGTTCGACCTTGGCGTCGGCGCCCCGCGTCGTCAACAGCGCCGAGTCCATGAGCTCGGCCACCTCGGCGTGCAGGGCGTGGACCGTGATCGCGAACTTGATGCGCTCGGCGAGGTCGCTCGGGACGGGGTCGGCGTGGCCGAAGAGGTCACGCACGTGGTGGAGGTTGGCGATGTCGCGGGCATCGATGGCGTCAGTGTGAGATGTCATGTCAGACCGCCCATCCGGGGTCGGTGCCGAGGGTCGTCCTCAGCTTCTGGAGGCAGCGGCCACGGGTCGGGCCGATGCTGCCGACCGGCATCCCCAGCGACTCCGCGATGGCGGCGTAGTCGGGGCGGTCGGCGAACGCGATGACCCGGAGCAGCTCCTGGCACCGCGGGGAGAGGGTCGAGACGTGCTTCCACAGCACGCGCTGGCGCTCCGAGAGGATGGTTTGCGCCTCGGGGTCGAGCTGCTGCGCCGGGGCCTCCGGCACCTCCTCGACACCGAACTCGCGCCGGGCCCCGCGGGCGAGCCGCCACACCTCGCGCTTGACGACGACGACGAGCCAGCCGAGCACCGCAGCCGGCTCGTTGATCGAGTCGGCCCGGTCGACGAGCTGGAGGAACGCCGTCTGGATGGCGTCCTCGCACGTCGCCGGCGCACCGCCCTGGGACCGTGCGGCGTTCCACAGCACGGGGGTCACGAGGTCGACGAGCTCGGAGAGCCGCTCGCGCTCGCCCGCGCGGTAGGCGGCGAACGCCTTGCCCGCGAGGGTCCCGAGGCCGTCGGGGGCGGTGGGGGTCGGCGTCATGATCGCGCCCTTCCGATGCAGGTGCGCAGCGCACGGATGGCGCGCTTGCGCATGACGGGGGACGAGACGTCGGCCAGGCCGCCCTCGTCGATGAGGGCCGCCGCGAGCTCTGCCGCGAAGACCGGGGTGGAGAAGGACGTGCCGCTCCAGACACCGAAGCCGCCGGTGTAGTCGTCCGGGTCGACGGTGCAGCGCACCGTGCCGTCGGCCGAGACCTCCGACGACGGCTGGCCCATGCCGTTGGTGAGCGGCAGGGTGCTGACGACGGAGACACCGGACCGCACGGCGCTGACCACGGTGAGGTTGTTGGAGAAGAGCGCGACGGTCACCCCGTCGGGGTTGCTCGCTCCGACGCTCGCGAGCGGTGGGACCGACTTCGCGGTGACGCGCTGCGGTGGCGCCGCCGCGAGCGCCGCCGGGACGAAGGGCGCGTTCGTGCCGTCGTTGCCGACACCGGCCACGACGAGGACGCCGTGCTCGCCGAAGCGGTCGAGCAGGTCGGCGACGGGGCCGGACGTGTAGCTGCGGTCCTCGGCGTAGTAGCCGAGGGAGAGCGAGACGACGTCGACCACCTCGGACGCGTCGTCGTGCTCCTGCCCGTGGACGTGCCGGTCGAGCAACGCCTGGAGGACGTCGAGCATGACGCTCTCGTCGACGACGCCGTCGTCACCCATGACAGGGATGGAGAGGATCGTCGCCTCCGGGCAGCCCTGGCGCACGAGGCCGGCGATGAACGTCGCGTGCCCCTGGAGCAGCCCGACCGGCTCGCTCGGGGCCGGCACGGAGATCGGTGGGTCGACCGGCTTCGGCGTCTTCACCGGCACGAGCCGGCCGTCCTTGAGCTCGAGCCGCACGACCCCCTCGCCGTCCTTGAACCAGGGGTGCGCCGCGACCGCCGTGTCGGGCACGACGACGACGGGGTTGCGGTCGACGGGACGTGCCCGCAGCCGCGGGTCGGGCAGGGCCAGGGCCACCGGCATACGGCCGCCCCGCCCGGGCACGGAGTACTCCTGCAGCGCGGATCCGCCGACGCCACCCCAGTAGCCCCCGACGCCACCCCAGTAGCCGCCCACGCCACCCCAGTAGCCCCCGACGCCGCCCCAGTAGCCGCCCACGCCACCCCAGTAGCCGTCTGCCGGGCGCAGGACGTGCTCGAGGCTCAGCTGCTCGGCGATCGGCTCGCCGGACTGGCGCAGCCGCTGGAGCACGCTCCACGCGTCGACAGGGTCGATCGAGCGGGTCGGCCGGAGCGTGATGCTCGTGCCCCAGGAGGGCTGGTCGAGGTCGCGCGGCCCACCGTCGGGCCGAGGCGTCACGGTGAAGTCGAGCTCGAGCTTGCCCAGCGCCGTGCGCAGGTCCTCGAGTCCTCGCGGCCTGCCCCCACCCGACGGAGTGCGCACGAGGAGGCGGTCGGAGAGGTAGAGGGCGGGAAGCGGCGGGCGACCGTCGGTCAGGCGCATCGCCGTGGCCGGGTCGAGGGCGCGGACGGGCGGACGTTCGGGGCGGCGGGAGCCGCCGGCCGCGTTCTCGCCGGTCGCTCCCTGTGGGGCGTCGGGACCCGACTCTGACATCGACAACCTCCTGAGGGGCGGATGGTGTTGGAAAGACCCTTACACCCGACTGAGTGTGCGTACGCGTTTTCCTGATACATCGGGCCTTCCGAACTTTTTCGTCCGGAGACGTATCAAGCCCGGACGGGACGACTCTGGGTGGTCAGGGGGAACGGTCACCGGGCTGCAACGGGGCGCTGCGGAGGGGCAGCAGGCCCGGTGACCTGCACAGGGGTTCGGGACTTCCAGGGGGCGGTCCCGTCCGTGGGGCGCCGGGCCTGGCAGCACCGGCGCCCCCTCCCCTGCCCTCGGGCGCAGGGCGTACCTCGGACGGGCAGGGCCCGCGTATGCCGTCGCCGCGCGTCGCGCTCGCGCGCTCACTCCCGGCGGCGCATACTTCTCGAACGTGCGCGGACGTCGGGACCGCGCGACGTGAGCTCAGGGGAGTCAGGGTGCAGGGCATGGCAGGCGTTCGGAACACTCACGATCGATGGGGCGGGATCGCCTCTGCTGCAGCGGTGGTCGTGCTCGGCCTGACGTTGACGGCGTGCAGCGGCACGACACCGCAGACGACGTCAGCCGTCGAGTCGCCTACGGTCACGGCCACGGCGACGGGCACCGTCCAGCCCGGCCCCACCGAGCCGATCCCGACGGTGACGGCCGACCCGCTCACCCCGACGAAGCCCACCCCGCGCCCGTCGGCCACGCCCAGCGCGACGCCGACGACACCGGCCCCGACGCCGACCGACCCGGGGAGCGTCGCGGGGGCGTGCGAGCGCACGCTGCCGGCATACCCCGTGCTCGAGCCCGGCGCGACGGCACCGGCGGTGCGGTCGCTCCAGTGCTTCCTCAACGACGCCGACTACGGCCCGGTCGCGGTCGACGGCGTCTACGGCGCCCAGACCCGCGCGGCCGTGACGAAGGTCGAGTCGACCTTCGAGGGGCCGGCGCCCAAGCCGGGCCGCATCGACGCCGGCATGTGGGTGCTGTTCATCTCGCGCTCCCTCGGCGACGGCACGCTCAAGGTCGGCTCGAAGGGCGCCGACGTCGTGACGCTCCAGCGGGCGCTGCGGGCCGCGGGCGGCACGATCACCGTCGACGGGGACTTCGGCTCCGAGACGAAGAAGGTCGTCAAGCGCTTCCAGCAGGCCAACCGCATCGGGGACGACGGCGTCGTCGGCGACGAGACGCTCTTCCTGCTCAAGATGGGCGCGACGATCGGCTGAGGCCGAGTCGGCCGGACCGTCCGAGGAGGGCCGGTCAGGCGCGCAGGTCGTCGAGCCAGGTCCTCGCGCGATCGAAGTCGTCGTCGGACGTGCCGGGCCGTGCGTCGGGACGACCCCCGTCGGCCCGCGGGTAGGACCCGAGGAACCGCACCTCGGCACACACCCGCCGCAGGCCCATGAGGGTCTCGCCGACGCGCGCGTCGAGGACGTGGCCCTCGAAGTCGATGGAGAAGCAGTACGAGCCCATGGCCTCGCCCGTGGGCCGTGACTCGAGGCGGGTCATGTTGACGCCGCGGACGGCGAACTGCTCGAGCAGCTCGAGCAGGCCACCCGCGTGGTCGTCGCGCTGGAAGAGCACGACCGTCGTCTTGTCGGCGCCGGTCGGCTCGGGCAGCGTGCCGGGCCGCGCGACGAGGACGAAGCGCGTGACGGCCGACGCGTTGTCGCCGATGTCCTCGGCGAGGATCTCGAGCCCCTCGTTGCGGGCCGCGGCGGGCGCGCAGACGCCGGCGTCGAACATGACGTCGCCCGGCTGCCCGAGCGCGGCGGCGCTCGCGGCCGTCGACAGGGTCGGGACGTACTCCGCCTCGGGAAGGTGCTGCCCCATCCAGCCGCGCACCTGGGCCCAGGCGTGCGAGTGGGTGCCGACCGTGCGGACCGTGTCGAGCGGCACACCCGGCCGGGCGCAGAGGACGAACGTGATCGGGACGAGCACCTCGCCGATGACGACGAGCGGCTCCCCCGTCGCCAGCGAGTCGAGGGTCGCGGACACGCCTCCCTCGACGGAGTTCTCGATCGGGACCATGGCGGCGTCGATGTCACCGGTCCGGAGCGCCGAGAGCGCCGCGTCGACCGAGCCGAACGGCAGGTGGTCGCGGCCCTCGGCGGCGTCCCAGGCGTCGAGCGCCATCTGGGTGAAGGTGCCACGCGGCCCGAGGTAGCCGAAGCGGTGCAGCTGGTCTGGCGTGCGGGGCGGCGTCACGACGCGTCCTTCGTCCGGTCGGGCAGGCGGGTCGCCGAGGCGAGCGCCTGCTGCTCCTCGGGGGTCAGGGTGATGCTCGACTTCCCGCCGACGATGCCCTTGGCATACGTGCGGGACTCGCCGCGGGCGTGGATCGAGCTGATCACGATGCCGTCCCCGAGGTCGTCGACGATGGCGGCCGAGAAGGACAGCCGCCCGCCCATGTCACCGAAGGCGTCGTAGCGCACGACGGCGACGTTGCGCAGGCTCTGGCGCACGTCGTCCTCGGCGCTCGCCACGTGCTCGCGCAGGCGGGTCAGCTCGGCCGTGAGCCGGTCGATGCGGTGGTTCTGGGTGGCGGCCACGCGCGCGATGTCGGTCTGGCCGCCGTCGTCCAGGGCAGCGAAGTCGCGCCGGACCCTGGAGAGCTGCAGCTGGGCCCGGACGGCGAGCGCGAGGGCGAGCAGCGCGACGACGACGGCGGCGATGGCCAGGGTCGTCAGCGTCGAGGCGTCCACGATCGGCAAGGGTAGCCGCGCCGGTCGCCCGTGGCCTTCCGATTCCAGCCCGTGACCTCGCCCTCCACGGACAGGCTCGGTTTGTAGTCTGTCCCCCGTGATCCGCCGCCACCCCGTCAAGACGCTCGTCGTCCTGCTCCTGGTGATGGTGGCTGCGCTCACGCTCGCGTACGTCAAGCGCACCACCGTCCCCGTGCCGCCCACCTCGCAGCCGAAACCGGGCGAGTCGCTCGTCGTCGTGGGGCTCGGAGGCCTCTCGTGGGACGACGTCTCGGCCGAGGACACGCCGATCCTCTGGGGCCTGCTCCGTGACGGCTCGGCCGCGTCGGTGTCGGTCAAGAGCCTGCGGCTGACGACGTGCCCGACCGACGGCTGGGCCACGGTCTCGGCCGGTGAGGCTGCCGGCCCGGACACGACCGAGTCCCGCCCGCAGTGCACGCCACTGCCGCCCGTCGCGGGTGACGCGACGACCGGCTACCGCGTCATCGGCTTCGACGCGCTCGCGGCGGCGTCGCGCGAGGCGGAGTTCCGGGCACAGCTCGGCCTGCTCGGCGACAGCTTCGCGGCGGCCAAGACGTGCATCCAGGCCGTCGGCCCGGGCGCCGGCCTCGCCGCCGCGACGGGGGACGGCAAGGTCGCGAAGTACTCCCCCTTCCAGGCGACGACCCTCGTGTCCGACCTGGCGCAGTGCCCGGTCAGCATCGTCGACGTCGGCGGCATCAGCTCGACCGACCCCAACCCGACGCGGCACCTCGAGCAGATCAACGGCATCGAGCGCCGGATCGAGCTCGTCATGGACGCCATGCCCAACGGCGCCGACCTCGTCGTCGCCGGGCTGGCCGACCGTGACCAGCAGGAGCGTCTGCGGCTGCTGACGGCGAGCGGACCGCACTACGCCCCGGGCCTGCTCGCATCGGCCTCGACGCGCATGGTCGGGATCGCGCAGCTCTCGGACATCACGGCCACGATCCTCCAGCGCGGCGGCGTGGAGCCGCAGGCCGCCATCGGCGGCCGGGCGCTCAGCGTCGTGCCGTCGGCCAACAACAGCGAGTCGACGGCCGCGGCCAAGCTGACGGTGCTCACCGACATCGACACCAAGGCCGACGCGATGCACGACGTCGTCGCGCCGTTCCTGCTCATCTGGCTCGTGGGCACGGCCCTGGCGATGCTCGTGCTGTGGCTCGTGATGCGCCGGGCCCGACCGTGGAACCGCCGCTTCACGCGGGCGCGCGTCCTGCGCCTCGTGCGCCTCGTCGGGCTCGTCTCGGCCGCGATGCCCGCCGCGACCTTCCTGGCCAACCTCGTCCCGTGGTGGCGCTGGTCGACGAACACCGTCGTGCTCGTGGCGGTGCTCCTCGTCCTCGTCCTCGCGATCAGCTCCGTGCTGACCCTCGCGTGCCTCCAGGGCCCGTGGAGCAGCTCGGCCCTCGGCCCGCTGGCTGCGATGTCGGCCATCACGGCGGGCGTCATCGGCATCGACCTGCTGACGGGCTCACACCTGCAGATCTCGTCGATCTTCGGACTCCAGCCGCTCGTCGGAGGCCGCTTCTACGGCATGGGCAACGTCGCCTTCGCGTTGTATGCCGCCGCCGTCCTGCTGCTGTGCGCCGCCATCGCGCACGCGCTCGTCAGGCGGGACTCCCCGCGGCTCGCCGTCTTCGCGGTCGTCGTCATCGGGGGCGTGGCGCTGGCCGTCGACGTGCTCCCCGCCTGGGGTGCCGACTTCGGTGGGCCGATCGCGCTCGTGCCGGCCCTCGGCTTCCTCCTCATGGGCGTCATGGGCTGGCGCACGTCGGTGCGCAACGTGTCGATCGTCCTGCTCGTCGCGGGCCTCGTCGTCGGGCTCGTCTGCTACCTCGACTGGCGCCGGCCTGAGTCCGAGCGCTCGCACCCGGGGCGCTTCCTCCAGACCGTCATCGACGGCGGTGCCTGGGACGTCATGTCGCGCAAGCTGTGGGCCAACGTCTCCCTCGCCGTGCACCTGCCGGTGCTGCTCCTCGTCGTCGTCGCCCTCATGGTGGTCGTCGTCATGATCGTGCTGCGCCCCGGCATCCTCGGGACCGAGCCGCTCCGCCGCCTGCTCGAGGAGGCCCCGCTCATGCGACGCGGCCTGCTCTCGGTCATCGTCATGGCCGTCATCGGCTTCCTCACCAACGACTCGGGCGCGGCGATCCCACCCGTCGCGGCGATCTTCACCGTGCCGCTCGTCGTGTCGGCGGTCATGCACTTCCTGTCCATCGAGGCGCGCAACGCCCCCGTGCGCCGGCGCCGCGACCGCCACCACATCTGAGGAGCGACCCCATGGGCGAGCAGCCCGACGTGCACGCCGAGCCGGCCGAGCTGGCCGCGCTGGCCCGTGACATCGACCGGGTCTGCCGCCTCGAGGGCGAGTTCGTCGTCCGGTCCGGCGCCGTCGTGTCGGAGTACTTCGACAAGTACCTCTTCGAGTCCGACCCGCTGCTGCTGCGTCGGGTGGCCGCGGCCATGGTGCCCCTCGTGCCGGCCGACACCGACCTGCTGGGCGGTCTCGAGCTCGGCGGCGTGCCGATCGCGACGATGATGAGCAGCCTCACCGGCCTGCCGGCGCTCTTCGTCCGCAAGGCACCCAAGGCGTACGGCACGCGCCGGCTCGCCGAGGGCGCCGACGTGGACGGTCGACGGATCACCCTCGTCGAGGACATCGTCACGACGGGCGGCGCCGCCCGGGACGCGACGGTCGCGCTCCGTGGGCAGGGCGCCACCGTCGAGGTCGTCGTGTGCACCATCGACCGCAGCGAGCCGGGGGCCAACCGCCTCCACGAGCTGGGGCTCGAGACCCGGTCCGTGCTGACCCGCGCCGACCTCGACGCCGCGCGAGCGACCGCGCGCCCCTGAACGGGCCGGGTCAGCCGGGGCCGAGGCGGCGACGCAGCCGGCGGACGCCGAGGGCGAGCGCGACGTCGCGGTACTGACCGGCCCGGTGCACCTGCGCGCGCCAGTCGGTGCCGGTGACCCGGTGCTGGAGGTCGCACGGCACCTCGAGGATGGTCAGGCCGGCGTCGAGCACGTCGACGGTCATGCCCACCTCGACGCCCCACCCGCGGGCGAAGGGCGTGGCCGCGGCGATCGCCGCCGGCGAGAGGCAGCGCATGCCCGACAACGGCTGCTTCGGCGACCAGCCGGTGAGCTCCTCGATGCCGCGCCGGGCCAGGCCGACGACGAGGCCGTGTCCGCCTGCGCTGCCCTTCTGCTCGGGCAGGGTGGCGATCGTGAGGTCGGCCTCGCCGCGGGCGACGGGTCCGACGAGGGCACCGACGGCCTGGGCCGACGCCTCGAGGTCGGCGTCGACGAAGAGGACCGACGTGCCGGCGTCGAGGCGCCCGACTCGGCGCAGCCCGGACACGCGGCCGAGGCCGCTCATCATCGCGTCGGCCTTGCCGTGGTTGCGCCCGTGGCGCACGACCTCGGCCCCCTCGCGGGCGGCGATCACGGCGGTGCCGTCGGTCGACCCGTCGTCGACGACGACCACCGCGGACACGCCGGGGATCGTGCGCACGCCCCGGATGGTCTCGGCGATCCGAGCGGACTCGTCCTTGGCCGGGATGACGACGGCGACGGACAGCGGTGGGGTCGTCATCGTCGCGCGTCTCCTCAGCGCAGGGTGACCTGGCGGTTGGTCAGCCCGGCCTTCGCGCCGCGCTCGGCCGCATTGAGCGGCTCGGTCGAGGCGGCCGCGGCGTCGATCTTCGTCTTCATGGCCGCGACGGCGTCCTCGAAGTCGGCGGCGGCTGAACCGGGGTCGACCTCCCACACCGGGATGAGCAGCCCGCTCGAGCGGAAGCAGCCGAGCAGGCGGCCGTCCTCGCCGAGGTGGCTCTCGCCGGCGGCGTGGAGGCGGGCCAGGGCGCCGGTCGCGGTGTCCTCGTCGAACGGCAGCACCCAACGCACGTAGGTGCGCTCGCCGATGCGGCACCAGAAGGCGGACGGCGCGGCGTCGAGCTTGACCGTCGGGATGGCCGACTCGTTGGCGCGGTCGAGCGACTCCTTGCCGTCGGCGTCGAGATCGGCGTCGGCAACCCAGAAGTCGAAGCCCTCGTGCAGCTCCATCTCGAAGGCCGCCTCGGTGTCGAGGATGTCCTGCAGGCGCGGGGTGTCGGCCATCGAGACCGGCAGCGTCGTCACGGGCGATCCGGCCTCGGCGACGGACGCGAGCGCGATCGCCTGGGCGATGTCGCGGCTCGTGTCGCCGCTCGCGTTGCCGGACTGGATGCCGACGAGCACCTCGCCGTTCTCGCGGTGCAGGCCCGGCCAGGCGAGGGGGAGCACGGTCGCGATCGTCACCTCGTCGGGTGCGTCCTCGGGCGCCTGGCCCTTTGCGAAGCGCACCGTGGCGGTCGCGGCCGGGACGATCTCGCGCATCGCGACCCAGTCGGTCTCGTTGGGAAGGCCCTCGAAGGGGCGCGCCACGAACGGGGCCGGAAGCGGACGTGCGGAACGGTCTGCGCGCTCGCTGCGCGGTCGACGTGATGCCTTACCCATGCGCGCCACCCTAGTGGCCGGGGCGGGGTCAGCCGAACGCGGTCGCGAGCGGGGCGAGGGCCAGCACGTCGTCGGGCCCGTCGAGCCCGACCGGAGCGACGAACGCGGTGGTGACCCCGAGGTCGGCGAGGCCCGCGAGACGGGGCGCGTGCTCCGCCGCCGTGCCGGCGTGGTGTCGCGCAGCGAAGGTCGCGGCGGCCGTGCGACCCCGGTGTCGCTCGACACGGGCCCAGACGTCGTCGCGGTCCCGGCCGACGAGCGGCAGGTCGAGCACCGTCGCGTGGACCGATGCCGGGTCCCGACCGGCCTGCCCCACGAGCGCGAGGTAGCGCACCACCTTGGCGAGACCGACCTCGTCGGAGGGCACGTTGCAGCCGTCGCCGAGCCGGGCCGCGATGCGCAGCGTCCGGTCGCCGCCGCCGCCCACGATGACCGGGATCTCGCCGACCGGCCTGGGGTACGACGTCGTCTCGGGCAGCGAGATCCGCTGTCCGGCATACGGTTTGGTGCCGGGTGCCCAGAGGGCCTTCATCGTCTCGATGCCCAGTTCCAGCGCGTCGAGTCGCGCTCGCGCAGAAGGGAACCCGAGGCCGTATGCCGCGTGCTCGCGCTCCCACCAGCCCGCGCCGACACCGACGAACGCCCTCCCACCCGTCAGCGCCGACAGTGTCGCCACCGCCTTGGCCGTGATGCCCGGGGCCCTGAAGGTGACGGGCGTGACGAGGGTGCCGAGCTGGAGTCGGGTCGTCGAGGCGGCGAGGGCGCCGAGGGTCACCCACGGCTCCGGGATCGGGTCCCACGCGCGGCCGACCTGAGGGATCTGGATGAGGTGGTCCATGAGGGCGAGGCCGGCGAGCCCGGCCTCCTCGGCCGCTGCGGCCATGTCGCGAAGCCAGACGAGCAGGTCACCCTCGGCCGGGAAGCGCGAGAGCTGGAGCACGACGCCGCGCAGGCCCGGCGGTGCCCCGGCCGATGCTGGAGGACGGGCAGGCTCGAGCGCGGGCCCGTCGGTGGACGACTGGTCCACGGCGACCCGCACGACCTGCCAGCCCTCGGCATCGAGCAGGTCGACCGTGGCTGCGACCGACGCGAGCTGGCTCGTGAGGACGCGGGCCGGGACCGGGCGGTCGCGGGCCGCGTTGCGCGCACGGCATACGCCCGCAGGGGTGTCGAGGACGACCGCGACGGCCGGGAGTCCCACGGCCCGAGCGGCGTCCCTCCACGCGCCGCGCCGGATGGCGTCGGTGCCGAGCGTGTCGACGACGGTCGTGAGTCGGCGACCGAGGCGGGCGGCGACAACCTGCTCGAGCAGCGCGAAGGCATCGGCCGAGGCGTCGAGGTCGTGCTCACCACTGCCGACGACGGCGCGCAGCGCGTCGGACGAGACGACCTCGGCGTCGCGGTAGCGCGAGGCCGCCCACGTCGACTTGCCCGAGCCGGAGGCGCCGACGAGGACGACGAGCGCCGGGTCGGGAAGGGACACGACGCGGGTTGCCCGAGGCTCAGTGCGAGCGGCGGCGCGAGGGACCGCCGAGCGAGGCCCAGACGGTGCGGCCGTGGGGCTCCTCGATGACGCCCCACTCGTGGGCGAGGGAGCGGACGATGCGCAGACCGCGGCCGCCCGGGGCCCACATCGTCGGGGGCGCGGGGCGTGGTGCGGTCGGACCGCCGCCGTCGGAGACCTCGACCTCGACGACGTTGTTCTTGACCTTCCAGTGAATCCGGATCGCACCGTCGGAGAGGGGTTTTGCGTGGCGGATGGCGTTGGCGACGAGCTCGCTGACGACGATCTCGGCCTCGTCGATGACCTGCGGCGAGACCTCACGGGCCAGGAGGTCCTCGACGAGCTCCTTGCGGATCCGAGGAGCCGCGGACGGCGCCCACTGGATGCGGACGGTGCGCTTCTCGCCCAGCGGAACGGCCGGGACGTTGCTCATGGATCTCCTCGCGATCGCGTTGGCTCGTCGGGCGTCCACATCGGTGTGGGACGCCGAGCCGCTCCCCTGTGTGCTCGCCACGTCAAGTCCTCCTCACGGGCGATTCGCATGCCCCCGTCGTTGAACGCTAACGAAACCTGCGCCGTACCTCAATGAAGTGCGAGTTTTTCCCGTGCCGCTGACCTGCCGATTCGTCCGTATCCAGACATCTAGCGAATGTCGTAGAGGGCTGGATACGGCGGAAGCCGCGGGCTCGCACTGCGGGGACTCTCGCACCCGCCCCGCCCTTACCCACCCGCGGACGTCTTGGACAGCTGCTTGCATCACGAACAGTCGCGATATATCGTCGACCTATCGCGACTGTTCGTGAGCCGCGTTCGTAGAAGGAGAACCACCATGCACGGACACCACCACCACCGACGCGAGTCCGGCTGGGACGGCAACTGGGGCGGCGGCTGGGGAGGCCAGGGCAACGGCCCCGGCTTCGGACCCGGCCGTGGCCCCTGGGGCGGTCCCGGAGGACCCGGCCCCGGCGGCCGTGGCCGCCCCGGCCCGCCCCCGTGGGTCGCCGACCTCGTCCGCCACTTCGGCGGACCCGGCTTCGGCCCCGAGTTCGGCGGACGCCGCGGACCCCGCGCCCGGCGCGGCGACGTCCGCGCCGCCATCCTCGACGTCCTCGCGGGCGACGAGATGAACGGCTACCAGCTCATCCAGCAGATCTCCGAGCGCACGAACGGTGCATGGAAGCCGAGCCCCGGCTCGGTCTACCCGACCGTCCAGCAGCTCGAGGACGAAGGCCTCGTCGAGGGCCGCGACGTCGAGGGCCGGCGACTGCTGCGCCTCACCGACGCGGGTCGCGCCTACGTCGAGGAGAACGCCGAGGAGATGGCCGCCACCTGGCGGCCCTTCGAGGAGTCGACCGAGGAGGACGCCCCCCGCCCCTCCGGCGGTGCCAACGACCTCATGCCGCTCGTCGGCCAGGTCATGGGCGGGATGTGGCAGGTCGTCACGACCGGCACCTCCCAACAGCGCGCGGAGGCGGCGGAGATCCTCACGGAGACCCGACGCAAGCTCTACCGCCTGCTCGCCGACGGCGACCCGGAGTAGGCCTGACAACCACCGGCCCCACCTGCACCCCGAGCGCGCTCAGTCGCGCTCGGGGTGCAGCACGAAGAAGCCGAGGTCGCGCCCACCCGCACGTTCCTCGTAGGCCGTGTAGCCGCGGTAGTACTCGAGCGCCGCCTCGCGCACGCGCTCCTTGTCGGGCCCCTGGACCTGCTCGGCCCTGACCCGGTGCACGACGCCGTCGACCTCGAGCGAGGCCTGCGGGTGCGCACGGAGGTTGAAGTACCACGCCGGCGGCCTCGCCGAGCCGTAGCGGGAGGCGATGACGCCCCACCCGTCCTCGAGCGGCGCGAGCATGAGCGGCACGGTGCGGGGCTGCCCGGACCGTGCACCCGTCGTCGTCAGCATCCCGACGGGGACGGCGGCGAGCCACTGGCTCGGCAACGTCCGGCCGGGCGCGAGCCGGTGGGCCAGCAGGTCGAGCCGGTGGAGCACGCGCTTCGAGACCCACGCACCCGGCCGGGAGGCGACGGCGGACCGCAGGGCGCGTTGGACCGGATTGGCGTCGTCGACCGGGCGCAGCTGCATGGGTGCAGCGTAGGACCGTCGGGTGGCGTTGGGGGGTCGTCCGGCAGGATGGTCGGGTGCCCACGCCCGCCGCTCCCTCCGGCCTCCTCGTCGCCGGGACGTCGTCCGACGCCGGCAAGTCCGTCATCGTCGCGGGACTGTGCCGCGCCCTCGTGCGCCGTGGCGTGCGGGTCGCCCCGTTCAAGGCGCAGAACATGTCGAACAACTCGATGGTCTGCCTCGACGGCGGTGAGATCGGCCGGGCGCAGTGGCTCCAGGCCGTCGCCGCCCGGGTCGAGCCGACCACGGCGATGAACCCCGTGCTGCTCAAGCCGGGCACCGACCGCCGGTCGTTCATCGTCGTGCGGGGCGAACCGGCCGGGACGCTCGAGGCGGGGCAGTATGCCGCCGGGCGCGCCCACCTGGCCGACGCCGCGTTCGCGGCCTACCGCGAGCTCGCCGACGCGTACGAGCTCGTCGTGTGCGAGGGCGCCGGCTCCCCCGCCGAGATCAACCTCCGCTCGGGCGACTACGTCAACATGGGACTGGCCCGCGAGTTCGGCCTGCCGGTCGTCGTCGTCGGTGACATCGACCGGGGTGGCATCCTCGCCTCGCTCTACGGCACGTGGGCGCTCCTCGACGAGGACGACCGGTCGCTGCTCAAGTCCTTCGTCATCAACAAGTTCCGCGGCGACGTGTCGGTGCTCGAGCCGGGGCTGGAGGCCATCACGGACCGCACCGGCGTGCCGTTCCACGGCGTCATCCCGTGGCTGCTCGACGTGTGGCTAGACAGCGAGGACACCCTCGAGGTCGGTCACTGGCGGGCCTCGACCGCCCTGTCCGCGACGTCTCGCGACCGGCTCAAGGTGGCGGTCCTCCGGCTCCCCCGCATCTCGAACGCCACCGACGTCGACGCCCTCGCCGCCGAGCCCGGCGTCGACGTCCTCGTGACGATCGACCCGGCCGTCGCCGAGGCTGCGGACCTGCTCGTCCTGCCCGGATCCCGTTCGACGGCAAGCGATCTCGAGTGGCTGCGCGAACGGGGACTCGCCGAGGTCGTCGACCGCCGCGTCGCGGCCGGACGTCCGGTTCTCGGCGTGTGCGGCGGCTACCAGATGCTCGGGCACGAGATCGAGGACGACGTCGAGGGCCGCGTCGGAGTCGTGCCCGGACTCGGGCACCTGCCCGTGCGGGTCGAGTTCGGCGAGTCGAAGGTGCTCGCGCGGCCCGAGGGGTGGTGGGGCCAGCACGCCGTGGACACCGCCTACGAGATCCACCACGGCATCGCGCGAAGGCTGCCCGACGGTCACCCTGCGACCGTGGAATCGCCTGCAGCGCAGGGCTTCCTCGACGGCTGGACCGTCGGCCGGGTGTGGGGCACGATGTGGCACGGCGCCTTCGAGAGCGACGACTTCCGTCGAGCCTGGCTCACGCAGGTCGCCCGCGCGGCAGGATCGGAGTGGCAGCCCCACGCCGACGCCCCGGGCTTCGCGGTGCGGCGCGAGCGGATGCTCGACACCCTCGCCGACGCCCTCGAGGAGCACGTCGACATCGACGCCCTCCTCTCCTTCACCCGGATGGGAGCCACGCCATGATCGAGCACATCCGTGTCATCGGGATCGGCATGGGCGACCCGGGGCACGTGACCGGCGAGGCGGCCCGCGCCCTGGCCACCGTCGACGTCTACCTCGTCGCCGACAAGGGCGACGCGAAGTCCGACCTCGTCGCCGCCCGGCAGGCCGTGTGCGACGCGCTCATCCCCGCCGAGCACGCCTACCGCGTCGTGGAGGTCACCGACCCGCGACGGGGGCCGGACGCCGAACGCGACGCGACGGCATACGACCGCGGGGTGCGCGACTGGCACGCGGCCCGCGTGGACGCGTACGCCGACGTCATCGACGGGCTCGACGACGGCGAGACGACGGTCGGCTTCCTCGTGTGGGGCGACCCGGCCTTCTACGACTCGACGATCCGGGTCGTCGGCGCGCTCGTCGAGCGCTACGCCGCAACGGGGTTCACCGTCGAGCACGACGTCATCGCCGGGATCAGCGCGCCGCAGCTGCTCGCCGCGCGGCACCGCATCCCGCTCAACCGGATCGGCGCGCCGATCCACATCACGACCGGCCGACGGCTGCTCGACGAGTACGACCCCTCGCTCGGTGATGTCGTCGTCATGCTCGACGGGCACCTCGCGTGCGGCGAGCTCGCCGGCGCCTTCCCCGACCTCGAGCTCTGGTGGGGTGCCTACCTCGGCACGCCCGACGAGCTGCTCGTGCACGGACGTCTCGCCGACGTCGTCGGCGAGGTGCGGCGCCTGCGCGCCGAGGCCCGCGAGCGCCACGGCTGGGTCATGGACACCTACCTGCTCCGGCCGCCGGCGGACGCGCCCACCGGCCCCCGCCCGAGCCCCTTCCCGCAGACGGAGCCGCTGACCGACGGAGTCGTCACGCTGCGGCCGATGACCGCTGCCGACTGGGAGACGGTGCGGGACGAGCACAACAACGAGGAGTCGCTGCGCTGGGACTTCGCGGGCCAGCCGCTGACCGACGACGAGGCGCGCCGCCGGGCGGCCTCGGCCACGCTCGAGTGGCGCCGCGGGCGGGCGGCGCGATTCGTCGTCGTCGACGCCGCCTCCGGTGAGGGTGCGGGCGTCATCGGCGTCCTGCGGATGGGACCGCCCGGCACCGGGCTCATCGGCTACGGCGTGCTCCCGGCCTTCCGGGGGCGCGGGTTCACGACCCGGGCCCTGCGACTCGTGTCGCGGTGGGCGCTCGAGGAGACAGGGCTCGCCCGGCTCGAGCTCGGCCACAAGGTGGGCAACGAGGCTTCGGGCCGGGTGGCCGCCAAGGCGGGCTTCCGGGCCGAGGGCCGGCTCAGCGGCCGTCTGCCCAACCCGGACGGCACCCGCTCCGACGAGATCTACTACTCCCTGACCCGCGAGGCCTTGAGGCCAGAGGCCCCGGCCTGAACCTTCAGACCCGGGCGAGGAAGTCGAGGACGCGCTGCTGCACGAGCGCGGCGGCCTCGGGGTCGTAGGCCGTCGTGCTCGCGTCGGCGAAGAGGTGCCCGCACCCGGCATACGTGAAGAGCTCCCCGTCCTCGGCGGCGGCGACGACGGCGCGGGCCGCGTCGACGTCACCCTCGTCCATGAAGAACTCGTCGGCCTCGCCGCCGTGGATCTGCACGGGGACGCCTGCGGGCCAGTCGGGGGCGAACTCGCCGAGCGGGATGGCCGAGTCGAGCAGGACGGCGCCGCGCGCGCCCGGCCGGGTCTGGGCGAGCCGCTGCGCCGCCATGACGCCGAGCGAGAAGCCGGCACAGACGAGGTCGTCGGGGAGACCATCGGCCGCAGCGACCCCCTGCTCCTGAAGGGTGCCGAAGCCGATCGAGCGGGCCTTGGCCATCCCTTCGTCGAGGGTCGCGAAGCTCTCGCCGCCGTAGAGGTCGGGCGTGTGGACCGTGTGGCCCGCGGCGCGGAGGGCGTCGGCGAAGGCGAGGAAGCCCGGGGTCTGGCCCTGGGCGTGGTGGAGGAGGAGGACGTCGGCCATGCTTGCTCCTGTGCTCGATGGTTTCCCTGCTGTTGATCCAACAATCTAGACTGATCCAACAATGTCGATCAATAGCCCGCTTCCCGACTACGAGCTCCCCGACGCGGTGGAGCTGACGACGCCTGCCCAGCTGCGCGCCATCGCCGATCCGCTCCGCTCGTCCCTCCTCGACCTCGTGCTCGAGCGGGCGGCCACCGTGGCCGAGCTGGCCGCCGCCGTCGGCCGGCCCAGGAGCACCGTCGCGCACCACGTCGGCGTGCTCGTCGACGCCGGCATGCTGCGGGTCGTCCGGACCCGACGGGTGCGCGCCATCGACGAGCGCTTCTACGGTCGCACCGGCCGCACCATCACCATCGGCGTGTCCCGCCACCCCGGCGACCCGACGGTCCCCGTGTGCGTCAACGGGCTCTCGGTCGCCGCGGCCGAGTCGGTCCCGGCCCACGAGGACGACACGCTCTACTCGACGCTCCGGCACGTCCGGATCCCCAGGGAGAGCGCGTCGGAGTTCTGGCGCCGCGTCGAGGGGCTCGTGCGCGAGTTCACCGCACTGCCGCGCTCCGGCGACACCGTCTACGGGCTCGCCGTCGGCCTCTACCCCACCGACCAGCCCGTCCTGCCCGAGGCCGAGCCTGCCGACGAGGAGGCACCATGACCGCCGACCCAGCCCCTCTTCGCGTCAGCGCCGTCTCGCTCGACTGCGCCGACCATGCCGCGCTCGCGACCTTCTACGCGGAGCTCTTCGACGGCACGGTGCTCTGGTCGCACGACCACGCGTCGGCTGTCGACGTGGGCGGCCTGGTCCTCGTCGCGCAGGGGGTCGAGGACCATCGCGAGCCGACGTGGCCAGACCACTCGATCGTGCACCTCGACGTCACGGTCGACGCCGACGACCTCCACGCCCAGACCGAGCGCGCCCGCGGACTGGGCGCGCGCCTCGTGGACCCGCAGCCCGACGCCCGCTGGCGCGTGCTGCTCGACCCTGCCGGCCATCCCTTCTGCCTGACGCCCTTCGCTCCCTGAGAAAACGTCCGGACGTGGCCGCGTCCCGACATACGCTCTGGAGGTCAGGACATTGACGAGGCCGACGAGGCTGAGGAGGAGCTCGATCATGAACGAAGGACCTTCGGCTCCTCCCGGCTGGTACCCGGCCGGTGAGGGCGAGCGCTACTGGGACGGGCGCGCGTGGACAGCGCACACCCGGCCCCCGATGGCCCCACCGGTGGCCGCGACGGACGCCCACGGGCTGCCGCACCGTGTGGCGGACGCGCCCTGGGGACAGGCCGGCTGGCCGCCGCCGACGCCCTCCCCCGGCCCTCCCGGGATGGTCGGCACCTCGGTCTACTACGCCCAGGTGGCACCGAAGAGCCCGGCGCTCTCCGTGCTCGCGTCGTTCTTCCTGCCGGGCCTCGGCAGCATGATCAACGGCGACGTGGCCAAGGGCGTCGGGATCCTCATCGGCTACCTCATCAGCTGCGTGCTCGTCATCGTCCTCATCGGGATCGTCGGCGTCTTCGGCTTCTGGGTGTGGGGCATGGTCGACGCGGCTGCGGGCGCGAGGCGCTGGAACGCGCGCCACGGGATCCTCAGCTAGTTCCGGTCGATCCGGTCCCGGGGCGAAGGGATCGGAGGAGACTCGGAGGATGGCGCGGCGAAATCTCAAGTGCCTCATCCTCGGCCACCGCTACACGCGCATGAAGCTGAGGGGTCGCACGATCCTGACCTGCAAGCGGTGCGGCGACGTCGACGTCGTCGAGCACGACATGCGCGGCCTGCAGTTCTGAGACCTGACGGGCCGGGGCGAACCACGACCCGAGGGCAGTGCGTCAGAGCGGGTCGATCCGCCCGAGGACGCAGGAGTCGTAGAGCCAGGTCGTCCCGAACGTCGCCGCACACCGCGACGCCCTGACGTCCGCGCCACCCGGCCTACCGATGACCGGCTCGAACACCTGTGGCGACACGTCGAGCGGTTCGACCGACCCGTTGGGGCGCAGCACGTCGAACGTCGCCGAGCGACCGGAAGCGAGGTTGGCGATCGCGTTGCGGCACGGGACCGAGGCGGGTTTGGCGATGACGGAGAGGAAGTCGCCGACGGCGCGGGTGCGCGAGTACTCCTGCAGCCCCGAGGCGAGGGCACTCATGGTCAGCTCGCAGGCCTGGTCGGTCGCGGCGTCCCCGCCGCCACCGCCACTGTCGTCGTCCCCACAGCCGGCCAGCCCGGCCATCATGACGACGGTTGCGGCTGCCGCGAGGCCACGCACCGCCCGACCTCCCGATCGACCGACCATGCCCCACGGTAGGACCCGGGGCGCCGCCGCGTCCCCGCAACGAGACGAGCGCGCGGCTCAGTCCTCGAGGTCGCCCTCGACGTCGAGGTAGACCTGCTGGAGGTCCGCCATCAGCCGGGGGTCCGGCTCCTTCCAGAGGCCGCGGTCGACGGCCTCGTGGAGCCGCTCGATCATGCCGTGCAGCGCCCACGGGTTGGCGTGCTGGAGGAAGTCGCGGTTCTCCTTGTCGAGCACGTAGGTCTGGGCGAGCTGCTCGTACATCCAGTCCGTCACGACACCGGCCGTCGCGTCGAAGCCGTAGAGGTAGTCGACGGTCGCCGCGAGCTCGAAGGCGCCCTTGTAGCCGTGCCGCCGCATCGCCGCGATCCAGCGCGGGTTGACGACGCGCGCCCGGAAGACGCGCGCCGTCTCCTCCGTGAGGCTGCGCGTGCGCACCGCGTCCGGCGTCGTGGAGTCGCCGACGTACGCCTTGGGCTCGCGACCGGTGAGCGCGCGGACCGTCGCGACCATGCCGCCGTGGTACTGGAAGTAGTCGTCGCTGTCGGCGATGTCGTGCTCGCGCGTGTCGATGTTCTTCGCGGCGACGTCCATCCGCGCGTAGGTGCGCTCCATGTCGGCCCGAGCAGGTATGCCGTCCAGCTCGCGCCCGTACGCGAAGCCGCCCCACGTCGCGTAGACCTCCGCGAGGTCGGCGTCCGAGCGCCAGTTGCCCGACTCGATGAGCGGGAGGATGCCGGCGCCGTAGGAGCCGGGCTTGCTGCCGAAGATCCGGGTCGTGGCGCGGCGGGCGTCACCGTGCTCGGCGAGGTCGCCGGCGACGTGGGCCCGGAGGTAGTTGTCGTCGGGGGACTCGGCGAGGTCGGCCACGAGCTGCACGGCGTCGTCGAGCATGGTGATGACGTGCGGGAAGGCGTCCCGGAAGAAGCCGGAGATGCGGACCGTGACGTCGATGCGCGGCCGGCCGAGCTCGGCGAGCGGGATGGCGTCGAGCCCGACGACCCGGCGCGACATCTCGTCCCACCGGGGGCGCACGCCGAGGAGCGCCAGCACCTCGGCGATGTCGTCGCCCGACGTGCGCATCGCCGACGTGCCCCACACCGAGAGACCGACCGACCGTGGCCACTCGCCGGTGTCGGCTCGGTGCCGGGCGAGCAGGTCGTCGGCGAGGCGCTGTCCGGTCTCCCAGGCGAGTCGGCTCGGGATCGCCTTCGGGTCGACGGAGTAGAAGTTGCGGCCGGTCGGCAGCACGTTGACGAGGCCGCGCAGAGGCGACCCCGACGGCCCGGCCGGGACGTAGCCGCCGTCGAGCGCATGGAGCACCGCGTCGATCTCGCCCGTCGTCGCCCGCAAGCGCGGGACGACCTCGCGGCACGCGAAGGCCAGCGAACGGCATACGCCATCGGTGTCGACCTGCGGGTCGGCGCCCAGCCGGTCGCGCACGATGCCTGGCACCGCGGCTTCGTCCCAGTCGGCCTCGGCGAGAGCGGCGACGAGTGCGCTCGCCTGCTCCTCGGCGTCGTCGACGGACGAGCGCTCGGAGTGCCCCTCACTCACCCCGAGCGCCGTCCGAAGTCCCGGCACCGCGCCCACGGCACCGGCGAAGACCTGGTTGGCCCGCAGGATCGCGAGCACGAGGTTGGCGAGGCCCTCCCCCGTGGGGGCCTCGCCAAGAACATGGAGCCCGTCCCTGATCTGGACGTCCTTGACCTCGCAGAGCCAGCCGTCGACGTGCATGACGAACTCGTCGAAGGCATCGTCGTCGGGCCGGTCCGTCAGGCCCAGGTCGTGGTGCATCTGAGCGGACTGGATGAGCGTCCAGATCTCGGCGCGCAGGGCCGGCGCCTTGGCCGGGTCCATGACGGAGACGTTGCCGTACTCGTCGAGCAGCTGCTCGAGTCGGGCGATGTCGCCGTAGGACTCGGCGCGGGCCATCGGGGGCACGAGGTGGTCGACGATCGTCGCGTGGGCGCGGCGCTTGGCCTGGCTGCCCTCTCCGGGGTCGTTGACGAGGAAGGGGTAGACGAGCGGGATCGACCCGATCGTCGCGTCGGGCCCGCACGCCGCGGAGAGCGCGAGGTTCTTGCCGGGCAGCCACTCGAGGTTGCCGTGCTTGCCCATGTGGACGACGGCGTGAGCGCCGAACTCCCTTGCGAGCCAGTCGTAGACGGCGAGGTAGTGGTGCGTCGGCGGCAGGTCGGGGTCGTGGTAGATCGCGATGGGGTTCTCGCCGAAGCCGCGCGGCGGCTGGACGAGGACGACGACGTTGCCGGCTCGGATGCTCGCCGCGACGAGCTCGCCCTCGGGGTCCGCGTGGCGGTCGACAAAGACCTCGCCGGGCGCGTCGCCCCAGTGCTTCGTGACGGCGTCGCGCAGCCCCGCCCGGAGGGCGTCGAAGTGCTCGCGGTAGCGGGCAGCCGGGATGCGCACCGGCTGGCCGCTCAGCTGCTCCTGCGTCAGCCAGTCCTCGTCCTGGCCACCAGCCTCGATGAGGGCGTGGATGAGCGCGTTGCCCGCGGTCGTGTCGGGCGACTCGCCGTCGACCGGCTCGAGCGGCCCGGTGCCGGGGATCTCGCCCGGCTCGCCGAGGTCGTAGCCGGCGTCGCGCATCGCCCGCAGCAGCCGGATGATCGAGACCGGCGTGTCGAGACCGACGGCGTTGCCGATGCGCGAGTGCTTGGACGGGTAGGCCGACAGGACGATCGCGATCCTGCGCTCGGCCGGCGGGGTGTGGCGCAGGCGGGCGTGGTTGACGGCGAGCGTGGCGAGACGCGCGCAGCGCTCGGGGTCGGGCACGTAGTGCGGCAGGCCGTCGGCGTCGGTCTCCTTGAAGGAGAAGACCCCTCCGATGATGCGGCCGTCGAACTCGGGCACGGCGACCTGCGTCGCGACGTCGAGCGGGCTCATCCCGTCGTCGCTCGCGTCCCACTGGTCGCGGCTCCACGTCAGGCAGAGGCCCTGGATGATCGGGACGTCGAGGGCGGCCAGCGCCTGCACGTCCCACGCCTCGTCGTCCTCGCCGGCGCTCGCCGTGCCCGGCTTGGTGCCGCCCGCTGCGAGCACCGTCGTCACGAGGACGTCGTATGCCGTGAGGTGCTCGAGCAGGTCGGCGGGGGCGTCGCGCAGCGAGGAGACGTGGACCGGCACGCCGACACCGCCGCCCGCGTCGACGGCGTCGGCGAGGGCGTGGACGTAGGCGGTGTTCTCGGCGGCGAACTGGGCCCGGTAGAAGAGGATCCCGACTCGAGGACGGGGGTGGCCGTCGACCGCAGGCCCGGGCTCCGGGCGGTCGAGCACGCCCCATGTCGGCAGGGCCACGGGCGGCTCGAAACCCTCCCCCGTCATGAGGAGCGTGTCGCCGAGGAAGGCGTGCAGCTCCCGGAGGTTGGCGGCACCGCCCTCGGCGAGGTAGCGGTGCGCCTCGGCGACGACGCCGGGCGCGACCGTCGAGAGCTCCATGAGGGCGGCGTGCGGGGTCTGCTCGCCGCCGAGCACGACCATCGGCGTGCCCGTGCTCCGGATCCGGCGGAAGCCCGCGCAGAGGTCCTGGGGACCGCCGAGGATGCGGGCCACGACGATGTCGGCAGCCTCGATGGCCTCGGCCATGGACGTGTGACCGGGACGGGAGGGGTTGGCGACCAGGTAGTCGGCACCGCTCCCGCGGGCACACAGCAGGTCGGTGTCAGACGTCGAGAGCAGCGCGATGCGCGTCACTGGAACTCCTCGGCGGGGTGTCCACGCCCCGCGGTCGAAAGGAAAGAGAAGCGCTGCCGGCAGTTCCTGACTCACCGCCTCCCTCACGGGTGGCGACTCACAGTGGCGGGACCGTCCCGGATTCTCACCGGGTTCCTGGATCGACGACGCTGGCCCCACCATAGCCCGTGGGCGACGCGCATTTCCCTGCGGACCGCATCGCGCCCCGGCTACGGTGCGACCGTGAGCGCTCACGGCGATCCACGAGTCACCGCAGTGGAGGAGAACCTCATCGCCCAGTTCCGGCTCCTGGCCGGCACCGAGCACGTCGAGGCCCTCCCCGACGACGATGTCGTCGCGTTCACCCGCGATCTCGCGTTCCCGCTCTTCAACGCGATCTGCGGAGCACGGTTCGCTGCGGGTTCGGAGGCGCGGCGCACCGCCGAGCTCGTGGACGGTTACGTGGCCCGAGGGCTGCCCTTCCTGTGGTGGGCGACCCCGTCGACGATGACGCCCGAGATGGACGCCGTGCTGCGCGAGCGGGGCATCGACCCGCGCCCCGAGCCCGGCATGCACGTCCGGCTCGCCGGACCGGTCGACGCACGCCTGCGGGCGGGTGTCGACATCTCGCTCAGCCCGGTGACCGAGGAGCTCGTGGCCGTGATGGCCTCCGGTTTCGGCTTCCCCGACTTCGTCGTCGAACCGCTGCGACTGGCACTGGCCGACTTCGGCCCCGACGTGCTCTTCCACGTCGTCGCACGGGTCGGTGGGGAGGCCGTGAGCACCGGGTCGGTCTTCGTCACCGGGCGGACGGCAGGGGTCTACAACATCGCCACCGTCGAGCCGGCCAGGCGACAAGGCCTGGGGTATGCCGTCACAGCCACCCTGATGAACCTCGCGCAACGCCGCGGATGCACCGAAGCGGTCCTCATGGCGTCCGAGATGGGTCGGCCCACGTACGAGCGACTCGGTTTCGTCGAGGTGTGCCAGACCCCCCAGTACATGTGGGTGCCGAGCCCCTGACACCGGGCCGGTGCCCGAGACGGCCGTCTTGACCTCGCCGGGCTCGGGCCTAGCATGTGCCGCGTGACCGCCCCGTCGAGCCGAGAGCGCCGGGCAGGCGATGCCTGTCCCGGTGTCAGCCGACCCTTCGTCGCGGTCGACGGCTCGATCGTGCGGCTCCGTCCTGCCGGCCAGCCGGTGCGCATCGAGGTCCTGTCCGATCTCATGGATGTCATTGCCGGACAGCAGGATCCGGCGATCCAACTGACGTCTCGGGGCGCCCTGCAGCTGCGGGGGCTCTCCGACCCGCTGACGCCGCGGATCCGCGACGCGATCCGGGCGACGGGACTCGTCCCCTCGGCGACCCACGAGCTCGTCCGCAACATCGTCGCCTCGCCGCTCTCCGGTCTCGACGGCGCCGGGCACTGCGACCTGCGTCCCGTGACCCGCGCCCTCGACGCCGCGCTCCGCACCGATCCCGACCTCTCCCGCCTCGGCGGCCGCTTCCTCCTCGTCCTCGACGACGGGCGTGGCGACGTCGTGGGCGAGTCCTTCGACCTCGGCCTGTTCGCGACCGGTCCCGCTCGCTGCGTCGTGCTGGCTGGCGGCATCGACCGCGGCTGGGAGGTGCCGCTGGCGGCCGCAGTTCCGCGGCTGGTCGCCCTCGCCCGTCAGTTCGTGCAAGCGACCAGCGGCGACGAATCCGTCTGGCACGTCAGCGAGCTCGCGGTGCCGCTCGGACCCGAGCCGACGGCCGAGCTCGACCTGCCACGTCAGCCGGAGCGCCCGCTCGGCGCCGTCGGCGACCACGCCGTCGTGGCGGTGCCGCTCGGCCTGCTCCGACCCGACCACGTTGCCGCGCTCGCCGGGGTCACGGACCGCGTCCTCGTGACTCCGTGGCGCTCGCTCGTCATCGAGAAGGCCGCCGCAGCACTGCCCGAGCTCGAGGCAGCGGGCCTGGTGACCCACGCCGGCTCACCCTGGACCCGGCTGCACGCCTGCACCGGCCTCCCGGGCTGTGCCCGGTCCGCTCTCGACACCCGAGCCCTGGCCCGCGACCTCGCCCCGGTCCTGCCGGGCGGCCACCTCCCCGTGCACGTCAGCGGGTGCGAGCGTCGGTGCGGAACGCCCGCGACGGCATACGTCGACGTGGTGGCCCCACGGTCCGCCGAGCAAGCCTTGTCCACCATCGCCGAGCAGGAGTCCTCATGGACGTGACCACCGAGACACGGCAGGCGCCGACGCGCCGCTACGACTACGTCACGGACGGGGCGGAGATCTATCGCCGGTCGTTCGCGACGATCCGGACGGAGGCCCGGCTCGACCACCTTCCCGAGGACGCCCGAGTCGTGGCCGTCCGCATGGTGCACGCCAGCGGCGACGTCGACCTCACCGAGCACATCGCCGTGCACCCCCGGCTCGTCGCGGCCGCGCGGACCGCGTTGCGGTCCGGTGCGCCCATCCTCACCGATGCGCACATGATCGCCTCCGGCATCACCCGGGCCCGGCTCCCCCGCGACAACGAGGTCGTCTGCACGCTGCGCGACGAGCGGGTTCCGGCTCTCGCACGGGCCTGGGGCACGACGCGATCCGCGGCGGCCGTCTCGCTGTGGGGCGACCGGGTCGACGGCGCCGTGGTCGCGATCGGCAACGCGCCCACGGCGCTCTTCCACCTCCTCGAGACGATCGCCGACGGGGGCCCGCGCCCGGCCGCCATCATCGGCATCCCCGTCGGCTTCATCGGCTCCGCGGAGTCGAAGCTCGCCCTGGCCGACAACCCCTTCGACATCCCGTGGCTCGTGGTGCACGGTCGGCGCGGTGGCTCAGCCCTCGCGGCCTCTGCCGTCAACGCCCTGGCCCGCGAGGAGGAGCTGTGACCGGCTGGCTCCGCGGCGTCGGCGTCGGGCCGGGTGACCCCGAGCTCGTCACGGTCAAGGCCGCGCGGCTCATCGGTGAGGCCGACGTCGTCGCCTTCCACAGCGGGCCGCGGGGCGACTCGATCGCCCGACGCATCGCCGCCTCGTACTTCCGTGACGGAGTCGTCGAGGAGCTGCTCGTCTACCCCGTCACCACCGGCGCGACGGACCACCCGCTCGGCTACCACGGCCTCATGGCCGACTTCTACGACGAGTCGGCCGATCGCCTTGCCGCACATCTGGACTCGGGCCGCAACGTCGTCGTCCTCGCCGAGGGGGACCCGCTCTTCTACGGCACCTACATGTACCTCCACGACCGTCTCGCCGACCGCTACGACACCGCGGTCGTCCCGGGTGTCACGTCGGTCAGCGGGTCGGCGGCCGCCGTCGCCACCGGCCTCTGCCGACACGAGGACGTGCTGACGATCCTGCCCGGGACGCTGCCGGTGCCGGAGCTCGCGCGCCGGCTCGCCGACACCGAGGCTGCCGTCGTGATGAAGCTCGGCCGCACCTTCGAGAACGTCCGCGAGGCCCTGCGACAGGCCGGACGGCTCGACGAGGCGCGCTACGTCGAGCGGGCCAGCTCGGATGCCGAGCGGGTGCTCCCCGTCGCCGAGGTCGACGCCTCGACCGTGCCGTACATGTCGATGGTCGTCGTCCCCGGTCGCGACCTGCGGGCTGACGCGGCCGGGCGTGCGGCATCCTCAGGCACGAGCGATCCGGCTGTCCCGCAAGAAGGTCCGGAGGACGACGTCCAGGGCGAGGTCGTCGTCATCGGCCTCGGCCCCGGACCCGACCGCTGGCTCACCCCGGAGGCGTCGGCCGCGCTCGCCGACGTCGGTCACGTCGTCGGCTACGCGCCCTACGTCAACCGGGTCCCGCAGCGCGAGGGCCTCACCCGTCACGCCTCCGGCAACACGGTCGAGGTGGACCGCGCCCGGGACGCCCTCGAGCTGGCCCGCAAGGGCGAGCGGGTCGCGGTCGTCTCCGGTGGCGACGCCGGAGTCTTCGGCATGGCATCGGCGGTCTTCGAGGCGGCCGAGATGCACGGCTACACCGACGTGCCGGTGCGAGTGCTGCCCGGAGTCACTGCGGCCCAGGCCGTGGCGGCTCGCGCCGGCGCACCGCTGGGCGGCGACTTCGCCATCATGTCGCTCTCCGACCGGCTCAAGCCGTGGCACGTCATCGAGAGGCGCCTGCGGGCCGCCGCGTCGGCCGACCTCGTCGTCGCTCTCTACAACCCCGCCTCACGCAGCCGGACCGAGCAGGTGGCCCGCGCCCGCGAGGTCTTCCTCGAGGAACGCGACCCAGCCACCGTCGTCGTCGTGGGTCGCGACGTCGGCCGAGCCGAGGAGTCCCTCACGGTGACGACCCTCGCCGACCTCGACCCGGCGACGATCGACATGAAGTGCCTCGTCATCGTCTGCGCGTCCG
Organism: Terrabacter sp. Soil811; assembly: GCF_001429655.1. Classification (NCBI taxonomy): domain Bacteria; kingdom Bacillati; phylum Actinomycetota; class Actinomycetes; order Micrococcales; family Intrasporangiaceae; genus Terrabacter; species Terrabacter sp. Soil811. The sequence goes on from NZ_LMSX01000007.1 coordinate 650,749, forward strand.
GCACCCGCGTCACCGGCGTCGGCCAGGTGTGGACGCCCCGCTACGTCCACTGACGCTCGCGGGCGACCGCTCTGACCACGGCCCGGAGACGCGTGCGAACACTCCGTGGGCTCCCCCTAGTCGAAGAGTCGCAGGAGCAGGTGTCGATTCTGCGGTGCCCAGATCAGCTCGCGGAACTGGTCCACGGGTCCGACCGGCCATCTCTGCGCAATGCTCACGACCGCTGGGTCCTGGATCAGAGGCAGGAGCAGGTCCGGGATGCCCGCCCACGCGACCTTGAAGGGTCGGTCCCACAACTGCACGACCTCCGTCGTGACCGGAGCCGTCAGACCGAGCGCGTTGTGCATCGCGGTCAGACGCTCGTACGCCGTCATGAGAGCCGCTTCGCGGTCCGGCCACGTTGCCGCGCGGCCTACGTTCCACAGGACCGGAGTCAGCTCCGAGCCACACTCCAGACGTGAGAAGGCCGTCCCGAACCATTTCGAGTACGGCGCGTATTGCCGTTCCATCAGGAACGCGAGCCGCATCAGGTCGCCGACCAGGCGCGACCCGATCAGCGAGGAGCCCAGCTCGTCGCCCGCAGCTCCCGCTCTGCCCACCAGGTTCATCTCCGGGTGCACGCGCCACCACCCGGCGATCAGCAGGTAGAGCCAGACGTCATGGGGATAGTGGGCCAGACGGTCGCGGGCCGTCTGCAGGTCCACCTCGTCGTGGAAGACGACGCCCGAGGTGAACGCACGTAACCCGTGCTCCGGCAGGGTCAGCCAGTCGCGCGGCTCGATGTCGTGGTCGATGTCCAGCTCCAGCTGTTGCCGGAGATAGCCGCGCACGGTGTGGACCGCATGGCCGGTCGGACGACCGGCGGAGGTCGCCGGCAGGTCGCGCTGCAGCGCCGCTCGCACCTCGGCACCGAGGCGCCGCTCGTCCTCCTCGGCAAGAAAGATCAGAGCACGGGGCTTCCAGTCGTGGTCCGTCGACATCTCATCATCGAAGCCGAGCACCTCCGACCCACGGCCGAGCAGCGCAGCAGAGTGCGGCACGCCGGGAAAGGTGGCGCTCAAGACGGGCTGCACGGCCTCGTCGTAGAACCGCCGGCTCAGCTCCGCCCCGGGAACGAACATCGACACGCCCCCACCTCCTCCGTGGACAGTGTTGACCCGACGGCTTGGTCGACCACGCCGCTATCTCTGCTCCGTGGACAACGGTCCGCAGCTCTGGTCGCCGGTCATGCCGTCGCGGATCGCCGCCTGGAGCGCATCGGCGTCGACGGCCGAGAGGCGCCTGAACTTGATGCAGTAGCCCGTGACGCTGGCCTTGCCGATCGAGTCTGCGTAGGTGCGCGCGAGGTAGGTCTTGTCCGCCAGGCCGAGCACGTACACGGAGATGCCCGTCGTGTTCGCGCTGAGGCCGATGCGGTAGAACTCGCGTGACGACCCGTCGGCATAGGTGATGGTGCGGACGCCATAGCCGATGTTGGGGTTGGCCACGACCCTGCCGTGCTCGTCCGAGCCGTCGATGAACCACAGCCGGCACGCGGGAAACTCCGCGAGCATCCGCGCGTGCAGCTCTCGGAGCTCGGTCTGCTTGGGCTCGGGCTGACCGGCGATGTAGGCCTCGACCTGCTGAGGAGTGTCCATCTCGGTCACGATGCTAGCCACGTCGGGCCGTCGCAGACCACGTCGAACGGAGCGACATCGGTGCCATCCTGTGGGCATGGAGCTGGAGTTCAGCGCCGAGGTCTGGGAGTGGCGGGGTCCGTCGCCCTACTACTTCGTCAGCGTGCCCGAGGACGAGTCGCAGGCGCTCCACGACGTCGCGCACGTCAGCTACGGCTGGGGCATGATCCCGGTCACCGCACGCATCGGGCGCACCCGGTGGACGACGTCGTTGTGGCCCAAGGACGGCGGCTACGTCGTCCCCCTCAAGGTCGCCGTCCGTCGCGCCGAGGACGTCGAGGAGGGTGACACCGTCGAGGTGGGGCTGGACGTCCGCGCCGACTCCTGATGCGGCGCCTCAGACCGCCGTCCACGTCAGCGACAGCCCGCTCGGGGCGAACACCTGCTGCGCGAGCGGCGCCGGCACGTCCGCGACACCCGGGCCGCCGAGCGCGACCCACCCGGTGACCGCGTCGACCGTCTCGTCGTCGAGCACGGCGCGCACCCACACGGGCCGACCGCCGGCGCGGCGACCGACCACCGACGGCGTCACGACGACGACGTTCGACTCGTCGCAGGCGAGCAGGCACGCGCTCCGCAGCACGCGGGCGCTCCCCCGGGTGCCGACCTCGAGGCGGGCCAGGAGCCCGTCGTGGTCGACCCCGGGGTGCTTGCGTTCCGTGCCGCAGCAGCAGTCACGGCACACGCGGACGATGCACGTGCGCGCGGAATCGCTGTCGGCAGAGGCGTTCTCGTGTGCCGTCACGCCGCCACGGGCTTGAGAGCCCGCTTGGGCGCGGCGACCCGTTCGAGGAGCAGCCCGAAGACGAGACCCAGCGTGAGCCACATCGTGGCGAGCTGTGCCAGGGAGGCGAGCCGGAAGTCCCAGAGCAGCGCCGCCGGCACGTCGGCCGGCACAGCATCGGGCGAGCCCGGCACGAGCACCAGCACGAGCACGACGAGCACCACGGTCGCGACGACGTCGATGGCCCACCGCGTGGCCGGCACCGTCCCTCGCGCCACGAGGCGCTGGTCGAGCACCGGCACGAGCAGGGCGATCGCGACCCCGAGGAGGAGGACGACGGCATAGACCAGCGTGCGCTGCCCGACTGTCCCCGGATCGCCGACTGCCGGCGGGTTCGACGGGATCTTCAGTGCCGGAAGGAGACTCACGGCTGCGAAGCCGATGGTGGCGAGCACCATCGAGCGGCCGAAGTCGCCCCGACCGGGGAGCCGCTCACGCATCCTGGCGAAGACGACGGCGAAGACGACCCCGACGGCGACCCCGACGAGGACCGCCGTCACGGCGCCACCGACGACCTGGGCGGCCCGCGACACGAGCGGCTCGTCGCCACCGTGGGTGGGCAGACCGGCGGGCGCCGACTGGCCGCCGTGCATCGAGCGCATGTCCTCGATGGCGAGGGCCCGACGGATGACCGGCTCGACGACGAGCCAGATGACGACGGCGGCCGCGAGACCTGCGGACACGCCGGCAAGGACCCCGCGCCGCAGCACGGAGCCGAAGCTCAGGCCCACCTCAGTGGCAGGGGACGCCGAGAGCGTGACGCGCGTCGTGCGTCAGCTCGTGGAGCATCTGCGCAGCGGGAGCGCTGAGCAGGGCGCCGTTCTCCTGCGAGACGAAGTAGAGCGCGAAGACGGCGAACGCCAACAGGGCCCACGCCCAGACGGGGACGCGGACGCTCGTGGACGGGGAGACGGCAGACGCCGATGCAGCAGTGGTCATGGCAGATTGACCCTTTCGTTCCATGCCTCGTGGACAGATCGCGCCGCAGCCGGTCTCCTGGCTTCCAGATCGTCACGCCTCCCCAGCCTTCCCAGCGACCCGGCGTCAACCTGAGGTCACCAGTGGCGAACGGTGGGGACTTGCTCCCTGGTCACAGTGGCGAGGACCACGTCGGAATCACACCGACTTCCCGTGCACTGCGGCACTCGCATCCTGACACAGCCCGTCCGGACACGCCACGGGGACCCTAGGCGCCCGGCGTGTTTCGGGTGATCCGCGTGCCGTAGAGGTGCGACTCGACGAAGTCGTCGGCGTCGCGCGCGGCGAGCGCGCGTCCGACGAGGATGACCGCGGCCTGACGCAGACCGGCGGCCTCGACCTGGTCGGCGATGTCGGCCAGGGTCCCGCGCAGCACGAGCTGGTCGGGCTGCTCGGCGTTGGCGACGACGACCACGGGGCAGTCGTCGCCGTAGTCGCCGACGAGCGACGCCATGAGCTCGCGGGTGCGGCGGATCGCGAGGTGCAGCACGAGCGTGGCCCGGGACCGCGCGAAGTGGGCGAGCGACTCCGTCTCGGGCATCTGCGTCGAGTCGCGGTGGGCCCGGGTCAGCACCACGGACTGCGCGACCTCGGGGACCGTCAGCTCGCGACCGATGAGGGCAGCAGCAGCGGCATACGCGGGAACGCCGGGCGTCACGTCCCACGGCACCCCCGCGCGGTCGAGCCGCCGGGTCTGCTCGGCGACGGCGGAGTAGAGCGAGGGGTCCCCGGAGCACAGCCGCGCCACGTCGTGACCGGCCGCGTGGGCGCGGACGCAGTGCTCGGTGATGGCGTCGAGGTCGAGGTGCTGGGTGTCCACGAGCTCGGCTCCCTCGGGGCAGTGCGCGAGCACCTCCGACCCGATGTAGGTGCCGGCATAGAGACACACCTGCGCCTCCCCGACGAGCCGTACCGCGCGGAGCGTCAGCAGGTCGGCGGCACCCGGGCCGGCACCGATGAAGTGGACCGTCATGCGTCAGTCTCCGAATCCGTCTGTGTCACAGGTCTTTCGACCGACCACTGCACGATCGACCGCGCAGGCTTCCAGCCGTGGAGCGACCCGATGGTGTCGAGGTCCTCGACGGCGATCCGGCTCATCGACCCACCGAGCCTGGCCCGGACCTCGTGGAGCAGCACCTCGGTCTCGACCGTGACGCCGTGGACGACGAGCCGTCCCCCCGGCACGAGTGCGGCCCAGCACGCGTCGAGCAGCGGGCCGGTGGCTCCGCCCCCCACGAAGACGGCGTCCGGACGGGGCAGCCCCGCGACCACGTCGATCGACGCCGCCTCGACGACCCGCACCCCGGGCACCCCGAGCGCACGGGCGTTGCGCCGCACCCGCTCGGCCCGCTCCGGGTCACGCTCGACCGTGTGGACCTCGTTGCGCGGGTGCTGCCGTGCGAACTCGATGCCGACCGACCCGGCGCCGGCGCCGAGGTCCCACATGACGTCGCCGGGCTGAGGGGCGAGGTGGGCCAGCGCGGCCGCCCGCACGACGCGCTTCGTCAGCTGCCCGTCGTGGTCGTATGCCGTCTCGTCGAGTCCCGGCACGAGCGACCTCGCGCTCCGGGCGGGACGGGGCTCGCACTCGACGCAGACCAGGTGCAGCCGAGGGGCGGGACGGCCGTCCCACGATGCGGCCAGCCCGTCGATGCGGGACTCCGCCGGTGAGCCGAGGTCACCGAGCACCGTGAGCCGGCTGCCGGCATACCCCTCCTCGACGAGCAGGGAGGCGATGCGCGCGGGGGCGTCGTCGCCCGACGTCAGCACGACGAGCCGGGCCCGCGGCGCCAGGTCACGGCGCAGCCGGTCGACATCTCGGCCCACGAGGGTGACGACGTCGGAATCCTCTGCGGCCCAATGCATCCGGGCTCGGGCGAGCGCAACCGACGAGACACCCGGGTGGATGCGTACGGCGGCGGCACCGAGCTCGCGCACGAGGGTCGACCCGATGCCCGAGACGAGCGGGTCCCCGCTCGCGAGCACGACGACCCGACCCGCACCGGCGTCGTCGAGCACGCGCCGCAGGCCCGGGAGCAAGGGCGACGGCCACGGCACGAGGCGCCGGCCGGGACGGACCCCGAGCATCGCGAGATGCCGCTCACCGCCGACGACGACCTCGGCCTCGTCGACGAGCCGGCGGCCGTCGGGGCCGAGGGACTCCAGCCCGGATGCACCCACGCCGACCACCTCGATCACAGCGGCGACCCTAGCGCGACGATCCGGTGGCATTCGTTATGACCGTTCCGGTGCGATACGCCCCATCTCGGCCCCATGATGTCTATCGCACGTCGTCGGGGGACGGCTGGCACCCAGATGGCGACACAGGGGAGGAACACCGAGATGACCGACGTCCACCCGGGCTCGGGGCAGGTCCCGACGCCCCGACTGACCACGATGAGCACGCGCGGGGGCCGCGTGTCGTTCGCCGTGCCCGAGCACTGGGACGCGATCGAGCTCTCGCCGGACGGGGACGTCGTCGCCGCCGTCGAGCCGGACGACTCCGACCGTTTCCGGACCAACGTCGTCCTCACGTTCGCCGACGTGCAGGGCTCGCTCGCCGAGTGGCAGCGCACGACGCAGCACCTGGAGTCGCAGGAGCTCGACGGCTACCTCCTCCTCGACCACGAGGAGATCACCGTGGGCGGCCACGTCGGGCTGCGCCGGCTCACGACCCACTCGACCCCTGCCCATGAGTCCGTGACCACCGAGTCGTGGACGACCCTCGTCGACGGCACGGGCATCACGCTGACCGCCCGGGTCGGCACCCTGCGACTCACGCACCTGGCACCCGTCCTCGACGCCGTCGCGGCGAGCCTCGTCATGCGGACCGACGGTCTGGTGCCTGCATGAGCGTGACGTTCGACGCCTCGACCACCCGTCTGCGGCTCGACGCCGACGCGTTCATCACCCTCGTGGAGTACGCCACCGACCCCGAGGGTGCCTGCGAGGACGTCGTGGAGCGCCTCAGCGACGCCGGCGCGGTCGCCGACGGAGCCCCGCACCCCGTCCTGCGCAACGCCTTGGCCGCCGTCACCAGCTCGCTCGGCTCGCTCCAGGTGCTCGTCACCGGACCCGACGGAGTGCGCCTCCACCAGGCCTGGGTGGCCTTCGTCAGCGCCATGCTCACCGACCTCGCCGACGGCACCTACGACTTCGCAGCCCTGAGCACCGAGTTCGTGCCGACGACCATCGCGCAGCTGACCGGGCTGCGGGCCCGGCCCCGTCTCGACGCGGCGTCGGCCGTCGTCGACGAGTCGCTGCTCGACGACCTCGCCTCCAACTCCGTGGCCGCCCGCACCGCCGGCAGCGAGGCCCTCGCCGACCTGCTCGCCCCGTGGCCCCGCGCCGGCGCGGCCGTGCGTGCCGGACTGTGGCAGCTGTCGGTCGTCGACATCGCCTTCCAGGCCCGGGACCGCACCGTCGTGCGTCGACTCGCGTGGGTCGACGTCGACGCCGGACTGCTCCGGGTCGAGGCCGACGAGCACGGTCCTGCCCTGGTGCCGACGACGTCGACCGCCGTGTGGCGGGCCATCGTGTCGATCCTGCCGACCGACGCCGAGACGGGCACCGAGACCGGCACCGTGGCGCAGTCGGCCTGAGCCGCCGGGCGCCGCACCCCGGCGACGTGGCAGACTGCCGCTGGCGACTGGGAGAGGAATCCGGTGCGAATCCGGAGCGGTCCCGCCACTGTGAACCTCCGACCACGCGGTCGGCGGAAGCCAGGGCATCTCCCGTCGCTGGTCGCGCCCGCCCGGGCGCGTCCGGTCCACCGACGCGGGCGCGGCACCCGCAGGAGGCTCGCAGTCACATGCGCGACGGCTCGAACGACGTCCCGAACGACGTCCCGAACGATGTCCTGAACGACCCTGACCAGCACGGGTCACCACCCGGCACCTTCCCCTTCTCGGCGGTCGTCGGCTCCGACGACCTGACCCTGGCGCTCGTCCTCACGGCGGTCTCGCCGGAGGTGGGCGGCGTGCTCGTGCGCGGCGAGAAGGGCACGGCGAAGTCGACGATGGTGCGCGGCCTCGCCGCCGTGCTCCCCCGCCAGCAGGTCGTCGCCGGCTGCCGCTTCGGCTGCGCACCGGGCGACGGCGCCGGATGCCCGGACGGACCGCACGACCCGGACGCCGCGGCCGGCACCCGAGCGGCCCGCCTCGTCGAGCTGCCGATCGGCGCCACCGAGGACCGTGTCGTCGGGTCCCTCGACCTCGAGCGGGCGCTGGGACGCGGCGAGACGGCATACCAGCCCGGCCTGCTCGCGGCCGCGAACCGCGGCATCCTCTACGTCGACGAGGTCAACCTCCTCCACGACCACCTCGTCGACCTGCTGCTCGACGCGGCTGCCATGGGCCGCAACACCGTCGAGCGCGACGGCGTCTCGGTCTCGCACGCCGCCCGGATCGTCCTCGTCGGGACGATGAACCCCGAGGAGGGCGAGCTGCGCCCGCAGCTGCTCGACCGCTTCGGGCTGACCGTCGAGGTCGCCGCGCCCCGGGAGCCCGCGCTGCGCGCCGAGGTCGTACGCCGCCGGCTGGCCTTCGACGCGTCGCCGGCTGCGTTCGCGGCCCGGTTCGAGGACGACCAGGAGGCGCTCCGCGGGCGGATCGCCGCCGCGCGGTCGCGGGTCGGAACCGTGACCCTGACGGACGAGATGCTGACCCGGATCGCGGTCGTCTGCGCCGGCTTCGAGGTCGACGGTCTGCGCGCCGACATCGTCACGGCACGCGCCGCCGTCGCCCACGCGGCCTGGTCGGGACGCACGGTGGTCACCGTCGCCGACGTCCGGGCGGCTGCCCGGCTGGCGTTGCCGCACCGCCGGCGCCGCAACCCGTTCGACTCCCCCGGGATCGACGAGGACCTCCTCGACGAGCTCCTCGGCGACGACGAGCCGGACCCCGAGCCGGATCCGGGACCGGGTGACGGCGGGGAGCCGGAGCCTGCCGACCACGACCACGACCACGACCGCGACGACGAGGCGCAGCCGAGCTCGTCGTCGGAGACGGCACGGACCGACGGGCAGGAGTCGCCACGACAGCCCGAGCCCCAGCACGCCGAGCTCGAGCCGGGGCTCGGTGAGGGCAGCGAGGGCGTCGACGGCGTGGAGAGCGAGGTGCCCGCGGCTTCGGCGGTGAGCGCGGCCGATGAGCCCTACCGAGCGAAGCTGCTGCGCGCCAAGGGGATCGGGCAGGGCGACCCGGGACGCCGGTCGGCCGCCCTCACGAGCACGGGACGCCGCGTCGGCTCGACGACCGCCCGCACCGGGCCGGTTCACGTGCCCGCGACGATCCGCGCGGCCGCGGGACGCGGCGCCACGGGCGACCGGTCGGGACGCCTGCGCGTGCTCCCCGGCGACCTGCGCCGCTCGGTCCTGCAGGGTCGGGAGTCCAACCTCGTGCTGCTCTGCGTCGACGCGTCCGGGTCGATGGCCGCCCGCAAGCGCATGGAGGCCGTGAAGTCGGCGGTGCTCTCGCTGCTCCTCGACGCCTACCAGCGGCGCGACAAGGTCGGCCTCGTGACCTTCCGCGGGTCCGACGCCGAGCTCACCCTGCCGCCGACCGGCTCGGTCGACATCGCGGCCCGGCGGCTTCGCGACCTGCCCCACGGCGGACGGACGCCGCTCGCGGAAGGGCTCGGGACGGCATTCGACACGTTGCGCGTCGAGCGCCTGCGCGACCCCAACCGGCGCGCGCTCCTCGTCGTCGTCACGGACGGCCGGGCCACGAGCGGCGCCGACGCGCTGGGCCGCGCCGCGCGCGTCGCCACCCGGCTTCGCGGCGAAGGAGTCGAGAGCGTCGTGCTCGACTGCGAGTCGGGGCGCTTCCGGATGGGGCTGGCGGCCCGGCTCGCCGAGCACCTCGGCGCCGAGCACCTGCCCGTCGGCGAGCTCGCCGCGTCGGCCATCGTCGGCGCGGCACGCATGCCGCGCCCGACGGGACGGGCCGCCTGATGCGCGGCCGGCCGACGACCGTCCCCGAGGACGGCCTCACGACGCGCCAGCGTCGCAACCGGCCCCTGCTCATCGTCAACACCGGCGACGGCAAGGGGAAGTCGACGGCCGCCTTCGGCCTCGCCCTCCGCGGCTGGAACCAGGGCTGGTCGGTCGGCGTGTTCCAGTTCGTCAAGAGCGCGAAGTGGCGCATCGGCGAGCAGACCGCCGTCGAGACCCTCGCCGAGCTGCACCGCGAGACCGGCAAGGGCGGTCCGATGGAGTGGCACAAGATGGGCGCCGGCTGGTCCTGGACCCGCAAGGAGGGCACCGAGGACGACCACGCCGAGGCGGCTCGCGAGGGGTGGGCGGAGATCAAGCGCCGGCTCGCTGCCGAGACGCACGCCGTCTACGTCCTCGACGAGTTCACCTACCCGATGGCGTGGGGCTGGATCGACGTCGACGACGTCGTCGCGACCCTGCGCGAGCGCCCGGGCCACCAGCACGTCGTCATCACCGGACGTCGCTGCCCGCAGGCCGTCCTCGACCTCGCCGACCTCGTGACCGAGATGACCAAGGTCAAGCACCCGTTCGACGAGGGCCAGAAGGGCCAGCGAGGGATCGAGTGGTGAGCGCCTTCAGCAGCGCGGTCGACGCCGCCGTCGGCTCGGCGATCGGCACCGCCCTCGGCCGGCTCTCCGCCGGGCCCGCCGGGCCCGACGGGCCCGACGTGCCCGGCGCCACCGCTCTGCCTCGACTCGTCGTCGCGGCCCCCGGCTCGGGCCACGGCAAGACGACCGTCGCGACGGGGCTCATGGCCGCGCTGCGCGCCCGTGGTCTAGGGGTCTCGGGGTTCAAGGTGGGCCCGGACTTCATCGACCCCGGCTACCACGCGCTCGCGACGGGCCGCCCGGGTCGCAACCTCGACCCCTTCCTCTGCGGCCAGGACCAGGTGGCGCCGCTCCTCGTGCACGGCGCGACCGCCGGCGGACCGACCGACGTCGCCGTCGTCGAGGGCGTCATGGGGCTCTTCGACGGGCGCATCGGCGGCGACGGCTACGCGTCGACCGCGCACGTCGCGACCCTGACCCGCACGCCGGTCGTGCTCGCCCTCGACGTCAGCCACATGACGCGCACCGCGGCCGCGATCGTCCACGGCCTCGCGACCTTCGAGCCCGGGGTCCGCGTCGCCGGGGTCGTCCTCAACAAGGCTGCGTCGGGCCGGCACACCCGCGAGGTCTGGTCAGCGCTCGAGGCGACCGGGGTCCCGGTCCTCGGAGTGCTGCCGCGCGACGCCGGCATCGAGGCGCCGTCGCGTCACCTCGGCCTCGTGCCCGCCGCCGAGCGCGAGGAGGCCGCCCGGTCGGTGCGGCTGCTCGCCGAGCGCGTGGCCGAGCACGTCGACCTCGACGCGGTGCTGTCGATCGCCCGGTCGGCCCCCGACCTCGAGGTCCCGGCGTGGGACGCTGCCACCGTCCTCGGCGAGGCCGCCCGGCCGGCCCCGACCGGGCGGCGTCCCGTCGTGGCCGTCGCGGGCGGCCGTGCCTTCACCTTCCGCTACGCGGAGACCGACGAGCTGCTCCGGGCCGCGGGCCTCGAGCCGGTCGTCTTCGACCCGCTCCACGCGCGGTCGCTGCCCGCGGGCACGGCCGGGCTCTACCTCGGCGGCGGCTTCCCCGAGGTCCACGCCGAGGACCTGTCCGCGAACTCCGCCCTGCGCGAGGACATCCTGGATGCCGTCCGCGGCGGCCTGCCGACCGTGGCCGAGTGCGCGGGCATGCTCTACCTCTCCGAGTCCGTCGACGGCCACGAGATGGTCGGCGCGATCCCGACGGTGGGCGCGATGGGCCCACGCCTCACCTTGGGCTACCGCACCGCGATCGCCCCGGGCGACTCGGTGCTCTCGGTGGCCGGCACCCGCGTGACGGGCCATGAGTTCCACCGGACGACCGTGGGCGGCGAGCAGCGGCCCAGCTCGGCGGCCTGGCTGCTCGACGGGACGCCCGACGGCTTCGCCCTCGACCCCGCCGGCACCGGCCGCGCCACCCTGCACGCGTCCTACCTCCACACCCACTGGGCGGGTCACCCCCGGCTCGCTGCCCGCTTCGCCGAGGCCGTCCACGCGTATGCCGTCACGACCGCCTCGCGCCGGAAGGCGTCGTGAGCGGGCACGTCGACCTGCACCACCACGGCGACCAGGACGTCGTCCCCGGTCTCGTCGACCTCGCCGTCAACGTCCGGCTGCCGGCGCCGCCGCCATGGCTCGCCGACGTCATCGCGGTCTCGCTGCACGACCTCGGGAGATACCCGGACCCGTCAGCGGCGGTCGCTGCCATCGCACGACGGCACCGCGTCGACCCTGAGTGCGTGCTGCCGACCGCGGGAGGGGCCGAGGCGTTCACGCTCGTCGCCCGCGCGGTCGCCGGCAGCCGCTCCGTCGTCGTGCACCCGCAGTTCACCGAGCCCGAGGCAGCCCTCGTCGCAGCCGGTCGACCGGTCGACCGGTGCGTGCTGCCGCACGAGAACGGCTTCCGCCTCGATCCGTCGTCCTTCGGCCCGTCCGGCGAGCACGCCGCCGCCGACCTCGTCGTCGTCGGCAACCCGACGAACCCCACGGGGGTGCTGCACCCCGCCGGCGACGTGCGGTCGCTGCGCCGGAGCGGGCGCGTCGTCGTCATCGACGAGGCCTTCATGGACGCCGTGCCGGGCGAGCCCGAGTCGGTCGTCGGTCGCGACCTCGAAGGGCTGATCGTCGTCCGGTCGCTGACGAAGACGTGGGGCCTGGCCGGCCTGCGTGCCGGCTACGTCGTCGGCGACCCTGCGCTCGTCGCCGGCCTCCGTGGCGTGCAGCCGCCGTGGGCCGTCTCGAGCCCTGCCCTCGCCGCCACGGTCGCCTGCCTGTCCGAGCGCGCCGTCGCCGAGGCGGAGGCAGCGGCCGTGTCCTTTGCCGCCGACCGTGCAGTGCTCGTGGGCGAGCTCGCCGCCGTCGGGCTGCGCACCGCGGCCCCGTCGGCGGCGCCCTTCGTCCTCGTGGACACGAGCCCTGTCGGCGCAGAGTCCGTCCGCGAGGACCTCGCCCGCCTCGGGTTCGCCGTGCGCCGGGGCGAGACGTTCCCCGGCCTCGGCCCGACGTGGATCCGGCTCGCCGTGCGTGACCCCGCGACCTCACGCGGCGTCGCCGCGGCGCTCGACGACCTGAGGAGACTCCGCCATGTCGCCTGAGCTGAGCTTCTCCGGCCTCTCCGTCCTCGTCGCGCGGATCGCTCCGCACTCGGTCGCGACGGTCCATGCGCTCCTGCGCGACGGGGCCCGCGTGACCGTCGCCGCGGCGCTCGACGACCTGCCCACCTCCCTGCGCGACCTCGCCGAACGCGGGCTCGTCACGCTCGCCCCGCAGGCCGACCCGACGGCCTACGACGTCGTCCTGCGCGGCGACCCGTCGACGTCTCCCGCGCCGCCCCCCGAAGCCGCTGTCGCGGAAGGCCACCCCGTGGTCGGGACGGTGACGCTGCTCGGGGGTGGCCTCGGCGACCCCGGCCTGCTGACGGTCGCCGGCATCGAGGCCGTTCGGCAGGCCGACGTCATCGTCCATGACCGGCTCGCGCCGCTCAGCGCGCTGCGGCACGCCCGCGATGACGTGCACGTCGTCGACGTCGGCAAGATCCCGCGCGGCGACTTCACACCCCAGGAGCGGATCAACGACCTTCTCGTCGAGCACGCCCTGGCCGGTCGGAACGTCCTGCGCTTCAAGGGCGGCGACAACTTCGTCTTCGGTCGCGGTGGTGAGGAGGCCGAGGCCTGCGCGGCGCGTGGCATCCCCGTCGTCGTCATCCCGGGCATCTCGTCGAGCATCGCCGCACCGGCCCTCGCCGGCATCCCCGTCACGCACCGCAGCCTCGTGCAGGGCTTCACCGTCGTGAGCGCCCACGTGCCGCCGGGCGACCCGCGCAGCACTCTCGACTGGGGGGCCATCGCCCGGAGCCGCACGACGATCGTCGTGCTCATGGGTGTCGCCACGCTGGGAGCGGTCGCCGAGACCCTCGTCGCCGAGGGTCTGTCGCCGGAGACCCCTGCGGCGGTCGTGGCCGACGCAGGGCTGCCGAGCATGCGAACGGTCCGGGCACCCCTGCGCGACATCGACGCCCGCGCCCGCCGTGACGGCCTCGGCGCCCCTGCCGTCGTCGTCATCGGTGACGTCGCGGCCCTCGACGTCCTCCGATGAGCCGGTCCGCCGGGCTGGTCCTGGGCTGGGCGCTCGACCAGGTATTCGGTGACCCGCGCCGCTGGCACCCCGTGGCCGGGTTCGGCTCGGCCGCAACGGCCCTCGAGCAGCGGACGTACGCCGTCCGGCGAGCTCGCGGCGTCTCGCACGTCGCGCTGCTCGTGGGCGCCACCGCCGGCCTCGGCGTCGTGGCCGAGCGGTCGACGCGGCGCAGCGACGTCGCCCACACCCTCGTGACCGCCGCGGCGACCTGGGCCGTGCTCGGCGGTCGCTCACTGACGCGCGAGGCGTCCACGATCGACGGCCAGCTGCGGCGGGGTGACCTCGAGGCCGCCCGGGTGCAGGTGCGCCACCTCGTCGGGCGGGACACGACGCGGCTCGACGCCGACGAGGTCGCCCGCGCCTGCATCGAGTCGCTCGCCGAGAACACGTCCGACGCGGTCGTCGCGCCGCTCCTCTGGGGCGCTCTGCTCGGCGTCCCAGGGCTGCTCGTCTATCGCGCCGTCAACACGCTCGACGCGATGGTCGGCCACCGCAACGACCGCTACCGCGAGTTCGGCTGGGCCGCAGCGAGGCTCGACGACGTCGTCAACTGGGTCCCGGCCCGGGTCGCGGCCGCCCTGGCCCTGGCGAGCGCCGGGTCCAGGGAGCGAGCCGTCGCCGGCTGGGCGGCCGTCCGGCGTGACGCCCCGGCCCACCCGAGCCCGAACGGCGGCGTCGTCGAGGCCGCCTTCGCCGGCGTGCTCGGGGTGCGGCTCGGGGGATCGAACGTCTACGACGGCGAGAGCGAGGACCGCGGCACCCTCGGCGCCGGCCCGGCGGCGAGGGCCCACGACATCGGCCCGGCCGCCCGCCTCGCGCGACGCGTGAGCGTCGGCTCCCTCGCCGTCGCCGTCGCTGTCGCGGCCGCGACAGCGCTCAGGGGGCGAGGTCGACCTCGTCGCCGACGCTGATCGTCCCGGACGTCAGCAACCGGAAGACCGTCCCCGCCCGTGCGTGCAGCGCCCGCGCCGCGCCCGGTCCGAGGTTGTCGTCGAGGAGGCGGCAGGGCGCCGCGATGCGGACGACCTCGAGCTCGACGTCGCCGATGGTGATGCGGGTGCCCGGCTTCGTCGGGATCACGCCGCCGGAGATCGTCAGGTTGCGACGCGTCAGGCCCGGGTCGACCGGACGCCCGAGGTCGGCAGCGGCGGCCTCGAGGTCGGGGAGCGACTGGATCGTCACGTGCCGGTGCTTGCTGCCGTGGTAGCGGTCACCGACGAGCCCGGCGCCCGCCTCCGCCTCGACGCTCGGCACCGAGCGCGTCGGCAGCCGGCGCCCCTTGGCGACGTGGATCCCGACGACGGTCGGCGGCGCGGCAGGTGGGTCGAGGTGCATGCCGGCAAGGCTAGGCGTCGGGCTCGGGCTGGGCCGGCACGGGTGGGATCCGGAGCCCGGGCGGACCAGAGCCGTGCTCGCGCTCGTACCACGCGGCATACGCGGCCACGGCGGTCGGCAGGGTCGGGAAGATGAGGTCCGTCCCGACCTTGTCGATGAAGCCACCCGCCTCGAGCGAGAGCCGCATGTCCTCCTTGACCCGGGCCATGGCGAAGCGGATCTCCCGGTCCGAGAGCGTCGAGCGCAGCGTCTCGAGCGCGTCGACCGCCGTGAGGTCGACCTCGGTGTTGGCCTCGGCGTTGAGCAGGAACCACTCGACCCGTGCGTGGCGGGTCGCCTCGTCGACGACCTTGAGGGCACGGCTGACGAAGTCGTCGGAGTTGGCGAAGAAGAGGGGCGAGTCGTAGCGGTAGACGACGAGTCCGGGCACCTGCACGGCGTCCGGGTGGTCGTCGACGTCGTGCATGCCCGCGACGTCGGGCACGTAGCCGAGGACCCCGTCGTGCGGGTGGACGATGCGGCGCAGCAGGTCGAGCACCGAGAGCGCGATCGCCGCCCCGATGCCGGGCAGCACCCCGAAGAGGAGCACGGCGGCGGTCGTCGCGAGCGCCAGCACGAGCTCGCTGCGCCGGAACGCGCCGATGCGCCGCATCTCGGCGATGTCGACGAGGCGGATCGCGGCGTAGACGACGACGGCGCCGAGCGCCGCGGTGGGGAAGGCCGCGATGACCGGCCCGAGCCAGAGCAGGGTCGCGATGACGAGGACGAGCGAGACGAGGGAGTGCAGCTGGGTGCGTGCCCCCATCGAGTCGGCGATGACGGTGCGGCTGCCGCTCGAGCTGATCGGGAAGCCCTGCAGCAGGCCGGTCGCGACGTTGGCGCCGCCGAGGGCCAGGAACTCCTGGTCGCTGTCGATGGTCTCGCGGTGGCGACCGGCGAAGGCCCGCCCGGTCAGCACGTTGTCCGAGTAGGCGACGACCGCGACGCCCAGGGCCGCAGGCAGCAGGGCCCACACGTCGACGTCGGACACGTCGGGCAGCGAGAACGACGGGAGCCCCTCCGGCACGGGGCCGACGAGCGTGATCCCGAAACGGTCGGCGAGGTCGAGGACGGCGGCGACCACCGTCGCCCCGAGCATCGCGATGAGCGGCCCCGGCCAGAGCGGCGCGAAGCGCTGGAAGGCGAAGAGCACGACGAGCACGCCCAGCGACAGCAGCACCGTCGGCACCTGGACGTCGCCGAGGTGCGTGACGGCATACCTCACCTCCTGGAGGAAGGAGTCGCCCTCGACGTGGAGCCCGGTCACCTTGCCGATCTGGCTGACGATCATGAGTGCCGCGATGCCGGCCATGTAGCCGACGAGCACCGGCTTCGACAGCAGGTCGGAGAGGAAGCCGAGCCGCGTCACGAAGCCGACGAGGCAGATGAGCCCGACGGCGATCGCGAGGAGCGCTGCAATCTCCTGGCGCATCGCCATGCCCCCGCCGGCCGTCACGAGCGCACCCACGCCGGCAGCCGTCATGAGCGCGGTCGTCGACTCGGGCCCGACGGACAGCTGTCGCGACGACCCGAGCACCGCGTAGACGAGCAGTCCCGGCCCGACGGCCCAGAGCCCGCTGACCGCGGGAAGCCCGGCCACCTCGGCGTAGGCGAGCACCTGGGGCACGAGGTAGGCGGCGACCGTGATGCCGCCGAGCACGTCGCCGCGCAACCACACCTTGTCGTAGCGGCGCAGCACCGCCACACCCGGGAGCAGCCGCTCCCACCGCGCCCGCTGCTGCAGGTCCGCCGTCACCTCTCGAACGTACGCGAGGTCGTATGCCGTCAGGCCCGTTTCGCGTCGATCGCGCCGAGGGCCTCCCCCACCGACTCGACGACGGCCACGCCGCCGGGCACCGGCGGTCGTCGCACGACGACGACGGGCACGCCGAGGTCGTGGGCGGCACCGAGCTTGGCCTCTGTCAGGGCGCCGCCGGAGTCCTTGGTGAGGAGCACGTCGACGGCCCGGCTCTCGAGGAGCTCGCGCTCGGCGGCGTAGGGGTAGGGCCCGCGCGCCCGCAGCACCTCCCAGGAGGAGGGCACGTCCCAGTCGGGCGGGTCGACGACACGCGCCAGGACGTAGCGGTCGTCCCACGCGGCGAAGGTCTCGAGCTGCTGGCGCCCGGTCGTGAGGAACGGCCGGACCCCGAGGGCCTCGGCCGCGACCCGCGCGGCCTCGACGTCGTCGACCCAGGTGAACGCCCCGGCGAGCGGGTGGCGCGACCACCCCGGTCGCTGGAGTCGGACGAGCGGCACGCCGATCCGGCCGCAGGCGGCGACGGCGTTGCCCGTGATCTGCGCGGCGAACGGGTGGGTCGCGTCGACGACGACGTCGTAGCCGTGCGCCACGAGGTGGTCGGCGAGGCCGTCGACACCGCCGAAGCCGCCGGTGCGCACCTCGCCGACCGGCAGGGCCGGCGCGCTGACCCGGCCCGCGAGGCTCGACACGACGGCGTCGCCGCGCTCGACGAGGCGACCTGCGAGGTCCCGCGCCTCCCCCGTGCCCCCGAGGACGAGGACGCGCACGGTCAGGCGGGGATGCGCAGGCGGCGCGTCATCTCGCCCACCGCGACGGTGATCGAGTGGCCGAGGTGCACGCAGGGTCCGTTGATCTCGTTCTGCTGGCTGCCGCCGAGCCCGATGACGACCTCCGGGTGGACGCGGGCCACGGTGTCGACGATCTCCTGCGCCGCGGTGATGTCGATGTCGCGCGGCACGGCCATGACCATGCCGGTGGCCCCCCGCGCCTCGATGGCGCGCAGCCAGTCCTCGACGGGCAGGTCGGCGCCGACGTAGACCGTCGCGAAGCCGGCCCGACGCGCGGCCACGGCGAAGGCCAGCAGGCCGAGCTCGTGACGGGCACCGGGCGGCAGGCCGATGAGGAGGGTCGGGCCGTCGACCCGGCCAGACGCGGCTTCATAGGCGGCCGCGAGACGGCGCTGGACGGCATACGACACGAGGTGCTCACCGGCGACGGTGAGCCGGCCGTGCGCCCACTCCTCACCGACGAGCTGGAGGGTCGGCATGAGCCAGTCGTCGACGACGTGCTCGAAGGTGCCGAGCGCGAAGCGCGCATCGAGCACCGCCGACGCGGACGCGGAGTCGAGCCGCTCGGCCGCACGGACGAACGCCTCGGCGTCCTCGGACTGGTAGCGCCCACCTGGGCGCAGCGGTGCGACGCGGCCGCCGCGGCCCTCGCGGTCGGCGCGACCGAAGGGTGCCTCTCGACCGGCGGGGTCGCGGCTCGAGAGCCGCCGGGTCGTCTCGGCGGCGGCCTCACGGGCCGACCAGCCCTCGTTGACGAGGGAGTTCATGATCGCGAGGGCGCGGACGTCCTCGGGGCCGTAGAGGCGGTAGCCGCCGTCGGAGCGCTGCGGGCTGACGACGCCGTAGCGGCGCTCCCAGGCGCGCAGGGTGGCGACGCTGATCCCGGTCAGCTCCGCGGCACGCTTGATGGTGTACATCCGCTACCCCAGCCTGCTCAACGCGTCTCGCATGCCCTGCTCGGCCTCGTCGCCGAGCTTCTTGAAGGCCGGCGCGAGCAACGGTGCGGCGAGCTTGGCGATGCCCTTGAACTCGAAGTCCGCCCGGTAGGTCACCGTCGTGCCCTCGCTCGAGGCTGCTCCCGAGCCCGTCACGGTGCGCACGAAGGTCATCGTGTCCTTGGCGACGACCGTCGCGTTCTCGCCCCGCAGCGCGAACCGCTCGTCGGGGACGTGCTCGATGACCATGTAGTCGAGCTCGGTCTCACGGCCGAGGAACTTCGACACGTTGTGGTAGCGGGTGCCGAGGCCGCCGTCGCCCGAGACGCGCTCGGTGCGGACGGTCCCGGGGTCCCATTCCGTGGTGTTCGTGAAGTCGCTGAGGTAGGCGAAGACGCGGTCGACCGGGTGTGCCACCGTGACGCTGCGCTCGATCTCCATGCCTTCTCCAACCTTTGACAGACCTTGAACAGCCACTCTACGGTGTGGACGAAGGATGGACAACGCACGACGCGACCGCCATCACTCAAAACTGTCGAACCATCCGGTCGGGGCTCCGCGCCGAACCACACGGGACCACATCAGCCAGGAGGCCTCGGTGACTCGACCGAACCGACCCACCCCGTCGACCAGACCGACCGCAGCCGTCATCGGCGCGGGCGTGTCCGGCCTGACCGCCGCCCACGTGCTCAGCGCGACGCACGACGTGACCCTCTACGAGAGCGACACCCGCCTCGGCGGGCACGCGCACACCCATGACGTCCCCGGGCGCGACGGCAGCCTGCGCATCGACAGCGGCTTCATCGTGCACAACGAGAAGACCTACCCGCACCTGCTCCGCCTCTTCAGCGAGCTCGACGTGCCGACCCAGCCGACCGAGATGAGCATGAGCATCACGTGCGAGGGATGCGGCCTGTCGTATGCCGGTGGACGCGGTCCCAAGGGGATGTTCGCCCAGAAGCGCCGCCTCGCCGACCCCCGCTTCATCCGGATGCTCCGCGACGTCCCGCGCTTCCACGCGGCAGCGCGCGCCCTGCTCGCCGACGACTCGCAGGACCCGACGTGGGGCGAGTTCCTAGCCGTCGAGGGCTTCTCCGACTACTTCGTGCGCCACTTCGCGATCCCGCTCGTGGCCTGCGTCTGGTCGTGCGGCGACCTCGACGCGTCGTCCTACCCGGCGCGTCATCTCTTCCGGTTCCTCGACCACCACGGGATGCTGACGGTGACGGGGTCGCCCACGTGGCGCACCGTCACCGGCGGGTCGGCGACCTACGTCGACCGGCTCGTCGAGCGCCTGCCCGACGTGCGCAAGGAGAGCCCGGTGACCGCCGTGACGAGGCACGACGACGGTGTGGACGTGCTCGTGCGCGACGGCCGGACGGCGACGTTCGACCGCGCCGTCATCGCCACGCACGCAGACCAGGCCCTCGACCTGCTCGCCGACGCGACGCCCGACGAGAAGCGCGACCTCTCGGCGATCCGCTACTCCCGCAACGAGACCTGGCTGCACCGCGACTCGTCGGTCCTGCCGAAGCCGCGCCAGGCCAAGGCCTCCTGGAACTACCGCATGCACGCGTGTGACGCCCCGGCCCCCGACGTCACCGTCAGCTACTGGATGAACCGCCTCCACGGCATCACCGACGCCGACGACCACGTCGTGACGCTCAACCCGGCCGGCAGCATCGACGAGTCGCTGGTGACGGCGCGGATGTCCTACGACCACCCGATCTTCACGCGTGAGGCCGTCGAGGCCGCGTCGCGCCTGCGCGAGGGCGGCGGCGACCGCCTGGCCTTCGCCGGCGCACACCTCGGCTGGGGCTTCCACGAGGACGGGTGCCGCTCCGGCGTGGAAGCCGCAGAGTCCTTCGGGGTGCGCTGGTGACGGCCGTCCTGACACCGCCCGAGGTGCCCGCGCTCGTCGACGGCACCGTGGCCCACTCGCGCCGCACCCCGCTGCACCACAGTTTCACCTACGGCCACTACCAGTGGCTCGTCGACGTCGACCATCTTCCCCGGCTCCCCTGGCCCGCAAGGCTGCTCGCGCGCTTCGACGTGCGCGACCACCTCGACGGGGGTCGGCTCGGCGGCGGCATCCGCGGCGACGTCGAGCGCTTCCTCGCGGCGCGCGATGTGTCGCTGGCCGCCGAGGACCGTGTCCTCATGCTCGCCAACGCGCGGGTGCTCGGCCACACCTTCGACCCCCTGTCGGTCTTCTGGTGCCTGCGGCCCGACGGCTCGCTCCTCGCCGTCGTCTTCGAGGTGCACAACACGTACGGCGAGCGCCACGCCTACCTCCTCGACGTCCACGACGACGGCACGGCGACCGTCGGCAAGGCCTTCTACGTCTCCCCCTTCAACGACACCCGCGGGGAGTATGCCGTCCGCCTCGTCCTCGAGCCCGGCGCCGTCAGCGTGACGGTGGCCCTCGACCGCGACGGCGAGCGGATCATGACCGCCGTCACCCGCGGCACCCCGGAGCCGGCCACGACCCGGGCGCTGCTCCGCCTCGTCCGACGTCACGGCCTCATCACGCAGAGAGTGACGACCCTCATCCGGGTACACGGCATCCGTCTGTGGTTGCGCCGTCTGCCCGTCATGCCCCGCCCCCGACACCCCAAGGAGGCCGTCCGATGACCGCCCAGTCCCCGACCATGGCCCAGCCGCTGTGCCTGCGCCGCCCCACCCTGCGCGTCCTGTGCGTGCGCGCCCGCCTGGCCCGCAGCATCCTCGCCCAGGTCGCCAAGCGCGTGCCGGTCGACGTCGTCATGCCGGACGGCTCGCTGCTCGGTGGCGGCACGCGTCGGACCGACCGGCCGGGGCTCGAGATCGTGCGTCCGACCGCGGTCTTCGAACGGCTCGCGCACCACCCCAAGATCGGGATCGGCGAGGCCTACATGGCCGGGGACTGGAAGGCCGCCGAGGGCACCGACCTCGCCGAGCTGCTCATGCCCTTCGCCGAGCGCATGACGACGGCCGTCCCCGGGGGGTGGCTGCGGCTGCGCGGCTTCGTCGACCGCCGCATCCCGAGCATCCAGAACAACTCGCTGCTCGGCTCGCGCCGCAACATCGAGGCGCACTACGACCTGTCCAACGACCTCTTCGCGACCTTCCTCGACGAGACGATGAGCTACAGCTCGGCGATCTTCGACGAGGACGAGCCGCTGCGCACGCAGTCCTTCGAGGAGGCCCAGCTGCGCAAGGTCCACGCGATCCTCGACATGGCCAAGGTCGGCCAGGACAGCCGCGTGCTCGAGATCGGCACCGGCTGGGGCACGCTCGCCCTCGAGGCGGCGCGGCGCGGCGCCACGGTCACGAGCGTCACCCTCTCCAAGGAGCAGGCGGCGCTCGCCCGGCAGCGCGTCGCCGATGCCGGGTTCACCGACACCGTCGACATCCGCATCCAGGACTACCGCGAGGTCGAGGGTGTCTACGACGCCGTCGTCAGCGTCGAGATGATCGAGGCCGTCGGCGAGGAGTACTGGGAGACCTACTTCCGCACCATCGACGAGCGCCTCGCCCCGGGCGGCATCGCGGCCGTCCAGGCGATCCTCATGTCGCACGAGCGGCTCATGGCGACGAAGCACTCCTACGGCTGGATCCAGAAGCACATCTTCCCCGGCGGGCTCATCCCGAGCCTCCGGGCGATGAGCGAGACGACCGACGCGGCGACGACGCTGCGCATCTCGGCCGTCGAGGCGTTCGGCGCCGACTACGCCGAGACCCTGCGGCGCTGGCGCGAGACCTTCCTCGCCCGCTGGCCCGAGGTGCACGCCCTCGGCTTCGACGAGACCTTCCGCCGCAAGTGGGAGTTCTACCTCGCCTACTGCGAGGCGGGATTCGCGACCGGCTACCTCGACGTGGCCCAGGTGCGCTTCGAGCGGGAGGGCGCCGCGGCCGCGGCCTCGTGATGGCTCCGTCGACGACGTCGATCCTGTGGTTCCGCCGCGACCTGCGGCTGAACGACCACCCGGCGCTGCTCGCGGCGGTCGACGCGGCCTCGCACGTGCTGCCGGTCTTCGTCCTCGACCCGCGCCTGCTCGAGACCGACACGCCCCGCACCCGGCGACTGCTCGCCTCCCTCGCGTCGCTGTCGAAGGACACCCGGGGGGCGCTCGTCGTCCGGCGCGGTGACCCCGTCGACGTCATGCCCGCGCTCGCCGCCGAGGTCGGGGCGACGCAGGTGCACGTGTCGCGGGAGACGACGCCCTACGGCCGCCGACGCGACGACGCCGTCGAGAAGGCCCTCGCCGAGGACGGGCGCGAGCTCGTGGCCACAGGGACGCCGTATGCCGTCGGGCCGGGTCGCATCGTCAACCAGGCGGGCTCGCCGTACAAGGTCTTCACGCCCTTCTCCAAGGCATGGCACCAGCACGGGCGGCCGGCTCCGGCAGCCCGCCCCAAGCGCATCCCGTGGCTGCGCGAGGACGTCCACAGCGACCCGCTGCCCGAGGTGCCCGATCTGTCCCGGCTCGAGGCCGGCGAGGCCGCCGCGCTCAAGCGGTGGGAGAGCTTCCTCCACGACGGGCTCACGGCATACGACAAGGAACGCGACCGGCCCGACCTCGACACCACGAGCCGGCTGTCGGCGCCGCTCAAGTACGGCGAGATCCACCCCCGCACGATGCTCGCCGACATCGCGGCGCACTCGGCCGGGCGGTCGCAGGCGGCGAGCACCTACGTCACCGAGCTGATCTGGCGCGAGTTCTACGCCGACGTGCTGTGGCACCACCCGGACTCGGCGTGGCACGACCTGCGGCCCGAGCTCGCGAAGCTGCCCTACGACTCGGGCGCCGAGACCGACCGGCTCGTCGACGTGTGGCGCGAGGGGCGCACCGGCTACCCCGTCGTCGACGCCGGCATGCGCCAGCTGCTCGCGGAGGGCTGGATGCACAACCGCGTCAGGATGATCACGGCGAGCTTCCTCACCAAGGACCTCCACGTCTGGTGGCCGGTCGGGGCACAGCACTTCCTCGACCACCTCGTCGACGGCGACATCGCCTCCAACAACCACGGGTGGCAGTGGGTCGCCGGGACGGGCACCGACGCGTCGCCGTACTTCCGCGTCTTCAACCCCGTGACGCAGGGGAAGAAGTTCGACCCCGACGGGGAGTACGTCCGGCGCTGGGTTCCGGAGCTCGCCCACCTGCCGGGTGGCGCGGCTCACGAGCCGTGGAAGCACGACAACGGGTACGACCATGAGTATCCCCAGCGCGTCGTCGACCATGATGAGGAGCGCAAGGAGACCCTGGCCCGCTACGAGCGCGCCCGAGGCTAGGAGACGAGATGCGGGGCCCCGTGACCGAGCTGCGTGCGTTCGTCAACGCCGCGCTCATCGAGAAGGTGGACCGCGACCACCGCGACCCCGACGACGTCTTCCGGCGCCGCCAGGTCGTCGTCGCGCTCACCTTCGTCGTGGGCACCGCGGTGCTGGCGTGGGCGCTGCGGATCACCCCGGGCGACCCGCTCTTCTACGTCGCGACGCTCGCCCTGGCGGCCGTCTGGCTCGTCGGCGCGCTGCTCTCGGGCCCGCTGCACGCGGGCATGGGGCACACGCGTCGCGGCGAGAAGGCCCGGCCGATCGTGCAGTCCCTCGTGCTCGGCGTGCTGCTCCTCGTCCTCTTCCTCGTCGGCGCGCTCGTCGTCGCCCGCATCCCCGTGCTGCGCGAGCCGGTCGACCAGCTGCTCGACCACGCTCGGTTCGGGGCCTTCACGGCGGTGCTCGCCATCACCTTCGTCAACGGCGTCGTCGAGGAGCTCTACTTCCGCGGCGCCCTCTACGCCGCCCTCCCCCGCCACCAGGTGACCCTGACGACCCTGCTCTACGCCCTGACCACCGTCGGCAGCGGCATCCCGCTGCTCGTCCTGGCGGCTGCCGTCATCGGTCTCGTGACCGCCCTGCAGCGCCGCGTCACCGGCGGCTTCCTCGGGCCGATCATCACGCACGTCGTGTGGTCGACGGGGATGCTCCTGCTCCTCCCACCCGCCCTCGAGCTGACCAGGTGACCGCATGAACCCTGCCCCGAACCCCACCACGACCGACGGCACTCCGCGCCGCGCCCTCGTCACGGGCGCCTCCGGATACGTCGGCGGGCAGGTCGTGCCGCGGCTGCTCGACGAGGGCTGGGCGGTGCGGGTGCTGACCCGCCGCCGCGCCTCGATGGACGACAAGCCGTGGGTCGACCGGGTCGAGGTCGCCGAGGGTGACGTCGCGTCGGCCGACGACATGCGCCGCGCGCTCGAGGACGTCGACGCCGCGTGGTACCTCGTGCACTCCATGGACGACCAGCCCGACTTCCAGGAGCGCGACCGCGAGGCGGCGACGATCTTCTCGGAGGCGGCGAAGGAGGCCGGGGTCTCGCGCATCGTCTACCTCGGCGGCCTGCACCCCGATGACGAGGCGCTCTCGCCGCACCTCGCCTCGCGCGTCGAGGTCGGGCGGATCCTGCTCGACTCGGGCGTGCCGACGGCGGTGCTCCAGGCCGCCGTCGTGCTCGGTGACGGGTCGGCGTCCTTCGACATGCTGCGCTACCTCACGACCCGCCTGCCGGCGATGGTCGCTCCGAAGTGGCTCGACAACAAGATCCAGCCGATCGCCATCGACGACGTCGTGACGCTCCTCGTGGGCGCCGGCAGCCTGCCCCCCGAGGTCAACCGCCCCTTCGACATCGGGGGTCCCGAGGTGCTGACCTACCGCGAGATGATCGCCCGTTTCTCCGACGCGACGGACCGGCGCCGCCCGGTCGTCGTGACCGTGCCGGTGCTGACGCCGCGCCTGGCGAGCCACTGGGTCGGGCTCGTCACCCCGATCTCGGCGGGCCTGGCCAAGCCGCTCGTCGGCAGCCTCGTCCACGAGGTCGTCGCCAAGGAGGACGACATCCGGGAGCACGTCGACGTGCCCGGGGGCTTCATCGACTTCGACACGGCCGTCCGGTCGGCGATGCGCACGGCCAAGCCCGACACGGCGATGCGCAACCTCGCCCTGACGAGCGCCGCGACGGTGGCGAGTGCCGTTGCGGGTTCGCTTGCGACGCAGCCCGACTCACGCTGGTACCGCGCTCTCGACCTGCCGGACTGGCAGCCCCCGACGCTCGCCTTCCCCCTGGTGTGGACCGCGCTCTACGCCGACATCGCGGCGACGTCCGCGACGGCGCTCAACGCGTACGACAAGGCCGGTGACACCGAGGGTCGCAACGCCTACCTCAAGGCCTTCGGGACCAACCTCGCCCTCAACACGGCCTGGAGCGTGCTCTTCTGGCGCGTGCGCAAGCCGTGGGTGGCGGCCGCGGAGGCGGCGCTGCTCACGGCGAGCGCGGCGGACCTCGCCCGCCGCGCCGGCACCGTGAGCAAGGGCGCGGGCATCGCCCTGTCGCCGTATGCCGTGTGGTGCGGCTTCGCGACCGCGCTCTCGACGGCGATCGCGCGCCGCAACCGCTGAGCCCGGTCGGTCGGACCGGCTCAGAGCCACCAGCAGTCGGAGACCTGGGGGAGCCCGGCGACGCGCGCCTCGAGGAAGGCGTACTGCTTGGCGAACGACGGCACCGCCCCGCCGACGTGCGTCGGTGTGATGTTGGGCGAGAAGGCCACGTTGGCGCCGCGGGTGCACCAGTCGTGCGCGAGACCGCGCCCGACGGCATACGGGATGACGTCGTCGAGGACGGAGTGCGTCACGAGCACCGGGACGGCGGGCTTGAGCCGACCGATGCGCTGCTCGGCGATGATCGATCGGAAGGGCTCGGCCGCGGCGAGCTCGGTCAGCGTGCGGCCGTCCTTCGTCAGGTCGCTCGAGCGGGTGAACGCGTGCAGCGCGATCGACTCGCCGACGCACTCGCCCTTGACGGCGGCGACGACCGAGGCGCCCCGGGCGTTGAGGAAGCCGTCGAGGTCGAGGCCGTAGGCGGCGGACTGGCCGGCGACGGCGTAGAGCGCGAAGGCGGAGTAGAGGCTGCCGTCGAGGTGGTCGGCGACGGCACCGAGCTCGGCGGGGACGGCGCCGGCGACCGCACCCTCGAGCCGCAGCTCTGGGGCATACGTGGGCGCGAGCTCCACGGCTGCGGCACTCGCACC
Organism: Terrabacter sp. Soil811; assembly: GCF_001429655.1. NCBI lineage: Bacteria > Bacillati > Actinomycetota > Actinomycetes > Micrococcales > Intrasporangiaceae > Terrabacter > Terrabacter sp. Soil811. The sequence goes on from NZ_LMSX01000007.1 coordinate 677,303, forward strand.
GCCGCCCTGGCTGTAACCGGCCAGCATGACCGGGCCGCCGCTCGGCAGTCCCGTGCCGGGGAGGCGCTGGGCGGCGCGCACCATGTCGAGGACGGCGTGCGCCTGGGCCTCGCGGACCATGTACGTGTGGGTGCCGGGTGTGCCGAGGCCCTGGTAGTCGGTCATGGCGACCGCATAGCCGCGGGTCAGCAGGCCGGAGACGAAGGCACCTTCGTACTCCGAGCCGGCCGCGAGCTGACGGCTCGGGGCGCACTGGTCACCCATGCCCTGGGTGCCCGCGGCGTAGCCGATGACGGGGCGCTGGCCCGGACCGAACCACGGGACCGGCGGCACGAGGACGGTGCCCGTCACGGCGATCGGGGCGCCGCTGCGGTCGCGGCTGGCATACATGACCCGAGTGGCGCGCGCGGTCGAGGGGACGGCCTTGAGCGGGTCGAGATAGAAGGTCATCGGCTCGGTCTTGAGCACCGTGCCGGGTGCTCCGGTGACGGGCGCGGGAGGGTCGTAGAAGCCGGAGGCCCGGGCTGTCGTGACTGGCGACATGACGGCCGCGGCGATCGCGAGCACCACGACGCCGACGACGCGACGGGTGCGGGTGCGGGTGCGGGACGAGCGGTGGGTCGAACGAGGCACGGCGGCTTCCCCTCAGGCGGCAGGACGACGTCGGTGGCGTCCACTGGCCAGCAACTTACTGACGGTAACCATGCCTGTCGCGCTGAAGCTGCGGCGCAGGGTCAGGCCGAGGCGGGCTGCTTCGTGAAGGCGCGTCGGTAGGCGACGGGCGGGATGCCGATCTCCCGTTGGAAGTGGTGGCGCAGCACCGCCGCAGTGGCGAAGCCGCTCTCGCGCGCGATCCGCTCGACGTCGAGGTCCGTCGACTCGAGCAGGTGGCGGGCCCGGAGCACCCGCTGGCTCGTCAGCCACTTGTGCGGCGTCGTGCCGACCTCGGCGGTGAAGCGGCGCGCGAAGGTGCGCTCGGACATGGCTGCCCGCCTGGCGAGCGACGGGATCGAGTGCTCCTCGTCGAGGCGCTCGGCCACCCACTCCATGACGTCCTGGAGGCCCTCGCACGGCTCGGACGGGAGCGGGGTCTCGACGAACTGGCGCTGACCGCCGGAGCGGTGCGGCGGGACCACCATGCGCCGCGCGATGCGGGTCGCCACCTCGGAGCCGAGCTCGGTGCGCACGATGTGGAGGCACGCGTCGATGCCCGCTGCCGTGCCGGCACTCGTCAGGACCGGACCGTCCTCGACGTAGAGGACGTCGAGGTCGACACAGGCGCGCGGGTGCTCGTCGGCCAGCCGGGCGGCATACCTCCAGTGGGTCGTGCACTCACGACCGTCGAGCAGGCCGGCGGCAGCGAGCTGGAAGGCGCCCGAGCACACGGACAGGACGCGCCCGCCACTGGCCGCGGTCTCGCGCAGGATGTCGAGCACCTCGGGGTCGTAGGGTCCGTCCACCGCGCCGCCCGGGATGGCGACGAGGTCGGCGCCGCGGGCCGCCTCGAGCGGGAAGGGCGCGACGATGCTCATGCCGCTCGTCGTGCGCAGAACCTCGCCGGGACGCGACGAGCAGACCCGGAAGTCGAAGGCCGGGACCCCGTCGTCGGTGCGGTCGATGCCGAAGACCTCACAGAGGACGCCGAGCTCGAACATGGCCACAGGCTCCTGGGCGATGACGGCGATGGTGCGCAGCATCCGGCCAGCATGGCATGTTTGGCAGGATCTTGTCGATCATCGACAGTTCTGCCACTCGTGGCGGGATCATGATGAGCGCAGACTTTCTGCCATGGACATCATCTTCTTCTTCGTCATGATCATCGCCATCGTCGCGGCCCTCGAGCCGCACCACCGCCGGACGTTCTCGCTGCCGCGCGCTCCCTTCGGCGCCGACGCCGAGGTCGACCGCGACATCGAGCGCGTCCTGCACGACGTGCCCGTCACCCGCTGACCCACCTGGACCCCGCCGTCTGGCGGCCGTCAGTCGATGCGCGGCCAGAGGTCGTGCGGATCGCGACCCGGTCGGAAGCCACAGGCCTCGGCGAGGTGCCGGGCGTCGCGGAACCGACGGGCGAGCGACACGGGCTCGTGCGCGTCACTGCCGAAGCTCACCGCGCCACCGCCGACGTCGTGCCACCAGCGGACGACCGTCGGGTGCAGCGGCAGCACGGTGTTGATCTCGAGCACCTTGCCGGCCTCCGCGACGGCCTCGAGCGTCTGGCGGAATTCGACGTCGAACTCCGCCGGGTCGAAGGGGCCGTCCGCGGCCTCGTCCCAGGAGCGGACGGGGTAGTCCATGTGGGCGAGGACCTCGAACGTGTCGTCGGCCGCGACCATGGCTGCGACGTCGCGCAGGTAGCTGCGGACGATGTCCACGGCGGGCCTGCGGCCGAAGAGCTCGCCGGGCTCGGTCCAGCCGTCGCCGTCCGGCAGACAGTGCAGGGAGCCGAGCACCCGGTCGAACGGGCCGGCCGCGAGCACCCGCGCGACGGCCTCGGGGTGCAGGTGCGGCTCGCCGAGCTCGAGCCCGCTGAGGATGCGCAGGCCGGGGTGGCGCTCCCGGCACTCCGCGATCGCCTCGAGGTAGCCGGCGGCGTCGAACGGGCCGGGGGTCACCAGGCCATCGGGCGACGTGAAGGTCAGCAGGTGCGCATCCTCGTCGAGGTGCGAGCGGTCGAGCGACCAGACGGTGTGGTCGACGTGCTCGGTGAACGCGACGGCCGGCAGTCCCAGCTCGAGCGCCCGCGCGCACGTGCGGTCCATCGACCCGTGCGCGGCGTCCCACGACCACTCGCTGTGCACATGACTGTCCGTCGGGAGCGTCATCCGACCACGCTAGGCCCACCCGCCGCCATTGGCGCCGCCGAAGCCGCACACCAGCCGGCCCAGCGGTCAGAAGGGTGGTGGATCGTCGGCAGTCTCGGCTCCTGCTGAAGGGGATCGAGGCGGTGGACCCGAGCCCGGGTCGCGGAGGGCTTCTCGCCAGTCCTTGGGGTAGGTGATGTAGTCGCGACCGGCGAGCGAGGACCAGGAGATACCGTCGTCGTCGACCCGCTCGACCTGCCAGACTCCGGCGGTCTTGCCGTTGTGGCAGCCCCGGCTCAGGGACTCGAAGTTGGAGACGTGGGTGGGGCCGGCCGGCCACGGGACGACGTGGTCGAGGTCGCACCGGTCGGCCGGCACCTGGCACCCGGGTGCCCGGCAGACGCCGTCGACGGCCCGCACGTGCTCGACCATCGCGGCGGTCGGGCGGTAGCAGTCGGTGGAGAGCTCGAGGGCGCGGCCGGTGTCGACGTCGACGGCGAGGCGCTGCCACACCGATCCCGGTGCGGTCATGATCTGGCGAGCGTGGGCGGCGGTGACCCAGCCGTGGCCGGGCAGCTCGCACGCAGCGTCGGACATCCCGACGGCGACCTCGAACGGGACGACGATGCGGACGGCCGCAGGCGCCGCGTCGGACAGCAGGCCCGCACACGAGAGCTCTTCATCGAGACCGCCACCGAGACCGCCACCGGCACCGGCGCCGGCGGGTCCGCCGATGCCGGACGGGACGACGCCGAAGAGGGCGAGGTCGCAGAGCAGGTCGCTGCGCAGCTGGTCGAGGCTGCGGTCGTCGCCACCCGCGCGGGCGGCCCGAGCCAGGGCATCGACCCGGTCGAGCACACCGACGACCCGCTCGGCCGGCGCGACGACCGTGAACGTCCCCATACCGTCCTCGACGAGGCGGCCGTACGCCGTGCGACGCAGACGAGAGGACCGGCGGCGCTCCTCGGCGGCACGGGAGTCGGCCGAGCGGACGCACCGCTGCAACCGTGTGGTGAAGAGGCGTTGAGAGGCGACCGCGCCGTCCGGAGCCGGCGCGAGCACCGTGGCCTCGAGGTCGGGGAGGACGTCGTCGGCGAGCGCCCGCGTCTCGACGACGACGCGCAGGGCTCGCTGGAGACTGACAGCACCGGCCCGCAGCCGCTCACGCAGCACCCGATGACGCCGGGGTGCTGTCGCGAGCTCGAGCCGGCGGGCGACCTCGGTCGCGCCCACCCCGGTCGCCCAGGCGATCTCCTGCGCGGCGACCTGGTCGGCCGTGATCGGCACGGGCGAGCTCGTCGTCCACTGGGCGAGCTGCTGCTCCTCGACGGAGTGCAGCGCGGCATACGCGTCGACGAGACGACCCTCGAGGCGAGCCTTCTGGACCTCGAGGCGCTCGATCTGCGTGAGCACCTCGTCGGCCTCGTCGGCCAACGTGAGGGACGCGCTGCGCTCCTGCGCGCGATCGGCGCGGGCTTTCGCCTGACCGACCAGCCAGACCACGCGGGGGTTGAGGCTGCTGCCACCGTCAGTCGCGTCGGGCGCCGGACGCCCGGTGTCGAGGAATGGCACGAACTCACTCCTCCCACCCGGGTCGCCGACCCCTCTATTGGAACACATGTTCGATAGATTGTGAAGGTCTGTCCACACTGTGAGTCCACCGATCCCGTTGCGTCGCAGAGGGATCGGAGCGCACTCACTCCTCCGCGGTCGGAGCCACTCGTGGCTTGCGCCGCGTGAGCAGGACACCGGCGATGCACAACGCCCCGCCGACGAAGGTCAGGGGCGGCGGCACCTCGGAGAGCAGCGCCCAGGCGATGAGTGTCGCGATGAACGGCACGAGGAACGTCGTGAGGGTCAGCGTGCCGGCATCGCTGCGCGCCAGCACGTAGGCCCACGTCGAGAAGGCGATGGCGGTCGGGAAGAGGCCGAGGTAGGCGATCCACCACAAGGTGCTCGGGTCGCTGTCACGCACCACGGTGACGAGCTCGCCGCTCCACGGCAGGCACACGATGGCGCCGATGATGCAGGCGAGCCAGGTGACCTCGGGACCCGGCAACCGCCCGAGGAGCGGCTTCTGCGCGAGGACGCCCACGGCATACGTCACCGCAGCCAGGACGGCGAGCCACACGCCCACCATGTCGCCGGAGTCACCGGAGGAGAAGCCGCGCGCGATGACGACGACACCCGCGAAGCCGACGGCCATGCCGATGAGCAGCCAACGCGTCATCTTCTCGCCGAGGAAGACCGTGGCGAGGAGCGCGACGATGATCGGCCCGATCTGCACGATGAGCGCGGAGGTGCCGGCGTCGATGCGCCGCTCGGCCTCGTTGAGGGCGAGGTTGTAGATGCCGAACCAGCCGACGCCGCAGAGCAGCAGCAGGGGCCAGTCGCGGCGGGCCGGCCAGGTCCGCGGCCGTCGGAAGACGAGGACCCCGAGGGCGACCGACGCGACGAGCAGCCGCCCGAGCGACAGTGCGCCCGGCGGCACGTCTCGGCCGAGGTGGCGGATCGCGACGAACGCGGACGCCCAGAGGAGGAGCGTCACGGCCACGGCAGCCAGGACGAGCCACCTCGCACGGCGAGCGCTGGGCGGGGCCTGGGATGCAGTGCGGGAGTCCACGGTCACTCGACGACCGTAGGCGTCGACACCGACAGAGCGCCGCCGGTTTTCCGGTCAGATGTCCCCCACATCCCGCCACCACGGACGGGTGTCAGGCGTCAGGTCGCACACGCGTCGACGCCCGCCGTGTGGCACGGTGGACGTGCCCCCAGCGCAAGGCTGGCCGACCTGCCACTGCCCGTCCCGAGAGGCCTGACCATGTCCCGACCCCGCACCATCGACGAGGTCCTCGCCGAGGCTCGCGGTCGCCTCCACCGGCTCACGCCCGAACAGGCGGAGACGGCACGTGCGGACGGCGCGCTCGTCGTCGACATCCGCCCTGCCGCCCAGCGTGCGGCCGAGGGTGAGCTGCCCTTCGTGACGGTGATCGAGCGCAACGTCCTCGAGTGGCGTCTCGACCCATCGAGCGACGCGTCGCTGCCGGTCGCGAGCCACGACCTCGAGGTGATCGTCCTCTGCCAGGAGGGCTACACCTCCAGCCTGGCGGCCGCCGCGCTCCAGGACCTCGGCATCCACCGCGCCACCGACGTCATCGGGGGGTATGCCGCGTGGCGGGCGTGGCACGCCTCCGCCGAGTAGGCCAGGACCGAGGACGGTCGAGGGCGCAGCAGTCGTTCAGTGGCCCGGGCCGCTGACCATCTTGGCTCGCTCCGACTCGTGTGCCGCACCCTTCGCCGCCAGCGTCGTGCAGGCCTCCTCGATGTCGCGGGCCAGGGTGTCGACGTGCTCGCGGCTCATCGTCTCCTTGACCAGCGCGCGCATGATGGTGACGTCCTGGGCGTCGGGTGGCAGCGTGTAGGCGGGCACCATCCAACCGCGCTCGGCAGACAGCTGCCAGGCGATGTCGAACTCGTCGTACCCGTGGTCACCGGACAGCATGAAGGCGACGAGCGGGAGCTGCTCCTCCTCCCGGCCGATCAGCTCGAAGCGGCCCATCGCCTCGAGCTTGTCGCCGAGCATCCGAGCATTCGCCTGCATGTTGCGCATGATGTAGGTGTAGCCCTCACGTCCGTAGCGCACGAGGTTGTAGTACTGCGCCAGGACCATCGCCGACCCCGTCGAGAAGTTCAGGGTGAAGGTCGAGTCGGTCTTGCCGAGGTAGTTCTCCTTGAAGACCAGGTCGGGCGCCAGGTCGGCGACCTCCCGGAAGATCAACCAGCCGATGCCCGGATAGACCAGGCCGAACTTGTGCCCCGAGACGTTGATCGAGCGCACCTGCTCGAGCCGGAAGTCCCAGGGCGAGTCCGGGTAGAGGAACGGCCACACGAAGCCACCACTGGCCCCGTCGATGTGTAACGGCACGTCGAGGTCACGCTCCTGCTTCATCTGCACGAGCAGGTCGTTGATGCCGACGATGTCGTCCTTGTGGCCGGTGAAGGTCGTGCCGAGGACGGCCGCGACTCCGATGGTGTTCTCGTCCACGTGCGGGGCGACGTCCTCCGGGCCGATGGTGTACTTCCCGCGCTGAAGCGGGACGATCCGCGCCTCGACGTCGAAATAGCGACAGAACTTCTCCCACACGACGTGCACGTCGCCGCCGAAGACCAGGTTCGGACGCTCCGTCGAGCTGCCCGCGGCCTGGCGACGGGTGCGCCAGTTCCACTTCAGCGACAGACCGCCGAGCATGATCGCCTCGGACGAGCCCTGCGTCCGCGCTCCCGTGGTCTCGCCCGGGGCGTGGAACAGGTCGGCGAGCATCCGGATGCAGCGCTGCTCGATCTCGGCCGTGCGCGGGTACTCCGCGTGGTCGATGAAGTTGCGGTGCAGGTTCTCCGCGATGATCTGCTGCGCCTCCGGCTCCATCCACGTGGTGACGAAGGTCGCGAGGTTGCGCCCCGGATCCCCTTCGAGGGCGAGGTCTTCGGCCACCAGGCGCCTGGCGTCGACCGCGCTCATCCCCGTGACCGGGAACTCGCGGCTGGGCACCTCCTCGGTGACGAAGCGGTTGCCGTAGAGCGCTGCTATGGCGTTGATCTCGGACGGTGTGGACATGCGCTTCTCCTTGAGTCGGACGGAGGGGTGGTGTCTAGGGACTCGCGGGCGTGGCGGTCGCGACGGCACGCCGCCAGGCCGGGAGCAGGAGTGCGGCGCCGACGAGGAAGCACACGGCGCCCCAGAAGGTCCCGGCCACGGCGATCCGCGTGCTCAGCACCTGGTCCGTGCTCGGAACGACGAAGCTGGCGATCGCGGAGGCCATGAAGAACACCGAGCCGAGCATGTTGAGCCATGCGATCCGCCACGGGAACGACCGGGGCTGGACGCTGAGGAAGCGGCTCGAGACCGCGAGCACGGCGCAGGCGCTCGCCACGAGGAAGAGCACCGACCCGTAGAGGTCCGGCCGCCACACGTAGCGATCGGACTCGGCGGCCGTCGCGTTGTGGGTCACGGCGGCGACGGTGCTGACGTTGAAGAACAGCGTGCCGGGGAGCTGCACGGCCGCGGCCAGCCAGTTGAGGTCGTGCGGCAGCCAGCACCACAGACGCGCCTGGACCGGCTGGTGCTGGGTGACCTCGTCGACGGCGGTCGTCGAGGGGTTCTGCGCCTGCACGAGCTGGCAGGACGAAGCGCTGGTGAAGAAGACCGAGCCGACGACGTAGGTGACGCCATCGACCCATCCCCCGACGGCATTCAGGTAGGCAGGCACCGAGCCCAGCACGAAGCACGCCGAGCCGGCCATGAAGAGCCAGGCGATCGCCGCGTTCAGGCGTTCTGGTCGTACCCTCATCCTCGGCTCGCTCCCGTCGACGGGTCGATCACTCCACTATCGAGCGGCCCTGGTCGCCGCGGCTCACCCCTTGCGGGTGACTGCCGCCATCCGGATGGATCCCGCCACGCGCCGACTCGCGTCGGACCGTGTCGCTCAGCCGGTCGAGGTGCGCCGAGGGCAGCCGCCACCGCTGCCAGTAGAGCTGGACGTCGACGTGGTCGCGCGACCCGAGTCGCACGAGCTCACCAGCGTCGAGCAACGGCCCGAGCTGCGTTGTCAGGAGCGCACCCCAGCCGAGCCCGGAGCGGACCGCCGTCACGAAGCCACCACCGTCGGGCACCTCGTGCGTCGGCGGCGCGACGTCCACGCCGCGCCGGTCGAGGATGCGCTGCTGGATGTCGTCCTTGTCGTTGAAACGCACGAGCGGCATTGCGGCCCAGTCGATCCCACGGCCGACCCGATGACGGTCCACGAGCTGTGGCGCTGCCGCTGGCAGGTAGCGCATCGTGACGAGAGGCTCGGTCGAGCAGCCCTGGACCGGCGTCGGGTCGGACGTCACGGCGCCGAGCACCTCACCCGACCGGAGCAGCCGAGCCGAGTGGTCCTGGTCCTCGACCCTCAGGCGCAGCACGACGTCGTCCCAGGCGGCAGCCTCGGTCAGCACCGCACCGAACCACGTCGACATCGAGTCCGCGTTGACGACGATCGGCAGGTCGACCCTGGACCGGCCGTCGGCGACAAGTCCCGCAAGCGCCTCCGACTCGAGCAGTCCCTGCTGCCGGGCGAGCCGGACGAGCGCCTCGCCCGCGCTCGTGGCGCGACACGGGGTGCTGCGCACGACCACGACCTGGCCGACCTCGGCCTCGAGCGCCTTGACCCGCTGGCTCACGGCCGACGGTGTCACGTGGAGCCGTCGGGCCGCCGCGTCGAAGGTGCCGGTGTCGATGATGGCGAGCAGGGTCGCGAGGTGCTCGGGCTGGAGCCGCATGAAGCCATGCTAATGATGCTGAAGAAACCTTCGCTTCACTGAAGGTCGCGATCCCTCTACGGTCGAGGGCGTGACCTCCCTCGTGCCCGGCTTCCTCACCATGGCCTCGCTCATCGTGGCCATCGGCGCGCAGAACGCCTACGTGCTCCGCACCGGCCTCGCGCGTCACCACGTCGGGCTCGTCGTCGCCGTCTGCGCTGTGAGCGACGCCGTCCTCGTCCTCGCCGGCGTGCTCGGCGTGGGCGGTCTGGTCACGGCCCACCCGGGACTGCTGACGGTCGTGCGGTGGGTCGGGGCGGCATACCTCGTCGGCTACGGCCTGCTGTGCCTGCGCAACGCGCGCCACCCCAAGGGCCTCGAGGCCGGCGGCACCCAGCGGTCGCGCAGCGGCGTGCTCGCGACGGTCCTCGCTCTCACCTGGCTCAACCCGCACGTCTACCTCGACACCGTGCTGCTCGTCGGGTCGCTCGCCAACCAGCACGGTCCGGACGGACGGTGGTGGTTCGCCGGTGGGGCCGCGCTCGCCAGCGTCGCGTGGTTCACCTCGCTCGGCTACGGCGCGCGCCTGCTCGCGCCGCTCTTCGCGCGGCCGGCCACGTGGCGCGTCCTCGACGTCGCGATCGCCGTCGTCATGTTCACCATCGCCGCCACCCTCCTCCTCGGCTGAACGCCCGATTCGCTCGTTGGCCTGCGCGACGGAAGGACTCGACCTAACCTCTGCTGCGTGAGCACGGGGGACGTCGCCGACGTCGGCGACGACAAACGCATGAGGCTTCGGTATGCCGGCACGTGCCGACGGTGCGCCGCCCCGCTCCCAGCAGGGACCCGTGCCGTCTACGAACGGTCGAGCCGGACCGTGCGCTGCCTCGAGTGCCCGGGTGAGTCGGCCAAGACGGTCACCCCGGAGTGCGACGACGTCGGCGTGGCCGTCGTCCCCGACGAACCACGGGCCCAGCCGTCCCTCCAGCCCGAGCCGGCCCGGGAAACCAGCGGCCAGGCCGGCGGGTCGGCGCGGCGCGAGTTCGAACGGCGGCGCGACGCCCGGGAGCGACGCGTCCGCGAGCGCCACCCACGCATCGGCGGATTCCTCCTCGCCATCACCGAGGAGCCGCAGAGCACCCGGGCGTGGGACACCGGCGCGGAGGGCGAGCAGTTCGTGGGCGGCCGTCTCGACGCCCTCGTGGGTGACGACCTCGCCGTGCTGCACGATCGGCGCATTCCGAGGACGCGGGCCAACATCGACCACGTCGTCGTCTCGCGCCACGGCATCTTCGTCGTCGACGCGAAGAAGTACAAGGGCAGGCCCGCCCTCCGCGTCGAGGGCGGCCTCTTTCGCCCCCGCACCGAGAAGCTCGTCGTCGGTGGACGGGACTGCACGAAGCTCGTCGACGGGGTGCTGGGGCAGGTCGACCTCGTCCGCACGGCCGTCGACGACCCGACCGTCCCCGTGACGGGCGTGCTGTGCTTCGTCGCCGCTGACTGGCCGCTCATCGGTGGTGCCTTCGTGACCTGCGGAGTTCACGTGCTGTGGTCCAAGCGCCTCGTGCAGCTCGTCACGGCGACGCCGCCCACCCGCGACACGGCGCCGCTCGCGACCGTGGACGTCGCAGCCGTGCGCGATCGGCTGACGGCTGCCTTCCCGCCCGCCTGAAGCGCCACCGGGCGACTACCTCAGACGGGTCCACCCGGCATACGCCATCGGATCTGAGGTAGTCGGCGGGCAGGGATAGGGCGGTCGTCCGATGTGGGGGTCTACCTCAGCAACCGAGTCTGGAGAAGTCCAGAACGGCACGAGCAGAGGAAAGACCATGACCACCCAGTACATCGACTTCCGCACCGTCCAGGTCGAGATCGAGTCCCGCTACCCGCAGCGTCGCCGCGTCCGCCGCGACTCGTCGCTCGAGATCATGCGCCGCACCATGGCGCGGGTCTCCCGAGAGGAGAACAACCCGGGCCGCGCGCGGTGACGACGGCGACGCGACCCGTGTCGCCGACCGTCCCGCTCCTGTCGGCGGAGTACGCGATGATTCCGCGTATGCCGCTCAGCACGGGCCCCCTCATCGGGCGGGACACCGACCTGTCCCGTCTCGCCGACGCCATCGGACTGCGCCCCACCCCGGGTGCCCGGCCCGGTGGCGTCGTCGTGCTGTCCGGCGACGCCGGCATCGGCAAGTCCCGCATCGTGGGGCACCTCGTCGCCGAGGCCACCGCGTCCGACTGGTTCACCGCCGTCGGTCACTGCGTCGGCCAGGCCGGCAGCAGCCTCGCCTACCTGCCCTTCGTCGAGCTCGTCGGCACCATCGACGCAGGCCATCCCGACGTCGTCGAGCGCGTGCTCGAGACCCACCCGAGCCTCGGCCACCTGCTGCCGGGGCGCACCGACGCACCCGACCGGGACCGTTCCGGACGCAGCACCGACCCCGGCCAGGTCGCCGAGGCCGTGCACGCGCTGCTGTCCGCGCTCGGCGATGCCCAGCCGTCCCTCCTCGTCGTCGAGGACGTCCACTGGGCCGACCACTCCTCGCGCGACCTCATCACCCTCCTGCTGACCCGTGGCTTCACGCACGCGGTCGGCCTCGTCGTGACCTACCGCTCCGACGACCTCTACCGCCGCCACCCCCTGCACGAGACGCTCGCCGTGTGGGCGCGCATCGCGGGGCTCGAGCACGTCGAGCTCGCCCCGCTCCCCGACGACGCCGTGCGAGAGCTCGTCTCCGGCATCGAGGGCGCCCCGACCGACGCCGCGACGAACGCCGAGATCGCCCGCCGCTCCGAGGGCAACCCGTTCTTCGCCGAGGAGCTCGTCGCGAGCGCCGCGGCCGGCCAGGGCCTGACCGGCGGCCTGAGCCGCGTGCTCCGCGCCCGCGTCGAGCAGCTCGACGACACCGCCCAGCGCGTGCTCCGGGCCATCGCCCTCAAGGGCGGGCAGTTCATCGGCCACGACCTCCTCTCCCGCGTCGTCGACCTCCCCGACGAGACGCTCGAGGCCGCGCTGGCCGCCGCGGTGGAGCACCACGTCCTCGAGGCCCGCTGGCCGCCGGCCTACACCTTCCGCCACGCCCTCCTCGGTGAGGCCGTGGCCGACAGCCTCCTGCCCGGCGAGCGCCTACGGCTCCACCGGGCGTATGCCGCCGTGCTGGCCGAGCGTCCCGAGCTCGCCCCCGCGTCCGAGCTGGCCCGCCACGCCGCCGCCGTGGGCGACCTGCCGACGGCGGTCCGCGCGAGTCGAGCCGCAGCCGAGGCCGCCATGGCCGTCGGTGGTCCGCAGGAGGCGCTGCTGCTCCTCGAGCGCGCGCTCTCGTGGCTCGACGAGGACGACCCCGAACGCGACGAGGTGACCCTCCGGGCCTCGCGCGCGGCGATGGTCGCCGGTGAGCCGATCCGAGCCATGGACCTGCTGCGCGACCGGCTGGACCATCCCGGCACCGCGCAGGACCCGGGCGCGCGCGCCGACCTGCTCTCGACGCTCGTCATCCGCTCGCGCATCCTCGACCTGCCGATCGACTCCATCGCCCTGACCGACGAGGCCCTGTCGCTCATCGGCGAGGAGGCCGACGAGCGCCGGGTCCGGGTGCTCGTCGCCCGAGTGCAGGCGCTCGTGGACAACGGCTCGTTCGTCGAGGCCGCCGTCGTCGGCAACGAGGTGTCCCTGCTCGCCGAGCGTCTCGGACTCGGCGGCGCGCTCGCCGAGGTGCGCACCATCATGGCCCGCATCCTCGAGGCGCAGGAGGACCTCGACTCGGTCGAGACGCACCTTCGCTCGATCGTCGCCGACATCGACCCAGACGACCCCCTCCTCCTTCGCGCCCTGCACCAGCTCGCGTCCCTCGCGCACCGCCGCGGTGACCTTCCCGGGTCGCTCGAGCTCTACGACCGCGGGGCCGCCGTCGCCCGGCGGATGCACCGAGAGTGGGCACCCTGGGGGCAGGAGTGCCGCCTGCTCGGCGGACTCACGGCCTACGAGCTCGGCGACTGGGACGGCGCGGCTCGACGCCTCGACCTCGCGGGGCGACCGGCCCCGCAGCCTGGGCGCACGATCTTCACCGGCGCCGCCCTGCTCGTGCACGCCGGTCGCGGAGACCCCGTCGACCCCGACCTCATCGGGGCGATGCGGGAGTGGTGGCCCGTCGACGGCCTGTGCGTCGTGCTGACGACCATGCCCGCCGTCGACGTGCTCGGCCAGACGGGCGACCTCGGAGGGATGCTCGACCTCACCGAGGAGGCCGTCCGCGTCCTCGACGCCACCTGGGGCGAGTACCACGCCGTCGTGCGGCTCGCCGCGCTCGTGGCCGGGCAGGCTGCAGCGCTCGTACCGCGGGCCGACCCGGCGCTCCGGGCCCGCGCCGTCGCCGTCGTCGAGGAGCTCGCCGATCGCGGCCGCCGCATCAGCGAGCTGCGGCCCGCCGTCGAGAAGGCGAGCCGTCCGAAGTTCGAGCGCGCGGCCGCCGAGTCGCTCGAGGACACGAGCCGCGAGACGTGGGCGTGGACCGCGCGGCTCGAGGCCGAGGTGCTGCGGCTTCAGCGGGTCGCCGGGGTCGAGGAGCCGCCGCCGGTGACCGAGCTCGTCGACGCGTGGCGCGAGAGCGTCGCGGCGTTCGAGCGCTACGGCCACGTCTTCGAGACCGCCCGCTCGCGGTCGCGGCTCGCCGAGGCCCTGCGGGCCGCGGGCGAGGACGTCGAGTCCCGCACGGTCGCCGAACTGGCCCGCGAGGAGGCCGTCAGGCTCGAGGCGAAGCCGCTCCTCGCCGAGCTCGACGCGGTGCGCCCCGGCGGCGTGACGGTCGACCTCACCCCGCGTGAGCTCGAGGTGCTCGCGCTGCTGGCGCAGGGCCTGACCAACGGTCAGATCGGCAAGCAGCTCTACATCAGCACCAAGACCGTGAGCGTCCACGTCTCCAACCTCCTGGCCAAGCTCGGCGCCTCCGGTCGCACCGAGGCGGCCGCCATCGCGCGGCGACGTGGGCTCGTGACCGGCTGAGGGCGATCAGGCCGCGGCGGCCTCGAGGACCTCGGTCGCCGGCCGCGACCGGCGCAGACCGGGGGTGAGGGCGACCGACACGACCACAGAGGCGACGGCCATGACGCCCATCGCCTGCGCGGCCGCGGCCGGCCCCATCCCCTGGGAGCTCGCGACGACGCCGCCGAGCAGCGCCCCGAGCGCCTGACCCACCATGAGGCCCGTGCCCTGCAGCCCGAAGACCTGGCCTCGCGCCTGCGCGTCCGTGTGCGTCACCAGCCGCTCCTGCAGGGGCAGGCTCGCCGAGTAGCCCACGGACGCCACGAAGGCCAGCGCGGCGGCATACGGAAGCGACGGGACGGCGAAGAAGGCGAGGTAGGGGATCGCGAGCAGGAGCCGCAGCGGGCCGATGAGCCGGTCGCGCACGGCCACGGCGAGGAAGCGCCCGACGACGACGTCGCCGAGCAGCATGCCGGCGGCGGTGACGGCGAAGAGGTAGCCCGCGCGCTCGCCCGCGAACGGCACGAAGAGTGCCTCGCACCCGACGATGAGCCCGTTGGGCACCCACAACGTCAGGTAGATCGGACGGATGACGCGCGACCCGAGCAGGGCTCGGTTGACCTCGCGGGTGCGGCGCACGAGGGAGGTGGCCGCGTGCCGCGGCGGGTGGTCCGAGAGGCCGAGGCGGAGCAGCACGACCGCGACGAGGAGGGCGACACCCGAACCGAGGAAGAGCTCGGTCGTCGTGAAGGTGATGAGGAGCAGGCCCGCGATGCCGTAGCCGACGATCTGCATGCCGCCGACCGCGATGTTCATCGTCGCCCGGCCGAGGATGAAGCCGTCGGGCGGGAGGATGTCGGAGACGAGCGCCATCATGCTGCCGCCGAGCGCCGAGGTGATGAGCGGGCCGACCGCGAGCAGGGCGAAACGCCAGCCCCAGGCCAGGCCCGGGATCGCCTGCAGCAGGTCGGTGACCATCGTCGTCGTGAAGACGAGCAGCAGCGCGGTGCGCGGGCGGACCAGGTCGGAGCCGGAGCCGAAGAGGGTCTGGCCGACGATGCGCATGAGCGGCGCGCCGAACATCGCGAGGGCCGTCAGGACCGGCGACCCCGTGGCGGCGAAGGTGATGGTGCCGAGCGCGAGGGACGCGACGGCATACGACCCGATGTTGATGCACTGGACGAGGAAGAGGACCCGGAACTCACGGATGGCGAACAGCTGGCGGTAGGTCTTCACTCGCTCCACCCTGACGAGTCGCGACCCGGGCCGCTAATCTTTCGGACGGAGGCGAAACATGGGGACGTGGCGGATCTCGGCCGACCTGCTGGCGCGGAGCCGCTTCGTGGTGTCACCGCGCATCGAGACGGTGGCCGCCCTCAACGACCTCGTGCGGCCCAGCGACGCCGCGGGGCGGGCCTTCGCCGCCGCGCACCGCGAGTCGTTCGAGGCGATGCTCGCCGAGCACCCCGTGCGGCGTGCCGTCCTCGACCACAGCTGGCGCACGGGATGGATCTCCGACTGGCTCGCACTCCCGCCAGACGGTCCGGGTCGCAGCTTCGCCGACGAGGTCGATGACGTGCGAGCCTTGGGGGACAAGCGAATTCGCGCCTACCTGCGCGAGAGCACCCCCGAGGCGTCGCTGCCGCGCATCCTCAGCCGACCGGGCACGGCCGAGCAGGCGGCCCAGCTGCTCGAGTGGGTGTGGACGCACGCCCTCGCCAGCGACTGGGGCCGCCGCGAGCGCATCCTGCGTGCCGACATCGTGTCGCGGACGGCGCGCCTCGCGACCCACGGCTGGGCCGCCGTGCTGCGCGACCTCGGCCGCGACCGCGAGTGGCTCGGCGACGGCCAGCTCCGGATCAACCGCTACGACCTGCCCTCGCGCGTCCTCGACGACGACGCCGACCTCTACTTCGTGCCCGCCCACGGGACCGCCACGTGGGTCGGCTGGGACCTCCCCCGTCGCTACGCCATCTACTACCCCGTGACCGGAGCCCTCGCCGAGGTCGACGGCCAGGCACACGACGGGCTCGAGCGCCTCGTCGGCAGCGCTCGGGCACGGCTGCTGCGCGCCCTCGACGGACCGTCGAGCACGAGCGCACTCGTCGCCCGCACGGGTATGCCGCTGGGCTCGGCCGGCGACCACCTCAAGGTGCTGCTCGCCTCGGGCACCGTGCTGCGCCGACGGTCGGGACGCGAGGTGCTCTACTGGCGCACCGCCCTGGGCGACGCCCTCGTGGCCTCTGGTCGGGGAGTTCTCCCCATGTACCGCAACGCCGCTCGCCCCTAGCGTCGGCGCTGCGGACGCGCCCGCGTCCAGCCACCGACACACGCTCAGGGGTAGTCATGTGTGAGCTCCACGAAACCACCAGTCCCGCCGTCGGGCGCCGCACACTGATCCGCGGCGCGGGCGGCCTCCTCATCGGCGGCGGACTCGTCGCCGCCACGGCCACCGCCGCCCAGGCCGCCACGTCGCAGAACGGCTGGCCGGCCGGCTCAACGTCGACCGTCCCGCTCGCCACCCTGGCCGTCGGCGCCGCGACCTTCCCGGCCGGCGTCCGCCGTGGTGACGTCCACATCGTCCTCGGCTACGTCGCCCGCCGCTTCAACAGCGAGGTCGAGGCGCTCGTCAAGGGCTGGTGCTGGGGCCACAGCTACCGTCCGATCTCGGGCAGCACCACCCTGTCGAACCACTCGAGCGGCACGGCCATCGACCTCAACGCCCCGCGCCACCCGCTCGGCACGTCGGGCACCTTCACGGCGACGCAGCGCTCGCACATCCGCTCGATCCTGAACTCCTGCAACGGAGTCGTGCGCTGGGGCGGGGACTACTCGGGCCGCAAGGACGAGATGCACTTCGAGATCAACGTCCGCCCCGGGGATGCTCGCCTCGCGGCCCTCGCCCAGCGGATCGGCGGCGGTGGCGGCACCCCGACGCCCGCCCCGATCGCCTGGACCACGGTCAAGCGCGGGGCGAGCGGCTTCCGCGTCACGGCCATCCAGCACCTGCTGCGCCAGCGCGGGTTCAGCCTCACCGTCGACGGCTCGTTCGGACCGACGACCCAGAGCCGCGTCATCTCGTTCCAGCGCTCCAAGGGCCTCGCGGTCGACGGTGTCGTCGGACCGAAGACCTGGTCGGCGCTCGTCGTCTCCGTCAAGCGCGGCTCGAGCGGCCAGGCCGTCGTCGCCGCGCAGAAGCTGCTGACCCACCGGGGCTACAGCCTCACGGCCGACGGCGTCTTCGGCGCGATGACCGCGACGAAGACGCAGGCCTTCCAGCAGTCCCGGGGGCTCGTGGCCGACGGCGTCGTGGGCGCCCGAACCTGGGCGATGCTCACCGTCTGACGAGCGAACGGTTCTCCCCGGAACTTCCCAGCGAGGACCCCTCTCCGGCGGGGGTTTCAGGTCTAGCGTCTGTGGTGTTCACGCCATTCAACGAAGTGGGGCACGGCACATGGCAGAAGACTGGGCAGCAGACGTCAAGAAGTACTCCCCCGACGCCGACGACGCCGCGATCAAGGGCGTCGTCCGGCACTGCGGCATCGCGCTGCAGAAGCGCGACTCGGCACTGGTGTCGTTCAGCGACAAGAGCGAGACCGACCGCGTGCGTGACGGATTCATGAAGAAGAAGCTCGGCCTCACCGACTCCGACGCCGATCTCGACGCCTCCCTGGCTGAGGTCGGGCAGATGCTCAAGGGCGACCGCACGAAGAACCGCGTCACCGTCTACTACCTGCTGGCCGAGAAGCACGGGAAGCTCGACCTCTTCCGCTGACCTCCGCTGCTGACCGCGTCCCTCCGGACGCGGACGACCGTATGCCGCCTGGCCGGGCCAGGCGGCACACGGTCTGTTTCCGGGGCGGTGGCCCGGGTGCAACGACACACCCGGGTCAAAGGTTCACCGGCCGCCCCTCGATTTCCGGTCGGCCGTCCGCTCACCATGGAGGATGGACAACCACAACGCCGTGCACCATGGCACTCCCTCGCGTCGCCTCGTCCTCGGCTCGGCTGCTGCCGTCGCCGTCACCGCCCTGACCGCTCCCGTCGCCTCCGCCGAGCAGGGCCTTCGCCGCGGCCACCTCCCCTCGCGCATCGACCTCCCGGTCGGGACCCGCCCCGAGGGCATCACGTCCGGGCCGGGGCCGACCTTCTACGTCGGCTCCGTCGCCGACGGCCGCATCGTGACGGGCGACCTCCGCACCGGAGCCGTCCGCACCCTTCTCGCCCCCGAGGCCGGACGGTCGCTGCGCGGCCTCTACTTCGACGCCCGCACCGGGCTCGTCTGGGCCGTGGGCTCGCTCGGCACCGTCGGACACGTCTGGGCCGTGGACGCCCGGTCGGGAGCCGTCGTCGGCGACACCGTGGTCCCCGGGGCGGGTTTCCTCAACGACCTCGTCGTCACCCGTCGCGCCGTGTGGGCCACCGACTCGAACGTCGACCGCCTCACGATCGTGCCACTCACCCGCCACGGCCGCCCGTCCCGGGCCCCGGCCGAGTTCGTGAACCTCATCGGCGACTGGCCGACGAGTCCCCCGAACACCTTCAACGCCAACGGGATCCGCACCCTCCCACACGGACCGATCGTCCTCAACCACAGCCGCGTGGGCGGTCTCTGGCAGGTCGACCCGGCATCCGGCGTCGCCCGCCGGATCGCCGTCACCGGTGGACCGCCGATCACGAGCGGCGACGGTCTGGAGCTCGTGGGCCGGACCCTCTACAACGTGCGCGGGAGCGGCCCCCAGGACGTCAGCGTCGTGCGGCTCCGGACTCACGCCGGCGAGCTGCGCGGCCGGTGGGTCGCCACGCTCACCGACGCCGGACTCGACGTGCCGTCGACCGCCACGGCCGCGCTCGGGTCGCTCTGGGTCGTCAACGCCCGCTTCGGGATCCCCTCACCAGACACGGCACCCTTCTGGGTCACCCGCCTCCCGGCCGGATGACGAGGACGTATGCCGTCGGGTCCCCCATGGACCCGGCGGCCGGACGGGCGCACACTGGACAGATGGACACGCGCCGCAGCAGGTTGACCCGTCGCAGCGCCCTGACCGCCGTCGCGGGCTCGGCACTCGTCGCCCTCACGGCCCTGGCCGGATCGTCGGCCGTCGCCGCACCCCGGACGGTGGCTCCGGTCGCCCCCGTCGTCACGACCTCGCTCGCCGACGTGCGCCTGCCGTCGGCGCCGACGCCGCACCACGTGCCCACACGGGCCGGGTCGTGCTCCGTCTCGATGATGAGCGACCTCTAGCGCCACCCGTCGAGCCTGCTCGCAGGGGTGGTCCGGCGCCCCGGGCCACGATTCGGTCACGGCCGGTGGGGACAACGGCCCGACTGGGTACGTCGCGTCAGTTCGGACCCGGGTGACGTCCCGGGTCCCCGTCCCACCCGCGAGGATCCCGCCATGCCGACGCCGCGCCGCACCACGCCCCGCGAGTGGATGGACCACCTCGAGCAGACGCTCGAGGCGTTCGACGAGACCGGCGGGCACCGCATCCTCACCCAGGTCTTCGACGGGCTCGGCGTCGAGGACGCCCTCTCGCTCGTCGTGCTCCCCTACCTCCACGGGCTCGGTGAACGGTGGTCGGCCGGGTCGATCGGCGTGGCCCAGGAGCACTTCGCGAGCAACGTCCTGCGCTCGCGGCTCTCGGTGCTCATGGGGGCCGACGAACGACCCGAGGGCCCCCTCGCCGTGCTCGCCTGCATGCCCGGCGAGCAGCACGAGTTCGGGCTCATGGCCACCTCGATCGTGCTCTCGCGCCTCGGCTGGCGCACCTGCTACCTCGGTGCCGACACGCCCGCCGCCGAGCTCGCCCTCACCTGCCGGACGCTCCAGCCCGCGGTCGTCGTCGTCGCGGCACGCCGGGCCACCGCCTTCGCCGCCCACGCGCCGGCGCTGCGCCGCGTCGCCAAGTCCACGCCGGTACACCTCGCCGCGGCTGGCGCCACCGACGAGGTCGCCCAGCTGTGCCACGCGACCCGCCTCGACGGCGATCCCGTCCGCGGCGCCCGCACCCTCCACGAGGCCCTCGGCGAGTCCGCCACGCAGATCGACGAGTCCACGGCTGTCTGACGACAGGCCGGCCTGCCCACCGCGCGCGTGACCTGTTCGGCGATAGGCTCGTTTGCCGTGCCCAGGCACCGTGACCCGCAGGACCCGACCGATGGAGCTCCCATGAACGCAGGACCGAACGGCCCGCAGCACCTCGTCGACCAGGTCGGGTCGGAGCCCGTGGAGGGACCCGGTCGCACGGGGCGCGACCAGCGGATCGGGCTCGTCTTCGCGGGCATCGCCGCCGCCGCCCTCCTCGTCGCCGGGCTGATCACCGTCGTGGTCAGGATGGCCGGCTGAGCGCGGCGAGCGCCACCGGCCGCCCCGACCGGCCCACGAACTCCTCGAAGGCGGCGATCGTCGGGTCGTGCGCGGGGTTGCGCACCATCGCGCCGATGGTCCGTTGCGCCTGCGGGTGGTCGAGCCGGACGGGCACCACGTCGCCCTCCGGGGCGAAGTCCGGGAGGATCGCGACGCCGAGGCCTGCACCGACGAGTCCCCTTGCGGTGTGGACGTCCTCGGCCTCGAAGGCCACGCGCAGCGGCACCCCGGCGTCGGCGTAGATCTCCTCGACGCGGCCACGCAGGCCGAAGCCGGTCTTGAGGACGATGAGCTCGTCGCCCCCGTCGGCGGCCAGACGCTCGACGGAGACCGAGCCCGCTCCGGCGGCCGGGTGCGACCGGTGCACGGCGACGACGAGGGGCTCGTCGTAGAGCACCGTGGTCGACGCACCGGGCAGTGACGGTGGCGACGCGACGAGCGCGACGGAGCAGCGGCCGGCCGCGAAGTCGTCGAGGGCCTTCTGCCGTGAGCCCTGGGCCAGCTCGAACCGCACGCCCGGGAAGCGGTCGCGGAATCGGCGGATCAGGGCCGGCACGACCGCCTCCCCGAGCAGGGTCTGGAACGACAGACCGACCGTGCCGTGCCCGACGACGCTCGACCCGGTCACGACGTCGACACCGCGCTCGAGCGCACCCACCCCCTCCTGCGCGAAGGGCAGCAGCGCCCGGCCGGCCGCGGTCAGGGCGATCCCGCGCCCGTCCCGCTCGACGACGGGGGTGCCGAGCAGCTCCCCGAGGCGGGCCAGGGCCCGACTGACGGTCGGCTGCGGCATGCCGAGGACGGCGGCCGCGGTCGTCACCTGGCCGACCTCCGCGACGACGACGAAGACGGGCAGCAACCGCACGACGGCCCGGAAATCGGCAGGTCTCATGCTCTGATCGTATGGGTCGGGCCTCTGGTATGCATTGGTGCGCACGACCTGACCGACCTAGCGTCGAGCGCATGACCTGGGCCGGACACCTCCCCGCGAGCCGCGAGTACCGCCGCATCCTCGTCGGGCTCGGTGCCGCCGGCATCGCGACGTTCGCGCAGCTCTACTCACCGCAGGGGCTGCTGCCCACCCTCGCGCGCGGCCTCGAGGTCAGCCCCGCCGACGCGGCCCTGTCGGTCTCGCTCGCGACCCTCGGCGTCGCCGTCGCGGTGCTGCCGTGGTCGTGGATCGCCGACCGCGTCGGTCGGCTGCGCGCCATGCAGGTGGCCATCGTCGCCTCGACCGTGCTCGGCGTCGCCGTCGCGCTCGCGCTCGGGATCGAGGCCCTGCTCGCCCTGCGCCTCGTCGAGGGGATGGCCCTCGGTGGGCTGCCCGCGCTCGCCGTCACCTACCTCCACGACGAGGTGCACGCCCGCCACACGGCAGCGGCTGCGGCTGCCTACATCTCCGGCACGACGATCGGTGGTGCAGCCGGGCGGCTCATCGCCGGACCGCTCGCGGGCGTCGTCGGCTGGCGCCCGGCCCTGCTCACGGTGGCCGCCGTGTGTGCCGTCGCGTCGGTCGTCTTCCTGCGGCTCATGCCGCGGGCGCGTGGCTACCGACCGACGACCGCAGCCACCGCGCGGACCGTCGTGGACGGCATACGCACGAGCCTGCGGGACCCGGCGCTGCTGGCGCTCTACGGTCAGGGGGCCCTCCTCATGGGCGGCTTCGTCGCGGTCTACAACTACCTCGCCTTCCGGCTCGAGGGCCCGGAGTTCGCGCTGCCCGCGACGGTCGGGTCGCTGATCTTCGCCGCGTATGCCGCCGGGACCGTCAGCTCGCGCCTCACCGGCCGCTGGGTGCCGCGTCTCGGGCGGCGGCGCGTGCTCGCCTCGGGCACCGTGACCATGGCCGTCGGCGCCCTGCTCACGCTGTCGGGCGCGCTGCCCGTCGTCGTCGTCGGCCTCCTCGTCCTCACGGCCGGCTTCTTCGCCGCCCACGCGACGGCCTCCGCCTGGGTCGGCGCCCGGGCGACGACCGGGCGCGCCCAGGCGACCGCGCTCTACAACGTCGCCTACTACAGCGGGTCCGCCCTCGTCGGCTGGCTGCTCGGCTACGCGTGGTCGGGACCCGGCTGGCGCGCCGTCGTGGGCGCCGTGGTCGTGCTCGCCGCGGTCGCCCTGGCGCTCGCCCTGACCGCGCTGCCCGGCCGCGATCGGATCGGCACCGGCGTTACGGTCTCCCCGGAGGCTCGCGCGGTGCATGCTGTCCCGCATGAGCGACGGTCCGGTGGGGGGACCGCGTAGGGCGGACATCCAGGGCCTCCGGGCCGTGGCCGTGACCGCCGTCATCGCCTTCCACCTCTTCGGCTGGCCGAGCGGCGGCTACCTCGGGGTCGACGCCTTCTTCGTCGTGTCAGGCTTCGTCATCACGGGGGTGCTCGTCCGCGAGCGCGACCGCAGGGGACGGATCTCGTTGCGCGCCTTCTGGATCCGTCGGGCCCGACGGATCCTGCCGCTCGCGCTGCTCGTCATCGCCGCCGTCGTCGCCATCGCGCCGTGGGCGTGGGCGGGCGCCAAGGTCGCCTCGATCCACACGGACGCCCTGTGGGCGATGCTCTTCGCCGCGAACTGGCACTACGCCGCCCGCGCCGACACGTACTTCGATACCGGCTCGGCGCCCTCGCCGCTCCTGCACTACTGGTCGCTGGGGGTCGAGGAGCAGTTCTACCTCGTGTGGCCGCTGCTCGTCGTGCTCGTCGTCGCCGTCGTGGGAGGTGTGCGCCGACACCGGGTGGCGATCGGCAGCCTCGCGGCGGCCGTCGGCGTCGCGTCCCTCGTCTGGGCAGCCGCCTCGACCTCCTCCGACCCGACGACCGCCTACTTCTCGACGCTGACCCGCGCGTGGGAGCTCGCGCTCGGCGCCGCGCTCGCCACCGTGCCCCGGTATGCCGTCCGGCTGGCTCCCGCAGCCCGCACCGCGCTGTCCTGGGCGGGCCTCGCGACGGTCGTGACGGCATACGTCCTCGTCACGCCGGGCACGGGCATCCCCTGGCCGGCGGCGCTCGGGGTCGCCGTCGGCACCGTGCTCGTGCTCGTCGCCGGGATCGGTGCGCCGGCACCGGGAGCGGTGCTGCTGACGAACCCGGTGAGCGGCTACGTCGGCAACATCTCCTACGGGCTCTACCTCTGGCACTTCCCGCTCGTCGTGCTCGCCCCGGTCGTGCTCACGACCACGGGCGCGACGAGCGCGGCGATCGTCCTCACGGCGACGCTCGCGCTGGCCGTCATCTCGCACCACCTCGTCGAGCGACCGGTTCTCGACGCGCCACGGGTGCGGCGTCGCAGCATGGTGGCCGCCGCCCTGGCGCTCGTGCTCCTCGTCGTCGGGGTCGGCGGGGCGGCGTCGGCCCGACCCGACCTCTTCGCGGGTGGCACCGTCGTCGCGGCCGACGACCCCGATGGCGCTGTTCCACCACCTCCGGAGGGCGAGGTGCCCGCGCCCACGGCGCAGACCCTCGAGCCGACGCCCACGGCGACGACGACCAGCCCACCGACCCGGACCACGCCCCCCGTGCCGCCCCCCACGCCGACCCCCACGCCGACGCCCACGTCCACGAGCTGGACGCCGATCCCACTGGGCGCCAGCGGAACCCGCATCCAGGACGGGCTCCGAGGCGCCCTCGCGTCGGGGTCGTGGCCGACCGACCTCAACCCCTCACCCGACCAGTGGCAGACGACCGCCGACCAGCGCGCCGCGATGAGCGCCTGCACGGCGACCGACGCCGAGGACCCCGAGTCGTGCACCTTCGGCAACCGCGCCGGGCCCGAGATCATCGTCTACGGCGACTCCATCGGCTTCCCGCTCCTCGCGACGGTCGAGAAGGCCTACGGCAGGACCTACAAGGTGCGCGGCATGACGAAGATCGCCTGTGCCGTCAACGGCGTCGACGCAAACTACGGCAAGGACGAGTGGGCGCTCCCCTGCGTCGACCACCGGAAGATGGTGCTCGACTACGTGCGGAAGGTGAAGCCGAAGGTCCTCATCATGACCGAGACGTACTCGTGGGCCGTCCGCCTCACGTCCCACGCGAAGGGCGCGGCCTCGGCGAAGGAGTGGCTGGCCGCCGACCAGGCGTTCGTCGACGCGGTGCGCGGGAGCGTCGGCACCGTCGTCATCGTCGCGCCGTCGATGCCGGGCGTCGCGTTCCTCGACTGCTACCGGCCGGGTGGGTCGCCGGGACGGTGCGTCACCGGCATCCCGACGTGGTGGGCGCGCACCCGCGACGTCGAGAAGAAGGTGCAGCACGCCGTCTTCGTCGACACGACCCACTGGTACTGCGTCGACGGACGGTGCCCCATCTTCACGACGACGACCGGGACGGTGCTCAAGGGCGACTACCTCCACACGTCGGTGCAGTACGCCCGCCAGCTCGCCCCCGACCTCGCCCATCTCCTCAGGGCCTCCGGCGTCAGGCTGTGAAGGCCGTCGACGGGAGGTCGCGCTCCTCGTCGGCGAGGGCCCGCACGACGCGCTCGGCGACGGCGTCGGGGTCGAGCCCCTGCGGCAGCCTCGGCGCCTCGCCGGCGACCGGTCGGGTCGCCAGACCCGTCTCGGTGTGCGGCGGACGGACGTCGAGGACCCGGATGCGTCGCCGCCGCAGCTCGGTCGCGAGAGCCGCGTCGAAGGCGGTGAGGCCCGCCTTCGCGGCACTGTAGGCCGCCATCCCGGGCATCGCCTTCTCAGCGACGACGGCGCTCACCTGCGCGAGGAAGCCACCCTCCGGGATGACCGCGAGGGCGGCACGGGCCAGGCGGATCGGCGCGACGAGGTCGAGCAGGAGCACCTCGTCGAGCGTGTCGTCGTCGAGGTCCTCGACCGTGCCGAACGCGACGACACCGGCCGCGTTGACGACCCCCGTGAGGGCTGCGTCCGCACTCGCGGCACGCACGACCGAGGCCGGTCCGTCGGGCATCGTCAGGTCGGCGGCGACGACTGTCACGACGGCGGTGCCGAGCTCGTCGGCGAGCGCCTCCAGACGGGCTCCGTCCCGACCGGACACGCTGACCCGGGCGCCGGACGCCACGAGACGCCTCGCGATCGCGCTGCCGAGGCCGCCGGTGGCGCCGAGGACGAGGACGTGCGCAGAGGCAAGGTCGGTCACCCGGCCATCATCACCCGGCGAACGGCCGGCCGGAAGGTGCGCCCCGGGTCGCTCGGTTCGCCGACGGACGGCTGCGAAGGTGGGTATGTTGTGGTCGATCGCGCGTCGGGGGACGTAGCGCACAGGGGACACGGGGGCAGCACCATGGCGACAGCACACTCATCCGGCCGCGGGCACGACGGCGATGACCGGGAGCTCATGGCTCCGCACGAGGTCGCCCGGATCTTCCGGGTCTCTCCGGCCACCATCACCCGCTGGGCCCGGGTCGGCCTGCTGACCTCGACCCGGACGCCCGGCGGCCACCGGCGGTTCGAGCGCGCCAGCGTCATGGCCCACCTGGAGCGGCTCGTGCGCGAGGGTGACGCGGACCGCAGCCGAAGCTCGACCGGCGACGCCTGACCGCAGGCGGCGACACGGCATACGTCACTCCGCCCACGGGTGTGGGGGGTGTCGGTCATGATGTGCGAGTCATGACGCGATGGACTTCCCAGCAGGTGGCCGGTCTGGCTCCCGACGCCTCGTCGCTGGCCGCTGCCCGGAGGCTCGCGCGCCCCGGGCCGTGGTCCGACACCGGCTCCACCGAGACGTTGCTCTGGGGCAAGTGCCAGGGCTCCGGCAAGACGCCCTACCAGGTGAGCATCGACCTCACCGGGCCCGCGTTCCGGTGCTCGTGCCCGAGCCGCAAGTTCCCGTGCAAGCACGGGCTCGCGCTCCTGCTCCTCTGGGTGGACGGGTCGGGGTCCGTCGCCGAGGCGACCGAGGTGGCCGGGTTCGCCCAGGAGTGGGCCGCCGAGCGCTCGGCCCGGGCCGAGGCGAAGGTCGCCGGGGACGCCGCCCGCCCGGCGAGGACCCCCGACCCCGCAGCCGCGGCAAAGCGCCTCGAGGAGCGGCTCGCCCTCATGGACGACGGCATGGACGACTTCGCGCGGTGGCTCACCGACCTCGCGCGCAGCGGCACGGCAGCCGCACGGCACCAGTCCTACGCGTGGTGGGACGGCACGGCCGCGCGCCTCGTCGACGCCCAGCTGCCCGGACTCGCCGACGACGTGCGCTCGGTCGGAGGCGCCGTGAGCGGTCGCCCCGACTGGGCCGAGCGCCTGCTCGTCGCGCTCGGTCGCTGGTGGACCGCCACTCGGGCCTGGTCCGGACGCGAGTCCCTCGACGAGGCCCGGCTCGGCGACCTGCGCGCCTACCTCGGCTGGTCGACGAGCACCGAGTCGGTGCGCGGGGCCGACGCCGTGACCGACCGCTGGCTCGTCCTCGGCGCGCACCGCAGCGACGACGGCCGCCTCCAGCAGCAGCGCACGTGGCTGCGCGGGAGCGCCACCGGCGAGACGGTGCAGGTGCTCGACTTCGCGGCCGGGGGCCAGGTGCTGCCGGTCGCGCGCGTCGTCGGATCCGGGCTCGACGCGACGCTGGCCCGCTACCCGGGTGCCGCCGTGCGGCGGGCCCTCTTCGTCGACGAGCCCACCGTCTCCGACGGCGACGTGCGTATGCCGTCCGGCGCGTCCCTCGAGGACGCGCGGTCGGCGGCGGCCGAGGCCTGGGGCCGCAACCCGTGGGCGCGCCGCATCCCCGTCGTCCTGTCCGACGTGCGCGTCGGAGTCGACCGGGTCGTCGACGCGGACGGTGCGAGCGTCTCCCTGACCGACGACGCCGACGTGTGGTCGCTGCTCGCCCTGACCGGCGGCGGACCGGCGCGCGTCTTCGGCGAGCTCGAGGAGACCCGCCTGCGGCCGCTCACCGTCGTGCTCGACGGCGAGGTGGTCGGGCTGTGAGCGATGTCGACACGTGGTGGCGCGACGTCGGTAACGCCGCGCTGCTGGGCACGGCGCGCCGGCCGGCGCCCCCGCTGCCCGACCTCGGGCGGGCCGGTGTCCTGGGACGTTCCGGCGAGTCCTCCCGCGAGGAGGCCCTCCTCGACGCCGCCGCGCTGGGCGGCGCGGCCCTGCGCGCGGGGCGCCGGCTCGACCACGCCGACCCACCGGAAGCCGCCCCCGACGACCGTCGTCCCGTGGCCCCGCGCCGGGCCGTCCAGCTGCTCGAGCTCGTCATGACCCAGCCCCCGGCCGGGGCCCAGCAGCGCAGCGCCCTGCTCGCGCACTGGCTGGGTGCCGCCGACGACGCCGGCTGCCGGGTGCCGCACGCCCTGCTGCCGACGCTGCTCGCGCTCGCCACCGGGGCGCGCGAGCTGCGGCGCCCGACGGCCGCGGTGCTCGACGAACGGGGCCGATGGCTCGCCGGGCTGCGCGACGAGTGGTCGTGGGTCGCCGACGCCTCCGCGGGCGCCGAGGCCCGCACCGCCTCGCGCCGGACCGGCGCCGCGCCGCGGGCCGACGACTGGGCCCGCCTGCCCTCGACCGACCGGGTCACCGTGCTCGCCGGTGTCCGGGCCCACGACCCGGCTGCGGCGCGCGAGCTCGTCCGCTCCACCTGGGCCACCGACGCGGCGCGCGACCGACGCGCACACCTCGACGCCCTGCGCATCGCCCTCGGCCCCGACGACGAGCCGCTCCTCGAGGACGCTCTCGACGACCGGGCCGCCAGTGTGCGTGAGCTGGCGGCCGAGCTGCTCGACGCCCTCCCGGACTCGGCACGCGCCGCTCGCATGGCCGCGCGCCTGCGACCGCTCGTCCAGCGCACCGGCCTGCTCGGTCGCGGCGTCGAGGTGCGGCTGCCCGACGAGCCGGACGACGCAGCCGTGCGCGACGGCCTCGGCAAGCCCCCGCTGCGCCGCTCCGCCCGCGGCTGGTGGCTCGAGCAGCTCTGCGCCGGCGCCCCGCTCGAGCTCTGGGCCGAGCTGACCGGCGCGGGTCCGGTGGCGACGGTCAAGCGCCTCACCGACGCGCAGGCGACGGACGCCCTGGCCGGCATACGCCGTGCCGTGCGAGTCCGACGCGACCCCGAGTGGGCGGCGGCGCTCCTCGACGGCGGCTGGGACCCGACGCTCGTGCCCGCGCTTCCGCGTGAGCTGCGTGAGCGAGCCGTGCTGAGGCGCGTCGACGCGACGAGCACCAAGCCGCACCACGCGGCCGCCGTCATCGCGGCCGTCGAGCCCCCGTGGTCGGCCGACTACAGCGTCGCCCTCGTGTCCCGGCTCCGCGCCGCACCCCAGGGCTCGGCGATCGTCGTCGCGACGATGCCCTACCTCGTCGCCGGGCTGCACCCCGCCGCGCTCGACGCCGTCGAGCGCTGGCTCGAGTCCAGCGGCGCCGACCAGACCCTGACGACCAACCTGCGCCACCTGCTCCAGTTCCACTCCGTCAAGCGATCGATCACCGAGGCCTTCAGATGAGCGAATCACCCTCTCCCACCACGGTCCTGCGCGCCCACGCCGAAGACGCGTATGCCGCCGAGCTGACCGCCCTCGCTGCCTCCGACGACCGCCCCCGCCCTCCGCGATGGAGGCTGTCGCCGTGGGCCGTCACGACCTACCTCCTCGGCGGCACGCTCGACGACGGCACCGAGATCACCCCGAAGTACCTCGGGTCACGGCGGCTCATGGAGGTCGCCGTCGCCTCGCTCGCCACCGACCGGGCCCTGCTGCTCCTCGGCGTACCGGGCACGGCCAAGACATGGGTCAGCGAGCACCTCGCGGCCGCCGTCAGCGGCTCGTCGACGCTCGTCGTCCAGGGCACGGCCGGCACGCCCGAGGAGTCGCTGCGCTACGGCTGGAACTACGCGCGCCTGCTCGCCGAGGGGCCGACGCGCGGCGCGCTCGTGCCGAGCCCGGTCATGCGGGCCATGGAGACCGGGACCCTCGTGCGCATCGAGGAGCTGACGCGCATCCCGGCTGACGTCCAGGACGCCCTCATCACGATCCTGTCCGAGAAGCACCTGCCGATCCCCGAGCTCGACTCCGAGGTGCAGGCGCAGCAGGGCTTCAACGTCATCGCCACCGCCAACAACCGCGACAAGGGTGTCAACGACCTCTCGTCGGCCCTCAAGCGCCGCTTCAACACCCTCGTGCTGCCCCTGCCCGACACCCTCGCGCAGGAGGTCGAGATCGTCCGCACCCGCGTCGACTCGCTGGGCCGCTCGCTCGAATTGCCGCCCGGGCTCGAGTCCCTCACCGAGATCGAGCGCGTCGTCACGATCTTCCGCGAGCTGCGCTCGGGGGTCACCGCCGACCAGCGGACCACCGTCAAGTCGCCGTCGGCGACGTTGTCGACCGCCGAGGCCATCTCGGTCATGACCAACGGGCTGTCGCTCGCCGCCCACTTCGGCGACGGCATCGTCCGGGCCGACGACGTCGCGGCCGGCCTCGTCGGCGCCGTCGTCAAGGACCCGGTCCAGGACCGCATCGTCTGGCAGGAGTACCTCGAGACCGTCGTCAAGGACCGCACCGAGTGGACCGACCTCTACCGCGCGTGCCGCGAGCTCGGCTGAGCCCGTGAGCGTTCCTGGGGTGGACGTTCGTGTCGAGGTGCTCGGCGTCCGGCACCACGGTCCGGGCTCCGCACGCTCCGTCGGGCGCGCCCTCGACGAGCTGCTGCCCGACGTCGTCGTCATCGAGGGGCCGCCCGAGCTCGACGCGCTGATCCCGCTCGCCGCCGACCCCGACCTCGTGCCGCCGGTGGCCGGGCTCGTCTACGCCGTCGACGAGCCGAGGCTTGCGGCGTTCTACCCGTTCGCCGTCTTCTCCCCCGAGTGGGTCGCGCTGCGGTGGGCCCTCGAGCACGGGGTCGACGTCCGCTTCGCCGACCTGCCCGCGACGCACCACCTCGCCGACAGCGACGCCGAGGACGCTCCGCGTCGTCCGGGCCGGCGCCTCGACCCCATCTCGGCCCTCGCGTCGGCTGCCGGCTACGACGACCCCGAGCGTTGGTGGGAGGACGCCGTCGAGCACCGCCGCACGTCGTCTCTCGCCCACTTCGCCCACCTGCGCGAGGCGATGGAGGGGGTCCGGGGCGACCTCGAGGTCGACGACGACGCGCGGCGAGAGGCGTTCATGCGCAAAGTGATCCGTGCCGAGATGCGGGGCGGTCGCGAGCGCATCGCCGTCGTCTGCGGCGCCTACCACGCCCCGGCTCTCGACCCGGCATCCTTCCCGCCGGCCAGCCGTGACAACGCGCTCATGAGCAAGCTGCCGAAGATCAAGGTCGCCGCCACGTGGGCGCCGTGGAGCTCCGAGCGCCTGTCGTATGCCAGTGGCTACGGCGCGGGGGTCCGCTCGCCCGGGTGGTACCACCACCTCTTCGTCACCCCCGACGACGAGGTCGTGCCGTCGTGGTTCGTCCGCGTCGCCCGGGCCCTGCGCGGCCAGGATCTCGACGCGTCGACCGCCTCGGTCGTCGAGGCGACCCGTCTCGCGGGCGCGCTCGCCGCCGTGCGGGGCAGGCCGTCGGTCGGGCTCGCCGAGCTGACCGATGCGGCCCGGGCGGTCCTCACGGAGGGCTCCGACCTGCCCCTGCGGCTCGTCGACCGCACCCTCGTCATCGGTGAGCTGCTCGGGAGGGTGCCCGAGTCGACGCCGATGGTGCCACTGGCCGGCGACCTCGCGAAGCAGCAGAGAAACCTGCGGCTCAAGGCGTCCGCGACCTCGACGGTCGTGCAGCTCGACCTCCGCCGCGAGTCCCAGCTCGCCCGGTCGGTGCTGCTGCACCGACTCGCCGTCCTCGACGTCCCGTGGGGCACACAGGTCGACGCCGGCCGCACGACGGGCACCTTCAAGGAGGCCTGGGAGCTCGAGTGGACACCCGAGCTCGCCGTCGCCGTCATCGAGGCGAGCCTCCACGGCACGACGGTCCGCAGCGCCGCCGAGTCCCGCATCGCCGAGGAGGCGGGGGCAGCGGCCGAC
This sequence comes from Terrabacter sp. Soil811, assembly GCF_001429655.1. NCBI lineage: Bacteria > Bacillati > Actinomycetota > Actinomycetes > Micrococcales > Intrasporangiaceae > Terrabacter > Terrabacter sp. Soil811. The sequence goes on from NZ_LMSX01000007.1 coordinate 708,648, forward strand.
CTCCGCGTCCTCGGGCGGCTCATCGAGGAGTGCCTGCTCGCCGACCTGCCGGAGGGACTGCGCGCCGTCGTGGCCGCGCTGGCCGAGCGCACGGCCCGACAGCACGACACCCAGGCCCTGCTCGAGACCGTCGAGCCGCTCGCGCGGACGTGCCGCTACGGCGACGTGCGCGGCGTCGACGTCGCCGACGTGGCGCACGTGCTCCAGACCGTCGTCGTGCGTGCGTCCGTCGGGCTCCGCGCCGCGTGCTCGAGCCTCGACGACGACAGCGCGGCCGCCATGCGCACCGCTGTCGAGGCGGCGCACCGCGGTGTGGCGCTCGTCGACCGCGACGACCTGCGCGACCCGTGGACCGACGCGCTCGTGACCGTCGGTCGCGACGAGGTCATCCACGGCGCCGTCGCCGGACGCGTCAACCGGCTGCTGCTCGACGGCTCGCACCTCACGCACGACGAGGCGGCCGCGCGCCTGAGCCGCCGGCTCTCCCCCGGCACCCCGGCCCCGGCCGCCGCGGCCTGGCTCGACGGTTTCCTCACCGGCGAGGCGCTGCTCCTCATCCACGGCGACGACCTGCTCTCGATCATCGACGAGTGGCTCGTGGGTGCGTCCGAGGAGGCCTTCGAGGACCTCCTGCCCCTCGTGCGTCGCACGTTCTCGCGCTACCAACCCGCCGAACGCCGCCTCATCGGGACGCACCTGCGCGACCTCGCGAGCGGCACGCGTACGACCCCGTCGTCGACGGACTCGCTCGACCTCGACCGGGCGGCACCGGCGATCGCCGCGGTCGCCCGCCTGCTCGGGATGGAGGTGGCGTCATGACCGACCGCGACCGGCTCACCCGTTGGCGCCTCGTCCTCGGCGGCGAGCAGTCCGACGGCATCGGCGAGGGCGCGAGCCTCGACCCCGACGACCTCAAGCGCGACGAGGCCCTGCGCGAGCTCTACGACGGCGAGCGCCGTAGCGGTCTGGGGGCGTCGGCGCCGCGCGTCGCGCGCTGGCTCGGCGACATCCGTGGATACTTCCCGTCGTCGGTCGTGCAGGTCATGCAGCACGACGCGATGGACCGCCTCGGCCTGACCCAGCTGCTCCTCGAGCCCGAGCTCATGGAGGCCGTGCAGCCCGACGTCAACCTCGTCACGACGCTCGTCGGGCTGGGCCGCGTCATCCCCGAGCGGTCGCGCGCCACGGCGCGGGCGGTCGTCCGCGTCGTCACCGACGAGCTCGAGGAGCGGCTCCGCTCCGAGACGGTCCAGGCCGTCTCCGGCGCGCTCAACCGGGCCTCACGCACCCGGCGCCCCAAGGCGTCCGACATCGACTGGAACCGCACCATCGCGGCCAACCTCAAGCACTACCAGCCCGAGCACGGCACCGTCGTGCCCGAACGGCTCGTCGGTCACGCCCGGCGGGCGCACCGGGTCGAGCGGCGGATCATCCTCTGCATCGACCAGTCCGGCTCGATGGCCGAGTCCGTCGTCTACTCCAGCGTCTTCGGGGCAGTCCTCGCCTCGCTCCGGTCGGTCGAGACGCGCCTCGTCGTCTTCGACACCGCCGTCGTCGACCTCACCGACGAGCTCGACGACCCCGTCGACGTGCTCTTCGGCGTGCAGCTCGGCGGAGGCACCGACATCAACCAGGCGCTCGCCTACTGCGAGGGCCTCATCGAGCAGCCGGGCGAGACGATCCTCGTGCTCATCAGCGACCTCTACGAAGGCGGCATCGCCGAGGAGATGGTCCGACGCGCATCCTCGATCGTCGCGTCCGGCGCGACGATGGTCGCCCTGCTCGCGCTCAGCGACTCGGGCCGGCCGAGCTTCGACGCCGACCACGCCTCGGCCCTCGCGGCCGTCGGGGTGCCGGCCTTCGCCTGCACGCCCGACCAGTTCCCCGACCTCATGGCGACGGCCATCGAGAAGCGCGACATCACGGCCTGGGCCGCGGCCAACGACATCGTCACGACCCACGAGGCCGAGCCGGCTACCTGAGCGCGGCGACGGCCTCGATCTCCACGAGCTGGTCCGGGTAGCCGAGGACGGTGACGCCGTGCAGGGTGCTCGGCACCTCGTGCTCGCCGAAGGCGTGGTGGACGACGGTCCACGCCGCCACGAGGTCCTCGCGGACGGCCGTCGCCACGAGGACGCGCGTGTAGGCGACGTCCCCCAGCGTCGCGCCGGCGGCCTCGAGAGCGGTCACGAGGTTGGCCACGCACTGCCGGGCCTGGGCTGCGACGTCGCCGGGCGCAAGGGTCGCACCGGACTCGTCGAGGGGGCAGGCTCCCGCTGCGAAGACGAGCCGGGCACCGGCATCGGTCGTCGCGGCATACGCGTAGGGCGCGGTGTCGGTGAGCGCGGCGGCCCTGATGAGGCGCACGGCGCTGGTGGGTCGGCTCATGGTCAGGACGTTAGTGCGCGAGCCGACCTGACCCTGAGGACGCGACCGGACGGCATACTCACGCCATGCGACTGCACCCCGAGGAGACCGAGGCGGGGCCGTGGCGTCCCGTCGACGATGCCGCGCTCGAGACGCTCCTCGGGACCCTGCTCCCGGACGGACGGGGCGTCCTGCTCGTCGACGGCCGGTCCGGGTCGGGCAAGACGACGTTCGCCGAGCGGGCGGCGACGCTGCTCGGCGGTGCTGTCGTCCACACCGACGACCTCGCCTGGCACCACGACGCGACCGCGTGGGACGACATCGCCCTCGAGCACGTCATCGGGCCCTGGCGGCGCGGCGAGCTCGTCGACCACCGACCGCCGGGCTGGGCCGCGCAGGGGCGCGACGGTTCCGTGACCGTCCCCGAGGGCGTACGCGTGCTCGTCCTCGAGGGCGTCGGCGCGGGCCGCGCGTCGCTGGCCCTCCACGCCGACGTGGTCGTCTGGGTGCAGGCCGACCGTGACGAGGCGCGCGAGCGCGGGCTGCGGCGCGACGTCGAGCTCGGTCGCACGCGTGCGGAGGCCGAGCGATTCTGGGACGAGTGGATGACGGCCGAGGAGCCCTTCCTCGCCGGTGACCGTCCTTGGCAGCGAGCCGACCTCGTGGTCAGCGGCGACGCTGGCGGCTGGGTGGTGGCGCCGGGCGGTCCTCGGTCATGACTGCAGCGCGCGCTCGAGCGTGCTCCTGATCGTCGCGGGCCAGTCGTCGGGCTTCGGCACGATCCGGAGCTCGGCCTGCGACGACAGCGCGAGCACCCGGCGCTGGTACTGCCTCCAGACACCGTCGATCTTGCTGCCGTCGACCGCCGCCGGCCACGGCTGCACCTGCGCCCCGACGAGGTCGTAGAGCGGCGTGGACGTCACGGGCAGCCGTTCGTAGGCCGTCCACGAGCTCGGGTCGAGGCTCTCCTTGTTCGTCGCGACCGCGTTGAAGCGGCCGAGGTCGGCCCACACGCCGCCCAGCTCAGGGTCGCTCGGGTCCTTCGGCGGCAGGAGCCTGAGCAGGGCGCCGGTGGGTCCGAAGTAGCCCGGGGGGACGGGGTCGAGCAGGACGACGGCCTTGGCGTCGGACTCGTGCCGGCTCATCCACGTCAGCACGATCGGAGCCCCCATGGCGAGTCCCAGGACGACGACGGGCCGTGTCAGCCCGAGCCCCGAGATGACTCCGTCGAGGTCGTCGGCGAGGCTGGCGAAGGTCTGGCGGTCGGGCACCGAGTCGCTCCGTCCGATCCCGAGTCGGTCATAGACACAGACCCGGCCGCGCGTCGCGAGGGTCTGCGGGATCGTGCCCCACGCGTCGTCCATGGCCAGTCCGTAGTCGGCCACGAGGACGACCGACGGGCCGCTGCCGGCGCACCGGGCCTTGAGGTGCCGGCCGGCAACGACGACGTCACGCTCGGGCTCGAGGGTCGGGGTCGCTCGCACGGTCGGGGTTGCTCGTACGGTGGGGGTTGCTCGTGCGGTCGGGGTCGTCACGGCGCCGGCACCGGCGGAGCCGGACGTGCAGGCCGCGAGGGCCGGTGCCAGCGCCATCACGAGCACGACGGTCAGCCACCTCAGGCCGTGCGTGGTTCCGGTCCGGTGCCTGCGTCCGGTCGTGGTTCCCATCTCGGTCTCCCTCTGCGAGAGCGAGGGCGTTGCGTCCTCGACCCGAGGATGACCGTTCAGGGGACGCGTGTCTGTGCGCGCGGCGACAGAGCCGGACAGGAGCCCGGGTGCCGCCGGCTCAGGACGACGCGGGCCGCACGAAGCAGGAGCGGCAGCGTGCCTCGTAGGTGAAGGTGCCGTCGTCCGGAAGGGCCTCGGAGCCGCCGAGGCTGTCGAGGAAGGGCTCGCCCGAGCGGAGGACCTGCGTGTGCGTGGCGCTGAAGTCGCGGCACTGGTCGCACACGGCGCGGCGGTAGGTCACGGTGTCGGGCCCGAGCTCGAGCAGCGCCCGGACGGGGGCGAAGAGCTCGCCGCGGTGGTCGAGGTCGATGCCGGCGACGACGACACGGGTGCCGCGACGCAGGAGCTGGTCGACGACCGCGACGTCGCCGAGGTCGAACATGTGCACCTCGTCGACGGCCACGACGTCGAGCTGCTCGTCGAGGGCCTCGTGCAGGCTGCGCACCTTCGTCGTCGCGAGCACCCCACCGCTGCGGGAGGTGACGCCGCTGTCGCGGACGTGCCGCTCCGACTGGTACACGCGGTGTCGCACCCGCGTGAACTGCAGCGGTGACAGCAGCGAGATGAGCGCGAGGCTCTTGCCCGACTTCATCGGCCCGAGGACGACGTCGAGCGACACCTCGGACGCGGTGCGGACGGCCTGCCTGACGTCGTCGATCGTGGTCACGGGCGAGAACGCTATCGGCCCCCGGTGTCAGTCGGTGGCATCGCCTCGCACCCGGGTCAGCGGCCGTAGCCGTTGGCGCCTCGGATCACGTTCTCGATGCACGCGTCGACGGTGCCCGACGTGGTCACCTGACCCACGAGCTCCTTGGCGTGACCGGCGGCCCGGGCCTGCGCTCCGAAGAGCCAGCACAGCGTCGGGTCGGTCTGGGTGGACGGCACGGACACGTCGACCGCCCCCACCTGCGACTGGAGCATCTGGAACTGCTCGTCCTGGTGGCCCACGAACCACAGCCAGCCGATGATGTTGGCGATGACGAGCAGGAGCACGAGGCCCACGCTCACGGGGCGACCCACTGAGCGCTCCACGCCGCTGAGAGGCGAGTCCGGACCGCGCTGCCCCGGCTGCCCGAGCCCGTCCGGCGCCTCCGCCCGCGTCGTGCTCGTCACCGTCTCGTCCATGCGACTGCCCCTGTCGTCCGTGGCGCTCCCCTGTGCCGGTGAGGCGAAGGTACTCCCAAGGTCGACGCCTCGCCCGGAAAGCAGTCGCCAGGGACGCTGCTCGCCGCCTAGCGTGCCGGGATGCCAATGCACGAGGACGAGGTCCGCGCGACTCCCGAGCTGGTCCGACGGTTGCTCGCCGACCAGTGCCCGCAGCTTGCGGAGCGGCCCGTGACGGCCCTCCCCGACGACGTCGAGGGCACCGACAACGTCCTCTTCCGGCTCGGCGACGCGCTCGTCGTGCGGATGCCCAAGGTCGAGTGGGCCGCGCAGCAGGCCGACTCCGACGCCCGGTGGCTCCCTCGTCTCGCACCGCACCTGCCCGTCGGCGTGCCGGTCCCCGTCCACCTCGGACGCCCGTCCGACGACTACCCGTGGGCGTGGTCGGTCGTCCCCTGGGTCGACGGCACGACCCCGCCGCGCCTCGGCTCCGACGACGTCCCTCTCGCCCGCGACGTCGCGGACTTCGCCCTGCGACTGCGCGAGGTCGACGCCACGGGCGGCCCCACCAAGCCACCGGGCTCGCGCGGCACCCCGCTCTCCCACGTCGACGCGGCGGCGCGCGCCGGCCTCGAGCGGCTGCGCGGCCACGACGACGCCCTCGACCTCGACGCCGCCGAGCGCGCCTGGGACATCTGCGTCTCCGCCCCGGACTGGGAGGGCGACCCCGTGTGGATCCACGGCGACCTCCAGCCCGGCAACCTCGTCGTCGACACCGGCCGCCTGGTCGCCGTCATCGACTGGGGCGCCCTCGGTGTCGGCGACCCGGCTCCCGACGTCGCCGCCGCCCTGTGGACCTTCACGGGAGACGCACGAGACCTCTACCGCGAGACCGTCTGCCCCGACGACGCCACGTGGCTCCGGGCGTGCGGGTGGGCTCTCGCGCCGTCGCTCACCGGCATCGACTACTACCGGCACACCTTCCCGCGAATGGCCGAGCACGGCCGTCAGATGGTGCGCGCCGTCGTCGCCGAGCTCGCCTGACCGACCGGCCGAACCACGCACCCGACGACTCCGCGCCTGTCTACTCGCCGGTCACCGGGCAGGCGTGGAAGGCTGCAGGGTGCGACACCACCCCCGTCTGAAGGAGCACCGATGATCTCGCGCATCGCCATCGTGAACCGCGGCGAGGCCGCCATGCGGCTCATCCACGCGGTGCGGGACCTCAACGCCGCCGCGGGTCGCGACGGCCACCGCATCGAGACGGTCGCCCTGCACACCGAGGGCGAGCGGCGGGCCATGTTCGTGCGCGAGAGCGATGATGCCTACGACCTCGGACCGGCCTCGGCCCGCCCCTACCTCGACCACGCCGTCCTCGAGCGCGCCCTGCGCGAGACGAAGGTCGACGCGGCGTGGGTCGGCTGGGGCTTCGTCGCCGAGGACCCCGCCTTCGCCGAGCTGTGCGAGCGCGTCGGCGTCACCTTCATCGGCCCGAGCCCCGATGCCATGCGCAAGCTCGGTGACAAGATCGGCAGCAAGCTCATCGCCGAGGAGGTCGGCGTCCCCGTCGCGCCGTGGAGCCGCGGCGGCGTCGACACCCTCGAGGACGCGAAGGCAGCAGCCGCACGCATCGGCTATCCCCTCATGCTCAAGGCGACCGCCGGCGGTGGTGGCCGCGGCATCCGCCGCGTCGACTCCGACGCCGACCTCACCGATGCCTACGAGCGCACCCGCGACGAGGCCCAGCGCGCGTTCGGCTCGGGCGTCGTCTTCCTCGAGAAGCTCGTCACCGGCGCCCGCCACATCGAGGTCCAGGTCATCGCCGACGGCCAGGGCTCCGCGTGGGCCGTGGGCGTGCGCGACTGCTCGGTGCAGCGCCGCAACCAGAAGGTCATCGAGGAGTCCGCCTCTCCCGTCCTGCGCCCCGAGCAGGAGGACGAGGTCCGCGCCAGCGCCGAGCGGCTCGCCATCGCAGTCGGCTACGCCGGCGCCGGGACCGTCGAGTTCCTCTACCACCCGGGCGAGCGCTTCTTCGCCTTCCTCGAGGTCAACACCCGCCTCCAGGTCGAGCACCCGATCACCGAGGTCGTCACCGACACCGACCTCGTCAAGCTCCAGATCCACGTCGCGAACGGCGGGCGTCTCGACGACCTGCCCGGCGGCCGCCCCACGCAGCGCGGCCACGCCGTCGAGGCCCGACTCAACGCCGAGGACCCCGACCGCGACTTCGCCCCGAGCCCCGGCCGCATCAGCCTGCTCCAGTTCCCGGCCGGTCCCGGCATCCGCGTCGACACCGGTGTGGGAGAGGGCGACTCGATCCCCGCCGACTTCGACTCGATGATCGCCAAGATCATCGCCCACGGCCGCGACCGCGACGAGGCCCTCGCCCGCCTGCGCCGCGCCATGGCCGAGACGACCGTCGTCATCGACGGCGGCTCGACGAACAAGAGCTTCATCCTCGACCTGCTCGACCAGCCCGAGATCATCGACGGCTCCGCCGACACCGGTTGGATCGACCGCGTCCGCGCCGAGGGCCGCCTCGTGTCGCACCGCCACTCCGGCGTCGCGCTCGTCGCCGCCGGCATCGAGGCCTACGAGGACGCGGAGGCCATCGAGCGGGCCCGCCTGCTCGAGTCGGCCCGCGGGGGCCGTCCGCAGGTGCAGCACACGGTCGGCCGCGCCATCGACCTCAAGCTGCGCGGCACGGCATACAAGGTCATGGTGCTGCGCACCGCGTCGCACCGCTACCGCGTCTCCATCGCCAACGGCGGCGACGAGCACGTCGTCGACGCGACGCTCGACCGCATCGACGAGTACGCCGGCCGCATCGTCGTCGAGGGACGCGCGCACCGCCTCGTGACCGCCACCCACGGCCCCGTCCACCTCGTCGAGGTCGACGGCGTGACCCACCGCGTGTCCCGCGACGAGGGCGGCGTCGTGCGCTCGCCCGCGCCCGCGCTCGTCGTCGCCACCCCCGCGGCCGTGGGCGACGAGGTCGCCGCCGGTGCCCCGGTGCTCGTCCTCGAGTCGATGAAGATGGAGACGGTCCTCCCGGCGCCCTTCGCCGCCCGCGTGCGCGAGCTGCTCGTCTCCGTCGGCAGCCAGGTCGAGACCGGCGCACCGCTCGTGCGGCTCGAGCCCACCGGCGACGAGGCCGAGGTCGCCGAGGCCGTGGCCACCGAGACCGTCGACCTCGACCTGCCCGACTCCAACGCCGGGCAGGCGAGCGTGCGCGAGCGCGTCGGCCGCGGCATCGAGGACCTCTCCGCGAGCGTCCTCGGCTTCGACGGCGACCCGATCGGCGACCGCAGGGTGCTCACCGGCTACCTCTCGGCGCGCGACGAGCTCGCGGCGGAGGGCACGATCCCGCTGGCCGAGGAGATCGACGTCCTCGAGCTGCTCACCGACTTCGCCGAGCTGAGCCGCAACCGCCCGGCCGCCGAGGAGCGCCACACCGAGCTGCTCGTCCACAGCCCGCGTGAGCACTTCCACTCCTACCTCCAGAGCCTCGACGTCGACCGCGCAGGTCTCTCGGCGGACTTCCGCGACAAGCTCGCCCGCGTCCTGCGCCACTACGGCGTCACCGACTTCGAGCGCACGCCCGACCTGGAGGAGGCGGTCTTCCGCGTCTTCCTCGCGCAGCAGCGTTCGGCGCCCGAGGTGCAGCTCGCGACATCGATCCTCCAGCGGTGGCTCGCCGAGCCGATCCCGGCGCCGCCGCTCGACGCGGCGGCCCGTGACGCGCTCGACCGGCTCGTCGTCGCGACCCAGCTGCGCTTCCCCGTCATCGGCGACCTCGCCCGCAGCGTCCGCTTCCGCTGGTTCGACCAGCCGCTCGTCGACGAGGAGCGCCAGAGCGTCCTCGCCGGGGTCCGCGACAAGCTCGCGGCGCTCGCGGCCGAGCCCGACGCACCCGACCACACGGCGCGCATCGACGAGCTCGCTGCGATCCCCGAGCAGATCGTCCGCTTCCTCACCGAGCGCCTCCACGAGGAGGCGCCGGAGCGGCTGCCCGAGCACGAGCCGATGCTCGAGGTGCTCATCAAGCGGCACTACCGCGAGCACGAGCTGCACGGCCTGCGCACCTTCTCCGAGGGCGACCGGCCCTTCGCCGTCGCCGACTACACGCTCGACGAGCGTCCGACGCACCTGACGTCGACGATCGGCGGGGTCGACGAGCTCGTGCCGGGCAGCCCGCTCGACGCGGCCGTCTCCAACGACGTGTGGTCGCGACCCACGGGGCTCCAGTCCGTCGTCGACCTCTACCTGCGCTGGGCGCAGGAGCCCGAGTCGCCGGACGCCGCGAGCGATCAGCTCGCCGCGCTGCTCCAGCAGCTGCCCTTCGCCCAGGACGTACGCCGGGTCGCCGTCGCCGTGAGCGCCGGCCAGGGGCGCCCGGTCGGCTACTTCACCTTCCGCCCCGTCGACGGCACCCTCGTCGAGGACCGCCTCGTCCGCGGCGTGCACCCCATGGTCGGGCGCCGCCTCAACCTGTGGCGCCTCACGTCCTTCGACGTGACGCGGCTCGAGGCCCCCGAGGACGTCCTGCTCTACGAGTGCGTCGCCAAGGACAACCCCGACGACCACCGCCTCGTCGCCCTCGCGCAGGTGCGTCAGGTCGTCGTCGTGCGCGACGAGTCCGGTCAGGTGTCGGGCCTGCCGCACGTCGAGCGCGCCATCGCCAACTGCCTCGAGGCGATCCGTCGGGTCCGGGCGAGCCGCGGCGCCAAGGGTTCCCGGCTCGACATGAACCACGTGTGGGTCCAGATCTGGCCGACCATCGAGGCCGACCTCGGCCAGCTGACGGCGCTCCAGAGCAAGATCGCCCCCGTCACCGCCGGCGCCGGCATCGAGGAGGTCCTCGTGCAGGCGCAGGTCGCCGGGGCACCCGGCGAGGCGCCCGCCCCGATCGCGGGCCGCTTCTTCTACCAGCCCGGCTCGGGCGTCACCGGCTCGCTGGGCGCCCCGCCCACCGAGCCGCTCAAGCCGCTCGACGACTACGCCTCCAAGGTCGTCCGGGCCCGACGCCGTGGTCTCGTCTACCCCTACGAGCTCCAGTCGATGATCGCCGGCGACGGCGGCACGGTGCTCGAGCACGACCTCGACGACTCGGGCACGCTCGTGCCCGTCGACCGTCCGCAGGGCCTCAACAAGGCCGGCATCATCGTCGCCGTCGTCAGCTCGCCGACGGTCCGCCACCCCGAGGGCGTGACGCGCGTCGTCCTCTCGGGCGACCCGCTCCGGTCGCTCGGCTCCGTGGCCGAGGCCGAGTGCGCCCGGGTCATCGCGGCCCTCGACCTCGCCGAGCGGATGCAGGTGCCGCTCGAGTGGTACTCCCTGTCCGCCGGTGCCCGCATCTCGATGGACTCCGGCACCGAGAACATGGACTGGGTCGCCCGTGCCCTCAAGCGGATCATCGAGTTCACCCAGGCGGGTGGCGAGATCAACATCGTCGTCGCCGGCATCAACGTCGGCGCCCAGCCCTACTGGAACGCCGAGGCGACGATGCTCATGCACACCAAGGGCATCCTCGTCATGACGCCGGACAGCGCCATGGTCCTCACCGGAAAGCAGTCGCTCGACTTCTCCGGCGGCGTCTCGGCCGAGGACAACTTCGGCATCGGTGGCTACGACCGCGTCATGGGCCCGAACGGGCAGGCGCAGTACTGGGCCAAGGACCTCGCGGGTGCCCGAGCCATCCTCATGGCGCACTACGAGCACGCCTACGTCAGCCCGGGCGAGTCCGGCCCGCGCCGCGTCACGACGAGCGACCCGTCGCACCGTGACGTGACGCTCTACCCGCACGAGCTGGCCGACTCCGGCTTCAAGACGGTCGGCGACATCTTCAGCTCGCTCACCAACCCGGACCGCAAGAAGCCGTTCGACATCCGCACTCTCATGCGGGCCGTCAGCGACCAGGACCGCGAGCCGCTCGAGCGCTGGGCCGGCATGGCCGACGCCGAGACCGCGGTCGTGCAGGACGCCCACCTCGGTGGCATCCCCGTGTGCCTCATCGGCATCGAGTCCAAGTCGGTGCCGCGCCGCGGCTTCCCGCCCACCGACGGCCCCGACACGTACACGGCCGGCACGCTCTTCCCGCGGTCGAGCAAGAAGGTGGCGCGCGCCATCAACGCGGCGAGCGGCAACCGCCCCGTCGTCGTCCTGGCGAACCTGTCGGGCTTCGACGGCTCACCCGAGTCGATGCGCAGCCTCCAGCTCGAGTACGGCGCCGAGATCGGCCGGGCCATCGTCAACTTCGACGGCCCGATCGTCTTCACCGTCGTCTCCCGCTACCACGGCGGCGCGTTCGTCGTCTTCTCCAAGACGCTCAACCCGCGCATGACGGTGCTGGCCATCGAAGGGTCGTTCGCGTCGGTGCTCGGCGGTGCGCCCGCGGCGGCCGTCGTCTTCTCGCGCGACGTCGACGCCCGCACGGCGTCCGACCCGCGCGTCACCGAGCTCGAGGGTCGGGTCGCGTCGGCCACCGGCGTCGAGCGCGCCCGGCTGGCCACGGAGCTCGCCGAGCTGCGCAGCTCGGTGCGCGCCGAGAAGCTCGGCCAGGTCGCGTCCGAGTTCGACACGGTGCACAGCATCCACCGCGCCGTCTCGGTCGGGTCCGTCGACGCCGTCATCGACGCCCACGACATGCGTCCGCGCATCATCGCCGCGATCGAGGCCGGCCTGCAGGGCTGACCGGGTGGGCGCGCGGATCCGGGCGCCCACCACCGACACACAGGGGAGCACATGAGCAGCAGCACGCAGGAGTTCGTCGACCGTGCCCGCGCGGCAGCCGAGGGCACGCCGTATGCCGTCGCGGAGCGCCCGTACGGCTTCGACCTGACGATCGACCTCGCCGACGCCCGGTGGCTCACCATCACGCGGGCGCACGGGCTCAAGCGCGTCTTCACCCACGAGGTGCACCTGAGGGACGATGGCCGCTACGGCATCACCGACGTCGACAACACCGTCAGCTACAGCGGCGGGACCGCGTCGCTCTCGGCCGAGAGGTCGTTCAAGCGTGGCCGGGTGATGAGCTACTCGCGGCGCGTCGAGTTCGGCGTCGACGCCGGGACGGGTCGGGTCGGCAAGGTCGTCGACTACTCGTTCCGGGCCGGCGAGGGACGCGACCTCATCCGGGGTGTGGCGAAGGAGCTCGGCTGGGCGGAGCGGATGAACGCCGAGCAGCGTGGTGCTCTCGTCGTCGGCATCGCCACGATCGTCCTCACCGTGGGCGCCTTCGCCGCCATCGGCATCCACGCCCTGCTCAGCTGACCAGGATCACCGGCAGCGGTGCGCGGTGGCGCGGGAGATGGTGACCGACGGCAGGAGTGCGCGTTGCAACGCGCACCTGTGGCACGACGCCGCACCGTTGAGCTGACCCGGCTAGCGCTTCGGGGCCGGCACCCGCAGTGACGTGACGCCGCCGAGGTCGAGCCACACCGCGTCGGGAGTGCGGACGACCCGGACGAGCACGTCGTCGCAGCCCGGGCACCGACCGACGAGGCCCGGCTCGGGCCCGTAGACGCGCAGCGTCGCGACCTCCGCGTCCGCGCCACAGCCGCGACAGTGGACGACGGCCACCGTGACGTCGAGCGCGAAGAGCTCCGAGAGCGGGCCGGCCATGAGGTTGCCGTCGTATGCCGCCGTGGGCCCTGGACCGTCGGGGATCGTCATGGGAGGTCCTCCTTCACGGGCCGCTCGGCCCGAATCGCTCTGTCCGGATGCGGTCGGCCGCGTGGCCGAGCGCGACGAGCAGGTCGGCAGCGCCCTCGACGAAGCCGGTCGGCCCGCACACGTAGCACGTGGGTGCGTCCTCCCCCGTCCAGCCGGGCGCGGCGAGGTCCGACTCGCGCAGCCGGCCGACCGGGCGCTCGTGACCGTCGGGGGCGCGGCGGGTGTGGACGAGCCGGACCTCGACGCCCTCTGTGGCGGCCAGCACCGCGAGCTCGTCGCGGTAGATGACGTCGTCGGGCCCGCGGACCGAGTAGACGAGACGGAAGGGCGGTGCGCCGGGGTCACGGGCCCGCAGGATCGCCATGAGGGGGACGACGCCGGAGCCGCCGGCCACGAGCAGCACGGGCCCGGGCTGCCCGGTGCGCCAGACGAACCAGCCACCGACGGGCCCACGCACGCGCACGGCGTCACCGACCGCGAGACCGTCGGCGAGGAAGGTCGAGACCTCCCCGTCCGGCACCCGCTGGACGGTCAGCTCCACCCGGTCACCGCGCTCGGGCGCCGAGACGGAGTAGCTCCGGGTCGCCGTGTAGCCGTCGGGCGCGGTGAGCCGCACGTCGACGTGCTGACCCGGCAGGTGACCGGGCCACCCGTCGACGTCGAGGACGAGCGTCACTGCGCTGTCGGTCTCGGGACGTCGCTCGACGAGCGTGGCCTCCCGCCACGCGCGCCGGGCACTCAGTCCCCCTGGTACCGCTGCTCGCGCCATGGGTCGCCGTAGTCGTGGTAGCCGAGCTGCTCCCAGAAGCCGGGTGAGTCCTCGAGCATCAGCTCGATGCCGCGCACCCACTTGGCCGACTTCCAGAAGTAGAGGTGCGGGACGAGCAGCCTTGCGGGACCGCCGTGCTCGGGTCGGAGGTCGTCGCCGTCGTAGCCGTACGCGACCCAGGCCTGTCCGTCGAGGAGGTCCTCGAGCGGCAGGTTCGTCGTGTAGCCGCCGTAGCTGTGCACCATCGCGAAGTCGGCGGCCGTCTCGACGTCGGCGAGGAGGGTGTCGAGCGAGACGCCGCGCCACTCGGTGTCGAGCTTGGACCAGCTCGTGACGCAGTGGATGTCGACGGTCACCGTCTCGGCCGGGAGGGCCACGAGCTCGGCCCACGACCACGTGTGGCGGGTGCCGTCCTCCGTCGCGACCCACAGCTCGAACTCGTCGTGGTCGACGTTCGAGGTGGGGCCCGCCGAGAGCACCGGGAAGTCACCGGTGAGGTACTGGCCCGGGGGCAGCCGGTCGTCGCGGCCGCGTGGCCGACCCTGGAACCCTCGTGTCACGAAGTCCATGCCCAGTCACTGTACGGGGCCGCCGACCACGCCGGACGGCATACGCGACCGGTCGTTCCGTGCGCCACCCCTCCCCAGGACGGCTCCGGCGGGGCAGGATGAGCCCGTGACGACGACGGTGCCGATGCTGTCGGTGTCGGACGGCGTGGCCACGATCCGGCTCGCGCGACCCGACGCCGGCAACGCCGTGGACCTGCCGACCGCCATCGCGCTGCGCGACGCGGTCGGCGCGGTCGCGAGCGCCTCCGGGCCGGTGCACGTCGTCGTCCTCCGGGCCGACGGCCGGCTCTTCTGCGCCGGCGGCGACGTGCGCGCCATGGCCGCGGCACCCGAGCGCCGGGCCTTCGTCGCCGAGCTGGCGGGGATCCTGCACGAGACGCTCACGGCCCTGCGCGCGCTGCCGGTCCCGGTCGTCGCGGTGGTCCAGGGCGCCGCCGCGGGCGCCGGTGTCGGCCTCGTCCTCGCCTCCGACGTGGTCCTCGCGGCCGACCACGCGACGTTCGTCGCGGCCTACCCCGGCGTCGGCCTGTCGCCCGACTGCGGCGTCAGCGCACTGCTGCCCGCCGCCGTCGGCGCGCGCCGGGCGGCCCTCTTCCTGCTGACCGGCACCCCCATCGACGCGGCGACCGCGCTCGACTGGGGACTCGTCACCGAGGTTTGCCCCGCCCCGGACCTCGACGCCCGCGCCGGCGAGGTCGTCGCCGCGATCGCCGCCCTCCCCCGCGAGGCCGTCGGCGAGGCAGCCCGCCTGCTGCGCCTCGCGGGTGAGCGCCCGTATGCCGTCCAGCTCGCCGACGAGGCCGCGACCATCGCGCGGCTCGCCGGGGGCGCCGAGGCGGGAGCCCTCCTCGAGTCCTTCGCCGCGCCCGCCCACCGACCCGACCGACCTCGCGAACGCCCCGACCCCGGAGACACCCCATGAGCGTCAGCACCGCGCAGATCACCTCGAGCACCGTCGACGACGTCGTCCGCCGCAGCGCCGCGCGCCATCCGGACCGGGTCGCGCTCGTCTTCGACGACCGCACGTGGACGTATGCCGCCCTCGACGCCGCCGTGTCCCGCGCGGCCGCGCACCTGCTCGGTCTCGGACTCGCCGGCGGCGACCGCGTCGCGACGGTCGGGGTCAACTCCGATGCCTACCTGCTCGCCTACCTCGGCTGTGCCCGCGCGGGCCTCGTCCACGTCCCCGTCAACTACGCGCTGACCGGCCCCGAGCTGACCTACCTGCTGCGCGACTCGGGCGCGCGCGTCGCGCTCGTCGACGTGGCGCTGCGCGACGGCGTCGAGGCCGTGCGCGCCGACACCGACCTCGAGCAGGTGCTGCTGCTCCACGGCGGGGACGACGCCGTGCTGCCGCGGTGGAGCGAGGGCGATGTGCCCACGCTCGACGTCGGGACGCGCGACACCGACCTCGTCCAGCTGCTCTACACCTCGGGCACGACGTCCCAGCCCAAGGGCGCGATGATGACGCACCGGGCCCTCGTCCACGAGTACGTCTCGTGCATCGTCGGCCTCGACCTGCGCGAGGACGACGCCCCACTCCACTCGATGCCGCTCTACCACTCGGCCCAGATGCACGTCTTCCTCCTGCCCTACCTCGCCGTGGGGGCGACGAACCACCTGCTGCCCCGCCCCGACGTCGCGACGATCCTCGAGCGGGTCGCCACGCACGGCATCGGCTCGCTCTTCCTCGCCCCCACCGTCTGGGTACCGCTCTCCAACCACCCGGCGCTCGAGACCGCCGACCTCGGCTCGCTCCGCAAGGCGTACTACGGCGCGTCGATCATGCCGGTCCCGGTGCGTGACCGGCTCCAGCAGCGCCTGCCCGGGCTCGGCTTCTGGAACTGCTTCGGGCAGTCCGAGATCGGCCCGCTCGCCACGGTGCTGCGGCCCGAGGAGCACGCCGAGCGACCCGAGGCGTGCGGCCGCACCGTGCTCTTCGTCGAGGCGCGCGTCGTCGACCCCGAAGGCACGGACGTCCCCGCCGGGGAGTCGGGCGAGCTGCTCTACCGATCGCCGCAGCTGTGCACCGGCTACTGGAACAAGCAGGACGCGACGGCCGAGGCCTTCCGTGACGGGTGGTTCCACTCCGGCGACCTCGTCACCCGCGACGACGCCGGCTACCTCACCGTCGTCGACCGCATCAAGGACGTCATCAACACCGGCGGCGTCATGGTCGCCTCCCGCGAGGTCGAGGACGCGCTCTACACCCACCCTGCCGTGGCCGAGGTCGCCGTCATCGCAACGCCGCACGAACGCTGGGTCGAGGCCGTCACCGCCGTCGTCGTCCTGCGCGACGGACAGACGGTGACCGAGACCGAGCTCGTCGACCATGCCCGCGCCAGCCTCGCGCCCTTCAAGCTGCCCAAGGCGCTCCACTTCGTCGACGAGCTGCCCCGCAACCAGAGCGGCAAGCTGCTCAAGCGAGTGCTGCGTGACGACCTGGCTCAGGGGCCAGCCACGTCGTGACCGCGCGCGGCGCCCTCAGACGGGCAGGACGGCATACGCGAGCCAGGCCGTCCAGGCCGCCCACACGCCGAGGCCCGCGAGGTTGGTGCGCGGGTGGAGCGTCAGCGCGGCGAGGAACTCGCGCACGAAGGCGCTCGGCACGAAGTACCAGGCTGTCGGGCCGCCGGTGACGTCGGCGTCGATGCCGAGGCGCCGGGCCAGCAGCGCCGCGCGGCCGACGTGGTAGTTGCTCGTCACGACGCGCAGGGGCCCGGCGTCGCCGATCCCGCGCGACCGCAGGATCTCGCGTGAGAGCAGCAGGTTCTCCTCGGTCGTCGTCGCGCGGTCCTCGGTCGCGACCGACGCCTGGGGTATGCCGTGGGCCATGAGGTACGCGGTCATGGCCATCCCCTCGGACATCGGCTCGTCGTCGCCCTGCCCGCCGCTCGGCACGAGGAGGCACTCGTGGCCGCGGTCGCGCTCTGCGCGCCACGCGTCGGCGGCCGCGTCGAGCCGGTGGGCGAGCAGCTGCGGCACCGTGCCGCCCACGAGTCCCGAGCCGAGGACGACGACCGCCGCCGGCTCGGCGCGGGCGCGGTGGCGCCGGTAGGTCAGGCAGTAGAGCGCGAAGCTGCCGAAGGCGAGCGCCGGGTAGCCGGGCAGGAGCAGGACGACGATCCCGAGGACCTCCGGCCCCGTCGGGACGGCGGCGATCGCGCCGGCGGCACCGGAGCCGACGATACCCGTCCCGACGGCCGTCGCGGTCAGGATCGCGATGCCGAGGAGCAGCGCGAGGACGTTGGTCGGACCCCGGCCCTGCGGGCGCAGCAGGCGCAGGCCGTTGCCGACGAAGAGGAGTCCCAGCACGACCGAGAGGACCTGCGGGAGCACGAGCACGTCCACCCCGACCGCCGACAGCACGGCCCAGAGGGCGCCGAGGAGCAGGACCCCGATCCGCCATCGGCGCGGGTCGGCACGCGCGAGGTGGACCGCGAGGCCCAGGAGCGCCACGACGAGGAGGAGGTCGAGGGCCGGGCGCATGCGACGAGCATGCCCTCCCGGAGGCCTCGTCGCGAAACCGGCTGGTGGCCGGGGCGTCCCGGCCGGTCAGTCTCCCGACTGCACGAGACAGCCGGGGGCCGGCGCCCCTGCGGCCGGGAAGGCCCGGGCCAGCGCGTCGGCGATGCGCTTGCCGCGCTCGGTGTAGCCCCGCGTCGTGAAGTGGATCCCGTCGTCGACGAACCACGACCGGTGCACCTCGGTGCGCCAGTCGTAGACGCGCATGGTCGGGTAGCGGCTGCACGCGTCGAGCAGCGCCGCGTTCCACTTCTCCATCTCGCGGTCGGCGTAGGGCCCCGAGGTGTCGGTGGTGCGCACCGTCAGCCACAGCACCGGGTGGTTGCCGATCGGCCGCATCAGCAGGTCGATCCGGTCGGCGAGCGGCACGACACCCCCGACGTACTGGTTCGCGACCTCGTTGGTGCCCATCGCGAGGACCCAGCACCCGGCGTACCCCTGCGTGGTCCGTGACGTCACGGCGCTCTCGGCGTTCGGCTGCCCCCGGAACGTCTCGACGATCGAGCGCGCGCCGAGGATGTCCGGCACGAAGCTCGTGACCCCGACGCGGGCGTACTGGGCGGGCAGCCGCGTCGACGCACGGGGTTGGTATGCCGGGTCGACGAGACCGACGGACGTCGAGTCCCCGATGTGGACGAGGGACGTGCACGACGTCCGCGCCGGAGGGTGCGAGGGCGGCGCGGTCGGTGACGTCGGTGACGTCGGGGACGGCGTTGAGGTCGGGGACGGCGGTGACGCGGGTGGGGACGTCGAGGTCGCGGCGGTCGTCGGCGGCGCGGGCGGGTCGCCCGGGTCGAGCGCCCGGTCGTCCGCCCGTCCCCCGCCGACGAGCGCGGCGGCGCTGAGCGAGGTGACGGAGACGAGGGCCAGGGCGATCGTGCCGGCGGCGACGGCCGGCATCGACGGCACGGCGCGCGGCAGGTCGCCGGGTCGCGGCCGTCGCGGGCGGAGGGCGCGCCGGAAGCCGCGCCGTCGGATCGGGTCCTCGACGAGGTTCCACGACAGCGTCGCGAGCAGCAGCGTCAGCCCGAGCTGGAGCGCGCCCCTGAGCCCGTGATGCCCCCGCAGCACGTCCGGGCCGGTCAGGGCGACGACGGGCAGGTGCCAGAGGTAGATCCCGTACGACCGCTCGCCGACCCAGCGCAGGGGCCGGACCCCGAGCAGGCGGCCGAGTCGTGACCGCGGGTGCGACACGACCGCGACGAGGCCGGCCGTGGCGAGGGACAGCAGCAGCAGTCCGCCGCGGTAGAGCGACAGCGAGTACTCGTCCGTGAGCGTCATGAGGGCGAGGACGACGACGAGACAGCCGACGCCGACGCCGTCGAG
This sequence comes from Terrabacter sp. Soil811, assembly GCF_001429655.1. NCBI lineage: Bacteria > Bacillati > Actinomycetota > Actinomycetes > Micrococcales > Intrasporangiaceae > Terrabacter > Terrabacter sp. Soil811. The sequence continues at coordinate 727,709 of NZ_LMSX01000007.1, forward strand.
AGCCCGACGGTCCTTTCGGTCGGACAGTGGTGGCAGTGAGCCGCGGCGCCAGACGAGGGCCACGGCAGCGCCGACGAGGAGTCCTCCGGCCCGCGCGTCGGTGCCCTCGTAGGCCCGCGTGTTGTCGAAGCCCGGCACGGCGAGGAGCCAGAGGAGCACGAACGACGCGAGGGCGAGCACGGTCGTCAGCGTCGCCACGCCACGCAGCCGACCCCGCACGACGACGAGGAGTCCGAGCATGAGCACGGGCCAGACGACGTAGAACTGCTCCTCGACGGCGAGGGACCAGAGGTGGTCGAAGGGTCCCGGCCCGCTGAACCGCTGGAAGTAGGACTCGCCGTCCGAGATCGTCTTCCAGTTGCTCACGTAGAGCAGGGCGGCCACGGACTCGGCCAGGCGCTCACCCGCGGCGTCGGGGTGGGTGACGACGGACACGAACGACACGACGACGAGCAGCACGACGACGGCCGGAAGCAGCCGACGGGCCCGGTGCACGTAGAAGCGGCTGAGTCCGACGGTCCGCGTACGTTCCCACCCGGCGACGAGGACGCCCGTGATGAGGAAGCCGCTGAGCGTGAAGAAGACCCCGACCCCGAGCAGCCCTCCGCCAAGGGCCGGCACACCGAGGTGGTAGCCGACGACAGCCGCCACCGCGAGGGCACGCACTCCGTCGAGCCCCGGCACGTAGGCGGTCGGGCGTTCTGTCGGTCTGGGCATCGGGTCCGCCAGAGGTCGCCGGGATGCCGAGGACCCCGGATGCCAGCAGGCTAGGTCGCACCGCCTCGCGGGTGGTCGACGTGCGCGGCGAACGCGGTTCGGGCGATTCCGGGAGAACGGTGCACCGAGGATGTGACGCCTACGAGCCCGACGAAAGGCGCATTTCCGGTCGAATCGACAGGATTCACGGGGATCTTCACCCCCACAGGGCACCCCGCGTCCCGTAGCGTGTCCTACTGGAAGGGCCGGGATTGACTGCCACTCCACCCCTCCCTCACGGCTTGGCAGTCAGGTGGGGTCCGGCCCTTCCACCTCCCAGGCGTCAGCCGGAGTCAGCGCGCTCGCGAGCACCCGGCGAGGACCCGAGCGATCTGCGCCTTCTCCGCCGCGGTGACCCAGAGGCGGTAGCGCGACTTCACGGCGACCTGACGCGCGACGTAGGTGCAGCGGTAGGCCTTGTTCGGAGGCAGCCACGACGCGGCGTCCGCGTCACGCTTGGCGCTGTTCGTCGGGCCGTCGACGGCGAGCAGGTTGAGCGGGTCGTTGGCGAGCGTCCTGCGCTCGGTCGCCGTCAGCTGCTGCGCACCCGTGACCCAGGCATCGCCGAGGGCAACGACGTGGTCGATCTGCACCTTCGCCGACGTGGCGCGTCCCCGGACGAAGGTGATGCTGCGCCCGGTGTAGGGATCCGCGAGCGTGCCTGAGACGACGACACATCCGTGTGTGCCGGGCTTCAACCGTTCGGCGACGAGGTCGCGGCGCAGCACGTCGTTGCGGGTGTCGCAGCCGTTGTGTCCGAGGCTCACGTCGACGTCGTCGCTCCAGGCGGGGCCGTACGCGTCCCGGTCGTAGCCGGTCTTGGGGGCCCGGCCCTTGACCGGGAGGCCGTCGAGCGTCGAGAGCGCCGCGCGCGCTAGCGCGGGTGTCAGGGGCGGGACGGGGGACGGCCCGGAGCTCGCGGTGGCTCCGCCTGCCGCACTGCCGGGCACGACGCGGGTCGGGGCGTGCGGAAGGCCGGCGCCGGGCGACGGCAGCGGAAGGCCGCAGCCGGCCAGCGCCACGCCCGCCGCGACGAGAACAGCCAGGAGCGGGGGCAAGGAGCGAGCAGGCACGATCGGCAACCCTGCCACACAATGGAATTGGGAGGCATACGGCTCGCCGAGACGGCTGGCCCCCGGTGTCGGCGTCACCGCGCCGGCTGGCTAGAGTCTGCCGTCGTGCGATCGGTGACCCGCGGTGCTCGGTAGGACTCATGCCCTGTCCGGGGCGGTGGCCGTGCTCGCCCTGACGCCGTTGCTGCGTGACCACGGCGTCCCCGTCGAGGCCTGGGCGGTCCCGGTCGCAGCCGTGACCGCGGCGGGCGCCGCAGTGCTCCCGGACATCGACCACGCGCACGCGACACCGGCACGCTCCCTCGGGCCGCTGACGGCCGGAATCGCCTGGTGCGTGGGACTGGTCAGTGGCGGGCACCGCAACGGCACCCACTCGCTCGTCGGCCTGGCGGCCTTCACCGCACTGGGGGCCTACCTGACGAACGTCGGCGGCCTGCCCCTCGGTCTGTTCCTGTCGTTCCTCTTCGCCCTCGCGGCAGCGGCCCTGCGCGTCACGATGGTCCGGGCGACGGTGGGCCACACCCTGCTCTGCCTGCTGATGGGCGCGATGCTGACTCGTGGCGCCGTGCTCGACTCCTTCCCCGTCGACGTCGTGCCGTGGGCGGTCGCGGTCGGGGTGGTGGTCCACCTCCTCGGCGACATGGCCACGGTGCAGGGCTGCCCGCTCTTCTGGCCGGTGCACGGACACCGCTACAACTACCTGGCCCTGAGCACCGACCACACCGTCGAGCGCTACGTCGTCGGGCCGGCTCTCACCGTGGCGGCGGCCTGGCTCGTCGTGACGATGGCCGGCGGTGTGGACGTCATCGGTCCTGCACTCCGGACGACCTGGCGCACCGTCCAGCTCGCCGTCCCCGGCTGAGGCGCCCAGCTGACGCGCCGGTCTCGGGTGTGGCCGAGCGCGTCGGCCACACCCGACGCGTCACTGGCAGCAGGCGTTGTAGCCGCGGTCCATCCAGAACTGGGTGGGCACCGGATTCACGAGCGTCGTGTCGCTGCTGAAGGTCGCCGCGGTCTGGCGCCCGGGGCGCATCTCGACGTGGGTGTGCGTGGCAGGGGCGCCGCGAGCCGCCTCGTCGCCGATCTTCTGGCCCTTCGAGATCGACTGTCCCACCGCGAAGCCCAACGGGTTGAGGTGGAGGTAGACGACGGTCTTGTCGTAGGTGGCGTTGTAGACCGCGAGCGTGGACAGCGCATCCGTCGCGTCGCTGCCCTCGGTCACCCGGGTCACCGTACCGCCGAGGACGGCGAAGACGTCGGCGCCGGACTGGTAGGCGACGTCGATGCCCTCGTGTCGCCCCGGGGTGTTGAGGTAGCCGTCGAACCACGCCGTCACGCGAGCACCCGCCGAGTGGTAGACGCCGTACTCGAACGCGTCGTTGGTGGCGACGCCGACGATGTGGCCGGCATTCTCGTTCTTCAGCTCCGGACGCAGGTCCGCCATGACGCCCGGGTCGACCGAGTCGATGGCCCCGGAGTAGCCGCTCCGGTAGAAGACCGTCGCCACGGCGGCCCCCGGTTCCAGACCGACGCGGCGTTGTTCTTGACGCACTGCCCCTGGCCGTTGCCCGCCGAGACGAAGGTGACGCACCCGGACCCGGTGCCGTAGTCGGACTGGCTGTTCGCGAGGTCGACGAGCGACCCGCCGTTGCCGGAGTTGTAGTAGAGGCAGAACTCGCCCGTCTCGCAGACGCCGTTGCGCGCCGTGGCGGCCTGCGCGGTGGGTGCCGCAGCCACGACGGCCCCGGTGAGCGCGGCCGCGACGGCGGCCGACGCGATCGTCTTCTTCATGGTGTCCCCTGTCGTCGTGGGCCATGGCCCCCGGGCCGTCGGGCGGTCGCCCGACGTTCGTCCCGGATCCGACGCTAGGACAGCCTCTCCCGGCCGGCGCGCCGGAAAGCGGGGAGCACTCCCCATCGGCGTGCCGCCGGCAGACCGGGACCGGTCAGCGGCGCGCGATCGTCACCGTGCGGACGCCGTGCAGGTGCAGGTCGGTGCGGTGGAGCAGACCGTGGAGGCCGTCGTCGTCGAGCAGGGCCTCGAGCGTGCGGTGGTCCTCGGCGTCCAGCCGGTCGGTGAGGCCGTGCGCGAGCCGGTCGAACCAGGCTCGGGCGTAGCGGCCGGCGAGCGGATGGTCCGGCGAGCGCTCGTCGATGACGACGTCGTGCTCGTCGACCACCGTCCAGCCGGCCTCGCGGAGCACCTCGTCCCAGGACGCGCCGATGGAGGGCAGCACCTCGGCGTGCACGGCGGAGAGCACGCCGAGCGCCCGGCCCTCGAAACCGGGACGGCCGAGACCGAGGTCGTCGGGCAGGAAGCGCAGCGGCTCGTCGAACTCGGCCACGGCGACCAGACCCCCGTCGCGGGTGATCCGACGAAGGTCGGAGAGAGCGCGGTTCGGGTCCGCGAGGTGGTGCAGCGACATCGAGGCCCAGGTGAGGTCGATCGGGTCCAGGTCGGGCCATCCGGCGTCGAGGTCGGCCACCACGGTGCGGACGCGGTCGCCCACGCCGGCGGCCCGCGCCTTGGCGTCGACACGCGCGAGGGCGAGCTCTGAGACGTCCACGGCGACGACCTCGGCGTCGGGCAGCCGGCGCGCCAGTCCGAGCGTGCCGGTGCCGGTGCCAGCACCGAGGTCGACGACCCGGGCGGGCGCGCCCTGCTCGTCGGCCGGCGACGACACCAGGGCCGCGGTGACGCGGTCGAGCGCCGCGTCCCAGTAGGTCCGGAGCACGTCGCCGTCGAGGTCGAGCAGGTCGGCGCCCTCGGCCTCGGACGCCAGGTCGTCGTGGCTGTGGCCGTCGTGGTCACCGTGTCCGTGGTGGGCGGGGGCGTCTCCGTGCTGTGCGTGCGACATACGTGTCACGGTAGGACACCGTTGCGCACACGGCATACGATCTTGCCGATGACGCAAGAACTCGACCTCGACGCAGTGATCCGCGCCCGCATCCGCGGCCTCCGCGTCGCCCGCGGGTGGTCCCTCGACGCCCTCGCCGGCCGGTGCGGCCTCAGCCCGTCGACGCTGAGCCGGATCGAGACGGGCCACCGCCGGATCGCCATCGACCAGCTCGGTCCGATCGCCCGCGCGCTCGGCACGACCATCGACGAGCTCGTCGACCTCGCGAGCGACGACGACGTCGTCATCCACCCGCGCCGGGACACGACCCAGGGGCGCACGACGTGGTTGCTGACGCGTGAGGACGAGCCGCACGGTCTGGTCGTGGCCAAGATGCGGATCACGGCCACGCGCCACAGCGGCCGGCTCGGCGTGCACCCGGGTCACGAGTGGTTCACCGTGCTCTCGGGGACGGCTCGGCTGCACCTCGGCGAGCGCGTCGTGCTCGTCGAGGAGGGCCAGTCGGCGCAGTTCTCGACGATGGTCCCGCACGCCATCACCGCCGACGACGAGCCGGTCGAGGTCATCCTCGTGCTCGACCGGGACGGACGGCGCGCGCACCTCGACGTCGCTGCGGGCGAGGCGCCCGCGTAGCCCTCAGGACTGGGTGCGCAGGTACCGCCCGAAGTGGGGCACCGTGAAGGCGATGAGGCCGCGCTCGCCGGAGTAGATGAGGCCCTTCTTGATGAGGGCGTCGCGCGCCGGCGACAGCGACTGCGGCTTGCGCCCCAGCACCTCCGCCACGGCGGACGTCGGCACGGCCTCGCGCTCGGTCACCCCGTCGCGGACGTATGCCGTCTCGACCGCGATCGCTGCGTCGCTCCCCTCCGCGTCCCCCTCCCCTGCGGGCGGGTTGACGAGGGCCGCGTCGGCCATGGCCCGGAGGTACTCGCGCTCGGCCGGCGTCGCCCGCTCGAAGCGTGAGCCGAAGAAGCCGACGGCGAGCTCGGACTCGGCCTCGGGCACCGCGACCCGGATGTCCTGGGCGGTCACGGGTGAGGAGGGCGCGACATCCCACACGACCTTGCCGTAGGCCTGGATGAAGTACGGGTAGCCGGCCGTCACGGCATACATCTCGTCGAGCGCCTCGGGCGTGAACTCGCACCCCTCCTCGGTGGCCGGCCCGACGAGGGCGCGGTCGGCGGAGTCGCGAGGCAGCCGGTCGATGCGCGAGTAGCGGAAGAGCCTCTCGGAGTAGGACTTCGAGGCCGAGAGCACCGCGGGCAGGTGGGGCAGGCCGGCACCGACGACGATGACGGGCAGACCCGACTGCGAGATCTCGTGGCACGCCGCGCAGAGCGCCGACACGTCGTCCGGGTCGAGGTCCTGCATCTCGTCGATGAAGACGGCGACGCCCTTGCCGACGTCGGCGGCGAGGCCACCGATGTCGGTGAAGAGCTCGACGAGGTCGATCTCGATGTCGCCCGAGTCGGCGCGGCCGGTGACGGCCGGGACATCGATGCCCGGCTGCCACTTGTCACGCAGCTTCGCGCCCGTCGGGGCGTCACGCAGCGCGAAGGCCTTGATGATGCCGAGCACGTGGTCGACGTCCTCGCCGCGCGGGTGACCGAGCTCGCGCACGGCCTGGTGCGCGGCCGCGGCAAGCGGTCGCCGCAGCCGCTGGTCGGGGCGGGCCTCGAACTTGCCCGTGCCCCAGTCGGCCCGCACGGCCGAGCTGCGCAGGGCGTTGAGCAGGACGGTCTTGCCGACGCCGCGCAGGCCGGTGAGGACGATCGAGCGCTCGGAGCGTCCGCGGGCGATGCGCTCGAGCACGACGTCGAAGGTGCGCAGCTGCTCGTCACGGCCGGCGAGCTCGGGCGGGCGCTGGCCCGCCCCCGGGGCGTACGGGTTCGTGATCGGGTCCACGATCGGAGGCTATACGCATCTCTACCGAAAACCTGAGACATCCCGATCGACCCTGATCGGCGCGTCGTCCGAACGCCGGGGCGGAGCGCGAGGCCGACACCGACTCCATGGATACCGAAGTCATTTGATTCGGATTCCACTGAATTCAGGCATGAAAAAGCGCCGTTCCGCACGGTCAGGGGTGGTCATGCGGAACGGCGCGTTGCGACTATAACGCGCTCTGGGGCGAAACGGTCAACTGATCGAAGAGATTTCAAAAACTTCGTCGGGGTGCGCGATCGCGTCCTGCTCGGCGACGAGGAGCATCTCGTCCGAGCCGCTCGCGTGGGTGCGCTCGAGCACGGCATACATCGTCGCCGCGGTGCGGCGCAGGGCCACTTCCGGGCCGTCCGTCAGGTAGTGCGCGAGGAAGACCGCAGCGGTCACGTCACCACCGCCGCGCACCGTCATCGGCAGCATCGGGGTCGTCACGACCCAGGCGTCGTCGGCGGTGACGCACGCCATCTGGATCGAGCCCTCAGGCGTGTCGGAGGTCAGCGCGCTCGTCACGAGGACGACGCTCGGCCCCTGCGCGACGAGCTCGCGCGCCGCGGCGACGAGGTCGGCCTGCGTCGACACCGGGCGACCGACGAGGAACTCGAGCTCGAACAGGTTGGGCGTGACGATGTCGGCCTTCGGCACGACGTGGTCGCGCATGTACTCGGGGATGCCCTCGCGCACGAAGAAGCCGCGGCCGACGTCGCCCATGACCGGGTCGCAGCAGTAGACCGCGGCGGGGTTGGCCGCCTTGACCCGCGCGACGGCGTCGAGGACGACCTCGCCGACCGCCTCGGCGCCCTGGTAGCCGGAGAGCACCGCGTCGATGGCCGGGAAGGCCCCCCGCTCCTCGACGCCGTCGATGACGGCCGCGACGTCGGCGGGCGCGATGAGCGGGCCTCGCGTCGAGCCGTAGCCGGTGTGGTTGGAGAAGGTGACCGTGAGCACGGGATAGACCTCGTGCCCGAGCCGCTGGAGCGGGAAGACCGCGGCCGAGTTGCCGGCGTGACCGTAGGCGACGTGGGACTGGATCGACAGGATCTTCACGGCCTCCACCCTAGCCGCTTGTCTTGACGATCTATTTCTAGTGATACTAGAACTATGTTGTGGCAGGTAGACCCCACGTCGAGCACGGCGTTGCACGTGCAGGTGGCCGCCTGCGTCCGACGCGAGATGGCCTCCGGACGCCTCGCGAAGGGCGACCGCCTGCCCTCGGCCAAGGAGGTCGCCGGCGTGCTCGACGTCAACCTCCACACGGTGCTCCGCGCCTACCAGTCCCTCCGGGACGAGGGGCTCATCGACCTGCGCCGCGGCCGCGGGGCCGTCGTCAGCACCTCCGACCCCGGAGGTGACGCGCGGCTGCGCACCCTCGTCGCCGAGCTCGTCGCCGAGGCTCGGCTCGTCGGCGCCACCCCGGCCGACCTCACCCGACTCATCGAGAGCGAGTTCCAGCGATGACCACCGACCGTCGCCCGACCCACGCCCTGGTCGCGAGCGCCGTGCTGGCTCCCGTCGTGGCCGCGGTCGGCACCGGGCTGGCGTATGCCGTCCGCGACCTGGTGCCGGACCCCGTGGCCGTCCACTGGGGCTTGGACGGCGAGCCGGACCGCTGGCAGCCCTTCGGGGCGGCCGTCGTCACCGCGGCCGTCATCACGACGGTGATGCCACTGGCCCTCGTCGGCCTCGGCGCGCTCATGCACCGCTCCGCCCGGGGTCCGCTCGCCGCCGTCGCCGGTGGCCTCGCCGTGTTCCTCGGCGGCGTGCTCTTCGGTGGCCTCCTCGCGCAGCGGCCGGGACAGGTCCCGCAGGCGTTCCCGCCGCAGTGGGCCGTCCCGACACTCGTGCTGACCGCCCTCGTCGCCGTCGGGCTCTGGCGCTGGGGACGCACGACGCCACCCGAGGTCACCGGTGCCCGCGCGCCCCTGCCCGCCGACGCGCCTCGGCTCGACGTCACACCGACGACCCGGCTCGCGTGGACGGGGCGGGCGAGCCTGCGCGTGGGCCCGACGGCGGCGCTCGCGGTCGTCGTCGCGCTACCGCTCGTCTGGGTGGCGCTCGCCGGGTTCGCCTGGGTCTGGCTGCTGGCGCTCGCCCTCGGGGCTCTCCTCGCTCTCACCCTCTCGGCGCGCGTCACGGTCGACGCCTCCGGCCTGCGGGTCTCGAGCGCCGGGCTCTCGTGGTCCCGCGTGCCGCTCGAGCGGGTGGCGTCGGCCGGGACGACGACCGTCTCCCCGTTGCGCGAGTTCGGCGGCTGGGGCTGGCGGATCGGCGTCGACGGCCGGCGTGGCTACGTCACCCGCGCCGGCGAGGCCCTCGTCGTGCACCGCGTCGGCGAGCCCGACGTCGTCGTCACGGTCGACGACGCCGACGAGGCCGCCGCCGTGCTCAACACCCTCGCCGCACGCGTGGGATGACGAGGGCCCGTGTCAGGATGGACGGCATGAGCATCCCCACGACGACCGTGTCCGAGCTGCCCGACGACGCCGTCCTCGTCGACGTCCGCGAGGCCGACGAGTGGGCCGCCGGCCACGCCCCCAACGCCATCCACATCCCCCTCGCGGAGCTGCCGGCACGTATCGACGAGCTGCCCGAGACCGACGACACCGTCGCCATCGTCTGCCGGATGGGCGGCCGGTCGGCCCGCGCGGTCCAGTGGCTCGTGCACCAGGGCTACGACGTCGCCAACGTCGAGGGCGGGATGCTCGAGTGGGAGCGGGCCGGCAAGCAGCTCAGCGCGGACGGCGACCCCACCATCATCTGACTCGGGGCGATTCGTCCGGTTCACACCCGCACGCGCCTACTCCGTGTAACGCTGTCGCTCCTGACGGGTCTCACCAGTGACCGACCCGCCGAGCCAGGAGCACCCGGACCATGGACGACCGTCGACCCGATCCCACGCAGGACACCTGGTCGCAGTGGCTGCCCGACCTCGAGTCGCCGGACGCTACGGCCTCGAGCGCCCCGAGCGCGCCGAGCGCGCCGAGCGCGCCGATCTCACCGGTGATGCCGCCGCCCGTCCCGCTGCCGCCGCCCGCAGGCCGGGTCGACCCGCTGCCGTATGCCGCCACCCCCATCGCCGAGTGGGTGGGCCCCCGCAGCGGCCAGGCCCCGCCACCGCCGACCCGCCTCGGCTGGGCGATCCTGTGCACGATCTGCTGCTTCACGCCCTTCGGGATCGTCGCGATCATCAAGTCCACCCAGGTCAACGCGAAGTGGGCCCTCGGCGACTGGGACGGGGCGCGGGCCGCCTCACGGTCGGTCAAGACGTGGTGCCTGGCCGCCGCCGCGGCCTGGCCCGGATCCTTCATGCTCTTCAGCTGCCTGGGCATCGCGAACGGCGGCCACGTCTCGATCCACCTCTGACCCGTCAGGCGACCGGGATCGTCGACGGTGGGGTGCAGACGAGCTCGTCGCCCTGCGGCGCCGCGGAGGCCGCCTCGAGGACGCCGCCGCCGACCGCGGACGGTCGGGCCTGCCCGGCACGATCGGAGACCTGGACGCAGAACTGCCACTGCTTGACGGCCGGGTCGACCGGGGTCCGCGGGGCCTCGAAGGAGTCACCCGGCACGTCGAGCGTCGGCGGCGACACGGCATACGCCTTCCCGGTGATGCTGGCACCGGGCGCGATCGTGTGGCCGCCCATGACGGGCGCCGCCGCGAAGCGGACGTTCGGGCCGGGAGCGAAACCCTGCTTGCTGAGGCGGAGGACGCCGGACTCCTCGTAGACCCACGCGTGCTTGGCATCGACGTCCATGGGCAGCGTCGCGCTGCCGAGGTCGGCGGGCACGACGTCGTAGGCGAGGACGGGCTTCGTGCCCGTGTTGGTCAGCGTGTAGTCGACGACGAGGCCGGGACTCGCCGCGATGCCGGCACCTGTCACGCCCACCTCGGGCCCTCCCGGCGCCATCGTCGCCTCGAGGCGCACGCCGCCCGACGTCGCCGTCTCGGCGCCCGCGCCGGCGTCGACCGTCGAGCCGGCCGTGGCCGACGGACCGTCGCCACCGGCGGGCGTGGCGGCCCCGGGTGACGGCGTCGCCTGCCCGCAGGCACTCGTGACGAGCACGGATCCGAGGGCGAGCGCGACGAATGCTCGACCGGGACGAACCGGGTGGAGGGGACCGCGCAGGACGTGGTGGGTCAACGGCTTCATGACGATGAAGACAACCACGAGACCGGAAGCGTTGCATTCCGGACGAATCCGCGCCGGGCCATCATGCCTGACGGGACGTGCTCACTTGAGCAGCTTGGACATCCGTCGGTCGGCGAGCGGCTTGCCGCCGGTCTGGCAGGTGGCGCAGTACTGCAGCGACGTGTCGGCGAACGACACCTCGCGGACGACGTCGCCGCACTCCGGGCACAGCTGGCCGGTGCGCGCGTGGACCCGCATGCCCGCGCGCTTGGCGTCCTTGAGCTCCTTGGCCGGCTTGCCCGACGCCGTCGTGACCGCGCTCTTCAGCGTGTCGCGCAGGGCGGCATACAACCGGTCGACCACCTCGGGGGCGAGCGTGCCCGCGATGGCGAACGGGCTGATCTTGGCGACGTGGAGGATCTCGTCGGAGTAGGCGTTGCCGACGCCGGCGATGAACTCCTGGTCGCGCAGCAGGCCCTTGATCTGCGTGCGCCGGCCCTCGAGCATCGAGCGGAACTGCTCGAGCGTGAAGTCGTCGGCCATCGGGTCGGGACCGAGGCGCGCGATGCCGGGCACCTGGGCCGGGTCGGTGACGATGTAGGCCGCGAGCGACTTCTTCGTGCCGGCCTCGGTCAGGTCGAAACCGGAGCCGTCGGACAACCGCACCCGGAGCGCGATCGGTGACTTGCCCGGTCGCAGGACGGTCATCGGCAGCTGGTCGGACCAGCGCAGCCAGCCGGCCCGCGCGAGGTGGAAGACGAGGTGGGTGCCGTCGGCGTCGATGTCGAGGAACTTGCCGTGGCGGTGGACGCCGTCGATGGGTGCGCCCTCGAGCGCCTGCGGTGGCGGGTTGAACGTCTTGAGCACGCTGAACGAGGCGAGCTCGACCTTCGTGACGGCAAGGCCGTCCGTCCGCTCGGCGAGGAAGTCGACGAGCGCCTGCACCTCCGGCAGCTCAGGCATGGCCCCAGTCTGTCACCCGGAGCCGACGGAACGGCCCGGACGCGAGGGCTGCTCGTCGGCAGCGACGACCTCGCCGACCTTGCCGGCGCCCTCGAGGACGCGGAGCATCCCGTGCCCGTCCGCAGCCGAGAAGGTCGGCACGGACCGCGACGCCCAGGGACGGATGGGCGAGTCGATCTTCATCGGGTTGGAGAGCACCTGCTCGGTCGGCGACAGGTGCCGGATGCAGATGGCGTCGACGCGGTCGGGGCGCGCCTCGGCGAAGTCGGCGTAGATCTGGGGGTCGTGCTGGCCGTCGTCGCCGACGAGCAGCCACGTGATCTCGGGGAAGTCGCGGGCGAGGCGGTCGAGGCAGGTGCGCTTGTGCGCCTGTCCGCTGCGGAACCACCCGGTGTTGGTGGGCCCCCAGTCGGTGAGCATGAGCGGACCGAGCGGGAAGCCGTTCTCGACGAGGAAGCGGTTGAGGGTGGCGGCGGCGTTCCAGGCGCCGGTCGACACGTAGACGATGGGCGCGCCCGGGTGCGCCGAGAGGATGCGGCGGTACATCGGTGCCATGCCCGACACCGCGTGACGCGCCTTGCCCCTGCGGACGAAGGTGTTGAACGCCGCGATCATCGGGCGGGGCAGCATCGTCGTGATGACGGTGTCGTCGATGTCGCTGACGATGCCGTGCGTCACGCCGTCGGCGACGATGAAGACGTCGGCCGCGACGGGGTCGGTGCCCTGCACCTCGACGACCACCTGCTGCCAGCCCGGGGCGAGGCCGTGGTCGCGGGCGACGATGTCGACGTGTCCGCCGCGGTCGGACCGGCCGTAGACCTCACGGTCACCGGCGGTGACCTTGACCGGGACGCCCGTCGCGGGCGAGGTGATGAAGGCGCGCCAACCCCGGTCGTAGTGGGCCGGGCTGAGGGCACCGGTCGCGTCCTGCCTGGCCTCCGGACCCTCGACGTCCTCACGGCCCTTGCGCCCGAGGAGGATCCGCGCATAGACACGGACGAAGGAGGACGAGCCGTAGCCCACGTGGGTGATGACCCGGTTGCCCCAGCCGCGGCTGCGGAGCACGCGCTCGACCTGCTCGTGGACGGCGTCCTCCACGATGGCGGCCGCGTGCGGTCGGGACATGGCCACAACCTACCCGGCGGGGGTGTCGGGCGAGCAGAGGGAGCGCGGCGGGGGCGCGGCGGGCGCGCGGCGGGCGCGCGGCGGCCGGGTGCCAACAGGTGGACCCCGGCGGGCGCCGGGTCGACGCGGCGGGTTTGATGGACGCCGTGCACCCCATTGCCGAAGTCCTCAGCAAGGCCGCAGGCGGCGACTTCCCGACCGTCGACGGCGCGTGGCAGCGCGTCGAGCCGTGGCGGCCCGGCGTCGAGGGCGTCGTCGCCTTCACCGGGCACGCCTACCTCGCCGTCGACGACGACGTCTCGGACGGCACCCTGGACTCCCTGAGCCCGGACGGCTTCGGCGGCGCGAGCAACCCGCGCCTCGTCTCGCGCCTGGCCGGCACCGGCTGGATCGACGCCCTCGACCTCATCCTCGTGGCCCGCGGAGCCGGCGGCGAGCCCGCGCTCGTGCCGCGCAGCGACCTGCGCAACCACCCCCGCGCCCAGCACGCGACCTCCGTGCGCAGCGACGTCACGACCTTCGGGTATGCCGCCCCCGACGACCACACGCTCGTGACCCTCTCGACGGGGCTGGGCGGACTGCCCGAGGTGGGCCTCGAGACCGATCCGTCCAAGGACCACGTCGGGACCGACGTCGTCCGCGACGCCCTGACCCTCATCGACGAGGGCGACGTCGTCGTCGCGGCCTGCGCGCCCGGCAACGCCCGCGCCCTGCGCGCGTTCCTCGCGGCCGGCTTCGAGCCGGTGGCGTCCGTGCAGCTCTGGCGCCCCGAGCGCTGACCCCGACCGCTGACCTTTGTGGCGCTCGAGCACGCCGACGATTGGCGGATGTCGGTCAGTCATGATCGGATCTGCGCGTGGACACCGGCGTTGGCGTGGGCAGTGAGGCACACCGTCGGCCTGCGCGTGCCCACCTGTGGCCGGTCCTCCCTCTCGCGGCGGCGGCCTGGTGGGTCGGCGGCGCGCTGCCCTGGATCCTCGACGGGCTCGGCGCGCGCTCACCACGAAACTGGCCCTACGACGTCGCCACGGGCTCGGCGACCGACGGCTACATCAGCCTCCTGCCGTTCATCACGGCGCGCCTCGGGCTGCTCCTGACGATCACGCTCGTCGGCGGCGGCCTCGCGGCCCTCGCGACGCTCTGGGTGCGTCCCCGCGCCGGGCGACGGCTCCGGGTGGCCGTGCTCGCCACCCTGGGGGCCCTCACGTCCGGCGCCTACACGATCGCCCAGTCGGCGGGGGCCACCCGCCAGCTCGGCAGCGACTTCGACCGCGACGACCGCGTCATCGTCGGCGTCCTCGCCGTCGCGGTCCTCGGCACCGTCCTCGGTCTCGTGCTCGGGCTCCTCGTCGCCCTCGGCGGCCCGGTGCTGCGAGCCCTGGCCGCCGCCCCGCTCGCCGTGGCTCTCGGCAGCTGGGTCAGCGCCGTCGTCGTCGCCCTGCTCGGCCTCCAGCGGTCGCTGGGCCTGCTGCAGTGGAGCTCCGTCGTCGTGGGCGTGGCCGCGGGTCTCGCCCTGGCCGGCCTGGGTCTGCGCCCGGCCCGACGCCTCGTCGCGTGGCTCGCGGCGCTCGTCCTGCTCTCCGTCTGCGCCGCCGGCCAGACCGCCTTCTCCTACCTCGCGTCCTACCTGCGGCCGCGCTCGGGACTGCCCAACGGGCTGCGCGACCACGTCGAGGCGAGCCGCGACGTCTTCCTCGCCGCTCTGTCGCCCGCCAACCAGGCCTGGGGCGTTCACCTCGTCGCGCTCGTCGTCGGCCTGCTCGGGTCGCTCGTGCTGTGGCGCCGGCCGCGCACGCCGCCCCGCGGCGGCGCACGCCAGGCACCCGGCCAGGCCGCCCGGCACACGCCCGCTCCTGCAGACGATCGTCACGCCGGCGCCACGACCTCATGACACGGCGGCCGCGGCCCGGCACGTACCGTGGAGCCATGCTCAGGGGATCTCGTGCCAGGACTCTCGTCGCCGTCTCGCTCTCGGGGGTGCTCGTCGGCACGCTCGGCGCCGGCTGCTCCCTCTTCGACTCGCCGCCGAAGCCCGACGACACCGCTCGTGCCCTCGCCTCGGGGCTGGCGAGCGGTGACCTCGGCGCGGTCACCTTCAAGAACACGACGCCCGCCAAGGCGACCGCCTTCGTCAAGGCCGCCTACAAGGACCTCGGCACGCTGCGTCCGCAGGTGGCCCTCAGCGAGATGAGCCACACCGAGGGCTCCGACCACGCCACGGCCACGCTCTTCAGCCGCTGGGACGTCTCGACGTCCCCGACCGACTGGACCTACGAGACGCAGGTCGACCTGAGTCTCGTCGACGACCGGTGGCGGGTGTCCTGGACGCCCGGCGTCGTCGCTCCACAGCTCACCTCCGACGAGACCCTCGACCTCGCCCGCAAGTGGCCGCGGCGGGCCGACATCGTCGACTCCTCGGGCGGCAAGATCATGACCGAGCGCGAGGTCGCCGCCGTCGGCATCGACAAGACGAAGGTGTCGGGCGCCGAGGCGACGGCCGCGGCGAAGAAGCTCGCCGCACTCATCGAGATCGATCCCGCCCGCTTCGCGGCGAAGGTCGAGGCAGCCGGCTCCAAGGCCTTCGTCGAGGGCGTCACCCTGCGAGCCACCGACCCGATCATCGAGGAGCGGGGCGCTGCGATCGAGAAGGTCACGGGTGCGCTCACCGTCCCGGCCCTGCAGGTGCTCGGCCCGAGCCGCACGTGGGCCGCCCCGATCCTCGGCACGGTCGGCGAGGCCACGGCCGAGCAGATCAAGGCCTCGAAGGACGCCCTCGAGGCCGGCGACACCGTCGGCAAGAACGGCCTCGAGTACCGCTACGACGCCCGGCTACGAGGCACGCCCGGCCTGGCGGTCCACGCCGTCAAGCGCGGCGCCGACGGCAGCGCCCTCGACAAGCGCGAGCTCTTCGCCGAGCAGTCGACCGAGGGCGAGCCGTTGACGATCACCCTCGACCCCAAGGCCCAGTCCGCGGCCGAGTCGGCGCTCGCCAAGCAGA
Organism: Terrabacter sp. Soil811; assembly: GCF_001429655.1. NCBI lineage: Bacteria > Bacillati > Actinomycetota > Actinomycetes > Micrococcales > Intrasporangiaceae > Terrabacter > Terrabacter sp. Soil811. The sequence goes on from NZ_LMSX01000007.1 coordinate 743,551, forward strand.
CGAAGCACCCGACCGCGCTCGTCGCCGTCCGCGTGTCGACCGGTGAGGTGCTCGCCGCGGCCGTCGGGCCTGCCGCTGCCGGCACGACCCTCGCCCTGGCCGGCAAGGAGGCGCCGGGCTCGACGTTCAAGATCGTCAGCTCGCTCGCCAACGTGCGCAAGGGCGCCACGGCCGACGCGTTGCTGCCGTGCACCGAGACGCTCACCGTCAACGGCCGCCGGTTCAGCAACTACACGACCTACCCCAAGGACAAGCTCGGCGACATCCCGATGCGGACCGCCCTCGCCTACTCGTGCAACACGGCCTTCATCAGCCAGCACGAGAAGGTGAGCCAGGACGAGCTCGTGTCCGCCGCGCAGTCGCTCGGCATGGGCGAGAAGCTCGACCTGCCCTTCACCGGCTTCCTCGGCTCGGTGCCGACGACCGACGACGTCGTCGAGCACGCGGCGTCGTTCATCGGGCAGGGGCGCGTCGAGGCGTCACCGCTGACGATGGCGATCGTCGTCGCGTCGGTCATGAAGGGCCAGACGGTGCGCCCGCAGCTCGTGGCCGGCGCCCCCGCCCTGCCCAAGCCCGCGACGCCCCTCGACCCCACCGAGGCGGGTGTGCTGCGTCAGGAGATGCGTGACGTCGTCACCGAGGGGTCAGGCAAGGTCCTGGGTCCGCTCGGCGTCGAGTACGCCAAGACCGGCACCGCCGAGTTCGGCACGAAGAGCCCGCCCGACACCCACGTGTGGATGGTCGCCGGCCGCGGGGACATCGCCATCGCGGCCTACAACGAGGTCGGGGACAACGGCGTGACGGGCGCCGCGCCCTTCATCGTCAGCTTCCTCAAGGCGTACGACCTCCGCTGAGCCCCCGCCCCCTGACCGTCGAGAGGCCACTTCGTGCCGGTCACGGGCAGTCGAAAGGCCACTTCTCGTGACGAGAAGTGGCCTTTCGACGTCGATGAGGCGACAGATTCTGGCCCCTCGACGGTTGGGTGGTGCCGCTGGCTACTGGGCCGTGACGACGTCCACGTCGGCCGCGCGCACGTAGGCGAAGCGGTGGCCGAGGGAGATCTGGTAGTAGCGGTCCTGACCGACGACGTCGACGTGGTCGTTCGGGGTCCCCAGCGAGAACGTCGAGGCACGGTAGTAGTTCGTCGGCACCGTGAGGTCACCGACGGCGTACCGCTGGCCCGCCGCGAAGGAGTACTGCAGCGGCGCGAGCGCCTGGACCGGGATGCCCGCCGGGTAGGCCGACGCCTCGGGGTAGGCCCGCCCGTAGACGGGGGCCTTGGCCAGACCGGCCTTGGGCACGACGTAGGAGCCCTTGACCGGGACGGCCGTCGGGTCGGACGCCGGGTTGAGGAACCAGCCCTTGACGCCGTTGAACCAGATGGCCGTCCAGTCACCGCTGCGCTCGGCCACGGCGAAGGTCAGACCGGTCTGGGCCCGGGCCCCGATGTCGGACACGTTCGTCGTCGACGCCGCGCCGTTGGACTTGCGGCCGATGTCGTTGACGAGCGGCGCCGTCTCGGACGGCTGGGTGTGCAGGTAGACGAAGTTGGTGCCCTGCGCGCGGCAGGCGACGCCCGCCGTCGTGCAGCCGGTCACCGGCTGGATGTTGTCCTCGAAGCCGGGGAGGATCCGCACGAGGTCCTGGGCCGCACCGGACTGGTGGGCCGAGAGCGGCGCCCCGAGGAGCTGGAAGTAGTGCTCCCAGTTCCAGTAGGGGCCCGGGTCCCAGTGCATGCCGGCGACGCCGCCCGGGGTCGTGGCCGGTACTTGGTCGTGGCCGAAGACGTGCTGCATGTCGAGCGGGATGTCGTACGTCGTGGCGAGGTAGCGCACGAGCCGCGCGGACGAGCGGTACATCGGCTCGCTGAACCACTCGGCGCCCTGGGGCGCGAAGCCCTCGTGCTCGAGGCCGATCGAGTGGCTGTTGACGTACCAGTTGCCCGCGTGCCAACCGACGTCCTGCGGCGTGAGGTGCTGGGCGATGTGGCCGTCGGAGCTGCGCAGGCTGTACTGCCACGACACGTAGGTCGGGTCGCTCACGAGCTTGAGGGTCGTGTCGTAGGTCGCCTCGGTGTCGTGGATGACGATGTTGGTGATCTTCGGCGAGCGCGGACGCTGGGCGAGGTCGTGGTTGCCGTAGTCACCGGCGCCCGGGCCGTACTGCTCGTACGGTGCGGGGACCCACTCGCAGTCGAGCCCGGGCGGGCAGTCGACGGGGCCGCCGTTGGGCTTCTTGAGCAGCCCGAGGCGGTCGACCTGCGCCGTGTCGGCCCTGACGGCCGACGGCAGCAGCGAGACCTCCTTGCCGTCGACGGTGCGGCGCGAGGCGCCGGACGCGATGACGGAGTAGGTGTCGTCGGCGAAGGCCGCCGCGACGTCCTCCTGGGCCGAGCCCGAGGCGTCGGCGACGGCGGCGTACCACTGGCCCGCGTCGGTGGACTGTCCCATGGGCAGCCCGAGGCGCTTCTGCGTGGCGGCGAGCAGGGCCGCACCGCCGCGGATGTTGGCGACCTCGTCGGTGCGCAGTGCGTCCTCGGCGAGGCCGGTCAGCTCCGCGGCGCGGCCGAGCGTGTCGGCCACGGGTGCGGCCTCCGGAGCGGACGGCTCCCCGAGGCCCTTCGCGTCGGCGCGGGTGCCGAGGTCGGCGTCGACGAGGTGCATCGGGCCGTAGCCGCCGGACGTGCTGTGCCCGGGGTTGAAGTCCCAGCGGGTCTGGGCGTACGACACCGCCTCGAGGACCGTGCGCGGCACGCCGTACTCCGCCGAGGCCGCGGCGAAGGCCCGCTCCCGGCTGGCGGGGTCGCTGCCCGAGGCCGAGGCCGACGGGTCCGCAGCCTGCGCGGCCGGGCTCGTCAGAGCCAGGCCGGCGGCGACGGCCGCGACGGCGCCGAGCGCTGCGACGGACCGCCGCGCCCTGCGGCTTCCCGGAGTTCGGTGTGGTGTGGAGATGGGTATCACTCGATGTCCCTTTCATGTCCCTGGTGACCGCAGGACGCCGACCGCCGACGTGGGTCCGTCGGTGCCCGCCTCCGTGCGCATGGGTGCGTCCGGCCCCGAGCCCGACACACACCTCTGACACCGAGCATTCCCGCGCACCCCGAGGCCCGCCACTTGAAACCGTCACCCAAGCGTTGTCCCGATTCCACCGCGTCGGGCGTGCATCGTCCGCCGCGAGGGGCCACCATGGACGTCATGGGGCGCGCAGGCCTGTGCGTGGGGATGGCCGTCGCAGCACTCTTCGTCGGGGGCTGCGGGTCAGCCACGCCCGAGGACGGGTCGACGGGTGAGGTGACCTCGTCGGCCTCGGCGCCCACGTCGTCGACGACCTCGGAGCTGCGCTTCGGCGCCGCCGGTGAGGACGCGCTCGGGTCGTCGTACGGCCCCACGTTCCCGCTGACGTTGCGGCGCACCGGTGGCATCGCCGGCTTCGACGACCAGATCGTGCTCGAGGCCAACGGTCGGGTCCGCGTCGAGACGCGCTCGGTCCACGGTCGCGTGTGCACGCTCAGCGCCCCGCAGCAGCGCCAGCTCGTCACCCTCCTCGCGACGCTCCGCCTCGGCCCCTCGACGGCCCCGCCGCCGACCGACGGGTCCACCGTGCTCGACCCCGACGCCGTCCCCGAGAGCGACCCGATCACGATCTCGGTCACCGACCACCAGGCCCGCGCCATCGACCTCAGCGACCCGTCGCTCGGCGAGATCTCCGGCCTCGTCGGCATCCTCGTCAGCGACGTCACCCTCTCGGCGCCGTCGACGACCCGCTGCACGACGCCGACCACCGCTGCGCCGGGGACGCCGACCACCGCGCCCGCCTCCTGAGCGTCCGCGCGGGCAGGAGCCCCCGCCGCACGCAGGAGGTCGGTATGCCGCGGGGCTGACCCGGCGGCATACCGACCTCTGTGGTGCGTGTCCTTCAGGGCAGCTCACGCGGCCCGGAGTGCTCGGTCCGTCAGAAGTTCGTCGCGACGTCGTCGACGACGAAGCTCGTCTGGAGCGAGGAGTCCTCGGTGTCGGCGAACTTCAGCGTGACGTTCGTGCCCTTGTAGGCCGTGAGGTCAATCGTCTTCTGGACGTAGGAGGCCTTCGGCGTGGACAGGTTGGAGTAGCTCTGCTTCGTCACGCCGTTGATCTGGACGGTGGCCGTGTCGTAGGCGCTCGTCGTCGTGGTCTCGGCCGTGTCGATGCGGATCCAGTAGGTCAGCGCCGGAGCGGTGGCCGTGGCCGGGACGGCGAAGGTCTGCGACTCGTTCTCCGAGCCGGCCGTGCCGTTGCCGCCGAGCCACAGCTTGTACGAGCCACCGTGGGCCGGACGGCCCGTGTTGTTCGTGATCGGGCCCGTCGTGCCGGTCCATCCGGTCTGGCCGGACTCGAAGCCGCCGTTCGTCAGGGCAGCGCCGCCGCCACCGCCACCACCGGTGCCGCAGGTCTCGGTGCTGGCCGGAGCCGAGATGGCGCCCATGGCCTTGTCGACCGCGGTGCACTCGGCCGAGCCGACGCCGTAGAGGTCCTTGGCCGCCTTGATGACGCCGGTGCGGGCCGCCGCGTAGTTGCTGCTCGAGGTGAGGTACGTCGACAGCGTGCGGTACCAGATCTTCTCGACCTTGAGGTGGCCGATGCCGGTCACCGTCGAGGCGTTGCAGGTGGGGCTGTTGTAGCTGACACCGTTGATCGTCTTGGCACCCGAACCCTCGGAGGCCAGGTAGTACCAGTGGTTCAGCGGGCCGGACGAGTAGTGCGGGTCGAGGCCGCCGAGGGAGCTGCTCCAGCAGTCCTTCGAGCCGCCGTCCTTGCTCGGCTTGTCCATGTAGCGCAGCGGCGTGCCGTTGCCGTTGATGTTGATCTCTTCGCCGATGAGGTAGTCGGGGGTGTCGCTCGGGTTGTTGGTGTACCACTCGACACCCGTGCCGAAGATGTCCGACGTCGCCTCGTTGAGGCCGCCCGCGTCGCCGGTGTAGGCGAGGCCCGCGGTGTTCTCGGTGACGCCGTGGCTCATCTCGTGGCCGGCGACGTCGAGCTCGACGAGCGGGGCCGCGTTGCCCGCGCCGTCGCCGTAGGTCATCTGCGTGCCGTCCCAGAAGGCGTTGACGTAGTTCTGGCCGTAGTGGACGCGGCTGCGGGCGCCGGTGCCGTTGTTCCAGATGCCGGCGCGGCCGAGCTGGGTGTTGTAGTAGTCGTACGTCTTGCCGGCGCCGTAGTGCGCGTCTACGGCCGCCGACTGGCGGTTGCTCTGGGCGCCGTTGCCCCAGACGTCGTCGGCGTCGGTGAACGTCGTGCCGTTGCCGCTCGTGGCCTGGTTGAGGTCGGTCGTGTAGTTCCCGTGCGTGTCCTTCATCGTGTACGTCGTGCCGGCGGTCGTGGCCAGCGTGACGGAGCCGACAAAGATGCCGTTGCCGGTGCCCTGCTTGACGTCGTCCCAGCTCGTCAGGGTCTTGCCCGTCGTGGCGTCGACGATCGTGTGCAGTCGGGTCGGGGTCTGGTCGGCCTTGATGCCCTCGGTGATGACCTCGTAGGCGAGCTTGGGGCCGGTGGCCGACTGGAAGACGACGAGCTCACCGGGGGTGGCGGTCTCCTTGTTGGCCTTCGACGCGGCGAGACCAGCCTGGTGCGCCTCGCTCTTGGAGACGCTCGGGGTCATCGTCGCGGGGGTGACGTTCTTGCGGTAGTTCCACGTGACGCTCTTGACGGCACCCGAGGAGTCCTTGTGGCTGACGAAGTCGCCGCCGATGACGCGGAGGCCGTCGAGGGTCCGCTCGTAGCGGACGTGCGTTGCGCCGTTGGCGTCCTGGATGACGGACTTGACGGTGAGCTTCTCGCCCGAGGCGAGGCCGAGGGCGCTCGCGGACGATGCTGCTCGGGACTGCTCGGTCGCCTTGAGGCTCTGCGACTCGGGGGCGGGCGCCTTGTCGCGTCCTGCACCGGCCGCTGCGCCCGCCGGGATCGCCGGCGAGATGGCGAGGGCGAGGGCGAGCAGCCCTCCGGTCGCCAGCCCAGACTTCAGTCGATTCACTGGTTGCTCCTTGTCGAGATGCGGCTCGAGGGCCGCCTGGAGGGAGTTCCGCTCATCTCACGACATGAGATCGGGCCGGAACGAGCGTGACGTTGGCAGCCGCCCGGAACACGGGTCAACGGGGCTTACCAAGTCTTTGCCAAATGCCTCCGAAGTCCGGAGTAGCACTTGGCCGCAGGGGGATTCGCCGCAGGGTCCGACTTGGGCGATCTCCCAGAGTCGCCTGTCGAGGGCCTCAGCCGGCCTTCAGTCGACGCTCGGACGGTGCTCCGCACGGCCGCGCGCACGGTCGCGCGCACGCGTCAGGTCGGCCGGTGTGTCGACGTCCAGCGCGACCCCGGAGGGGTCGTCCACCGACTGCGTGCGTATGCCGTCGGCGAGGTCGCGCATGCTCCTGCCGTAGGGGTCCCCGAGCTCGTCGAGACGCCCGTGCAGGGCGGCGACGCGCCAGGCCGAGCAGAGCCAGTTGGTGCGTCCGTCACGGTCGACCGTCACGGCGAGGTCGGCCGACCCGAGCGCCTCGAGGAGCCGGTCGACGTGGGCGGAGGTGACGAAGGGCAGGTCCGCGGCCAGCAGCACGACGGCATACGGCAGCGGGGTGGCACTCGCGGCGGCATCGGCGACGAGGGCCTCGACGGCGGTGGACACGCCGGACACGGGACCGCCGCCGGGAACGCGCTCCCACACGACGCGTACGCCGTCGGGGACGCCCTGGCCCGGGCCGACGACGAGCGCCGGGCGGTCGCCGGCCGCGTCGAGCACGCGCGCGACGAGGGGGCGGCCGCCGACGTCGAGGACGGGTTTGTGCGAGCCCATCCGCCGGGAGGCCCCGCCCGTCAGGACGACGACGACCGGGGGCGCTTCAGGTGGGCGGGGCGGCACCCATCGGAGTCTGGCACGGAGTCTGGCAGGCTGAGGTCATGGGACGGGTCACGGTACGGCGCAAGGTCACGACGATCGACCTCGCGACCCCATCGTCGACGACGCGCCCCGACACCCTCACGGTCGAGGAGCCGCTCGAGCTGCGGGTCAACGGCTCGCCGCTCACGGTGACGATGCGCACGCCGGGGCACGACATCGAGCTCATCCACGGCTTCCTCATGTCGGAGGGGCTGATCAGGTCCGCCGACGACATCGCCCTGGCGCGCTACTGCGAGGGCGCGGTCGTCTCGGGTGAGAGCGGCTTCGACGAGAACACGTACAACGTCATCGACGTGACGCTGGCGCCGGGCGTGGCAGCGCCGGCCGCCTCGGCCACGCGCGCCTTCTTCACGAACTCGTCGTGCGGCGTCTGCGGCAAGGCCAGCATCGAGCAGCTGCGGGCGCAGTCGGCCTTCGACGTGCGCGCCGACACGACGGAGTTCGCGGCCAAGATCATCGCCGAGCTGCCCGACGCCCTGCGCGTCGAGCAGCGGTCGTTCGACAAGACGGGCGGGCTGCACGCCGCCGGCCTCTTCACCGCCGACGGCGAGCTGCTCGTCGTGCGCGAGGACGTGGGCCGGCACAACGCCGTCGACAAGGTCGTCGGATGGGCCCTGCAGAGCGGACGCGTGCCCGGCGTCGGGTGCGTGCTCGTCGTGTCGGGGCGCGCGTCGTTCGAGCTGACCCAGAAGGCGATCATGGCCGGGATCCCTTGCCTCGCAGCGGTCTCGGCGCCGTCGTCACTGGCGGTGGAGTGCGCCGAGGACGCCGGGATGAGCCTGCTCGGCTTCGTGCGCGGCACCCGCCTCAACGTGTATGCGGGCGCGCACCGGATCACGACCACCTGACCACCCTGACCACCCGAGCGACTGGAGGCCCACCCGTGGCGATCTTCGCGATCCACTACACCTACCCCGACGACGCGACCGAGATGCTGACGATCCGCCCCGAGCACCGCGAGTGGCTGAGCGGGCTCTCTGGGCTGCTCGTCGCCGGGATGTACCAGGACGGCATCGACGAGGTGAGCGAGGGCGAGCCGACCGATCAGGAGGCCGTCAACGCGGCGCTGATCGTGTGCTCGGGCGAGTCGCTCGAGGCGGTCACCGAGGCGTTCGACCAGGACCCCTACTGGCTCGGCGGCCACATTCTGCGCCGCGTCGTGCGCCGGTGGGACCCGCCGCTCGGCCCGTGGGTCGCCGACCCGACCAACTCACCCGGCTGACACCCCGCACCACTCCCCCGGCAACACACCGTGCAGGTCGCGACACACCGGGATCGGACCCGGGTGTGTTGTGACCTGCTCGGTGTGTTGCGGGGGTGGGGGAGGGGGGTCAGAGCTGTTGGGCCAGGCCGACGACGTGACCCTGCGGGTCGGCGATGAGGGCGAACGCGACGCCCGGGACTGTGACCGGATCCTGCACCACCCGGCCACCGAGGCGGGTCGCGTCGGCGATGGAGGCGGTCATGTCGTCGACGCCGACGAAGAACGTGACGAGGTCGGCATCGCCCTGCAGCGGGCTGATCGCCGTGTAGAGCGCGCCCGGGACGCCCGTCTCGACGAAGGTGTAGCCGGGGAAGGCGCCCTCGGTGGGATAGGTCCAGCCGAACAGGTCGCCGAAGAAGGCGCGGGTGGCGTCGGGGTCGCTGGAGCGGATCTCGGCGTGGACGATGGGGTGACTCATGATGACCTCCGTGGGCTCACGGTCACCGGCCGGTGACCGCTCACCTCGATGACGAACGAGCGGCCCGGAAATCGACACGCGCCCCGCTCGACCGGCCGGTCAGGTCGCCGTGACCTTGCCGGCCTCGACGTGCCAGCGCTCGTCGAGACGGACGTTCTCGAGCAGCCGGCGGTCGTGCGAGACGAGCAGGAGGGCCCCGTCGTAGGAGTCGAGCGCCTCCTCGAGCTGCTCGATGGCGGGCAGGTCGAGGTGGTTCGTCGGCTCGTCGAGGACGAGGAGGTTGACGCCGCGCGCCTGGAGGAGCGCCATCGCGGCCCGGGTGCGCTCGCCGGGTGAGAGCCGACCGACGGCGCTGCCGACCTGGTCGGCCTTGAGCCCGAACTTCGCGAGCAGGGTGCGGCGGTCAGCCGGGTTGAGATCCGGCACGGCCTCGCCGAACGCGTCCCCGAGCGGGAGGTCGTCGCGCAGACCCGTGCGCGACTGGTCGATCTCGCCGACGGCGACGCTGGCCCCGAGCGAGGCACTCCCCTCGTCGGGGTCGACCCGACCGAGCAGGAGCGAGAGCAGGGTCGTCTTGCCGGCGCCGTTGGGCCCGGTGATGCCGATGCGCCGCCGTGCCTCGACCTGCAGCGAGGCCGGACCGAAGGTCCAGTCACCCCGGCGCACGACGGCCTCGTTGAGCGTCGCGACCACGGAGCTCGACCGGGGCGCCGCCGCGATGCTGAACTGGAGCACCCACTCCTTGCGCGGCTCGGCGACCTCGTCCAGCCGGGCGATCCGCGACTCCATCTGGCGCACCTTGCGGGCCTGCTTCTCGGCCGAGTCCTGCTGCGCCGAGCGCCGGATCTTGTCGTTGTCGGGACTCTTCTTCATCGCGTTGCGCACGCCCTTGGACGACCACTCGCGCTGCGTGCGGGCCCGCGCCTCGAGGTCGGACTTCGTGCCGGCATACGCCTCGTACGCCTCGCGCGCGTGCCGACGGGCGACCTCGCGCTCCTCGAGGTAGGACTCGTAGCCGCCGTCGTGGACGGCGACGGAGTTCTGCGCGAGGTCGAGCTCGACGATGCGGGTGACGCAGCGGGCGAGGAACTCGCGGTCGTGCGAGACGAGCACGACTCCCCCGCGCTGGCCGTCGACGAAGGCCTCGAGCCGGTCCAGCCCGGCGAGGTCGAGGTCGTTGGTCGGCTCGTCGAGGAGCACGAGGTCGAAGCGGCTCAGCAGCAGCGCGGCGAGCGCCGCCCGGGCCGCCTGGCCTCCGGAGAGCGAGGTCATGAGCGCATCGGGTCCGACGTCGAGGCCCAGCTCGGCGAGCATCGGCGGGATCCGGTCGTCGAGGTCCGGCGCACCGCTGACGAGCCAGTGGTCGAGCGCGACGGCATACCTCTCGTCGGCGATGGGGTCGTCACCGCCGAGGGCGGCAGCCGCCTCCTCCATGGCGAGGGTCGCGGCGGTGGCGCCCGTGCGGCGACCGATGTGGTCGGCGACGGTCTCGCCGGGCACGCGCTCGTGCTCCTGCGGGAGCCAGCCGACGAAGGCGTCGGAGGGCGCCGTCGTCACGGTGCCGCCGAGCGGCTCGTCCTCACCGGCGAGCAGGCGCAGCAGCGTCGACTTGCCCGCGCCGTTGGCGCCGACGACCCCGACGACGTCACCGGGCGCGACCGTGAGGTCGAGGTGCTCGAAGAGGGTCCGGTGGGCGTGGCCCCCGGCGAGGTCCTTGGCCACGAGGGTCGCGCTCACGCCCACCAGCCTAGGGGCGCTCGGCCGGTGCCCCGTTCACACCGGGTGGACGGCGACGAGGTCGCCCTCGATGAGCTGGTCGACACCCTCGGGCACCTCGATGAGGCAGGTCGCCGCGGCGAGCGCCGTCAGGTGCCGGGCCTTGGGCGCGCTGACGGTGCCGTCGTCGTGGAGCACGCTCGTGACGAACTGGACGCGCCCCGTGCGGGTGCGACGGGTCCTGCCGACGTATGCCGCCCGGCCGGGTCGCGTGGGCGGCACCCCGTGGCGTCGGTCGAGCGCCGGACGGACGAGCACGTGGAAGGCGACGAACGCGCCGACCGGCGTCCCCGGCAGGCAGACGACCGGAGTGGACCCGTAGCGGCCGAGCCCCTGCGGGCCACCGGGCTGCATCGCGAGGTGGACGAAGTCGAACGTCGGGAGCGGCTCGCAGACCTGTCGCACGACCTCGTAGGCGCCGGCGCTGACGCCCCCGGTCGTGACGACGAGGTCGACGTCGGGGTCGGCGTCGAGCGCGTCGAGCCTGGCCCGCAGGTCGTCGGGCTCGTCGGAGCACACCTCGACACGGCGCACGTCGCAGCCCGCGGCCTCGGCGAGCGCGGCGACCATGTCGGAGTTCGACTCGTGGATGCCGCCGGCGCCGGGGTCGGCCTCGGGCGGCGCGAGCTCGGCGCCGGTCGCGATGACCGCCACCCTCGTCGGCACGTGGACCTCGACCTTCGTGCACCCGGCCGAACGGCCCAGCGCGATGAGCGCCGCCGTCACGGCCGTGCCGGCGGTCGCGATGACCGACCCAGCCGCCACGTCCTCGCCGCGGGGACGGATGTGCCGGCCCGGTGCGGGATCGAGGTCGACGGTCACGTGCTCGGGCGCGGGGCCGGTGGGGCTTGCGTCGGTGCGCTCGACGGGGACGACGGCCACCGTGCCCTGCGGCACCCGCGCGCCCGTCATGACCCGGGCCGCCTCACCGGGGGCCAGCACGAAGTCGGGTGCCGACCCGGCGGGCACGTCCCCGACGACGGGATAGGCGCGCTGGTCCGGCGAACCCGGGCACACGGCATACCCGTCCATGGCGGAGGCGTCGAAGCGCGGCAGGTCGTCGGCCGCGACGAGGTCGGCGGCGAGGCGGCGTCCGGCGGCGTGGCGGTCGAGCGTCACCTGCTCGGGGGACCCGTCGCCGAGCAGCCGCTCGACGGCGGACCGGTGATCTGCGACGGAGACGTGACCCACGCGCGCCAGTCTGACGCATCGGGCGCCGGTACGTTGAGCCGCATGGCGACCGCTGACGGCTTCAGGCTCGACGGGCTGCTGCTCGGCGTCGCGACCGCGGCCACGCAGATCGAGGGCGGGGACGTCGAGAGCAGCTGGACCGACTGGGCCGACCGCCCGGGCTCCATCGCCGACGGCTCGATGCCACGGCGCGCCACCGACCACTGGCGGCGCTGGCGCGAGGACACCCGGCTGATGGCCTCGCTCGGGGTGCAGGTCTACCGGATGAGCGTCGAGTGGGCGCGCCTCGAGCCGCTCCCGGGCGTGTGGGACGACGCGGCGTTCGCCCGCTACCGAGAGGAGCTGGATCTCCTGCGCGACAAGGGGATCCGCCCCCTCGTGACGCTGCACCACTTCAGCCACCCGCTGTGGTTCGAGCGCGATGGCGGGTGGCTCGCGCCCGGCGCCCTGTGGGTGTGGGAGCGCTTCGTCGCCGAGGTCGTGACGCGGCTGGGCGACCTCGTCGCGGAATGGGTGACGATCAACGAGCCGAACGTCTACGTCACCGGCGCGCACGTCTTCGGCGACTTCCCGCCGGGCCACCGGAGCCTGCGCGAGGGGATGCGGGTCTACGGCGTGCTCGCGGCCGCGCACATCCGGGCGTACGCCCTCATCCACGCGCTGCGGCCCGGCTCCGACACGATGGTCGGGGTCGCCCACCACCTGCGGCCCTTCCGGCCGGGCAACCCCCGCAACCCCTGGCACCGCGCGCTGACACCCGTCATGCGCCACCTCTTCCAGGACGCGATCGTGCGGGCGATGACGACCGGGGAGTTCGCGCCGCCGCTGCGCCGACCGGACGGGATCACGCCCGGGCGCTACGGCGACTTCTTCGGGCTCAACTACTACTCCCGCACCACGGTGACGCGCTTCGACGACGGCACGCCGCCGGGCGTCCCGGTCAACGACCTCGGCTGGGAGGTGTATGCCGCCGGGCTCGGCGAGACGGCCCGGTGGGCGTGGGAGACCTACCGCCTTCCCGTCTGGGTCACCGAGAACGGCACGTGTGACGCCGCCGACGCCTTCCGGTCGCGCTACCTCTGGGAGCACCTGTCGGTCCTGAGCGACGTTCGGGCCCAAGGGGTTCCGGTCGACCGCTACTACCACTGGTGCTTCGTCGACAACTGGGAGTGGAACGAGGGCGAGGGCCCGCGGTTCGGCCTCGTGGCCCTCGACTACGACACGCAGGAGCGCACGGTGCGCGACTCGGGGCGACTCTTCGCCGAGGTCGCCCGTGAGGGCGGAGCGACGGCCGACATGCACGCGAGATACGTTGCGGGACAGACTTATCCGGTCAGCAGCGCCGGGGCCCATCACCGTTGAGGTGATCTCGCACAGACGGCGGCGCGGGCGCGACGACGAGAGTACCGTCGAAGGGGTCGGACCTTCCCGAGGAGGCTGCCATGCGTCTCATCCCTCTCTGTGACGCGAGCTGGGTCTATGACCTCATCCACGAGGTCGAGCCCTCGGCCGGGCGTGACGGACGCGTCTACGGCCAGGGCACCGGCACCCTGACGGGCCGGCTGTCGGGCACGGCGTCGTGGTCGAACTTCCCGCGCATCCGGGAGGGCTGGGCCTCACCGGAGGCCAGGGGCGTCATCCACGTCGACGACGGGGTCGTGCTCTTCACCCTGACCGGCCTGTCGTCGCTGACGGACGGTCGCGGCGTCCACGTCCTCACCTTCCAGGCCGAGGCACCGTCGCACCGGTGGCTCGACGACGTCATCGCCGTGGGCGAGGGCACCATCGACGTCGAGCACTCCCGGCTCCAGATGCGCTACTACGAGTGCCAGGTCGAGCTGCCGCTGCGCGACGCGACGGAGCCCTGAGCAGCCCGAACACGGGAACGCCGCCACGCCCCTCGGCGGGACGCGGCGGCGCCCGGGCAGGCCTTTCCGCTCACCCCTCCGGAGCGGAGCAGGTGCCCTTGTCCCACGTGAAGCTCGAACCGGGTGACCAGTGGCTGACGATCTGCACCTTGACGTTCCCGCCGGAGGTGACGTCGTGCAGGACCCAGTGCTCGGTGTCGGTGAAGACGAGCGGCGCGCCCCCGGCAGACACCTTTCCGCCGAACCACGAGGCCCCCGAGACCGTGTAGCGGTCACCGTTCGACCCCTGCAGCGTGACGCCGCTCGTGTGGACGGTCCCGGTCTCGTGGAAGACCCCACGAGCGTCGACGTTCCAGTGGTCGACCATGTCGACGGTGCCGCTCGTCGCGGTGATGTCGCCCGTCGGGGCGCTGCACTCGAAGACGGCACCCGCCGCGGGGAACGACGAGTGCTCGGTCCCCCCGCTCGCCGGTGCCGCGAAGGCGGCTCCTGATGCCAGTCCGATCGTGCCCAGTGCGGTGATGCCGGCCACGACGGCACGGCTGCGCAGTGAACGCATGACTTCCCCTTTTCCCTGTTGAAGCCGGCGCAGGGCCCCCGAGGTCGCCGCGCGACGCCGTTTCGGCGCCACTCTCCACGGTGCTCCGAAGCACGTCTCCAGAGACGAAAAGGCCGCAACTGTCAGGAAACTCGGAGGATCACGTCCCAGCCTGAGACCGTCCTGCACGCATACCGGGACATTCCCGGTGCTGCGTGGCCGGGCCGCGTACGGCGGTCGTGAGCGCCCGTCCCGGGTGTCAGCACTCGATGACGTTGACGGCGAGACCGCCGCGCGCGGTCTCCTTGTACTTCACCTTCATGTCGCGACCGGTCTCACGCATCGTCTTGACGACCTTGTCGAGCGAGACGACGTGCGAGCCGTCGCCGCGCAACGCGGTGCGGGCCGCGGTGATGGCCTTGACCGAGGCGATGGCATTGCGCTCGATGCACGGGATCTGCACGAGGCCGCCGACGGGGTCGCAGGTCAGGCCGAGGTTGTGCTCCATACCGATCTCGGCGGCGTTCTCGACCTGCTCGGGCGTGCCGCCCATGACGGCGGCCATCGCGGCGGCCGCCATCGAGCAGGCCGAGCCGACCTCGCCCTGGCAGCCGACCTCGGCACCGGAGATCGAGGCGGTCTCCTTGTAGATGACGCCGATCGCGCCGGCGGTGAGCAGGAAGCGGACGATGCCGTCGCGGTCGGCGCCGTTGACGAAGTTCGCGTAGTAGTGGAGCACCGCGGGGATGATGCCGGCCGCGCCGTTGGTCGGGGCGGTGACGACGCGGCCACCCGACGCGTTCTCCTCGTTGACGGCGAGCGCGTAGAGGGTGATCCAGTCCATGCCGCGCAGCGGGTCGTCGCTGTTGGCCTCGAGCGAGAGGCGGCGGGCCAGCTCCGGAGCGCGGCGACGCACGCGCAGACCGCCGGGCAGCACGCCCTCGGTGGCGATGCCGTTGCGCACGCACTCCTTCATGACGCGCCAGATCTCGAGGAGGCCGTCGCGGACCTCCTGCTCCGTGCGCCACGACAGCTCGTTCTCGAGCATGATGCGGGCGATCGACTTGCCCGTCTCCTTGCAGTGGGCGAGCAGCTCGTCACCGGTGCGGAAGGGGTGCGCGACCGGCGTCGAGTCCTCGACGATCTTCGTCGACCCGTCGGCGTCCTCGCCGACGACGAAGCCGCCGCCGACCGAGTAGTACGTGTGCTCGGCGACGGTCGCGCCGTCGGCGTCGAGCGCCGTGAACGTCATGCCGTTGGGGTGCAGCGGGAGGGTCTTGCGGCGGTGCAGCGTGAGGTCCTCGAGCTCGATGAAGTCGATCTCGTGCTCGCCGAGCAGGCGGAGGCGCTTGGTCGCGCGGATCTCGGCGAGGCGGCCCTCGACGGCCCGCGGGTCGCACAGCTCGGGCCGCTCGCCCGTCAGGCCGAGGAGGACGGCCTTGTCGCTGCCGTGCCCGTGCCCGGTGGCCCCGAGCGAGCCGAAGAGCTGCGAGCGCACCCGGGCGACCCGGTCGATGACTCCTTCGTCGCGCAGCCGCTCCGCGAAGAGGGCGGCGGCCCGCATCGGACCGACGGTGTGCGAGCTCGACGGCCCGATGCCGACCGAGAAGAGATCGAAAACGCTGAGCGCCATGGAGTCCTGACTTCGTGTCGTCGTTGACGGCTGCCGCCCGGGGTGGTGGGCGATCCGCTCGAGCCTACGTCCCGGGGGCACCCCCACGCACATGCGTGGATCCGCTCCCCCGGCGCAGGGCGGACGGGCGGCTCCCAGCGCTGACACCTACAGTCGAGGAGTGCCCCAGGTCAGTGCCGATGTCCACGTCCCGCTCCCGCCGTCCGTCGCCCGGGCGCTGGCCGCGTCCGTGGGTGAGCCGGCCCTCCGACTGCCCCCGCACGTGACCCCCGAGCCCCTCACCTGGCGCTTCGACGCCGAGAGAGACGGCACGCTCGTCGTGCTGACGCTGGCGTATGCCGTCGACCCGGGTTGGGTGCGCTCGATCACCCACGAGGTCACCCAGTGGTCGCTCGCCAGGCAGCTGCGCACCCACCTCGCGACCCTCACGGACGCCGGTGGCGACCCGGTGCGGGTCGAGCGCGCCCGCTCGAGCGCGGGCGAGGGCTGAGGTGCAGCAGCCGCGTTGGGTCGACGCCGCCGCCGTGCGCCGGACCCTCTCTCCCGACCGCGCCCGCAGGCTCATCCGTCGCGAGCTCGCTGACGGCCTCGACCCGGCGTCGGACCCGGCCCGGCTCGTCGCCGACGTCGGTGACGGCCGAGGTCAGCTGCTCGTCATGCCGTCGACGAACGGCCGCGCGGCCGGGGTCAAGGTGCTCACCGTCGCACCGGGCAACCCGGCGCGCGGGCTCGACCGCATCCAGGCGGTCTACGTCCTCATGGACGCCGACACCCTGGCCCCGTCGGTGCTCGTCGACGGCACGGCCGTCACGTCGCTGCGCACCCCGGCGGTGTCCGCCGTCGCTATCGACGCGCTCGCCCCGGAGGAGGTCGAGTCGGCCGTCATCTTCGGCAGCGGGCCTCAGGCACTCGGTCACGCGGAGGCGCTGCTCGCCATCCGGCACACGACCTCGGTGACCGTCGTCGGTCGCCGGGAGGACGCGGCCCGTGCGACCGCGCAACGGATCTCGGGGCTGGCCTCGACGCACCCGCTCACGACGCGTGGGCTCACCGTCGACGACCCGCAGGTCGAGGCAGCCGTGCGCGAGGCGCAGGTCGTCGTGACGGCGACGTCGGCGGCGACCCCGGTGCTCGGCGACGACTGGGTCGCGGACGGCGCGTGCGTCGTGGCCATCGGGTCGCACGAGCCGCACCGGCGCGAGCTCGGGTCGGCGCTGCTCGGGCGCTCGCTCGTCGTCGTCGAGGACATCGGCACGGCGCACCGCGAGGCGGGCGACGTCATCCTCGCCGCCGCGCAGGGCGCCCTCGACTGGGCCGACGTGCACACGCTCGCCGACCTCGTGCACGGCCGGGTCGAGCGGGCGACCGACCGGCCCAACGTCTTCAAGAGCGTCGGCATGGCATGGCAGGACCTCGTCATCGCCGAGCACCTCGCCCGCGCCTGACACCAGTGAGCCGGCAGTCACAGTCGACTGAGCCCCCAGTCACAGTCGAGTGAGTAGGCAGTCACATGCGACGCGGACACGTGGGACGGGGCGCTCACTCGAGTGGGATGGGGCGCTCACTCGAGTGGGATGGGCGTGGGTCAGGCGTTGGCGACTATGTCGTCGATGGGCTGGAAGCCGTCGTTGAAGGGCAGGATGCGGCGGGCCGTCGTGTCGGGGTGCTCGACGACCGCGCGGATGACGTGGGCGACGTTGTCGCGCGAGACCTTGCCGGCCTCGACGCCCGCACCGGTCTCGATGTGGCCCGTGGCGGCGTCGGTCGTCAGGCCGCTCGGGCGCAGGATCGTCCACGCGAGGTCGGTGCCCTGGAGGTGCTCGTCGGCCGCGGCCTTGGCCTCGGCGTACGCGTAGAAGCCGTTGTCCTCGGGGACGCCATGGTCGGGGCCGGCACCGAAGTAGGACACCATGACGTAGCGCCCGACGCCGGCCTGCGCCGCGGCGTCCATCGAGCGGATCGCGGCGTCGCGGTCGACGGCATACGTCCGCTCGGGGCTGCCGCCACCGGCGCCCGCCGACCACACGACGACGTCGCTGCCGCGCACGAGGTCGGCGATCTGCTCGGTCGTGGCGTGCTCGACGTCGAGCAGGGCTGCCGAGGCGCCGGTCGCCTCGACGTCGGCCACGTGGTCGGGGTTGCGCACGACGGAGGTGACGTCGTGGCCGTCGGAGACGAGCAGCGGGGCGGCGAGCAGCGCGACCTTGCCGTGGCCGCCGATGAGGATGACGCGGGACATGACTCTCCTGGGGGTCGGGGACGGGGGTCTCGTCAGGTCCAACGCCACCGGACCCCTTAGGTATGCCGCAGGCCCGGTCGGGAGCGCGACCGGGCCTGCTGCACGTGCTGGGGTCAGTCGCCCCGGTGGCCGATGAGCCAACCGATGACGACCCCGATGGCGGCAGCCGCTGCGTAACCGGCATACCGCTGGACCAGCACGGGCATCACTGCCGAACCGAGGTCGAGGGGCGCGTCCTCCTCGACGGAGGCCGGGACCCGGCGCGGGGCCGGCGGACGGTGCGCCGCTGCGGGCGCCGTCGTGACCGGCGCGGCCGTCGTGGAGCCGACCCCGGCACCGACCCGGGCACCCGTGTCGGCCGCGAGTGCGTCCGACGCCGTCTCGACGAAGCTGCCGGAGGAGGGTGCGCCGGCAGCAGCAGGCGCCGCCTCCGGTGCCGCCTCGGGACCGGTCAGCTGCTTCTCGATGCACGCGACGAAAGCGTTGAGCAGCTTGTCGGACACGTCCTGCATGACGCCGCGGCCGAACTGCGCCGGCTTGCCCGTGACCGCGAGGTCGGTGACGACGTCGGCGCGGGTGCCGTCGCCGTCGGGGCTCAGGGTGATCGTCACGGTGGCGCCGGCCGTGCCGTTGCCCCGCTTGTCCTTGCCCTTGGCCTCGATGACGGCGTGGTGCGCCGCGTCGTCGCGCTCGACGAACGAGCCCGACCCGGAGTAGACGAGCGCGATCGGCCCGAGCTTGACCTTGACCGTGCCGGAGAAGCCGTCGTCGGTCACCTCCGTCACGGTCGCCCCGGGGAAACAGCTGCCGACGCGCTCGAGGTCCATGAAGAGGGCCCAGGCGTCGTCGACCGAGGTCGGCACGGTGAAGGAGTGCGTCAGGTCCATCCGGGCATCACGCTCCTGCCGCGGCGAGGACCGCACGCCGCGTCAGCACCGTGGCGAGGTGCTTGCGGTAGTCGGCGTCGCCGTTGAGGTCCGACGGCGGGTTGGTGCCGTCGGTGACGGAGGCGACGGCCGCGCGGACGGCCTCGTCGGTCGCCGGCTGCCCGACGAGGGCCTCCTCGACGGAGCGCGCCCGCAGCGGGGTCGAGCCCATGTTGGTCAGGCCGACGCGGGCCTCGGCGATCGAGCCGCCCTCGCTGCGCACCGTGGCCGCGACGCCGACGATCGACCACTGGTGGCTGACGCGGACGAACTTCTCGTAGTGCGCGCCCCAGCCCGTGTGCTTCGGGATGCGGATCTGCGTCAGCAGCTCGCCCTCACCGACCGCCGTGGCGAAGAGGTCCTCGAAGAAGTCCTCCGCCGCGACCGTGCGGGTCGAGCCGTCCGCGCCCGCGATGACGAGCTCGGCGCCCAGCGCGAGCGCCGGCGCACCGACGTCACCGGCCGGGTCGGCGTGCACGAGCGCGCCGCCGACGGTGCCGCGGTGGCGGATCTGCGGGTCGGCGACGGTCGCGATCGCCTTGGACAGCAGGGCCGCGTGGGTTGTGACGGCCTCGGAGGCGAGCACGGCGGCATACGTCGTCATGGCTCCGATGACGAGGTGGTCACCGTCCTCGGAGACGCCCTGGAGCTCGGGGATGCGGCCGAGGTCGATGACGACCCCGGGTGCGTTGAGCCGCATGCGCAGGATCGGCAGCAGGGACTGGCCGCCGGCCAGCACCTTGGCGTCGTCACCGTGCTCGGCGAGCGCTGCGACGGCGTCCGCCACCGACGTCGGTGCGAGGTAGTCGAACTGTGCGGGGATCATGCCTGGCTCCCTTCGGCCGCGGCGCCGGGATCCTGGTTGGGGACCCCCTCGTCGAAGTGCGGCTGCGCGTCGCGCTCGCCCTCGCCGGGCACCGAACGGCCCTTCTGGATCGCCTTCCACACCCGCTCGGGCGTGCACGGCATGAGGATGTCGTTGACACCGAACGAGCGCACGGCGTCGACGATGGCGTTGACGACGGCCGGGGTCGAGGCGATGCAGCCCGCCTCGCCGACACCCTTGGTGCCGAGCGAGTTGTACGTCGACGGCGAGTAGGTGTGGTCGGTGATGAAGCTGATCGTGTCGGCCGACGTCGGCAGGGTGTAGTCGACGAACGAGCCGGTGACGAGGGTGCCCTGGTCGTCGTACTCCGCCCCCTCCCAGAGGGCCTGGGCGATGCCCTGGACGAGGCCACCGTGGACCTGCCCCTCGACGATGAGCGGGTTGATGATGTTGCCGATGTCGTCGACGCAGACGTACTTGCGCATCGTCGAGGCCCCGGTCTCGGTGTCGACCTCCATCGCGCACAGGTGGGTGCCGTGCGGGAAGGAGAAGTTGTCGGGGTCGAAGGTGGCGTCGGCGTCGATCGACGGCTCCATCCCGTCGGGCAGGTTGTGGCCGGTCCACGTCGCGAGCGCCACCTCGGGCATCGAGATGCCCTTGTCGGTGCCCTTGACGCCGAACGTCCCGGCCGAGAACTCGATGTCGTCGACGCTCGCCTCGAGGAGGTGGGCCGCGACGACCTTGGCCTTCTCGATGACCTTGTCGGCGGCCCGGACGACGGCCTCGGCTCCGACGACGAGCGAGCGCGAGCCATAGGTGTCCATGCCCTTGGGTGCGATCTGCGTGTCGCCGTGGAGCACCTCGACGTTCTCGAACGGCACGCCGAGCTTGTCGGCGACGATCTGGCTCCACGCCGTCTCGTGGCCCTGGCCGTGCGGCGAGACGCCGGTGATGACCTCGACCGTGCCGGTGGCGAGCATCCGGATGCTGGCGCTCTCCCAGCCGCCGGCGCCGTAGTTGAGCGCGCCGAGGATGCGGGACGGCGCGAGGCCGCACATCTCGGTGAACGTCGAGATGCCGATGCCGAGCTGGACCGGGTCGTTGCTCTCGCGGCGCTGCTTCTGCTCCGCGCGCAGCTCGTCGTAGCCGAAGAGCTCCTTGGCCTTGGCCGTGGCCGCCTCGTAGTTGCCCGAGTCGTACGTCATGCCCGCCACCGTGGTGAACGGGAACTCGTCGTGGGTGATCCAGTTCTTCTCGCGGATCTCGAGCGGGTCGACCCCGACCTCGGCCGCGAGCTCGTCCATGAGCCGCTCGATGGCATACGTCGCCTCGGGCCGGCCGGCGCCGCGGTAGGCGTCGACCCACGTCTTGTTCGTGTAGTAGTTCGTCAGGTTGAACTGGTACGACGCGAACTTGTAGATCGAGTTGAACATCCACGCGCCGAGGACCGGCACGCCGCCACCGACGAGCGCGGCATACGCCCCGAGGTCGGCCATGAGCTCGACCTTGAGGCCGGTGACGCGGCCGTCCTTCTCGGCGGCGAGCGTCAGCTTCTGCCACTGGTCACGGCCGTGGTGGCCCGAGACCATCGTCTCGGAGCGGGTCTCGGTGTACTTGACGGCCTTGCTGAGCTTCCGCGCGACGGCGAGCGTCGCGAACTCCTCCGGGGTCGTCTGCAGCTTGCCGCCGAAACCGCCGCCGACGTCGGGGGCGATGACGCGGATCTTCGACTCGGGCAGGCCCGTCGTGGCGGCGATGCAGAAACGCAGCACGTGCGGCACCTGCGTGGACGACCACATCGTCACCTGCTCGCCGGTCGGGTCGACGACGGTCGAGCGCGGCTCCATGAAGGCGGGGATGAGCCGCTGCTGGCGGTACTCGCGCTCGATGAGGATGCCGCCCTCGCGGGCCGTGGCGATGGCCTCCTCGATGTCGCCGCCGGAGCCCTGTCCGGCCGAGTCGAGCTGCCACGTGGCGCTCGTGTTGGTGCCGAGGCTGGGGTGGGCGAGCACCTCGTCCTTCGCGGCCTCCTTGAGGTCGAGGACCGCGGGCAGCTCGTCGTAGTCGACGTCGACGAGCTCGGCGGCGTCGCGGGCCTCGGCCGCCGTGCGGGCGGCGACGACGGCGACGATCTCACCGGCGTGCGCGACGTGCGAGACGGCGACGGGCAGGTGGTCGGGGCTCTTCTGCTCGGCGGAGACGGGCCAGGCGGTGATGTTGACGCCCTGGATGTCCTTGAGGTCCTCGCCGGTGAAGACGGCGACGACGCCGGACGATCCCTTGGCCTCGGAGGTGTCGATCGCGCTGATCGTGGCGTGGGCGAAGGGGCTGCGCACCATGGCGAGGTGCAGCATGCCGGGGAGCTGGATGTTGTCGGTCCACCGGGTGCGTCCGGTGATGAGGCGCTGGTCCTCCTTGCGGGTGCGCGACTTGCCGATCTCGGGTGTCGGCGCGTCGGCCGGGCGGTCCTCGGTGATCGTCATGACGACACCGCCTGCGAGCTCGCCGGGCTTGCTGCGCTGGCCGAGCTGGCTGAGCTGGCTGAGTTCATCGTGCCGGCCGCCTGCTGCACGGCCTTGACGATGTTGTGGTAGCCGGTGCAGCGACAGAGGTTGCCCTCGAGACCCTCGCGGATCTCCTGCTCGCTGGGGTCGGGGTTGTTCTTGAGGACGTCACACGCCTGCATGATCATGCCGGGGGTGCAGTAGCCGCACTGGAGGGCGTGGCACTCGTGGAAGGCCTGCTGGACCGGGTGGAGCTCACCGTTCTGGGCGAGCCCCTCGATCGTCGTCACCTCGTGGCCGTCGGCCTGGACGGCGAGGACGTTGCACGACTTCACGCTGGTTCCGTCGAGGTGCACGGTGCAGGCACCGCAGTTGCTCGTGTCGCATCCGATGACGGTTCCGGTCTTCCCCAGGCTCTCGCGAAGGTACTGGACCAGAAGGGTCCTGGGCTCGACCTCATCGGAGTAGCTCACCCCGTCGACGGTCATGTTGATTCGGGTCATGCTGTCGGTCCTCCTGCCACGCTGCAGTTGACATCGTTGACTTCCCCACGCGCAGTCTGACTCGCGTTCAACTACTGCACAAGGGCAACGGGGAGAACCCTCCACATCCGCAGAGCATCCGCGGCGGATCCCCAGCCGGGCGATGCCACGCCGACGCCACGGCCACAGCGTGACCCGGCTTTTGGCGGCATACGCCAGGGGGACGAGACTGGGTCGCATGACTCTTCACGCCGACGACTACCAGGCCTCGCGCAGCCGCTACGACTCGATGACCTACCGCCGCACGGGCCGTTCGGGGCTCGACCTGCCGGCCGTCTCGCTCGGGATGTGGCACAACTTCGGCGACGACGTCCCGCTGGACCGCCAGCGCGCGACGCTGCGCCGCGCCTTCGACCTCGGCGTCACGCACTTCGACCTCGCCAACAACTACGGACCGCCCTACGGCAGCGCCGAGCGCAACTTCGGCACGATCTACGCGCAGGACTTCAAGCGCTACCGCGACGAGCTGATCCTCTCGACGAAGGCCGGCTACGACATGGCCGGGCCCGTACGGCCAGGGCGGTGGCAGCCGCAAGTACGTCCTGTCCTCCCTTGACCAGTCGCTCGCGCGGATGGGCGTCGACTACGTCGACATCTTCTACTCCCATCGCTTCGACGAGACGACGCCGCTCGAGGAGACGATGGGCGCGCTCGACACCGCCGTCCGCCAGGGCAAGGCGCTGTATGCCGGCATCTCCTCCTACTCGGGTCCGCGCACTCGCGAGGCCGTCGAGATCCTGCGGTCGATGGGCACGCCGCTGCTGATCCACCAGCCGAGCTACTCGATGCTCAACCGCTGGGTCGAGGAGGACCTGCTCGACGTGCTCGGCGACGAGGGTGTCGGCTGCATCGCCTTCAGCCCGCTCGCGCAGGGCATGCTCACGAGCAAGTACCTGAACGGGGTGCCGGAGGGCTCGCGCGCGTCGCAGGACAAGTCGCTCTCGACCGACCTGCTGACCGAGCAGAACCTCACGCACATCCGTGCCCTCAACGAGATGGCGCAGTCGCGCGGCCAGTCGCTCGCGCAGATGGCGCTCGCGTGGATCCTGCGCGACCAGCGCGTCACGTCGGTGCTCATCGGCGCCTCCTCGGTCGCCCAGCTCGAGGACAGCCTCGGCTCGCTCGACAACCTCGACTTCTCGCAGGAGGAGCTCGACACGATCGACCAGCACGCGGTCGAGGGCGGCATCAACCTCTGGAAGACCTCCAGCGCCCACTGATGGCGTATGCCGTGTGGCTGGGACTGCGCCTGCGCGCGGTCCCAGCCGCCGGCCCGAAGTCACGGACGTGGGTCGAGGTGTGGGCCGGTTGTCCTGACCCCGCCGTGCTGCTCGGAAGCTGCTCCCGAAAACGGAGCAGCTTCCGAGCGGGGCCGGCGACATGGCATACCCAGGTGGCGCCCGTGGCCGCGGGCCGCGTTGGGGCCGTCAGTCCGCGAGGTAGCCGTTGACGAACGCGAGGACGTCGGGCCGGTCGACCCGGAACACCCCGCCGGTGCCGGCGCACGTCGGGTTGATCCCGAAGGACGTGACGCCCGCGACGACGTTGCTCGTGCCGAGGAAGTTCGGGCCTCCGGAGTCACCGAAGCACGTACCGCCGGTGTTGGCGTTGTTGGACAGCAGCAGCGACTGGGGGCCGGTGAAGCCGGTGTTGATCTGCAGCAGGTGCGGGTGCGCGACCATGCGGATGCGCAGCGCCGACTCCTTCCACGCGGCGGCGTCGGGGAAGGCCTTCTGGAGGCCGTAGCCGACCGAGGTGAACGTCGTCGCGCGGCTCGGCTTGAGGGCGTCGAGCTGGTTGGTCGAGGGCAGGGCGCCGTAGGTCGACATGGGCATCGGCGTGTCGAGCACTACCACGCCGACGTCGTGGAGGAAGAACGCGTCCGTGTCGAACGAGGGGATCGTGTGCGGCGTGCCGCCGACGTCGCCGTTGCGCGGGTAGCCGTTGCCGGGGATGCCGTGCTCGACGTCAGCGGCGAACCAGATCTCGACGTGGGCAGCGGGAGCCTCGGTGCAGTGACCGGCGGTGAGGTAGACGGTGGGGCTGAGGAGCGTGCCGGAGCAGCGCCACAGGGGGTTGCCGGCGGCGTCCTGGGCGACCATGAGCCCGACGTAGGGGTGGCCGTTGCCGTCGAGCGTGCCGTTGGTGACGGCACCCGCGGGCGCGGACGCCCCGAGCAGCAGGGCGAGGGTCGCGACGAGCGCGAACCAGATCTTCTTCATGTGAGTTGACCTTTCGAGGGCGGGCGCGCCGAAGCGCGTGGCTCGTTCCCCCGAGGTCCCGCCACGGTAACCCGGCACACGGCCCGCAGGTGCCTCTTCGTCCAACCGATCCGAGGCATCGGGCCCGGTGCGGCACTCAGTGGCGGGGCAGCACCGTGAGGACGCGTTCGATGTGGTCGCGGAACTCCTGCATGAAGTCGGTGAGGAAGGTCTTCATCGACTCGTCGGTGACGTCGCCGTCGTCGGTGATCGTCCCGGGCGCGAGTCGGACGTAGGCCTCGGGCGAGGTCATCTGGCGGGCGTTGCAGAAGCTGAGGACGCCGCGCAGGCTCTGCTGGGCGAGCGCGGTGCCGATCTGTCCGGGCGAGGCGCCGATGACGGCGGCGGGCACGTGGTTGAAGGAGTTCTGGCCCCACGGGCGCGACGCCCAGTCGATGGCGTTTTTCAGGGCGCCGGGGATCGACCGGTTGTACTCCGGCGTGACGAAGAGGACGGCCGACGACGCGGCGAGGGCCTCCTTGAGCGCGCGCGGCTCGGCCGGGTAGTCGGCGTCGAAGTCGGGGCTGTAGAGCGGGAGGTTGCCGATGGGGATCTCGGCGAACTCGAGGTCCTTCGGTGCGAGGCGGATCAGGGCCTTGCTCAGCGTCCGGTTGATCGACGCCGATGACAGGCTGCCGACGAAGTAGCCGACCTTGTACGTGCTCACGATGGGTCCTCCTGGTCCGGGAGCGGGGGCCGCGCCCATCCCTCCATCGTGGCCCTCGGGGTGGGCCTCGGCCAGACGCGCCGTCTCAGGTGCGGGGCTGCCAGCCCGGGCCGCGGGCGACGAAGCCCCACCGGTCGCGCCACGAGCGGGCGCCACGGACGTCGGCCCAGATCGAGGAGTACTCGTGGGTGGCGACGACGAGCGGGTTGTAGGTGCGCAGCTGCTTCGTCAGGCCGTAGACGACGCGCTCACCCTCGGGCTCGAACGAGCGGAAGAGCCGGTCCCAGATGACGAGGATGCCGCCGTAGTTGCGGTCGAGGTAGGCGTTGTTCATGCCGTGGTGAACGCGGTGGTGCGAGGGCGTGTTCATGACGAACTCGACTGGGCGCCAGAGCTTCCCGACGCGCTCGGTGTGGAGGAAGAACTGGTAGAGCAGCGAGATCGACTGCTGGAGGAAGATCGCCCAGACCGGCACGCCGAGGAGCGCGAGCGGCGCCCAGAACGGGATGCCGCCGAAGGGGGTCCACGTCTGGCGCAGCGCCGTCGAGAAGTTGTAGCGCTGGCTCGAGTGGTGCACGACGTGGCTGGCCCAGAGGATGCGCACCTCGTGGTGGGCGCGGTGGTACCAGTAGTAGGCGATGTCCTCGGCGAAGAAGATGACGACCCAGACCCACCACAGCGAGGTGTCGAGGCGAAGGGGCGTCACGGCATACAACGCGGCGTAGACGACGAGCTGGGATGCCTTGTAGAGGATCCCGACGCCGACGCTCCCGATGCCCATCGTGAGACTCGTGACGGTGTCGCGGACCTCGTAGCCGACCTCGTCGTCGTCGGGCGCGAGCCACAGCGACAGCACCTCGATGACGATGAAGACGATGAAGAAGGGGATCGCCGTGACGATGATGTCGACCATCACGCCCCCTTGGTCATCGGGTCGAGCGTGCGACCGTCGTCGGTGAGCGAGGCCCACACGTCGATGGCCTGGGTGAGGATCGCGTCGGCGAGGCGCGCGGCCTCGGCGGCGTCACCGGTGGCGATGGCCTCGGCGAGCGGCGCGTGCGGGAGCAGGTCGGCGCGGTCGCCGGCGAGCAGCGCGTCCATGACGTCGGGGCTGCCGTCGATGGCGTGGACGAGCGAGTTGAGCGCGAGCCGGAAGGTGAGGTTGCCGCTCGCCTCGACGACGGCGAGCCAGAAGTCGCGGTCGGCGTCGTCGATGTCGGGGCAGCCGTATGCCGCCGCTGCCGCCACGACGCTCGCGCGTGCCGGATCGGTGGCCCGGGTCGCGGCGAGCCGGGAGGCCTCGACGCCGATGCAGCGGCGCATCTCGAGACCGTCGCGCAGGATCATCGGGTCGAGCCCGTCGCCCGACCGGGCGAGGTGGGCGAGCAGGTCGAGGCCGGCGGTGCTGCGCACGTCGAGGACCGTCGTGCCGCCGCCGTGGACGACGCGGACGAAACCGGCGAGCTGGAGGCGCTGGAGGGCCTCGCGAACGGCGTGCCGGTTGACGGCGAAGGAGGCGGCGAGCTCGCGCTCGGGCGGCAGCGAGTCGCCGGGGGCGAAGCGGCCGGTGAGCACGGCGTCGCGCAGCTCGGCGAAGACCTCGTCGGAGACCGACCGCCGCGGGACTGGGCTGAATCCACTCTGACTCATGTCGTCGAGGATGACACCAGGCGCGTCAACTCATCAAGAGGTTGGACCAATTCGTGACCGGACGCACGCTTGTAGGTTGGGCGCATGCCGGACACCGACGTCGACATCGCCCGCGCTGACGATGCGCTCAGCATCCAGGAGCGGCTCTACCCGAACCTCCCGTGCTTCGGCTGCGGGCAGGGCAATCCAAAGGGGCTCCAGCTCAAGAGCTATCCCCTCGGGGACGACCGTGACGGTGACAGAGGCGCGGGCGTGACGGCGGCGTTCACGCCGTGGCCCGAGCACGACAACGGCCTCGGCTACCTCAACGGCGGCATCATCGGCACGGTCCTCGACTGCCACAGCGCGGCCGCCGTCATGCTCGAGGCCGAGCGCCGGGGCTGGCCGCCGCTGCCGGGCGCCGACCTCTCCTACGTCACGGCCGGGCTCGACGTGCGCTACCTCCGACCGGCTCCCCTGCACGACGAGGTCGAGCTCTTCGCGACCGTCACCGAGTCGGACGAGCCGCAGATGACGGTCTCGGTCGAGCTGCACTTCGACGGCAAGGTGCGCGCGCAGGCGACCGCCGTCTGGAAGCGCTGGCGCCCTCGCACCTGAGCCTCTCAGGCCAGCGGGCCGCCGTCCGCGAGCGCTGCCGAGAGCATGGCCGCCGCGGACCAGCGCATCGTCCGGGCTGCGGCTTCGCGGGAGAGACCCGCGACGTCGGTGAGCCAGACGAGGGACTCGATGCCGATGGCGCTGCGGACGGCCAGCGTGAGGCGGTGGATGGCGTCCTCGCCGAGCTCGGCCCGGAGCGGCTCCAGGGCCGTCTCGATCCAGCCGATGGCCCGCCCCTGCCGGAGCGGGAGGTCGGCTCGACGCTGGGGATCGGGGTCGAGGGACAGGCGCAGCATCGTGCGCTGCTGCGCCTCGGTCGACAAGATGAGCTCGACGAAACGGACGACCACCGCGTCGAGCCGGACGGCCACGTCCTCGGGGGCGTCGGCGTCGAGCAGCGTGGGCGCTGCGACCTCCGGGTGTGCTGCTGCGAGCAGGGCTGCCTGGTTGGGGAAGTAGCGGTAGGCCGTCGTGCGCGAGACCCCTGCAACGGCGGCGGCCTCCTCGACCTTGGGCGCGCGGCCGTTGGCGACGATGTCCTGCGCGGCAGTCACGAGGGCCTGCCTCGTGCGGCGCTTGGGGTTGACGTAGCCGCCCTGCTCGTAGGGGGTTGACATGCTGAACATGGTACGTGAGTCTCAATTTGGTACGGCAGTACCAAATGCTGCCGCCGACGAGAGAAGGCGCGACATGAGCGCTACCGAGATGGTCCCGTCCCTGGTCCGCAACGCGGACGACGCCGAGCGGCGGTGGTTCTACGGCGGCGGGGTCCACACCTGGCTGGCGCGCGCTGCGGACACGGGCGGCACCTTCCTGCTGTGTGAGATGTCGATGGAGTCCGGCAAGGCCACGCCGCTCCACACCCATCCCGCCGACGAGACCCTCGTCGTCCTCGAGGGAGAGCTGCTCGTCCACCTCGACGGCACGGACCACCGCGTCACGGCAGGCGGGGTCGCGCTCGCACCGGCCGGAGTGCCGCACGCGTTCCTCGTCGGCTCGGAGGGCGCGCGGATGCTGTGCCTGCACACACCAGGGACGTGCGAGGCGTTCTACCTCGGGGCCAGCGAGCCCATCGACGCCACGACGAGCACGGGGGTGGTCGACTTCGACCGCATCGCGGCCTCGGCCCGCGAGCACGGCGGCATCGAGCTGCTCGGGCCGCCGCCGTTCTCGTCGCGGGTCGACGGGTAGGACCGGACCGCGAGGGCACGGCCTACGGTGGGCGTATGAGGCTGCTCATCCGACGTCACGTCCAGCGGAACCTGCGGTGACCGGCGCGAGCGACCGCGACCGCGACGGGGCCGGGCGACCCCGCCAGGAGCGACCCCGCGATGCTCTCGGTCGGCCGCTGCCGTATGGCGCCGAAGGTGTCGAGCCGGTCTCCGAGGAGCCACTCCCGCCGCACGAGAGCCTGGCTGCGGCCAAGGCCCTCGTCGAGGAGGGGCGGCCCTTCTCGGCGCACGAGGTCCTCGAGGCCCGCTGGAAGGCCGGGCCCGATGGCGAGCGTGACCTCTGGCAAGGCCTCGCCCAGCTCTGCGTCGCCCTGACGCACGCCGCTCGGGGCAACGAGGTCGGGGCTCACCGGCTGCTCGACCGTGGCGTCGACAGGCTCCAGCAGTATGCCGCGAGCGGGGGTCCCACCTACGGGCTCGACCTCACGGCCGTCGTCTCCTGCGCGCGTGACCGGGTCGCTTCGGAGTAGCCGACCGACGGCGTCCCCGCCGACAGCGGAGTGCTCAGTGGCCGAGCGGGTTGTCGTGCGCGGGATGGTGGTGGTGGATCGGGCCCTCGGTCGCGGCGAGCCGCTCGCCGGCGCCGCCCCACCGCAGCGCGATGATCTCGGCCGCGATCGAGACCGCGGTCTCCTCGGGGGTGCGGGCACCGAGGTCGAGGCCGATCGGTGAGCTCATCCGGGCCAGCTCGTCGTCGGTGAGGCCGGCCTCTCGCAGCCGCTCGAGCCGGTCCTCGTGGGTGCGCCGCGAGCCCATGGCGCCGATGTAGGCGACCTCGGGCAGACGCAGCGCGACCTCGAGCAAAGGCACGTCGAACTTCGGGTCGTGAGTGAGCACGGCGATGACGGTGCGGCTGTCGATGCGGCCCTCGTCGACCTCGTTCTGGAGGTAGTCGTGCGGCCACTTGACGACGACCTCGTCGGCGCCGGGGAAGCGCGTCTTCGTCGCGAAGACGGGCCGCGCGTCGCAGACGGTGACGTAGTAGCCGAGGAAGCCGCCGACCCGCGCGACGGCGGCGGCGAAGTCGATGGCGCCGAAGACGAGCATCCGCGGCTTCGGCGCGTGCGCGGCGACGAAGACCCGCATCCCCTCACCGCGACGCTCCCCGTCGGGGCCGTAGGTGAGGATCGCCGAGCGGCCCTGAGCCAGAAGGCCTCTGGCGTCGTCGCGTACGGCGTCGTCCGCGCGCCCGCTGCCGAGCGAGCCGAGCACCGAGGTGTCGTCGTCGCCTTCGTCCTCGGCGTGCACGACGACGCGGCGGCCGACCCACGTCGGCTCGGGGTGCTCGATGACGGTGACGACGGCGACGGGCCGTCCGGCCGCGATGTCGTCGGCGACGTCGCCGAGCTCGGGGAACGTCTCGCGGGAGACCTTCTCGACGAACACGTCGAGGATGCCCCCGCAGGTCAGCCCGACGGCATACGCGTCGTCGTCGCTGACGCCGTAGCGCTGGAGCACCGGCCTACCGGTCTCGACGACCTCCTGGCTCAGCTCGTAGACGGCGCCCTCGACGCAGCCGCCGGAGACCGAGCCGACGGCCTCGCCGCCCGGGCCGACGAGCATCGAGGCGCCGGCCTGGCGTGGCGCCGAGCGCCACGTGCCGACGACGGTGCCGACGCCGACGGTCTCGCCGGCCGACCACCACTGCATCAGCTCGTCCATCACCTCACGCACGGGCCACCACCTCGATCAGCTCCTCGAACGCCGCGAGCGAGTGCCCCGCGACGAAGTCGTCGATGTGCGGCAGGGCCGCGACGATCCCCTGCTGCACCGGCTCGTAGCCGACCTTCCCGCGGTGCGGGTTGGCCCACACGACCCGGTGCGAGAGGGCGTTGAGGCGACGCATCTGCTCACCGAGCACCTCCGGACCCTCGCGTTCCCAGCCGTCGGAGAAGACAACGACGACCGAGCCCCGGGCCATACCCCGCCGGCCCCACCGGTCGAGGAAGGCGCCGATGGCCTCGCCGAGGCGGGTGCCGCCCGACCAGTCGGGGACGACGCGTCCGGCGGCCGCAAGCGCCCGGTCGGCGTCGCGCTCGGTGAGCGCCCGGGTCACGTGGGTCAGGCGGGTGCCCATGGTGAAGACCTCGACGTGGGGGACCGTGCGCACGAAGACGTGGGCGAGGCGGAGGAGGCTGTCGGCATACGGGCTCATGGAGCCGGAGACGTCGATGAGCAGGACGATCCGGCGCGGGCGGGTGCCGCGGCGGCGGTGGTGGATGCGGCCGGGCTCGCCCATCCGACGCAGCTGCTCGCGGAGCGTGGCGGGGCCGTCGACGGTGCCGCTGCTCGCGCGGACGTGGCGGCGGGCGCGGCGCAGCGGCGAGCGGGGGTCGAGGCTCGCGAAGAGGCGCGCGGCGGCCGCGCGGTCGGCGGCGCTGAGGCTCGCGACGTCGCGGTGGCGCAGCACCTCCTGCGCGCTCGCCTTCGCCTGGATCGTGTCGGCGTCGGCGTCGCCGGCCTCCCCCTCGGTGTCGCCGAGGGGCGCCTGGCGCACGGGCGGGCGCTGGATGTCGACGCGGCGTCCCTGCGGGATGGACTCGCCGCCGAACCAGCGCTCGAAGAGCTCGTCGTATGCCGGGAAGTCCGCGGGCGTGGACGTGAGGGTCGAGCGGCCGGCCCAGTAGACCCCGGTGCGCTCGCCCATGCCGACGGTGGCCGCAGCGACGAGGAAGGTGCGCTCGCGGTCGGCGGTGACGTTGATGCCAGCGGCGCGCAGGGCACGGGCAAAGCCGAGGAGCAGCTCGTCGACGTCGGGCTCGGTCTGGGGCCGGGTGGTTGCGGCGGGGCGCGCGGCGGGCGTGAGGTCTCGGGTCATGCGGTGAGCAGCTTGTCGAGCGAGGCGCGGATCCTCTCGGAGTCCTCGCGGTACTTCAGGGCGGCGCCGAGGGTGGCGGCGGCGACCTCGGCGTCGAGGCGGGTGGCGCCGACGGTCTCGAGGGCGCGCGCCCAGTCAAGCGTCTCGGCGACGCCCGGGGGCTTGATGAGCTCGCCACCCGTGCGGAGGCGCTGGACGAGGGTGACGACCTGCTCGGCGAGCGCGGCGCTCACCTCGGGCAGGCGCGTGCGCACGATCTCGAGCTCGCGGGCCAGGCCGGGGTGGTCGATCCAGTGGTAGAGGCAGCGGCGCTTGAGCGCGTCGTGCAGCTCGCGGGTGCGGTTGGAGGTGAGGACGACGATCGGCGGGGTTTTGGCTGCGATGGTGCCGAGCTCGGGGATCGTCACCTGCCACGTGCTCAGGACCTCGAGGAGGAAGGCCTCGAACTCGTCGTCAGCGCGGTCGATCTCGTCGATGAGCAGCACGCAGGGGGCTTCGCGCAGGGCCTGGAGCACGGGGCGGGCGAGGAGGAAGCGCTCGTCGAAGAGCTCGGCCTCGAGCGCCTTGGCGTCGTGGTGCTCCTCGCGGCTGAGGGCCTCGACGGTGCGGAGGTGGAGGATCTGGCGCGGGAAGTCCCAGTCGTAGAGGGCCTGCGTCGCGTCGATGCCCTCGTAGCACTGGAGGCGGATCAGCTTGAGGTCGAGCGCCTGGGCGAGGCCCTCGGCGAGGGCGGTCTTGCCGGTGCCGGGCTCGCCCTCGAGCAGGATCGGCCGGTTCAGCCGGGTCGCGAGGAAGGTGATCGTCGCGAGCGCCTCGTCGGCGAGATAGCCCGTGCCGCCCAGGGCGCTCGTGACGTCGTCGGCACTGTTGAACAGGTGATCCATCCCCTGAGCATCACTCATGAACGGGGGTTGCGGAAGCGGAGGGCCTCTTCAGCGAGACGTGTCGAGCTCTTCGCGGGTGTCGACGTCGCGGCCCGTCGCGAGGTCGCCGCACTCGACGAGCTCGTGCGGGGTGGTGCGGAAGTAGTGGCGGGCTCCGTGGTCGCCGGTCGCCGAGGCGATGACCTGCTCCCAGTGGTCGCGCCCGATGAGCGCCGGGTGCCCGGGGACTCCGTCGTATGCCGCTCGGCGGAGTGTTGCTCGGAGCTCCTGGTTGGTGGGGGCGGTGGTTGTGTTGTGGAGCTCGACGGCGTGCTCGTCGGGGTGAGGCGAGTGGTCGTTGTCGACATGGCCGGGGGCGTCGAGGACTCTTGCGACGACCTCGGGTGTCAGGTCCGGGAGGTCGACGAGGGTGACGAGCACGGCGTCGACGCAGCCTTCGCCCTCGTGGGTGGAGCGAGTGAGCGCGGTCAGTCCGGCGCGGAGGGAGGCGCCCATGCCCTCGTCCCAGTCGGGGCAAGTCACGACGTCGACATCTCGGCCAAGGGCGGTGACGATGGCCGTCACTTCTTCGGCGGCGGCACCGACGACGACGGTGATTCCGGAGCAGCCGCCGGCGTGGAGCAGGGAGACAGCCCGCTCGACAAGAGTCGGCTCGTCAGGGTGTCGGCGAACCAGAGCCTTCGGCCCGCCCATCCGCCGCCCCGCCCCAGCCGCCAGGACAAGCCCGCGGACGTGGGCGGCTCGACCGTGGGTCGCAGCTGGGTGAGGTGCGGTGTCGCTCTCGGTCACACCCGGAACCTACCCGTCGAGGTGCACCTGATCGCTGCTGCGCAGTGGCTCAGATCGGCACGTGGCCCGTGTTGATCAGCAGCACCATCTCGTTGTGGAGCCGGCGCTTGTCGGTGAGCGGCGCCTGCGCGTACTGCTCGGCGAGCGTCAGGACCGTGTGCCCGACGTGTGCGATCGGGAACCTGACCGGCGCGGGTGGGATGGGCACGAGCGCGGCCGCCGGGTGCGGCACTGCCAGAGCCGCCACGGTGAGGAACAGTGCGATCGATGCACGGCGTCGGATTCGCCTCGGACGGTGCTGCTGCACCGCTGGGCTGCGGTTGGACGCGGTGAGGGCCTCTGCGCCACAAGGTGTTTGGGTTCGGTTCCTGGCAGCCATCGGAGTCCACCTCCAGTCCTACGAGAACTTCCGATCCCCCACTGTGGGCCGCCCACGGCGCGCGGTCTGTGCGCTCGGCGACACACCGACCAGAACGGGGTGAGAAGCAGAAAGAGCGGCGCTGACTGCCGCGGAGACATCGCGGTCGCACGGTGCAGCGGCGTCGCGTCGCGGTCACACGACGTGAAACTCGATCCGGTAGACCAAGGTGTCGTCGTGGATCGGCCCGGAGTGCGCGGCTCGATCGCGAAGCGCCTCGAGGTCGGTCTCGCCCGATGCGCGCACGTCCTCGTCCGTCACGCCAGAGAACGGCACGACCTCCATGACGTCGACCTTTATGACGACCCCCGCGGTCCGGTATCGGCCCCCGACCTTGACCTGCGGGCGGTCCCACCGGCGGATCGTGATGGTGATCTCTCCGCGGGCGACCGCATCTCGCAGTTCACGACTGAACATCACCTCGTCACGCTACGTCGCGCCGACCCGGCCCCGGGCTCAGCCGAGGGGCGGTAGTGAATGTCGCCCCAACAGAGCCTTGCCATCCGCGCGCGCCAGACGACGGCCTCACGCAGCTCTGATGACGGCGCAGACATGCCCCGAATAGGCGCTACCGGAACCTTGGAGCCTGAATCAACGTCGTCGCTGACGGGCCTGGACGCAATGCGCAACCCCCGGGCCGACTGTGAAGGGAGTCTGCCGGGGCGGCCCAGTCATTGCCTCAGAACTGGACGCCCCTTTCGCCCACTAAGGCGCCTGGTAGTACGCATCGCACACGCGGCGCATGACTTCGACGAACATTTGCTTCTTAGCCCCCCCGTTTGGCCCTGGTCTTGGCACCACGCATCCTCACGCTCGCTGCGCGGAAGACGAGGGAGACCTACCGCTTGCGACTGCGTCGGCAACTAATGGTGGCCGCACTGACCGCCGCACCGGCACCTCCGGAGGCACCAACACACTCGTAGCGGACGGCGCACGCGGCAGAACCGTGAGCGCATAGCGGGCGTGAGGCTGACCAGCGCCTTCCCGCCGGGTTCATCTGCAAGGATCAGGCGGGAATGTCGGGGCCGCCCCAGAGGCCGCCGGACACGGCGCGGGTCCATAAATAGGCGATGTGTCAAGCGCCCCTATCGGAGACCCCTAACCGATGCGAACGTCTGGCCTCGCCCATGCACGTCGACTCGAAGAAGTGGGGCACCCTTGGGCTTGCCGCACGCCTCGTTGCAACGCACAGAGGGAGGAGCGCAGGCGAATCCATTGACTATCATCTTCCGGCCGGATCGGATAGACGAGCCACCGAATGCTTAGGGTCTCGTCGAGAGCGGATCTTCATCTCCAGATCCTCCCTTAGCAGGCTCACCTTCCCCGAAGTCCATGCCTCCACCAAATCGCGTCGGGCACCAGAAAATTCCGAGAAAGGGGTCCCGACGTAGGTTGAAGCCGACGGTAGTCCGACGACTGATCGTCAACCTCGATCGAGTGGATCCCTTCGTTACTTATGCGCGCAGCCTAGTGACTGCCGCTGCTGCAGACTCTCACGAAGTCGAAGCGGATGCTTGGATCATCAGCCTGGCAGACCTACTTACGGCCACCCACCTGCTTCCAACTCCAACTGAACTATGGGCCTATCACGGCAAGCGGGCGGCGCAGACGGCGACGGGGTCGCCGGTGGTCTTCATGGAAACCGACGCCCTCGGAGCTTGGATCAAGACTAGGGAGGGTGCTTGGCCCACTCACGAGGGTCACGTGTTTCAACTCGCCTTTTCATCGCAGGAGATCAACGACTACTACAACAATCGCGACTTTGTCGCGCGCGGTGCCGAATTGGACGTGGCGTTGCAGCCCGCAAGTGGCATACCGGATGAGGTGCTGCGCACCATGACCGCGTTGATCGACTCCGACGGGTGGACCGAGGCAGCGGACGCCATCGCAAACGTGGCTCCACGGCAATGGAGGCGATTCCACCGGGATATGCGGCGACTCGCCGTAGAGCCGCGGAACCGAAATCAGCGTCGTTCACGCCAAGCCGTCGAGCGCGGCATCAAGTACGGCGTGGAACCCGTGGTGACAATCAAGCCTGGGACCGCACCTCGGCTCCAGGTCACGACAGCGGCGGACCCGTCTCCAAATGCAGCAACCGGTGTTCTCGGCAACAGCCGCTCGGCCACAGCGGTAACCCTTACCGTGCCGCAGCCCGGATCTGTGAGCTGAGTGTGGTCACTCCGCCTCCAGCCGGCAGCGAGAAGGCGCCATGGCGTGTCGGAAGTGTTCGCGCAAGGTGGGGTCTTGTTGTACGCGATTAGCGGTGCAACGTCATACCGCCGCCAGCTAGCCATCCCGTCGGCGACAGATGCAGATGTCTCAGAGCTCGTCGAGGGCTGCGAGGTACCGCTGCGTCATCCCGTCCTGCACGGCTCGACTGGTGGGTCCGCCCAGGCTCGCCAGCAGCGACGCTGGCCTGGAGACCCCCGTCACGGTGAACCGGATAGCGCCGTCGCGTTCGTGGTCCAGAACGAACTGCTCTTCGCCGGACTCCGGGTGCCCCGGAAGGGTGCCGTAGGCGAACCCCTTGCGCCGCGGCTCATCGAAGACCTGCACGACTCGGCACGGGAAGGGCAAAGAGAGCGGACCTGGACCGAGTCGCAACAGCACGACTGTGCCGGTCTGAGCCGTCGCGTTGGACGCTTGGACCCGCAGGCCAGCCTTCTCATGCATCAGCCAGCCCATCAGGTCTCGGGCGGCGCCGTCGAAGTCACGCCGCTTCAAGTGCGTCTCGACTTTGAAATGCCGGTAGCCCGGTGGCACCTCGTCGGCAGCGGTCCGCGCTCTCGAGCAGACAAGGGCGCAGCTCGCAGCGCAGCGGCGTCGTCTGGTCCGAGCAACTGGACTGGCATGCCTCCACGGTCCCCAACGAGGAGGAGACTCGGACGGCGGCCCGACCGGACGAGCGCGTGCGGCTACGAGCCGGAACCAGCGCGACAAATCGGGCTGGGACAGCTATGCGGTCGCGGGGTCCTCGATGAACCGCATGAATCGGCGCCCCAGCGGGCTGAGGCTAGGCTCATATATTCCGGCGCCTGTCATGGTCACACTGATGCCACCGCTCGACACGAGGCCAGCGTCGCTCAGGTCTCTGTAAACCAGCTCCACCAGTTCATCGTCCGTGAACCCGGGGAGCATCTGGAGCAGGTGCTTGCGGCTGCCCATCATTAGGTTCGGCGGCTCCACTCCTGCCCGCTCGAGGGTGCGCCTCGGGTCGCCGAAGAACGCCAGCATGCGGATGTGGATCTCCGAAAACTCGTCTACGAAGCGTATGAAGCGGGCCTGGGCATCCACCTCCGGCGCGGCAGGACCTGTCGAGTTCAGGATCGCATTCCTCAGCGCAGTCAGCTTGCTCTCACTATGGGTGGCGTCCGCAGCACGACTAGCTCGCACGACAGCGTCGAGGAACACCGGATGCTTCACGAGCTCTTCAAGCGGTGGCAGTTCGGAGCGCGCCCGCAAATCCTCGATTGCCTCAGCCACCGACTCGAACCACTCCTGCTGGCGACGCCCGAACGGAATCCCGACCGCGGCGACGAAGGCAGCGGCTAGCAGGCTCCCCGCAACGGGAATCATCCCAAGGGCGCCCTCGGCAGCGATTTCGGCGACCTCCCGCGACGTCGACTTCTTCGGGGGCTTCTCCACGCCGCCCACGTTATATCGGCACCCGCCCTGAGCTCATGAGGCTGCCAATCACGAGGTGCGGCCAACGCGCCTCATCGGCATCCGGTAGGCATCGAGCGTTCCGAACGCGGCTCTCTCGACAAGAGCGCGAGACCGCGTCTCTCCGCCGCATCATGGCGCCTGCACTGGGGCGTGTCCGGTACTGCCTGCTACCACCGCAAACAGTGGGTCTGCACCACCGATGTGGAGCCGGCTTGATCATACGAGAGCGACACGTGCAGTCGGCGGCACGTGCAATCGCCCGCGCGGCTCGACCCGAGGACGTTGGAGACAGTCGCCGCCAGCACCCGGTTCCGCGCGGACGACCCGCGATAGCCTAGCCGGCTATCGTTCGTCACTTGCGCGAACTCGGGGGACCCCTGCGCTGGAGAAGCTCCAGATTGGGGTACCACTCGGGGTGCTCGGCATAGAGCGCCGCGAGGGTCGGGGAGGTGTCGAAAAGACTTAGCAGCCATAGTTGCCAGGCGTGGCGGTCGACATCCTCCTGGATCTCGTCGCGACGCTGCCAGATGTACTCAGCGATGTCGAGGACCATGACGGCGCACGCGAGAATCTTGTCCTGGTCCGGGTCGGTTGGATCGAGCTGCTTCTTGCCATATAGATAGGGACGGAACTGCGGATAGTCGACGACCATTCTGTCGACCTCGAGAAGCATGCCGTTGGCGTTCGCATATGTCGTCGAGGTCAGGTCCCGCTGGTTGCTCACGTACCCGACCCATGTCGCCACGGCTCCGGCGATCAGGGAAACTATGAGAGCGATGACTGAGATGATGTCCGACGCCTGCATCCAGTCATCATCGCGGGCGATAACTTCTCGACCAAGTCCCTGGCCGATCGTCGAACGGCCGGCTATCCGACCGCCATGGCCTCGGAAACTGGCGAGACCTAGGCCCATCGTCCGCGGCGAGGAGCCACTGGCCGCTGCCAAGACGGTGCCGCTGCGGATGTTGGTCCGAGTCGCGTTCAGGCGCGTCTAGCCGCCGGCTGTCGCCCACTTGGCGTCGGCATTCCCGGCACGGCTGTGGCGGCGTCCGCTGGACGCGTGAACGCGTCCGGTGGACGGAGGCGCCGCGCGAGGACTCCGGGAAGGCTGGAGAAGTCATCCACCACCTTCCAGATTCAGGAGACATTGTGTTCATCGCCATTCTCGATTTCGAGACCGCAGCCGACGACCGCGCCCGCGCTCTGGCCCAGCTTGAGGGCGAGCGGGCGCGCGTCCGCTCGATGCCGGGCAACCTCGCTTTTCGCGTGTACGCCTCACGTGAGGACGAACGCACCGTGACGGTCGTGCACGAGTGGACCGATCAGAGCTCGTTCGTCACCTACCTCGCCTCCGATGCCTTCGCCCGGTCCAACGCCGTGCTGCGACCCATGGTGACCGGCGGGCCGGTGAGCCGCCGGTTCCGCGCGGAACTCGTCGAGGCTGTCGCCTGACCGGAGCGGCGTCCCTACGATCGGTGCGTGGGAGTCCACTCGTGACCCGCGAGGCCTTCGCGTTCACCCGGTCCTTCGGGCCGACCGGGCCGACCGAGTTGGTCGTCGACCGTCATTACCTGCTGTGCGCCTCGACGGGGGCGTTGCGGCTCGAGGCCGAGGGCCAGCGCTGGCTGCTTCCCCCGGCCCGGGCTGCGCTACTGCGCGCCGGGCGGCCGGCCACGATCGCGATTCCGCAGCCGGCTAAGACCGCGTCGGTGCTCTTCCACGTCGACTTTGTGCCGCCGCCGCAGCAGCACCTGACGGTCTTCGACCTCGACCCACTTGCTCGCGCGCTCGCCAGCGAGTGCGGCACGTGGCAGGAGGCGGAGGAGCCACTGCCCCCGTACGCCCGAGCCATCTTTGCTGCCCTGGCCGCGGTCACGTGGCGGCTAGCCGAGCGCCCCAGCCCCGTGGTCATGCCAGCGGGACGGTCCGCCGAGGTACGGACGGCGTTGCAGCTCACCGAGGAACGGCTCGGCGACGAGATGCGCTTCGAGGAGGTCGCCGCCGCGGTCGG
Organism: Terrabacter sp. Soil811; assembly: GCF_001429655.1. Lineage (NCBI taxonomy): Bacteria > Bacillati > Actinomycetota > Actinomycetes > Micrococcales > Intrasporangiaceae > Terrabacter > Terrabacter sp. Soil811. Next base: position 783,199 of record NZ_LMSX01000007.1, read on the forward strand.
ACTGGTCCCGCGCTCGCTGGCCCGTCGGTTCGAGGCCGAGGTCGGGATGACCTGGCGCGCCACCCTGCGCCGGATGCGGGTGCTGCGGGCCGTGGAGCTGCTCGCAGCCGACGACGCGCCGATCACGACGATCGCCCACGAGGTGGGCTACGGCTCACTCTCGGCGTTCAACGCCGCCTTCCGCGAGCTAACCGCAGTGACGCCATCGGGCTATCGCGCCACCTTCACCCGCTGAACACCGCCCCGGCGCACACCACCCCAGGCACCTAGAGTCAGTTCCACACCCATGCCGAGGACACGTTCCGCAACCTCACCGTCGGCCGAGTCGGACCCTCCGGCGAGTCGCACGACGACACCCCATCCACGGACCATGCTGCGAGCCGCGGCGCGGCAGACCTGTGTCTAGCCGCCGCGAGCTGGGCGAATTCGACCAGAGACTGAACCGTCCGCTGGCTGAGGTCGATCGATCCATCTCCCTCACGCTCGGCTCAGTGCTTGTTTCGAGGCATGCATCGGCAAACTGGCGCTCGTCACCACCTGCGCGTACGCGACTCGTCCCGACGAACGTCCACGCGAGCGAGTGCGTCCGTGGGCGTGTCCCGGACGCGCCGCGGTTTGAAATGAGCCGCTCACGACCCGCGACGAACGAAGATGTTTCTGTGGGCGATCAGGTCGTGGTGTTGATTGGGACGCTGGCGGGTGCCGCGCTTGGATATTTGTTCCAGTCGCTGAGCACCGCTCGGCAACGTCGTTATGAAGTTGCCGATCGTGCTCGTCGCGAGCGTCTGGAAGCAGCCGCAGCCTTGCCGGCGGCCCTAGTCGCGTACCGACACGCCCAGATCGCTCGCCGTATGAATAGGTTGACGTCGGGCGAGCGCAGCGAGCCTCTGAGCAGAGAAGTTCGCGCGGCGCGCGCACAGGCTTGGTCGGCGCTCTATCAACTTGACCTGCTTGTCGACGACGATCAAGTCCAAGGCGCCGCCTACGCGCTGATGAACCAGATCAGGGCGCTGAAGGAAATCAGCGATCCGGCCCGCCTCGACGAAGCTGGCACGGAGGTTCACTGGGCGATCCAGGAATTCATCAAGCTCGCGCGAACACGTCTCGCGTTTGTTGAAGCCAGAACGGGAGGTTCAGGCCGCCGCGGCTAGCTGACCCGCATGACGAGGCCGGACCCTGAAGCCGCGTGGCCGCAGGCATCGATGTCCGTGCAGGGGATGGCCCAGGCCTCAAATCCCTACAGGGTCAGTTCCCGTCTCTGATGACGGCCACTCGAACATGCCCCACTCCGCCGCGAGAGCAGCAGTCAGCCACAGGAAGCAACTCCCTGGATCAGGGCAGTCCAGCGGTAGACCAGTCCAGAGCCTGCAGTCCCGTGTCCAGTCGAGCAGCGTCCAAAAGTTCGCGTCGGGCTTTCCAGTACAAGTGGCGCCACGTGGTGAATGCCCGCCAGCCGACGTCACGGCCGACCGGCGAGCCGTCCCGTCGCATCCGCTCCCAGAGATGAGCCGCCGCCGAGGCGACAGGCTCGCTGGCAACCAGACGCAGGCTTTCTAGTGCATCTTGAGCACGGGACGCGTCGACGGCTCGGAGGCGACAGCTGGCGGCTACTTCATCGAGGTGTCCGTCGCGGTGCTTGGCGTTGAAGTTCCCCAATTGTGACGAACATTTCGTGGGCGGCTGACAGATAGCTCAAATAGGCATCACGTCGCAGCCCAGCGAGGCGCTCGGTGGCTTCCCTGTTGTAAGACGCCCTCTGCGTCACGAAGGAAATGGCGCCACCTGAGACTGCACCAAGCAGAGTTCCGACGATCGCTACCCAAACGTCCATGGCCTGAGTGAACCTCAAACCGTCGTCGCTGAGGCTGCTTCGATGACAGCAATTCAAGGCGCAGCCGGCTTGGACCTCTGCGATCGCCAGCGCGAACGTCCCGCCTCCGGAACACAGACGGGAACTTGCGGTGGGTCACTGTCGGCAACGCTCGAAACTGAGGCCGATCCGACGGTCGAAAACGAGGCCACCGGGTCGTGTGTTTCTAGTCTGCCGGGTCTTGGGTTCTGATGCTGGGAAGGGTGTCGAGTCCGCGGTTGCGGAGCCGGTAGCCCTCTCGCTGGTGCCCTACCTACCCACCGGTCNTCGGCAACGCTCGAAACTGAGGCCGATCCGACGGTCGAAAACGAGGCCACCGGGTCGTGTGTTTCTAGTCTGCCGGGTCTTGGGTTCTGATGCTGGGAAGGGTGTCGAGTCCGCGGTTGCGGAGCCGGTAGCTGGCGCCTTTGAGGGTTAGGACATCGGCGTGGTGCACGACGCGGTCGATCATCGCGGCGGCGACGGCCTGGTCGCCGAAGACCCCGCCCCAGCCGCTGAAGGGCAGGTTGGAGGTGAGGATCAGCGAGGCGTGTTCGTAGCGGGAGGACACGAGCTGGAAGAACAGGTTGGCGGCGTCTTGCTCGAACGGTAGGTAGCCGACCTCGTCGACGATGATCAGCCCGTAGCGGCGCAACCGGGCGAGCTCGGTGGGCAGGCGTCCGGCGCGGTGGGCCTCGGTCAGCCGGGTGACCCACTCGGTCGCGGTCGCGAACAGGACGCGGTGGCCGTGGTGGGCGGCGGCGATCCCCAGGCCGGTCGCGAGGTGTGTCTTGCCGGTGCCGGGCGGCCCGAGCAGGACGACGTTGCGGGCTTCGGTGAGGAACCCACCAGAGGCGAGGGAGGCGATCTGTTGCCGGACGGCGGGTTGGGCGTCCCAGTCGAACTCATCGATCGTCTTGCGCGCGCCGAACCCGGCGGCTCGGATGCGGAGCTGGGCGCCGGAGGCGTTACGGGCGGCGACCTCCCGGTCCAGGACCGCGGCGAGGTACTCCTCGTGGGTCCAGCCGGCGTCACGGGCGTGGTCGGCCAGCCGCGGCGCGGCCTCGGTGATCCGGGGCGCCTTCAACGCGGCCGCGAGGTAGGTCAGCTGTTTGAGTGCCTCACTCGCCCCGCTCTTCGGCGTCGCGGTCGCCATCAGGCCACCTCGCCATCGGCGCCGCCATCAACGGCAACGTTGAGCGCACCGTCGAGTGCGTCGTCGATGAGGCCGAAGGCGCGGTCGTAGTCGGCCAGGTCGCGCCCCAGCCCGTCGTGCGGATCCGGGCCTGGACCGGTTGCGGGTCGCTGGAACTGATCACGCAGCACCTTCGCCGCTGTGACGTGGGCCGGGTCGGTGATCGTCTGTCCGCGCGCCCACACCCGGTCATGGGCAGCGACGAGCCTGCCGTCGTGACGCACTTCCACCGTGGCCAGGTCCGCGTGCACGTCGACGAAGCGGCCGATCAGCGCAGGGTCGACGGAGTAGTCACTGCTGTCGACCCGCACGTAGTAGTCGCGCCCCAACCGGACCCGGTTGACCCACCCGAGCGCTGGCGGCGCCGGCGGAAGAGGCAGCATCGCGGCCCGGTCGGCCTCGAGCCGGTCGCGCGGCCTGGCCTTGATCGTGCGGACCGTTCGGGCGTTCGCGATGGCCAGCCAGTCGGTGAGCTGGGCATCGAAGTCAGCCGGGGACTCAAAAGTCCGGCCCGGCATGAACGAGGTTTCGAAGAAGCCGTTGCGTCGCTCCACCACCCCTTTGGATTCAGGGTCGTAGGGCTTGAGCCGGACCAGGGTGGTGGCCAGCGTGCCGGTGAACGCACCGACCCCTTCGGCGTGCCGCTTGCCGCGGCCGATGCCGGTCTCGTTGTCCCAGATCAGCCGGCGCGGGACCCGCCCGAGCTGTTGCAGCAGCTCCCACATCCCCAGCAGCAGGTCGGCGGTGCTCCGCGTCGGAATCATCCGGCCGAGCATGAACCGCGAATGCGCGCAGGTGATCACCAGCACCGGCAGCAGCGTCCTCGTGCCGTCCTCGAGCGGGATCTTCCGCGGCGGGAACCACAGGTCACACTGCGCCGCGTCGCCCGGAAGCCAGACCAGCCGGTCCGCGGGATCGACCGGGCGATAGTCAGGCCGCAGCCGGCGGACGTTGTCGCGGAACCAGGTGATCGATGCGTCCCAGCCGACCCGTTCGGCGATGACCGTGGCCGGCATGTCCGGATGCTCGGTCAGCAGCTGGCGCACCAGCGGCTCGAAAGGCGTGAACGCCGTCGCCACCGCCGGCCGCTCGTACCTCGGTGGCCGGTCCGAGGCCAATGCGCGCTCGACTGTCGACCTTCCGATCCCTAGATCCCGTGCGACCTGACGCTGCGGAACACCGTCCGCGACCAGCCGCCGGATCAGAGCCCAATCCTCCACTGAGATCACCCATCCAATCTGTCTGGGTGGCCTCGTTTTCGACCGTCGTTATGGCCTCGTTTTCAAGCGTCGTCGACA
>NZ_LMSX01000008.1:0-59497 GCF_001429655.1 Terrabacter sp. Soil811
GAACCTTGAGCAGTTCCACTCCACCGCGGGAGGCCCTCCCACGTCAGCAGCTCAGAGCGATGAGTCGCATTCCCTCAACCAACGTGCCCGGTCAGTACACCTAGGACAGCGAGGACCCCGGCGTCCGGCGTGCGAAGGGACCGAACCACGTCAGCACCGTGTTGACGACGATCACCACGGCGACGACGACGGCCCACGCGCGCGGCAGGACCGCGAAGGCTGCGACCGCAGCGCCTCCGAGCACGACCACCTTCGTCAGGACGCCGAGCACGGGCACCTGCACGACCGCCCTGGGCGCCGCGAAGAGTCCCCAGAGGGTGACGGCGGCCGCGGGGACGAGGACGCCGCCGAGCACGTGGGCGGCGGTGGTGGTCCCGAGCCCGGCTCCCCAGACCGCGAGCAGGACGACGGCCAGCACCTCGACGCCGAAGGCGATGACGTCATTGGCGTTGACGCCGGCGACGGAGCGCGCGGTCACGGGTCCGGCTCGTCGAGGAAGGCGTGCGTGAGGTCCGCGAGCTCGCGCGCCGACTCGGTGTTGACGAGCGCCCCGGCACCGTCCACGACCTGCAGACGGGCGGTCGGCAGGTGCTGCGAGAGCTCCTGCGCCGCGACGATCCCGGCCTTGTCCCTCGACCCGGCGACGAGGAGCACCGGCGCCGCGACGGCACGCAGCGACTCCGTGCCGTCGAAGCCCTTGAGCGCGTCGAGGACCGCGAGCATCCGCGGGCGCGAGACCCCCGCGTCGACGAGCCTGCCCTCCGGCACGAGACGCATCGCGAGGCGCTGCATCCGCAGCGTTCCCCGGCCCGGGCGCACGAGCGCACCGCCGAGGACGAGACGCCCGACGAGCTCGGGCCGCTCGACGGCGAGGCGCAGCGCGACGCTCGCACCCACCGAGACCCCGACGAAGTCGGCCTGCTTGACGCCCTGGAGCTCGAGCTCGTCCGCGACGCCCGACGCCGCGTCTCCGAGGTCGAAGCCGACGGGGTCCTTGGGCTTGAGCCCCTTCATCCAGGGGGCCGTCATCGGGCGGCCGGCGCCGTAGGCCGACACGAAGTCCTGCCACGCGATCGGCGACTGGCCGAGACCGTGCAGCAGGACGAGCGGGCGAGGGGCCACGTCAGCTCCAGTCGAGGACGACCTTGCCGCACTGGCCGGACCGGGCGGTCTCGAAGGCCTCCTCCCACTGCTCGGCCGGGAAGCGGTGGGTGATGACCTGAGCGACCGCGGACCGGAAGCGCTCGGACGTCGCGATCATCTGCGACATGGCGTACCACGTGTCGTACATCTCGCGGCCGTAGATGCCCTTGAGCGTGATCATGTGGGTGATGACCTTGCCCCAGTCGAGCTCGTAGGACTGGTGCGGCAGGCCGAGGAGCGCGATGCGCCCGCCGTGGTTCATGTTGGCGATCATGTCGGTGACGGCCGGCGCAGCACCGGACATCTCGAGCCCGATGTCGAAGCCCTCTTTCATGCCGAGGTGGGCCTGAGCGTCGGCGAGGCTCTCGCGCGTCACGTTGATCGTCAGGTCGGCACCGGCGTGCTCGGCGAGCGCGAGGCGGTAGTCGCTCGCATCGGTGACGACGACGTAGCGGGCACCCGCGTGCCGTGCGATCGCGGCGGCCATGACGCCGATCGGGCCGGCGCCGGTGATGACGACGTCCTCGCCGACCATCGGCCACTGCAGGGCCGTGTGGGTCGCGTTGCCGAGCGGGTCGAAGACGGCGCCGAGGTCGGGGTCGAGGTCTGCGGGCTGGATCCACGCGTTGCTCGCCGGGATGACGACGTAGTCGGCGAAGGCGCCGTCGCGGTTGACGCCGATGCCCTCGGTGCGGATGCAGAGATGGCGGCGGCCGGCGCGGCAGTTGCGGCAGCGGCCGCACACGATGTGCCCCTCGCCGGAGGCACGGTCACCGACGGAGATCCCCGTGACGTCCTCGCCGATCTCGACGACCTCGCCGTAGAACTCGTGGCCGATGACGAGCGGCGGCGTGACGGTCGACGCCGCCCAGTCGTCCCAGCCGGCGAGGTGCAGGTCGGTGCCGCAGAGGCCCGCCCGCAGGACGCGGATCTTGACGTCGGCGGGCCCGCACTCGGGCTCGGGACGGTCGACGAGCGAGAGGCCGGGGCCTGCGGTCAGCTTGGTGAGTGCGCGCACGGGGAGAGTCTGCCACTGCCGATAATGGGAGCGTGCCCCCCTCTGCCGAGAGCCCCGCCCCGAGCCCCCGGGTGGCCGCCGCCGTCGCGCGGCTGCGGTCTGCCGGTGAGCGCGTCACCCCGGCGAGGTATGCCGTCCTGCACGTCGTCGACGCCGCCGACCTCGCCGACGAGCACCTCACCGCCGAGCAGATCGGCACCCGCGTGGCCGACGTCGAGCCGAGCGTGCACCGGGCCACCGTCTACCGCACGCTGACCTCGCTCGTCGAGACCGGCGTCCTCTCGCACGTGCACCTCGGCGGGACGGCGACGGTCTACCACCTCACCGAGCCGTCGCCCACCGAGCAGCACGAGCACGCCGCCCACGACCACGGACACGCCCATGTCCAGTGCCACGTCTGCGGGCGTGTGCTCGACGTGGCACCGGACGTGTTCGACGAGGTGGCCGCGCGGCTGCGAGCCGACCTCGACTTCACCCTCGACACCGGTCACGCGGCCCTGCTCGGCACCTGCGGCGACTGCGCGACGCCCTGACCGCGGGTCAGAGGGCGCGGAGGTCGAGGAGGTAGCCCTGGGCCGGGCCCATGATCGGGACCGGCAGGCCGACGGTCGTCAGGACCGACCCCGGGACGACGACGCCGTCCTCGCCGAGGGCCGGCTCCCACCAGCCCGGCGGGGTGTTCTGCACGACGGCGGGCAGGCCGGCCTCGGGACGCACCCGGACGGCATACGACCTGCTCGGGTCGAGGCCCGGAAGGGGCAGCGCGCCGGTCGCGGCGTCGCGGCCGGTCACGAGACGGGCCACGGTGTAGGCCGCCCGGCTGCGGTCGCCGTCGACGGTGCCCGTGACGATGACCGTGCCGTCGGGGCTCTCGGAGCGCACGAGGTCGCCGGTGTGGAGCAACGGCCGCAGCTCGCGCGCGAGCGCGGTCCACCCCGTCAGCGCCTCGAGCTCCTCGTCGGAGCACTCCGTGATGTCCCACTCGAGACCGGCGTGACCCTGGAGCGCCATGAGCGTGCGGAAGCCGAACTCGACCGTGCGGTGCGTCGTGTGGGCCGTGGCCGGGCCGACGTGCGTGCCCATGAGCTCGGCCGGCACGAGCAGGCTCGTCCAGCGCTGGATGTTCGCCCGCTCGAGCGCGTCGTTGCAGTCGCTCGTCCAGATGCGGTCGGTGCGGTCGAGCACGGCCAGGTCGACGCGCGCCCCACCACTGCTGCAGGACTCGATCTCGAGCTGCGGGTGACGCGCCCGGAGGTCGTCGAGCAGCCGGTAGAAGGCCAGCGTGTGCGCGTGGACGGCCGGGGTGTCGACGAGGCGCCCGGACGGGCCGTCGACGGTGTGCACCGCCTCGAGCAGGTCGCGGTTGTGGTCCCACTTGATGTAGTCGATGCCGATGTCGGTGACGAGCCCGCTGATCCGCTCGAGCAGCTGCTCGCGCGCGGCGTCGTGCGTCAGGTCGAGCAGCTGCTGCCAACGCCACTCGCGCGGTGAGCCGGCGGCTGGGCGCAGCACCCACTCGGGGTGCTCCCGCACGAGGTCGCTGTCCTCGTTGACCATCTCGGGCTCGAACCACAGCCCGAACTCGAGGCCGAGGCCCTTGACGTGGTCGACGAGCGCGCCCATCCCCTCGGGCCACACGTCGCTGGAGACGACCCAGTCGCCGAGACCGGCGCGGTCGTGGCGACGCCCGCCGAACCAGCCGTCGTCGAGGACGAAGCGCTCGACGCCGATGCGGGAGGCCGTGTCGGCCAGGGCTCTGAGGTGCTCGAGGTCGGTCTCGAAGTAGACGGCCTCCCACGTGTTGAGCACGACGGGACGCGGCCGCGACGGGTGGCCGGCGCGGGCACGAAGGCTGCGGTGGAGGCGGCGCGAGAGGCCGTCGAGCCCCTCGGTCGAGTGCACGAAGACGACCGTCGGGGCGGCATACGACTCCCCGGGTGCGAGGCGCACCTCGCCGGGAGCGAGCAGCTCGGCCCCGCCGATGACGGCGTGGTGGCGGCCGGCACCCTCGGGCAGCGCCTCGACGAGGTGCTCGTGGTTGCCGCTCCACGCGGTGTGCACGGCCCAGACCTCGCCCGAGCGCCAGTCGAACCCGGCCGTGCCGGCCATCATGAGCAGCGTCGCGTCGTGGCCGGTGCGGCCGCGGCGGCTGGCGCGCAGGTGGGTGCCGTGGTCGAGGCGGCTGCGCTGCGGCGAGCGCTCGCGACACCAGCGGCCGGTGAGGTCGAGCACCTCGTCGGCGCGCAGCGGCAGCGGCAGGATCGCGCGCAGCGCCGAGACGTCGAGCGGAGCGGTGTCCTCGCCCGTGTTGGTCACCGACGCGTCGACGCGGAGCACGCCGTGCTCGTCGAGCGCGTGCCGCAGCTCGAGGCGTATGCCGTCCGGCGAGCTCGCGCGGGTCACGAGAGTCGTGCCGTCGGGCTCGCAGGTCACGTCGTGCCAGCGCACGGCACCCGCGGACCCGGCGCGGTGGCCGGCCCAGCCGGGCGTGCCCGACCAGCCGTCGGCCTCGCCGGGCAGCACGGTGAGGGGCCACGGCACGTCGAGCGCGCTGTGGCCGACAGGAGCGAGCGTCAGCGCGGGAAGGGCGGCATACGTGCTCGCCCCTCCCTCGAGCGCGGGCCCCCAGTGGATGACCTCGGGCAACCCCGAGCCGCCGGGGCGCGGCTCGAGCACGAGCGCGGTCCCGGCGGACTCCAGGTGGACGGTGGACTGGGTGGACTGGTCGGTCAGGTCGGTCACGTCATCCCTTGGTCGCGCCGAGCGTCAGGCCGGCCACGAAGTGTCGTTGGAGCACGAAGAAGATCACGAGGGTCGGGATCGCGACGATCATCGACCCGGCGGCCACGAGGTTGTTGTCCGTGAAGAACTGGCCCCGCAGGTTGTTGAGCGAGCTCGTCACCGGGAACTTGTCGCCCTGCTGGAGCAGCACGGTGGCCCAGAAGAACTCGTTGTAGATCCACGTCGTCTGGAGTACCGCGAGCGCGGCGAGGGCAGGCCGGCACAGCGGCAGCGTGATCTGGAAGAACTGCCGCGTCACGCTCGCACCGTCGATGACGGCGGACTCGTAGAGCTCCTTCGGCAGCGCCTTCATGTAGTTGCTGAGCACGAAGGCGCAGAAGCCGATCTGGAAGGCCATGTTGACGAGGATCAGGCCGACGAAGCTGTTGAGCAGGGTGCCCGAGTCGCTGATCCACAGGGGCACCTCGATGGCGCGGAACATCCGGTAGACCGGGATGAGCAGCGCCTGGGGCGGCAGCAGGTTCGCTGCGAGGAAGAAGCCGAGCAGCGCGAGGTTGAACTTGAACGAGAAGCGCGCGACGACGAAGGCCACGCAGCACGACAGGAAGAGCGTGAGGATGACGGCGGGGATCGTGATGATCGCCGAGTTCGCGAAGTGCAGCCCGAAGTCGGCCTGCTGCCACGCGTTCGTGTAGTTGTCGAACGTGAACCCGCCCCACGAGACGTAGCCGTTCTTCGCCGTGAAGGCGTAGTCGCGGAACGAGTTGACGAGCGCGAGGAGCAGCGGGAAGAGCCAGATCAGCGAGATCAGGGTGAGCATGACCGGCAGCAGCCAGCGGCGGCCGGACTGCGGGCCCCCCTCGTGCGGTTTGAGGAGCGCCTGGCTGCGCTCCTCCACCGGGTCGGCGGCGAGGGACATGTCAGTCCTCCTTCATGGCGATGCGCAGGTAGATGAAGACGAGCACGCTCGAGATGAGCAGCATGATCGTCGCGAGCGCCGACCCGAAGCCGATGCGGCTCGCCTCGCCGACGACGTTCTGGGTCACGAGCGTCGAGATCAGCTCGAGGCCGTTGCGGCCCTTGTTGATGACCCACACGAGGTCGAAGGCGCGCAGCGACTCGATGAAGGTGACGACGAGGACGATGATGTTGATCGGCCGCATCACCGGGAAGACGACCTTGAAGAACGTCTGCGACTCGCTCGCACCGTCGATCTTGGCCGCCTCGCGCAGCGACGGGTCGACGCCCTTGAGACCGGCCAGGTAGAGCAGCATGATGTAGCCCGCGTGGCGCCAGCTCGCGGCCACGAGCGCGGCCCACAGGTTGACGTTCGGGTCGCCGTACCAGTCGGTCGTGCCACCCGTGATCGCGTTGATCAGTCCCTGGTCGCGCGAGTAGATGAGCTGCCAGATGAAGCCGATGAGGGCCAGCGACAGCACGACCGGCAGGTAGATGCTCGTCTGGTAGAACCGCGTGCCCGCCACGCCACGGTCGACGAGCACGGCGAAGAGCATGCCGAGCGGCGTCGCGACGAGGAACATCACGGCGAGCCAGATCAGGTTGTGCTGGATGGCCGGCCAGAACGGCGGGTAGATCGTCGCGATGTCCCGGTAGTTCTGCAGCCCCACCGACTTGATGCCGGAGAGCGGCCCGATCCCGTCCCAGTTGGTGAAGGAGAGCAGGACCGAGCCGATCGCCGGCAGCCAGACGAGCCACAGGACGATGAGGGTCGGCACGATGACCATCAGCGACACGACGACCTTGTCGCGTGTCGACAGCTGGTCGATACCTCTGTACTTGCGCTTGCTCGCCATGGCGGCTCGCCTCCCGTCAGGAACCGAAGATGCTCTTCTTCTGGGCCTCGATGCTCGTGAGGAGACCGTCGATGTCCTTGGGGTTCTTGATGAAGCTCTGGATCGCCGGGATCATCACCGTCGAGGCGAAGTCGGGGCGCGTGTCGCGGTCCATGAACTGCGCGATCGACTTGGCCGACTTGACGTACTCCAGCGACTTCTTCTGCAGGGCCGTGTAGCCGCTCGTGTCAGCCGTCTGGTTGGTGGCGATGACACTCGGGTCGGCCTTGAGCGCGAGCAGCTGCGCCTCGGGCTGGGAGATGTACTGGAGCAGCTTCTTGGCGCCGCCCTCGTTCTTCGGCTTGGCGCTCATCATGTAGCCGTCGATGGGTGCCTCGATGGCGTCGGTGCCGATCGTGGAGTCGATCTCCGGGAAGGTGAAGAAGTCGAGGTCGTCCTGCTCGGCACCCTTGGTGAACTGCTGGGCGAGGAACGAGCCGAGGACGTACATGCCGGACTTCTTCTGCTGCAGCGACTGTGCCGCCTCCTGCCACGTGCGACCGAGCGAGTCGGCCTGGTGCAGGGGGAGGATGCCGGCCCAGGTGTCGAAGACCTTCTTGACCTTGGGGTCGGTCCAGGCCTCCTTGCCGGCCATCAGGCTGACGTGGAAGTCGTAGCCGTTGACGCGCAGGTTGATCTGGTCGAACGTGCCCATCGCGGGCCAGCCGTCCTTGTCGCCGAAGGCGATCGGCGAAAGGCCGTCCTTCTTCATCTGGGCGCCGAGGGCGTTGAGGTCGTCAAGGGTCTTGGGGACCTCGTAGCCCTTCTCCTGGAAGACGCTCTTGCGGTAGAAGACCGCCCACGGGTAGTTCGTGATCGGCACGAAGTACTGCTTGCCGTCGGCGGCGGTCGAGGCCTTCTTGAGGGCGTCGGACATGCCGGTGATGTTCTTCCACACGTCGGAGACGTCGCCGACGAGGCCCTTCTCAGCGAAGAACTGCATGCGGTAGCCGGCGAACCACGTGAAGACGTCGTCGGGCGAGCCCTGCAGGTAGTTGTTGATGTTCTCCTGGAAGGAGTTGTGGTCGACGGTGTTGATCTTGACCGTCGTGCCGGGGTTGGCCTTGGCGAACGCGTCCATGTAGGACTGGACGGCGGCCTTCGGCACGGCGTCCGACTGGTTGGAGCCGACGGTGACGGTGCCGGTGACGGCCCCCGTCGGGACGCCGGTGCTGCCCGTGCTGCCGGAGCTGCACGCGGCGAGGCCGCCCGCTCCGAGCAGGGTGCCGACGCCGAGGGCGCCGCGCAGCAGGGTCCGACGGTCGACGCCGCGGACGGAGGGGGGAACCATGCGGGCCAGGTACTCGGCCTCGCTCGAGGGGCGGGTCATTGCGGTCTCCTTTGACGCTGTGCCGGGTTCGTTGTCGATAGGAAGCGACAGAGTCGAACATCTGCCACCAGAAACCTTCAACAACAAACAGAGGATGTCGGCGCCCGGTGGCGCTGTCAAGGGATTCGTCGAGACCCACAGCCGTCTGCGACCGAACCGAGACCTTCGCAGGGCGCTGACCTCCGGCTTTACACCGTTGTAACGCGATTCGCGCCGCATGGGGAGCCGGTCCAGCGACCCGTCCTGACAGCGCCGGCGGCGTCCCACGGGCCGAGACCGTTGACGAACATCCGCACTTCGCCACGTCCGATGTGTTTGAAAATGTTGACATCGCGGCGAGCAAAGCGACACCCTGTGTCCCATGCGCTCATGGCCGACGAAGACCCTGGCACTCGGTGGCGACTACAACCCCGAGCAGTGGCCCCGCCCCGTCTGGGACGAGGACATCGAGCTGATGCGGCGCGCCAACGTGTCGTTCGTCAGCCTCGGCATCTTCTCGTGGAGCTGGCTCGAGCCGGCCAAGGGCGAGTACGAGTTCGAGTGGCTCGACACGATCCTCGACAAGCTCCACGCCGGCGGCATCGCCGTCGACCTCGCCACGGCCACCGCCACCCCGCCCCCGTGGCTCTCGGCCGCCCACCCCGAGATCCTCCCCGTCGACGTCGACGGCCACACGCTCTGGCCCGGCAGCCGCCAGACGTGGTGCCCGACGTCGCCCGTCTTCCGCGAGTACGCCGTCGCGCTCACCCGGCAGCTGGCGACGCGCTACCACGAGCACCCGGCCGTCGCGATGTGGCACGTCTCCAACGAGTACGCGTGCCACAACCTGCCCTGCTACTGCGACGAGTGCGCGCGGCACTTCCGCACCTGGCTCCAGCGCCGCTACACCGCCCTCGAGACGCTCAACGACGCGTGGGGCACCGCCTTCTGGAGCCAGCGCTACACGGACTGGGACCAGATCCTGCCGCCGCGCCGGTCGACGACGTTCAACAACCCGACCCACGTGCTCGACTACAAGCGGTTCAGCTCCGACGCGCTCCTCGACCACATGCGCGCCGAGCGGGCCGTCCTCGACGAGCTCTCCCCCGGCGTCCCCGTGACGACGAACTTCATGACGCTCGACCACTTCCGCCACCTCGACTACTCGCAGTGGACGCCCACCGTCGACGTCGTCAGCACCGACCACTACATCGTCGACACGCTCGCGCACCCGCGCGCCGAGCTCGCCTACAGCGGCGACCTGACCCGCGGCCTCGCGGGCGGCGCGCCGTGGATGCTCATGGAGCACTCGACGAGTGCGGTCAACTGGCAGCCGACCAACCACGCCAAGGACTTCGGCCAGACGATCCGCGACGCCCTGGCCCACGTGGCCCGCGGCGCCGACACGATCGGGTGGTTCCAGTGGCGCCAGTCCCGCGCCGGCTCGGAGAAGTTCCACAGCGCCCTCGTGCCGCACGCCGGTGCGGACAGCGCGCGCTTCCGCGAGGTCGAGGAGCTCGGCCGGATCGCCGGCCGCCTCGGCGAGCTCGTCGGCAGCCGCGTCGAGTCCCGGGTCGCGATCCTCCATGACTACCAGGCGATCTGGGCCGCCGAGGGTCCGTGCATGCCGAGCTCCGAGCTCGACGCCCTGACCGCGGCGCAGGCGATCCACCGTGCCCTCCACGACCGCGGGGTCACGGCGGACGTCGTGCACCCCTCGGCAGACCTCACGGCATACGCCCTCGTCGTCGTGCCGCAGCTCTACCTCGTCACCGACGAGCACGCGGCCGCCGTCGCCGCGGCCGCCGAGGCGGGCGCCGAGGTGCTTGTCACGTACTTCTCCGGCATCAGCGACGAGAACGACCACGTGCGCCTCGGCGGCTACCCTGGTGCGTTCCGCGACCTGCTCGGCGTCCGCGTCGAGGAGTTCTTCCCGCTCGGCCCCGACGACACGGTCGCGCTCGCCGATGGCACCGGGACGTGGTGGAGCGAGGACGTGACCGCCCTGCCCGGCACCGAGGTGCTGTCGACGTATGCCGCCGGGCCGCTCACCGGACGCCCCGCGGTCACGCGTCGGGCGGGCACCGACAGCGCCGGATCCGCTTGGTACGTCAGCACGCTCCCCGACGACACCACCCTCGGGGCGCTCCTCGACGACGTCCTCTCCGCCGCCGGCGTCGAGCCGACCGTCGCGGGCCTGCCCCGCGGCGTGGAGACGACGCGTCGGCGCAGCAACGGCGACGGCTCGTGGCTCTTCCTGCTCAACCACACCGATGCCGAGCAGACCATCGCCGCAACTGGGTACGACCTCGTCGCGGACGCCCCTGTCGACGGCAGCGTCCGCCTCGCCCCCGGTGGCGTGGCCGTGCTCAGGGAGGACTGACGATGCTCGCCAGCCAGCGGCGCTCCGTCATCCTCGAGCTCGTCGAGGAGTCCGGGGCCGTCAAGGTCTCGGACCTCGTCGAGCGGCTCGGCGTCTCCGACATGACGATCCGCCGCGACATCGAGCGCCTCTCGACCGACGGGCTGCTCGAGCGCGTGCACGGCGGCGCCCTGGCCCTCGGCGGCACCCGGAGCAGCGAGGAGCCCGGCTTCTCCGCCAAGTCGCTGCTCCAGCTCGCCCAGAAGCAGGCCATCGCGCGGGCCGCCGCACAGCGGGTCGAGGCGGGCAGCGCCATCGGCATCTCCGCGGGGACGACGACCTACGAGCTGGCCCGCGCCGTCAAGGACATCCCGCAGCTGACCGTCGTCACCAACTCGGTCCCGGTGGCCCAGCTGCTCCACGAGTCCGGGGCGCCCGGCCAGACGGTCGTGCTGACCGGCGGCGTCCGCACCCCGTCCGACGCCCTCGTCGGCCCGGTCGCCGTGTCGGCCCTGCGCTCGCTGCACGTCGACCTGCTCTTCCTCGGCGCGCACGGCGTCGACGGTCGCACGGGCCTCACGACGCCCAACCTCGTCGAGTCCGAGACGAACCGCGCGCTCGTCGCCTCGGCGCGCCACGTCTGCCTCCTCGCCGACTCGTCCAAGTGGGGCACCGTGGGCCTCAGCACCTTCGCCGACCTCGCCGACGTCGACCTGTTCGTCACCGACGCCGCCTTCCCCGAGCGGGCCCGCGAGGCCGCCCGCGAGAGCGTCGGCTCCCTCGAGATCGTGGAGGCCTGATGCCCACCGAAAGCCGGACGGCAGCCCGTTTCACGACGAGGCACCTCGCCGACGGGCGCGAGATCATCTACGTCGACGAGCCGGGCACGGCCGAGCGCACGGCCGAGGACCCGCGGCCCGTCGAGCCGCGCGTGCAGTCGGGCGAGCTGCGCCATGACGCGCTCGTCGACGACTGGGTCGCCGTCGCCGCGCACCGCCAGCACCGCACGTTCATGCCGCCCAAGGACGAGTGCCCGCTCTGCCCCGCCGGCCACGGGTCGGTGCCGTCGGAGATCCCCGAGCGCGACTACCAGGTCGTCGTCTTCGAGAACCGCTTCCCGTCGTATGCCGTCACCTCCGTCGGCGCCGACGTCCCCGACCCGAGGGGGATCTTCGGCACCCGCCCGGCCGTCGGGCGCTGCGAGGTCGTGTGCTTCACGAGCAACCACGAGTCGTCGTTCACGGACCTCCCCGTCGAGCGGGTGCGCACCGTCATCGACACGTGGGCCCAGCGGACCGAGGCCCTCGGCGCCCTGCCCGAGGTCGAGCACGTCTTCGCCTTCGAGAACCGCGGCCGCGAGATCGGCGTGACGCTCCCGCACCCGCACGGCCAGATCTACGCCTACCCGCACCTGCCCGACCGCACCAAGGCCCTGCTCGAGGCCGCGCGACGCCACCACGAGCGCACCGGTCGGCTCCTCGGCGCCGACATCCTCGCTGCCGAGCGGGCCGACGGCTCGCGGGTCGTCGTGTCGGGGACGCACTGGACGGCATACGTCCCCTTCGCGGCACGCTGGCCGGTCGAGGTGCACCTCGCCCCGCACCGCGACGTGCCCGACCTCGCCGCCCTCGACGACGACGAGCGCGACGAGCTGGCCGTCGTCTACCGCGACCTGCTCGGGCGCCTCGACCGCTACTACGTCGACGCGGACGGGTCACCCGTCAAGCTGCCCTACATCGCGGCGTGGCAGCAGGCCCCGGCGAAGACCGGGCGTGACGTCTCGCGGCTGCACCTGCAGGTCATGTCGGTCCTGCGCGGCCCGGGGCGCCTGAAGTACCTCGCCGGATCCGAGTCCGGGGTCGGCGGCTGGGTCAACGACGTCGCCCCCGAGAAGGCGGCTGCCCGTCTGCGCGAGGTCGCCCGGTGAGCGACCGCACCCCCGACGAGGTCGTCGAGTCGGTCTCGGACGCCTTCGCGCGCACGTTCGGCAGCGCCCCGGCGGGCGTGTGGTCGGCGCCGGGCCGGGTCAACCTCATCGGCGAGCACACCGACTACAACGGTGGCCTGTGCCTGCCGATCGCGCTGCCGCAGCGGACGTATGCCGCCGCGTCCCGTCGCGACGACGGTGTCCTCCGGATGGCGTCCGTCCAGCAGGACGGCGTCGTCGAGGTGGCCCTCGACGACATCTCGCCGGAGCGGCCGGGCGGCTGGGCCTCCTACGTCGCGGGAGTCCTCTGGGCCCTGCGCCGTGACGGCCTGGCCGTCGACGGCCTGGACGTGCTCGTCGACTCCACCGTGCCGCTCGGCGCCGGACTGTCGAGCTCGGCCGCCCTCGAGTGCGCCGTCGCCGCGGCCGCGAGCGACCTCTTCGACCTCGACCTGCTCGCCTCGCCCGAGGGGCGGGCCCGGCTGGCCGCGCGCTGCGTCGAGGCCGAGAACGTCATCGCCGGGGCCCCGACGGGCGGCATGGACCAGTCGGCCTCGCTGCTCTGCGACGACGCCGCAGCCCTGCTGCTCGACTGCCGGTCCGGCGAGACGCGGCAGGTGCCCTTCGACCTCGACGCCGCCGGCTACGTCCTGCTCGTCACCGACACGAGAGCCGAGCACGCCCTCGTGGACGGCCAGTACGCCGCCCGACGTGACGCGTGCGAGGCGGCCGCCCGCGACCTCGGCGTCGAGACGCTCCGCGAGATCGATCCCGCCGGGCTCGACGCCGCGCTCGGTCAGCTCGGCTCCGACGAGGTGCGGCGCCGGGTGCGCCACGTCGTCACCGAGATCGAGCGCGTGACGCTCGCGGTGACGGCGCTCGAGGCGGGTGACCTCGACGAGGTCGGCCGGCTCTTCGACGCCTCGCACGCCTCGCTGCGCGACGACTACGAGGTCTCCTGCGAGGAGCTCGACGTCGCGACGGCGACGGCTCGCTCGCACGGCGCCCTGGGCGCGCGGATGACCGGAGGTGGCTTCGGCGGCTCGTGCATCGCGATCGTCCGGGCCGTCGACGCCGAGGCGGTGGCCGACGCCATCGCGGCCACCTTCGAGGCGGAGGGCTTCACGGCCCCGGTGTCGTTCACGGTGACCGCGTCCGGTCCGGCCGACCGCGACCGCTGACCCCCCGCGCTCACTAGGGTGCGTCCATGACCTCGGCGACGCCGCCCGCCCCCGGCACGACCCTTCCCGCTGCCGTGCGCCGGGGCTACGGCCTCGGGTCGGTCGCCACGGGGTCGTTCGGCACGGTGCCCGGCCTGCTCCTGCTGCCCTACCTCACCGACCGGCTCGGCGTGCCGGCCGCGGCTGCCGGCGTCATCGTCTTCGCGCCCAAGGCGTGGGACGTCGTGCTCAACCCGATCGCGGGCCGCATCAGCGACCGGTCGACGCACCCGGACGGGAGGAGGCGACCCTTCCTCATCCGCGCCGGACTGCTCCTCGCGGCAGCCTTCGCGCTCCTCTTCCTCGGGCCGACCGCGCCGCAGTGGCTCGCCGCCGGCTGGGTGGCCGTCGCCTACCTCGCGTGCGCGACGGCCTACAGCTTCTTCCAGGTGCCCTACGTCGCGATGCCGGCCGAGATCACCGACGACTACGACGAGCGCACCCGGCTCATGACGTGGCGGGTTGCGATCCTCGCCCTCGCGATCCTCGTCAGCGGTGGGGCGTCGCCGGCCATCCGTGACGCGTTCGGGCCCGTCTGGGGCTACCGCGTCGTCGGGTTCTTCGTCGCCGCCCTCATCGCCCTCGGGGCCTACGGTGCGTGGCGGGGCACCCGGTCGGCGCCGGTCCGGACCGGCGTCGCGACGAGCGCCACCTTCGGTGACCAGCTGCGGATCATCCGCTCCGACCGGCCGTTCCGGCTGCTGCTGACCACCTTCGTGCTCCAGGCTCTCGCGACCGGCGCGATGCTCGCGGGGGTCGACTACGTGTCCCGCTGGGTCATCGGGACCCCGCTGTCGGCGACGTTGCTCTTCGTCTGCTTCGTCGCCCCGGCCCTCGTCGTCACGCCCCTGTGGCAGCGCTTCGGCACGGCTCGCGACAAGAAGGTCGGCTACCTCGTCGCGTCACTCCTCCTCGGCGGTGGCGCGCTCGCCCTGGTGCTCGTGCGTTCCCTGCCCGACGGTGTCGTCTACGCCTGCGTCGCCGTCGTCGGCGTCGGCTACGCGGGGGCGCAGATGTTCCCGCTCGCCATGCTCGCCGACGTCGCGAGCCGCACGGACGAGGCGCGCACGCGCGTCGGGCTCTACACCGGCGTGTGGACCGCGGGAGAGACGCTGGGCCTCTCGCTCGGGCCGGCCACGTATGCCGCCGTGCTGGCTCTCGGCGGCTACGTCTCCTCGACGGGATCGACCGTGCCACAGTCGGACTCGGCCCTGACAGCGATCGCGCTCGGCTTCTCGCTCGTGCCCGCCGCCCTCGTCGCGCTCTCGTTCTTCTCTCTGCGCGCCTTCCCGTCGACCCGAAAGGACGCACCATGACGATGGACCACGACGAGATCCGTGAGGCGCTGACGGCGATGCGCGCCCGGGACCTGCCGACCCATGGCGGGCGCACCCTCGCCTACGTCTACGACTCCGGCCTGGCCTCGGCCGACGCCATCGGTCGGGAGGCCCTCGCGGCATTCGCGTCGACGAACGGGCTCGACCCCACGGCCTTCCCGTCCCTGCTCCAGATGGAGAACGACCTCGTCGGCATCGCGGGTCGGCTCGTCGATGCCCCAGCGGGATTCGCGGGTGCCGTCACGTCGGGCGGCACCGAGTCGATCCTGCTCGCCGTCCTGGCCGCCCGTGACGCGCGGCCCGAGATCGTGGCTCCCAGGATGATCCTCCCGACGACGGCACACGCGGCCTTCCACAAGGCCGCGCACTGGCTGCGGGTCGAGCCGGTCCTCATCGACGTCGATCCCGTGACGAAGCGCGCCGACCCCGAGGCCATGGCCGCCGCCATCGACGACCGGACCGTCCTCGTCGTCGCCTCGGCCCCGTCCTACGCGCACGGCGTCATCGACCCCGTCGCGCCGATCGCCGCAGCCGCCGCGGCCGCCGGGGTGCGCTGCCACGTCGACGCGTGCATCGGCGGCTGGGTGCTGCCCCACCTGCGCGACTCCGAGCCCGGGCAGCCTCCGTGGACGTTCGCCGCCCCGGGCGTGACGAGCCTGTCGCTCGACCTGCACAAGTACGCCTACACCCCCAAGGGCGTGTCGGTGCTGCTCCACGCCTCGGCCGACCTGCGCCGGACGCACCTCTTCGCGTCGGCCCGCTGGCCGGGCTACACGATGCTCAACACGACGGCGCAGTCGACGAAGTCCGGCGGTCCGGTGGCCGCCGCCTGGGCCGTCGTGCACCACATCGGCGCCGAGCGCTACACGTCGCTCGCCCGGGACGCGCGCACGGCCACTCTCGACCTGGCGGCCGCGGTGGACGGCATACCCGGTCTGTCGGTGGCGGCTCCCCCGGACTCGACGCTGCTGTCCCTCGTCGCCGACGGCTCGTGCGACGTCTTCACGATCAGCGACGAGATGCTGGACCGCGGGTGGTTCGTCCAGCCGCAGATGCGCTTCCGCGACCTCCCGGCCACCCTGCACCTCACATTCAGCGCGGCGACGGCTGCGTCGTCGGACCTCATCGCCACCGACCTCGCCGACGCGACGGCGGCGGCCCGCGTCTCCGGGCCGGCCACGGCCCCAGCCGAGCTCGTCGCGATGGCCTCGGCCCTCGACCCGACCACCCTCGACGAGGCGACGTTCACCGGACTGCTCGCCGCGGCCGGCCTGGCCGGGGGCGACGGCGGGCTCGTGCTGCCCGAGCGGATGGCCCCGGTCAACGCCCTGCTCGACGAGCTGCCGCCGGCCCTGCGCGAGGTGCTGCTCCTCGGTGTCGTCGACCGACTCGCCCGCCCGACCCCACCGGCCTGACCGACGGCGGCGACCGGGTACGCGAAAGGGCGGGCACCTCGCGGTGCCCGCCCTCGTCGTGTCGATGTCGCTCAGCCGGGGATGATGAGTCCCTTGGTGGCCTTGGCGCGCTCGAGGCGTGCGGCGACGTCCTCCCAGTTCACGAGGTTCCACCAGGCCTTGACGTAGTCGGCCTTGACGTTCTCGTACTGCAGGTAGAAGGCGTGCTCCCACATGTCGAGCTGGAGCAGCGGGATCTGGCCCACAGGGATGTTGCCCTGCTGGTCGAACAGCTGCATGATGTGCGGCCGCTCGGCGATGGTGTCCCACGCGAGGATCGACCAGCCGGAGCCCTGGATCGCGTTGGCGTTGGCGTTGAAGTGCGCCTGGAACTTCTCGAAGCCGCCGAAGTACTCGGTGATCGCCGCGGCGACCTCACCCTCGGGCTGGCCACCGCCGTCGGGGCTCATGTTCTTCCAGAACACGGAATGGTTGGTGTGACCACCGAGGTGGAAGGCGAGGTTCTTCTCCACACCGTTCACGGAGGCGTAGTCACCCGACTCGCGCAGCTCCTCCAGCTTGGCGACGGCAGCGTTGGCGCCGTCGACGTAGGCCTTGTGGTGCTTGCTGTGGTGCAGCTCCATGATGCGAGCGCTGATGTGGGGCTCGAGGGCGGCGTAGTCGTAGTCGAGCTCGGGAAGCGTGTAAGCCACTTGTCGTTCCTTTCTGGAGACCATCCGACTCCGACCACTCTATGCCGCACCGGATCGGCGTCGACAGGGTGTCCGTGAGCACGGGCTGTGGGTCACGTACCCACTTGACCCACCCTCCGACGTCAACCCCACGTGAGGTCAAACCGTTACGGCTCAGGGATGGTCGAGGAAGGCCTCGAGGGTCTCGACGACGAGCCGGTGGTCCTCCCGCTGAGGCAGGCCCGAGACGGCGATGGTGCCGACGCAGCCGACGTCACGGACGATGACGGGGAAGGCGCCACCGTGGGCGGCATACGATTCCGGGTCGAGGCGTGAGCTGTCCTCGAACGTCTTGCCGGCGGAACGGAACTCCTCGCCGACGTAGAGGGACGAGTGACCGTAGCGGTCGACGACGGCGCTCTTGCGCTCGAGCCAGCCGTCGTTGTCGGCCGTCGCCCCGGGCAGCGCGGCGTGGAAGAGGCGCTGCCCGTTGCGACGGATCGAGATCGCGACCGGGGCGCGCGCGGCCCGCGCGGCGTCACGCAGCGCGACGCCCAGCGCCCAGGCCGTGTCGTCGTCGAAGCGGTCGAAGACGAGCCGCGCCTCCTGGTCCGCCAGCTGCTCCAGCGTCGGCTGGTCCGTCACGCGCGCGCCACCCGCCGGAACGCGATGCCGACGAGGACGAGGACGATGCCGACGCCGAACGCCATGAACGCGACGCCGAAGGCCAGGACCGACGTGAAGAGCGAGGCGCGCAGGAACGAGCCGGTCATGACGACCTGACGGTTCGGGTCGTCCTTGGGCAGCTCGGCGTACGTCTTGCCGCCGCTCGCCGCGAGGGCGTGCTTCTCGATGGTCTCGGCCTCCGAGTACGCGGTCCACGGCGAGTTCACGGGCTGACCGGCGAACCTCGCCGCGTCCTCCGAGACGGTGATCTTCTCGCTGGCGAGCTGGGACTGCACCTGGTACCAGGTGAATCCGCCGGCCAGGACCATGATGACGCCGATGACGATGACGATCGTCCCGATGACGGCGACGGAGCCGAGTCGATTGGACGTGGTGCTGGTGGTGGGGGTGACGGTGCTCATGTGAGTCCTCCGAGGGGTGAGTTGTCAGAGCCGTGCACGCGCCGCCATCCGAAGCGGCTCACCTCCACGCTAGGGCTTCATCCCCGGACGTGGGGCTGGATGCGAATCACGCTTCGAGTCAGGCGAGTCCGAGCAGGTCGCGCACGTCGTCGGCCGTGATGGCGCCCGAGAGCGAGCCGCCTTCGTCGACGACGCGCTGGAAGAGGTCACGCTTGCGCTCCTGGAGGGCGACGACCTTCTCCTCGATGGTGCCGGCCGACACGAGCCGGTAGACGGTGACGGGACGGCTCTGCCCGATGCGGTGGGCGCGGTCGATCGCCTGCGCCTCGGCGGCCGGGTTCCACCACGGGTCGAGGACGTAGACGTAGTCGGCCTCGGTCAGCGTGAGCCCGAAGCCGCCTGCCTTGAGGCTGATGAGGAACGCGACGGCATCGCCCTCGCGGAAGCCCCGGACGACCGCCTGCCGGTCGGTCGTCGACCCGTCGAGGTATGCCGTCGCGAGCCCCGCGCGCGTCAGCGCGGCCTCGACGCGGCGCAGGAAGCCGGTGAACTGGCTGAAGACGAGGGCGCGGTGGCCCTCGGCGGCGAGCTCGCGCAGCTGGTCGACGAGGAACTCGATCTTGGCGGCCGTCGCCTTGCCGGCGTGGACCTCGTCGACGAGGACCGGGTCGAGCGCGAGCTGGCGCAGCCGGGTCAGCGCGGCGAGGATCGCGACACGGTTGGACTCGGGGTCGCCGAGCAGGCCCAGGACGCGCTGGCGTTCGCGTTGGAGGTGCTGGTCGTAGATGTGCCGGTGGACCGGGTGCGGATCGAGCGCCATGACCTGGATCTGCTTGGGCGGCAGGTCGATCGCGACCTGCTCCTTGGTGCGACGCAGCATCAGGGGCCGGATCCGGCGGCGGAGCAGGTCGAGCAGCTCCGGGCGCTCGCCGGACTCGATGGGCTTGCGATAGCTCTTCGTGAAGACGTCGGGTCGCGGGTAGAGCCCGGGGGCCGTCAGGGAGAGCAGCGACCAGAGGTCCATGAGGGA
The DNA here is from genome assembly GCF_001429655.1 of Terrabacter sp. Soil811. Taxonomy (NCBI): domain Bacteria; kingdom Bacillati; phylum Actinomycetota; class Actinomycetes; order Micrococcales; family Intrasporangiaceae; genus Terrabacter; species Terrabacter sp. Soil811. Next base: position 19,116 of record NZ_LMSX01000008.1, read on the forward strand.
GTTCTCGAGCGGCGTGCCCGTGACGGCGACGGTGAAGGGCGCCCCCAGCCGGCGGACCGCGACGTGGGTCTTGGCCTGGCGGTTCTTGACGAACTGGGCCTCGTCGAGCACGACCCCACCCCACCGCACGCCGTGGAAGGCGGCGTCGTCGAGGCGCAGGACGGCATACGACGTGATGACGACCTCGGCGCCTGCGACGGTCTCGGCGAGGGTGACCCCGCGCTTGCGCTCGGTGGCCGTGACGGCGACCGCCGCGAGGTGCGGCGCGAAGGTCTCGAGCTCGCCCATCCACGTGCCGACGACGCTCGTCGGCGCGACGACGAGCACCGGCCCACGCGCCTCCGGACCGGCGTCGCCGAGCTCGCCGCGGTCGTGCGCGCGCACGAGGGCCGCGATGACCTGGAGCGTCTTGCCGAGTCCCATGTCGTCGGCGAGGATGCCGCCGATTCGGGCGTCCCAGAGACGCGCGAGCCAGCGGTAGCCGTCGAGCTGGTAGGGACGCAGGGTCGCCCGGAGGTCGGGTGGCACCTCGGCGAGCGGTCCGGACTCGAGGGAGCCGAGCGCCTCGACGTTGGCCGCCCAGCGCGCGCTCTGCTCGTCGACGACGCCGAGGGCGACGAGCTCGTCCCAGAGGTCGGCGTGGTGGGCGCTGAGGCGCAGTCCGCCGGTCTCGGGGTCGGCGATGTCGCGGGCCTCCTCGATGAGGTCGCGCAGCCGGTGCAGCTCGGGCCGGTCGAGCCGGAAGAACGCGCCGGACTCGAGGAGCATGATCTCGTCGCCACGCGCGAGCGCCCCGAAGAGCGGCTCGAAGGGCACGTCCTCACCGTCGACCTCGACGGAGACCCGCAGGTCGAACCAGTCGCCGGGCTCCGCCTGCTCGCGCCGCTCGCCGGTGCCCAGCCGGACGACGGGAGCCGACGTGACCTCCTCGTAGGCCGGGACGTCGCCGTCGACCTCGACGGTGACGTGCTCGTCGGCCTCGAGCAGGGGCAGCGTGTCGACGACGAACCGCGCGGCCGCCATGCCTGTGAGGACGACGCGCGGCACGAGGTAGGCGTGACCGCCGAGGTCGGCACGCAGTGCGCCGGGGACCGAGCGGAGCGACGTCGCGGCCTGCACCGCGGCGGCCTCGGCGTCCCGGTCGCGGCCACCGACGGTGCCGAAGCGCGCCGTCGTGAAGGGCCGCGGCGTGCCGTCGTAGGCGTGGCTCAGGTCGAGGCGCAGCTCGCCGGGGACGTCGCTGACGACGCGGACGTGCACGGTGACGACCTCGGGCTGGACGTCCTCGGGCAGCTCGGGCGCCGGCAGGGGCACCTCGGAGCGGACCCGCAGCCGCTGGCGCAGGCCCGGGACGACGGAGCGCAGGAAGCGGCCCCGTTCGTCGGCCGGCACCCGCAGGCCGGCGAGCGCCGAGGCGAGGGCGTCGGGACCGAGGTCGAGGTCCTGGTCGAGGGGCACGAAGGTCAGCGAGTCGTCGTCGCCCTCGACGGCGACGGCGTGCACCGGGTCACCGAGGTAGAGCCGCTCGCCGGTGGCGCCGGCCGGCATCCCCTCGATGTCGACGTCGAGGTCGAGGTCACCGCTGCCGTCGGGGGCCCGCTTGACGAGGAGCACGAGCGTGGCCGCGTCGTCGGCGACGTGGACCGGACCGGTGACGCCCTCGCCGGGCAGCACCTCGATGCCGGCCGCGCGGGCCTCGCGCAGCAGCGGCCAGACCTCGGGGCTCGCGTCGAGCGAGAGCGGCGGTGTCGCGGAGAAGTACGTCGTGCCGCCCGAGCCGTGCCGGGCGACGTCGTGCAGGCGCCCCATGATGCGCTCGTGCTCGGGCAGGAAGCGGATGCCGGCGCGCCACTGGGGCAGCGCGTCGTGCCACGAGAGGGTGCGGTGCCACGTGCCGGCGCGGGTCCAGCGGGTCGGTCGGAGGCCGTAGCTGAGCTCGGGCACCCCTCTCCGCCCCCGCTGGTCGCGGTAGACGGTGTCGACGAAGAGGCCGGCCGGCATGAGGTCGCCCCGGGGCTCGGGCCGCCCGGCGACCGGGGACGGCTCGACGGCGCGCGGCCGGACGTGACCGAAGACGTCGGACCAGTGCGGCGGCACGACGAGCGGCACCGGCTCGGCTGCGGCCGGCTCGACGACGCCCTCGCCCTCGGCCAGTGGCCGCGGCTCGACGACCTTGCCCTGAGCGACGTCGCGCGCCGTGAGCATGAGCGCCACGACGTGCTTGCAGTCGCTGCGGACCGGGCAGCTGCACGTGCCGCTCCAGAGGTGCGAGCGCCCCTTCGGGTGCGGCCGGGCCTCGATGAAGGTCTGGTAGGTCTCGTGGCCGCTGCCCTCGATCGTGCCGAGCAGCATGAGCCCGTCGGGGCGCGTGGCGAGCGAGCGCACCCGGCGCTCGGCGGCATACGCCTGCCCGCGCTCGAAGGTACGAGTGCCGACCTGCTGGGCGATGTCGGGGTCGGTGACATCACCCACCCACGTCGCCCGCCCCACGCTCCACACCACCCGAGCACTGTACGTTCGCCCGCCGACACCGCCGGGCATCGTCCACAGGGTCGGGCAGGATGGGCGCATGCCCAGCACGCCCGACCCCCGCGAGCTGACGCTCGCCGACTTCCCGGTCCACCGTCCCGTCACGACCCGGTGGAGCGACAACGACATGTACGGCCACCTCAACAACGCCGTCTACTACGAGCTGTTCGACTCGGCGATCAACGGGTGGCAGGCCGAACACGTGACGGTCGACCCGTTGACCGACGCGACCCAGGGCGTCGTGGCCGAGTCGTCGTGCGCCTTCTACGCCGAGGTGGCGTTCCCGGCGCCGCTCGTCGTGGGCGTCCGCGTCGTCCGGCTGGGGCGCAGCAGCGTCACCTACGAGCTCGGCCTCTTCGTCGACCCGGAGCGCAGCGCCGTCGCCGACCCCTCGATCAAGGCCCTGGGGGGCTGGGTGCACGTCGAGATCGACGCCGCGACCCGCCGCCCGACCCCCATCCCCGACCACCTCCGCGCCCTGATGGAGACGGCGGTGGTGTCGCACGAGGGCAGCCCCGCATGAGCGACGGTCCCCTCGACGAGCCGTGGGAGTCGTGGACCTCCCGTGTCGCCGCCGACCTCGCCGCGCTCACCGACGACGACTGGCTGACCTTCACCGTCCACGTGCCGTCACGGGCGTCGAGCACGTATGCCGCCGAGCGGGCTCCCCGATCGTGGCGCCGGGGCGGCGCGAGGCCGGCTCCTCGGGCACGGGTGCCTGACGTCTTCGTCCAGGCGCGGCGGCTCGAGGGCGTGCTCGCGCTCGAGTGCATCGGCGACACGGAGTTCGAGGGCCTGACCGACCTGACGCGCGAGGCGCAGGAGGCACTGGAGGGGCTCGGATGGACGCGCGACGGCGACGAGCCGGAGTTCAGCCGGGCGTTCGACCGCGCAGCCGAGGCGGCGGAGCTGCTCCGCGCGAGCCTCGCGCAGGTGCTGGGTGCCGCCACGCCCGCCGACGTCGACCTCCGGCGCGCGCCGCGTCCGTGACCCCGGAGCCGGCGCCTGCGCAGCCGAACCACCGCCCAAGCACGTGGTTCGGCTGCGGCCCAGAGATCACCTCGCGGCGAGCTGGCCCTGGCCGGAGGACAGTTCGGTCGGAGCCGTCCCGACGACGGCTCGGTCCAGGGAAGGGATGCCGAACGCCATGACGATGTAGAGGCCGGTGGCGACGAGGGGCACGGGGCTCGGCTCGAAGCCGTGCGCGCCCACGGCCACGCCGTTGACGACGAGGAGGACGCCTCCCAGCGTTCCGGTGACACCGGCCAGTCGGACACGACTGCCGAGGTGCCCGAGGCGCAACATCGCTGCAGCGGACATCAGCAGAGTGACTCCGAGCAGGATGGTGAAGAACGAGTTCACACCCCACTCCACCCAGCGGACTGCCTCCGCGGCGGCGAACCGGGACGCCCGGTCCTCCGGTGGAGCGGCGGCCCAGGAGTCGACAGCGTGCTTGAGGGCGACGCCGTCCACAGCCATGTTGATCGCGATGAGGGCCACGGTGGCGGCGGCGGCCGCATCGCCGAGCCGAACGAGCGCCGGGGACGCCCCCACCCGCTTCAGGGTGCGACCCAGGATGACGAACCCTGCGACCACCAGGCCTGCCGACAGGAACTGCAGGTCGTGGACCCATACCCAGTCGGTGCTGTGGGCGTACTCGGCGAACACGGCCGCATGGGAGTTCGGAGGCTGGTCGTGCGGATGAAGGATGCCTCCGGCGACTGCCAGACCTGCGCCGCCGACGAGCAGTGCGGAGGAGAGGAGGGCAGGACGCGACATGGGCGAGTGACCTCTCGGATTCAGAGCTGGAGTGACGGTGGAGGTGTGCGGTCGCCATGCCATGAGGATGCCCATGAGGGCGAACATCGCGACGTGACCCCACGTGAGCAGTGCATCGCCGGGAAGAACGCCGAGCCAGTAGGGGCACAACAGGACGAGGAAGGGCAGAGCCATGACAACCGACATCTCGACGACGTGGCGTGCTGGGTGCCGTCGCACCCACATCCAGGACGCCATGCCGAGGGTCATGTCGAAGGCCATGGTGAGGGCCATGGCGTCCGGCCGGCCGGTCAGGCCGGGCCAGACGCCGTCCCAGATCGCACCGAACAGCCCCATGCCGACGACCATCGAGAGGGTCATCTCGAGGTAGGCGACGAGGAAGCGGGCGGGCCGGGAGCGCAGGAGCCGGCGGACGGCCGCGCGAGGCGAGCGGTCCGCATACAGGGTCGTGAAGGTGGTCATGCCGACGATGGTCGATCCCAGAGGGCCGATCCCGGACGTGCCAGAGGTCACGAACCGGGTCACGCGTGGGGCATGACCTTCACAGCAGGCCGAGCGCGCGGGCCCTCAACGCGGCTTGCGTGCGGTCGCGGACGCCGAGCTTGGCCAGCACGTGGGTGACGTGGTTCTTGACCGTGCCCTCCGACAGGTAGAGACGCTCGGCGGCCTCCCTGTTGCTGAGCCCGTCGGCGACGGCCCGTAGGACCTCCAGCTCGCGCTGGGTGAGCGGATCGACGAGGGGCTGCGAACGCGGCTCGCTCGGGAGTTCGGGCAGCTGGCTCATCCGAGCCAGGACCTTGGCGGCCACTGACGGCTGGAGAACCGATTCGCCGCGGGCCGCCGCCAGCACGGCCTCGACCAGCCGCGGGGCGGTGGCGTCCTTGAGCAGGTATCCGACGGCACCCGCACGCAGGGCGGGAAAGACCTCGTCGTCGCCGTCGAAGGTGGTGAGCACGAGCACGCGAACCTCGGGATGCTCGACACGCAGCCGCCGGGTCGTGTCCACGCCATCGAGCACGGGCATCCGCAGGTCCATGAGCACGACGTCGGGTCGGAGCCTCTCGACGAGCTCCAGCGCCTCGACCCCGTCCTCCGCGGCGCCCACGACCTCGACCTCTGCGCGCATCTCCAGGAGCGTCGTCAGGGCCTCACGAAACAAGGTCTGGTCATCGACGACAAGCACCCGCACCGGGCGATCGAGGCTCATCCCGGCATCTCGACCCGGACGGCCACACCGCTGCCCGGTGCCGACTCGACACTGAGGGAGCCGCCGAGATCCTCGACGCGCTCACGGATGCCGACGAGGCCGAACCCGCCGGCGGTGCCGTCGAGGCCACGCCCGTCGTCGCGGACCTCCAGGCTCACCACGTCTGGGCGGTAGGTCAGCCGGATGACGGCGGCGTGGGCATTCGCGTGCTTGCGGATGTTGGTGAGGCCCTCCTGAGCGGCGCGGAAGAGCGCCACCTGGACCTCGTCGTCGAGCCGGCGCTCGCGCCCTCGGACCTCGACGGAGGTGGACGGACCGGACGACACACCCTCGGCAGCCAGGGTCTCCAGCTGCGCGGAGAGCCACTGCTCGGGCCTCGCCTCCCGCAGGGCGGCCACCGACTCGCGGACCGACACCAACGCGCGGCGCGCCTGGTCCTCCGCCTGGCTGAGCAGCCCGTCGGCCCTCGCCGGGTCGCTGCTCAGCACCGCCCTTGCGGCCTGCACCTGCATGCCGACCACCGTGAGATGGTGCCCCAGCCCGTCATGGATGTCGCGCGCGACGCGCGTGCGTTCACGCATGGTGGCCAGCTCCTCGGCCTGTTCGCCGAGCTCACGCAGCCGACGGTTGGCGTCGGCGAGCTCCGACCGTGCCTGTTGCTCACGCAGGTGCAGCGCTGCGAGGACGAAGGCGAAGGCACACGCGAGTCCGGTGCTGACCACCTGGCGCACCGCGTCGGGCATGGGCATCCCCACGTGGACGAACGGGACGAGCACCGCGACGACGACCGCCCATCCGAGCGATAGCAGCATGACGGCCTGGACGACCACCACGACCAGGAGCAAGGTGCTGCCGACCCCTGCGCCGGCCACGTTGAAGACGACGAACCCGAGCGCCAGGGCGACCGTCAGGTAGGCGACTGCGGCCGCGCGCCCCCGACTGAGCGCCCAGCGGTAGCCGACCACCGACCAGGCGACGAACACCACTCCGAGGGCACCGGCCGGCATGACCGAGCCGCTGGGAGCGGCCTCGAGCAGCATCACCAGCAACGCTGCTACGGCCAGCGCCGACAGGGCCCGGTTCACCGTCCCAATGTCGCGCCCGGCCCCGAGCGAGTCAATCGCGGCCCGGCCCCGGCTCCGCCGTTTCCGCTCAGCGGCCGGCGGCGACCCGCTTCGCCGCGCGCTTCATGACCGCGGTGTAGGCCGGTCGGGCGAAGCGCTTGGCGCGCCAGGCGACGTGCCCGTCACGGTCGGTGAGGATGACGTCGCGGTGGGCGTCGATGCCGCGCACGACGATGGAGGCGATCTCGTCGGCGGTGCGCTTCGAGCCGCTGACCATCTTCTTGCCGGCCTCCTCCATCTCGGTGTCGGCACCCTGGAACGACGAGCCGAGGTTCGTCCGGAAGAACGACGGGCACACGACCGACACGTCGACGCCGTGCGGCGCGAGCTCGTGCGAGAGCGTCTCGCTCAGGGCGACGACGCCGGCCTTGACGGTGTTGTACGCCGACATGCCGGGTGCGTGGACGAGTCCGGCGAGCGAGGCGGTGTTGACGATGTGGCCGCTGCCCTGCTCCTTGAGGAGCGGGGTGAACGTGCGGCAGCCGCGGACGACGCCGAGCAGGTTGATGTCGACGATCCAGCGCCACTCGTCCATCGTCGCGACGTCGATGCGGCCACCCGCGGCGACGCCGGCGTTGTTGACGAGCAGGTCGAGCCCGCCCCACGTCCCGCGCACGTGGGCGAGCGCCGCGGCCCACGCCTCGTCGCTGCGCACGTCGAGCGGGAGGTATGCCGCCGCGTCCGGGAGCGCATCGGGCCGGTCGGTCTGCACGTCGGTCGCGAGCACGTGGTCGCCGCGGGCGACGAGGGCGCGGACGAGTGCGAGGCCGAGACCTGAGGCACCACCGGTGACGAGGACGCGGCGGGGGGACGTGGGAGCGGAGGCACGGAGCGAGCGGGACGGCATACGCCCCAACCTACTGGCGGACGGTGAGGGTCACCTTGCCGTGGGCGCGGCGCTCGTCGATCTCCGTGAGCGCCGCCGCGACGTCGTCGAGCCGGTGGCGCGTGCCGATGGGCGGAGCGAGCGCGCCGCTCTCGAGGAGCGGGAGGATCGCGTCCCACTGGGTGCGCAGGTAGGTCGGGTCGGGCATCCAGAAGGCACCCCAGCCGACGCCGACGACGCTGATGTTGTTCAGGAGCAGCCGGTTGACCTTGACCTCGGGGATCTGGCCGGCGGTGAAGCCGATGACGAGCAGGCGGCCCTCGGGCGCGAGGCTGCGGAGGCTGTCGGTGAAGCGGTCGCCGCCCACCGGGTCGACGACGACGTCGACGCCGCGTCCGTCGGTGAGCTCCTTCGCGGCCGCGAGGAAGCCGTCGGCGAGGACGACGTGGTGCGCGCCGGCCGAGCGGGCGGTCCCGATCTTGTCGTCGGACGACACGACGGCGATGACGCGGGCGTCCATGGCGCGCGCCAGCTGGATGGCGGCGGTGCCGATGCCGCCTGCGGCGCCGTGGACGAGCACGGTCTCGCCGCGCTCGAGCTGGCCGCGACGGGTCAGGGCGAAGTGGACGGTGAGGTAGTTCATCGGCAGCGCGGCGCCGGTCTCGAACGAGACGGTATCGGGCAGCGGGAAGACCATCGCCTCGGGCACGGCGACCGTCTCGGCGAAGCCGCCGAGCACCGGGAAGGCCGCGACGCGGTCGCCGACGCGGAAGGCGCTGCCCTCGCCGACCTCGCGCACGACGCCCGCACACTCGGCGCCGGGGACGAAGGGCAGGTCCGGGCGCATCTGGTAGAGCCCGCGGCTCATGAGGACGTCGGGGAAGCTGACCCCCGCCTCGTGGACGTCGACGAGGACGTGGCCGGCGGTCAGGGCAGGCTCGTCGACCTCGCCGACCGTGACGGACGACGGCCCGTCGAGGCTCGTGACTCGTGCCGCGCGCATGCTGCTCCTCATCGTCGGGGGATCTCGACCCTAGCCGCCCGCAGGGCCACACTGGACGGGTCGGCCGATGCGTGCCGCGGGACCCAGGAGGCGGCCATGGGCGTGGCCAACCGGATGATGCGTGCGGCCAACGCGGCGCACGTGGCGCTCTACCGTCGCTTCGACGTCGGCTTCCTCCGCTCCATCCGGGGGATGCCGGTCCTCCTGCTCACCGTGGCCGGTCGGTCGTCCGGCACGCTGCGGACCAGCCCGGTCGGCTACTTCCGCGACGACGGCGCCTACGTCGTCTGCGGGAGCGCCGGCGGCGCGGCGGCGGAGCCGCAGTGGTTCCGCAACCTCCGCCACGCCGACACGGCCGTCATCGAGGTCGGCGACGAGCGGATCGAGGTGGACGTCGAGGTCGCTCGCGGCGCGGAGCGCGACCGTTTGTGGGGTCGCCTGCTCGAGGTCGCGCCGTTCTTCGGCGGCTACGAGGCCAAGGCCGCCGGGCGCGTCATCCCGTTGGCTGCGCTGACCCCGCGAGCGCCGACGTCCGCGGCGCCCTGATCGTGAAGGATGCCTTGAGCAGGTCGGTGTCGCGCGAGCTCGGTCCCACGCGCAGCTCGAACTCGCCCGGCTCGACGACGCGTCGACCGGCCGCGTCGACGATGGAGCAGGCTGTGGCCGGGACCTCGATGCGGGTGGTCACCGACTCACCCGGCGGGACGGTGACGCGGCGGAACGCCTTGAGCTCCTTGGCTGCCCACGTGACGCTCGTGACGACGTCGGTGACGTAGGCCTGCACGACCTCGTAGGCCGTCCGCTCGCCCGTGTTGGTGAGCGTGACCTCCGCGGCCACGACGTCGTCGGGCGAGAGGTCGGTGGCGTCGAGGGTCAGGTCGGACCACTCGACGGTCGTGTACGTCAGGCCCTCCCCGAAGACGAACTGCGGCTCCTGGGTGAGGTCGGCGTAGCGGTGGCCGTGCTGCCCGCGCACCTGGTTGTAGTAGGTCGGCTGCTGCCCGACGTGCCGCGGGATCGAGACGGGCAGGCGCCCGGCGGGCTCGATGTGGCCCAGGACGAGCTCCGCTACGGCACGGCCGCCGCGCATGCCGGGGCTGAAGGCCTCGATGACCGCGGCCGCCCGGAGCGCGCTGGGCGGCAGGACGTTGGGCTTGGAGTGGAGCAGCACGACGACGACGGGGACGCCGGTGCCGTCGAGCTGGTCGACGAGGGCGTCGAGCAGGGCGACCTGACCGCCCTGCAGGTCGAGCGTCGCCGTCGAGCAGCCTTCTCCCGTCAGGGCGATCGTGTCACCCAGGACGACGACGGCGAGGTCGGCGGCGCGTGCTGCAGCCACCGCCTCGGCGAGCTGGGCCGGGTCGACGGGCGCGGGTGCTGAGACCGGCGGACGGGGCTGGCCGTCGGGGAAGAGCGGCCCCTCGGGGTCGGGCACGAGGGTCTCGATCTCGGCGCCCCGAGCACGGGTGACGGCCCAGGTCGACGGGACGACGGCGCGGAAGCCGTCGAGGACGGTCTCGACCGTCTCGCGCGGGTGACCGTCGCGCATCCAGTCGACCTGGCCGGAGGCGCCGGCCCAGTCGCCGAGATTGGCCTGCGGGTCGTCGGCGTTCGGCCCGAGGACGGCCACGGTGCGCGGGACGTCCGTGACGGCATACGGGAGCGTGCCGTCGTTGGTGAGGAGCACGAGCGAGCGGCGGGCGACGTCGAGGTTGAGGGCGGCGTGCTCGGCGGAGCCGATGACGACGCGCTGGCGCTCGGCGTCCGGCGGCCGCGGGTTCTCGAAGAGTCCGAGCTCGAGCTTGACGCGCAGCACCCGGAGGGCGGCCTCGTCGATGGCGCGCTCGTCGAGCAGGCCGCGCGCGACGGCCTCCTGGGCGGCCTCGAAGAAGGCCGGGGTCGTCATGACGAGGTCGTTGCCGGCGCGGACCGCGACCGTCGCGGCCTCGACGTCGTCGGCGCAGACCTTCTGCTCCCAGACCATCCGACCGACGTTGTCCCAGTCGGTGACGAGGGTGCCGGTGAAGCCCCACTCCCCCTTGAGCACCTCGTCGAGGAGCCAGCCGTTCGCCGTCACGGGGACGCCGTCGATCGCCTGGTAGCCGAGCATGAAGGTGCGGCAGCCCTCCTGCACGGCTCGCTCGAAGGGCGGCAGGAACCACGACGTCAGCTTGCGACGGCTGAGGTCGGCCTCGCTCGCGTCGCGGCCGCCCTGGGTCTCGGAGTAGCCGGCGAAGTGCTTGGCGCACGCGAGGACGGCCGTCGGGTCGGTGAGGCCGTCGCCCTGGTAGCCCCGGATCATGGCCGCGCCGAGCTCACCGATGAGGTGCGGGTCCTCGCCGAAGGTCTCGCCGACCCGGCCCCAGCGCAGGTCGCGGGTGATGCAGAGGACGGGCGAGAAGGTCCAGTGGATGCCGGTCGCCGACACCTCGACGGCCGTGACGCGTGCCGCCTGCTCGACGAGGTCGGGGTCCCACGAGCAGGCCATCCCGAGCTGGGTCGGGAAGATCGTCGCACCCGGCCAGAAGGAGTGGCCGTGGATGCAGTCGTCGGCGGTGAGGAGCGGGATGCCCAGACGCGTCCGGGCCGCGAGCTCGATGGCGCGCGGCAGGTCGTCCGGGGAGGTGTGCAGGATCGAGCCGGCCAGCTTCGTGTGGACGATCTCGGTCAGGTCACCGCGCGCGTCGAGCTGGAGCATCTGGCCGACCTTCTCGGGCAGCGTCATCCGACCGATGAGGTCGTCGAGGCGCTCCTCCACGGAGAGCGACGGATCGCGGTAGGGAGCGTCGGTGGGGGCAGCGGCGGCAGCATCGTCGGGCACGTCCCGACGCTAGCCGACCGGCAGACCTAGGCTGGCAGGGTGATCGAGCCCCTGACGCGACTGCCCGACGGGACCATCAAGCAGGTCAACCCCTTCACCGGCACGAAGGTGTGGACGTTGCCGGGGCGCGCGGCCCGGCCTCTCGGCATCGCTCGGCCCGACCCGAAGCCCCTCGACCCGGCCGAGCACGAGCGCCACTGCGCCTTCTGCTGGGGCCGGATGATCGAGACGACTCCCGAGATCGCCCGGGTCGTCCGGGACGGGTCGTCGTGGCGCGAGGTGCGCGGGCTCGTCGCCGAGCAGCTCCACGACACGGTGCCGGAGCTGCGGCTCTTCCCGAACCTCTTCGAGATCCTCAGCTACGACTACTGGCACCTCGCCCACGGCTACGAGCCGACGCCCGAGTCGCTCGCGCACCGGGCGGCATACCTCTCGACGCCCGCAGGGCGTGCACACGTGACCGCGCTGGCGCGCATCCGGATGCGCTCGCGCGGTGCGGCTGGTGCCGAGGTCGAGCCGCTCGACGAGGACGACCTCGAGCGCGAGGCCGTCGGCCTCTTCGCCGGCAACCACCAGGTCGTCGTCTCGCGTCGGCACTTCGTCGACGGCGCGACGGACGACACCCAGAATGCCGGCGCCGGCACACTCACACCCGAGGAGCACTGGCAGTACACGCGATTCACGATCGCTGGGGTCCGCGACCTCTACCGGAGCAACCCGCACGCCCGCTACGTCTCGGCGTTCCAGAACTGGCTGCGACCGGCCGGCGCGTCGTTCGACCACCTGCACAAGCAGCTCGTCGCCATCGACGAGCCGGGCGTGGACCTCGAGCGGGAGACCGAGCGGGTGCGGGCCGAGCCGGACCTGTTCGCGCGCTGGGGGCCGCAGTACGCCGAGACGCAGGGTCTCGTCGTGGCGCGCACCCCCACGGCCATGGCCTTCGCCGGGATCGGCCACCAGTACCCGTCGCTCGTCGTCTACACGTCGAACACGGCGTGCCGGCCGTGGGAGCTCTCGGACGACGAGGTGCGCGACTTCTCCGACCTCGTGCACGCGTGCCATGCCGCGACGGGCGCCGACGTGCCGACCAACGAGGAATGGCACCACGGCCCCCCGTCGCTCGACCTGCCCGTGCCGCTCCGGGTGGTGCTCAAGTGGCGGGTGTCGACGCTGGCCGGCTTCGAGGGCGGCACGAAGATCTACGTCAACACCATCGACCCGTGGGCAGTGCGGGAGCGCACCGTCACGCGGCTGCGGCTGCTCGCCGCGGACGGTCTCGTCTCGGACCGCCTCGACATCCCCTGAGGCGGCCCGCTCGGGTCAGACCTCGCTGCCGTGGCCCTCGGTGCGCCCGTCGGTGACTCCGCGGCCCGTCACGGACTGGAGACGGTCGATGTGCTCGGACGCCTGGGCCTTGGTGAGGTCGCCGGGCAACGTCTCGCCGGCCTCACGGGCCAGGGTCTCGAGGTAGCTGCGCTGGGCGCCGGTCATGGCCTCGTCGCCCGTGACCCAGTCCTCGGGGTCCTTGACCGTCGAGTCGCCGGGGGTTCCGGCAGTCGTGGGGGTGGTGGCGCCGATGACGTCGTCGGTCGAAGATGTGTTCGATTCGCTCATGGGGAGTCCGTACCCGGTCGGCCGCTGCCAGACACAACCCTCGACACGCGCTCAGCGGGCGAAGGACATCGCCTCGGTGACGTCGCTGCCCAGCATGTCGCGTCGGTCGAGCAGGTAGTTCTGGCGCATCAGCCACGGCGCGCCGTCGCCCTGCTGGGGCAGGTCGTCGGCCGCCCGCTGCACGTAGCCCGACGCGAGCGGCAGCAGCGGCTGTCCGTCCATCCCCTCGGGTGCCCGCGGCGTCGCGCTCCGCCAGGCGTGGTGCTCCATGTGGTTGAGCAGCCGGCACACGTAACGGCTCGCGAGGTCGGCCCGCAGCGTCCACGACGCATTGACGTACCCGACGCAGACGGCGAGGTTGGGCACGTCGGCGAACATCAGGCCGCGATACACCGTGAGATCCCCTGTGGGGCGGGCCTGCCCGTCGACGGTGATCGCGATGCCGCCGGCGATCTTGATCCGCAGCCCCGTCGCCGTCACGACGACGTCGGCGTCGAGCTCGCGTCCCGAGTGCAGCCGTATGCCGTGTGGCACGAAGGTCTCGATCGTGTCGGTGACGACGTGGGCGCGTCCACTGCGGACGGCCTCGAAGAGGTCACCGTCCGGGACGACGCAGAGGCGCTGGTCCCACGGGTCGTAGGTCGGCGTGAAGTGGTCGCTGACGAGGTCGGTCGAGCCGAGCGACTTGGCCGCACCCTTGGACAGCAACGACCTCATCACGGCAGGGCGCCGACGGCTCAGCTCGTAGACGCCCATGGTCCCGAGGACGTTCTTGTAGCGAGCAGCCGTCCCCGCGGCCTTCGTCGGGAGCACCCGCTGGAGCACGTCGCGGGACCGGTCGCGGCGGGGCAGGGACGCGATCCACGTCGGCGTCCGTTGGAGCATCGTCACGTCGGCACCGGCCTCGGCGAGCGAGGGCACGAGCGTCACCGCCGTGGCGCCTGACCCGATGACGACGACCGTGCGCCCGGAGACGTCGAGGTCGTCCGGCCAGAACTGCGGGTGCACGACGTCGCCCTCGAACGAGGCGAGGCCGGGCAGCTGCGGGTCGTGGGGCCGGTCGTAGTCGTAGTAGCCGCTGCAGAGGTAGAGGAATCCGCAGGTCAGCTGCTCGCGCTCGCCGCCCCTGCGCTCGACCGTGACCGTCCAGCGCGCGTCCTCGCTCGACCAGTCGGCCGCGACGACCCTGTGGCCCAGACGGATCCGCTCCGCGATCCCGTGCTTCTCCGCCGTCCGGCGCAGGTAGTCGAGGATCTTCGGCCCGTCGGCGATGGCGTCGGGGTCGGTCCACGGCTCGAACGGGAAGCCGAGCGTCATCATGTCCGAGTCGGACCGGACGCCCGGGTAGCGGAAGAGGTCCCACGTGCCACCGAGCGAGTCCCGGGCCTCGAGGATCGCCCACGAGCGCGTCGGGCTCATCGTCGACAGGCGGTAGCCGGCGCCGATGCCGGACAGGCCGGCTCCGACGACGAGGACGTCCAGGTGCTCGAGATCGCTCACCTGGCCATTCTCACCCACTGTGACGCAGGCCGCGCGATCGGCTACCGGACGGTAACCAGCGGCTACCCTCGGGCGGGTGACGACGGCATACCCCCACCTGCTCGAACCCCTCGACCTCGGCTTCACCACGCTGCGCAACCGCGTGGTCATGGGTTCGATGCACACCGGCCTCGAGGACCGCGCCAAGGACTTCGACCGCCTCGCGGCCTACTACGCCGAGCGCGCCCGCGGCGGCGTCGGCCTCATCGTCACGGGCGGCTTCGCGCCCAACCTCGCCGGCGCCCTCTACCCGGGTGGCTCCGTCCTCGTCACGAGCCGGCAGGCCCGGCGCCACCGGGTCATCACGAACGCCGTGCACCGCGAGGGCGGCACGATCGCCCTCCAGATCCTGCACGCCGGCCGCTACGCCTACCACCCGCTCGCCGTGTCGGCGTCGGCGCTCAAGTCGCCGATCTCCCCCTTCTCGCCCCGCGCGCTGACCCCGCGCGGCATCCGCCGCACCGTCGACGCGTACGCCCGCTGCGCCCGCCTGGCCCGCGAGGCCGGCTACGACGGCGTCGAGATCATGGGCTCGGAGGGCTACCTGCTCAACCAGTTCCTCGCGCCGCGCACCAACCAGCGCACCGACGCGTGGGGCGGCTCCCCGGAGAACCGGCGCCGTCTGCCCGTCGAGGTCGTCCGCGCCGTCCGCGAGGCAGCCGGGGCCGACTTCGTCATCGTCTACCGCCTCTCGATGCTCGACCTCGTGCCCGACGGGCAGTCGTGGGACGAGGTGGTCGCACTGGCCCACGAGGTCGAGGCGGCCGGCGCGACGATCATCAACACCGGCATCGGCTGGCACGAGGCCCGCGTCCCCACGATCGTCACGTCGGTGCCGCGCGGCGCCTTCACCCGCGTCACCGCGAAGCTGCGCCCCGAGGTCACCGTTCCCGTCGTCACGTCCAACCGCATCTCGATGCCCGACCTCGCCGAGCGGGTCATCGCCGACGGCAGCGCCGACCTCGTCTCGATGGCGCGCCCGTTCCTCGCCGACCCCGACTGGGTGGCCAAGGCGGCGGGCGACCGGGCCGACGAGATCAACACCTGCATCGCCTGCAACCAGGCCTGCCTCGACCACACCTTCGCCAAGAAGACGGCGACGTGCCTCGTCAACCCGCGCGCCGTCCGTGAGACGACCCTCGTGCTCGCCCCGAGCCGCCGCAGCAAGCACGTCGCCGTCGTCGGCGCAGGTCCTGCCGGGCTCGCGACCGCGGTCGCGCTGACCGAGCGCGGCCACCGGGTCGAGCTCTTCGAGGCGGCCGACGACCTCGGCGGCCAGTTCGCCATCGCCATGCGGATCCCCGGCAAGGAGGAGTTCGCCGAGACGATCCGCTACTACCGGAGGCGACTCGAGCTCGGCGGCGTCAAGGTCCACCTCGGTCGCCGCGCCGACGTCGAGGACCTCACCGACTTCGACGAGGTCGTCGTCGCCACCGGGGTGGAGCCCCGCGTGCCCGACGTCCCGGGCGTCGACCACCCGACGGTCGTGACGTATGCCGCCGCCGTCCGCGGCGAGGCACCGCTGGGTCAGCGCGTGGCCGTCATGGGCGCGGGCGGCATCGGCGTCGACGTCAGCGAGTTCCTCACCCACGTCGAGTCGCCGATGACGATCGAGCAGTGGATGGCCGAGTGGGGCGTCGGCGAGCCCGACGCCTCCCGTGGCGGCCTCGTCGAGGCGCACCCGTCACCCTCGCCGCGGGAGGTGCACCTGCTCCAGCGCAAGGCCACCTCCATCGGGAGGGGCCTCGGCAAGACGACCGGTTGGGTGCACCGGGCGGCCTTGAAGGCCAAGGGAGTCCACCACCACGTCGGTGTCAACTACGAGCGCATCGACGACGAGGGGCTCCACATCACCCACGGCGAGGACCACTCCGACCCGCAGGTCCTCGCCGTCGACACGATCGTGCTCTGCACCGGCCAGGAGTCCGTGAACACGCTCGGTCCCGCGCTCGCCACCGCCGGGGTGAAGGTGCACGTCATCGGCGGCGCCGACGTCGCGGCAGAGCTCGACGCCAAGCGCGCCATCCGCCAGGGCACCGAGCTCGCAGCGACGATCTAGGCCGCGGGAGGCGTGTCCTCGGCCGTACCATCGCGGCATGGGCGCATCCGACGTGCTCACCCTTCCCCGGACCGGCCTCAGCGGGGCCGTCGTCCGCATCGTCGAGCGCCTCGCCGAGATCGGCGCCCGGCCCGACCGGTCCCAGGACGAGCGTCTGCGCCAGGGCATGCTGATCTTCGCGTCGGTGCTCATCGCCCTCATCTCCTTCATCTGGGTCGGCACCTACCTCGCGTACGGCCACCCGCTGTCGGCCGCGATCCCGGCTGCCTACCAGGTGATCACCGTGGTTGGGCTGCTCGTCCTCTCGCGCACCGGCAGGTTCGCCGTGTTCCGCACGACGCAGCTCGTGGCCTTCCTCGTCCTCCCGTGCCTGCTCCAGGCGTCGCTCGGCGGCTTCATCGCCTCGAGCGGGATGGTCCTGTGGGCGATCTTCGTGCCGCTCGCCGCGCTGGCGCTGCTCGGGGTGCGGCGCTCGGTCGGCTGGCTCCTGGCCTTCTTCGTCGCGCTCGTGACGCTGGCCCTGCTCGACCCCCGGCTATCGGCGCAGCCGGCGGCCCTGCCGACCGGTTTCGTCGTCACGTTCTTCGTGCTCAACGTCATGGGGGTGACCGTCAGCGCCTACGCGATGCTCGGCTACTTCGTCGAGCAGCGCGAGCGGGCCCGCATCGCCCTCGAGGCCGAGCAGGCGAGGTCGGAGCGACTGCTGCTCAACGTGTTGCCGGCCCCCATCGCCGAACGTCTCAAACGCGGCCCCGGCACGATCGCGGAGCACTACGAGGCCGTCACCGTGCTCTTCGCCGACCTCGTCGGCTTCACCGAGCGGACCCAGGTCATGCCCGCCGACGAGCTCGTCGCGCTCCTCGACCGCATCTTCTCGGCCTTCGACCGCGAGGCCGACGCGCAGCAGGTCGAGAAGATCAAGACCATCGGCGACGCCTACATGGTCGCGGGCGGTCTGCCGGAGCGGCGGCCCGACCACGTGCAGGCGGTGGCCCGGGTGGCGATCGCGATGCGCGAGGAAATGGCGTCGATCGCGCGTGAACCGGGGTGTGAGTGGCTCGCCGTGCGCATCGGCGTCGACACGGGACCCGCCGTCGCAGGGGTCATCGGGCGGCGGAAGTTCATCTACGACCTCTGGGGCGACACCGTCAACACGGCGAGCCGGATGGAGTCCCACGGGCTGCCGGGGCAGATCCACGTGACCGACCGCGTCGCCGCTGCACTCGGGCCCGAGTTCACGCTCCGCCCTCGCGGGACGATCCTCGTCAAGAGCAAGGGCCCGATGAGCACCTACCTGCTCGACGCCGCGGGAGGCGTGACCGCGTGACCCACGAAGTCCTCCATCCCGTGGGCTCCGGAGCGTGGGCGGTCGGCCTCAGCCGACCTCGGTGTGTCAGGACGGCCCGGCACCCTTGAGGTAGGTGTCGACGAGTCGCGCGGCGTCGCCGGCGCCGTCCTCTGCGCGGACGCGCTCACCGAGGGCGTATGCCGCCGCGCGGGCTCCCGGGGACAGAGCGACCTCGAGCGCCCGCTCGAGCCGAGCCGCCGTCAGGTCCTTGCGGGCGATCGGCGGTGCGGCGACCCCCAGGTCGGCCATCCGGCGGCCCCAGTAGGGCTGGTCGGCGGCGTGCGGCACCACGACCTGCGGCACCCCGGCCCGGACCGCAGCGGCGGTCGTGCCCGCTCCGCCGTGGTGGACGACGACGGCGCACCGTGGAAAGAGCAGGTCGTGCGGTGCAGCGCCGATCCCGATCGTCGTTGCGGTCGTGCCGACCGACAGACCGGCCAGACCCTCGCTGACGACACCACGCAGCCCGAGACGGCCGAGCACCCGGCCCGCATCACGCACGACACCCTCCGGGTCGGGCGTCGGCATCGAGCCGAAGCCGACGAAGACCGGGCCGGGCCCGTCGTCGAGGAACGCCGCCAGAGCCGGGTCCAGCGAGCCACCGCCGACGTCGTCGCGCACCCAGTAGCCGGTCTGCCGCAGCGCCGGGGGCCAGTCCGCGGCCGGCGGGACGACGTGCGGGCTCGCGGCGAGCAGCGTCGGCGTGCGCTCCGCAGCGGCCGTGTAGTGGCGGAACCGCTGTCGTGGCAGGCCTCGTCGCGCGCGGACGAGGTCACCGGCAGGGCGGAAGAGGTCGAGCGCGACCCGGCCCGCGAGGGTGCTCCATGCGTCGTTGACCCACGACGTCGCGCGCGGGCGCAGGGCCAGAGCGACCGAGTCACCGCGCGCGCTCGGCCAGACCGGCGCGAAGACGGCGTAGAGGTGCGGCTTGGTCGGACGGCCACCTCGGCCGTCAGGAGTCAGCAGCGCGTCGACGAGGTCGAAGGTCAGCGCCCCCGACAGCACGCCGTCAGCACCGTCGACGAGCCGCGCGACGTCCGCGGCCAGCGCCGAGGCGGTGTCGGCCATGACCTGCCGCATGAGCCGGGCCTCACGCACCTGCGTCCGCGCCGACCCGCGCAGTGCGTCACGCCCGAGCCCCTCGCGCAGCGGCCCCTCGAGGTCGAACGACAACGGCTCGAAGTCGACGCCGCTGCCCGCCACGACGTGACCGAGGTCGGCCGGCGCAGCGAGCGACACGGCATACCCCGTCCGCCGGAGACGCTGCCCGAGCGCGACGAGCGGCTGGACGTCACCACGGGATCCCATGCCCATCAAGAGGATCCGCACGTCAGCCCCCGTCAGTCCTCGTCGAGCTGCGCGCGCACGCGCGGCACGACCTCCTCGGCGTAGAGGCGGATGCACTCCATCCGCTGGTCGTGCGGGAGCGTGCCGAACGAGTACTTCAGCTGGAAGCGGGAGAGGCCGAGCACGCGGACGGTGTCGACGATCTTGGCGGCCACGGTGTCGGGCGACCCGCAGTAGACGGCTCCCTCGGGGCCGAGCTGCTGGAGCGCCTGGTCCTTGCCCATGGGCGCCCAGCGACGCTCGCGGCCGAGCTTGTTCATGTAGGGCAGGAAGTGCGGCATGAAGTCCTCACGCGCCTGCTCGTCCGTGGCGGCCACGTAGCCGGGCGAGTGCACCCCGATCGGCAGCTCGGGCCTGCCCATCTCGGACAGCGCGCGCCGGTAGAGGTCGGCGAGCGGTGCGAACTGGCGCGCGGAGCCGCCGATGATGGCGATGACGACGGGGAAGCCGTAGTGCGCGGCGCGGACGACCGACTGCGGGGTGCCGCCGACGCCGACCCACACGGGCAGGTGGCCGGACTCCGTCGCGGGCATGACCTTCTCGACCTGGACGGGCGGGCGGATCGAACCCTCCCAGCGGATCGGCCGCTCGGCCACGACGGCCGCGAGCAGGTCGAGCTTCTCCTCGAAGAGCGTCTCGTAGTCGCCGAGGTCGAGACCGAAGAGCGGGAACGACTCGATGAACGAGCCTCTGCCGACGGTGATCTCGGCACGGCCGCGGCTGATCGCGTCGACGGTGGAGAAGCGCTGGAAGACCCGGATCGGGTCGTCGCTGGAGAGGACCGTCACCGACGTGCCGAGCCGGATGTGCTCGGTGCGCCCCGCGAGGCCGGCGAGCAGCACGTCGGGGGCGCTCACGGCGTAGTCGTCGCGGTGGTGCTCGCCGACGCCGAAGAAGTCGAGGCCGAGCCGGTCGGCGAGCTCACCCTCGGCCAGGACCTCCCGGATCACCGTGGCGGGGTGGAGCGGGGCACCGTCGGGGCCGTTGGCGATGTCGCCGAACGTGTCGAGGCCGAGTTCGAGGCTCATGCGCCCATCGTAGGTATGCCGCCCACCTGCCACGTGCGCCCGGCGTCGGGGTCCCAGCGTCGGACCGACTCGATCGTGCCGTCGAGGGGGCGGGCGCGGCCGAGGACGGCGAGCGCCTCCCCGACCTGGCGCGAGCCGAGCCCGCGGGCGATGGTGACGTGCGGGGTCCAGCGGCCCGGACGCACCTGGTCGGGGACGTCGGGCGCTCCGACCGTCGCGGCGGCCAGCGACCGCTGGAGGTCGAGCAGCTCGGGCGTGGGCACGACGAGCCGGGCGAGGACGTAGCGGCGCGAGCCCATGACGAGGAGTGACCCGAGGCGGATCGGCACGGGCCGCATCGTCTCGAGGACGTGGGCGATCCGGGCCTCGACGTAGTCGGGGACGACCCCGGCGAGTGCCAGGGTGATGTGCGGCGCGTTCGTCGCACCCTGGTGCTGCGACTGGCTCGGCAGTCCCGCCGCGGCCAGGGCCGCCCACTCACGCCGGACCTCCGTGTCGGAGGTGGCGTCGAGCAGGCCTTCGACCGCGTGCAGGGGCATGGTCAGGCGACCTGCTGCGAGTCACGCCGGCCGGTGAGGCCGAGGTGGTCGGCGACGAAGTCGCGCACGGCCGCCGAGTGATCGTCCCGGCGACCGTCACCGACCGGCACCACGAGCGTCGGGACGTCGAGGCCGGCGACGACGAGGAGGTCGAGCTCGCGCCGCTGGCCCTGCCGGCTCGACCCGATCTCGCGGTCGTCGTCGAGGTAGACGACGACCGGTCGGTGCGCGCGCACGGCATCGACGAGACGGCGCACGAGGGCGACGTCGGGCGACCGCAGCAGGGCGGACTCCCAGACGTGGACGCCACCGGGCCTGTTCGCTCCGAAGCGGGCCCACGCATCGGCGACGAGGGAGGCGGTGAGCTCGGCGGGGACTCGCGCCCGGCTCGCGACCTCGCGGACCCGCTGACGCAGCGGCTCGGGCAGGGCCGCCTGCGACGCGGGTCGCACGACCCAGGCGTCCCCGTGCTGCTCGGCGGCGCCGAGCAGGGCCCGGGACGTCTCGGTCGACTCGGCCGCGAGTGCGAGGAGCTGCGCGGTGTCGAGCACGACGACGTGGTCGACGTCGACGGGGTGGTCGGCCTGCCCCTCGGCCCGGTGCTCGACGGCGACGTGCTCGCCGGCCAGCCATTCGACGATGTCCTCGGCGGTCGAGGTGCGGCCCGACCCCGGGCGCCCCTCGACCATGACGAGCCCGTTCACGTCAGCCACCCAGCAGCTCCTCGCCGGCGCTCGCCCCGGCCTCACGTGCCGTCGGTTGCCGGCAGGGAAGTGTATGTCAGCGGACATTTCGACCTCACGGCTCTCGAGGGTCGAGCCGCGCGAGGAGGGCCGCGAGCGACGTGCGTTCGCGGTCGCTCAGCGACCCGAAGAAGTCGGCCGCACCCTCGCGCCGTGCCTCGTCGACCTCGGCGAGGACCGACTCCCCCACCGCGGTGAGGGCCACGGTCATGGCGCGGCGGTCGTCGGGGTCGGGGCTGCGGTGGACGAGGCCCCGCGACTCGAGCCGGTCGACGACGTCGGTGGCCGAGCGCGGCGCGATGCGCAGGTGGTCGGCGACGACGCCGAGACGCGTGGGCCCGTGGTGCCCGATGACGCGCAGCGCGCGCGCGTCGTGGGGCGACAGGTCGGACCCGAGCCCAGTGGCCCAGCGCCGCCGCAGCGCCCGCGCCGCGCCCATGAGCAGCTCGTCGAGGGAGGGCTCGTCGGCGTCACGCATGGGGAGCAGCATACGGCCTGATTTGTAGACTGACCTCATAGTGAGGTAACCTCAGCATCATGAACCGGAGTCCACAGATGGAGTGACCGCATGACCGACACCACGACCACCCTCAGGCCGACCCACCGCGGCGGCCGCCAGCCCGAGAAGATCGACCCGCAGGACCGCGCCCAGCTCGCCGAGTCCCCCGTCTCCCTGCGACGGGTCGCGGGTCTCTTCCGCCCCCACACCCGCACCGTCGCCGTCGTCACCGCGATCATCGTGGCGATCTCGGTCGTCTCGATGGCCCAGCCCTTCCTGCTGCGCGCCGTCATCGACGACGCCCTCCCCCACCAGGACGTCCGCCTCCTGCTCTGGGCCGTCGGCGGCATGCTCGCCGTCACCGTCGTGAGCCAGCTGCTCGGCGTCGTCCAGACGTGGCTCACCACCTCCGTGGGCCAGCGCGTCATGCACGGGCTGCGCACCGACGTCTTCCGCCACCTGCAGCGCCAGTCCGTCGCCTTCTTCACCCGCACCCGCAGCGGTGAGGTGCAGTCGCGCCTCACCCACGACATCAGTGGCATGCAGTCGGTCATCACGTCGACGGCGACGTCGATCGCGAGCAACCTCACGACCGCCGTCGCGACGGCCATCGCCATGGTGGCCCTGAGCCCGCGCCTCTCGCTGCTCTCCCTGCTCGTCATCCCGCCGGCCGTCCTCATGACCCGCAAGGTCGCCCTGCTGCGCCGCGACATCACCGCCCAGCGCCAGCGTCGACTCGCCGACCTGCACAGCCAGGTCGAGGAGGGCCTCACCGTCAGCGGCGCCACCCTCGTCAAGACGCTCGGCGCCGGGGAGGCCACGGCCGACCGCTTCGCCGAGACGTCCACCGACCTCATCGACCTCGAGCTGCGCTCGCAGCTCGCCGGCCGCTGGCGGATGGCGACGATGCAGATCATCTTCGCCGCGATCCCCGCGCTGATCTACCTCGCCGCCGGACTGCCCGCGACCTCGGGCGGCATGACCATCGGCACGCTCATCGCCTTCACGACCCTGCAGGCCGGCATCTTCCGACCGCTCATGGGACTGCTCGACGTCGGAGCCCAGTGGGTCACCTCGATGGCGCTCTTCAGCCGCATCTTCGGCTACCTCGACCTGCCCGTCGAGGTCGCGCCTCCCGCCGATCCCGTTGCGGTGCAGCACGACCGGCTGCGCGGCGAGGTGCGCTTCGAGGGCGTCACCTTCAGCCACGACGCCACCGCCTCCCCCACCGAGAGGGCGTATGCCGTCTCCGACGTCACGCTGCACGTGCCCGCAGGCACGACGCTGGCCCTCGTCGGCGAGACCGGCTCGGGCAAGTCGAGCCTCGCCGGTCTCCTCGCGCGGCTGCACGACCCGCAGTCCGGGCGCGTGACGATCGACGGCGTCGACCTGCGCGACCTCGACCCTGCAGACCTCGCCCGGATCGTGGGCGTCGTCTCGCAGGACACGTACCTCGTGCACGCCTCGATCCGCGACAACCTCCTGCTCGCCGCCCCCGGCGCCACCGACGACGCGCTGTGGCAGGCCCTCGCCGCGGCCCAGGTGGCACCCCTCGTCGCGAGCCTTCCCGACGGCCTCGACACCGTCGTCGGGGCCCGCGGCCACCGCTTCTCCGGAGGGGAGAAGCAGCGCCTCGCGATCGCCCGCACGCTCCTGCGCAACCCGCGCGTCCTCGTGCTCGACGAGGCGACGAGCGCCCTGGACAACGAGACCGAGCGCGAGCTGCAGGCCGCGATCGACCGGCTCATGGCCGGCCGCACGACCTTGACCATCGCACACCGCCTGTCGACGATCCGCGACGCCGAGCAGATCGCCGTGCTCGACCACGGTCGGGTCGCCGAGCTCGGCGACCACGACGACCTGATGGCCCGCGGTGGCCGCTACGCGCGGCTCGTGCAGGCCCGCGAGGGCTCGGCCCGTGAGGCGGTCGCGGCCTGACCCCGAGCGGAGGGCACGACCCGACGAAGGTCGGCAGGGCGGCATACCTCGGTCGGATGCCGCCCCCCGGCACCGGTGTGGCACCGTGGGGGCCGTGGAACCCCTCGACGTGCCGGTCGCCCCCGGTGCCGTGCTCCGCGAACCCGCCCACCGGGTCTCGCGCCGGGCCGTCCTCATGTGGACGCTGCAGGCCCTCGTCGTCCTCGCCCTCCTGCTCGCGGGGCAGGTCGTCTGGTGGCTCGTCGACGACGCCCCGTCGCGCACTCCGCACTGGGTCGTCGGAGCCGTGTGGCTCGTCGCCGGCGCCGCGTACGCCGTCGCGATGCCGCAGTGGCGCTACCGCGTGCACCGGTGGGAGGCGACCCCCCGCGCGATCTACACGCAGAGCGGCTGGCTGTGGCAGGAGCGTCGCATCGCGCCGCTCGGCCGCGTGCAGACCGTCGACCTCGAACGCGGTCCCGTCGCCCAGCTGCTCGGCCTGGCCGCCGTCACGATCACGACGGCGTCCGCCGCGGGGCCCGTCACCATCCACGGTCTCGACCTGCCCGTCGCCCACGAGCTCGTCGACGCGCTGACGGCTGCGGCCGTGGCCGAGACGGGCGACGCGACGTGACCGAGGACGCGGAGGGCTGGCGCCGGCTCGACGCCCGGATGCTCCTCGTCCACCCCCTCGAGACGCTGATCCGTTTCCTGCCCGCACTGCTCGCGCTCGTCGTCTTCCGAGCCGGCTCCGAGGACAACGACCGGTGGGAGCTGTATGCCGTTCCGCTCATCGTCGCGTTCGGCGTGCTGCGGTGGGTCACGACCCGCTACCGCATCGCCGACGGCCAGATCGAGCTGCGGCGCGGCCTCTTCACGAAGCAGACGACGACGGCGCGCCTCGACAAGGTGCGCACCATCGACCTGACGGCGCGGGTCTACCACCGCGTCCTCGGCTTGGCCAAGGTCGAGATCTCGACCGCCGGCGGCCAGCACGACCGGCTCGTCCTCGACTCGCTGGGCGTCGACGCGGGTCGTCGCCTGCGGGCCGAGCTGCTGCACCGCGTCGACCCCGCCGTGACCGGTCTGCCCGCGCCGACCGGCGCGCCGGTGGCCGTCGACGACGTGCCCGACGACGCACCACCGCCCATCGACGACGAGGTGCTCGTGCGCCTCGACCCGTCATGGATCCGCTATGCGCCGCTCACCGTGACGGGGCTCGCGAGCGCCGCGGCGATCGTCGGCTTCGCGTCGCAGGGCTTCTCGCGCTTCTCGCAGGAGCGGTCGGTCTTCCGGGACGGCGCGTCCTTCGTGTCGCGTCTGGCCTGGTGGGTCGACGTGCTGCTCCTGCTCGGTGTCGTGTCGCTCCTCGCGGTCGGCGCCTACGTCCTGACCTTCTGGGGCTTCCGGCTGACCCGCAACCGGCTCGGCACCCTGCACACGCGCCGCGGCCTGCTGACGAACCGGGAGACGAGCATCGACGCCGCCCGGGTCCGCGGCGTCCGGCTCGACGAGCCGCTCGGGCTCCGTCTGGCCGGGGCCAGCCGGCTCAAGGTGGTCACGTCGGGCCTGCTCCGCGAGCAGGGCGGCTCCGACTGGCTGTGCCCGCCCGCGCCGGCCGGCGTCGTGACGCCCCTCGCGCTGCGCATCCGCCCCGACGAGGCCGCGGTCTCAGGGCCGCTCACGCCACACGGCCCCGCCGCCCGGCGCCGTCGCCTGACGCGCGCCGTCGTGCCGGCGCTCCTCGTCGCCGCGCTCCTCGTCGTGGCACGGCTGCTGTGGGACTGGCACGGCTCACTGCTCGTCCTCGTGCCACTCCTGCTCGTCGGTGCCGTCGCCCTGGGTCGCGACCGTTACCGCGCGCTGGGGCACGCCGTGACCCCCGACCACCTCGTGACGCGACACGGCTCGCTCGACCGGCAGCGCGTCGTGCTCGACCGCGACGGCATCATCGGCTGGAAGGTCGAGCAGTCCTTCTTCCAGCGACGCGTCGGCGTCGCGACGCTCGTCGCCACCACTGCTGCCGGAGCCCAGCACTACGACGTCGTCGACCTCCCCGTCGAGATGGCGTATGCCGTCCTGGCCCAGGTCAGCCCCGACCTGGTCGCCGAGTTCGCCTGACACCGAAGGGCCGTCAGGTGGCCCCTCGGATGGACTCATGGTCATGGCTCCGGGCCACCGTGGTGGCCGCTCGGGTCAGGTGGGTTCGCACACTCATCCCGATGCGCGTCGGCAGCTGGACACTGGGCATCCCGGCGGGCCCTGCCGGACGCCCACGACCCACACGGCCGCGACCGACACGACGGACGCAGCGCAACGACCTGAACTCAGGGGGGATCCGCGAAATGACCTACGCCTGGCCCTTCGTCGCGGCCACGTGCGCGCTCGCGCTCGTCATGACCGCCGCGGTGTGGCGCCCGACCACGGGGCAGGCTGCGCTGCTGCTCACGGGCCCCGTCGCAAGCGTCGCCGCCCTGGTCGGACCTGCCTGGGGTGGCCTCGGCCTGCTGGGCGTCGTGGTCGTCCCGTTCGGGTACCTGCTCGTGCCGTCGGTCCTGCCGTGGTCCAGGCCGTGGGCCAGGTGGGCGGTCCCGGCGACCGTTCTCGTCGCCTGCGCCGTACTCGCGGCACCGTCACGGTTCGCTGGCCCGATGTCGCTGTTCGCGCTGCCCTTCGGCTTCGCTCTCGTCGCGCTGGTCCGCGCACTCTTCCAGCTC
Organism: Terrabacter sp. Soil811; assembly: GCF_001429655.1. NCBI lineage: Bacteria > Bacillati > Actinomycetota > Actinomycetes > Micrococcales > Intrasporangiaceae > Terrabacter > Terrabacter sp. Soil811. The sequence continues at coordinate 45,755 of NZ_LMSX01000008.1, forward strand.
CACCGACCCACAGGACCCACGGCCTCGGGACCTGGCACGGTCGGTGGCAACCTCGCCGCTGGGCGAGCGGTCGTCGTGGTCGCCGCGCTCCAAGGGGCTGCCGCACTCCTGGCGGGAGCTGTCATCGCCGCCGTCCTGCTCGGCCCGAACGCGGACACCGGCGGCACGAGCGGCTTCGCCGGGCTCGGGACGGCCCTGGCCCTGCTGGTCGCCGGATTCGGCGTCACGGTCGCGGCCCTGTTCTTCGGTGTGGCCGTCGGTCTGCACCGTAGGTACCGCGACTTCCGATATGTCTTCACGGCCGTTCAGATCGTGGCTCTCGCACTGTGCGTGTGGGCCGTACACGGTGTCTGGGTCTGGGCTGCCGCCGCGTGGGTGGCAGCCACCGTCGCCCTCACCTACCTCGGCGCCGGCGTGGACTCCAGGGATCGAGTCGAGCCCACCACCGCCCACTGACGGCCAGCGGCAACGCGCCGCGGTTCGGGAGCAGGTCCGGCTCGCGCTAGTCGCCCGTCTGCCAGACGGGGCCCTCGTCGGTCCACGTGACGCCCTTGTTGCGGCAGAGGCAGAACGGGTGACCGACGGGGTCGGTGTAGACGCGCCAGCCGAAGCCGTCGCGGCCGACGGAGTCCTGGTGCAGGGTCGCGCCCAGGGCCACGACACGGCGGTGCTCGGCCTCGATGTCATCGACCTCGAAGTCGAGATGGAACTGCTTGGGGTGGTCACCGTCCGGCCACTGTGGGGCGCGGTAGTCCTCGACCGGCGTGAAGGCCAGCTCGATCTCACCGAGCTGGATGCCGGCCCAGCTGTCGTGGCTGCCCGCCTTGACGGGGAGACCCGTCACCTCCGAATAGAAGGCCGCCAGCATCATCGCGTCCGGGCAGTCGATGATGACATCGGTCAGTCGTAGCACCCGGAGATCGTGTCACACGGCCGATCGACCGGAGTCCGGGCCGGCCGGCATCAGGCGCGGTCGTGGAGGGTGACGTGGTAGCCGTCGGGGTCCGCGAAGGTGAAGGTCCGACCGAACGGACCGTCGATCGGCGCGGAGACGATGGTGTGACCGTCTGCGGCCAGGGCGTCGTGGATGGCCTGGACGTCCGTGGCGTGGAGCCAGATCGCGGCACCGATGCCCGGCTGGGCGGCTGATGCGAGATCGGTGCCGGTCACCACGTCGCGCAGCGCGAAGGCGATCGGCGTCGTCTCGAAGACGACGGCGTGCGGAGGCCCGGCCTGGGACCGCACGAGACCGAGGTACTGCTCGTAGAACGCCCGGGAGGCGTCGAGGTCGGCTGCCTGGAGCGAGATGAAGTCGGGACCGGTGACGGGCACGATGGCCTCCTTGAGTTCGTGTCAGTTATCTGACACGAACGACCGTATGTCAGAATACTGACATGAGTCAAGACGATGCCGGCGTCGACCTCGAGACGTCCCTGGGCTACCTGCTGAAGGAGGCGTCGAGTGCTCTGCGCGCCGCCATGGAGGACGTGCTGCGGCCGCTCGGGATGACGGTGACCCACTACTCGTGCCTCGAGCTGCTGGCACAGCGACCGGGCCTGTCGAACTCCGAGCTGGCGCGTGGGGCCTTCGTGACCCGGCAGTCGATGAACGTGCTGCTCCAGGCCCTCGAACGAGACGGCTTCGTGACGCGCCCCGCAGAGGCGCCGGTCGGGAAGGCCCTTCCGACCCGGCTGACACCCCGCGGCCGACGGAGCCTGGAGACGGCGAGCGCGGCGGTCCGGTCCGTCGAGGTCAGGATGCTGGCCGGCCTGACCGAGGCCGAGCAGAGGGACGCCTTCCGCATCCTGCGCGGCCTGGTCCTCTCGCTGCGCGACAGCCCCGGCCGCACCGACCGCAGCTAGAACTGCTCCAGGATCCGGGCGATGGCGGCATACCCCTTCTCGCGGGCGTGCTCGAGCGCGGTGACGCCGTCCTTGTCGGCGATCGACCGGTCGGCGCCGGCATCGAGGAGGAGGCGCACGATCTGCTGGTGTCGCTCGCCGCCGTCGCCGAGGATCACGGCCTCGAGCAGGGCCGTCCAGCCGAGGTCGTTGACGTGGTTCACGTCGATGCCGGTCTGCACGACGCGACGCACGTAGTCGACGTGCCCGCGCTCGCTCGCCGGGATGACCGAGACCCCGCCGAAGCGGTTGCGGACCGTGAGGTCGGGACCGGCGGGCAGCAGCGTCTCGAGCATCGCGACGCTGCCGGTCACCCCGGTGACGAGCCACGGGGTGTCGTGGCGATCGTCGAGCGCGTCGGGGTCTGCACCCATCGCGACGAGCACCCTTGCGGCGTCGACATGGTCGCCGGTGACGGCGAGGAGCAACGGAGTCCGCCGCTTCGCGTCGCGGGCCTCGATGTCGGCTCCGGCGCGCAGGGCCAGCGACACGGCGTCTGCGTCGCCGCGCTGAGCGGCCGAGAGCAGTGCCGCATCAGGGTCGTCCACACGGTCGGCCGTGGTTGCAGTCACGAGAACTCCTGTCAGTCGGTCGAATCCGCGCTCACGGGCCATCCGGAGCGGGGTGAGCCCCTCGTCGCGCGAGGGTCGGGTCAGCTGGACACCGCCGGCGACGAGCACGCGCACGGTGTCGACGTAGGAGGTCGTGTCACGTCCGAGCCACACGGCCTCGTGGATCGCCTGGTAGCCGATCCGGTTGACGTGGTCGCGGTCGATCCCGGCGCGGAGCAGCTCGCCGACGACGAGCGCGTGCCCGCGCTCGGCCGCCCGGATGAGGCCGGTGCCGTTCCAGCTGTCCTTGTCGTCGACGCCGGCACCGTGGGCGAGTGCGAGGCGCAGCAGCCCGAGGTGGCCCTCGCTCGTCGCGACGAGGTATGCCGACTGCTGGGTCTCGTCCTTGGCGTTGACGTCCGCGCCCCGGCCGACGAGAGCTCTCGCTCGCGGCAGGTCGTCCTTCCACACCGCATCCCGCAGCGCAGCGTCGAGCCGTGCCTGCTCGGCCGCCGACGGCGTCGCCATCCTGGCTCCTCCCGTGCTGGCCTCTCCCCCGTCGAGTGGCCCCGTCGTCACACCCGTCGTCGTGACGGAGGTGGCTGGAGTGGCTGGTGTGGTTGCGGGGCCACTCGAGGTGCAGGCGGCGAGGGCGGTCGCCGCGGCCAGACCGGCGGCCGCCGCGACCGCGGCGCTCGCCCTGGTGCCCCGTCGCATGCTCCTCATCGTGCCAGCGGATCGGTGACGACCTCGTACGGCCCGGACGCGACCGGCTCGTCGAACTTGCTGTCGACGAAGAGCGTCCGGCCCCGGAGCTCCTTGGCCGTCGTCAGCACCCGCTCGGGGTCGGTGGCGACCTGGGACACGAGCCGGGCGGCCCGGCCGTCTGCCCGCAGCTCGAGCGTGGCGAGCAGCCGTGCGAAGTTGCGCACCACGGTGAGCCGCGACCCCTGCCGTACGAGGCCGTCGGCGTCGGTGAGCGATGCCCCGCCGGTCGCGACGGGCGACCCCGCGGCCGTGCGCAGGTCGAAGCGCCAGAGCAGACCGGCATTGCCCTGGGCGACGACGAGGGCGGAGCGGTCGGCACTGACGACGATGCCTCCGAGGTTGAAGCCGGCTCGCTGCACGACGGTGCCGGTCGCGTCGGCCCAGCGGGTCACTCCCCAGGCCCTCTCGTCGACCGCCACCCGGAAGACCTGCGGCGCGTTGGAGTTCGTGAAGTAGGCCGCCCCGTCGGGACCGATCGCGACGTCGTTGAGGAACACGTTCTCCCCCGGAGCACGCAGCGCGGCCAGCAGGCGGCCGTCCGGCGCGTACACCCAGAGGTCGGGCCGACCGGTGCCGATGCCGTTCGGGCCGCCGGCCACGTAGACCCGACCGGCCGCGTCGGTCGTGATCCCGCGGGCCGTGAACCGACCGTCGGTGCCGTCGCCGCCCAGCCACTGCTCGGTCTGGGCCGTGCCGGCCGAGCCACGGTGGATCTCACCGCCCGTCACCTCGCTGACGTAGAAGACGCCGCGCCGCTCGTCGGCACCGATGCCCTCGAACTTCGAGCCGCCGACGTCGCCGGTCAGCCGATAGGTGCCCGGCCGACCGTGGCCGGGCGGGTCGGCCTGTGCGGGCGCCCCCACCAGCAGGGGTGCGGCGGCGAGGACGAGGACGACGGCGAGGCTGCGCTTCATGGTGGGTCTCCCGGTGTGAGGTGATCGTGAGGACGAGGGTGGTCGTGCGGTCCCCACCACCACCGTCGCCGATCCAGCCCACCCACCGCGTCGGGCAACCGGCCACACCGGACTAGCCGATCGGATGATGCCGACGGCCCGCCCCGTCCCTAGGCTGCCGGTCATGGAAGAGGGCATCCTCGCGCCGGTGGCGCGACTCGACCGATGGCTCGACGCCGTCCTCGTCCTGCTCCTCGTGACGTGCTCGGCGCGCTACCTGCTGCGCCACGACCTCGACGGCACCGCGCTCCTCGTCCTCGCGGGTGCCACCCTCCTCGGGGCCGCCTACCTCACGCGTCGGCTCGTCGCCGACCGTGCCGCGTGGCCCTACGTGTGGATCGCGGTCGTCGTCGTGCTCTGGGTGGCGCTGACGCTTGCCGCCCCCTCGTTCGCGTGGACCGCCGTGCCCGTGGCCTTCGCCGTGCTCCAGGTGCTCCCCTTCGCGTATGCCGTCACGGTCGTCGTCGTCATGACCGCCGTCGTCAGCGTGGCGTGGAGCCGCATCACCGACGACCTCGACCCGACGGTGCTGATCGGGCCGGTCGGCATCGCGCTCGTCACCGTGCTGTCCTACCGAGCCCTCGAGCGTGAGGCCCGCACCCGGCAGGCGCTCATCGACGAGCTGACCGACGCGCAGGCCGATCTCGCTGCCGCCCAGCACCGCTCCGGTGCCCTCGCCGAGCGGACCCGCCTGTCGCGCGAGATCCACGACTCCGTCGGTCAGGGGCTCTCCAGCATCACCCTGCTCCTCGCCGCGGCCGAGCAGGACTGGGACCGACGGCCGCTCGTCGCCCGCCAGCACGTCGTGGCTGCAGGGACGGCAGCCCGCGAGGGACTCGACGAGGTGCGCCGCGTCGTGCGCGACCTCGCCCCGGCGGACCTCGAGGACGACACGACAGGTGACGCCCTCCCGGCCGCGCTCGAACGCGCGGGCGCCACGGCTGCCTCCCACGGCCTCGACGTCAGGGTCCGCGTCCACGGCGACCCCGTCGCCGTGCCGGCCGACGTCGCCAGCGCTCTCGTCCGGTCCACCCGAGGAGCCCTGTCCAACGTCGTCGAGCACGCCCACGCCACCCGCGCCGACATCAGCCTGACCTACCTCTCCGACGAGGTGCTGCTCGACGTCCGGGACGACGGTCGCGGCTTCGACCCGACGCGACCCGGCCGACCGGACGCGCGCGGGGACCGCGGGCGCGGGCTGGACGGCATACGCCATCGGGCCGGTGACCTCGGGGGCAGCGCCGACGTCGAGAGCGCGCCCGGCGAGGGCACGACCGTGTCGGTCCGCTTCCCGATCACCGCGGGGGTTTCCCGTGGCTGACGGCACCGGCGCCGTCCGGGTCGTCCTCGTCGACGACCACCCGGTCGTCCGCGCGGGACTGCGCGCCCTCGTCGACGGCCAGGACGGCATCGAGGTCGTCGGTGAGGCGAGCGACCTCGCGGGAGCCGAGCGCGTCGTCGCAACGGAACGGCCGGACGTCGTCCTCATGGACCTCAACCTCGGGGACGGGCCGGGAGGGGCCGAGGTCACGGCGCGGCTGCGCGCCCTGCCGGAGCCGCCGCACGTCCTCGTCCTCACGACCTACGACACGGAGGCCGACATCCTGCGGGCCCTCGACGCGGGCGCGCTCGGCTACCTGCTCAAGGATGCCCCGGCCGACCAGCTCTTCGCCGGCATCCGGGCCACGGCCCGCGGCGAGACGGTGCTCGCCCCGTCGGTCGCGGCGCGGCTCGTGCGGCGCGCGGCCTCACCCGGGCCGGTCGTCACCGAGCGCGAGGTGGAGGTGCTCGAGCTGCTCTCGCGCGGGCTCGGCAACCGCGAGATGGCGCGCGAGCTGCTCGTCTCCGAGGCGACCGTGAAGTCCCACCTCAGCCACGTCTACACCAAGCTCGGCGTCGACACCCGCGCTGGGGCGGTCGCGGCAGCGATCGAGCGCCGCATCATCCGACCAGGCGGATGACGCGGCGCTCGAGGTGACTGCGGTGACGGTGTGACGTGACCTCGGTCAGAGGCGCATCGAGGCGCCGACCTTGTCGGTCTGCTCGTCGACGTGGCCGCCGAGACCGTCCTCGACCTCGACGTCCTTCGCCTCGACCGGCTCCGCGACGGGGTCGGTCTGGACCATCTCGCCGACACCCTCGCCGGGCGCGGTCTCCTGGACCGTGAGTGAGAAGTCGTCACCGTGCTCGCTGACGCCCGCGACGACGGCGTGCTCGACGGCCGCGACGGCATACTGCCGACGGACGACCTGCGGGTCACGCGACAGGTCCTTCACGAGCGCGACCGCCAGCCCGATCATGATGACGAGGAAGGGCAGGGCCGCGACGATCGTGACGTTCTGGAGGCCCGACAAGGCGTCCTCACCACCGATGAGCAGCATGATCGCGGCCACGGCGCCGGTGGCGGCGCCCCAGAAGATCACGGTCTTCTTCGACGGCTCGAGCGTGCCCTTCTCGGAGAGCGTGCCCATGACGATCGACGCGGCGTCGGCGCCCGAGACGAAGAAGATCGCGACGAGGAGCATGACGACGATCGCGGTCACCGTCGGCCACGGCAGGTTGCCGAGCATCGCGAAGAGCGAGCCCTCGGGGGTCGACTGGCCGGCGATGTCCTGGCCGTTCTGCTGCTGGTTGATGCCGGCGCCACCGAAGATGGCGAACCAGATGAGCGAGACGACGGACGGCACGAGCAGCACGCCAGAGACGAACTGGCGGATCGTACGGCCACGCGAGATGCGAGCGATGAACATGCCGACGAAGGGGGTCCAGCTGACCCACCAGGCCCAGTAGAAGATCGTCCAGCCGGCGAGCCAGTCCTTCATGCCGTCGCCGCCCGCGGCGTCGGTGCGGGCCGACATCATCGCGAGGTCCTTGAAGTAGGACCCGATGGTCGTCGGGACGAGGTTGAGGATGAAGACCGTCGGGCCGACGACGAAGACGAAGAACGCCAGGGCGAGCGCGAGCACCATGTTGATGTTCGACAGCCACTGGATGCCCTTCTCGATGCCGGAGACGGCCGAGAGGATGAAGCAGACGGTCAGCACGGCGATGATGCCGATGAGCACGCCGTTGCCGACCTTGCCGATGCCGCCGACGATCTCGAGGCCGGAGCCGATCTGCAGGGCGCCGAGGCCGAGCGAGGTGGCGGAGCCGAAGAGCGTCGCGAAGATCGCGAAGATGTCGATGACCTTGCCGGCCGGCCCGTTGGCGCGCTTCTCGCCGAAGAGCGGGGCGAAGGCCGAGCTGATGAGCAGCGAGCGGCCCTTGCGGAAGACGCCGTACGCGACGGCCAGGCCGACGACCGCGTAGATGGCCCAGGGGTGCAGCGACCAGTGGAACATCGTCGTGGCCATCGCGGTCTGCACGGCCTCGGGGTTGCCTGCTGCGCCGGTGCCGGGCGGCGGCTTCACGAGGTGGGTCAGCGGCTCGGTCACGCCGTAGAACATCAGGCCGATGCCCATGCCCGCGGAGAACATCATCGCCACCCACGACGACGTGCGGAACTCGGGAGCCTCGCCGTCACCGCCGAGCGGGATGTTGCCGTACTTGCTCGCCGCCAGCCAGATGACGAAGACGACGAAGCCGGAGGCGACGAGCGAGAAGAGCCAGCCGGTGTTGTGCACGACGAAGTCGAGGCCGGCGGAGGCGCTCGTGCTGAGGCTCTCGGTGCTGAGCGCGCCCCAGAGGACGAAGGCGATCGCCACGGCGGCGGCGACGCCGAAGACGACCTTGTCGACCCGGGAGGGCGCGGCCTCCTCGTGGTTCACCGGTGGTGGCTCGAGCGCCGGGTGCAGCGCGTCGTCGGGACTCTTGGTCAGTTCACTCATACGTCATGGACGGCACCCCGACGAGGTGCCGTCTGTCTCCTCACAGTTACGTGTCACAGATGTCTCGATGAAGCGACCACCCTCTCGAAGATGGGGGGACGAGCGCAAAACGAGCCTCCCGCCGGGAGGCGTAGGGCGGCATACGCGAGCATGAATCCTCTTGCATGCCAATGGTTCCCGTAAGTTCCGACGCGCGGCGTGAGATGGGACACGACGCCGACGAGGGGCCGCGAACCGGGTGGTTCACGGCCCCTCGAAGGGACGGGTCAGCGGCTGGAGCCGACGAGCTCCGGCTCGTGACCGCGGGCGTCCGGGACCAGGTCGTCCTGGACCTCGTCGTCGTGGTCGAGCATGCTCGACTCGTCGAAGCGGTCCTGGCCGGAGAGGACGCGCGACGCCTTGTCGCGGTCGATCTCGCCGACCCACGTGCCGATGAGGACGGTCGCGATGGCGTTGCCGGCGAAGTTCGTCAGCGCGCGGGCCTCGCTCATGAGGCGGTCGATGCCCACGATGAAGCCGACGCCCGGCACGAGGTCGGGGCGGTGCGACTGGAGGCCACCGGCGAGGGTCGCGAGGCCCGCACCGCTGACGCCCGCCGCGCCCTTGCTCGCGATGATCATGAAGACGAGGAGGCTGATCTGCTCGCCGATGCTGAACGGCTTGTCCATCGCCTCGGCGATGAAGAGGCTCGCCATCGTCAGGTAGATCGCGGTGCCGTCGAGGTTGAAGGAGTAGCCGGTCGGCACGGTGATGCCGACGACCGGGCGGGAGACGCCGAGGTGCTCCATCTTGGCGATGAGGCGCGGCAGGGCCGACTCCGACGACGACGTCGACAGGATGAGGAGGAACTCGCGGCCGAGGTAGCGGAAGAGCGAGAAGACGTTCATCCCCGTGACGACCTTGAGGATGCTGCCGAGGAAGGCGAAGACGAAGATCGCGCACGTCGCGTAGAAGGCGAGCATGAGCAGGCCGAGGCTCTTGAGCGAGCCGATGCCGGTGGCGCCGACGAGGGCGGCCATGGCGCCGAACGCGCCGATCGGGGCAGCCCACATGATCATCGCCATGAGGCGGAAGACGAGGCGCTCGAGGTACTTGATGGCGTGGAGGATCGGCTCGCCGGTCTTGCCCATCTGCTGGAGCGCGAAGCCGACGAGGAGCGCGATGAGCAGGGCCTGGAGCACCGAGCCCGACGTCAGCGCGGAGACGAGCGTGTCGGGGATGAGCCCGAGGACGAAGTCGACCGTGCCCTCCGACTCGGCGGCGATCTGCGACTGGCCGGACTCGGCGATCGCGGCCGTGAGGTTGAGGCTGTCACCGGGCTTGATGATGTTGCCGACGACGAGACCGATCGCGAGGGCGACCGTCGACATCGTGATGAAGTAGCCGAGGGCGAGGCCACCGACCTTGCCGACCTGGGCGGCCTTCCGGACCGAGCCGATGCCGAGCACGATCGTGCAGAAGATGATCGGCGTGATCATCATCTTGATGAGGTTGACGAAGCCGGTGCCGAGCGGCTTGAGGTTCTTGCCCACCTCGGGGAAGGCCCACCCCACGAGGATGCCCGCCACCATGGCGACGATGACGGCGATGTAGAGGAAATGGGTGCGGTCGCGCTTGGGGGCCGAGCCCGGCTGGGCGTCGACGGCGCTGTCGGCGGTGGAACTCACGGTGACCTCCGTTGGCTGGGTCCCACGCTGGGCGTGGGACCGGTGAATGTGACGAGGCTCCCGCGGCCAGTGACTAGGGTCACGGTTGTGTTCATTGAGTTCTCGCGACGGGTGCTGACGGCCCCGGGGCGATGGAGCGTCGCGGGGCAGACCTTCGCGCTCCAGGTGCTCATCGCGGTGCTCGTCGTCGTCGCCGGGCTCGCCGGGGCGTACGGCCAGGCCCAGCGCGCAGGGGACCAGGAGGCCATCGCCCGGGCCCTCGCGGTCGCCGAGACGATGGCGGCGACGCCCGACGTCATCGCCGGCGTCCAGGGTCCCGACCCGTCGGCGGTGCTCCAGCCCTACGCCGAGCGCGTGCGGGTCGAGTCGGGCACCGACTTCGTCGTCGTCATGAGCCGCGAGGGGATCCGCTACACCCACCCCGACCCGACGCAGATCGGGAAGAAGTTCCTCGGACACACGGAGGAGGCGCTCGCGGGTGGTGTCGTCGAGGAGGACTACACGGGCACGCTCGGGCCGTCGTCGCGCGTCGTCGTGCCCGTCACCGACCAGGGGAAGGTCGTCGCCCTCGTCTCGGTCGGCATCCGCAAGTCGGCCGTCGGCGAGCGGGTGCGCGCCCAGCTGCCGGGACTGCTTCTCGCGGGTCTCGTGGCCGCCCTGCTGTCGGGCCTCGGGACCGGCCTCGTGTCGCGCCGGATCAGGCGCCAGACCCATGGCCTCGGCGAGCAGCAGCTGCGCGAGATGTACGAGTACTACGACGCCGTCCTGCACGCCGTCACCGAGGGCCTCGTCATCACCGACCTCGACGGTCACCTCCGGCTGGCGAACGACGAGGCCACCCGGCTGCTCGCCCTGCCCGCCGACGCCGTCGGACGCCCGGTCGCCGAGCTCGGGCTGACGCCGGCCCTGACGGCCGCGCTCACCGACGACGCCGCGCACGAGGACGAGCTGCACGTGACGTCGGCGCGGGTGCTCGTGCTCAACCGCGGACCGGCCCGCTGGCAGGGACGGCTGCTCGGCCACGTCGCGACGGTGCGCGACCGCACCGACCTCGAAGCCCTGACGGGAGAGCTCGACTCGGCCCGAGGCCTGACCGAGGCGCTCCGCTCGCAGGCCCACGAGTCGGCGAACCGGCTCCACACGATCGTCAGCCTCATCGAGCTCGGGCACAGCGACCGGGCGCTGGACTTCGCCACCGACGAGCTGCAGGTCTCGCAGCTGCTCACCGACCGCGTCGTCGGCTCGGTCGACGAGCCGGCCCTGACGGCGCTGCTGCTCGGCAAGGCGGCCGAGGCGCACGAGCGCGGCATCGCCTTCGAGATCGAGCCGGGCGCGCACTGGCCGCGCGACGTCGCACCCACCCGTGACGTCGTGACGATCGTCGGCAACCTCATCGACAACGCCCTCGATGCCGTGGCCGACGAGCCCGGCACGCCGCGCCCCGAGCGGCACGTGCGCTTCGACTCGAGGGTCGAGGAGGCGTATGCCGTCCTCGAGGTCGCCGACGACGGGCCGGGTCTGCCGCCGGGTGCGGTCGAGGACGCCTTCCGGCGTGGGTGGTCGACGAAGGAGCAGGGCAGCGCGGGTCGCCGCGGCATCGGGCTGGCGCTCGTGGGCCAGACGGTCGACCGGCTCGGCGGGACGCTCGCGGTGTCAGGGCCGCCGGGTGCGACCTTCACCGTGCGGCTGCCCGCCGGTGAAGGGCCCGCCGATGAAGGGGTCGACGGCGGCGGGAGCGACGATGCCTGAGGTCCTGCGCGTCCTCGTCGTCGAGGACGAGCCGATCGCGGCGGAGGCCCACACGGCCTACGTCGGCCGGGTCCACGGGTTCGAGGTGGTGGCGACGGTGGGCACGTCGCAGGCCGCGCTGAAGACGTTGCAGGACAGGGAGATCGACGTGGTCCTGCTCGACATGAACCTGCCCGACCGGCACGGGCTCGACGTCGTGCGCGCCATGCGTGCCGCCGGCCACCGCGCCGACGTCATCGCCGTCACGTCCGCGCGCGACCTCGACGTCGTCCGTGCCGCGGTGTCGCTCGGGATCGTGCAGTACGTCCTCAAGCCCTTCGTCTTCGCGACCCTGCGGGAGCGGCTGCTCGCCTACCGCGCCTACCGCGACCAGGTGACGAGCGGCGCCGAGGTCGGCACCCAGGCCGAGGTCGACGAGGTCTTCGCCGGCGCCCGTGTCGCGGCCGAGGCACGGCTCCCGAAGGGGATGGGTGAGGAGCTGCTGGCCCGCGTCTCACGGCTGCTCCGCGAGGCGGACGGTGGACGCTCCGCGTCCGAGCTCGGCGACGAGCTCGGCGTCAGTCGCGTCACCGCGCGCCGGTATGCCGAGTACCTCTGCGAGACACGGGTCGTCGTGCGACGGTCGAGGTATGCCGGCGCCGGCCGCCCCGAGGTCGAGTACCTCTGGGCGCGGTGACGGCTCAGGCGTTCGCCGGCGTCGGTCGACCGAGCCGGGCGAGCACGCGCTCCTGACGGTCGGCGCCGTTCCGGACGGGCACGGCCGGCTTGCAGACACCGTCGTCGTAGAGGTGGTCCCCGAACCCGTCGGCCGACCTGTCGAGCATCTCGAGCTCCTCGTCCGACAGGTGCTCGTCGAGCCCAGCGGCCACGGCGATGTCCCAGCGGTGGACGACGAGGTCGAACCCGTAGAAGGTGACGATCGACGCGCCCACGGTCGTGCGGCCGAAGACGCCGTCATACTCCCGGCCGGCGACGTCCGGGTCGGCGAGCAGCTCACGCATCCGCTCGTCGTGAGCCCGCCAGAGGACTGTGGGGTCCTCGTGGTCGGCCGTGGTCGCGGCATCGACACCGCGCTGCTCGAGGAAGTCACGCTGGGTCGTGACGACGTGGGTCAGCACGTCGCGTGCGCTCCAGCCCGCGCAGGGGCTCGAGCCGTCCCAGGCGTGGTTCGGCACCCGGTCGACGACGGAGGCGAACGGGTCGGCGAGACGGAGGTAGGAGGCGAGGACGTCAGTGCTCGGTGAGGTCATGCCGTCACCATAGGAAACCGCGCGTCGGTGGGTCTTGATACTTTCCGACACGTGACGACGTCTGCCGGGGCAGGACGGACAGCGGCCCGCGACGACATCGAACGGGCCCATCTCGTCGACCCCACCGACCACACGTGGTCGATCGCCCGCAGCTCCGTCTCGCCGGACCTCGAAGGCCTCGCCCGCCGGTTCTGGATCCCGGTGTGGGACGTGCCCGCGGGACGCGACTCGGTGCAGCGGGTCCTGCAGTACCCCGTCTGCCTCGTCGTCGTGTCCGACAGCTACGCGCGTTTCTACGGCGTCGTGTCCGGGCTCTCGCACCAGATGCTGACGGGACGCGGCTGGGCCGTCGGCGTCATGTTGCAGCCGGCCGCGGGCCATCTCATGACGCGGGAGCCGGTGCGCCGGATGACCGACCGCTACGTCGACCTGTCGACGCTGGCGACCCTCGACGGCACCGGCCTCAGCCGGCGGGTTCGCTCGGCGATGCGACCCGACCCGACCTCGGCGGAGGCGCAGGCCGAGGCGCGGGAGGTGGTCGAGGAGGCACTGCGGCCGCTCCTCCCGGTCGACGACGAGGGACTCCTCGTCAACGCCATCATCGAGGACGTCGAGACCTCTCCCGAGCTCCTGCGGGTCGACGACCTGTGTGCGCGCTTCGACATCAGCGAGCGGACGCTGCAGCGCCTGCTGCACAAGCGGATCGGGCTCGGGCCCAAGTGGCTGATCCGCCGCCGGAGGCTCCAGGAGGCGGCCGACCGGCTGCGCGACTCCGACGCCGAGCTGGCCGGCATCGCGGCCGAGCTCGGCTATGCCGACCAGGCGCACTTCACCCGGGACTTCCGCAAGGCGACCGGCATGACGCCGGGCGAGTTCGCGTCACGCTTCATGTGATGCAGGACCAATTCGCCTGCAGCACAATGTCTTTGGTGTGGACAACTCTTGTCTGGTCATTCGAACACCAGTACGATCAGGGTATGGAGCAGAGCCGGAGCACGCAGCAGATCGAGCAGGACTGGGACCACGTCGCGTCCCTGGCCGCCGACCTGCACGACGCGCACGCCCGGCTCGTCGACT